>NZ_CP026167.1:1208130-2416260 GCF_002902985.1 Leclercia sp. LSNIH1 | reverse complement strand
CTCGGCGGATTAGGCTGCGCCGCGGCGCAGTATCTGGCGGCGGCCGGTGTCGGGCGCATGACGCTGCTCGATTTCGACACCGTGTCGCTCTCCAACCTGCAACGCCAGACCCTGCACAGCGATGCGACCCTGGGTGAGCCGAAAGTGGTCTCGGCCCAGGCATCGCTTTCGCGCATCAACCCTAACGTGCAGTTTACGCTGCTCAACGCCCTGCTCGACGACGCCGCGCTCTCTGACCAGATAGCCCAACACGATCTGGTGCTCGACTGCACTGACAACGTCACCATTCGTAACCAGCTTAACGCCGGCTGTTTCAGCCATAAAACGCCCCTGGTCTCCGGAGCGGCTATCCGCATGGAGGGCCAGGTGAGCGTCTTTACCTGGGCGGAGGGCGAGCCCTGCTACCGCTGCCTGAGCCGTCTGTTTGGCGAAAACGCCCTGACCTGCGTTGAGGCGGGGGTGATGGCGCCGCTGGTGGGGGTGATCGGGTCGATGCAGGCGATGGAGGCGATTAAGGTGCTGGCCCGTTACGGCACGCCCGCGGCGGGGAAAATCGTGATGTACGACGCGATGACCTGCCAGTTCCGCGAGATGAAGCTGATGCGCAATCCGGGGTGTGAGGTGTGCGGGGGGTAAAACATGCCGGGTGGCGGCTTCGCCTTACCCAGCCTACAAAAACCTCGAACCGTAGGCCGGGCAAGCGTTAGCGCCGCCCGGCAATAAGGTCAGATCGATGTCCGTCCAAAGGCGTTCTGCCAGTCCTGCTCAAATTTTGCAATCGCCGCGTCCACCGCCGGAGAGGTAATCAGTTGCTGGGCCACATCCAGCGGCAGGGTGATGGATTCACAGCCCGCCAGCAGGCAATCCAGCGCCTGACGCGGGGTTTTGAAGCTCGCGGCCAGCACTTTGGCGTGCGGCGCGTGGAGCGTCAGCAGCTGTTGCAGCTCCGCCACCGTCTGAATGCCATCCCCGCCCTGCGCATCCACGCGGTTGACATAGGGCGCGACATACTCCGCCCCCGCCAGCGCCGCCATCAGCCCCTGCGCCGCGCTGTAGACCGCCGTACCGAGCGTCGGCACACCCTGCGCTTTCAGCATCTTAATGGCCGCCAGCCCTTCCGCCGTGACCGGCACTTTGACCACCAGATCCGCGACGATACCGCGCAGCTTCAGCGCATCTTCCACCATCCCTTCCGCGCTGGTCGCCATCACCTGGGCAAACAGACGGCCCTGGCCGCCCATCGCCTCCTGCAGCTGCGGCAGCAGGACTTCCAGCGGCGTTTTGCCCGCGGCAACAATGCTTGGGTTGGTGGTGACGCCTGCCAGCGGAAAGATGCGGGCCAGTTTTTTAACAGTAATGACGTCGGATGTGTCGAGATACAGTTCCATGATGGGGTCCTCAAAAATGACTATGCCGTAACCCTATCACGGCAAAACCTGCCTCAGAGTTGATTTGCGTCAAGATAACTTTCATTCGAAAGTAATTTAATATTCATACGCAACAAGAGGCGACATTATGATCTTCAACATTCAGCGTTATTCGACACACGACGGCCCGGGGATTCGTACCGTGGTCTTTATGAAAGGCTGCTCCCTGTGCTGCCGCTGGTGTCAGAACCCTGAAAGCCGCGAACGCTCGCGGGATCTGCTGTTCGACGCTCGCCTGTGCCTGGAGGGGTGTAACCTCTGCCAGCAGGCGGCGCCCGCGGTCATCCACCGCACGCTGAATGGCCTGGTGATCCACCGCGAAAAACTCGACGATACCCATCTGGATGCCCTCACCCACTGCTGCCCGACTCAGGCCCTGACCGTCTGCGGTGAAGAGAAGCAGGTGGAAGAGATCATGAGCACCGTCCTGCGGGATAAGCCGTTTTACGATCGCAGCGGCGGCGGCGTCACCCTCTCCGGGGGCGAACCTTTTATGAACCCGACGCTGGCCCGCGCCCTCTTCCAGGCCAGCCACGACGCGGGCATTCATACCGCCGTGGAAACCTGTCTGCACGTGCCGTGGCACTATATCGAACCGTCGTTACCGTACATCGATCTGTTTCTCGCCGACCTGAAACATGTCGACGGCGCGGTCTTTAAGCAGTGGACCGACGGCTCGGCGAAACGGGTGCTGGATAACCTCAGGCGCCTCGCCGCCGCCGGGAAAACGCTCACCATTCGCGTGCCGCTGATCCAGGGCTTTAACGCCGATGAAGCGTCGATTACCGCGATTACCAATTTTGCCGCGGATGAACTGAACGTCCGTGACATCCATTTTTTACCGTATCACACGCTGGGCATGAACAAATACACCCTGCTCGGCCAACCCTACTCTGCCCCTAATAAACCACTCGATAATCCTGCATTACTGGACTTTGCCCGGCAGTACGCCGCCCAGAAAGGGTTAACCGCGACCTTACGAGGATAATGTTATGACACAGCTGAATCTTACTACCCTGAGCGATCGCATTAAGGCGCATAAAACTGCCCTGGTCCATATTGTAAAGCCGCCGGTCTGTACCGAACGTGCGCAGCACTATACCGAGATGTACCAGCAGCATATGGATAAGCCGATCCCGGTCCGCCGCGCGCTGGCCCTGGCGCATCACCTGGCGCAGCGCACCATCTGGATCAAACATGACGAACTGATTATGGGTAACCAGGCAAGCGAAGTGCGCGCTGCGCCGATCTTCCCGGAATACACCGTCTCGTGGATTGAAAAAGAGATCGACGATCTCGCCGACCGTCCGGGCGCGGGCTTTGCGGTAAGCGAAGAGAACAAACGCGTTCTGCATGAACTCTGCCCGTGGTGGCGTGGCCAGACGGTGCAGGATCGCTGCTACGGTATGTTCACCGATGAGCAAAAAGGCCTGCTGGAAACCGGGATTATTAAAGCCGAAGGCAACATGACCTCCGGCGACGCCCACCTGGCGGTGAACTTCCCACTGCTGCTGGAAAAGGGGCTCGACGGCCTGCGCCACAAGGTGGCCGAGCGCCGCTCCCGCATCAACCTGACGGTACTGGATGATCTGCACGGTGAACAGTTCCTGAAAGCGATCGATATCGTGCTGGAAGCGGTAAGTATGCATATCGAACGCTTTGCCGACCTGGCGCGTGAGATGGCCGCCAGCGAAACCCGCGAACGCCGCCGCGACGAACTGCTGGCCATGGCGGAAAACTGCGATGTGATCGCCCACGAACCGCCAAAAACCTTCTGGCAGGCGTTGCAGCTGTGCTACTTCATCCAGCTGATCCTGCAGATTGAGTCCAACGGCCATTCGGTCTCCTTTGCCCGGATGGACCAGTATCTCTACCCGTACTACCGCCGCGACGTGGAGCTGAACCAGTCTCTGGATCGTGAGCACGCCATTGAGCTGCTGCACAGCTGCTGGCTGAAGCTGCTGGAGGTGAACAAGATCCGCTCCGGCTCCCACTCCAAAGCCTCTGCCGGTAGCCCGCTGTATCAGAACGTTACCATCGGCGGACAGAAACTGGTGAACGGTATGGCGATGGATGCGGTGAACCCGCTCTCTTACGCGATTCTGGAATCCTGCGGTCGTCTGCGCTCCACCCAGCCGAACCTGAGCGTGCGCTACCATGCAGGCATGAGCAACGACTTCCTCGACGCCTGCGTGCAGGTGATCCGCTGTGGCTTCGGGATGCCAGCCTTCAACAACGATGAGATTGTGATCCCGGAATTTATCAAGCTCGGGGTAGAGAAAGAGGACGCCTACGACTATGCGGCCATCGGCTGTATCGAAACCGCCGTGGGCGGCAAGTGGGGCTATCGCTGCACCGGCATGAGCTTCATTAACTTCGCCCGCGTGATGCTGGCGGCGATGGAGGGTGGCCGCGACGCCACCAGCGGTAAAGTATTCCTGCCGCAGGAAAAAGCGCTCTCGGCGGGCAACTTCAACAACTTTGACGAAGTGATGGCCGCCTGGGATAGCCAGATCCGCTATTACACCCGCAAGTCCATCGAAATCGAATATGTGGTGGACACCATGCTGGAAGAGAACGTCCACGACATTCTCTGCTCGGCGCTGGTGGATGATTGCATTGAGCGCGCGAAGAGCATAAAGCAGGGCGGCGCGAAGTACGACTGGGTATCCGGCCTGCAGGTGGGCATCGCCAACCTTGGCAACAGCCTGGCGGCGGTGAAGAAGCTGGTCTTTGAAGAGGGGGCGATTGGTCAGCAGCAGCTGGCGGCGGCCCTTGCGGATGATTACGAGGGGCTGACCCACGAGCAGCTGCGCCAGCGTCTGATCAACGGCGCGCCGAAGTACGGCAACGACGACGACAGCGTGGATCTGCTGCTGACCCGTGCCTACCAGACCTACATCGAAGAGCTGAAGCAGTACCATAACCCGCGCTACGGTCGCGGTCCAATTGGCGGCAACTACTATGCCGGCACCTCGTCCATCTCCGCCAACGTGCCGTTTGGCGCGGCAACCATGGCGACCCCGGACGGGCGTAAAGCGCATACTCCGCTGGCGGAAGGGGCCAGCCCGGCCTCCGGTACGGACCACCTGGGCCCAACCGCGGTTATCGGCTCCGTGGGCAAACTGCCGACCGAGGCGATTCTGGGTGGCGTGCTGCTGAACCAGAAGCTCAACCCGGCGACGCTGGATAACGACAGCGACCGCCAGAAGCTGATGGTGCTGCTGCGCACCTTCTTCGAGGTGCATAAAGGCTGGCATATCCAGTACAACATCGTGTCGCGCGAAACGCTGCTGGAAGCGAAGAAACACCCGGATCAGTATCGTGATCTGGTGGTGCGCGTGGCGGGTTACTCGGCATTCTTCACCGCCCTGTCACCGGATGCGCAGGACGATATTATTGCGCGTACTGAGCATACGCTGTAACCCCATTGCCCGGTGGCGCTACGCTTACCGGGCCTACAATTCCCCCCGTAGGCCGGGTAAGCGTCAGCGCCACCCGGCTTTTCACTTTCATTCGAAATTAAATTTGTGGTTTTGGTCACATTGTTATTAGAATGTTGCTGGTCGCAGTTATATCCAGGAGCGCAATGTATGACCGTTAAAGTTATCGTCACCGATATGGACGGAACTTTTCTTGATGACGCCAAGCAGTACGATCGTGACCGCTTTCAGGCGCAGTTCCAGCAACTTCAGGCCCGCAATATCGAGTTCGTTGTCGCCAGCGGCAACCAGTATTACCAGCTCATCTCCTTCTTCCCGGAGCTGAAATCGCAGATCTCCTTCGTGGCGGAGAACGGCGCGCTGGTGTTCGATCACGGCGAGCAGATCTTCCACGGCGAACTGACCAAACATGAGTCGCAGATTGTCATTGGCGAACTGCTGAAAGATAGCGCCCTGAATTTTGTCGCCTGCGGTCTGGAGAGTGCTTACGTCAGCGACAAGGCACCCGATGCCTTCGTCGACCTGATGTCAAAACACTATCACCGCTTACAGCGCATCAGCGACTATCGCGACATCGACGACGTACTGTTCAAGTTCTCGTTGAACCTGCCGGACAGCGATATCCCGAACCTGATTGACGCCCTGCATGTCTCCCTCGACGGCATCATGAAGCCGGTGACCAGCGGGTTTGGCTTTGTCGATCTGATCATTCCCGGCCTGCATAAAGCCAACGGCATCAGCCGCCTGCTGAAACGCTGGCACATCTCCCCGCAGGCGTGCGTCGCCATTGGCGACAGCGGTAATGACGCCGAAATGCTGAAATTTGCCCACTACTCCTTCGCCATGGGTAACGCGGGCGAAAATATCAAAGCCATCACCCGCTATCAGACCGACGACAACAACCACCAGGGCGCGCTGAACGTGATTCAGGCCGTCCTCGATAACACCCCGCCTTTCAGCAACTGATTTTCCCGCCGGAGCCTCCTCCGGCGAACCTCCCTCTTTTTCTCCGGGTTGTGCACTTCATCAAGTTATTTAACTTGCATTAACTTTTTTTTAACCTAAAGTATCACTTGTAATTACTTTTACTTTCGAATGAAAGATAGCGAGGCTGTTATGACCTTAACGTTTACCAGTGAAACTTTGCCCGCTGATCACAAAGCGGCCATCCGCCAGATGAAACGTGACCTGCGGGCGCAGATTGGCGACGTGCAGGGCGTGTTTGATCGCCTGAGCGATAAAATTGCCAGCCGCGTGGCAGAAATTAATGCCCTGAAAAGCAAAGGCGATCCTGTCTGGCCGGTGATCCCCTTTGCCGACGTGCAGAGCGGTAACATCAGCCCGGCGCAGCGCGAGGCGGTGAAACGCCGGGGCTGTGCGGTAATCAAAGGTCATTTCCCGCGTGAGCAGGCGCTGGCGTGGGATAACGCGATGCTCGACTATCTGGATCTCAACCGTTTTGATGATGTCTATAAAGGTCCGGGGGATAACTTCTTTGGCACCCTCACCGCCTCCCGCCCGGAGATCTACCCGATCTACTGGTCGCACGCCCAGATGGAAGCCCGTCAGAGCGAAGAGATGGCCCAGGTGCAGTCATTCCTGAACCGTTTATGGACTTTTGAGAGCAACGGCAAGCAGTGGTTCAACCCGGACGTCAGCGTGATCTACCCGGACCGCATTCGTCGCCGTCCGCCGGGAACCACCTCGAAGGGTCTGGGGGCGCACACTGACTCCGGCGCGCTGGAGCGCTGGTTGCTTCCGGCCTATCAGCAGGTCTTCGCCCGGGTCTTTGATGGCAATATCGAGCAGTACGATCCGTGGGATGCCGCCCACCGCACCGAAGTGGAAGAGTACACCGTGGACAACACCACCAAATGCTCGGTGTTCCGCACCTTCCAGGGCTGGACGGCGCTCTCAGATATGATCCCGGATCAGGGGCTGCTGCACGTGGTGCCAATCCCGGAAGCGATGGCGTACATTCTGCTGCGTCCGCTGCTGGATGATGTGCCGGAAGATGAACTCTGCGGCGTGGCGCCAGGACGCGTGCTGCCGATCTCCGAGAAGTGGCATCCGCTGTTAATGGAAGCGTTGACCAGCATTCCGGCTCTGGAAGCAGGTGACTCCGTGTGGTGGCACTGCGATGTGATCCACTCGGTGGCCCCGGTCGAGAACCAGCAGGGCTGGGGCAACGTGATGTACATTCCGGCGGCGCCGATGTGTGAGAAAAACCTCGCCTATGCGAAGAAGGTAAAAGCGGCGCTGGAAACCGGCGCCTCGCCAGGCGATTTCCCGCGTGAAGATTATGAAGCGACGTGGCAGTCACGTTTCACCGTTGATGATCTGAACATTCACGGCAAGCGCGCACTCGGCATGGCCTGACCCCTTTATGGCGGCGCGTCCAGTATGGGCGTCGCCGCCCCGCTTAATCTCCCCCCGGTAATTTTGTGACCGCGCTCCGGTTACGTTAAAAATCATTTTTCTTAACGCAAACAACAGGTCATGATGTCTCACCGCATAACGGTTACAAAGTGTGTGCCGCTTTTATCCCGCTTTTTGCACGAAACTGCCTGATTTCCGCTCGCCGCCGGTTCTCCTTTCTTTTAAGTTTTTATACCAATTTTCCGATAGTTATATGACAGGTGAAATGGTGCCATAATTGGTATACCAATTATATAAACGCATTGATATTGTGTTTATAAACAATAAGTTATGAAAAATGCGGGGGAAAGCGTGTAGACAGGGGGAAAGCAGACCCTCCCCGGACGGGAAGGGTCAGAAACGGGTGATTAGCCGTCGATACCTTTGCTGCGCAGGTAGTCTTCGTAGTTACCGCTGAAGTCCACCACGCGCTCCGGCGTAATTTCAATTACGCGGGTCGCCAGCGAGCTGACGAACTCACGGTCGTGGGAGACGAAGATCAGGGTGCCCTGATAAATCTCCAGCGCCATGTTCAGCGATTCGATCGATTCCATATCCAGGTGGTTGGTCGGTTCGTCCATCACCAGAATGTTCGGTTTCTGCATCATCAGCTTGCCGAACAGCATACGGCCCTTCTCACCCCCGGAGAGGACCTTCGCCGGTTTTTTGATATCGTCCTGGCTGAAGAGCAGACGGCCCAGGAAGCTGCGCACCACCTGCTCGTCGTCGCCTTCTGATTTCCACTGGCTCATCCATTCGAATACGGTCAGGTCGTTTTCAAACTCATACTCGTGATCCTGCGCGTAATAGCCGATAGAGGCGTTTTCGGACCACTTCACGGTGCCGCTGTCCGGCTGGAGTTCGCCCACCAGGGTCTTCAGCATGGTGGATTTACCCACGCCGTTGGCGCCGATAATCGCGATCTTCTCACCCACTTCCAGCAGCAGGTTGAAGTTTTTAAACAGCGGCCCCTCTTCAAAGCCCTTGGTGAGGGCTTCCACTTCCAGCGCGTTACGGAACAGTTTCTTATCCTGCTCGAAGCGGATGAACGGGTTCTGACGGCTGGAGGCTTTAACTTCTTCCAGCTTGATTTTGTCAATCTGACGGGCGCGGGAGGTGGCCTGACGGGATTTAGAGGCGTTGGCGCTAAAGCGGCTGACGAAGGATTGCAGGTCGGCAATCTGCGCCTTTTTCTTGGCGTTGTCGGCCAGCAGACGCTCACGCGCCTGGGTCGCGGCGGTCATGTACTCGTCGTAGTTGCCCGGATAAACGCGCAGCTCGCCGTAGTCGAGATCGGCCATGTGGGTGCAGACCATGTTCAGGAAGTGACGGTCGTGCGAGATGATGATCATGGTGCTGTTACGCTCGTTCAGCGTCTGCTCCAGCCAGCGAATGGTATCGATGTCCAGGTTGTTCGTCGGTTCGTCGAGCAGCAGGATATCCGGGTTGGAGAAGAGCGCCTGCGCCAGCAGAACACGCAGCTTCCAGCCTGGCGCGACTTCGCTCATCGGGCCGTAATGCTGTTCAACCGGAATACCGACGCCGAGCAGCAGCTCACCGGCGCGGGCTTCGGCGGAGTAGCCGTCCATTTCGCCGTACTGGGTTTCGAGATCGGCCACTTTATAGCCATCTTCTTCGCTCATTTCGGCAAGGCCGTAGATGCGATCGCGCTCCTGCTTCACTTCCCACAGCTCAACGTGCCCCATGATCACCGTATCAAGCACGGTAAACGCTTCAAAGGCGAACTGATCCTGACGCAGCTTACCGATGCGCTCGTTCGGATCGAGAGAAACGTTGCCCAGGGTCGGCTCTAAATCGCCGCCGAGGATCTTCATGAAGGTGGATTTTCCGCTACCGTTGGCACCAATCAGGCCGTAACGGTTGCCGCCGCCAAACTTGACGGAAATGTTTTCGAACAGCGGCTTACTGCCAAACTGCATAGTGACGTTGCTGGTAACTAACACGGGAGATTCCTGCGAGAAGTGTGATAAACCCGGCATTATGCCACAATTCCGAAATGAGATCCCGCTTAACAACGTAGCGCTACACTTAACAGAATTGAAAAAAGTGTGATTTAGTACACATCCGAATTCCATGCGGGTGGGAATGCACATATAATGCGCTCCCTAAACCGTTCTGACTTTTAAACAACCTGCCAACGTGGCACAGATACCTCGCACAACATGAATATGAAATTAACTTCGCTTTTTGCGGCGGCGTTTGCCGTAGTAGGGTTTTGCAAGACCGCTTCTGCTGTCACCTATCCACTGCCAACCGACGGTAGCCGTCTGGTCGGTCAGAACCAGGTTGTGACCATTGAAGAAGGCAACAGCCAGCCGCTGGAATATTTCGCAGCAGAATATCAACTTGGCCTCTCCAACATGATGGAAGCTAACCCGGGCGTCGATCCGTACCTGCCGAAAGGCGGCACCGTGCTGAACATTCCTCAGCAGCTGATCCTGCCGGATACCGTGCATGAAGGTATCATCATCAACAGCGCCGAAATGCGTCTGTACTACTACCCGAAAGGCACCAACACCGTAATCGTGCTGCCAATCGGTATCGGCCAGCTGGGTAAAGATACCCCGATGAACTGGACCACCAAAGTTGAGCGTAAGAAAGCGGGCCCAACCTGGACCCCAACCGCGAAAATGCACGCGGAATACATTGCCGCGGGCGAGCCGCTGCCAGCCGTTGTGCCTGCGGGCCCGGATAACCCAATGGGTCTGTACGCGCTCTATATTGGCCGTCTGTATGCGATTCACGGCACCAATGCCAACTTCGGTATCGGCCTGCGCGTGAGCCACGGTTGTGTACGTCTGCGTAACGACGACATCAAATTCCTGTTCGAAAACGTACCGGTGGGTACTCGCGTACAGTTCATCAACGAGCCGGTAAAAGCGACCACCGAGCCAGATGGCAGCCGTTACCTCGAAGTGCATAACCCGCTCTCTACCAGCGAAGAGCAGATCGACAATAACGTGACTGTGCCAATTACCCTGACCAGCAATGTGCAGGCGGTGACCGGCCAGCAGGATGTGGATGCGACGATTGTGGATCAGGCGATTCAGAATCGTTCGGGGATGCCGGTTCGTCTGAACTAATCGACCGTTTGTTAAAGGAACAATTCTGTCGTAACGGTGGAATTGTTCCGTTCACTAAAGCATTTCTGCATTATGTTCACCCCGCTGCGGTGAACGTGTTAAGGGGGCTATCGCCGCCCCCTTAACAATCCCGGCTCCCGGCAAAGAAAATCGCCGCTTCGCGGATTGTTCGCCCCATCCCTGGGGCTCACCCCTTCGGGGCCAGCGCAAGCGCTGTCCAAAATTGCTCCCGGCAATTTTGTCTTCAGCTTATTCCTTCCGGCTTTCGGGTCGGGCGTGATCCTACATCCATGTAGGTCACGCCCTCTCGGCGCATCCCTGCGCCTCGCCCCGGCCTACAGGAAACGCTTCGGCGATTTTCAGCCGGACTCCCGCCCCCTCCACCATTCCAGCTGTTTGAAAGAAGATTTAAAAAGATTTTTTATAAGTCTTGCATGTGGCACGGGGGTTGAGTTCCCGCTGAAATCGGCGAGCCGGAGACCGGATGACAAGGGCTGGACGCCAGGGATGGCGGCCAGAGGCGAATCGAGACAGGCTGTCGAGTTGAGCCGACCGCAGGCAGCAGGTCGGGAGGTGAGCGCAGTGCGAAGCACCGATTTCTTGCGGGGCCGCGGGGATTGAAAAGGGGGCCGCGGTGGCCCCCTTTTCCCGTTCACGTGTGATGGAACGTCATATTCTATCCGTCATAAAGTGAACGGAACTTGCCTCTGAAAGACGAATATGCAATTTCTTTCCAAAGCGCTAAATCATCCCCTCGGCGCATCCCCAAACACAGCATAATCCGGCAGCTGCACCTCCTGATACGGCTCCCATCCCCCGCCAAGCGCTTTATAGAGCGCCACCAGATCCAGCGCACTCTGCACCCGGGCCTGATCCCGCTGCTGCTGCGCCTGGGCCAGCTGGCGCTGGGCATCAAGCACGTCGATAAAGGTGGCGATCCCCTGACGATAGCTGCTGCTCGCCAGATCGAAAGCGTTTTGCAGCGCATCGATGGTTTTGCTTAATCCCGCCTCCCGCTTCTGGTCGGTGCGGTAGCTGACCAGCGCATTTTCCACATCCCCCAGCGCGGTAAGCACCGTCTGACGATAGTCCAGCACGGCGGCACCCTGCTGGGCACGGGCGACCTTCACGCTGGAGACCAGCCGTCCGCCCTGGAAGATGGGAATAGAGACCTGCGGCCCGACGCTGTAGAAGTGGCTGCTCCAGTCGGTGAGCCAGCTGGCCTCGCTGTTACGCAGCCCAAACTGGCCGCTGAGGGAGACGCTGGGGAAGAGCTGCGCCACCGACACGCCGATCTGCGCGGTGGCCGCATGCAGATTCGCCTCGGCCTCACGCACGTCCGGACGTCGCCGCGCCAGCGTGGACGGGATCCCGGTGGGGACAATTTCCGGCAACTCGGACAGCGGTTTGCTGGCCTGCAATTCGCCGTCCAGCGCCCCCGGCGGTTTGCCCAGCAGGATCGCCAGGCCGTTCATCGCCTGCCGCGCCTGGGCTTCATACTGCGGAAGCTGCGCCTCCAGATTGCCAAGCTGGGCGCGGGCGTTCTCCACGTCCATCTGCGGCGACAGGCCGCCGCGCTGGCGGCTGCTGGTCAGATCCAGAGTCTGCTGCGCGCTCTCGATCTGGGTGTTGAGCGTCGCGATGCTGCTCTGGGCACCGCGCAGCTGGAGCCAGGCGCGGGCGACTTCCGCCTCCAGCGACACCAGCGCATCGTTGCGCTGCTCGATAGCCGCCTGCTGCTGAGCGTTGGCGGCTTCAACCTGGCGGCGCACCTTGCCCCACAGATCCAGCTCCCACTGGGCGTCAAAGCTGCCCTGATAGAGGTTAATCGGCTGGGTCAGCGGCCCCAGCGCCCCGCGCAATTCAGGGTCGACATCATCAAGCTGGTCGTACACGCCGTGGGATTTCAGCTCCCCCTCCAGCCCCAGCTGCTGCCGGGTAGCCTGCAGGTTGCCGTTCACCGCCGGGAAGAAGGCGCCGCCCGCCTGGTTGATCTGTTCCCGCGCCCCGGCGATGCGCAGCACGGTTTGCTGTAGCGACAGGTTGCCGGCGATGGCGCGCTCAATCAGGCTATCCAGCTGAGGATCGCCGAAGGTTTTCCACCAGCGAGGATTGATGGCGCTCGACGCGGTTTGTGATTTCACGCCGCCATCTCCCGGATCGTTCCACTGGCTCGGGGTTTGCGGCGCGGGCTGCTGGTAATCAGGCCCTACGGCACAGCCTGCCAGCAGCAGCATTAACATCAGGGGGCTTAAACGTCGAATCATCAGTGTGCTCCTGCACTCCCCTCGCTCTTAACCGGCGAGAGCAACAAACAAAACGGAATCAGTAAGAGGGCCACCGCGCTCAGAATGGTGAAGACGTCCACGTAGGCCAGGAAACGCGACTGCTCAATCATCGCCTGGTACATGCGCCCGGTGGCGATGCCGGTGGGGTCGCCCACCTGGGTGGTAAAGTTCTGGATCGCCTGGGCCATCTCGCGGATCGTCTGCTGGAACGGCTCATCAAACGCCGAGGTATGCGTGGCGAGATGCGCGCTGTGGGCCTGGGAGCGCTCGGTGATGGCTGCCGTCGAGAGCGAAATGCCCACCGACCCCGCCACGTTGCGGAACATGGTAAAGAGCGCCGCAGCGTCGGCGTTCAGCCGCCGGGGGATCGAGATAAAGGCGATGGTGGTCAGGGGCACAAACAGGAACCCCAGCCCAATCGATTGGGCGCTGCGGAACAGCACCAGGGTCTCGAAGTCGATATCCGGCGTCAGCGTCCGCGACCAGAAGAAGGCCGTCGCCAGGCAGGCAAAGCCGAAGGCGATGATCCAGCGCGTCTGCACAATCGGCATCAGCTTCAGCACCAGCGGGATGGTCAGCACAATGAGGATCGCGCCGGGCGAGAGCACCAGCCCTGACCAGGTGGCGGTATAGCCCAGGTCCTGCTGCGCCAGCTGCGGGATCACCACCGAACTGCCGTAGAGGATCATCGCCATACCGGCCATCAGCAGGCTGGAGACCGCGAAGTTTTTATCCTTCATGCAGTGCAGATCCACCACCGGCTTTTTGGCATACAGCAGCCAGTAGATGGCGCCGATAATGCCGATCAACGTCAGGACGGCGAAGGTGCGCGTAAAGTTCGAGTTAAACCAGTCTTCGTCTTCCCCGCGGTCGAGCATCACCTGCAGGCAGCCGAGGCCAAGGGCGATAAGCCCGATGCCGGTCCAGTCGACGGAGAGTTTCTCCTTCGATTTACTCTCCCAGGGCGGATCTTCCAGCAGCTGATAGATCGCCAGAACGGTCACTATCCCCACCGGAATGTTAATAAAGAACACCCAGCGCCAGGAGTAGTTATCGGTGATCCAGCCGCCAAGCGTCGGCCCCAGCACCGGGGCGACAATAATGGCGATGGACGACAGGCCAAAAGCCTTACCGCGATCTTCCGGCTTAAAGTAGTCGAGCAGCACCGACTGCTGGGTCGGCTGCAGCCCGCCACCAAAGAAGCCCTGCAGAATACGGAACAGGATGATCTGCCAAAGCTCGGTGGCGATCCCGCACAGGAAGGAGCAGATGGTGAACATCACAATGCAGATCAGGAAGAACTGCTTGCGGCCAAAAAGCCGGCTCAGAAACGCCGAGATGGGGAGCACGATGCCGTTCGCCACCAGATAGCTGGTGAGCACCCAGGTGGATTCGTCATAGCTGGCGGAGAGCGAGCCCGCCACGTGGGGCAGCGCCACGTTCACGATGGTGGTGTCGAGGATCTCCATAAACACCGCGAGGGTGACGACGATCGCCACCGCCCACGGGTTGCTGGCGGGCCGCCAGTTTTCATGGCTGTGGTCGGTCATTCCACGGTTACCTTCGGCTCAACCGACAGGCCCAGCGGCAGCGGCTTATTAGGGTCCAGCCCTTTATCAATAACAATTTTCACCGGCACGCGCTGGACGATCTTCACGAAGTTACCGGTGGCGTTCTCCGACGGGAAGGCGGCAAAGCGCGAGCCGCTCCCCTGCTGGATAGAGTCGACATGCCCTTCCAGCTCCATATCCGGCCAGGCGTCCACGCTCAGCGTAACCTTATTCCCGGGGCGCATCCGCTCCAGCTGGGACTCTTTGAAGTTGGCCACCACCCAGATATCGCTCGAAACCAGAGAAAAGAGCGCGGTGCCCGCCTGCACCAGGGTGCCGGTCTGGACGTTGCGCTTCGTGATGTAGCCATCAAAGGGAGCACGCACCTGGGTGTAAGAAAGGTTCAGCTCGGCGGTCTCCAGCTGGGCGCGCGCCTGCTCCACCTGACGTTCCCGGGCTTCGACGTTGGTCTCCTGCTGGCGAATTTGCAGTTGCACCTGGGAGGCCACCTCAAGCTGCGCTTTGGCGCTGGCTAGCTGGGCCTGGGCGCTGCGCAGCTGGGCATTGGCCGCGTCGATGCTCTGTTGGGTAGTGGCGCGGGGATCGACGCCGCGCTGACGGCGATACTCCGCCTGGGCATTGGCGAGATCGGCCTGGGCTTTAATCACCTGGGCATTCGCTTCGTCGCGCTGGGCGGGATATTGCACTTTCGAGAGGGCAAGCTGCGCCTGGGCCTGATGCAATTGGGCCTCGGCCAGACCCAACTGGGCTTTAGCCTGATCGCGCTGGGCGAGCGTATCCCGGGGATCGATGGTCACCAGCAGATCGCCTTTTTTCACCCGCTGGTTATCCCGCACCCGCAGTTCGGTGACGTAGCCTGCGGTTTTCGGGGCGATGGTGACGGCGTCGCCTTCGGTGAAGGCATCGTCGGTGGTCTCCTGGTTGCGGGTCATCAACCACCAGACCAGGGCCACGATGACCATCACGATCACCACAATACCCAGAATAATCAGCGGTTTTTTGCCGGGGCGTTTACGTTCAGTCTCTTTACTGTCTTTATTATCTGCGTCGTCAGAGGTGTGGTTTTCTTCGGCCATAGAACAGCATCCATCCTGTTAGTGAGCGGTATCACCATTTATACCGCTCACTAAAGTTAGGACGTTGCTATACATTTGCCAGGAAAAACTGACAAAGAGGGCACTATATGAGAAGGAATAATCCGAAACCGACGAACCCGGCCCAGGCCAGCATCGGCAGCGACCAGAGATGGAAGCGCCACCAGATACGACGATCGTTTGCCATCCGCAGGGCGATGAGGTTAGCGAGGGATCCCGGCAGCAGACCAAAGCCCCCAACGTTTACCGCCCAGGCCAGCAACGCCGTCGGCGGCACATAGTTCAGCAGCAGAATGGTAGAGGGCACGTTGCTGATAAACTGCGACAGCCCGATGGCGGTCAACCACAGTCCCGGCTGCGACAGATGGGTGACATTTTGCAGTACGCCCTGCAACGCCGGGACCTGAATTAGCAGGTGCACATCGATAAACATCGCCATAAACACCAGCAGTAGCGTCCAGTCGACGCTTATCAGCACCCGACGCGCCAGCAGCAGGAAGCCCCCCGCTACCAGCAGCACTCCCCATGGCTCCTGCTTCAGATCGAGGGCCACCAGAAAGACCAGATAGAGCGCCAGACAACTCCACGCCAGCCGCGGTTTCGCCTGGGCGACGGCGCTGCCGCTGTGGTAGCGCAGCGGCGTTGCCGGGAAAGCAAACCAGCACAGCAGCGCCAGGGTGAGCATCATCACCAGCGCCAGCGGCGCCATCTGCCAGGTAAAGGCGGCGAACGACAGCCCGGAGCGCCCCCATAGCAGGATGTTTTGCGGATTACCAATCGGGGTCAACAGCGACCCGGCGTTAACCGCCAGCGCCTCGAAGATGATCATCCGGTTGACCGGGATTTCGCACAGCTTGCGCAGCGTGAGCGTCAGCGGCACCACGATAAACAGCGCCACATCATTGGTCAGGAAGGTGGAGAGCAGCGCGGCAGAGAAGACCATAAACAGCGCCAGGCGCCGCTCGGTAGCGAAACGGCGCACCATCTTGCGCCCGAGTACGTCAAAAAAGCCGCTCTGCTCGACCCCTTTGGTGAGCATCATCAGTCCGGCGAGGGTAATAATGGTGTGCCAGTCGATGGCGGCAGGCCAGCGCTCAGGTGCGAAGGGCACCAGAAAACTGAGTCCAATCCCGACCACCAGCAACAGATGAAAGAAGCGATCGCGGGCCAGCGCCCGCAGGCCTGGAAAGGTCATTCTGCGGCGGATCCGTGTTTCAGCGTAAAGGCCAGGAACTGCTGCAACGTCTCTTCGCTAACGTGGTGTTCCATCCCCTCGGCATCCCGGCGGGCAATCTCAGGGCTTACGCCCAGCACCAACAGGAAGTTTTCGACAATCTGATGGCGCTCGCGGCTCGCCTGCGCCAGCTTTTCCCCTTCCGGAGTGAGAAAGACGCCGCGCCAGGGGATCATTTCGATCAGGCCCACCGTGGCCAGACGCTTGAGCATTTTTGCCACCGTCGGCTGCGAGACGCCGAGACGCGCCGCCATATCCACCTGACGGGCCTCCCCTACTTCGCGGATCAGATCCGAGATCAGCTCGACATAGTCATCAATCAGTTCGCGGCGATGCGCTTCGCGAACCTGGCGAAAGCCTTCGACATGCTCTTCGACATTGACCAGTTGCGTCATTTTTTTTGTTGTTGGTTTACCTGCACGGCGATTCATTGTGCTTCCTCAATCCGGTGACACATCAAGCGTATCAATGCATAAGCGGCCATTGTAAACCATCGCTACACAAGCACAAAAAATTAACGTAATAGCCATAGCTATACAACATAGCCTGTGCTATATCTGTATGTAATGCAGTCACCCTTCAGGGATCGAAGGGATCAACCCGCAGGAGGTCACATGAACGAATTCAAGAGGTGTATGCGCGTGTTTAGCCACTCTCCCTTTAAGGTACGCTTAATGCTGCTGAATATGATTTGCGACATCATCAACGGCAAGCCAGAGCAGAACAAACCTTCCCACTAAGCGGCGTCGCGGTACGCCGCTTCATTTTTTTGTCATTTATCATCGCTATACTCCCTCGCGGACGGCTATTCCCCGATCTTTTTTACGGAAATGCAGCCCTCTTCGCAAAACACCCCTTTTATATCTGTTGACGTTATACCTTACTGGCTCTATCTTCTTGCAGCCCTGCACTTTTTGCGGCTCGCAGATGCGGACCTCAATCCCCCTTCTACGCATTCTCAGGCAGGTTTTGACCCTTGGCGCCAGGGTGAGCACATGGCGTTTTCGCGATAGTGACCTATGAATTTAACCCTGAAAGAGACGCTCATTACCCGCAGCCGGGCCTTAAGCCCGTGGACGGGATTCTATTTTTTACAGTCGCTGCTGATTAACTTTGCCCTGGGCTACGAATTCAGCCTGCTGTATGCCGTTGCCTTCACCTGTATCCTGCATCTGTTATGGCTCGGCGCGCCGCGACTGCAGAAAGGGGTGGTTGGGATCTGCTCGCTGGTGGCGGCCATGTATTTCCCGTTTGGTCAGGCCTACGGCGCGCCAAACTTTAATACCCTGCTGGCGATGCACTCCACCAACATGGAAGAGTCGACGGAGATCCTCACCATCTTCCCGTGGTACAGCTATATTGTCGCCCTGTTTATCTTTGCGCTCGGCGTGATTGCCGTGCGCCGTAAGCCCCAGCCCAGAAACGCGTGGAGCAAAATCGACAGCCTGTGCCTGGTCTTCAGCGTGGTGGCCTTTTTCGTCGCCCCGGTGCAGAACCTGGCCTGGGGCGGCGTCTTCAAGCTGAAAGATACCGGCTATCCGGTGTTTCGCTTCGTCAAAGATGTGGTGGTGAACAACCAGGAAGTGGTTGAAGAGCAGGCCCGGATGGCCGAACTGTCACAGATGAAGGACACCTGGAACGTGCTGGGGGTAAAACCGAAGTATCACATCTATATGGTGGTGATCGGTGAAAGTGCCCGCCGCGATGCGCTGGGGGCGTTTGGCGGCCACTGGAATAACACCCCGTTTGCCAGCAAGGTCAACGGCACCCTGTTTACCGATTACATTGCCGCCAGCGGTTCAACCCAGAAGTCGCTGGGGCTGACGCTTAACCGGGTAGTGGATAACAAGCCACAGTATCAGGATAACTTTGTGACCCTCGCCAACCGCGCGGACTTCCAGAGCTGGTGGTTCTCCAACCAGGGGCAGATCGGGGAATACGATACCGCCATCGCCAGCATTGCCAAACGGGCTGACGAAGTGCATTTCCTGAAAAGCGGTGATTTCGAGGCGGATAAAAATACCCGGGATGAGGCGTTACTGAAGATGACCGAACAGGTCTTCAGCAGCCATCGCACCCAGCCGCAGCTGATCGTTCTGCACCTGATGGGCTCCCACCCGCAGGCCTGCGATCGCACTCAGGGGAAATATGCCGAGTTCGTGCAGTCGAAAGAGACCTCGTGCTATCTCTACACCATGACCCAGACCGATGACCTGCTCAGCAAGCTCTATGCCCAGCTGCAAAACACCGGCGAGAGCTTCTCGATGGTCTATTTCTCCGATCACGGGCTGGCGTTCAAGGAGCGCGGAAAAGAGGTGCAGTATCTGGCGCACGACGACGCTTATCAGCAGAACTTCCAGGTGCCGTTTATGGTGCTGTCGAGCGATGACAAAGCCCATCGCATCATCAAAGCGCGCCGCTCGGCGAATGATTTCCTGAGCTTCTTCTCGCAGTGGACGGGGATCAGGGCCAAAGAGATCGCGAATAAGTACCGCTTCCTGTCGAATGACAAAGCGCCGCCGGTGTATGTGACCAACTTTAAATTACAGAAAGTCGATTACAACCATCTGGGGACGGATCTGTTTGAAACGAAAAGCCGGTAGGTTGTTAGCCCCCACCTATCGGTCCGCAACTATGGTCTGCTCCCTCTCCCTTGAGGGAGAGGGTTGGGGTGAGGGAGAGCATGCGCCTCGCCCCGGCCTTCCGGAAACGCTTCGGCGATTTTCAGCCGGACCAGGGAGCCGCTGTAAGTTAGCGATTTTTTTAGAATTTGATCATTGCTGTAGACGCGAAATATTCCTGGTGGCTCTTCAGCGCACAGGGAAGGACAAAAACAAAAAAACCCGCCGAAGCGGGTTTTTATAATGGCTCACCGAAGTGATTAGAAGCGGTAACCTACGCCCGCGATCCAGGTGCCAACGTCAACGTTACGGATGCGGCTCTGCTCATAGGAGAAGTCCAGCGCAACGTTTTCAACTGGGTTGAACTGCATACCTGCGCCATAGGAGAAGCCGTAGTCGCTGTTGCTTGCAGTACGGTTGAAGCCCTGGTTTTCAGTCTGCTGGAATTTACCGTAGCCAACACCCACAACACCGTAGATGCTCGCCCAGTCGTTCAGACGGTAAGCCGGGCCAGCGGTGATGCCGTAGTACTGACCTTTGTTGTACGCGCCGTCTTCAGAACGGTCTTTCTCGGTGTAAGTGAAGGAACCGATAACACCCAGTGGGTTGTTATCCTGCTCGTAGCGATATTTCAGGTTGAAACCGTTGGTTTTGTTCATCACGCCCTGCATATCGCTCTGAGCGTAACCGCCAGTAACGGTAGAAGTATCCGCCATTGCGGAACCTGCGGTAACAGCCAGAACTGCCGCCAGTGCTGAAAGACATGCAATTTTTTTCATAACCACCTCAAATGTGCTTCAAGTAAATCCGTAAGTTTTAAATATATCAAAAAAACTTGTGAAACTCTTTGTGATTCATGATGTCTAACGCGGGTTTTCATGTAACTAAACATTTCCACCAGCAGCTATCTTATTCAAAAAACACCAGATTTGTGTTTCAATCAGCTAATTTTGCGCGTCAGTCACAATACATTCATCCAGACGATTCCTAAACTGTTACAGAAATCATCCGCTCGTGTGACGCCATTTTACGGATTTGTGACGACTTTTTTTCAACAAAGTCTCAACCGCCCGACGTTATTTCCTTTACACTCCTCCTCTTTACTTCCTTTGACACAAACTGACAGGAGAAAGGATGCCTGGGTTGTCTCGCAGGGCGCCGGTCTGGTTGCCCGTCATCGTTATCCTTATTGCTATGCTCTCCATTCAGAGCGGCGCGTCGCTGGCAAAATCGCTCTTTCCGCTAGTGGGTGCCCCTGGCGTGACGGCGCTGCGTATTGCGCTCGGCACCCTCATTCTGGTTGTGATTTTTAACCCCTGGCGGCTGCGCTTTCAGAAGGAGCAGCGCCTGCCCCTGCTGTTTTACGGGCTTTCTCTGGGGGCGATGAACTACCTCTTCTACCTGTCGATTCAGACGGTGCCGCTGGGGATCGCCGTGGCGCTGGAGTTCACCGGCCCGCTGGCGGTAGCCCTTTTCTCCTCCCGACGTCGGGTAGACTTTATCTGGGTGGTGCTGGCGGTGCTCGGGCTATGGTTTCTCCTGCCGCTGGGCCAGGACGTCTCGCACGTTGATCTCACTGGTGCGGCGCTGGCGCTGGGGGCCGGTGCCTGCTGGGCCATCTATATTCTGACCGGACAGCGCGCAGGAGAAGAGCACGGCCCGGCCACGGTCGCCCTCGGATCGCTTATCGCCGCCATTGTTTTCGTTCCGCTGGGGATGGCCCAGGCCACCGAATCGATCTGGCAGTGGTCAATCCTGCCGGTGGGGCTGGCGGTGGCGGTGCTCTCCACCGCGCTCCCCTACTCACTGGAGATGATTGCCTTAACACGCCTGCCGACGCGTATTTTCGGCACCCTGATGAGCATGGAACCGGCGCTGGCGGCAATATCCGGGATGGTGTTTCTTGGCGAATCCCTGACCTTCACCCAGACTCTGGCGCTCTGCTCAATCATTGCCGCCTCGATGGGTTCGACCCTTACCCTGCGCCGGGAGAGTAAAGTCGAAGAGGTGGATATCCGCTAGCAGGCGTTATTTTGCCGGGGAGCGGCTTCCCGGCAAAATATTCCCATTCGCATTAGCGTCATTATTTTGAAATATCTTCCTCCCCTCCCTCAAAGCCCTTAAAAAATAAGATTAATTTACCCGCATATATCCATATTGTTTTATTTTCAATAGGTTACATATAACAACCAACCTTTCACTATTAAACCGATAGGCAGTACCCGGTCGCGCTATCTATAGCCAGTGCTATACTTAATCTCGAAATTACTTTGGACGCCAACATCAAGAGGAAATGAGATTATGCCTACCGCTAAACTGGTAAAAACAAAAGCACCTAATCTGCTGTATACCCGTAACGATGTGTCAGACAGCGATAAGAAAGCGACGATTGAGCTGCTGAATCGCCAGGTGATCCAGTTCATTGACCTGTCTCTGATTACTAAACAGGCTCACTGGAATATGCGCGGTGCCAACTTTATTGCTGTGCATGAGATGCTGGATGGCTTCCGTACTGCACTGACTACCCACCTGGATACCATGGCCGAACGTGCCGTGCAGCTGGGCGGTGTGGCGCTGGGTACTACCCAGGTGATTAACAGCAAAACGCCGCTGAAGAGCTACCCGCTGGATATCCACAGCGTTCAGGACCACCTGAAGGAGCTGGCGGATCGTTATGCCGTGGTCGCTAACGATGTGCGTAAAGCGATTGGCGAAGTGAAAGACGAAGACACGGCGGATATCCTCACCGCGGCTTCCCGCGACCTGGATCAGTTCCTGTGGTTCATCGAATCTAACATCGAGTAATCCATAGCTTTTTGCTATTACACCCTCGCTCCTGGCGGGGGTTTTGCACTTTCATGGTGCAGTCATTTCTCCTCTCCCCCGGCAAAAGTAAAGCATTTGTAATAATCACCTCACACAATCGTTAATGAAAGATTGTTTTCTCATCAATATTTGCGCTAAATAGCATAACCGTTAGTGATGGCGTTTCGCTGCACCAAAACAGTGCTTCGTTATGGTGCAACTGACCGCCATTGTGACCTTTTTTGTGCAATGAAATCCGTCCTGGCCTTGCAAAAACAACACGTTGTAAAGTTGGCACGATTTTTTCATAGAGCGTTCGTTCTCGCAGGGGATCGCCCCGTGGATATAAAAGGAAATGCTATGAAGTCTGTATTAAAAGTTTCACTGGCTGCACTTACCCTGGCTTTTGCGGTCTCTTCTCAGGCTGCTGATAAGAAACTGATTGTTGCCACCGACACCGCCTTCGTACCGTTCGAATTTAAACAGGGCGACCAGTACGTTGGTTTTGATGTGGATCTGTGGGCGGCTATCGCCAAAGAACTGAAGCTGGACTACACCCTGAAGCCAATGGACTTCAGCGGTATCGTGCCGGCCCTGCAAACCAAAAACGTTGACCTGGCGCTGGCCGGTATCACCATTACTGACGCACGTAAAAAAGCGATCGACTTCTCTGACGGCTACTACAAAAGCGGCCTGCTGGTGATGGTGAAAGCGGATAACAACGACGTTAAAAGCGTGAAAGATCTCGACGGCAAAGTGGTTGCGGTGAAGAGCGGCACCGGTTCTGTTGATTACGCCAAGGCAAATATCAAATCGAAAGATCTGCGCCAGTTCCCGAACATCGACAACGCCTACATGGAACTCGGCACCAACCGTGCTGACGCCGTGCTGCACGACACGCCAAACATCCTTTACTTCATCAAAACCGCAGGCAATGGCAAGTTCAAAGCGGTAGGTGATTCCCTGGAAGCACAGGAATACGGTATCGCCTTCCCGAAAGGCAGCGACGAGCTGCGTACTAAAGTGAATGGCGCGCTGAAAACCCTGCGCGAGAACGGCACCTACAACGAAATCTATAAAAAATGGTTCGGTACTGAACCTAAATAAAACAGCCTGTTAAACAGGAACTGTACTGCCCGGTGACGCTTGCGTTGACCGGGCCTACAATTGTAACCATCCCCCTGATGGTTAATTGTCTGTTTTCACCACGGTATACAGGAACTCATCATGCAGTTTGACTGGAGCGCCATCTGGCCCGCCATTCCTCTTTTGCTTGAAGGCGCCAAAATGACCCTGTGGATTTCGGTCCTCGGTCTGGTTGGCGGGTTGATTATCGGCCTTGTCGCCGGTTTTGCCCGCACCTACGGCGGCTGGATAGCCAACCACGTAGCGCTGGTTTTCATCGAAGTTATCCGCGGCACGCCGATTGTGGTGCAGGTGATGTTTATCTACTTCGCACTGCCGATGGCCTTTACCGACCTGCGGATTGACCCGTTCAGCGCGGCGGTGGTCACCATCATGATCAACTCGGGCGCCTATATCGCCGAGATCACCCGCGGTGCGGTACTGTCGATCCACAAAGGCTTCAGCGAGGCCGGTCTGGCGCTGGGTCTCTCCCGTCGCGAAACCATCCGCCACGTGATCCTGCCGCTGGCGCTGCGCCGCATGCTGCCACCGCTGGGTAACCAGTGGATCATCAGCATTAAAGATACCTCCCTGTTCATTGTTATCGGCGTGGCTGAACTGACCCGTCAGGGCCAGGAGATCATTGCCGGTAACTTCCGTGCGCTGGAGATCTGGAGCGCCGTGGCCGTGGTCTATTTGATTATTACGCTGGCGCTGAGCTTCGTGCTGCGTCGTCTTGAAAGAAGGATGAAAATCCTGTGATTGAATTTAAAAACGTCTCCAAGCACTTCGGTCAGACCCAGGTGCTGCACAACATCGATCTGACTATTCAGACCGGCGAAGTGGTGGTCATTATCGGGCCGTCCGGCTCCGGCAAATCGACCCTGCTGCGCTGCATCAACAAGCTGGAGGAGATCACCAGCGGCGATCTGATTGTCGATGGCCTGAAGGTTAACGACCCGAAAGTGGACGAGCGCCTGATCCGCCAGGAAGCGGGCATGGTGTTCCAGCAGTTTTATCTCTTCCCGCACCTGACGGCGCTGGAAAACGTGATGTTTGGCCCCCTGCGCGTGCGCGGCGCCGACAAAGCGGCAGCCGAGCGGCTTGCAAAAGAGCTGCTGGCGAAAGTGGGGCTGGCGGAGCGCGGGCATCACTACCCGTCCGAGCTCTCCGGCGGTCAGCAGCAGCGCGTGGCCATCGCCCGTGCGCTGGCGGTGAAACCGAAGATGATGCTCTTCGATGAGCCAACCTCGGCCCTCGACCCGGAACTGCGCCACGAAGTGCTGAAGGTTATGCAGGATCTGGCGGAAGAAGGGATGACTATGGTGATCGTGACCCACGAAATCGGCTTTGCCGAGAAAGTGGCCTCACGCCTGATCTTTATCGACAAAGGCCGTATTGCCGAAGATGGCAATCCGCAGACGTTGATTGAGAACCCACCGAGCCAGCGTTTGCAGGAGTTTTTGCAGCACGTTGCGTAAGTTTTTGCCCTTTGTAAGCCGGGTAGGCGTAGCCGTCACCCGGCTTTTTTATTGCCGGAATTCTCCCAAAAACCCCCCGCCCCCGCGCGCCTTCTATACTTATCACTTTGCACAATTTTGTCACCGGAGGACATCGTGCCGTGGATTTTGCTGCTCCTGATAAGCCTGTTTTGTCTGCCTGCCCAGGCCGTCAGCCTGCCGGGCATTCCCGCCGCCACCGCCAGCGAGCAGAGCACGCCGCCACCGGAGCCGGACGTTGAGCAGAAAAAGGCGGCCTACTCGGCGCTGGCCGATGTGCTGGAAAATGACGCCTCACGCAAGGAGCTGATCGATCAGCTGCGCAGCGTGGCTGCCACACCGCCTGAAACACCGGTGCCTAAAATTACCCCGCCGGAGATTGCCGACGAGAAAACGGTGCTGGAGAACGTCACTGATATCAGCCGTCACTATGGCGATGCCCTCGCCTCCCGTTTCGCTCAGCTCTACCGCAACCTGATCGGCTCCCCGCATAAGGCCTTTAACCCGCAAACCTTTACCGCCGCCGCGCAGCAGTTTCTGATCCTGGCCGGACTGGTTTTTGCCTTTTACTGGATGGTGAGGCTCTGCGCCTGGCCGTTGTACCGCAAAATGGGGAGCTGGGGGCGCAAAAAGAACCGCGAAACCAGCAGCTGGGTTCATCTGCCGCTGACCATCGCCGCGGCCTTTATTATCGATCTGCTGCTGCTGGCGCTAACCCTGTTTATTGGCCAGATGCTGCGCGAGTACCTCAACACCGGCAACCTGACCATTGCCTTCCAGCAGGCGCTGTTCCTCAATGCCTTCGCGCTGATTGAATTCTTTAAAGCGATCCTGCGGTTGATATTTTGCCCGCGGGTGCCCGATCTACGACCTTTCGCCATTAACGACAGCGCCGCGCAGTACTGGTCGCTACGCCTGAGTATTCTGAGCGGCCTTATCGGCTATGGCCTGCTGGTAGCGGTGCCGATTATCTCCAATCAGGTTAACGTGCAAATTGGCGCTCTGGCCAACGTGCTGATCATGCTCTGTATTACCGTCTGGGCGCTGTACTTGATCTTTCATAATAAGCGCGCCATTACCGAAGGGCTGCTCCACCTTGCCGACCGTTCACTGGCCTTCTTCAGCCTGTTTATTCGCGCTTTCGCGCTGGTGTGGCACTGGCTGGCGAGCGCCTATTTTATTGTGCTCTGTTTCTTCTCCCTCTTCGATCCGGGCAACAGCCTGAAATTTATGATGGGGGCGACCTTCCGCAGCCTGGCCATCGTCGGCATTGCCGCCTTCGTGTCGGGGCTGCTCTCCCGCTGGCTGGCTAAAACCATCACCCTCTCGCCGCACGTGCAGCGCAGCTATCCGGAGCTGCAAAAACGGCTCAACGGCTGGATCTCCGTGTCGCTGAAGGTGGCGCGGTTCCTGACAGTCTGCGTCGCCATTATGCTGCTGCTCAGCGCCTGGGGGTTGTTCGACTTCTGGAACTGGCTGCACAACGGCGCAGGGGAGAAGACGGTCGATATTCTGATCCGTATCGCGCTGATCCTCTTCTTCTCCGCCATCGGCTGGACGATCCTGGCGAGCCTGATCGAGAACCGGCTGGCGTCAGATATTCATGGCCGGCCACTGCCCAGCGCCCGCGCCCGAACGCTGCTGACGCTGTTCCGTAACGCGCTGGCGGTGGTCATCAGCACCATTACCATCATGATTGTGCTCTCGGAAATTGGCGTCAACATCGCTCCGCTGCTGGCAGGGGCCGGGGCGCTGGGGCTGGCGATCTCTTTTGGCTCCCAGACGCTGGTGAAGGACATCATCACCGGGATCTTTATTCAGTTTGAAAACGGGATGAATACCGGGGATCTGGTGACCATCGGGCCGCTGACCGGCACGGTGGAGCGGATGTCGATTCGTTCGGTGGGGGTGCGGCAGGATACCGGGGCGTATCACATTATTCCGTGGTCATCGATCACTACCTTCGCCAACTTTGTCCGCGGCATCGGGTCGGTGGTGGCGAACTATGACGTGGACAGGCATGAAGATGCCGAAAAAGCGAAAGACGCGCTGAAAGCGGCGGTGGATGAGCTGCTGGAGAGGGAGGATATTCGCGGGCTGATTATCGGCGAGCCGTCGTTTGCCGGGATTGTCGGCCTGACCAGCACCGCCTTTACCCTGCGCGTGTCGTTCACCACCCAGCCGCTGAAACAGTGGACGGTGCGTTTCGCCCTCGACAGCATGGTGAAAAAACACTTTGACCAGGCGAACGTGCGGATGCCGGTGCAGATGTATCAGCTGCTGCCGTCGCCGAGCCCGACCCCACCGTCACCGCAGGAGCCCACCCTGTAGCCCCGGTAAGCGCAGCGCCACCGGGGAGAAGCGGTTAACGCTGGCGGCGTCTGGCGTTGTCCATAAAGGTCCAGGCGATAAAGCGGCTCTGCTTCTGTCCCTGGGCCATCTCTTTTTTCACCACTTTCACCGCGCCGACGTCGGTCAGGGCGCGGTAGAGCGGCGGCAGGTTTTCGCTGCGGGA
This sequence comes from Leclercia sp. LSNIH1, assembly GCF_002902985.1. NCBI lineage: Bacteria > Pseudomonadati > Pseudomonadota > Gammaproteobacteria > Enterobacterales > Enterobacteriaceae > Leclercia > Leclercia sp. LSNIH1. The sequence continues at coordinate 2,389,116 of NZ_CP026167.1, read as the reverse complement.
GACCAGGGTAGTAAACCACTTCACCTGACGGGCAAACTGGGCGCTTTCGGCAATTATCTTTGTGATAAAGGCCACTTCGCCGCCTTCGCACCACAGCTCCTGCTGCTGGCCGCCGAAGTTCAGCGCGGCATCGGCCGCCTGGCCGAGGTTGCGACGCTTACGCTCGCTGCCCGCCCGGGCGGATTCAGCGGAATCATGAAACGGCGGATTACACAGGGTGGCATCGTACTGTTCGTTTTTATGGATAATACCCGTGAAGATTGCCGAGGCCTCTTTCTGACGACGCAGACGGATGGCGCGGCTCATGCCGGGGTTACCGTTAATGATGGCCGTGGCGTTGGCAAACGCCTGCGGGTCCACTTCGCTGCCGGTAAAGCGCCAGCCATATTCATGCACACCAATCAGCGGGTAAATGAGGTTCGAGCCGGTGCCGATATCCAGGAGGGTTGCCTCTGCGGGAGCGACGCCGTTGTTACCCTCCGCCAGCAGATCGGCGAGATGGTGAATGTAGTCGGCACGCCCCGGCACCGGTGGGCAGAGATAGCCGTCCGGAATATCCCACTGCGTCACCCCGTAGAAATGCATCAGCAGCGCTTTATTCAGCGTCTTCACCGCCTGTGGATCGGCGAAGTTCACCGTTGGCTCGCCTGTGGGCGTCTGGGTGATAAATTCGCGCAGCGCCGGACAGCTCTCGCATAAGGCATTCATGTCGTAACGGCTACGGTGGCGGTTGCGAGGATGCAACCCCGGCTTCTGGGATGTCATGGCGTTCTCCTGTAAACAGCGGCGTAAGATACCCGTTGCGGGCGCAACGGTAAATATTTCTCTGCGCCACAGAATAAAACACCAGAAATCAGTCACCTGTATGTCGCTGATTTGTCATGGAATTGTCAAAAAATGTCGTTCAAAAAATAAGCAGATCATCATCAATTTTTTGCCCTAAATCACGCTCTGAGCCGTTCTACACTTACTGTGCATCACCCGTTGTCAATCAGAGGAAGTGATTATGAAAAAATACCTGGTAATGCTCGCTGCCGCTTCACTGGCAGGTGCGTCGTTTGCTGCATGGTCAATCGAATCACTCAGCAATGGCGATACCGGTCAACTTAGACCCGCCGGAACCGTGCAGGCTTCTGGCGCAAGAGACCTTGACGATCTGCAGGACAAACTGGCTGAAAAAGCGCGTGAACAAGGTGCTAAAGGCTACGTGGTGAATTCTGCCAGCGGCGACAACACCATGTTCGGTACCGCCACGATTTACAAGTAATCCCCCGCTCTGCACTGCATACTGCATCCCCCGGGGTGCAGTTCATTTTTTGCCCAAAATCCACTTTGTGAAGTTTTTTAACAGGCAATGTAAATTTACGTATTTCATTTTGTTGACGAGAGTGATAAAAAGTGACACCAAATGATAATGTTTATCACAATAATTATCATTTGTAGGCTCATTACGGATATAGCGTGGCACAGGATAAGGCGCAGACCTGCCTGACAACGTAATGAAAACTCAATACTAAAAATTATAAGTCGCTAAACAATATGGATAAAAATCGCAACGTTCCGAACAGCTTTAACTCGCTGACCTTTTTTGCGGGTCTGTGTATCGGCCTTTCCCCGGTGGCGACAGCGCTTGCCGCAGACAGCACGGATAACAAACCTGACGATACCCTGGTGGTGGAGGCCGCCCAGCCTTCGCTCTATGCCCCGCAGAAATCTGCCGACGCCAAATTCAGTCGCCCGGTGGCAGACACCACCCGTACCATGACGGTGATCTCCGAGCAGGTGCTGAAGGATCAGGGCACCACCAATCTGACCGACGCGTTGAAAAACGTTCCGGGTGTTGGCGCCTTTTTCGCCGGTGAAAACGGCAACTCCACCACCGGCGACGCGGTCTACATGCGCGGCGTGGATACCTCGAACAGCATCTACGTTGACGGTATTCGCGACATCAGCACCACCACCCGTGACACCTTCAACACCGAACAGGTGGAAGTGATCAAAGGGCCGTCCGGCAGCGATTACGGACGCAGCGCCCCGAGCGGCTCGATCAATATGATCAGCAAACAGCCGCGTCTGGATTCCGGTATTGATGCCTCTGCCAGCATTGGCAGCGCCTATATGCGCCGTGGAACCCTCGATATTAACCAGGTGATGGGCGATACCTCGGCGTTTCGTCTGAACCTGATGGGTGAAAAAACTCACGATGAAGGGCGCGATAACGTTAAAAACGAGCGCTACGGCGTGGCCCCTTCCCTCGCCCTGGGGCTGGGAACGGAAAACCGCCTCTACCTGAACTACCTGCATGTCACCCAGCACAACACTCCGGACGGCGGGATCCCGACTATCGGGTTGCCGGGCTACTCTGCCCCCTCAGCGGGCACCGCGGCGCTGAATCACTCCGGCAAGGTGAACACCAGCAACTTCTACGGCACCGATTCCGATTATGACGATTCTACGTCTGACACCGCCACGATGCGCTTTGAGCACGACTTTAACGACAACACCACCCTGCGCAACACCACGCGCTGGTCGCGGGTGAAGCAGGATTATCTGATGACCGCCGTAATGGGTGGCGCCAGCAACATCACCCAGCCTGACCGTAATAATGTGGACACCTGGACCTGGTCGCGCCTCGCCAACACCAAAGATGTCAGCAATAAGATCCTGACCAACCAGACCAACCTGACCACTAAATTCTATACCGGCAGCGTCGGCCACGATATCAGTACCGGAGTGGAGTTCACCCGTGAAACCCAGACCAACTACGGCGTGGATGCCATCACCCCGCCGCCGGTCAATATCTATCATCCGAACAGCAACGTCGATATTGGCGGTCTGAATAACAATGGCGCTAATGCCAATGGCCGGACCGATACCTTCGGTCTGTACGCCTTCGATACGTTGCAGGTCACCCGTGATTTCGAGCTGAACGGCGGGATTCGTCTCGATACCTACCATACCGACTATGACAGCGCCAGCATTTGCGGCGGCACGGGGCGTGGAGCTGTGGCCTGCCCGGCCGGCACGCCGAAAGGTTCCCCGGTCACGACGATCGATACCGCTACCTCCGGTAACCTGGTCAACTGGAAGGCCGGAGCGCTTTATCACCTGAACGAATACGGCAACGTCTATGTGAACTACGCCATCTCCCAGCAGCCGCCAGGCGGCAATAACTTCGCGCTGGCCCAGGGCGGAAGCGGCAGCAGCGCCAACCGCACCGACTTTAAGCCGCAGAAGGCCAAAACCAGCGAGCTGGGCACCAAATGGCAAGTGCTCGATAAGCGTCTGCTCCTGACCGCGGCAGTCTTCCGCACCGACATCGAAAACGAAGTCGAGCAGAACGACGACGGCACTTACTCCCAGTATGGTAAAAAACGCGTCGAAGGCTATGAGCTGTCGGCAGCCGGTAACATCACCCCGGCCTGGCAGGTGATCGGCGGCTATACCCAGCAGCGCGCCAGCGTGCGCACCGGCAATGACGTGGCGCAGGATGGCACCTCATCTCTGCCCTATACCCCGGAACATGCCTTTACCCTGTGGAGCCAGTACCAGGCCACGGACGATCTCTCCGTTGGCGCAGGCGCCCGCTATATTGGCAGCATGCACCGCGGCGCTGACGGCGCGGTGGGTACGCCGTCGTTCACCGAAGGGTACTGGGTGGCGGATGCCAAACTGGGCTATCGCGTCAACCGCAACCTCGACATGCAGCTCAACGTCTACAACCTGTTTGATGAAGACTATGTCGCCTCCATCAACAAGAGCGGCTACCGTTACCATCCGGGCGAGCCGCGCACCTTTATGTTAACGGCGAACATGCACTTCTGATCCTCTGGGGAGCTTCGCTCCCCATGTTTCAGTGCACGTCTGATCCGCGTGGGGCTTTAGCCCCACGCTTCGGAGAATTATTATGATGTATCACATTCCGGGCGTGCTGAACGCCGATGAGGTAGCGCACTTTTGCGCCCAACTGGAGCAGGCCCCGTGGATTGACGGGCGCGCCACGGTAGGCAACCAGGGGGCGCAGGTTAAAAACAACCAGCAGGTAGACACCCAAAGCCCGCTGTATGCCACGCTACAGGCCGCGGTATTGCAGGCGGTGAATCAGCACCCGCTCTTTTTTGCCGCCGCTCTGCCGCGCCAGATCTCAAGCCCGCTGTTTAACCGCTACCAGCAGCAGGAGACCTACGGTTTTCACGTTGACGGCGCCGTGCGAAGCCATCCGCAAAGCGGCTGGATGCGGACCGATCTCTCCGCCACCCTCTTTTTAAGCGACCCCGACAGCTACGAGGGCGGCGAGCTGGTGGTGAACGACACCTACGGCCAGCACAGCGTCAAGCTCCCGGCGGGCGATCTGGTACTCTATCCCTCCAGCAGCCTGCACTGCGTCACGCCGGTCACCCGCGGTGTGCGGGTAGCCTCCTTTATGTGGATCCAGTCGATGATCCGCGACGATAAAAAGCGCAGCATGCTGTTCGAGCTGGATCGCAACATCCAGACCCTTCGTGCCCGTCACGGCGAAAGCGACGAAGTGCTCTCCCTGCTGAATCTCTATCACAACCTGCTGCGTGAATGGTCTGAAATCTAGCCGTTCGCCTTGATTGTACGTTTTTTGGCCCCATAGTTACGGAACAGCGCAATAACCTGTCAGGAGGGGTCTATGGCTTCCGGTTGGGCGAATGATGATGCCGTTAACGAACAGATCAACAGTACCATTGAAGATGCAGTGGCGCGGGCGCGGGGCGAAATTCCGCGAGGCGAGAGCCTGAAATTCTGCGAAGAGTGTGAAGAGCCGATCCCCGAAGCGCGGCGCAAGGCGGTGCCTGGCGTGCGGCTTTGCATCGCCTGTCAGCAGGAGAAAGATTCACATAATGCATCACCTGCAGGATATAATCGCAGAGGATCGAAAGACAGCCAGTTACGCTGACTGCTATGCTGGCTATGAGGCCACGCAAGCGATTACTTTTTTGTGCACGAATTTTAGCCCCTGGTTTGGCAAAATGTGCCCTCTCCGTCCCGTCTGTAAAGCGCAACGGCAAGAAACGTAAATCCATTCACTGAATTTATTAATATTCAATAACTTATTTGTCATTCAAATTTTTCGAAGGATGGCGTCAATTCTCTTCGATTTTATCTCTCGCAAAAAAACGTGATACTTATCACATCGACGGAACAACGTCCCCTTAACAGAATAACCTGCGAGATACTGACCATGAAAACCATCAAATATGCTGTCGCTGCTGTTGCCCTGACCACTCTCTCTTTCGGAGCTTTCGCTGCGGAATCTGTGACCGCTGCCCAGGCAAACAGCATGAATAAAATCGGTGTGGTCAGTGCAGAAGGCGCGACCACGCTGGATGGCCTGGAAGCACGCCTGGCGGCGAAAGCTGAAGCCGCGGGCGCGACCGGTTATACCATTACCTCCGCTAATACCAACAACAAGCTGAGCGGCACCGCGGTTATCTACAAATAACCTGACCCTTATCTCTGCTCTGCTCGCCGGTTCGCTGGCGAGATGTTCCAACCCTCATTGACCCTGTTGTTATTTTTTTGGCCCGTCCATCGCTGGACGGGCCTTTTTTTAGTTAAAAACTCTGGTTAACCCGCGCCAGACCGGCCTCCACCGTCTCCACCTGGCCGCTCGCCAGCAGGCAACAGGCCATCTGCAGCTTCAGGGAGTGCGGCACCGCTTCGCGCCCGGCGAGGCAGCCCTCAATCCAGCGAGCCGTGGTTTCAGCATCCTTCGCTTGCGGCAGAACAACGTCGCTGTTCTCTTCGCCGCGCTCCAGCACCACCCGGGTGCCCGCCGCATCAATCAGCGTTAGCTGCGGACAGCGCTGCGGGTTGGCATAGACTTCGCCTTCCGTCCCGTGCATCAGAAGCCCTCTGCCACCGATATCGGCAAAAAATGTCGCCACGCGGGTGACATATTCCGGGTGCGACACGCTGGAAAGGCGGAGCGCGGCATCTTCTGCAAACGGCGTCGCCAGCTTCGCCAGGGTATGGGCGCTGTTACGCACCCCCATACGCCAGCGCATCGCCAGCTGTTTTTCCAGCGGCGGACAGAGAGTACTCACCGGGATATAGACCGGATGATGCCCATCCAGCTTCGCCTGCGCCTGGCCGCCGTGACGGGTCGGCTCAATGCCCAGCAGGGTGAAAATGGTTTCCGTCAGCACGCGGGTCGGATCTTCACTCACGCCGTGCACCACCACCGGGAAACCCAGCTTATGCAGCAGGATCGCCAGCAACGGGGTCAGGTTGGCTTGCTTACGCGCCCCGTTATAACTTGGGATCACCACCGGCATCGGCTTTGCGACCGGGGGCGTCAGGCGCAGGGTTTGTGCCTGCATCGCCTCATAGAAGCCCCGCATTTCGCCTTCGCCCTCACCCTTAATGCGCAGCGCAATCAAAATGCCGCCCATCTCCAGGTCCGGCACCTCACCGTTCAGCATCGCGGTATAGAGGGCCCGGGCGGTCTCCTGATCCAGGTCGCGGGCATGATTTTTCCCTCGACCGACCTCTTTAATAATTTTGCGATAATCCACGATCGTTCTCCTTGTGACATCTTATTAACACTATAGCGTTGATAAGGGGCCATCGAACAGACATTTCTCTTATCGCTATCGGGTAAAATCAAAATTAACACGTTGTATTTACAGTAAAAATTATATTGCAACCGCTAATGAAATTACTATTGACCAGGCCAATGTTTATTAATTTGCAATAAATTACGTAAATTAGCCCCCGATAAAAAGTCGCCCCGCTTTTTTCCAAAAACTAATCACAACGGATGTTATAAACACCGGAATTCACTCAGGAATTATTATGCGTAAAATTGTCTCCGGCACCTTTATTGCCACTGCATTATGTTGTTCTGTCTCTGCCTGGGCTGCAACCAGCGGCGAGGGGCAAATTAATTTTACGGGTGAGATCATTGATTCCGCCTGCCAGGTGGTCAATGGCGTCAGCAGCCCGCTGGATGTGTCCCTTGGCAAAGTGTCACAAACGGCCTTCACCGGTTCTGGTTCCACCACCGGCACCATCCGATTTGATATTCAACTGAAAGACTGCCCGGAAACCATCACCAGCGCGGCCATCACCTTTGGTGGCTCCGCTGACGGCACCAACGCCAACGTGCTGGCCGTCACCCCAGGCACCGGTGCGGCAACCGGCGTGGGTATTCAGCTGCTGGATAAAACCGAAAATCCGCTGAGCCTCTATACCGCCTCGACCAGCTATACCCTGCAGTCTGGCACCACTACCAACGATCTGGTATTTGGCGCGCGCTATATCCAGACCGGCAGCACCATCACCGCCGGTCCGGCGAATGCCGTCTCCACCTTTACCGTAATGTACAACTAATCCTGTTACGCCTGGCCCCTGCGGCCAGGCGCAGTCAGCTTTATTCAGAGTCCCACCATGCGTAAATCTATTTTCATCGCCTCCCTGTTAGTCATGACCACCGCCGCTCACGCCGGGGTGATTATCGAAGGGACCCGTTTAATTTATCAGGGAGATAAAAAAGAAGCGTCGTTAGGGATTTCCAACCCGGATAACCTCGACTACCTGGTGCAGTCCTGGGTAGAGAACGTTGATGCCGGGCGGGATAAAGCGCCGTTTCTTATCACCCCGCCGCTGTTTCGCCTCGATGGCAGACAGGACAACGTCCTGCGCGTCGTGCGCACCGGGGGCAATCTGCCAGCCGATCGCGAATCGCTCTACTGGCTGAATATTAAATCTATCCCCTCTACCTCCCAGAACGAGAGCAGCAATACCCTGCAGATCGCCATTAAAACGCGGATCAAACTGATCTACCGTCCGAGCGGAGTGAGCGGCAAGCCGGATGAGGTGGCAGATAAATTACGCTGGCATAAACAGGGGAATAACCTGGTGGTGAGCAACCCGACACCGTTTTACATGAACTTCCAGTCCATCACCGTAGGCGGCAAAAAAGTCAGCAATGTCACCTGGGTGGCTCCCGACAGCGACGCGCACTTTGCCGTGCCGGGCGGCTTCACCGGCAACACGGTTTCCTGGAAAATTATCAACGATTATGGCGCGGTGAGCCACGCCCTGTCTGCACCACTGCAATAAGCCCGACGCCGCCATGCCCTGGGACTACTCCACCACAGCCCCCCGTAATCCCGTACGCACCCTGCTGATTGCCCTGGGCTGCGCGGTGCTGAGCGTGGGGGTACAGCAGGTGCTGGCGGAGGATTATTTCAACCCGGCACTGCTGGATATCGACACGCCCGGCCAGGGCAAAACCGACCTCTCGCTGTATGAGAAGGGCCCGGGCATCGCGCCGGGGAGCTATCAGGTGGATGTCTATGTGAATAATAATAAAGTGGCTAACAGAAAGATCGCCTTTGGCCTGCAACAGCCAGCCAGCGGTCCGGCCACCCTGCAACCCTGCCTCTCGCCAGAAACCCTCAAGAGCCTGGGTATCCAGAGCGATAAATTCAGCGTCACCAAGGATGACGGCTGTGTCGATCTCTCTGGGTTACCGGCCGCCAGCGCCACTTTCCGCCCCGGGCAGCAGCAGTTGCTGCTGAGCATCCCCCAGGCGGCCATTGTTCCCGTGCCTCACGGTTATGTGGCGCCGGATGAGATGGACAACGGGATCAACGCTTTCCTGCTGAACTACAGCTACTCCGCCGGGGATAGCCGCAGCCGGGGTGAAGAGGGCAGCCACCAGCGTAATGAATATCTCAACCTGCGGCCGGGACTGAACCTCGGCGCATGGCGTCTACGCAACTACTCCACCTGGAGCCGCACCCGGGACGATCGTACCACGCAGCACAACTTCTCCCCGGTCTACAGCTATGCCCAGCGCAATATCCTGTCGCTGGGCAGCGTCGTCACCCTTGGAGAAAGCTCTACCCCCTCCGACGTGTTTGACAGCCTGTCGTTCACCGGGGCGCAGATTGCCTCCGACGATGACATGCTGCCGGACAGCCTGAAGGGCTTCGCCCCGCGCAATCGCGGCGTGGCGCACAGTAACGCCCAGGTGGTGGTGCGCCAGAACGGCTACGTGATCTATCAGAACTACGTCGCCCCCGGCGCGTTTGAAATTAACGATCTCTACCCTACCGGCGGCAGCGGCGATCTGAACGTTACCGTCAAAGAGACCGATGGCAGCGAGCAGCATTTTGTGGTGCCTTACGCCTCGGTGCCGGTTTTACAGCGTGAAGGCCGCTTCAAGTACAGCCTGACTGGCGGGCGCTACCGCAGCTATGACCACAGCGTGGAGAAGACGCCGTTCCTGCAGGGCACCGGGATCTACGGCCTGCCGTACGATATCACCGCCTACGGCGGTATCCAGACCAGTCAGTATTACGATGCCCTGGCGCTCGGCACCGGTAAAAACATCGGTGACTGGGGAGCGTTTTCGGTGGATATGACCGCGGCAAAATCGCAGATGCAGGGGCAAAAAACCTCCCGTGGCCGCGCCTGGCGAGTGCGCTATAGCAAAGACTTCGCGACCACCGGCACCCACTTTACGGTGGCCGGGTATCGCTACAACAGCGCCGGGTTTGACACCATGGCAGACGTCCTTAACTCCCATACCCACGACGACGACTGGAGCCCGGCGGATCGCCGCCGCAACCGCCAGGAAGCCACTATCGATCAATCCCTGGGCGGCTCCCTGGGCTCGATGACGTTAAGCCTGGTCAAAGAGAATTACTGGCACAGCGACCAGAGTATGACCTCGTTGAGCATCGGCTATAACGGCAGCTGGCACGGCATCAGCTACGGTATCAACTATGGCCTGAGCAAAAACGTCCAGGATGAAGAGGATAACGACGATCGGCGGGAGAACGAGCAGACCTTCGGCTTTAACGTCTCCGTTCCGCTGGATCGCTGGCTGAGCAATACCTGGGTCAATTACACCTTTAACAACAGCAAGCATGACACCAGTCAGAGCGTCGGCCTGAACGGCACCGCGCTGGCGGGGGATAACCTCAGCTGGGGGATTCAGCAGGGCCACAGCCACACTTCCGGCTATAGCACCAACCTGAACAGCGATTACAAAGCCACCTACGGCGAGATGACGGCAGGCTATTCTCAGGATAACCAGCAGCGCCAGCTCAACCTCGGCGTACAGGGGAGCATGATTGCTCATGCCCACGGCATCACCCTCGGCCAGCCGATGGGGGACACGGTGGCATTGGTAGAGGCGCCGGGGGCCAACGGCACCGGGATCGAAAACCAGACCGGGGTTAAAACCGACTATCGTGGCTATGCCATTGTGCCTTACGTCACGCCGTACCATCACAATACCGTGTCACTGGATACCGAGAGCCTGCCTGCAGGCGCCGACGTCGGCCAGGCGGCCCAAATTATTACCCCAACCCGTGGGGCGGTGGTGCGTACCCACTTCAATACCCGCGTCGGCAGCCGGGTGCTGCTGACCCTCACCCGCGCCGATGGACGCCCGGTGCCCTTTGGTGCCACGGCGGCGCCGGCCCATGAGAGCGGCGAATTTATCGTTGGTGATGGCGGCCAGGTCTACCTGACCGGGATGCACGCCCGGGGCAGTGTCAACGTCAGCTGGGGCAAAGGCGCAGGCGCGCACTGCTCCGCCCACTATCAACTGCCGTCCCGATCCGCTGACCCGGTGATTAGCGTCACCGCGCAGTGCTCGTGACAGCATCGAGGAAAAGATGAAACCCTTCCGTTACGGCTCTGTACTGGCCCTGTTTGCCGCCCTGTTTCTGTTTATGCCGCAGGCTAAAGCAGCATGCTCTACCGCAGATCTGCCCTGGACAACCACGCCGGGTGCGCTGACGGTGCCCGCCACGCTGGGGGTGGGCAATGCTATCCCGGGCTCCGCCCGCACGCACACGGTAAAAGGCCACTGTGACGCTGCCGACAGCGGTAAGCCAATCACCGCCTGCCATCTGGGCGAAGGCGATGAAATTCCGGGGATGCCGGGCGTCTGGCGCAGCGGTATCGAGGGGATTGGTATTGAACTGCTGAACAGCGCCGGCCAGCCGGTCCGGGGCCGTAACGCCCACTGTGACAGCCGAAGCACGCCCCTGGGGTACGTCAGCAGTGACGGCTCCGGCAGCTTCAACGTATCGCTGAGGATGCAGCTGATCAAAACGGCAAGCACCACCAAAGAGCAGACGTCAACGACGGTGCGTAACGGCATCTGGTCCCTGGGTATCTACCCCGATCAACAGCTGGGTCAACTGAACGCCGTGCGCTACGGCGGCAGCCTGGCGCTGAAGGCCACCACCTGCTCCGTAGATCCGAGAAGCCTGGTCATTATGCTGGGGAATTTTCCGGTCACTCTCTTTACCCACATCGGCAGCACCAGCGGCTGGCAAAGCTTTAACCTGACGGCAACCTGTACCGACGCGGTGACCATGACCGCCCGGGTTACCAGCGCCAACGGCAGCACCTCGCTCGGTGACGGCAATGACGTGCTGAACCTGACACCGGGCAGCGACAGCGCCACGGGCATCGGGGTGCGAATGATGGTTGGCGGCGTGGCGCTACGCTACAACTACCCTATCCCCTTTGGCGACCAGACCGTTCCCAACCAGCCGTTCGACCTGCCCTTCAGGGTGCAGTATTACCAGACTGGCGTTCAGGCGACTGCCGGAAGAGCCAATACCATTGCCACCATCGACATTGAATATCAGTGAGATCCCGATGAAATATGTAGCCCTGCTCGTGCTGCTGGCCAGCCTGCCCGCCTCAGCCACCGACGTGCTCCTCAGCATCAAAGGCAATATTTACGATACGGCCTGCGAGGTGGACAGCACCAGCCAGAATAAAGTGGTCAATCTCGGCCAGGCGGTGGCCAGTGATTTTAAAGCGCCGGGGGATGTCGGCGTGTGGAAAAATTTTGATATCACCATTTCGCATTGCCCGCAAAGCCTCACCCTGGCGACGATCAACCTGGAGGGGCAGCGCGACAGGCTTCATCCGTTCAAGTTCGCCAACACCGGTACGGCGAAAGGGCTGGCGCTGGAACTGGGCGACCGCACCGACTCGATCATTCTGGCGCCAGAAGCGCGCTTCAATGCGGTAATTGACCCGATCACCCACAGCGCCGATTTCCCGATGGCGGCACGCTATTACGCCTCGTACGTTCCGGTCCACGCGGGGGAGTTTTCAAGCACGGTGCTGTTTACCTTCACTTACCAGTAGGACCACGCCCCTTAGCACGGATGCTTTTCCTGCGCCCGGCGGCAAGCTTAGCCGGGCGTTTTTTTACTTTGGGAACCTCAGGCTGTTCGATGGGAAAGACCGGCAGGGCATTCAGCAACCGCTTGCCGTAGTTTTTGGTCAACAGCCGCTTATCGTAGATCACCACTTCGCCCCAGCAGCTGTGGCTGCGGATCAGGCGCCCGACCTGCTGGATCAGGTTGAACGACGCCGCAGGCAGACTCTGCACCTCAAACGGGAAGCGGTTCAGGCTTTTCAGCCACTCGCCTTCGGTGAGCACCACCGGGCTGTCGATAGGCGGGAAGGCAATCTTATGGATATGCACCTGGGTCAGGTAGTCGCCCTTCAGATCCAGCCCTTCGGCAAAGGACTGGAGCCCCACCAGCACGCTGCGCTCTCCGGCCTCGATACGTTTACGGTGCAGCTCTACCAGCCGGTAGCGGGGCTGATCCCCCTGAACCAACAGCAACAGGCGCAGGTCGGTGACAAAGGTTAAAAAGAGGTTCATTGCCCGGGCGCTGGCGAACAGCACCAGCATGCCGGGATACTTTTTGCTTTCCAGCTGTTCGCGAAAGTAGGCCGCCATTTCGGCCAGGTGCTGCTCTTCGTTGTCGATCAGCGGCTCATACTGCATGCGCGGGATCACCAGCTTGCCCTGCTCGCAGTGGTTGAACGGCGAGTCGAGGGCCACAAAGCGATCGCCCGCCTTCTCCTTCAGACCGCTCATCTCCTGCAGGCGGGAGAAACTGTTCAGCGAGCGCAGCGTGGCGGAGGTCACCACCACATGCGGGACGCTGCGCCAGAGCAGCTTTTCCAGCTGATCGCTGACGCGAATACCCGCGCAGTGGAAGAAGAGATGCACCTGCCCCTCACGGACCTCCCGCGTCGCCCACTTGGTGACCGGCGCGCCGGAGGCCTGGGCCATCGACGCCAGCCGCCACAGCTTGCTCTGCCCCTCGAACATACCCAGGGCACGGTTCATCTGTAGCAGCACCCGGTGGACACGCACCACGTCATGGGTGCCGGTTTTTTCACTGAGATCGTTTAAAAACAGCTCCGCCAGCCCACGCAGTTTTTCAATAAGCTGCGCCAGCTCGCGGCAAAGATCCATGATCTCCTCCGGCAGCGTGCCCATCTCAAAGCGGTGCTCTGCTTCCTGGCCGGGTGGCAGATAGAGATTGAGCATGTTATTCAGCGAGGCGATATGGCTATAGATCGTTTCGCAGTGCTCGCTGAGGCGCTCCGGGATCGCCAGCGGCGGAATGGTTTTCGGCCGGAACTGATCCATGCAGGTCGCCACCAGCTTGCAGAACAGATCGAGCTGCAGGCGGAACCAGGGGGCAGTTATCTCGGCGCTCATCTCCAGCGCGTCGCGGGCGACGTCCGGCAGGTGATGGCCTTCATCCAGCACCAGCAGCAGGTTTTTCGGATCCGGCAGCACCGCTTCGCTCTCCATCGCCGCCATTACCAGCGCATGGTTGGCGACCACCACTTCAGCCTCCTGAATTTCGCGGCGGGCAACAAAGAACGGGCATTCGCGATAGTAGTGGCAGTTGCGGTTCAGACAGCTGGCCTTATCGGTACTGAGCCTGCGCCAGAGTTCGTCACTGAGCGCCTGATCGGTGTGATCCCGCAGGCCATCCCATTTATAGCTATCGAGATCGGCCTTAAGCCGGGCGCACTGCTCCTGCTCAGCTTTATTGTTGGGGGTCAGCTCGTCATCCAGAAAGGCCAGCAGATCCTGCTGGGTGGGCTCGGTGCTGGCAAGGGCGGTTAAGTTGCGCGGGCAGACATAGCGCCCGCGACCAAAGGCGGCGGTGAAGCGCAGCTCGGGAATAATTTTGCGCAGCAGCGGCAGGTCTTTGCTGTAGATCTGATCCTGCAGGGCGACGTTGGCGGTACTGACCACCAGCGTCTTTTGTTCTTCCCGGGCGATAGCGATGCCGGGGATCAGGTAAGAGAGGGTTTTACCGACGCCAGTCGGGGCTTCAATTGCCAGATGTCGGCCCTCGTCACCGGCCAGCGTTTTTGCCACATCGGCAATCATCTGCCGTTGCGGTGCGCGGGGAATGAAGTCGGGGATCTGCTGTTGTAGCGCCTTATACCAGGCGGCAATTTGCGCTTTCAGCGCGGCGGTTAAAGCCATGATGAACCTGAAGTACTGTATAAACAGCCACTATTGTGGCACTTTCTCAAGCGGGCCGCAAAAGAAAAGCCCGGCTTTACGACCGGGCTTCCAGATTACTGCGCTGCTGACGGCTTGCGCGGACGGCGTCGACGCTGGCCTTCACCCGCCGGTTTGCCCTCGCCATCGCGACGCGGCGGTTTATTTGCCGCTTTCGGCGCGCCGCCTTCGCTACGGCGCGGCTGCTGCTGACCACGTCCACCGCCGCCCTGCCCGCGTCCACCGCCCTGACCACGCCCGCCCTGACGCCCGTTCTGGATCGGCTCGGCCTTGATGGACGGATCAACGTCATAGCCCTCGAGGGCGATACGCGGGATCTCTTTTTTCAGCAGGCGTTCAATGTCGCGCAGCAGCTTGTGCTCATCAACACAGACCAGCGACAGCGCTTCGCCCGTTGCCGCCGCGCGACCGGTACGGCCGATACGGTGGACATAATCTTCCGGGACGTTCGGCAGCTCGTAGTTCACCACGTGCGGCAGCTCTTCAATATCCAGACCGCGGGCGGCGATGTCGGTTGCCACCAGTACGCGGATATCACCCGATTTGAAATCGGCCAGCGCGCGGGTACGTGCCCCCTGGCTCTTATTACCGTGGATGGCCGCGCTGCGGATGCCGTCTTTGTTCAGCTGTTCCGCCAGGTGGTTCGCCCCGTGCTTGGTACGGGTAAAGACCAGCACCTGCTGCCAGTTGCCTTCACCAATCATCTGGGAGAGCAGTTCGCGCTTGCGCTTTTTATCAACAAAGTGAACATGCTGGGTCACCTGTTCGGAGGCGGTGTTGCGACGCGCCACTTCCACTTCCAGCGGATTGTGCAGCAGCTTTTCCGCCAGGCCTTTGATCTCGTCGGAGAAGGTGGCAGAAAAGAGCAGGTTCTGACGGCGGGCCGGCAATTTTGCCAGCACGCGACGAATATCGTGGATAAAGCCCATGTCCAGCATGCGGTCGGCTTCGTCGAGCACCAGAATCTCCACGCTGTCGAGCTTAACGGCGTTCTGGTGTTCCAGGTCGAGCAGGCGGCCCGGCGTGGCGATCAGCACGTCCACGCCGCCGCGCAGTTTCATCATCTGCGGGTTGATGCTCACCCCGCCAAACACCACCAGCGAGCGGATGTTGAGATAGCGGCTGTACTCACGCACGTTCTCACCCACCTGGGCGGCCAGTTCACGGGTTGGGGTCAGGATCAGGGCGCGTACCGGGCGACGGCCTTTGGCGTGCGGTTCGCTTGAGATGAGGCGTTGCAGCAGCGGCAGGGTAAAGCCGGCGGTTTTACCGGTCCCGGTCTGGGCGCTGGCCATCAGATCGCGGCCTGCCAGTACAGCGGGAATGGCCTGCTGCTGGATAGGGGTCGGTTCGCGGTAACCCTGCTCCGCTACAGCGCGCAGAATTTCCGGGTTCAGGCCAAGGGTATCAAAAGACATAACAACTCCGAACCGCCCCGACCATTTTCAGGTGTAGTTTTCAGGGAGATATAACAAATGAAAGGACAAAAACCACGGTGTCGCGAAGCAGCGGAGTGTAGCAGCTTTTGTGACTTGGCGCATAAATTATCCTGCAAACTCATAACTCCGCGTTATTACCTGTGCCGGGCAACGCCGTGCCGCCCGGCGCAAAACGTGCCGACAAAAGTGGACAAGCTCAAAAAACAGTCATACTCTTAATCAATCGATTGATTAATTTTGTGTGCCGCTATGAATCCGATCCCGACCACCACCAAAGGTGAGCAGGCGAAAAGCCAGTTAATCGCCGCCGCGCTGGCGCAGTTTGGCGAATATGGGCTGCATGCCACCACCCGCGATATCGCCGCGCAGGCGGGGCAGAATATCGCCGCCATCACCTACTATTTTGGCTCGAAAGAGGATCTCTACCTCGCCTGCGCCCAGTGGATCGCCGACTTCATTGGCACCCAGTTTCGCCCCCACGTGGAGGAAGCCACCACGCTGCTTGCCGAGCCGTCGCCGGATCGCGCGGCCATTCGTGGCCTGATCTTAACCGCCTGCAACAACATGATTCAGCTGCTGACCCATGACGATACGCTGAACCTGAGTAAGTTTATTTCACGCGAGCAACTCTCGCCCTCTGCCGCTTACCAGCTGGTCCACGATCAGGTTATCGCCCCGATGCACTCCCACCTGACCCGGCTGGTGGCGGCCTATACCGGGCGTGACCCTCTTGATACGCAGACCATTTTGCATACCCATGCCCTGCTGGGGGAAGTGCTCGCCTTTCGCCTGGGGCGTGAAACCATTCTGTTACGCACCGGCTGGACCGAATTTGATGAGGATAAAGCGCTGCAAATCAGTCAGGTCATCACCTGTCATGTCGATTTGATCCTGCAGGGCTTAACGCAAAGGAGCCTGGAGTCATGAAAAAACCTGTCGCCATTATTGTGGCTGTGGTGGTTGTGCTGGCAGCCGGTATCGGCGGCTGGCTGTGGTATCAGAGCCAGCAGGATAAAACGCTGACCCTGTACGGTAACGTCGATATCCGCACCGTGAACATGAGCTTTCGCGTCGGCGGACGGCTCGCCTCCCTGAGCGTGGATGAAGGTGATGCCATTACCGCTGGTCAGACGCTGGGTACGCTGGACCAGGCGCCCTACCAGAATGCGCTGTTGCAGGCCCAGGCGGGGGTTGCCGTGGCACAGGCGCAATACGACTTAATGCAGGCGGGCTACCGTGACGAAGAGGTGGCGCAGGCCGCCGCCGCCGTTAAACAGGCGCAGGCCGCCTATGACTACGCGCAGAACTTCTTTGTCCGTCAGCAGGGATTGTGGAAAAGCCGCACCGTGTCGGCCAACGATCTGGAGAACGCCCGCTCCTCGCGGGATCAGGCTCTGGCGACGCTGAAATCCTCCCAGGATAAGTTGCGCCAGTACCGCTCCGGCAACCGCGAGCAGGATATCGCCCAGGCAAAAGCCAGCCTCGAACAGGCCCAGGCTCAGCTGGCGCAAGCGCAGCTGGATCTGCACGACACTACCCTGGTGGCCCCGGCCAACGGTACCCTGCTGACACGCGCCATGGAGCCCGGCAGTATGCTGAACGCGGGCAGTACGGTACTGACCCTCTCCCTGACGCGTCCGGTATGGGTGCGGGCTTACGTCAATGAAGCCAGTCTCGGCGAGGCGAAACCGGGGCGCGAAGTGCTGCTCTATACCGACAGTCGCCCCGACAAGCCGTACCACGGGAAAATCGGCTTTGTCTCCCCGACCGCGGAATTTACGCCGAAAACCGTCGAAACCCCGGACCTGCGTACCGATCTGGTCTATCGCCTGCGCATTATCGTGAACGATGCCGACGATGCCCTACGCCAGGGAATGCCGGTGACCGTCAGCTTCGACAATGGGCAAGCCCATGAGTGATGCGGTGATCCAGCTTACCGGCCTGGTCAAACGCTTTGCCGGGATGGACAAACCCGCCGTCGCGCCGCTCGACTGCACGGTGCATAAAGGCTACGTCACCGGGCTGGTCGGCCCGGACGGCGCGGGCAAAACGACCCTGATGCGGATGCTTGCCGGCCTGCTGAAGCCCGACGAAGGCAGCGCCAGCGTGCTGGGGCTGGACCCGGTTCGCGACGATCGCGCCCTGCATGCGATGCTGGGCTATATGCCGCAGAAGTTCGGACTGTATGAAGATCTGACGGTGATGGAGAACCTGACCCTGTATGCCGACCTGCGCAGCGTCACCGGCGAAACCCGGGAGAAAACCTTTCAGCGCCTGCTTGAGTTTACGTCGCTCGGCCCCTTCACCGACCGGCTGGCGGGCAAGCTCTCCGGCGGCATGAAGCAGAAGCTGGGGCTGGCCTGTACGCTGGTGGGGCAACCGAAGGTGCTGCTGCTGGACGAACCCGGCGTCGGCGTGGATCCCATCTCCCGTCGCGAGCTGTGGCAGATGGTGCATGAGCTGGCAGGCGACGGGATGTTGATCCTCTGGAGCACCTCG
Source organism: Leclercia sp. LSNIH1 (assembly GCF_002902985.1). Taxonomy (NCBI): domain Bacteria; kingdom Pseudomonadati; phylum Pseudomonadota; class Gammaproteobacteria; order Enterobacterales; family Enterobacteriaceae; genus Leclercia; species Leclercia sp. LSNIH1. Next base: position 2,370,810 of record NZ_CP026167.1, on the reverse strand, counting down.
TATCTCGACGAAGCGGAACAGTGCCGGGACGTGCTGCTAATGAACGAAGGTGAACTGCTCTATCAGGGCGATCCCACAGCCCTGACCCGGAGCATGACCGGGCGCAGCGTGCTGCTGCACTCTCCCCACGAGAACAACCGCCGCCTGCTGCAACGGGTGCTGAAGCTGCCCCAGGTGAGCGACGGCATGATCCAGGGGAAATCGGTGCGGGTGATCCTCAAAAAAGAGGCCCGCGCCGACGATCTGCGCCGAAACGCGGATCTGCCGGATCTGGCGATTGATGAGACTGCGCCGCGGTTTGAAGATGCCTTTATCGATCTGCTCGGCGGCGCAGGCACCGCCGAATCGCCGCTGGGGGCGATCCTGCATACCGTGGAGGGCACCCCCGGCGAGACGGTGATCGAGGCCAAATCCCTGACCAAAAAATTTGGTGATTTTGCCGCTACCGACAATGTGAACTTTACGGTAAAACGCGGCGAAATCTTCGGCCTGCTGGGCCCTAACGGCGCGGGTAAATCCACCACCTTTAAAATGATGTGCGGCCTGCTGGTGCCCACCGCCGGCAAAGCGCTGGTGCTGGATATGGATCTGAAGGTCAGCTCCGGCAAAGCGCGCCAGCATCTGGGCTATATGGCGCAAAAGTTCTCGCTCTACGGCAACCTGACGGTTGAGCAAAACCTGCGCTTTTTCTCTGGCGTCTACGGCCTGCGCGGGCGGGTGCAGAATGAAAAAATCGCCCGCATGAGCGAAGCGTTTGGCCTGCGCCAGGTCGCCGGCCAGGCCACCGACGCGCTGCCGCTCGGGTTCAAGCAGCGGCTGGCGCTGGCCTGCTCGCTGATGCACGAGCCGGACATTCTGTTTCTTGATGAACCCACCTCCGGGGTCGATCCCCTCACCCGCCGGGAGTTCTGGCTGCATATCAACAGCATGGTGGAAAAGGGGGTTACGGTGATGGTGACCACCCACTTTATGGACGAGGCGGAGTATTGCGACCGGATTGGGCTGGTCTATCGCGGCAAGCTGATTGCCCACGGCACACCCGACGATCTGAAAGCCCAGGTGGCGGATGCGCAGCAGCCCGATCCCACCATGGAACAGGCGTTTATCACGCTCATTAACGACTGGGATAAGGAGCATGGCCATGTCTGACAAAGCCCTCTCCTGGCGTCGGGTCCGCGTCCTGTGCATCAAAGAGACGCGGCAGATTGTGCGTGACCCGAGCAGCTGGCTGATTGCGGTGGTGATCCCCCTGCTGCTGCTCTTTATCTTCGGCTACGGCATAAACCTCGACTCCAGCAAGCTGCGGGTGGGGATCCTGCTGGAGCAGCACAGCGAAGAGGCGCTGGACTTCACCCATACCCTCACCGGCTCGCCCTACATCGACGCCACCATGAGTGACGATCGCCATAAGCTCACCCAGATGATGCAGGCCGGACGCATTCGCGGGATGATTGTGATCCCGGGGGATTTTGCCGCCCGCATGGCGCGCCCGAACGATACCGCTCCGATCCAGGTGATCACCGACGGCAGCGAGCCCAATACCGCCAACTTCGTGCAGGGCTACTCAGAGGGGATCTGGCAGCTGTGGCAGATGCAGCGGGCGGACGATCGCGGCGAGACGTTTGAGCCGCTGATTGACGTCCAGACCCGCTACTGGTTTAACCCGGCGGCCATCAGCCAGCACTTTATTATTCCCGGTGCGGTAACCATTATCATGACGGTGATCGGCGCCATTCTGACCTCGCTGGTGATTGCCCGCGAGTGGGAGCGCGGCACCATGGAGGCGCTGCTCTCCACCGAAGTGACGCGCACGGAACTGCTGCTGTGCAAGCTGATCCCCTACTATTTCCTCGGAATGCTGGCGATGCTGCTCTGCATGCTGGTATCCGTATTTATTCTCGGCGTGCCCTATCGCGGCTCGCTGCTGGTGCTGTTCGCCATCACCAGCCTTTTCCTGCTCAGCACGCTGGGGATGGGGCTGCTTATCTCCACCATCACCCGCAACCAGTTTAATGCCGCCCAGGTGGCGCTGAATGCCGCGTTTTTGCCGTCGATAATGCTGTCCGGGTTTATTTTCCAGATCGACAGTATGCCGGCGGTGATCCGCGCGGTGACCTATATCATCCCGGCGCGTTATTTCGTCAGCACCCTGCAAAGCCTGTTCCTGGCGGGCAATATTCCGGTGGTGCTGATGGTGAACCTGCTGTTTTTGATTGCCTCGGCGGTAATGTTTATCGGCCTGACATGGATGAAAACCAAACGGCGCCTGGATTAGCCGTCGTGCATCGATTGTGCCCGGTGGCGCTACCTTACCGGGCCTACAAGGCCCGTTGATTTTGTAGGTCGGGTAAGCGATAGCGCCACCCGACGAGAGGACGACACTATGTTTTACCGTTTATGGACATTGATTCGCAAAGAGCTGCAATCCCTGCTGCGCGAGCCGCAGACCCGGGCGATATTGATTCTGCCGGTGCTGATCCAGGTGCTGCTCTTCCCCTGGGCGGCCACCCTGGAGGTGACCAACGCCACGATCGCTGTCTATAACGAAGATAACGGCAAACATTCGGTGGAGCTGACCCAGCGTTTCGCCCGCGCCAAAGCCTTTACCCATGTGCTGATCCTGAAGAGCCCACAGGAGATCCAGCCCACCATCGACACGCAAAAGGCGCTGCTGCTGGTGCGCTTCCCGGCCGATTTTTCCCGTAACCTCGACACCCTGCAAACTGCCCCTATGCAGCTCATCCTCGACGGGCGTAACTCCAACAGCGCGCAAATCGCCGCCAACTACCTGCAACAGGTGGTGAAGGATTACCAGCAGGAGCTGATGGCGGGCAAACCGAAACCGAACAACAGCGAGCTGGTGGTGCGCAACTGGTATAACCCGAACCTCGACTACAAATGGTTTGTGGTGCCGTCTCTGATCGCCATGATCACCACCATTGGGGTGATGATCGTCACCTCCCTGTCGGTGGCCCGGGAGCGCGAACAGGGCACCTTCGATCAGCTGGTGGTCTCCCCGCTGGCGACCTGGCAAATCTTTGTCGGTAAGGCGGTCCCGGCGCTGATTGTCGCCACTTTCCAGGCCAGTATTGTGCTGGCAATTGGCATCTGGGCCTATCACATCCCGTTTGCCGGATCGCTTCTGCTCTTTTACTTCACAATGGTGATTTACGGGCTGTCGCTGGTGGGGTTTGGTCTGCTGATCTCGGCGCTCTGCTCGACCCAGCAGCAGGCGTTTATCGGGGTGTTCGTCTTTATGATGCCCGCCATTTTGCTCTCGGGCTACGTCTCGCCGGTGGAGAACATGCCGGTCTGGCTGCAGAACTTAACCTGGGTGAATCCGATCCGGCACTTCACCGATATCACCAAGCAGATCTATCTCAAGGATGCGAGTCTGGATATTGTCTGGGGGAGTTTGTGGCCGCTACTGGTGATAGCGGCCGTGACGGGTTCAGTGGCGTACGCGATGTTCAGGCGGAATATCGCGTAGCTTTTTGTCTTTGGTTAACAGGGAAACGATCGCGGGCCCAGCAAGGATAGCCAGCCCTGCGACAGCCAGCAAAAAGTTGTTTTGCAGCACGCGGGACAACAGCCACAGCACAATCAGTGCCGCGCCAAAATACCAGGTGGTGGTGAGCTCTTCGAGCACATCCGCCACTTCGCGCCAGCGCGCTTCATGATGACGCTGTAAAAAGAGCATCAACAGGACAGTCACGCCGTACAGCACGCATAATCCTAAGCCGACCCGCACCAGGGAACCGCTCATCCAGGCCATCACCAGCACGGCCACCACCAATAAATGCAACATAATCTGCCAGCAACTCAGGCCGGTTGCGACGCGTATGCGTTGTTGCCACTTCATGGCACTCTCCTGAAGGATTTTACTCTGCCTGTTCAGACTATCGCACTTTACGGAAAATTCCGTAACACAGCACCTTTTTGTGACGACGACTACACTTTATTTTCATCAGGATAGTGACGCGGGAAGGAGTGTATGGCCCAACAAACCCGGCATTTTTCGCTTAAAGTGTTAACAATCAATATTCATAAAGGATTCGCGGCTTTTAACCGCCGTTTCATTCTGCCCGAACTGCGTGACGCTGTACGAACCGTCAGCGCGGATATCGTCTGCCTGCAGGAGGTGATGGGCGCGCATGAAGTTCATCCTTTGCATGTGGAAAACTGGCCCGATACCAGCCACTACGAATTTCTCGCCGACACCATGTGGAGCGACTACGCTTACGGGCGTAATGCCGTCTATCCCGAGGGGCATCACGGCAATGCCATTCTCTCCCGCTACCCTATCGAACACTATGAAAATCACGATGTCTCGGTGGGCGAGAGTGAAAAACGTGGGCTGCTTTACTGCCGTGTCGCGATCCCGGAGCTGAGCAGATCGCTGCATGTGGCCTCGGTCCACCTTGGCCTGCGCGAAGCGCACCGCCAGGCCCAGCTGCAGATGATGACCGAGTGGGTCAACGGCCTGCCGGAAGGCGAACCGGTGGTGGTCGCCGGAGATTTTAACGACTGGCGCCAGCGCGCCAACCATCCGCTGAAAACGGGGGCCGGGTTAGAAGAGATCTTCACCCTCGCCCACGGCAGGCCCGCCCGTACCTTCCCGGTGAGATTCCCGCTGCTGCGTCTGGACAGGATCTATGTCAAAAACGCTCACGCCAGCAGCCCTACCGCGCTGGCCCTGAGCAACTGGCGTCACCTTTCCGACCATGCGCCGTTAAGTGCGGAGATTCATCTATGAAATGTTCATGGCAAAGCGGCAACCGGATAAAGCTGCTGGAAAATGGCGATCAATATTACCCGGCGGTATTTGCCGCCATCGAGAAAGCGCAAAGCCGGGTACTGCTTGAAACCTTTATCTGGTTTGAAGACAACGTGGGGCGAAAACTGCATTCGGTGATCCTGCGGGCGGCCCAGCGCGGGGTGCATATCGAAGTGCTGCTGGACGGCTACGGCTCCCCCGACCTCAGCGATGAATTCGTGGGGGAACTCACCTCAGCAGGGGTGGTATTCCGCTACTACGATCCACGCCCGCCTCTGCTGGGTATGCGTACCAACGTCTTCCGCCGCATGCACCGTAAAATTGTGGTGGTGGACGATCAGGTGGCCTTTGTGGGCGGGATTAACTATTCCGCGGAACATATGTCGGACTACGGTCCTGAAGCCAAACAGGATTATGCCGTTCAGGTCGAAGGCCCGGTGGTACAGGATATTTTGCAGTTTGTCGTGGAAAACCTCCCCGGCAAAGCCGCAGTGCGTCGCTGGTGGAAGCGGCGTCATCGCGCCGAAGAGAATACCAAACCGGGCGAAGCGCAGGCGCTGTTTGTCTGGCGCGATAATGAAGAGCACCGGGACGATATTGAGCGGCACTATCTGAAGATGCTGACCAACGCCCGTCGGGAGGTGATTATCGCCAACGCCTACTTCTTCCCGGGGTATCGCCTGCTGCACGCCATGCGTAACGCAGCCCGGCGCGGCGTGCGGGTTAAGCTGATTGTGCAGGGCGAGCCGGATATGCCCATTGTGACCGTGGGCGCCCGCCTGCTCTACAACTATCTGGTAAAAGGCGGCGTCGAGATTTACGAATACCGCCGCCGTCCGCTGCACGGTAAGGTCGCGCTGATGGACGATCACTGGGTAACTGTCGGCTCCAGCAACCTCGATCCCCTTAGCCTGTCGCTGAATCTGGAGGCCAACCTGATTATTCACGATCGCGAGTTTAACCAGACCCTGCGTGACAATCTCACCGCCATCATCGCCGAGGATTGCGTCCGGGTGGATGAGTCGATGGTGCCGAAACGCACCTGGTGGAATCTGGGCAAAAGCGTGGTGGTGTTCCACTTCCTGCGCCATTTCCCGGCGCTGGTCGGCTGGTTGCCTGCGCATACGCCTAAACTGGCGCAGGTCCCCCCGCCGGTACAACCCGAGATGGAGACTCAGGATCGCGTTGAGGCGAGCAACACGGGGGTAAAACCCTGATGAGCAAAAAACATTCGCGCTGGCGTCTGGCAAAAAAGATCCTCACCTGGGTATTTTTTATAGCCGTTGCAGTGCTGCTGGTCATTTACGCCAAAAAGGTCGACTGGGGTGAGGTGTGGAAGGTCATCCGCGACTACGACCGTGTGTCGCTGATGGGCGCCGTGGCGCTGGTGATACTGAGCTTCCTGCTGTATGGCTGTTACGACCTGCTGGGACGAGTCTACTGCGGGCATAAGCTGGCCAAGCGCCAGGTCATGCTGGTGTCGTTTATCTGCTACGCCTTTAACCTGACCCTGAGCACCTGGGTGGGCGGCATCGGCATGCGCTACCGGCTTTACTCCCGCCTGGGACTGCCCAGCAGCACCATCACCCGCATCTTCTCCCTGAGTATTACCACCAACTGGCTGGGTTACGTTCTGCTGGGCGGGGTAATCTTCACCGCGGGCGTAGTGCAGTTGCCCGCTCACTGGTATATCGATCAGTCGACGCTGCGCATTATTGGCATCGTGCTGCTGCTGGTGATTGGGTTCTATCTGTGGGCCTGCGCGTTCGCTAAGCGGCGCCATGTAACCATCAAAAAGCAAAAGCTTGTGCTCCCCTCCTGGCGCTTTGCGCTGGCGCAGATGGGCATTTCCGCCGCCAACTGGATGGCGATGGGGGCCATTATCTGGCTGCTGATGGGTGAAGATATCAACTACTTCTTTGTGCTGGGCGTGCTGCTGGTGAGCAGTATCGCCGGGGTGATTGTCCATATCCCGGCCGGGATTGGGGTGCTGGAAGCGGTGTTTATCGCCCTGTTAGCGGGGGAACATGTCTCTCACGGTACCATCATCGCCGCCCTGCTGGCCTATCGTATGCTCTACTATTTCCTGCCTCTGGGGCTGGCGACGGTCTGTTATCTGGTGCTGGAGAGCCGGGCGAAGAAGTTGCGGGCCAAAAACGAACAACAGATGGCGAAGTAGTGGCGGGACTGGCCGGGTGGCGCTGCGCTTACCCGGCCAGGAAGACCGTAGGCCCGGCAAGCACAGCGCCGCCGGGCATATTACTTAACGACGGTTGCCGAAGATGCGCAGCAGCATCAGGAAAAGGTTGATGAAGTCCAGATAGAGCGTCAGCGCCCCCAGAATGGAGTATTTACGCAGATTAGAGCTGTCGCGCACGTCAATCTGCTCGCCAATGTTTTTCAGCTTCTGGGTGTCATACGCCGTCAGCCCGACAAAGACAATCACCCCGATATAGGTTACCGCCCACATCAGCGCTTCACTCTTCAGCCAGAAGTTCACTAGCGACGCCAGCACGATACCAATCAGCGCCATAAACAGCATGTTGCCAAAGCCGCTCAGGTCGCGTTTAGTGGTGTAGCCGTAGAGACTCATCGCGCCAAACATCCCGCCGGCCACCACAAAGGTGCTGGCGATGGAGGAGTAGGTGTAGACGAGGAAAATACTGGAGAGCGTCAGGCCGGTCAGCGCCGAATAGAGCATAAACAGCGTGGTGGCCATCCCGGCGCTGAGCTTATGCACCAGCCCGGAGAGGACAAACACCAGCGCCAGCTGGGCGATGATCAGGCCAAAGAAGGTGATTTTGCTGGAGAAGACAAACATCATCACCGCAGGGGTATTGGCGGAAAACCACGCGACAAACGCGGTGAGCAGCAGGCCGCAGGTCATCCAGCCATAGACCTGGGCCATGTAGGTTTGCAGCCCGGTACGGCTCTGCTGCACGATGGAATCGGAACGGGGAAATCTGTCCATAACACACTCCTTTTTAAGTGGACACACTGTTAAAGCCTAACACATCCCGGCAATCCGGCTACCAGCGGTTGGCGGCTTCCTTGTCGCTGTCGCGGGACTCGACCCAGCGATCGCCCTCCGGGGTCGCTTCGCGCTTCCAGAACGGGGCGCGGGTTTTCAGGTAATCCATAATAAACTCACCCGCCGCAAAGGCGCTGCCGCGATGGGCGCTGGTGACGCCAACGAAGACGATCTCCTCCCCCGGCCACATCTCGCCGATGCGGTGGATGACGGTCACGCGGCCGAGCGGCCAGCGCTGACGCGCCTGTTCAACGATCTCCGCCAGCGCTTTTTCCGTCATGCCGGGATAGTGCTCAAGGGTCAGCGCTTTTACGCTGTCGCCGAGATTATGGTTACGCACCTTGCCGGTGAAGGTGACCACCGCGCCATCTTCGTCACGCTCAGCAAGCCAGTTATACTCCGTGCCGACGTTAAAACGCGCCGGTTCGACCAGGATTTTGGTGTCACTCATCTCAGCCCCCGGTCACCGGTGGGAAGAAGGCCACCTCATCGCCCGGTTTGACCGGATGCGTGAACTCCACCAGCGTCTGGTTTACCGCCGCCAGCAGTTTGCTCGCGTCCAGCGCCAGCGCCCAGCGGTCGCTTTGCGCCGCCAGATGCGCCCGCAGCGCTTCGACGTTTTCTACCTCTATATCCAGCGTCAGGCTGTCGGTATTCACCAGCTCGCGCACCTGCGCAAAAAACAGTACTTTAATCATGCTCTTGTGCCCTGAAATCACCCGATTTCCCCCCGCTTTTCGCCAGCAGGCGAACCGGGCCGATAACCATGTCTTTCTGTACCGCTTTGCACATGTCATAGATGGTTAATGCCGCCACGGAGGCGGCAGTTAAGGCTTCCATCTCCACGCCGGTTTTCCCGGTCAGGCGGCACAATGATTCGATGCGCACGCGGTTCTGCTCCGGTTCGCCCCGCAGGTTGACCTCCACTTTGCTGAGCATCAGCGGATGGCACAGCGGGATAAGCTCCCAGGTGCGTTTGGCGGCCTGAATGCCGGCGATCCGCGCCGTAGCGAAGACGTCCCCTTTGTGGTGGCTACCGTCGATAATCATCGCCAGCGTCTCCGGGAGCATGGTGACGAACGCTTCCGCGCGGGCTTCACGCACGGTTTCGGCCTTGGCGGAGACATCCACCATATGGGCTTCGCCCGCGGCGTTAATGTGGGTCAGTTGCGACATAGCTTATTTCTTCAGGTGTGGATGGAAATTACACGGACGCGTGCGGGCATCCAGCTGCGGGGCGATAATGTTTTCCCACGCGGTGCGGCAGGCTTTCGTGGAACCTGGCATGGCAAAAATCACCGTGTTGTTGGCGATCCCTGCAACAGCGCGCGACTGCAGGGTCGAGGTGCCAATCTCTTCAAACGAGAGCATGCGGAACACCTCGCCGAAGCCTTCGATCTCGCGATCGAAAAGCGGCAGCAGCGCTTCCGGGGCCTGATCGCCTGCGGTAAAACCGGTGCCGCCGGTGATCAGCACCACCTGGACGTTATCGCTGGCGATCCAGCGCGACACTTCCGCGCGAATGGCGTAGCGGTTCTCTTTGACGATGGCCTTGTCGACGATCTGATGCCCGGCCTCGTGGGCCGCATCGCGCAGCCAGTGGCCGGAGGTGTCATCCTCTTCGCCGCGGCGTTCAGAAACGGTAAGAATAGCAATACGCGTCGGGATAAATTCAGCGCTTACCTGACTCATCTTCTGGTTCCTTGTAGCGATTACCCGCCAATGTATGACAGGTTCTGGGTGATCCCGGTGTTGCCCTGATGCAGGAAGTGGGTCTGTTTTTTGTGCATCAGCGCCTCAGAAATGCGTGCTTGCAGCGCCGCCTGCTGCGCATCATCGGCCAGCAGATCGCGCAGGTCGACGCCGCCGTCGCCAAACAGGCAGAGGTGCAGCTTGCCCACCGACGAGACGCGCAGGCGGTTACAGCTGGCACAGAAGTCTTTTTCATACGGCATGATAAGGCCAATCTCCCCTTCGTAGTCGGGGTGGCAAAAGACCTGCGCCGGGCCATCGCTGCGCTGGCGAAGCTGGTGGATCCAGCCGCGTTTGAGCAGTTCATCGCGCAATACCATGCCGGAGATGTGATGACGGGAGAAGAGGTCGCTGCCCTCGCCGGTTTCCATCAGCTCAATGAAGCGCAGCTGAATGCGGCGGGGCTTGATCCACGCCAGGAAGGTATCCAGCTGATGATGGTTCACATCGCGCATCAGCACGGTGTTGACCTTCACCTTGTCGAAGCCGGCCGCAAAGGCCGCGTCGATACCTTCCATCACCTGGTGGAATTTATCCTGTCCGGTGATGGCATGAAACTGGCGGGCATCCAGACTGTCGACGCTGACGTTGATGGCTGTCAGCCCCGCGTCGCGCCATTGCGCGACATCGCGCGCCAGACGATAGCCATTGGTGGTGACCGCAATCTGGCGGATGGCGTCGTTTTCGCGCACCGCCGCGATAATATCGGTGAAGTCCCGGCGCAGCGAGGGTTCGCCGCCGGTAAGACGGACCTTCTCCGTTCCCATGGCGGCAAACGCGCGCGTGACGCGGCGCACTTCATCCACGGAGAGAAAGCCGTTATTGGTGACGCTGCCAGGCTTATAGCCATCCGGCAGGCAGTAGGTGCAACGGAAGTTGCACACATCGGTAATCGACAAACGCAGGTAAAAAAACTTACGCGCGAATGCATCGGTAAGTTGTGAAGCCATGTACACCTTTCCTGATACGGGAGGCACAGTCATTTCTTCCTGTACCCTGGTGGCAAAAGCGCCACGGCCAGAGCGCCATATCTGTCGACACAGGCGCAAAGGCTAGAGTGTATGTTTTCAATGATGAAAACGTGGTTATGTCGATAGTAGCGTGTTAAAGCGAGTTTCGCTATCGTCGACTTACGCTATATAAAAATGTATATAGCGAGCTAATCGTGCAATTTCGGTTCAGAATACGTCATTATCACATTTTTGCATTGATATACGTCATTTTGCGCGGGTCGCAGCATCGTCATTTAGGAGTAGTTGCGTTACTGTTTACATGTTGGTCTCAATAAGGAATTTTTATGCGCAATCGCACTTTTGCGGATCTTGACCGGGTGGTCGCTCTCGGCGGAGGCCATGGACTGGGCCGGGTCATGTCCTCCCTGTCATCGCTCGGCTCCCGCCTGACAGGGATCGTCACGACCACCGATAATGGCGGCTCAACCGGGCGCATCCGCCGCTCCGAAGGCGGTATCGCCTGGGGCGACATGCGCAACTGTTTAAATCAGCTTATCACGGAACCGAGCGTGGCTTCGGCCATGTTTGAGTATCGTTTTGCCGGTAATGGCGAGCTTTCCGGGCATAACCTTGGAAATCTGATGTTAAAGGCGCTGGATCACCTCAGCGTGCGGCCTCTGGAGGCGATCAATTTAATCCGCAACCTGCTTAAAGTGGACGCCTTTCTCATCCCCATGTCCGAGCTTCCGGTCGATTTGATGGCAATCGACTGCAACGACCATGAAGTGTATGGCGAAGTGAATATCGATCAGCTTGCCCTGCCCCCGAAAGAGCTGATGCTCTACCCCACTGTCCCGGCGACCCGTGAAGCGGTAGAAGCGATTGGTGAAGCGGATCTGATCCTCATCGGCCCCGGCAGTTTTTACACCAGCCTGATGCCGCTCCTGCTGATTAAAGAGCTGGCCCAGGCGCTGCGGCGCACGCCCGCCCCGGTGGTCTATATCGGCAATCTGGGTCGCGAACTCAGTCCGGCCGCCGCCGGGCTTTCGCTAGCCGCAAAGCTGGCGCTGATGGAGCAGTATGTCGGTAAAAAGATCGTCGATGCGGTAGTGGTCGGGCCGAAAGAGGATATCTCAGGTATGGAGGGCCGGGTGGTGGTGCAGGAGCCGCTCGAAGCAAGCGACATCAAGTACCGTCACGACCGGCATCTGCTCCGCGTGGCGCTGGAGAGGGCGATTCAGGCGTTGGGTTAGCTTGCGCGGCCTGTAATGCCCGGTGGCGCTTCGCTTACCGGGCCTACAGGCAGCGTGCCGTTGTTGAGCCGGTAAGCGCCACCGGGTACAAACTACGACGCGGCGATGAATAAATCCCGCAGCTGATGCAGCTGGTCGCGGATCTGCGCCGCCTCTTCGAACTCCAGGTTCTGTGCGTGCTGCATCATCTGCCCTTCCAGCTCGTGGATTTTCTGCTGCAGCGCTTTCGGCGTCAGTGCCACGGTATCGGCCTCAACCGGTGAGCGCGACTTGCCGCGACCCTTGGTTTTGGTTTTCGCGATATTCTGTCCGAGCTGCAGGATATCCACCACCTTCTTGTTGAGCCCCTGCGGAACGATCCCGTGCTCTTCGTTATAGCGTTGCTGCTTCTCGCGACGGCGTTCGGTTTCGCCGATCGCTTTCGCCATCGACGGGGTGATCTTATCCCCGTAGAGAATCGCTTTGCCGTTAACGTTTCGTGCCGCACGGCCAATGGTCTGGATCAGCGAGCGCTCGGAACGCAGGAAGCCCTCTTTGTCGGCGTCCAGAATCGCCACCAGCGACACTTCTGGCATATCCAGCCCCTCACGCAGCAGGTTGATCCCCACCAGCACATCGAACTCGCCAAGACGCAGATCGCGGATAATCTCCATGCGCTCCACGGTGTCGATATCCGAGTGCAGATAGCGCACCTTCTCACCGTGCTCTTCGAGGTATTCGGTCAGGTCTTCCGCCATCCGCTTGGTCAGGGTCGTCACCAGCACACGCTCGTTAATAGCCGACCGGGCGCGGATCTCCGAGAGCAGGTCATCTACCTGGGTGGCCACCGGGCGTACTTCGATAATCGGGTCCAGCAGGCCGGTCGGACGCACCACCTGATCCACCACTTCGTCGCCCGACTTCTCCAGCTCGTAGTTACCTGGCGTAGCCGACACGTAGATGGTTTGCGGCGCCAGCGCCTCGAACTCTTCAAACTTCATCGGACGGTTATCCAGCGCCGACGGCAGACGGAAGCCGTACTCCACCAGGGTCTCTTTACGCGCCCGGTCGCCACGATACATCCCGCCAATCTGCGGAATGGTGACGTGGGATTCATCCACCACCAGCAGGCCATCCGCCGGCAGGTAGTCAAACAGGGTTGGCGGCGCTTCGCCCGGCCCACGGCCAGAGAGATAGCGCGAGTAGTTTTCGATACCGGAGCAGTAGCCCAGCTCGTTCATCATCTCGAGATCGAACTGGGTACGCTGGCTGATACGCTGCTCTTCCAGCAACTTGTTATTTTCCAACAGCACCCTGCGGCGATCCGCCAGTTCAACCTTGATGTCCTCCATCGCCTGCACGATGCGCTCGCGCGGGGTGACGTAGTGGGTTTTCGGGTAGACCGTGAAGCGCTGAATGGTCGATTCCACATGGCCGGTCAGCGGGTCGAACAGCGACAGCCGCTCCACCTCTTCATCGAAAAGCTCGACGCGCAGCGCGAAGTCGTCCGACTCCGCCGGGAAGATGTCGATCACTTCGCCGCGCACGCGGAACGTGCCGCGCTGGAACGCCTGATCGTTACGGGTGTACTGCAGCTCGGCCAGGCGACGCAAAATGGCGCGCTGATCGATAATCATCCCCACGGTCAGGTGCAGCATCATCTTCAGGTAGAGATCCGGGTCGCCGAGGCCGTAGATAGCCGACACCGAGGCCACCACCACCACGTCACGGCGCTCAAGCAGCGCCTTGGTTGCGGAGAGACGCATCTGCTCGATATGCTCGTTCACCGAGGCATCTTTCTCGATAAAGGTGTCCGAGCTGGGAACGTAGGCTTCCGGCTGATAGTAGTCGTAGTACGACACGAAGTACTCCACCGCATTCTCCGGGAAGAACTCTTTCATCTCGCCGTAGAGCTGCGCCGCCAGGGTTTTGTTCGGGGCAAGCACCATTGTAGGGCGCTGGAGATCGGCGATCACGTTGGCAACGGTGAAGGTTTTACCCGACCCGGTCACCCCCAGCAGCGTCTGGTGCGCAAGCCCATCCTCCAGCCCCTCTTTCAGACGGCGAATCGCTTCAGGCTGATCGCCGGAAGGACGGAAAGCGGAATTCAGTTTGAACGGTTTACTCATGAACGGCGACCTGATGATGGTTAATACGGCAGGTGAGTAATTTTACTCCTGATGGCTATTTTTGCCAGTAAATTATACTGGACATAAATCCAGTGGCAACCGCGTCGTTTTGTGCCACCCTGGGTAAGAATCAAACGAAGCTGCACAAAATTTCGGCTGCGACGGGATAAAATTCCATCAACGCACGGTTATCCCCAGAACTTTTTATTTTTTAACATTTGTCAAGGCGAGACGCCGGACTTAAGCGCATTATCGTGACCGTTTAATGACAACGATTGATTTTATTTAACGCATTGATTTAATTTAATCTTTTCAAAAAGACGCGTTTCGCAGCAATTCAGGCGCAGGCCGCGTATTCTCTCGCTTACCTCGCGTTTTCTAACTCTAATGCACATGGTTATCCACAGGAATAGTGGATAACTGCCTCCAGCCCATACGGAGCGTGACTCGGCTAATTCCCGGTTTTTACCCACAGCGCGACGGTAAAAATTTTTTATCGCCCAATTTTGGCGATCTGTTGCCAAAAATTGGATAACGAATTGACGAGACACTGCTCACATTTTGTTCAAATAGTCGCTGCACCAGGCTCACCCTTTGGGGCACCGGGGCAGTGCACGCTTCCTGGCTACCTGCGTTGTTTACTGAGGGGATTCCGAAAAAACGGGGTTTAATCCTCCTTTTCAGGTCGATGGCAAGAGTCTTGCACTGTACCCGAGGTCATCGATGCCTGTTAAGGAGAAACACCATGTTGAGCCTGCGTGCCGTTAATCAGTATTACGGGGATCGCCACACCCTGTGGAACGTCGACCTTGATCTGCCGCCCGGCGTCTGTACCGGGGTGGTCGGACTGCCCGGAATGGGAAAAACCACCCTCGTAAACTGCATCGCCGGCCTGCTGCCTATTGCCAGCGGTACGATGGTCTGGCATGACGCCGGAGCCTCCCCTTGTGAGTGGCTTCCGGGCGCAGAAATTGGCTTTGTCCCACAGGAGAGGCGGATTTTTTCCCAGCTGACGGTAGAAGAGAACCTGCATATCGCGCGGATGGCAAAAGGGAGCGTGGGCGGGTCGGTGAGTAGCGAAATTTTTGAGTTCTTTCCGGAGCTTTACCCGCTACGTCAGCAGCGGGCGTCAGGACTGAACGACGACCAGCAGTACCAGCTGGCACTGGCGAACGCGCTGGTCACCCGCCCTCGCCTGCTGATCCTCGACGAGCCCAGCCGTGGTGCCAGCCCGCTGTTTAGCATCAGGCTGGCGCAGTTGCTGCTCAGGTTTAACCGCGAACTGGGGCTAACGGTGCTGCTCGCCGAGCAGCACCTGTCGCTGATCCGCCGGGTGGCGGAGCGCTTCTGCCTGCTTTACCGCGGGCGAAACGTGGCCCAGGGCCGCGTCAGCGAGCTGGATGACCCGCTTATTGCCCACTGGATGGGGCCGACGGCGCCAGTGCGCTGAGAGAGAGATAACGCCCGATATCCGCCGTGTCGGCCTGCTCGCCAAGCCAGGGGATTTCGCCCAGCAGCGGTGCAGGCAGTACGCGTTTCAGCGTTGCCATGTATTCGCCATGACGTTTGCCGGGGGCCACCACCCCATTGGCTATCCAGCCTGCAACATGCAGCCCCGCCTGGCGGATCGCCTGGGCGGTCAGCATGGCGTGGTTGATGCAGCCCAGCTTCACCCCCACCACCAGGATCACCGGCAGGCGCTCGGCGATCGCCCAGTCGGCGAAGGTCTGCTCCGGGGAGAGCGGCGTAAACCAGCCGCCCGCCCCTTCCACCAGCACCCAGTCGGCCTGGCTTTCCAGCGCGCGTAGCCCGGCTGAAAGCGCACTGAACTCGATGGGTCGTTGCTCTTCCGCGCTGACGATATGCGGCGAGGTGGGCTCCGCGAAGGTGTAAGGGTTCACCGCCTGATAGCTGAGCGCCACGCTGCTGTTGCGCTGTAGCGCCAGCGCATCGCTGTTACGCAGCCCTTCCGCGGTCATTTCGCTGCCCGAGGCCACGGGCTTATACCCGGCGGTGTTGCGGCCCAGCGCCCGTGCCGCCTGTAGCAGGGCGGTGCTGGCGACGGTTTTTCCGACCTCGGTGTCGGTGCCGGTGACAAAATAGCGTTCAGTCACGTTCGATAATCCCATGAAAAAGTTGATAAGAGAGCGGGTATTTGCCATTACGCTGCGGCCAGGCCTGCGCCAGATCCTGCAGCTGTCCCCGGGTTAAGGGCCTGGCGGCCCGCCCGGCGTGCAGATGGGTGGCGCCGATCCCCTTCAGGGAGTGCATGGCGCTGAGCGCATCGTCAAAGTGCAGCGTGATGGTCTGGACCGCACAGCGGTGCCGCCAGCCATCGAGGGCATCGTTTACCTCTTCCCGACTCAGAAAGCGGTTGGTGTGCGGCTGCGTATCTACCGCCTGCCAGGCCTGCTTCAGCTCCGGCAGGGAGCCGTTCAGCAGCGTGGTAAAGGCCACCCTGCCTCCGGGCTTCGCCACGCGACAGAGCTCCGTCAGCGCCTGCGGCAGGCTGGCGCACCACTGCACCGCCAGATGGCTCCAGACCAGGCTGAACTGCGCATCCGCCAGCGGAATGGCTTCGATATCCGCCTGCAGATAGTGGTCGGCCGCCCGGTTGCGGCGCGCTTCCTCCAGCATCGGGGCGCTGAGATCCATCGCCGTCACCACGCTGCCACTTCTGCGCCAGGCGAGGCTGTTGCTGCCCGGGCCACAGCCGGCGTCCAGCACGCTGGGGAAGGCGTTTTTTGCGAGCAGCGCCCGTAGCCCGTCAGCACTTTGCCGCTGGAGCGCGTCGTGGCGGGAATAGCTCTGCGCCGCCCGGCCAAAGGCGGCGGCAATGGCCTGTTTATTCACTTGCGACATGCAGCGCCTCCAGTAACGCGGTGATGTCTGCCGCTTCATGGGCCGCCGTCAGGGTCAGGCGTAAGCGCGCCGTGCCCGCCGGTACGGTAGGCGGACGAATGGCCGTCACCCAGATCCCCTTCTCTCTGAGGGTCTGCGCCAGATGCAGGGCGCACGCGTTTTCGCCCACAATCAGCGGCTGAATGGCGCTTTGCGAGGCGGTGATCTCAAGCGGAAGGCCGCTCACGCCTGCGCGGAACTGGCTGATAAGCGTCGAGAGCCGCTGCCGCCGCGCCTCCCCTTCGTCGCTGCGAATAAGATTAAAGGCTGCCAGTAATGCCACCGCCTGGGCAGGGGGCATGCTGGTGCTGTAGATGAGATGTCGGGCAAACTGCAACAGATAATCAGCCACCGGGTCGCTGCACAGTACCGCTGCGCCGCTGATGCCAACGCCTTTGCCAAAGGTGACCACCAGCAGCTCGGGTTTGACGCCCAGATGTGCCGCACTGCCGCGCCCTTCTGGCCCGGTGACGCCAATGCCGTGAGCATCGTCCACCAGCAGCCAGCTGCCCTGACGCCGGGCCACAGCATGGATATCGACCAGCGGGGCGCTGTCGCCATCCATGCTGAAGATCCCCTCGGTCACCACCAGCTGCTGGCCCTCGCAGGGCATATCCAGCAGCGAAGCGAGCTGAGCGGCATCGTTATGGGCGAAGCGCCGGAGCTGGGCCGGGCTGTGACTGGCCGCTTCCAGCAGGGAGGCGTGGCTTAAGCGGTCGGCCACAATGCGATCATCCTTGCCGGTCAGGGCAGCAATCAGCGCCTGATTGGCAGCAAAGCCGGAGATAAACAGCAGCGCCCGGGGGTAGCCGAGCCAGTCGGCGAGCTGCTCCTCCAGCGCCTGATGCGCGCGGGTATAGCCGCTGACGTGGCCGGAGCCGCCACTGCCCACGCCATACTGCTCCGCCCCCTGTTGCCAGGCGCGGATAAGGGCCGGATGCTGGCTCAGGCCGAGATAGTCGTTGCTGGAGAAATTAGAGTAGCGCCGCTGGTCGCAGGTGAGAAAACGGCCTGCGCCGTTCTCCACCGGGGTGCGCACGCGCAGCGCCTCTGCCGCCCGACGGGCATCGAGGGCGGCACCAATACGTTGCTGCCAGGTCATAGCGTCGCCGCGTTATAGAACTGGTCGGTATCGGCGTTGAAGAGCTGCTGTTCCAGCTGGTGCTGCTGTTCGTTATCGCCGGTGAGAACCGCGGTCTGCTGCGGATTAAGCCCCAGCTTGCGGAACAGCTGGACATCTTTGTCCTCTTCCGGGTTCGGGGTGGTGAGCAGTTTGCAGCCGTAGAAGATAGAGTTGGCCCCGGCCATAAAGCACATCGCCTGGGTCTGCTCGTTCATCTGCTCGCGGCCCGCCGAGAGGCGCACATAAGAGGTTGGCATCATCACCCGCGCCACCGCAATGGTGCGGATGAAATCAAAGGCGTCAACGTCGTCGTTATCCGCCAGCGGAGTGCCCTTCACCTTCACCAGCATGTTGATCGGCACGCTTTCCGGCGGGGTCGGCAGGTTCGCCAACTGCAACAGCAGACCGGCGCGATCGGTGACCGTTTCGCCCAGCCCCACGATGCCGCCCGAGCAGACCTTAATGCCCGCCTCACGCACTTTATCCAGCGTGTCCAGCCGCTCCTGGTAGGTACGGGTGGTGATGATATTGCCGTAGAACTCCGGGGAGGTGTCGAGGTTGTGGTTGTAATAATCGAGCCCCGCCGAGGCCAGGCGCTGCGCCTGGCTGTCATCCAGCGTGCCGAGGGTCATGCAGGTCTCCAGCCCCATCGCCTTAACGCCCTGTACCATCTGTTCGAGGTAAGGCATGTCGCGCTCGTGCGGGTTTTTCCACGCCGCGCCCATGCAGAAGCGGGTCGACCCGGCGTTTTTCGCCTGACGCGCCGACTCCAGCACCTGCTCCACCTCCATCAGCCGCTCGGATTCGAGGCCGGTTTTGTAGCGCGCACTTTGCGGGCAGTATTTACAGTCTTCCGGGCAGGCGCCGGTCTTGATCGACAGCAGCGTACTGACCTGAATCTGCTGCGGATCGAAATGCTGACGGTGGATCTGCTGCGCTTCAAACAGCAGTTCAAGAAGGGGTTTTTCAAATAATGCAGTGACTTGCGACATTGTCCAGCGAGTCTGGTGAGCCATGGGGCATCTCCAAAGGGGTTTAGTTCAGCGTGGTTTCGGTTTATGCTTGTAAACCTAAATGTTTTCAAAATGGTTTACAAGTCGATTATGACAACGGACGATCTCGCCTTCGATCGGCAACATATCTGGCATCCTTACACCTCCATGACCCAGCCCCTGCCGGTTTATCCGGTGACGGAAGCCCACGGCTGCGAGCTGACGCTGGCCAGCGGCGAACAGCTGGTAGACGGGATGTCCTCCTGGTGGGCGGCCATTCACGGCTACAATCACCCCCGGCTGAACAGCGCGATGAAAGCGCAGATTGACCGCATGTCGCACGTGATGTTCGGCGGGATCACCCATCCTCCCGCGGTAGATCTCTGCCGTCGGCTGGTGGCGATGACCCCCGACGCGCTGGAGTGCGTGTTCCTGGCCGACTCCGGCTCGGTGGCGGTGGAGGTGGCGATGAAAATGGCGTTGCAGTACTGGCACGCCAAAGGCGAATCCCGCCAGCGGTTCCTCACCTTCCGTAACGGCTATCATGGCGACACCTTCGGGGCGATGTCGGCCTGCGATCCCGACAACTCGATGCACAGCCTGTGGAAGGGCTACCTGCCGGAGAACCTCTTTGCACCGGCGCCGCAGAGCCGCTTTGACGGCGAGTGGGATGAGAAGGATATGGTCGGCTTTGCCCGCCTGATGGCCGCCCATCGCCACGAGATTGCCGCGGTGATCCTTGAGCCCATCGTGCAGGGTGCCGGCGGCATGCGCATCTACCATCCCGAATGGCTGAAGCGCATCCGCAGGATGTGCGACCGGGAAGGTATCCTGCTGATTGCCGACGAGATTGCCACCGGCTTCGGGCGCACCGGTAAACTGTTTGCCTGCGAGCACGCGGGGATTACGCCGGACATTCTCTGCCTCGGCAAAGCCCTGACCGGCGGCACCATGACCCTCTCCGCCACCCTCACCACCCGCCTGGTGGCCGAGACCATCAGCAACGGCGAGGCGGGCTGCTTTATGCACGGTCCGACCTTTATGGGTAACCCGCTGGCCTGCGCCGTCGCCAGTGAAAGTCTGGCATTGCTGGAGAGCGGCGAGTGGCAGACCCAGGTGGCCGCCATCGAAGCCCAGCTGAAGGATGAACTGGCGACGGCGCGGGAGGCAGAATGTGTCGCCGACGTGCGGGTGCTGGGGGCCATCGGCGTCGTCGAAACGACCCACCCGGTGAACATGGCGGCGCTGCAACGCTTCTTTGTGGCGCGCGGCGTCTGGGTGCGGCCGTTCGGCAAGCTAATCTATCTGATGCCGCCGTATCCGATCAGCCGTGACCAGCTCAGCAAGCTGACCGCCGCGGTGGTGGATGCCGTACAGGAACCTGCGCACTTTGCGATCTAGTTTATGCGTTACACTTCTGGCTGAGCTTATTACGGAGGAACAGTATGAAACTCATCAGTAAGGATCTGCGCGACGGCGATAAACTCCCGCTGCGCCACGTATTTAACGGTATGGGTTACGAGGGAGATAACATCTCTCCGCATCTGGCGTGGGACGAGGTGCCGCCGGGCACCAAGAGCTTTGTCGTGACCTGCTACGATCCCGATGCGCCTACCGGCTCCGGCTGGTGGCACTGGGTTGTCGCCAATATCCCGGCCGATATCCGCGTGCTGCCGCAGGGGTCAGGCTCGTCGCTGGTGGCGCTGCCGGAGGGTGCCGTAGAGACCCGCACCGATTTTGGCAAAGCGGGATATGGCGGCGCGGCACCCCCTAAGGGCGAAACCCATCGCTATATCTTCACGGTGCATGCCCTGGATGTGGAAAGGATTGAGGTGGATGAGGAGGCGAGCGGCGCGATGGTGGGCTTTAACGTCCATTTCCACACCCTGGGAAGTGCCTCCATTACGGCGATGTATTCATAAAAAAAGCAGTCCCGGAAACCGCACAAAACCGTCGGCCCGTGCAAGCGCAGCGCCGCCGGGCATTTGCCGGGTGGCGGCTTCACCTTACCCGGCCTACGGTGGCATTTGTAGGCCCGGTAAGCGTAGCGCCACCGGGCGTGTATTACAGGAAGGCTGGTAACATCCCCGCCAGACTCCCTTTCTTCAGCAGATCCATCGCTGCATCAATGTCCGGGGCGAAGAAGCGATCATCATCATAGTGCGCCACCTGCTCCCGCAGGATATGACGCGCCTGCTCCAGCAGCGGGCTGGAGGTGAGGCCATCACGCAAATCGCAGCCCTGCGCTGCCGCCAGCCACTCGACCGCCAGCACGCCACGGGTATTACCCGTCATCTCCCATAAGCGACGGCCTGCTGCCGGGGCCATTGAGACATGGTCTTCCTGGTTGGCGGAGGTGGGCAGACTGTCCACGCTGTGCGGGTGGGACAGCGCCTTGTTCTCGCTCGCCAGCGCCGCGGCGGTGACCTGGGCAATCATAAAGCCGGAGTTCACCCCGCCATTGCGCACCAGGAACGGCGGCAGCTGGGACATATGTTTATCCATCATCAGCGCGATACGGCGTTCAGAGAGCGCGCCGATCTCGGCAATCGCCAGGGCCAGATTATCCGCCGCCATCGCCACCGGTTCGGCATGGAAGTTGCCGCCGGAGACCACCTCACTTTCCGCCGCGAAGACCAGCGGGTTGTCGGAGACGGCATTGGATTCCACCAGTAGCACCTCTGCCGCCTGGCGCAGCTGGGTCAGGCAGGCACCCATTACCTGCGGCTGACAGCGCAGGGAGTAGGGATCCTGCACCTTGTCGCAGTTATGATGCGAGTCGGCAATGGCGCTGGTGTCGGTCAGAACGTGGCGGAACAGCGCCGCGGCGTCGATCTGCCCGCGCTGGCCGCGCACCTCGTGGATACGGGCATCAAACGGGCGCCGGGAGCCGAGCACCGCTTCGGTGGTCAGCGCCCCGCAGACCACCGCCGAGGCAAAGAGATCTTCAGCTTCAAACAGGCCGCGCAGGGCAAAGGCGGTGGAGGCCTGGGTGCCGTTCAGCAGGGCCAGCCCCTCTTTCGCCGCCAGCGTCACCGGGGCCAGCCCCGCTTTTTGCAGGGCGGTAGCGGCCGGGAGCCATTCGCCACGGTAGCGGGCTTTGCCTTCGCCGAGCAGGGTCAGAGACATGTGCGCCAGCGGCGCCAGATCGCCGGAGGCACCCACCGAGCCTTTGGCCGGGATCCACGGGTAGACGCCCGCATTGACCATGGCAATCAGCGCCTCAATCACGCTCAGGCGGATGCCGGAGAAACCGCGCGCCAGGCTGTTGATCTTCAGCACCATCATCAGGCGCACCATGTCATCATCCAGCGGGTCGCCCACGCCCGCCGCGTGGGACAACACCAGCGAACGTTGCAGGTTTTCCAGATCGTGGGTGGCGATGCGCGTCTGCGCCAGCAGGCCAAACCCGGTGTTAATGCCGTAGGCGGTGCGCCCTTCGGCAACAATGGCTTCCACGCAGGCGACGCTGTCGTTAATCG
Source organism: Leclercia sp. LSNIH1 (assembly GCF_002902985.1). NCBI lineage: Bacteria > Pseudomonadati > Pseudomonadota > Gammaproteobacteria > Enterobacterales > Enterobacteriaceae > Leclercia > Leclercia sp. LSNIH1. The sequence goes on along the minus strand of NZ_CP026167.1, from coordinate 2,348,438 downwards.
CCTTATGGGCCGCCTCATCGAGCGTCAACTGGTGCGGCTGCTGCCAGATCTGGCGCAGCTGGGCCAGGGTAAGGGAGCCGGGCGTCAGGGTTAAGGCGTTCATTAGTGCTTTCCTTGTGTGGCCGCGATCATCGGCAGGTTGAGTCCCCGCTCTTTCGCGCAGTCGATGGCAATGTCATACCCGGCATCGGCATGGCGCATAACGCCTGTCGCCGGATCGTTGTGCAGGACGCGGGCAATACGGGCCGCGGCTTCATCGGTGCCGTCGCAGACGATCACCATCCCGGCATGCTGGGAGAAGCCCATGCCCACCCCGCCGCCGTGGTGCAGCGAGACCCAGGTGGCGCCGCTGGCAGTGTTGAGCAGCGCGTTCAGCAGCGGCCAGTCGGAGACCGCGTCGGAGCCGTCCTGCATCGCTTCAGTTTCGCGGTTCGGGCTGGCAACCGAGCCGGAGTCGAGATGGTCGCGACCAATGACGATGGGCGCGGAGACTTCACCGCTGCGCACCATTTCGTTGAAGGCCAGGCCCAGCTTCTGGCGCCACTCCAGCCCAACCCAGCAGATCCGCGCCGGCAGTCCCTGGAAGTTGATGCGCTCGCGGGCCATGTCCAGCCAGTGATGGAGGTGCTCATCATCGGGAATGATCTCTTTCACTTTGGCGTCGGTTTTGTAGATATCCTCCGGGTCGCCGGAGAGGGCCACCCAACGGAATGGGCCAATCCCGCGGCAGAACAGCGGACGGATATAGGCCGGGACAAAGCCCGGGAAGTCGAAGGCGTTGGTCACGCCCATCTCTTTCGCCATCTGACGGATGTTGTTGCCGTAATCGAAAGTCGGTACACCCTGTTGGCTGAAGGCCAGCATCGCGTTAACGTGGTCAGCCATGGAACGCTTCGCCGCCAGCACGGTGCCTTCCGGATCCTGCTGCGCTTTCTGCTGGTAAGCTTCCCAGCTCCAGCCTTTTGGCAGGTAGCCGTGCAGCGGATCGTGGGCGCTGGTCTGGTCGGTGACCAGGTCCGGGCGCACGCCGCGCGCCACCAGTTCCGGTAGGATCTCGGCGGCGTTACCGCACAGGGCAATGGAGACGGCCCGTCCCTCGGCGGTATATTTCTGGATGCGCGCCAGGGCGTCGTCAAGCGTTTCGGCCTGCTCATCGACGTAGCGAGTCCGCAGACGGAAATCGATGCGGCTCTGCTGGCACTCAATATTCAGGGAGCAAGCCCCCGCCAGGGTTGCCGCCAGCGGCTGTGCGCCGCCCATACCGCCCAGGCCCGCGGTGAGTACCCAGCGGCCTTTCAGGGAGCCGTTATAGTGTTGGCGGCCTGCTTCGACAAAGGTCTCGTAGGTCCCCTGGACGATGCCCTGGCTGCCAATGTAGATCCAGCTGCCGGCGGTCATCTGGCCATACATCGCCAGCCCTTTCGCTTCCAGCTCGTTAAAGTGTTCCCAGGTGGCCCAGTGCGGCACCAGGTTGGAGTTGGCGATCAGCACGCGCGGGGCGTTTTCGTGGGTTTTGAACACGCCGACCGGTTTGCCGGACTGCACCAGCAGGGTTTCGTCGCTTTCCAGTTCAGTAAGCGCGGCGACAATGGCGTCATAGCACGCCCAGTTGCGCGCGGCGCGGCCAATCCCGCCATAGACCACCAGCTCGTGAGGGTTTTCCGCCACGTCGGGATCGAGGTTATTCATTAACATGCGCAGCGGGGCTTCGGTGAGCCAGCTTTTGGCAGTCAGCCGGGTGCCACGTGGGGCGCGGATCTCTTGCTGGCGAAACTTACCTGACGACATTGTGTGCTCCTCATAGGGGACAGAATATACAGTAAGATATACTTGTATAGACAAGTGCACACAAGACCGGTTTTAACAATTACGATACATTTTTGTTATATTGCGTCAGCAATCACGCTTTTCGCTTATGACATAAAATGGCCCTGCAGCCGGTAGCGGTTGCCGGGGAAGAGCAGCCGGGCATGGGAGACGATATGGGAGGCTGACCAGGTGCGGCGGTGGATCAGCAGGCAGGGGTCGTGCTCCTTGATGCGCAGCAGTTCGCACTCCTTCGGCGTGGCCCGCACCGCCTCGACGATATGCTCCCCTTCCGTCAGCGGCGCAACCCGCGACAGATAAGCATGGGGCGTGGTGGTGGTGTAGTCCTGCTGAAGGTAGTCCGGCACCAGTGCGGCATTGACGCAGCGATCCTCTATCTGCACCGGGACGTCATTTTCATAGTGCAACATCAGGGAGTGAAAGATGCGCGATCCCTCTTTGACGTTCAACGCTACCGCCTGGGCGGCGCTGGCCTGCGTCTCTTCGAGGAACTGCACTTCACACCGGTGCTGATGGTTGCGGGAGGCGATCTCATCGGCAATGCTGCGGATCTCAAACAGCGCTGACTGCCCTTTTGGCTCGGCGACAAAGGTGCCGACCCCCTGCAGGCGCACCAGCAGCCCCTCATCGGTCAGCTCCCGCAGCGCGCGGTTGATGGTCATCCGGCTAAAGCCGAACTGGGCCACCAGCTCCGCCTCGGACGGGATACGATCGTGGGGACGCCAGACGCCGGTGGCGATTTGATGGCTGATCGCCTGCTTGACCTTTTCATAGAAAGGGGCTGGCGCACTGGCCTGCTGCTGCGGGGCGCGAGAGAACATAGCAATTCCTTAAGCCGTCATAAAAAATCGAGTATATACAAGCTTTATGCCCACCAGTGAGCGATTTGCCACGCCAGCCGTGCGGCGAGCTTCGCCCCCTGGCTGTCACGATCGAAGCCGGGACTGAACTCAACCAGATCGGCCGCCTGCAGTTTGCCGCTGCGACAGATCTGCTCGATGACCGGGAGCAGATCCCGGGCGGGAACCCCCAGCGCGGCGGGGGCCGACACGGCGGGCATCTCCCCGGCAGGCATGACGTCGAGATCGATAGTCAGGTAGACACGATCTGCCTGTTCAAGAAGCGTTGTGAGCGCGTCCAGCGCCTGCTGCCGGAAATCGAGATCCTCCACCAGCGTAACGTTCAGGCGCGCAGCCTCATCCCACAGCGCCTGAGTATTGGCCGCACGGCTGACGCCCAGACAGGCATAGTAAAACTCACGCTGCTGCGCGGCGCAGTACCGGGCCAGCTGGCGGAACGGCGTGCCGGAGGTCGCCTGGCGGGCGTTTCGCAGATCGAGATGGGCATCGAGGTTGACGATCGCCACCCGCTCGCCGGGAAAGGCATCCAGCACGCCGCGACCATGGGCCCAGGCGGTTTCATGTCCGCCGCCAAAAACTAAGGTGCGCATGCCCGCCTGCTGGCAGGCGGTGACCGTCTCGCTCAGGGCCTGCTGGGCCGCCTCCAGCGCATTGCCCTCTACGCCAATGTTACCCATATCCATCAGCCGATCGTGCCCCTGGTGGCTCGCCATGTTCGCCAGCGCACGGCGTAACACATCCGGTGCCTGGGCGGCGCCGGGGCGACCCTGATTGCGTCTGACCCCTTCGTCACAGGCGAAGCCAATCAGGGCGATACCGTCACCGGTCGGCATTGGCGTGTCGCTAAGTTGCACGGTCTGAAACAGGCGCAGCGCGTTGCTGGCCTCGCTGCTGTCGTCACGGCCTTGCCAGACGTCCGGTGAAACCGGCTGCCACAGGCTCATACTGTTTTTCCTCTGAATACGCGCTGATAAAGCGGGTTACGACCCGGCTCATAGACCATCTCCACCGGGTTTTTCGCATCCCAGATGGCCAGATCGGCGACAAACCCCGCCTTCAGCTGGCCGTGGGTCTCACCGCGGCCCAGCGCCTTCGCCGCATGCCGGGTGACACCTGCCCACGCCTCTTCCGGGGTTAAGCCAAACTGGACGCAGGCCATGTTCATCGCCAGGTGCAGGCTGGCGAACGGACTGGTGCCCGGGTTGTAGTCCGTGGCGACCGCCATCGGTATCCCCCGCTGGCGTAACCGCGCAACCGGCGGGCGCTGTCGCTCCTGTAAAAAGTAAAATGCGCTGGGGAGTAACACCGCCACGGTGCCGCTCTGCGCCATCGCGTCGACACCAGCCTCGTCGAGATATTCAATATGATCGGCGGAGAGCCCATGGTAACGACTCACCAGCGCAGTGCCGCCGAGACTGGAGAGCTGCTCAACGTGGCCTTTAATGGGAATGCCCAGCTTCTGCGCCGCCTGGAACACCCGCTCGCTCTGTTCGGGCGTAAACCCGACATTTTCGCAGAAGACATCCACAGCTTCGAAGAGCCCTTTTTCCCACAGTGCAGGCAGCATGTGCTGACAAACATGGTCGATGTAGGCATCCGGATCGTGGCGATACGCCTTCGGCACGGCGTGCGCCGCAAGCAGCGTCGGGCTGATCTCCATCGGGTTGGTCTGTGCAAGACGCCGGGCCACGCGCAGCATCTTCTCTTCGGATTCGTCATCCAGGCCGTAACCCGACTTTATCTCGAGGGTGGTGACACCCTCGCGCATTAAGCGCTGCAAGCGCTGCTGCGCAAGCTGTTCGAGCAGCTCAGGCGTGCTCTCCCGGGTGGCAGTGACCGTGGCGTTAATCCCGCCGCCCTGAGCGCTGATGGTCTGATAAGAGACGCCGTTGAGTCGCTGCTCCCACTCGGCGGCACGATCGCCACCAAACACCAGATGCGTATGGCAGTCGATCAGGCCCGGCGTCACCAGCCGCCCCTGTAAATCGATGATGTTGGGCAGATCCTCCGGCAGGTCAGATTCCGGCACGATGGCCAGGATGGTCTCACCGCGCACAATCAATGCCCGGTTTTCCAGCAGGCCATAGGGGGTGTCGTGGTCGGGATCCAGCGTCGCGAGGCGCAGGTTACGCCAGATCAGATCGTCAGGATAAAGTTGCAGCATCGGGCTTCCACTTGTCATGGGTTGTATAGACATTTATTTTCATTCCTGTCGCCCTGTCAATCGCCTTTACCGAGATTGTTATTTATTTGTGACAACTTCCTCGCTAACCGCGGGAAGAAAAAGCAACTTTTTGCCTTTTATTCTTCCCGTTTCGCTCAACTTAGTATAAAAAAGCAGGCTATTTCAGTTGTCCCCCTATTGATATGTTTTGCAGGAGCTTCCCTTGAACATTTCCAGGATTTCTCGTCTGGCGCTGGCACTCGCATTTGGCGTGACGTTATCGGCGTGCAGCTCTACTCCGCCGGATCAACTGCCATCAGAGCAGGTTGCGCCGGGCACGGCTTCCCGTCCGATCCTCTCCGCTGACGAAGCGAAAAACTTCCAGCAGGCTCGCTACTTTACGGCCATGGATCCGAACGCGGCGCCGTGGAGTCCTTATGCCATCCGCCTGCCTGAGCAGCCGAACTTTGTGGTTGGCCCGGCGGGAACCCAGGGCGTGACGCACACCTCCATCCAGGCGGCAGTCGATGCTGCCATTGCTAAGCACAGCAGCTCCCGTCAGTACATCGCCATTTTACCGGGCGAATACGAAGGTACTGTGTATGTGCCCGCCGCGCCGGGGAGCGTGACGATCTACGGTACGGGTGAAAAACCGATCGATGTCAAAATTGGTCTGGCGATCGACTCCGAGATCGACACCGCAACCTGGCGTCACCTGGTTAACCCGGGCGGCAAATATATGCCGGGCAAACCGGCCTGGTATATGTTCGACCGTTGCCAGAGCAAGCACAGCGCCACCGTTGGCCTGATGTGTTCCGCGGTCTTCTGGTCGCAGAACAACGGTCTGCAGCTGCAGAACCTGACCATTGAAAACAATCTGGGTGACAGCGTGGATGCCGGAAACCACCAGGCGGTGGCTCTGCGCAGCGATGGCGATCGGGTGCAAATCGACAAGGTGAACATTCTGGGTCGCCAGAACACCTTCTTCGTCACTAACAGCGGCGTTGACAACACCCTGAAAAACAACCGTATCACCCGTACGCTGGTGACCAACAGCTACATTGAAGGGGATGTGGATATGGTTTCTGGTCGCGGTGCCGTGGTGTTTGATAACACCGATTTCCGCGTCATGAACACCCGTACCCAGCAGGAAGGCTACGTCTTCGCCCCTGCGACGCAGTCCAATCTGTTCTACGGCTTCCTGGCAGTGAACAGCCGCTTTACCGCGATGGGCGACGGCGTGGCACAACTCGGCCGCTCCCTGGATGTCGATTCCGCCACTAACGGTCAGGTGGTGATCCGCGACAGCGTGATCAACGAAGGCTTTAATATGGCTAAACCGTGGGGCAACGCCGCCATCTCTCAGCGTCCGTATGCGGGTAACACCGGTGCGGTGGATGAGAAAGGCAACGTGCAGCGTAACCTCAACGACGCTAACTTCAACCGCATGTGGGAATACAACAACCGCGGCGTGGGAAGTAAAGTGATCGCAGAGCCGAAGCAGTAAATATTTAGCAAAAAGGGGGAGCAACTCCCCCTTAATGCTGCGGCTGAACACGTCAGGCACCGGTTTTAAGATACGCATCCAGCAGTTGCAGAACTGCAACCATGAGTTGCAGGAACAGAATTATCCATCCCATCATGCTCATACGCCACTCCTTGGGTCAGGAGCACTTCCACTGACTTACCTTTCCGCTGCCTGTCGCCAGTGGGCGTTGGTTTATGTTGATGTGCTCCGCAGTTAAGGCACTGACGGCACCACCCGCCAGCCAGGACTTAAAAGTGATCCCAGATTGCGGACTGCCACACATCTACACCAACAGTTCTGATTATAAGCAGACGAGACTGGATATTTAAACAGTCTTTTATCAAATAGGAATTTATAAAGGAGCGCGGTTAAAATCAATATTATTCAAACATTTAAGTTAATATCACTACGAGTCACTCTTCCAGGATTAAGCAACTGACGTTGTGCAAAGGGTCAGTACGACGCTAATATAAGGCGGTTGGTTTATGTTGATGTGCTCACCCGGCTACCACCGGGCATAAAAAAACCTCGCATTCGCGAGGTTTTTTTATTTCATCCGTCTTAGTGCGCGTTAACCACCACCCACATTGGCCCCTGGCCGACGGCGTAACGTCCCATCTCTTCAAGCAGCCCCTGCTCACCCTGAATTTCATACAGCGCGATATGGTGCGATTTTTGCCCCGCCGCAATCAGGAATTTACCGCTGTGATCGACGTTGAAGCCGCGCGGCTGCGTTTCGGTTGGCTGGAAGCCTTCGATAGCCAGCACGCTACCATCTTCCGAAACACTAAACACGGTGATCAGGCTGGAGGTACGGTCACAGGTATAGAGGTGACGGCCATCAGGTGTGATATGGATATCTGCCCCCCAACGGGTATCGGTGAAATCAGACGGCATCATGTCCAGGGTCTGCACGCACTCAATCTTGCCGTGCGGATCGCGCAAGGCCCAGACGTCTACCGTGCAGTTCAGCTCATTCACCACGTAGGCGTACTGCTGATTCGGATGGAATGCCATATGACGCGGCCCGGCCCCTTCAACGGTAGCCACTTCCGCCGGGTTCTGCGCGGTCAGCTTGCCGTCATCACCCAGCGTAAACAGGCAGATGCGATCCTGCTTCAGCGCCGGCACCCACAGAGTGCGGTTATCCGGGGAGATGTTCGCCGAGTGGCACCCTTCCAGCCCTTCAACCACCTCAACGGTTTCGCCAGGAATACCATCATCCAGACGGGTTACGCTGACGCAGCCGGCATTGTAGGAGCCGCTAAAAATGAAGCGTCCCTGCAGATCGGTGGAGATATGCGTCGGGCTGCCGGGCAGCGCGGCTTCGGCCGTGTATGTCAGAGCGCCATCTTCAGGCGAGATACGGTACGCGAGCACGCGGAACTCCGGGCGAACACCCACATACAGGAAACGTTTATCCGGGCTGATCACCATCGGCTGAACCTGGCCGGGAACATCGACAACCTGAACCAGGGTGAGCGAACCTTCGGGATTCAGACGCCAGACATGGATCTGCTGGCTTTCAGGACTGGCGGTATAAACGGTTTGTTTCATGAATGCTCCTTTCCTCACTGCGCGTAAAAGTAATGTACCAGGATAGTCGTTTTTAACGGTGAATGCTGAATTTTAACCAGGAATTTTGCAGCGTTACTTGCACGGTGTACCATCTGCGCATCCCCTCCTTTCAACATTAACCCGGAATATCAAATGACCTCGCGTGTGATTGCACTGGATTTAGACGGTACGCTGTTAACGCCGCAAAAAACCCTGCTCCCCTCTTCGCTTGAAGCACTGAAGCGTGCCCAGGAGGTGGGATATCAACTCCTCATCGTGACGGGTCGGCATCACGTTGCTATTCATCCTTTTTATCAGGCACTGGCGTTAGATACACCTGCAATTTGTTGTAATGGAACCTATTTGTATGATTATCAAGCAAAAAAGGTTCTGCAAGCCGATCCCTTACCGGTTCCGCAGGCGCTGCAACTGATCGATCTGCTCGATGAGCATGCCATTCACGGCCTGATGTATGTTGACGACGCGATGCTGTACGAGCGTCCTACCGGCCACGTGATTCGCACCAGCAACTGGGCACAGGCGCTGCCGGAAGCGCAGCGCCCGGTCTTCACGCAGGTGCCGTCCCTCGCCCAGGCCGCCCGTGAGGTCAACGCGATCTGGAAATTTGCCCTGACCGGTGAGGACACAGGCAAACTCAACGACTTTGCCACACAGGTTGAGCAGACGCTGGGGCTGGAGTGCGAATGGTCGTGGCACGATCAGGTGGATATCGCCCGTAAAGGCAACAGCAAGGGGAAACGCCTGACGGAGTATGTGGAATCCATCGGCGGCTCTATGAAGGACGTCATTGCCTTTGGCGATAACTACAATGACATCAGCATGCTGGAAGCGGCTGGTACCGGAGTGGCGATGGGGAATGCGGACGACGCCGTCAAAGCGCGCGCGAATGTGGTGATCGGCGATAACACCACCAACAGCATCGCCGAATTTATCTATACCCGTCTGCTGTGATCAGGTGGTGATGGAGACGCTCTTGATCTGCGCGTAGAGCCAGAGGCCAGGTTTGATCCCCAGTTCATCTCTGGCCCACGGGCTGATGCGGGCCCACAGCGTGCGGCTGCCAATCTCCAGCTGCACCTCCACCTGACCGTTGTCGTCGTAACACTGGGCGACCTTGGCGCGCAGAATATTACGGATGCTGCTCTGTAGCGGCGGCTGGAGTACCAGCGAGACATCGGACGCCTGAATGCGAATGCGCAGGTTGGTTTGCAGCGGTTTATCCAGCTTGTTGACCCAGACATGCTGATCGCCGATAGCCAGGGCGGTCATGGCATAGTGCGGATGGTGTTCCAGCACGCTCACCTTCAGAATGCTGCTTTGCTGCTCCTGCGGCAGCCAGGGATGCATTACGCTGCTCCCCCACACCTCTTCCAGATTACCGAACGCTTTCACGCTGCCATTTTCCAGCACCAGTACCTTATCGGCCAGATGCAGGATCTCATCCAGCGAATGGCTCACATAGAGCATCGGGATGTTGATTTCGCGGGCCAGGCGCTGCAGATAAGGCAGCAGCTCGCGCTTACGGGGGATATCGAGGGAGGCCAGCGGTTCGTCCAGCAGCAGCAGTTCCGGGGCAGTAAGCAGCGCCCGGCCTATCGCCACGCGCTGCTTTTCGCCGCCCGACAGCGACGACGGCAGCCGGTCAAGCAGGTGCTCAATGCCCAGCAAAGCCACCAGCTTATCGAACTGCCCGGCCATGCTTTTCGCCATGCCGTAACGCAGGTTACCCAGTACTTTGTAATGGGGAAACAGCCTGGCGTCCTGGAAGACATAACCAATCCGGCGCTTTTCTGGCGCGAGAAAAATACGCTTTTCGGCATCGTTCAGCACCCGATCGTTGAGTACGATCCGCCCCGTCTGAGGTCGCGTCAGCCCGCTTATCGCGTTGATTAGCGACGTTTTGCCCGCGCCGGAGACGCCAAAAATGGCGGTAATGCCGCTGGCTGGCAGGGTTTCGTTGAGGGTCAGGCAGTGATCGCCCAGCGTCTGGGTAAAATTGAGTTCCAGCATGATTATTTCCCCATCCGTTCACGGCTGATGCGCGCCAGCCACTCCGACACCAGCAGCGACACCAGCGCCAGCACAATGGAGATCAGGCACAACCGCGCCGCAGCCCCCTCGCCACCCGGGGTCTGGATCAGGGTATACATGGCCGACGGGAGAGTGCGTGTTTCGCCCGGAATGTTGGAAACAAAAGTGATGGTGGCGCCAAACTCCCCCAGCGAGCGGGCAAATGCCAGCACCGTGCCGACAATAATGCCCGGCAGCGTCAGGGGAAGCGTAATGGTGAAAAAGACGCGCCAGCGCCCGGCCCCGAGGGTACGGGCCGCCTGTTCAAGTTTAAGATCGACCCCTTCCAGCGCCAGGCGGATCGCCCGTACCATCAGCGGGAATGACATCACCGCCGCCGCCAGCACGGCGCCGCGCCAGCTGAAGGCAAAGCTAATGCCAAACCACTCATACAGGCGCTCGCCGATAAAACCGCGCCGCCCCATGGCAATCAGCAGCAGATACCCTACCACCACCGGCGGCAGCACCAGAGGAAGGTGCAAAATACTGTCGAGGAGTGCTTTGCCCGGAAACTGACAGCGAACCAGTAACCAGGCGAAAAAGATCCCAAAGGGCAAACTCAATGCAACCGCGAGGGAAGAGACTTTCAGGCTCAGCAGCACGGCCTGCCATTCGGGATCGGTCAATATCATTCGTGCGTCGTAAATCCGTAACGTTTAAAGATGGCAGACGCCTGCGGCCCCTTCAGATAATCGTAAAAGGCGCTGACGGTTGCGTTTTTATGTCCATCAATGATGGCCACAGGATATTCCACTTTCTTATGCGAGTCTTCAGGGAACGTACCCACCACTTTCACCCCTTTTTCAGCAACCGCATCGGAACCGTAGACGATCCCAAGCGGCGCTTCATTGCGCGCCACCAGTGCCAGCGCGCCGCGCACATCTTCCGCAGGCGCCAGTTCAGGAGCCAGCGTCTCCCAGGCACCCAGTTTTTGCAGCGCCTCTTTAGCGTAAATGCCTGCCGGAACGTGTTCCGGATCGCCCACCGCCAGACGCCCCCCTTTCAGCAGGCTGCTCCAGGGCGTCTCCTTGTTGATAGCCACCTCGCTCTGGGCGCTGGCTTTCGGCGCCACCACAACCAGGCTGTTGCCGAGCAGGGTGACACGGCTCGCCGCATCAACCGCTTTTTTATCGACGGCGTAATCCATCCACTTCTGATCGGCCGATATAAAGAGGTCGGCAGGGGCGCCTGCTTCAATCTGTCGCGCCAGAGTGGACGAAGAGGCAAATGACGACACCACGTCGACGTTTTTCTCTTTTTTATACACCGCGGCAATATCCTGCATTGCGTTCGTCAGTGATGCGGCGGCAAAGACGGTGATCTTGCCTTCGTCTGCCAGCGCCTGGCCGGCCAGCGTGAGTGTCAGCGTCACGCCCGTAACCAATCCTGACCATGTACGTTTCATTTAAAGCTCCTGCAAAGACCGTTATATAAATTGAAATATAACGATAACCGTCAGGTTTGCCCAGCGTTAAATCGTACCGATCGGGGAGTAGATCAATTTTGTCCTGAAAATAGTATCGGCGAGGAAGGGGGAAACTTGAGAGCAAAACGCCCGGCGGAACCGGGCGTTTTAAAAGGGAATTAATGCTGTTTTTTCGGCTGTTTTCTGTGGCCGACATTGGAAAAGATGTTGAACACCTCACCCAGGCCGTAGATGGCACCGAGGATGATAGCCATCACCACTGGTACCATGATCACGGCGAATACCAGACTTTTCAGCAACTCTAACATGGCTTTCTCCAGACAATGTGAATTGCCTTATTCTAACCGGAAAAGCGAGAATTACATCCCCTTTTGTGCGGTACAGTTTGCGCCGGTAACGAATTACGTCACAATAACCCTTTTGCCAGGACATTGTTATGCAGGCCGAAATTCTCCTCACCCTACGTCTTTCGCAAAAACTGTTCGCCGATCCCCGCCGCATTGCCCTGCTCAAGCAAATTGAGCAAACCGGCTCCATCAGCCAGGGGGCAAAAAACGCCGGAATTAGCTATAAAAGCGCGTGGGATGCCATCAACGAGATGAACACGCTGAGCGAACAGACCCTGGTCGATCGCGCCACCGGCGGCAAAGGCGGCGGCGGTGCCATCCTGACGCGCTACGGGCAGCGGCTGATCCAGCTCTATGACCTGCTGGCGCAGATCCAGCAAAAGGCCTTTGATGTTTTAAGCGATGACGACGCCCTGCCGCTGGACAGCCTGCTCGGCGCCATCTCGCGTTTCTCTTTGCAAACCAGCGCCCGCAACCAGTGGTTTGGCACGGTCACCGCCCGCGATGATGACCAGGTCCAGCAGCATGTCGATATTTTACTCGCCGACGGCACCACCCGCCTGAAAGTTGCCATTACGGCCCAGAGCGGCAAGCGGCTGGGGCTGGATGAGGGCAAAGAGGTGCTGGTGCTGCTGAAAGCGCCATGGGTCAACATCACGCTGGACAGGGAAACGGCAAAACAGGCGGATAACCAGCTACAGGGAGTTATCAACCATATCGACCGTGGCGACGAGCAGTGTGAAGTGCTGATGACCCTGCCCGACGGCCAGACGCTCTGCGCCACCGTGCCGCTGGCCCAGAGCCAGGATTTAGAAGAAGGTGCTGAGGCGACCGCATATTTTAATGCCGACCGGGTGATTATCGCCACGTTGTGCTAAGCGCATTGACATGTGTGCCGACAGTGGGTTATCCCTGATGCTTATTGCTGCAAAAAATGGGATAAATCATGTCATCATTGCAAATTTCGCAAGGCACGTTTCGTCTTAGCGACACGCGCACGCTCACCCTCGCTGATTTTACGTTGAATGGTGGTGAAAGCTGGGCTTTTGTGGGCAGTAACGGCAGCGGCAAATCTGCCGTCGCCCGCGCCCTGGCTGGCGAGCTGACGCTGCTGAAGGGCGAACGCCAGAGCAGTTTCACCCGCGTGACCCGCCTCTCCTTCGAGCAACTGCAGAAACTGGTCAGCGACGAGTGGCAGCGTAACAACACCGATATGCTCAGCCCCGATGAAGATGATACTGGCCGAACGGCCGCTGAAATCATTCAGGACGAGATCAAAGACGACGTCCGTTGCCGCCAGCTGGCGGAACAGTTCGGCATCACTTACCTGCTGGAGAGACGTTTCAAGTATCTTTCTACCGGTGAAACCCGCAAAACATTGCTGTGCCAGGCCCTGATGGCCGACCCCGACCTGCTGATCCTGGATGAACCTTTTGACGGCCTCGACGTGCAATCCCGCAGCCAGCTGGCGGATCTGCTGGCCTCGCTTAATCAGCAGGGCTATACCCTGGTGCTGGTGCTGAACCGTTTTGACGAGATCCCCGATTTTGTCCAGCACGCGGGAGTGTTGGCCGACTGCACCCTGACGGCGGTGGGCGAAAAAGCGGCTCTGCTGAAGCAGGCGTTGATTGCCCAACTGGCGCACAGTGAAAAACTGAACGGCATTACCCTGCCCGAACCGGATGCGCCGTCTGCGCGTCACGCTTTGCCGGAGGGCGAGGCGCGGATTGTGCTGAATAACGGCGTGGTCTCCTATAACGATCGTCCGATCCTCAACCAGTTAAGCTGGACGGTAAATCCCGGCGAGCACTGGCAGATTGTCGGCCCTAATGGCGCCGGGAAATCGACCCTGCTTAGCCTCATTACCGGGGATCACCCCCAGGGCTACAGCAACGATCTCACCCTCTTTGGCCGCCGTCGCGGCAGCGGCGAAACCATCTGGGATATCAAAAAACATATTGGCTACGTCAGCAGCAGCCTGCACCTCGATTACCGCGTCAGTACCACGGTGCGCAACGTCATCCTGTCCGGTTATTTCGACTCCATCGGGATTTATCAGGCGGTGTCTGACCGGCAGCACAAGCTGGCGCAGCAGTGGCTGGATATTCTGGGGATGGATAACCGGGTTGCGGATGCCCCGTTCAGCAGCCTGTCGTGGGGCCAGCAGCGGCTGGCACTCATCGTGCGCGCGCTGGTGAAACACCCGACGCTGCTGATCCTCGACGAGCCGCTACAGGGGCTGGATCCCCTGAACCGCCAGCTTATTCGCCGTTTTGTTGATGTCCTGATTAGCGAAGGTGAAACGCAGCTACTGTTTGTTTCTCACCATGCCGAAGACGCGCCCGCCTGTATCACCCACCGCCTGGAATTTGTCGCCAACGGCGACGGCTATCGCTACCAGGTTGGCCGCATCTGACATCCTGACGGGGGCCACGCCCCCGCTCTTTTTCGGACAACCTGCAACATCCCACCCCAAGCGCTTTGATCTACAATCCTTTTTTAGCCGGAGAGCAGCTGCGTTTTGTGCAGTGTAAACGATTCCACTATTTTATCCCATGTCACACTTTCCTGCTCTCTGTTATGCTAGGATTATCTCATACCATAAGCCTAATGGAGCGAAATATGCGAGTTCTGGTAACAGGTGGTAGCGGTTACATAGGAAGTCATACCTGTGTGCAACTGCTGCAAAATGGCCATGACGTCATCATCCTTGATAACCTGTGCAACAGTAAACGCAGCGTGCTGCCGGTTATGGAGCGCCTGGCCGGTAAACAGCCTGCTTTTGTCGAAGGCGATATTCGTAACGAAGCGCTGATGACTGAGATCCTGCACGATCACGCCATTGATACGGTGATTCACTTTGCTGGCCTGAAAGCGGTGGGCGAATCCGTGGCGAAGCCGCTGGAATATTACGACAACAACGTCAACGGCACGCTGCGCCTGGTCTCTGCCATGCGCGCGGCGGGCGTCAAAAACTTGATCTTCAGTTCTTCCGCCACCGTCTACGGCGACCAGCCGCAAATCCCTTATGTTGAAAGCTTCCCGACCGGTACGCCGCAAAGCCCGTACGGCAAGAGCAAGCTGATGGTGGAACAGATCCTGACCGACCTGCAAAAAGCACAGCCGGAGTGGAGCATCGCCCTGCTGCGTTATTTCAACCCGGTGGGCGCGCACCCATCCGGCGACATGGGTGAAGATCCGCAGGGCATTCCTAACAACCTGATGCCCTATATTGCCCAGGTTGCGGTAGGCCGTCGTGACTCGCTGGCGGTCTTCGGCAACGACTACCCTACCCCGGACGGCACCGGCGTTCGCGACTACATTCACGTGATGGATCTCGCCGACGGCCACGTCGCCGCCATGCAGCAGTTGGCCAATAAACCGGGCGTTCACATTTACAACCTCGGTGCGGGCGTCGGCAGCAGCGTGCTGGATGTGGTGAATGCCTTCAGCGCCGCCTGCGGCAAACCGGTGAGCTACCACTTCGCCCCGCGTCGCGACGGCGATCTGCCTGCCTACTGGGCCGATGCATCGAAGGCGGATAAAGAGCTTAACTGGCGTGTCTCCCGCACGCTTGACGAAATGGCACAGGATACCTGGCGCTGGCAGTCTCGCCACCCACAAGGCTATCCGGACTAAGGACCTGTCATGACCCAATTTAACCCCGTCGATCACCCGCATCGTCGTTTTAATCCATTAACCGGGCAGTGGATCCTGGTCTCTCCGCATCGCGCCAAACGCCCCTGGCAGGGCGCGCAGGAGACACCGTCCAGCGAGACACTGCCCCAGCACGATCCGGACTGCTTCCTCTGTCCGGGAAATACTCGCGTCACCGGCGATATCAACCCGGACTACAAAGGCACCTTCGTCTTTACCAATGACTTTGCCGCCCTGATGACCGACACGCCGGACGCCCCGCAGAGTGACGATCCGCTGCTGCGCTGCGAAAGCGCGCGCGGCACCAGCCGGGTAATCTGTTTCTCGCCGGATCACAGCAAAACCCTGCCGGAGCTGAGCGTAGAAGCGCTGACCGAAGTGGTGAAAACCTGGCAGGAACAGACCGCCGAACTGGGACAAACCTATCCCTGGGTGCAGGTCTTCGAGAACAAAGGCGCGGCGATGGGCTGCTCGAATCCCCATCCCCACGGCCAGGTGTGGGCCAACAGCTTTATGCCTAACGAAGTGGAGCGGGAAGATCGCCTGCAAAAAGCCTATTACGCTGAGCAGCAGTCGTCCATGCTGCTGGACTATGTCCAGCGCGAGCTGGCTGATGGCAGCCGCACCGTCGTGGAAACCGAACACTGGTTAGCGGTGGTGCCATACTGGGCGGCATGGCCATTCGAGACCCTGCTGCTGCCGAAAGCCCACGTTCTGCGGTTAACCGATCTGAGCGACGCCCAGCGCAGCGATCTGGCGCTGGCGCTGAAAAAACTGACCAGCCGCTATGACAATCTGTTCCAGTGCTCCTTCCCCTATTCCATGGGCTGGCACGGCGCACCGTTTAATGGCGAAGAGAATCAACACTGGCAGCTGCACGCCCACTTCTATCCGCCGCTGCTGCGCTCCGCCACCGTACGTAAGTTTATGGTCGGCTATGAGATGCTGGCAGAAACCCAGCGTGACCTGACGGCGGAGCAGGCCGCAGAGCGTCTGCGTGCAGTGAGTGATGTCCATTTTCGCGAATCCGGAGAATAACAATGAGTCTGAAAGATAAAACCCACGCCCTGTTTGCTGAAAAATTTGGTTATCCCGCCACTCACGCAATCCAGGCGCCAGGCCGCGTTAACCTCATCGGCGAACATACCGACTACAACGACGGTTTCGTCCTGCCCTGCGCCATTGATTACCAGACGGTGATCAGCTGCGCAAAACGCGACGACCGCAAGGTGCGCGTGATGGCTGCGGATTATGACAACCAGATCGATGAATTTTCGCTGGATGAGCCGATTGTTGCCCATGACAGCCAGCAGTGGTCTAACTACGTCCGCGGCGTGGTGAAGCATCTGCAAAAACGTAACAAGGAGTTTGGCGGCGCAGATCTGGTGATCAGCGGCAACGTCCCACAGGGTGCGGGCCTGAGCTCCTCTGCCTCGCTGGAAGTGGCTGTCGGCACCGTCTTCCAGCAGCTTTATCACCTGCCGCTGGACGGTGCGCAGATCGCCCTTAACGGCCAGGAAGCAGAGAACCAGTTCGTCGGCTGTAACTGCGGCATCATGGATCAGCTGATCTCGGCGCTGGGCAAAAAAGGCCACGCGTTACTGATCGACTGCCGCTCGCTGGGCACCAAAGCGGTCAGCCTGCCGAAAGGCGCGGCGGTGATCATCATCAACAGTAATTTCAAACGCACCCTGGTGGGCAGCGAGTACAACACCCGCCGTGAGCAGTGTGAAACCGGCGCGCGCTTCTTCCAGCAGTCTGCGCTGCGTGATGTCTCGCTCACCGAGTTCAATAAAGTGGCCCACGAGCTGGACCCGGTAGTGGCAAAACGCGTTCGTCACGTCCTGACCGAAAACGCCCGTACCATAGAAGCAGCGGCTGCGCTGGAGAAAGGCGATCTGCAACGGATGGGTGAGCTGATGGCCGAGTCGCATGCTTCCATGCGCGATGACTTCGAAATCACCGTTCCACAGATCGACACCCTGGTTGAGATTGTGAAATCCGCCATTGGCGATCAAGGCGGCGTGCGTATGACCGGCGGCGGCTTCGGCGGCTGCGTGGTGGCGCTGGTACCGGAGGAACTGGTGCCGGTTGTTCAGCAAGCCGTGGAACAACAGTATGAAGCCAAAACCGGTATCAAAGAGACTTTCTATGTTTGTAATGCATCACAAGGAGCTGGCCAGTGCTAAACGAAACACCTGTTCTCGCCCCTGACGGCCTGCCGTATCGCCTGATCACCCTGCGCAACGAAGCAGGGATGGTCGTCACGCTGATGGACTGGGGTGCGACGCTGCTCTCCGCCCGCGTCCCGATGACCGACGGCAGCGTCCGCGAAACCCTGCTCGGCTGTGCGTCACCTGAGCAGTATGTGGAGCAAACGGCCTTCCTGGGCGCCTCGGTAGGCCGTTATGCCAACCGTATCGCCAAAAGCCGCTTTGAACTGGACGGCGTGCGCTATGACCTGCTGCCAAGCCAGGGCGAAAACCAGCTCCACGGCGGCCCGGATGGATTCGACAAGCGCCGCTGGCGCATTGTGCAGCAGAACGATGGCGAAGCGCTGTTGGCCCTCGACTCCCCGGATGGCGACCAGGGCTACCCTGGCAACTGTTCGACGAGCGTCCATTATCGCTTAACGGAGGACAACCGGATCGCCATTACCTACCGCGCCACCGTGGATAAACCTTGCCCGGTCAATCTGACCAACCACGCTTACTTCAACCTCGACGGCGACTGCAGCGACGTGCGTAACCACAGGCTGCAACTGCTGGCCCAGCGCTATCTGCCGGTCGATGAAATGGGGATCCCCCATGAAGGATTAAAAGCGGTGGCGGGTACCAGTTTTGATTTCCGCACTACCAAAGCTATCGCCCAGGATTTCCTGGCGGATGACCACCAGCGCAAGGTGAACGGTTACGATCATGCTTTCCTCCTTGATGCCCAGGGCGATCTGAGCCAGCCCGCGGCGCATCTCTGGTCTGCCGATGAAAAGCTGCAGATGACGGTCTATACCACCGCCCCTGCCCTGCAATTCTATTCTGGTAACTTCCTCGAGGGTACCCCGGCGCGCGAAGATGGAGAATACCGGGCCTGGCAGGGTCTGGCGCTGGAGAGCGAGTTCTTACCCGATAGCCCGAATCATGGGGAATGGCCGCAGCCTGACTGCATACTGCGCCCGGGCGAAGAGTACATCAGCGTTACCGAATATCACTTTATTGCGCAATAAAAACCAGCCCTCCTGCCGGAGGGCTTTTTTTATCCATCTTGCTGAAAATAGCGCCAGTCACCGACAAAATCACAACCCCTCATTCACAAGCATCTTACACTGCGACACTATTTTCGCTATGGTTAGGGTTAAGCGTTGCCCGCGGCTCAGCCGCAGCAATATAATGAGAATTGTTATCATTCAAATAATGCTTGTTCTGGAGGAGTAAAATATGGCTGTAACTAAGCTGGTTCTGGTACGTCATGGCGAAAGCCAGTGGAACAACGAAAACCGCTTTACCGGTTGGTATGATGTTGACCTGTCCGAAAAAGGTGTTGGCGAAGCGAAAGCAGCGGGCAAACTGCTAAAAGATGAAGGCTTCAGCTTCGATTTTGCTTATACCTCCGTGCTGAAACGTGCCATCCATACCCTGTGGAACGTACTGGACGAACTGGATCAGGCCTGGCTGCCGGTTGAGAAGTCCTGGAAGCTGAACGAGCGTCACTACGGTGCGCTGCAGGGTCTGAACAAAGCCGAAACCGCAGAGAAATACGGTGACGAGCAGGTTAAACAGTGGCGTCGCGGCTTCGCGGTCACCCCACCAGAGCTGACCAAAGATGACGAGCGTTACCCAGGCCACGATCCGCGTTACGCATCCCTGACTGACGCTGAGCTGCCAACTACCGAAAGCCTGGCGCTGACCATCGATCGCGTTGTTCCTTACTGGAACGAAACCATTCTGCCACGCCTGAAAAGCGGTGAGCGCGTGATCATCGCTGCGCACGGTAACTCCCTGCGCGCGCTGGTGAAATACCTGGACAACATGGGTGAAGACGAGATCCTCGAGCTGAACATCCCGACCGGCGTGCCGCTGGTGTACGAGTTCGACGAAAACTTCAAACCAATCAAGCACTACTATCTGGGTAACGCTGACGAAATCGCGGCTAAAGCGGCGGCCGTTGCGAACCAGGGTAAAGCCAAGTAATAAAAAAGCCCGGTCGCAATGACCGGGCTCTGCGTTCTGAATGCCGGATGCGAATCCGGCATTTTTTTAGCCGCGACGGGCTTTCACCGCATTCGCCAGCTGGCGCAGTACCGTTTCGGTATCGTCCCAGCCAATGCAGGCATCGGTGACGCTCTTACCGTAGACCAGCGGCTCGCTGCCTTCCAGATTCTGATTGCCTTCCACCAGGTGGCTTTCAATCATCACCCCGATAATCGCCTTTTCACCGCCGGCAATCTGCTGGCAGACATCGGTGCCCACATCCATCTGCTTTTTGAACTGCTTGCTGGAGTTGGCATGGCTGAAGTCGATCATCACCTGCGCCGCCAGACCGGCTTTTTCCAGGCCCGCCTTCACTTCGGCGACGTGCGCCGCGCTGTAGTTAGGCTCTTTGCCGCCGCGCAGAATGATATGGCAGTCGCCGTTCCCGCTGGTGTTCACAATCGCGGAGTGACCCCACTTGGTGACGGAGAGGAAGCAGTGCGGCGCCCCGGCAGCGTTAATGGCGTCAATCGCCACTTTGATGGTGCCATCGGTGCCATTTTTAAAACCAACCGGGCAGGAGAGCCCTGACGCCAGCTCGCGGTGAACCTGAGACTCGGTGGTACGCGCGCCAATGGCGCCCCAGCTCATCAGGTCTGCGAGATATTGTGGGGTGATCATATCGAGGAACTCACCCGCCGCAGGCAGACCGCTGTCGTTGATGTCCAGCAGCAGCTTACGGGCGATGCGCAGACCGTCGTTGATCTGGAAGCTGCCATCCATATGCGGATCGTTAATCAGCCCTTTCCAGCCTACGGTGGTGCGTGGCTTTTCAAAGTAGACGCGCATGACGATTTCCAGCTCATCCTTCAGCGCTTCGCGCAGGGTCAGCAGTCGCGCCGCATACTCTTTTGCCGCCGCAGGATCGTGAATGGAACATGGACCGATAACCACCAGAAGACGATCGTCATTACCTTTCAGGATCTTGTGGATCGCTTTACGGGCATGAGAAACGGTATTGGCGGCGTTTTCGGTGGCGGGAAACTTCTCAAGGAGCGCTACAGGGGGTAATAACTCGTTGATCTCTTTAATGCGCAAATCGTCATTCTGATAATTCATGTTCGTTCCAGCTTTGCCATACTTTTATAAATGAATGCAATCCCTCCAATCTATCTTGTCAGTCAGGAAGTGTAAACTCACTTTTACACTACGCACAGATAAATCCTGGAATTCGCTTAAAAAACGCAACAAAGTAGCGAAAAACGAGATACACCCTAAACTTTTTAACTGTATGCACTGCATTTATAAATTTTATCGCGATTCCATACTGACCTAAGTAGGGATCATGGCATCTTTAACCACTGAGCAGTATATCGATTTCGCATATGCACTGTGGAAAGAAGTTATCCAGAACATAACGACCAGAACAGGAGCAGCATGATGAAAATGACTAAACTCGCAACCCTTTTCCTGACAGCTTCGCTCACGATGGCGAGCGGTGCGGCACTGGCTGCTGATAGCGCCGCCGGCTCTAACACCAATAATGGCCAGGCGAATGCCGCCGCTGATGCAGGGGCCGTTGCGCCTGACGCACGCCAGAATATTGCTCCAAATAACACCGGCAACAGCCAGATTAACACCGGTTCTGGTACAACCGGCACCACCGGCACAACAGGTACAGGCACAACAGGTACGGGTACGGGGACTGGCACGGGTTCCATGCTCAATCCAGATGGAACGAACTCCAGCGGCACCGGGGTGACCAATGGTACCGGCAACAGTTCAACCACTGGCGGCACTAACTCCGTCATGGGTAATGACGACCCAAGTAAGATGAGTAACGACGGCATGTCCAAGGATGATCAGCACAGGAATTCGATGTGTAAAGACGGTAAATGTCCGGATCAATCCGGCAAAGTTGATACCGAAAGAACCCCACAAGAACAAAAGACTGACGGCACTACTCAGTAATTGACGGTAATGCGGTTATGATGAAGGAGAGCTACGGCTCTCCTTTATTTTTTGTGCAAAATGTTAAAAACTCTACACTTAAAATAATTATTTACCGGGACAGTATTCATGGCGCACTCCCACTCGCACGCCCCTTCTTCACAGGATGAAAATGCTAAACGCTTAACGCTGGCGTTCGGCGTCACCGCCACCTTTATGATCATTGAGGTGATCGGCGGGTTGGTTTCTGGATCGCTGGCGCTGCTGGCCGATGCGGGTCATATGTTCACGGACGCCGCTGCGCTGCTGTTTGCGCTACTGGCGGTGATATTCGCCCGGCGCCCGCCTAGCCACGGACGCACCTTTGGCTGGCTACGTCTCACTACCCTCGCCGCCTTCGTCAACGCCATCGCGCTGGTCTTGATCACGATTTTAATCGTCTGGGAAGCCTTCCAGCGTTTCCGCCATCCGCAGCCTGTCGCGGGTGTCACCATGATGGTGGTAGCCGTTGCCGGGCTTATCGCCAATATCCTGGCGTTCTGGATTTTGCATCGCGGCAGTGGAGAAAAGAATCTCAACGTGCGGGCAGCGGCGCTGCATGTGCTGGGGGATCTTCTGGGATCGGTGGGAGCCATCGTTGCGGCGCTGGTGATCCTCTGGACCGGCTGGACGCCCATCGACCCGATATTGTCGATTCTAGTCTCGTGCCTGGTGTTACGCAGTGCCTGGCGGCTTCTACAGGAGAGCGTCAATGAGCTGCTGGAAGGGGCGCCGGCGACGCTGGATATCCCGGCGCTGAAGCGCAACTTAACGCGCTCCCTTCCTGAAGTGCGCGATGTGCATCATGTACACGTCTGGATGGTGGGAGAAAAACCGCTGATGACCCTGCATGTTCAGGTTATCCCGCCTCACGATCATGATGCGTTACTGGGGCGTATTCAGCACTTTCTGGAGCACCATTACGCCATTGCGCACAGCACCATTCAGATGGAATACACCCCCTGTAACGGACCGGACTGCCACCTCAACGAGATCCCGTCCGGTCACGCCCATCATCACCACCATTAACGTGCCAGCGCGTGTGAACCCCGTTCACGCGCGCTGTTGATCCACATCCTGCTGCCGTTCAGGGCGATGAAGGTGAGGATCATATACTCCAGCGACATGGCGTAGACGCCCTGCAGGGCAAAGATCGCCACGCTTATCACGTTGATGATCACCCACAGCAGCCAGTTTTCGACATACTTACGGGTCATCAGGATCATGGCGGCAATCGACAGAACCATCATGCATGAATCCCAGAACGGGAAGGCGTCAGGCTGCAGCTCCGGCATGGTGACGTTCAGCCCCAGGGTATTCATCACCGAGACCGCTACGCGGGTCAGGAAAGCGAACACCGGGTCGATATAGACCGTCATCAGGCCAATGGCTACCACGCAGGCAGCCAGCCAGCCCATGGCCTTCGGCAACGGTAGCCAGCGGATCTGCAGTTCCGCCTCCTGCTGGCTGTTCTGCCGGGACCAGGCGTACCAGCCGTAGATATTGGCCCCAAAGAAGAACAGCTGCAGCAGCAGGCTGGCATACAGCTGGATCTGGAAGAAGATAATGGCGAACAGGGTGACGTTCACCAGGCCAAACGCGTAGTTGACGATCTTCTCCAGACTGGCAAGCCAGATACAGAGCAGACCTGCAATTGTCCCGACCGCTTCAATCCATGACAAGTCATAGCCGCCAGCGCCAATCGGTATATGTACCAGAATGTTTTGCGTGCTAAAAAAATCCATCTTTTCCCCTGAGCGTTACGTTTACGTGGTTTAAGGACGTAGTGTAGCCGCAAAATCCAGCATTCGGTTAAGCGGAATTAACGCCCCCTCTCGCAGCGCGGCATCAACATGGATTTCATGGGCGGCTCCGCCCGTCTCCAGACCGTCTGCAATCGCTTTGAGCCCGTTCATGGCCATCCACGGACAGTGCGCGCAGCTGCGACAGGTTGCCCCCTCGCCTGCGGTCGGTGCTTCCAGCAGCTCTTTCTCTGGCACCGCCTGCTGCATTTTGTAGAAGATGCCGCGATCGGTCGCCACAATCAACTGGCGATGCGGCAGCATCTTCGCGGCAGCGATCAGCTGGCTGGTTGAGCCGACGGCATCCGCCATATCAACGATCGCCTGCGGGGATTCCGGGTGAACCAGAATGGCCGCATCCGGGTAGAGCCCCTTCATGCGCGCCAGCGCCTGCGTTTTGAATTCATCATGGACGATACAGGCGCCCTGCCAGCAGAGAATATCCGCTCCGGTCTGTTTCTGGACGTAATTGCCAAGATGTCTGTCCGGTGCCCAGATAATCTTCTCGCCCAGGCTGTCGAGATGCTCAATCAGTTCAACGGCGATACTGGAGGTGACCACCCAGTCGGCACGCGCTTTAACCGCGGCAGAGGTGTTGGCGTAGACGACGACCGTTCTGTCAGGGTGGGCATCACAGAAGGCGGTAAACTCGTCGATCGGACAGCCCAGATCGAGCGAGCACTCCGCATTCAGGGTCGGCATCAGTATCGTTTTTTCCGGGCTGAGGATTTTGGCCGTCTCGCCCATAAAACGCACCCCGGCCACCAGCAACGTCGAAGCAGGATGCTTAGCACCAAAGCGCGCCATCTCCAGCGAGTCCGAGATACAACCGCCCGTCTCTTCTGCAAGCTGCTGAATTTCAGGATCGGTATAGTAATGGGCCACCATAACCGCATCACGCTCTTTGAGCAGACGCTTAATTTTCTCACGGTAAAACTGCTTTTCGTCCAGGCTCAGCGGGGCAGGCTTTGGTGGGAAAGGATAGATAGCGGCTTCTGGATCAAACATCACACTCATTTTGGCTTCTCGTTTTACTGGCTTAACAAGTTTGCCGTTATTTTTTGGCGGAAACCAAAGTAATGGCAATTGTGTTTTATATACTAAACAAGATAGCGAATCTGAGAGAGAAAGTCACACCAAAAGGGTGCGGGCAGCATTTGTCGGGTGGCGCTTCGCTTACCCGACCTACGTAAACCCTCGCATTTTGGATTCTGGAATAACAGATAGCAAAAAGGCGCCTTTAGGGCGCCTTTTTACATTGGTGGGTCGTGCAGGATGACTCGGCTTCGCCTCGCCCTTGGGCCGTTGCTGATGCAACGTTATCCTTCACGTTTACTCTCTGAGTCAGAAAGTAAAATTGGTGGGTCGTGCAGGATTCGAACCTGCGACCAATTGATTAAAAGTCAACTGCTCTACCAACTGAGCTAACGACCCCTTGCGGGATGTACTGCTTTTCTTCGAAGTGGTGGGTCGTGCAGGATTCGAACCTGCGACCAATTGATTAAAAGTCAACTGCTCTACCAACTGAGCTAACGACCCATTCGGGTGCTGACTTCGAAGATTATTACTCGGTACCACCAGAAAGTGGTGGGGCGTGCAGGATGACTCGGCTTTGCCTCGCCCTACGGGCCGTTGCTGACGCAACGTTATCCTTCACGTTTACTATCTGAGTAAGATAGTAAAATTGGTGGGTCGTGCAGGATTCGAACCTGCGACCAATTGATTAAAAGTCAACTGCTCTACCAACTGAGCTAACGACCCGAGTGGTGGGTGATGACGGGATCGAACCGCCGACCCCCTCCTTGTAAGGGAGGTGCTCTCCCAGCTGAGCTAATCACCCGATACTACGCTGGATACTACTTACTACTTAGTTAGTGGTGGGTCGTGCAGGATGACTCGGCTTCGCCTCGCCCTACGGGCCGTTGCTGACGCAACGTTATCCTTCACGCTAACCTACTGCTTTCTACTTAAGTAGTGGTGGGTCGTGCAGGATTCGAACCTGCGACCAATTGATTAAAAGTCAACTGCTCTACCAACTGAGCTAACGACCCACTATTTCGGCTGCTTCTGGGGTGTTTGATATCCCTTGGCAACGGCGGCATATATTACTGATTTAAGAATTCTGCGCAACTAAAATTTTGATGAATATCACTTAACTGCTTACGAATTATGCGGCAAGACCAGAAATAAAGCGATTTCTGGTCATGTGGCAATCATCCCATCGCAGCAAGGCGTTTTTGCGCTTGTTTTGCCCCTTCGGTGCCCGGGAACTTTGTGACTACCTGCTGGAAAACGGCTTTCGCTTTTGCGGTGTCGCCTTTGTCCTGCATGATCACACCGACCTTATACATCGCGTCAGGAGCTTTGGGTGATTTCGGGTAATTTTTAACGACAGAGGCGAAATAGAATGCCGCATCGTCTTTTTTACCCTTGTTGTAATTCAACTGTCCCAGCCAGTAATTTGCGTTTGGCTGATAAGTCGAATCCGGGTATTTCTTCACGAAGTTCTGAAACGCCGCCATCGCCTCGTCCTGGCGCGAGTTATCCTGCACCAGGGCAATTGCCGCATTGTAATCAGTATTCGCATCACCGCTCTGCACAGGCGCAGCGGTCGAGGCTGATGTGTCAGCCTGAGGCGTTGCCGCAGCACCCTGATCCCCTGCTGCCGGTTGCGCTGCTGCGCCGCCATTATTCAGGTTATCAATCTGCAACAGGATCTGCTTCTGACGCTCCACAACCTGATTGAGCTGATACTGGCTTTCCTGGATCTGTCCGCGCAGTGAGTCAATATCGGTTTGATTGTCAGAGAGCTGCTGCTGAAGTTGGGTTAAAAGCTGGCTGTGAGCATTAGAAATACGCTCGAGTTGGGTGACCCGGTCTTCTACCGAGCCTGAGCCGACACTACTGATTGGTGCCTGAGCAAAAGCGGCCCAGGGGGCCGCTATACCAACCAGTAACGACAGACTCAACAGATGATGTCTGAAGTTACTGCTCATGCAATTCTCTTAGTAAACCAGTACGGCACGACGGTTTTTGGAGTAAGCCGCTTCGTCGTGGCCCAGTACTGCAGGTTTTTCTTTACCGTAAGAAACGATGGAGATCTGGTCAGCAGAAACGCCTTTACCCTGCAGGTACATTTTAACGGCGTTAGCACGACGCTCACCCAGAGAGATGTTGTACTCAGGAGTACCACGTTCGTCCGCGTGACCTTCTACGGTGACTTTGTAAGACGGGTTGCTACGCAGGAAGTTAGCGTGCGCATCCAGCATCGCAGCGAAGTCAGAACGGATGTCGAACTTGTCCAGATCAAAGTAAACAATGTTGTTCTGCTGCAGCTGTTGCATCTGAAGACGCGCCTGCTCTTCAGAAGACATATTGCCGTTGCCGTTTGCGTCCACACCGGTGCCGGCACCCATCATGCCTTCGCCGCTCTGGTCGTTGCTGGCGTTCTTGTTAGAAGAACACGCTGCGATTGCCATAACAGGCAGAGCGATCATCAGCCCTTTCAGCACTTTGTTCAGTTGCATTTCTATGATTCCTATATTATTCAATTAATTATTATTACAGGTACGGCGACCAGGCAGGTGATTTTACCTGTCCATCAGTTGCCGGAATACGCGCTTTGAAACGCCCATCGGTAGAAACCAGATTCAGCACGGATCCCATCCCCTGAGAAGAGCTGTAGATAACCATAGTGCCGTTAGGTGCCAGACTTGGCGTTTCATCCAGGAAAGTCGACGACAGAACTTGTACGCCGCCCCCGCCCAGATCTTGTTTAGCAATGTGCTGCTGACCACCGGCCGAGCTGACCATTACCATAAACTTACCATCAGCGCTCACGTCGGCGTCCTGGTTCTGAGAACCTTCCCAGGTGATACGCTGCGGTGCACCGCCATTAATATTAACTTTATAGACCTGTGGACGACCCGCCTGGTCAGAGGTAAAGGCCAGGTTCTGGCTGTCCGGGAACCAGGTTGGTTCGGTGTTGTTGCTGCGACCATCAGTTACCTGACGGATCTGGCCGGAGGCGATATCCATCACGTACAGGTTCAGGCTACCGGTTTTAGACAGGGCAAACGCCAGTTTAGAACCGTCAGGCGAGAATGCTGGTGCGCCGTTGTGACGTGGGAAAGAGGCAACCTGACGTACCGCGCCGTTAGATAACGTCTGGATAACCAGCGCCGAACGACCGCTTTCGAAGGTCACGTAGGCCAGCTTAGAACCATCCGGCGACCAGGCCGGAGACATCAGCGGCTGTGGTGAACGGTGAACGGTGAACTGGTTGTAGCCATCGTAGTCAGAGACGCGCAGCTCATACGGGAACTGACCGCCGTTGGTCTGTACAACGTAAGCGATACGGGTGCGGAAAGCGCCTTTGATGCTGGTCAGCTTCTCAAACACTTCATCACTTGCCGTATGGCCCGCATAACGCAGCCACTGCTTGTTCACTTTGTAGCTGTTCTGCGCCAGCACGGTACCCGGTGCGCCACCGGTATCCACCAGCTGATAGGCCACGGTGTAACCGCCGTCCGGGTTAGGGGTCACCTGACCCACCACCACCGCGTCGATACCCAGTGCAGACCATGCTGCTGGCTGCAACTCTGCGGCTGTGCCCGGCTGCTGTGGCAGACGAGAACGGTCTAATGGGTTGAATTTACCGCTGTTGCGCAGGTCAGCGGCAACAATGCCGCCCACATCTTCCGGCGCAGCGCCTGGCCCTTTCCACTGGAACGGAACCACACCAATTGGACGTGCCGAATCCACCCCCTGGGTGATCTCGATACGCACTTCTGCGTGCAGCACCGCTGCCCACAGCATTAAGAAACTCATTGCAACACGTAATGCCTGCTTCATCATATCTCCCATATCCGGGTAACCTTACCCGCATAATTTAGCAGAATGTTAACAAACCCAAATAAACAAAACTACCAATCCACAGCCTCAAACGTAGACTGTTTTGCCAACTTTAGCGGGAAAAACGCTACAGTTTGAAATCAAGTTTGGCATCTTTTACTTTTTCATAAACAGCCTGGCTAGGCGGTTTAGGAATTCTGGCAGTTTTTGCAGCCGTCAGCGCAGCCTGACATAAGGCAGGATCACCGCCCTCTTCAGTGACATCCAGCAGCAGGCCATCTGGCGCCAGCTTAATATGTAGCACACAGGATTTACCGGCATACAGATCAGCGCCATATAGACGGCTCTGAATTGCATTACGAATCTGCGAAGCATAAGCACTAATATCAGCGCCTGACGCACCACCATTCGCCCCGCTTGTTCCACTATCTTTTGCTGGTTGGCCGTTACCTTTTGCACCACCCGATTTCGGCGCATTCTTACCTGAGCTTAAATCACCGAACAGATCGTCGACATCCGATGCGGCCGCTTTTTCTGCTGCGGCTTTCTTGGCGGCAGCGGCTTTCGCGGCGGCAGCTTTGTCAGCAGCAGCTTTATCGGCAGCCGCTTTCTTTTCTGCAGCCGCTTTTTCGGCTGCGGCTTTCTTATCGGCTGCGGCTTTTTCTGCGGCAGCCGCTTTCTTCTCGGCTGCGGCTTTTTCAGCAGCAGCCTTTTCAGCGGCCGCGGCTTTTTCCGCAGCAGCCGCTTTCTTCGCTGCTTCGGCAGCCGCTTTTTTCTCGGCTTCCTGGGCGGCTTGTTTAGCGGCTTCTGCTTCGGCTTTTTTCTGTGCGTCGGCAGCAGCTTTCTTAGCCGCTTCCGCTTCTGCCTTTTTCTTCGCGTCAGCCGCTGCTTTTGCGGCTTCGGCTTCAGCCTGTTTCTGGGCATCGGCTGCAGCTTTTTTCGCTGCGGCTGCGGCGGCTTCAGCAGCTTCTTTTGCCTGAGCATCTGCCTTCGCTTTCGCTTCCGCTGCGGCTTTGGCTGCCGCCTCTTCCGCCTGCTTCTGCTGCTCCTGCGCTTTTTTCGCGGCGGCTTCAGCCTGTTTTTGCTGCTCCGCCTGCTCTTTCGCTGCTTCCTGCGCCTGCAAACGTTCTTTCTCAAGCTGCTTCAGACGTTCCTGCTCGGCGGCCTGCTTTTCACGCAGCTCCTCCGCCTGCTGTTGCGCCTGCTTTTCACGCTGCTCTTCAGCACGTTTTGCACTCGCCTGCTGCTGTTGCTGACGGTTATAGTTCTGAACGACCGCGCCGGGATCGACCATGACGGCATCGATGGAAGAACCTCCACCACCTCCGGCAGCGGCATCCAGATGCTCATCGAACGAACTCCAGATCAGTCCTGCAAAAAGAATCACATGCAGCACCGCCGAGATAATTATCGCCCGTTTAAGCTTATCGTTTTGTTCGGTTGCCTTTGACACTATGGGTTCCCAAAAACTCTGTTGTGTACGCAGATAATCAAATAGGCTGCGTCATCAAGCCGACTGACTTAACGCCCGCGCTATGCAACAGGTTCAGCGCTTTAATTATTTCATCGTAAGGCACGTCTTTCGCGCCACCGATTAAGAAGACCGTTTTCGGATTGGACTGCAGGCGTCGTTGCGCTTCCGCAATGACCTGCTCCGGCGGCAGCTGATCCATACGATCTTTTTCCACCACCACGCTGTACTGCCCTACTCCGGATACCTCAATGATGACCGGCGGATCGTCATTGGTACTTACAGCCTGAGATTCTGTCGCATCCGGCAGATCAACCTCCACGCTCTGGGTGATGATGGGTGCTGTCGCCATAAAGATCAGCAGCAGCACCAGCAGCACGTCCAGCAGCGGTACAATGTTGATTTCGGACTTCAGTTCGCGACGACCCCGTCCACGCTGTCTGGCCATGGTTTACCCCTTGTTGCTCTCGGTGCTGGTAAACGCCTGGCGGTGCAGAATCGCAGTGAACTCTTCCATGAAGTTGTCGTAGTTCAGTTCCAGTTTGTTCACGCGCTGGTTCAGACGGTTATACGCCATAACCGCTGGAATCGCCGCGAACAGACCAATAGCAGTCGCGATCAGCGCTTCAGCGATACCTGGTGCAACCATTTGCAGCGTCGCCTGTTTTACCGCACCCAGGGCGATAAAGGCGTGCATGATCCCCCATACCGTACCAAACAGACCGATATAGGGGCTGATGGAACCCACGGTACCCAGGAAAGGAATATGCGTTTCCAGCGTTTCCAGTTCACGGTTCATGGAGATGCGCATCGCACGGGATGCTCCCTCCACTACCGCTTCCGGCGCATGATTGTTCGCGCGGTGCAAACGGGCGAACTCTTTAAATCCGCTATAGAAGATTTGCTCGGAGCCGGAGAGGTTTTCACGACGGCCCTGGCTCTCCTGATACAAACGGGAAAGTTCGATACCAGACCAGAACTTGTCTTCAAAGGCTTCCGCTTCGCGGCCTGCCGCATTGAGGATACGGGTTCTCTGAATGATGATGGCCCAGGATGCGATTGAAAAACCAATCAAAATCAACATGATAAGTTTAACCAGAAGGCTTGCCTTCAGGAACAAATCAAGGATATTCATGTCAGTCACTGCTTAAACTCCGCGACAATAGACTTAGGAAGCGCACGAGGCTTCATGATGAGTGGATCAACACAGACAATCAGGACTTCAGCTTCGTTCAGTACCGTGTTCTCTGCATTGACGATCCGCTGCGTGAAAACCAGTGAGGTTCCGCGCATTGATGTTATTTCTGTTTGGACTTCGAGCATATCGTCGAGTCTGGCAGGCGCAAAATACTCCAGCGTCATCTTGCGTACCACGAAGGCAACTCGCTCCGCCAACAGAACCTGCTGGCTAAAGTGATGATGGCGCAGCATTTCAGTGCGTGCTCGTTCATAAAAGGCAACGTAGCTGGCGTGGTAAACCACACCACCGGCATCCGTGTCTTCATAGTAGACCCGAACCGGCCATCGAAATAGCGTTGTATTCACTTTACATCCCGGTAATGCAAAAAAGGTTAGAGCTTTTAAACTTCGCTACTATACGCGCGGGAATGGTGGTTTGGAATGGGGGAAAGTAAACAGAGAGTAAATTTTTATGGGCCCGGGTAAGCCCATAATATTAACGGATAGTTCTTATTCAGTTGAAAAAGAAAAACAGGCCCAACAGCAGGATCACATCAGCAATCAGCGGGCAAAAAATGCCCTGCCAGTGTACGGCTTTCGGACGAAATCCCACCCCGTGGATTACGCCTGCACATACCGCCCACATAATGAGAAAACCGTGCCAGATCTCAAGCTCGCTGGTCTTCGCCGCGAAGCGCGACGGATCCCAGAAAATACAGCCCGCCAGCAGTAAGGCCATCACTAAGGAAAGCGCCCTTAACGGGCGCTTATCCATGATCGCGTAGAGATACGTGATCATCAGTGTTTTTCTTCACCGGCTTTGGTCGCTTCAACGTGCTCAAGCGCCAGTGCGGTAATCACACCAAATGCACAGGCAAGAAGCGTTCCTAAAATCCATGCGAAATACCACATATTCAGCTCCTTCCTTAATACAGAGAGTGGGTGTTGCTTTCGATATGTTCTTTCGTGATACGACCGAACATTTTCCAGTAACACCAGGCGGTGTAAGCCAGAATAATCGGTACGAACACGGCAGCCACAAACGTCATCAGATTAAGGGTCATCTGGCTGGAGGTTGCATCCCACATCGTCAGGCTTGCATTCATCATCGTGCTGGATGGCATCACGAACGGGAACATCGCGATACCGGCTGTCAGGATGATGCACGCCAGCGTCAGTGAAGAGAAGACAAACGCCAGTGCCCCTTTCTCCGCGCGGGAGGTCAGGATGGTCAGCACCGGCAGCACGACGCCCAGTGCCGGAATCGCCCACAGAATCGGTGTGTTATTGAAGTTCACCAGCCAGGCACCAGCCTCGCGAGCCACCTCTTTGGTCAGCGGGTTCGACGGCGCGGTATGGTCAATCGCAGTGGTCACAACATAACCGTCGATACCAAACATCACCCATAGACCTGCCAGCGCAAAGCCAACCAGCGTCACCAGAGCCGCCATCTGCGAGACGGCACGGGAGCGCAGGTGCAGCTCGCCCACGGTACGCATCTGCAGGTAGGTTGCCCCCTGGGTGATGATCATCGCCACGCTGACGACCCCTGCCAGCAGACCAAACGGATTCAGCAGCTGGAAGAAGTTACCGGTGTAGTAGAGGCGCATATATTCATCAAGGTGGAACGGCACACCCTGCAGCAGGTTGCCGAACGCCACGCCGATGACCAGCGGCGGCACGAAGCTACCGATGAAGATGCCCCAGTCCCACAGGTTACGCCAGCGGGTGTCTTCAATCTTCGAGCGGTAATCAAAACCGACCGGACGGAAGAACAAGGATGCCAGCACCAGAATCATCGCCACATAGAAGCCGGAGAACGCAGCCGCGTAGACCATCGGCCAGGCAGCGAACAGTGCGCCGCCTGCGGTGATGAGCCACACCTGGTTACCGTCCCAGTGCGGGGCGATGGAGTTAATCATAATTCGACGCTCGGTATCATTACGACCGAGGAAGCGGGTGAGCATGCCCACCCCCATGTCGAAACCGTCAGTGACCGCAAAACCAATCAGTAAGATCCCGACCAGCAGCCACCAGATAAAACGCAATACTTCATAATCGATCATTTGATGACTCCTGTCTTACCGTGCCGGCTGAGTAGTCACGGTGGACTGCTCGTAGTGAGGCTGAGAAGCAACGGTGGACTGCTCATAATGGTAGCGACCGGTTTTCAGGCTGCTTGGGCCAAGGCGCGCAAACTTGAACATCAGGAACAGTTCAGCCACCAGGAACAGAGTGTAGAGGCCGCAAATCAGCAACATGGAGAAAATCAGATCGCCTGCGGTAAGAGAGGAGTTCGCCACCGCAGTTGGCAGCACCTCACCGATAGCCCACGGCTGACGGCCATACTCCGCAACAAACCAGCCGGATTCAATGGCAATCCACGGCAGCGGAATCGCATACAATGCGGTGCGCAGCAGCCATTTCTTCTCACCGATACGGTTACGAATGACCGACCAGAAGGAGGCGGCGATAATCAGCAGCATCAGCACACCACAACCCACCATGATACGGAAGGCGAAGTAGAGCGGCGCCACGCGCGGAATCGAGTCTTTGGTCGCCATCTGGATCTGCTCTTCCGTCGCGTCAGAGACGTTCGGGGTATAGCGTTTCAGCAGCAGGCCATAGCCAAGGTCTTTTTTCACGTCGTTAAACTGGTCGCGAACAGACTGATCGCTGGTCCCGGAACGCAGTTCTTCCAGCAGCGAGTAGGCTTTCATCCCGTTACGGATACGCTCTTCATGCTGCACCATCAGATCTTTCAGACCGATAACCGGCGTATCCACAGAGCGGGTGGCAATGATGCCCAGCGCATAAGGGATCTGAATAGCAAAGTGGTTCTCCTGCGCATCCTGATCGGGGATACCAAAGAGGGTAAAGGCGGCCGGGGCAGGCTGGGTTTCCCATTCTGCTTCGATCGCTGCCAGTTTGGTTTTCTGCACGTCGCCCATTTCGTAACCGGATTCATCACCCAGCACGATAACGGAGAGGATAGCCGCCATACCGAAGCTCGCCGCGATGGCGAAAGAGCGCTTAGCAAAGGCGAAGTCACGACCACGCAGCATGTAGTAGGCGCTGATGCCCAGCACGAACATCGCGCCGCAGACATAGCCGGAGGCCACAGTGTGAACGAATTTCACCTGCGCGACCGGGTTCAGCACCAGCTCGGAGAAGCTGACCATCTCCATACGCATGGTTTCGAAGTTGAAATCAGAGGCGATAGGGTTCTGCATCCAGCCGTTGGCGACCAGGATCCACAGTGCGGACAGGTTAGAGCCCAGGGCCACCAACCAGGTTACGCACATATGCTGGACTTTACCCAGACGATCCCAACCAAAGAAGAACAGACCTACAAAGGTAGATTCGAGGAAGAAGGCCATCAGACCTTCAATGGCCAGCGGCGCCCCGAAGATATCCCCGACATAGTGGGAATAATAAGACCAGTTAGTCCCGAACTGGAACTCCATGGTCAGGCCGGTTGCCACGCCCAGCGCAAAGTTGATACCAAACAACTTGCCCCAGAACTTGGTCATATCTTTATAAATCTGTTTGCCGGAGAGGACGTAAACCGTTTCCATGATGGCCAACAGGAACGCCATACCGAGCGTCAGCGGCACAAACAGGAAGTGGTACATCGCGGTCAAGGCAAACTGTAAGCGCGACAGTTCGACTACGTCTAACATTATGACTCCTTGCTCATCGCATGAAGACTCCGAGAGTGAATCCCGTTAGAGAAGGATCCACACACATGCCCCAAAAATTATCAGCACCCTTTCTTCGTTACTTAATCCTCGCAGGAGGAAAAAAGCGATGATGAAAGGTTACAGATGCGTTAATAAAAACTGAAATTGATCCCGCAAATATATTACGCTGCAAAACCCTTACAATAAACAGGTTTTTAATGGAAGTCTTTTACGATTTACGACAGCGATCAATATTTAGCAAAATTACCACTTTCCGACCAATTTGATCGGGAACAATTTAGCGCCTTTTGACGCTCTTTTCCAGGTATTAAATATTGATATAAATCAATAATGCCTGAACGTGTTAAGGGTGTTTACGCGTGGTAAATGCAATGAAAATGATGTTAATGATATGTTTTAATATTCGCTTGATGGTTATCAAATAAAGCGGGGATTATAAATAAAGGTGATTTAAATTAACGCAGGCAGCGAAGCATTTTTTTAATAAGCCTGTACTACTAATGTCAGATGGTTCACAGTAATTTTCCGCAGGGGTTTTATCAAAAATTATTATCACAAATATTTTACTTTTAACAATCTATAATTTAACACCCATGTGTTGCTAATTTGTTTCATCCCGTCGAACCAAAAATGTTTTCACGGCCGTTTGCTTAACTTTCATCCGCCCTACCCGCCTCTGTCTCCACACGTAAACACTGTCGCGCAAAAAAAAGGCCATCTTGCGATGGCCAACCATGTCGAAACGGACATTTATTATGTCAAAGCTCCCCGCACGGGGAGCAGAGAGGATTTACTTAATGATGGATTTCAGTGCTTCACCGATGTCAGCCAGGCTGCGCACGGTTTTCACGCCAGCGGCTTCCAGAGCAGCGAATTTCTCATCCGCAGTGCCTTTGCCGCCCGCGATGATGGCGCCTGCATGGCCCATACGCTTGCCTTTCGGCGCGGTCACACCCGCGATGTAGCCAACAACTGGCTTGGTCACGTGATTTTTAATGTAAGCAGCCGCTTCTTCTTCTGCGCTACCGCCGATTTCACCGATCATCACAATCGCTTCAGTCTGCGGGTCTTCCTGGAACAGCTTCAGGATGTCGATGAAGTTAGAGCCCGGGATCGGGTCGCCGCCGATGCCCACGCAGGTGGACTGGCCGAAACCGTAGTCGGTGGTCTGCTTAACCGCTTCATAGGTCAGGGTACCGGAACGAGAGACGATGCCCACTTTACCTGGCTTGTGAATGTGACCCGGCATGATGCCGATTTTGCATTCGCCTGGGGTGATCACGCCCGGGCAGTTTGGCCCGATCATGCGCACGCCCGCTTCGTCCAGCTTCACCTTCACGGTCAGCATATCCAGGGTCGGAATACCTTCGGTGATGGTGATAATCAGTTTGATGCCTGCGTCGATCGCTTCCAGGATGGAGTCTTTGCAGAACGGCGCCGGAACGTAGATCACGGTGGCAGTTGCGCCAGTCGCTTCTACCGCTTCACGAACGGTGTTGAACACCGGCAGGCCCAGATGGGTGGTGCCGCCTTTACCTGGCGTTACGCCGCCAACCATCTGCGTACCGTAGGCAATCGCCTGCTCAGAGTGGAATGAACCCTGGCTACCGGTGAAGCCCTGGCAGATAACCTTGGTATCTTTATTAATTAAAACGGACATTATTTCCCCTCCACTGCGGCAACAACCTGCTGAGCTGCATCCGTCAGACTTTTCGCTGCAATAATATTCAGGCCGCTGTCAGCCAGTTTTTTCGCGCCGAGTTCAGCGTTGTTACCTTCCAGACGAACGACAACCGGGACGTTCACGCCCACTTCTTCTACCGCGCCGATGATACCGTCAGCGATCAGGTCGCAACGTACGATACCGCCGAAGATGTTAACCAGAACGGCTTTCACGTTGTCATCGGAGAGAATAATTTTGAATGCTTCGGTCACGCGCTCTTTGGTTGCGCCGCCGCCCACATCCAGGAAGTTTGCCGGCTCGCCGCCGTGCAGCTTAACGATGTCCATGGTGCCCATTGCCAGGCCCGCACCGTTAACCATGCAGCCGATGTTGCCATCGAGTGCCACGTAGTTCAGCTCCCACTGTGCAGCCTGCGCTTCACGTGGATCTTCCTGAGACTGGTCGCGCATTTCGCGCAGGTCAGCCTGGCGGAACAGCGCGTTGCCGTCAGCGCCCAGTTTGCCATCGAGGCAGATCAGATCGCCCTGCTTGGTGATCACCAGCGGGTTGATTTCGATCAGCGCCAGATCGCGCTCCAGGAAGATGGTTGCCAGGCCCATGAAGATCTTGGTGAATTGCTGCACCAGTTTACCTTCCAGACCCAGTTTGAAGGCCAGCTCACGACCCTGGTAAGGCATTGGGCCTGCCAGCGGATCGATAGCGACTTTGTGGATCAGATGCGGCGTCTCTTCCGCCACTTTTTCGATCTCCACGCCGCCTTCGGTAGAGGCCATGAACACCACGCGACGGGAGCTACGGTCTACGACTGCGCCCAGGTAGAGTTCTTTAGCAATATCGGTTGCCGCTTCAACCAGGATCTGGTTAACCGGCTGGCCGGCTGCGTCTGTCTGGTAGGTCACCAGACGTTTGCCGAGCCAGTGCTCCGCAAAGGCGCGGATCTCTTCTTTACTGTTAACGACTTTCACACCGCCCGCTTTACCGCGGCCGCCAGCGTGAACCTGACATTTCACTACCCATGGACCCGCACCGATTTTAGAGGCGGCTTCTTCTGCTTCACGAGGGGTATTGCAGGCATAACCCACCGGAGCCGGTAAGCCATACCGGGCAAACAGCTGTTTTGCCTGATATTCATGTAAGTTCATGTGTTCTATCCATCCTTCAGGGTAATCGTTAGGTCATGCTTTTGTAGGCCCGGCAGACCAGGTGCCGCCGGGCAGTACCGCGAAAAACTAGACGTCCAGCAGCAGACGGGTCGGATCTTCCAGCAGCTCTTTAATCGCCACCAGGAAGCCCACGGACTCGCGGCCATCGATCAGACGGTGATCGTAAGAGAGCGCCAGATACATCATTGGCAGGATCTCCACTTTACCGTCTACCGCCATCGGGCGGTCTTTAATGGCGTGCATGCCAAGGATCGCGCTCTGCGGTGGGTTGATGATCGGGGTAGACATCAGCGAACCGAATACGCCGCCGTTGGTAATGGTGAAGTTACCGCCAGTCAGGTCATCTACGGTCAGCTTGCCGTCACGGCCTTTCACTGCCAGCTCTTTAATTTTCTTCTCGATGTCAGCCATGCCCAGGGTATCCACATCACGCAGAACCGGGGTTACCAGGCCGCGCGGAGTAGAAACGGCCATGCTCACGTCGAAGTAGTTATGATAAACCACATCATCGCCATCGATAGATGCGTTCACTTCCGGGTAGCGTTTCAGCGCTTCAACAACCGCTTTCACGTAGAAGGACATAAAGCCCAGACGGATACCGTGACGTTTTTCAAAGGCGTCACCGTACTGCTTACGCAGGTCCATGATTGGCTTCATGTTCACTTCGTTGAAGGTGGTCAGCATCGCGGTGGAGTTTTTCGCTTCCAGCAGACGCTCGGCCACGCGCTTACGCAGGCGGGTCATCGGCACGCGTTTTTCGCTGCGTGCGCCCAGAGCAGGCTGTGCTGCTGGTGCCGCTTCAGGCGCTTTGGCTTCTGCTTTCGCTTCAGACGGCGCTTTCGCCAGGTGTTTGTCAATATCTTCGCGGGTCAGGCGGCCACCAACGCCGGTGCCTTTAATGGCCGCCGGGTCGAGGCTGTGCTCAGCCAGCAGGCGACGGATCGCCGGGCTCAGCGCGTCGTTGCTCTGCTCTTCCAGAGAAGCCTGCTGGCGCTGGGCCGGCGTAGAGGCTTTCTCTTCAGACTTAGCGCTGGACTCTTTGCCCGCGCTGTTGCCTTCACGCAGGCGACCGAGGATCTGGCGAGAGGTTACCGTCGTACCTTCATCTTCCAGGACTGCATCCAGAATGCCATCCGCTGAAGCCGGTACTTCCAGTACCACTTTGTCAGTTTCGATTTCTACCAGCACTTCGTCGCGGGTTACCGCGTCGCCTGGTTTTTTGTGCCAGGTGGCGACGGTTGCATCTGCTACGGACTCAGGCAGGTCGGGAACAAGAATATCTACGCTACTCATTATGTATCCTTTAATTAATCGACGTTCAGCGCGTCATTGACCAGATCTTGTTGCTGCTTCTGGTGAACGGACATATACCCTACCGCCGGAGAGGCGGAGGCCGGGCGACCTGCATAACGCAGAGCAGACCCAAATGGAATCACTTCACGGAAATGATGCTGGCTGCAGTACCATGCGCCCTGGTTGAGCGGCTCTTCCTGGCACCAGACAAAATCATGTACGTGAGCGTAATGTTTCAGCACTTCCTGCATCGCCTGATGCGGGAACGGATAAAGCTGTTCGATACGCACGATGGCGACATCTTTCTGATCGTTCTTACGGCGCTGTTCCAGCAGGTCGTAATAAACCTTACCAGAACACATTACGACACGCTTAACGCCCTGCGGATCCAGTTCGTCAATTTCACCGATGGCCGGCAGGAAGGTGCCGTTTGCCAGCTCTTCCAGGCTGGAGACCGCCAGCGGGTGACGCAGCAGCGATTTCGGCGACATCACCACCAGCGGGCGGCGCATCCCGCGCAGCGCCTGACGACGCAGCATGTGATAAACCTGTGCCGGGGTAGACGGTACGCAAACCTGCATGTTCTGCTCGGCGCAGAGCTGCAGATAACGCTCCAGACGTGCGGAGGAGTGCTCCGGCCCCTGGCCTTCATAGCCGTGCGGCAGCAGCATCACCAGGCCACACATACGGCCCCACTTCTGCTCACCGGAAGAGATGAACTGGTCGATAACCACCTGCGCACCGTTGGCGAAGTCGCCGAACTGCGCTTCCCAGATGGTCAGGGTGCGTGGTTCTGCGGTGGCGTAACCGTATTCGAATGCCAGCACCGCTTCTTCAGAGAGCACGGAGTCCCAGACCTTAAACTGGCCCTGGCCGTTGTGCACGTGCTGCAGCGGGGTATAGGTTGAACCGTTGGTCTGGTTATGAATCACCGCATGACGGTGGAAGAAGGTGCCGCGGCCCGCATCTTCACCGGACAGACGGACCGGAATACCTTCATCAACCAGAGTGGCGTACGCCAGGTTCTCAGCTCCGCCCCAGTCAAAGAGCTTCTCGCCTGAGGCCATCGCCTGACGGTCAGCGTAGATCTTCTGCACACGGGACTGCATCTCGATCGCTTCAGGTACGGTGCTGATGCGTTTTGCCAGCTCCTGCAGACGCTTCATCTCTACCTTGTTCGGGTAGCTCTCATCCCACTCGTGGTTGAGGTATGGCGACCAGGTAAAGGAGTGCATGTTCATCGGACGCAACTCTTTCACCACGCATTCGCCGGCATCCAGCGCGTCGCGGTAGAGGTTGACCATCTCGGTGGCATCTTCCAGGGTGACAACCTTCTCCGCTTCCAGCTTGTCAGCATAGATTTTACGCGGGGTCGGATGTTTTTTGATTTTCTGGTACATCAGCGGCTGGGTTGCACTCGGCTCGTCCGCTTCGTTATGACCATGACGGCGATAGCAGAACAGGTCGATGAACACATCGCGCTTAAAGGTGTTACGGAAATCCAGCGCCAGGCGGGTCACGAACGCGACCGCTTCCGGGTCATCCGCGTTAACGTGGAAAATTGGCGCCTGAACCATCTTACCGATGTCGGTGCAGTATGGGGTGGAACGTGCGTCCAGCGGGTTAGAGGTGGTGAAGCCCACCTGGTTGTTGATGACGA
This sequence comes from Leclercia sp. LSNIH1, assembly GCF_002902985.1. NCBI lineage: Bacteria > Pseudomonadati > Pseudomonadota > Gammaproteobacteria > Enterobacterales > Enterobacteriaceae > Leclercia > Leclercia sp. LSNIH1. Next base: position 2,307,995 of record NZ_CP026167.1, on the reverse strand, counting down.
TGCGAACGGTACCGCCCACTTCGTAACCCCGCGCTTTCGACATGTTCAGGGTCTCCTGAACCACGCCCTGCCCGGTAACTGCCGCATCGCCGTGGATGGTGATTGGCAGAACTTTGTTGCTGCTTGGCTCGTCCAGACGATCCAGACGGGCGCGCACGGAGCCAATAACCACCGGGCTTACGATCTCAAGGTGCGACGGGTTAAACGCCAGCGCCATGTGAACCAGGCCGCCCTGGGTTTCGATATCCGATGAGAAGCCCATGTGGTACTTCACGTCACCGGTACCGAGGTGTTCTTTATGTTTGCCCGCGAATTCGTCGAACAGATCCTGCGGCTTTTTACCCAGCACGTTGATCAGCACGTTCAGACGACCACGGTGCGCCATGCCCAGTACCACTTCGCGGGTACCGCTGTTGCCCGCGTGGCGGATCAGCTCTTTCAGCATCGGCACCAGCGCATCGCCGCCTTCCAGCGAGAAGCGTTTTGCGCCCGGGAATTTCGCACCGAGATAACGCTCCAGCCCTTCGGCTGCGGTCAGTTCGTTCAGGAAACGCTTTTTCTCGTCGGCATTGAAGGTGGATTTACCGGCAACAGATTCGATACGCTGCTGGATCCAGCGTTTCTCTTCGGTAGAGGTGATGTGCATATACTCTGCGCCGATGGAGCCGCAGTAGGTCTGCTTCAGCGCTTCCAGCAGATCGCCCAGCTTCATCGTGTCTTTGCCGATAGCGAAAGAGCCAACGTTGAAGGTTTCCTGGAAATCCGCTTCGGTCAGGTCGTGATATGCCGGATCTAAATCAGCCACGCGCTCCTGCTTCCACAGTCCCAGCGGATCCAGATTTGCGTGCTGGTGGCCGCGGAAGCGGTAGGCGTTAATCAGCTGCAGGACTTTAACCTGCTTCGCATTGGTGTCAGGGTCGGAGATAGCGGAAGAGTAACGTGAGGCATCCTTCGCCAGACGACGGAAATAATCACGTGTTTTGGAATGAAATTGATCCGGTTTGACACCCGTTCCAGGTAACTCCTGGAACATGGAACGCCAGTTAGCGTCCACTGAGTCAGGGTCGGTTAAGAAGTCTTCATAGAGCTGTTCAATCCAGCTTTGGTTTGCACCAGAGAGGAATGAAGAGTCCAGCCAGGCTTTCATTGCGCCGTTCTGCATCGTGATCCCTTAAGCATTTTTATGCTTACTTTCGCCGTAGAAACTACCACGCACACTACGTGTACGTGCCGGGGTTCACCTGCGAGCTCTTTTCATTTGGCCCGCGAAGGAACCTTTAGAAACTGTCTAGACTTCAGGGCAGTTTTTAAAGGTTTCTGCAAATTGCCCGGTGGCGCTACGCTGACCGGGCCTACAAAATCGTAGGCCGGATAAGCGCAGCGCCATCCGGCGTTGTTACTTACGCACTGCGCTGCAACAACATCGACTTAATGTGGCCGATGGCACGCGTCGGGTTCAGCCCCTTAGGACATACACTGACGCAGTTCATGATGCTGTGGCAGCGGAATACGCTGAAAGCATCACTCAGCCCTTCCAGGCGGTTGTCGGTTTCGGTATCGCGGCTGTCAATCAGGAAGCGGTACGCTGCCAGCAGGCCAGCCGGGCCGATAAACTTGTCCGGGTTCCACCAGAACGACGGGCAAGAGGTCGAACAACATGCACAGAGGATACACTCATACAGGCCATCGAGTTTTTCACGCTGCTCTGGCGACTGTAAATGCTCGCGAGCGGGTGGATTTTGCCCATTATTCAACAAGTAAGGCTTAATCTTCTCATATTGTGCATAGAATTGCCCCATGTCCACCACCAAATCACGCACCACCGGCAGACCCGGCAGAGGGCGGATGACAATCTTCTGTCCCGGACGGTTAAGCGCCGAGATAGGCGTGATACAGGCCAGACCGTTTTTGCCATTCATGTTCAGACCGTCGGAGCCACACACCCCTTCACGGCAGGAACGACGAAACGACAGTGTCGGATCCTTTTCTTTCAGCTGCATTAAGGCGTCCAGCAGCATCATGTCACGGCCTTCTTCCGCTTCCAGGGTGTAATCCTGCATACGCGGAGCGTCATCAACATCAGGGTTATAACGATAAACTGAAAATTCGAGTTTCATTGTCCTGTCTCCGCATTAGTAAGTACGAATCTTCGGCGGGAACGCCGGACGCAGTTTCGGTTCCATATTGACGCTGCGTCGCGTCATGGATTCCGTCTCTGGCAGATACAGGGAGTGGCACAGCCAGTTTTCATCATCACGATCCGGGAAGTCGAAGCGGCTATGGGCGCCACGGCTTTCGGTACGGAAGTTTGCAGAGACCGCCGTTGCGTATGCGGTTTCCATCAGGTTATCCAGCTCCAGACATTCAACGCGCTGGGTGTTGAACTCGCTGGAGGTGTCGTCCAGACGGGCATTTTTCAGACGCTCGCGGATCGCTTTCAGCTGCTCAAGACCTTTGGCCATCGCGTCACCTTCACGGAATACCGAGAAGTTGTGCTGCATGCACTCCTGCAGCGCTTTACGGATTTCCACCGGATCTTCGCCGTTACGGTTGCCGTTCCAGCGGTTGAGACGTTCCAGAGAGGCTTCAATATTCGCTTCGGTGGCATCACGCAGTGGCCCCTGCTCGGCAATGGACTCCTGCAGATGCAGACCGACCGCACGACCAAACACCACCAGGTCGAGCAGAGAGTTGCCGCCCAGACGGTTGGCGCCGTGTACGGATACGCAGGCAATTTCGCCTACCGCAAACAGGCCCGGGATCACCACATCTTCGCCCTGCTCGTTCACGGTCAGCGCCTGGCCGGTCACTTTGGTCGGAATACCGCCCATCATGTAGTGACAGGTTGGGATAACCGGGATCGGCTCTTTAACCGGGTCGACGTGAGCGAAGGTACGGGAGAGTTCGAGGATGCCCGGCAGACGGGATTCCAGAACCTCTTTACCCAGATGATCCAATTTCAGCTTCGCGTGCGGGCCCCACGGACCGTCGCAGCCGCGGCCTTCACGGATTTCGATCATGATGGAACGCGCCACCACGTCACGACCCGCCAGGTCTTTCGCATTCGGGGCATAACGCTCCATGAAGCGCTCGCCATGTTTGTTCAGCAGATAGCCGCCTTCACCGCGGCAGCCTTCTGTTACCAGCACGCCCGCACCGGCGATACCGGTTGGGTGGAACTGCCACATCTCCATATCCTGCACCGGTACGCCAGCGCGGATAGCCATACCGACGCCGTCACCGGTGTTGATATGGGCGTTCGTAGTGGACTGATAAATACGGCCTGCGCCGCCGGTCGCCAGCACGGTGGCACGGGCTTTGAAGTAGACTACTTCACCGGTTTCAATGCACAGGGCGGTACAACCGACGATGGCGCCATCTTCGTTTTTCACCAGATCCAGCGCATACCACTCGGAGAAGATGGTGGTTTTGTTCTTCAGGTTCTGCTGGTACAGCGTGTGCAACAAGGCGTGACCGGTACGGTCCGCAGCCGCCGCTGTACGTGCCGCCTGCTCGCCGCCGAAGTTCTTCGACTGGCCGCCAAACGGACGTTGATAGATGGTGCCGTTCTCCAGGCGGGAGAACGGCAGCCCCATGTGGTCAAGCTCCAGAATCGCTTCCGGGCCGGTTTTACACATATATTCAATGGCGTCCTGGTCACCGATATAGTCGGAGCCTTTCACCGTGTCGTACATATGCCATTCCCAGTTATCATCATGGGTATTACCGAGCGCAACGGTGATGCCACCCTGCGCAGATACGGTATGGGAACGGGTCGGGAACACTTTAGAGAGCAGCGCACAGGTCTGGCCGCTCTGGGAAATTTGCAGCGCCGCGCGCATACCTGCGCCGCCAGCGCCAATCACTACAGCGTCAAATTCTCTGACTGGAAGTTTCATCACACACCCCACACCACAACAAATCCATAAATAACGTAAACCACCAGTGCAACGACAATAGCCAGCTGCAACGCGAGACGAATCGCCATTGATTTAACGTAGTCGGTCAGTACCTGCCACATGCCAATCCACGCGTGGATCAGAATGGAGAAGAGCGCCAGCAGGGTAAACACTTTGGTAAAGGCAGACCCGAAGAAGCCAGTCCAGATTTCCCAGGTCAGATCGCCGCTGGTGGCAAAGAAACCGATCATGTAGATGATGTAGAGGGTGAGAACGATAGCGGTAGCACGGACCAGAATGAAGTCATGTACGCCGTTGCGTCCTAATGCGGAGGCGTTGCTTACCATACGAGAACTCCTGCGAGAAGTGAAAGCACGACAGTGATAACAAAGGAGATGTTAGCGGTACGTTTGCCGGTTTCGAAGGTCTCTTCCAGATAGCCGACATCCATCAGCATATGGCGGATGCCGCCAACAACGTGATAGGCCAGCGCGGTGAGGATGCCCCACATGATAAATTTCACAAAGAAACCGTTCATGATGTCGGCGGCCTGCTGGAATCCTTCCGGAGACGAGAGGCTGGTACCCAGTAACCATAACAGGATACCCACCGCGACAAACGTGATCACACCGGATACACGATGAAGGATGGACGCTATTGCCGTTACGGGGAATCGGATCGTTTTGAGATCCAGATTGACAGGTCTTTGTTTTTTCACATTTCTTATCATGAATAACGCCCACATGCTGTTCTTATAGTTTCCTTCCTCCGGACTGCGATGCGGGTCAGACAGCGTGCCTTTTATATAACTGTGCGTCATGCAAAACATTGCTTCCAGATGCTCAAATGACACGTTACAACGCTGGTTGGCTCGGGATTGCAGGGTTTTCCGGAGACCTGGCGGCAGTATAGGCCGTTCACAAAATCATTACAATTAACCTACATACAGTTTGTCGGGTTTTCTCTGGAACAGTGATCAGGGTCACGATAACAACATCTTTTTAATTTTTAATCATCTGATTTGACAAATGTTAAACATTATTGTTACAAACATCACCAGAAAAGGCATATAATGCGCAAAAGTTATGAGGTCTCTCTTTCACCTGAGAATAAGTTATGTAACAGTGTGATGGTATTGACCGAAGTTATCAGGACAGTTATTAGTGATATACAGGTTTGAATAATTCGGACTGAACAAACACTGATTTGCTGTTATTTCTCTGGTTTCTCATTTGTTTACCTGCTAGCGCCATTGCTCTGTACCCTGGTTTCTCCTCGTGAGCTGAGCGGCGAGCCAAATAACAAACTGGTAACAATGATAAATCAGCTGAATGCAAATCCGGTTATGGGCAGTCTTAAGCAATAAGGCGCTAAGGAGACCGTAAATGGCTGATACTAAGGCAAAAATCACCCTAAATGGTGACGCTGCTATTGAACTGGATGTGCTAAAAGGCACGCTCGGTCAGGATGTTATTGATATCCGTAGTCTTGGTTCTAAAGGTATGTTTACCTTTGACCCTGGTTTTACCTCCACCGCATCTTGCGAGTCCAAAATCACCTACATCGACGGTGACGAAGGTATTCTGTTGCACCGCGGTTTCCCCATCGACCAGTTAGCGACTGACTCCAACTACCTGGAAGTGTGCTACATCCTGCTGAACGGCGAAAAGCCGACGCAGGAACAGTACGATGAGTTCAAAACCACCGTCACTCGTCACACGATGATCCATGAGCAGATTACCCGTCTGTTCCACGCCTTCCGCCGCGATTCACACCCAATGGCGGTAATGTGCGGGATCACCGGTGCACTGGCCGCGTTCTACCATGACTCCCTGGATGTGAATAACCAGCGTCACCGCGATATCGCCGCGTTCCGTCTGCTGTCCAAAATGCCAACCATGGCAGCGATGTGTTACAAATACTCCATCGGACAGCCGTTTGTTTATCCGCGCAACGACCTCTCTTACGCCGGTAACTTCCTGCGTATGATGTTCGCCACGCCGTGCGAAGAGTACGAAGTGAACCCGGTTCTGGAACGCGCAATGGATCGTATCCTGATCCTGCATGCTGACCACGAGCAGAACGCCTCTACCTCTACCGTCCGTACCGCTGGTTCTTCAGGCGCGAACCCGTTCGCCTGTATCGCAGCAGGTATCGCCTCCCTGTGGGGACCGGCACACGGCGGCGCGAACGAAGCGGCACTGAAGATGCTGGAAGAGATCAGCTCCGTTGAGCACATTCCTGAATTCGTCCGTCGTGCGAAGGATAAGAACGACTCCTTCCGTCTGATGGGCTTCGGTCATCGTGTTTACAAAAACTATGACCCGCGCGCAACCGTGATGCGTGAAACTTGCCACGAAGTGCTGAAAGAGCTGGGCACCAAAGATGACTTGCTGCAGGTGGCGATGGAGCTGGAACACATCGCGCTGAACGACCCGTACTTCATCGAGAAGAAACTCTACCCGAACGTCGATTTCTACTCCGGTATCATCCTGAAAGCGATGGGCATTCCATCTTCCATGTTTACCGTTATCTTCGCGATGGCGCGTACCGTGGGCTGGATTGCACACTGGAACGAAATGCACACCGAAGGGATGAAAATTGCCCGTCCTCGTCAGCTGTACACCGGCTACGAGCAGCGTAATTTCGAGTCTGACGTGACTAAACGCTAAAAGCGATGCCCGGCGGCGCTACGCTTGCCGGGCCTGTAAAAACGAACTAAGCCGGGTATGCGCAAGCGCCACACGGCTTTTTTACATCTGGCATTCAGGACACCAGTAAAACGGTCTGGAAGAGAGCGTCGTTTTCTCAATCACCCCGCCGCACCGCTCGCACTTTTTCCCCGCCCGATGAAACACCTTAAAGCGGAATAATGCCCCATGATGCTTCTTGTCATTCACCACCCCGCGGGTGTTGTACGACAAACGCGGGATGGAAAGTAGAGCATACGCCAGCGCGTCGAGCTGTTCTTCGGTGAGCTGTGACGCTTTATGCTGCGGCGCCAGCCCCACCTCCCACAGAATTTCCACCCGCAGATAGTTGCCCAGACCAGCGAGAAACGCCTGGTCCAGCAGCAGCCCGGAAAACTGCCGGTTGCGGAATTTTGCCGACAACAGCCGCGCTTTCACCTCCTCTGCCGTCAGACGTAAATCGAGGACATCCGGCCCCACCCGCTGCAGGAAGGGATGGGTAGTGAGTTGCTCCGGCAAGAGCATCTCAATATCCGAGGCGCTGTAGAGCAGAATGGTTTTATCCACGGTCTGTAACTTAACGCGCAGGACCCGCGTGGTCTGCGGCTCCTGGCCGGTCTCAACCACCCGCCAGACGCCATACAGTTGGTTATGGCTGTAGAGCGTCAGCTGGTTAGAAAAGTGAGTGAGCAGCGCTTTACCGCGCGTCTCCAGATGCGTGACCGTCTCGCCGATAAGCCGGGATTCAAACGGTTTTAACTGAGGGAAAGCAAACCACACGTCGGTGAGCGGTTTGCCTTTTATCGCCGCCTCCAGGCTATCCGCCGCGCGGCGGATCTCTGGTCCTTCTGGCATAATGACTCCTTGTTAGTGCGTTGCGCCGCCCACCACTTTAATATCCGCCTCCTGGCGCAGCGCCACCGTAATGGCGATCTCCAGCGCCTGCTTTACGGTTTGCGTCGCCATGCTCGGGGCGCCAGGGTGCGCCGCCGCCTGCTCGGGCAGGTAAGGAATATGGATAAAACCTCCCTTCACCTCCGGGCGGTCGGCCAGCTTGTGCAGCACGCCATACATCACGTGGTTGCAGACGAATGTCCCCGCCGTCTGCGAAACCGAAGCAGGAATACCTGATTCACGCAGCGCCGCCACCATCGCTTTAATGGGCAGCGTGCTGAACCAGGCCGCCGGGCCGCCCTCAACGATGGCGACATCCACCGGCTGTCGGCCATGGTTATCCGGGATACGGGCATCATCAACGTTGATCGCTACCCGCTCAACGGTGACATCCACCCGGCCCCCGGCCTGCCCTACCGCCAGTACAACGGAGGGCTGTAGCGCATCAATGGCCGCGTTCAGCACCAACAACGACTCGCCAAACACGCAGGGCAACTGCCGCGCCACCACGCGGCAATCGTCAATAATTGCGCCATCAAGCTGCTTTACCACCTCCCATGAGGGGTTAACGGTTTCGCCGCCAAACGGCTCAAAGCCGGTGATCAATACGGTTCGCATCATTTCTCCTTACAGGAACATCAGGAAGTAGAGCAGGAAGACGTTAGCGATCAGCAGCAATACCCCGGTGGGGACCTGCGCCTTAATGACCGCGTTTTTATCGGGTAACTCCAGCAGCGCGGCGGGCACAATATTGAAGTTGGCCGCCATCGGCGTCATCAGGGTGCCACAGTAGCCGGAGAACATGCCAATCGCCGCCATCACCGCCGGGTTGCCGCCGTGTTGCAGCACCAGAATGGGAATACCGATCCCGGCGGTGACAATCGGAAACGCGGCGAAGGCGTTACCCATTACCATGGTCAGCAGCGCCATGCCCACGGCGTAGACCGCCACCGCAATAAACCGGCTGTCGACCGCCAGGTACGTCTGGGTGAGATAGGAAATGCCTTCCCCGACGCCGGCGGCGGTAAACAGCAGGCCAAGGGTCGCCAGGATCTGCGGCAGAATAAAGGCCCAGCCGATAGAGTCGAGCAGACGGCGCGCCTCCTGCAAAGGCTGATGCACTTTCTCATGGGTCATTTTAACCGCCATCGCCAGGCCAATCAGCGAGCCGACGGTCATGGAGAAGAGCGTCACCAGGGTCGAGTGGTTACCCGGCCCGAATAGCGTCTCCTGCAGGCCCGGGATGTGGTTGAACATCAGCACGCCCACCACCGTCACCACCGGAATGGCCAGCGCTGGTAAAAAGAGTCGATTGCCCAGACGCTTCGCGCTGCTCTCATGCTCTTCTGGCGTGCGCTGGTGATAACTCCCCAGGCGCACCCCGCCGAAACCGGCGATCAGTGCCAGCAGCACGACTGCCACACCCACTGCGATATGGACGGTGCGCTTGTCGCCCACCAGATCGTAGGTCCAGTTCCCCAGCAGGAACAGCAGGCCGTAAATGCCCCAGAACAGACCGGTGGTCATACGTCGCGGGTTGGCTTTATCGCGAAACGACATCAGCGCCACGATGAGCAGGATCAGCCCTGCCAGCCAGTAGAGATAGCTTTGCTGGAAATTCATTTTACCTCTCCCTGCACTTTGGCCAGCTCGCGCTCCAGATGCTTATCCAGGCGGTAGAGGCGGGTCGCGTGGATCGCAAAGGCGCAGAGCGCGGTCGGGATCCCCCAGAGGGCAATATGCAGCGGCTCCGTCTGGATCCCACCGGATTCCAGCATAAAGTTATGCATAAAGATGATGGCGCCAAAGGCAACAAAGATATCTTCGCCAAAGAAGAGCCCGACGTTATCGGTGGCTGCCGACATCGCCCGCAGTCGATAGCGCACCGCCCCCGGCAGCTCGCCATACTTTTTCTCCGCCGCCCCTTCCGCCATCGGCGCCAGCAGCGGGCGCACCATCTGCGGGTGTCCGCCAAGGCTGGTCAGCCCCATTGCCGCCGACGTTTCACGGACGAAGAGATAGACGATCAAAAGCCGCCCGGCGGTGGCGCTGTGGATCTTCGCGATCCACGCCTGGGCCCGCTCTTTCAGGCCGTGGCGCTCCAGCAGACCAATAACCGCCAGCGGGATCAGCAGGATATAAGGCAGGTTACGGGTATTGAGGAACCCTTCGCCCAGTTTTTCCAGAATGGTGGCGATGGGCATTTGCGCCGCCAGGCCGGTGACGATCCCGGCGACAATGACCACCAGCACCGGGTTAAAGCGTAAGAGAAACCCGACCACAATCACCGCGATACCGATGAGTGGCCAGAGGGATAGCGTCTCTGCCATGACCTTTTTCCTGTCGTTGTGTTTGCAAGTGTGCGTTATGCACTGATTTTTATATTATTTTCTTCAAATTCTCTGCGCAGACGACGGGCAAAGGCCAGCGCATGCTCGCCGTCACCGTGGATACACACCGTCTGCGCATGCACGGCTGCCCATTCACCGGTAATACTCTTCACCCGTCCGCGCTGGATCATCTCCAGGGTTTGCGCCAGGGCCTGATCTTCATCGGCGATCAGCGCCCCGGCCTGGGTACGCGGCACCAGGCTGCCATCGGCCTGATATCCACGATCGGCAAACACCTCTTCCCGGGTGATCAGGCCATAGCGCGTTCCCGCGCGGATCAACTCGCTCCCCGCCAGCCCGACCAGGATCAGATCCGGGTCAACGGTCGAAACGGCGCGGGCGATCGCATCCGCCAGGTCGCGATCTTTTGCCGCCTGGTTATAGAGCATGCCGTGCGGTTTTACGTGACGCAGCTGCCCGCCTTCGGCGCGAACGATCGCCGCCAGGGCACCAATCTGGTAGAGCATCTGGGCGTAGACTGTCTCCGGCGGCAGGGTCATGGCCGTGCGGCCAAAGTTTTCCCGGTCCGGGAAGCTGGGGTGCGCCCCGATGGCCACCCCATTTTTTAGCGCTTCGCGCACGCAGGCCAGCATGGTTTCGGCATCGCCGGCATGGAATCCGCAGGCGATATTGGCTGACGACACCAGCTTTAACAGTGCGGCATCGCTGCCGCACCCTTCACCTAAATCTGCATTTAAATCAACCGCGATCATGTAACCTCCACGCCAGCTGTTCGATGTACTGCTTCTGGATGCGCCGCGCCTCCAGCGCCTCTTCCAGCGTACAGGGGACAAAGTGAATAGGTTGTCCGAGCGGGGCCTGCGCCAGATGGTACATATCGGCCTCGATGATGCAGGCGATCCGCGGGTACCCCCCGGTGGTCTGGGCATCGTTCATCAGAATGATAGGCTGTCCGTTATGCGGCACCTGAATCACGCCCGGGAGCAGCCCGTGCGACAGCATCTCCCGATCGGTGGTGCGCGCCAGCTTTTGCCCCTGCAGGCGGTAGCCCATACGGTTACTCTGTGGGCTGAGCTGCCAGGGCAGACGCCAGAGCGCATCCTGGGAGGCCTGATCGAACTCATGGTATTCCGGTCCCGGCAAGGCCCGCACGCGGTTACTCCAAAGGAGCTGTTTCACGCCCTGGGCTTCACGGAATTCACGCCCACCGGCCCGAACCTGCAGGCGATCGCCATCTTTCAGCAGCCGCCCTTCGTGACCGCCCAGCCCCACCTTCAGGTCGGTGCTGAGGGAGTTCATGACCTGCGGCACGTCGATTCCGCCCGCAATGGCCAGATAGCTGCGCATGCCCCGGCGGGGACGATTAAGGGTGAGCTGTTGCCCGGCTTTCACCGGCAGGCGCCAGCCGGTCCAGACCGCGGCCCCGTCAAGCCGGGCATCACAGCCCGCACCGGTCAGGGCAAACCAGCCATCCTGTTCAAATTCGAAGATAGATTGCCCCAGGGTGATCTCCAGCGCGGCATCATCCGGGTCATTGCCCACCAGCAGATTACCAATCTGCAGTGCCGGTTTATCCAGCGCGCCGCAGTAGCTGATTCCTGACTGGCGAAACCCGATACGTCCGCCATCCTGCACCGAAGTATGAAGACCCGCACGAATGATTTTTAACATACCCCCTCCTTCAGCGGGATAAACCGCACGGTGTCGCCCGGTCGCAGCAGCACCGGCTCGTCACGAGCGGGATCGAACAGCGGCAGAGAGGTGTGCCCAATCAGCTGCCAGCCTCCGGGTGTGGCTAAGGGATAAATACCGGTCTGCGACCCGCCAATCCCCACCGAGCCCGCCGGCACCTGCAACCGGGGTTCAGCGCGACGCGGCGTAGCCAGTTGCTCAGGCAGCCCGCCCAGATACGGAAAGCCCGGCTGAAAGCCCAAAAACCAGACCACATAATCCGCGGAGGAATGGAGCTCCACGACCTGTTTCTCGGTCAGCCCCGCGTGTCGCGCCACCTCGCCCAGATCGGGGCCCGCAGCAGTACCATACACCACGGGGATCTCGATAGCGCGGGAATCGGGTTCCAGCGCTTCGCTCTCTTCCCACCAGCGCTGCAGACGTTCTATGGCATCCAGCGCCACCGAGTGGGGATTGCGCAGCACCACGGTGATGTTATTCATCCCCGGAATGGCTTCCACCACTTCAGGGATTTCACCCAGTCGCTGGGTCAAGCGCCAGATCCGTTTTTGCGTCGCCAGGGTCACCGGCGGCTCCAGTTCCAGTACGACGGCGGTTTCGCCTAGCAGATAACAACGTGCTCGCTGCACTTAGATACCTCTCATCAGGCTGGATTAGGAATATCGACAAAGGTGACATCCAGGTCGGTGTTTTCTGTCAGCCATTCGCTGAGCGCGCGAATGCCGCCGCGTTCCGTGGCATGGTGACCTGCCGCATAAAAATGCAGCCCCTGCTCGCGGGCGGAGTGAATGGTTTGCTCAGAGACTTCGCCGGTGATAAACGCATCGACGCCAAAACGCGCCGCGCTGTCAATAAAGCTCTGTCCGCCGCCGGTACACCAGGCGACGCGTTTAACCTCATCCGGCCCGGTATCGCCGCTCCACAGCGGACGACGCCCCAGCCGCGCTTCGATCCACGAGGCCAGCTCCAGACCCGGCACCGGCATGGAGAGTTCCCCCCACGGCACCAGCGGCTCGATTTCGCCCATGATGTTAATGCCGAGCAGCGCCGCCAGCTGGGCGTTGTTTCCCAGCTCCGGGTGCGCATCCAGCGGCAGGTGCCAGCCATAGAGGTTGATGTCGTTCTCCAGCAAGGTCTTCAGGCGGTTGCGCTTCATGCCGCGGATAACCGGAGATTCCCCCTTCCAGAAATAGCCGTGATGAACGATAACGGCATCGGCCTGCTGGCGAACCGCTTCATCCAGCAGCGCCTGGCTTGCCGTCACACCGGTAACAATCTTCTGAATAGTTTCGCGCCCTTCCACCTGCAGGCCATTCGGTGCGTAGTCGCTGAAGCTGGCGCTGTTCAGTTTGTCGTTAATCAGTCGTTCCAGTTCACTGTTTTTCATTATGACTCCCTATGCTTTACGGGCGGCTTCATACGCGGCCAGCGTGGCAACGCGCGCCTGTTTATGGTCGACAACCGGGCGGGGATACGCGAGGGTGACGCCCTGCTTGTCCGCCCAGATCCAGGGATCGTGGATGGCCTTGTCCGGCACGGTGGCCAGCTCCGGCAGCCAGCGGCGGATAAACACGCCGTCGGAATCAAACTTCTGTCCCTGGGTTGTCGGGTTAAAAATACGAAAATAGGGGGCGGCGTCGGTTCCGGTTGATGCCGCCCACTGCCAGCCGCCGTTATTGGCGGCCAGGTCGCCATCGATCAGCTGTGAAATAAAGTAACGTTCCCCGGCACGCCAGTCGATAAGCAGATCCTTTACCAGAAAGCTGGCGGTGATCATCCGCAGGCGATTGTGCATCCAGCCGGTTTCATTCAGCTGACGCATGGCTGCATCGACAATCGGATAGCCGGTTTGTCCCTCTTGCCAGGCTTTCAGCTGCACATCGTCAGACTGCCATTCGACGTTATCAGTCCAGCGGATGAATGGCCGATATTTACATAAATCAGGGTGATACGTCATCAGATGACGATAAAACTCGCGCCAGATAAGCTCGTTGAGCCATACCGCTCCCGGCCCCCCCTCCAGCGCCTGGGGTTGCTCGGCCAGCAAGCGGTGCAAGCACTGGCGAGGAGACAGCACCCCCAGCGCCAGGCAGGCGGAGAGACGGCTGGTCCCTTCGATAGCCGGAAAATCGCGCTGCGCCTCATACTCCCCTGCCCCCTGTTGACAGAACTGACGCAGCCGGGCAATCGCCTCTCTCTCGCTCGCTGGAAAGAGGTCAGTATCGAATGGCTGTTGCGGATAATCGAAATCCAGCGCCGCCGGGGTCACCTTTTCGCCCTCGCGGACGGCAGGAGCCGCCGCACACTCAGGCAGCCCCTCTTTCAGCCGCCGCAGCCAGGCGTTTTTAAACGGCGTAAAGACCTTGTACATCTCATGACTGCCGGTCATGACGCTGCCCGGCGGCAGGATCACGCTGTCATCAAAACCCTGACAGATCACCTCCTGCAACGCGCGCTCCAGCTGACGATCGCGCTGCTGCTCGTTCAGTTCGTACTGGTAGTTATAAAAGAGATGGGTGACCTCATGCTCTGCGCAAAGCTGCGCCACTTTTTCGCCCTGGGCGGCGAAATCAGCCACCTGCGCGTAGAGCAGCGGAATGTTTCTGTCGGCCAGCTGCTGTTGCAGATCGTTGAGATGAGCATGAAGAAAGGCGGCCTGGCGAGGCGCCATGGCGTGCTCACGCCACTGCTGCGGCGTGGCGATGAAAAGCGCCAGGACGCGGGCATGTTTGTCGCGGCAGGCGGCGGCAAGCGCAAGGTTATCGTGGATGCGCAGATCGGCGCGAAACCAGACCAGATGGGTGGCCATAACACTCCAGTATTATCGTCTGTAACATCTACAAGTCACCGAGGATACTTTGCTTTAACAAGTGTAGCCATACTGAAATAAAAAAGGCCGCCCAACGGACCGCGAATCCCGGGGGATAAAAAAACCGCCACATTGCTGTGGCGGTTTTTTGTTACTGCAATTGCTGTGTGTAGTCTTTCTTAATAAAAATCACAAATGGCTTTTTCAGCCTGATCCATCCACACCGGCTTATCGCTGGTCTTCGCCCATACGCGATGCAGATAGCTGTAAAAACGTGCACGATCTTTCCAGAACAGCATAACTGGTAACGCCAGAACACCCGCTAACACAGCGAAAGTGCGGCGAATAAAAACGATATGTGCCGGATACGCTTTGTAAAATTCCATCATTTTCTCCCCTCTTTCTGGCCGGAAATCTGCTCCGGAAAAGTAAAACTGATTATCTGCTGAAAATAGTAACGCTTTGGCTGTAATTTTACTACTCATCCGACCACTTTTTTGTCCTCTAAAAGGGATCTTTATACTTCATCCCGTAATTTAGTTACATAAAAGTTAAATTAATACTAACCATTAGTTAAATTATGGTCTTAGCCATTTTTATACTTTTTTTACACCTCCCCGTCTGATTTTTGCGAAATCTTTGCGCCAGAAAATTTACCGTTTGCACCATGACTAATGTCACCCGGAGGTGAATTGTGAGTGCAGGTGTAATTGTGGGCATCGCGCTGCTGTTTCTGTTACTGGGGTATCTGATTTATGCCCTGCTTAACGCGGAGGCATTCTGATGGCTGCTCAGGGATTTCTGCTTATCGCCAGCTTTCTGCTGGTACTGTTCATACTCGCCCGGCCACTGGGGATGTGGCTGGCACGCATGATTAACGGCCTGCCGCTGCCCGGGGTGCAGGCCATTGACGCAGGGATACTGCGCCTGCTGGGGATCCGCGCCGACGAGATGAGCTGGCGCCATTATCTGTTGGCTATTCTGCTGCTTAATGGCGTGGGCCTGGTTGTGCTCTTCGCCATGCTGATGCTTCAGGGCACTCTGCCGCTCAATCCGCAGCAGCTGCCGGGGCTTTCATGGCATCTGGCGCTGAATACCGCCGTCAGCTTTGTCAGCAACACCAACTGGCAGTCCTATGCCGGTGAAACCACTCTGAGCTATTTCAGCCAGATGGCGGGGCTGACGGTACAAAACTTCCTCTCTGCAGCCAGCGGCATTGCGGTGATCTTCGCCCTGACCCGCGCCTTCTCCCGCCAGAATATCACTACGCTTGGCAACGCCTGGGTCGATCTGACCCGCATCACCCTGTGGGTGTTGCTGCCGCTGTCGCTGGTTATCGCCCTGCTGTTTATGCAGCAGGGTGTATTGCAGAACCTGCTTCCTTATCAGCCCTTCACCTCGCTGGAGGGGGCCAGGCAGCTGCTGCCGATGGGGCCGGTCGCCTCGCAGGAAGCGATCAAAATAGTGGGTACCAACGGAGGAGGTTTCTTTAATGCCAACTCCACCCATCCGTTTGAGAATCCGACCGCGCTGACCAACGCCGTGCAGATGCTGGCGATCTTCCTGATCCCCACCGCACTGTGCTTTGCCTTTGGCGAGTCGGTCAGCGATCGGCGCCAGGGGCATACGATCCTGTGGACCATGTCCGCCATCTTTGTGGTCTGCGCGGCGCTGGTGATGTGGGCGGAGTGGCAGGGTAACAGCCACTTTATGCTGCTCGGCGCGGACAGCAACAGCAACATGGAAGGAAAAGAGAGCCGCTTTGGCATTCTCGCCAGCAGCCTGTATGCGGTGATCACCACCGCCGCCTCCTGCGGAGCGGTTAACGCCATGCATGACTCCTTCACCGCCCTGGGCGGCATGATCCCGATGTGGCTGATGCAGATTGGTGAAGTGGTGTTTGGCGGCGTTGGATCGGGCCTGTACGGCATGCTGCTGTTTGTGCTGCTGGCGGTCTTTATCGCCGGGCTGATGATTGGCCGCACCCCGGAATATCTGGGTAAGAAAATCGACGTGCGTGAGATGAAGCTGACCGCGCTGGCGATCCTCGTCACCCCGGCGCTGGTGCTGCTCGGCACCGCACTGGCGCTGATGACTGACGCCGGGCGCAGCGGCATCTTCAACCCCGGGATCCACGGCTTCAGCGAGGTGCTGTACGCGGTGTCGTCGGCAGCCAACAACAACGGCAGCGCCTTTGCGGGCCTGAGCGCAAACTCACCGTTCTGGAACTGCCTGCTGGCATTCTGCATGTTGGTCGGCCGCTTTGGGGTGATTATTCCGGTCATAGCCATCGCCGGATCGCTGGTGAACAAGACCCGCCAGCCCGCCTCTGGCGGCACGCTGCCTACCCACGGCGCGCTGTTTGTGGGTCTGCTGATCGGCACCGTCCTGCTGGTCGGCGCCCTCACCTTTATTCCCGCCCTCGCATTAGGCCCGGTTGCGGAACACCTCTCTTTACGCTGATTTTACGGAGTATTCTTCATGAGTCGTAAGCAACTGGCCCTGCTTGAACCTGCTCTGGTTCGCCAGGCGCTGATGGATGCGATAAAAAAATTAGATCCGCGCGTGCAGTGGCGCAATCCGGTGATGTTTATCGTCTGGCTGGGGAGCCTGCTGACCACCCTGCTTGCCCTCGCCATGGCGGGCGGATGGCTGTCAGGCAGCGCCACCTTTACCGCAGCGATCAGCCTGTGGCTGTGGTTCACCGTGCTGTTTGCCAACGTCGCCGAAGCGCTGGCGGAAGGACGCAGCAAAGCGCAGGCCAACAGCCTTAAAGGGGTACAAAAGACCGCGTTCGCCCGCAAGCTGCGCGAAGCGAAATATGGTGCTGCCAGCGAAACGGTGCCTGCGGATACGCTGCGCAAAGGCGACATCGTTCTGGTGGAAGCCGGAGATATTATCCCCTGTGACGGGGAGGTTATCGAAGGGGGCGCCTCGGTGGATGAGAGCGCCATCACCGGGGAGTCCGCGCCGGTGATCCGTGAGTCCGGGGGCGATTTTGCCTCGGTCACCGGCGGAACGCGCATTCTTTCCGACTGGCTGGTGATCCAGTGCAGCGTCAATCCGGGCGAAACCTTCCTCGATCGGATGATTGCCATGGTGGAAGGCGCCCAGCGGCGCAAAACCCCGAACGAAATCGCTCTGACCATTCTGCTGGTGGCGCTGACCATCATCTTCCTGCTGGCGACCGCCACCCTGTGGCCCTTCTCGTCCTATGGCGGGACGGCGGTGAGCGTCACCGTGCTGGTGGCCCTGCTGGTCTGCCTGATCCCGACCACCATCGGCGGCCTGCTGTCGGCCATCGGTGTGGCGGGCATGAGCCGGATGCTGGCGGCCAACGTTATCGCCACCAGCGGGCGAGCCGTCGAGGCGGCAGGCGACGTCGACGTGCTGCTGCTGGATAAAACCGGCACCATCACCCTCGGCAACCGTCAGGCATCTGAGTTCCTGCCCGCCCCGGGGGTGGATGAGCAAACGCTGGCCGACGCCGCCCAGCTGGCATCGCTGGCGGACGAAACCCCGGAAGGCCGCAGCATCGTCATTCTCGCCAAGCAGCGCTTTAACCTGCGCCAGCGCGACGTGCAAAGCCTGAATGCCACCTTTGTGCCCTTTACGGCGCAAACGCGGATGAGCGGCATCAATATTCAGGACCGCCTGATCCGCAAGGGCTCGGTGGACGCGATTCGCCGCCATATTGCGGCCAATAACGGCCACTTCCCGCCGCAGGTCGATACCCTGGTGGAGAACGTCGCGCGTCAGGGGGCCACGCCGCTGGTGGTGGCGGAAGGGGCGACCGTACTCGGGGTGATCGCCCTGAAAGATATCGTCAAAGGCGGCATCAAGGAGCGCTTTGCCCAGCTGCGTAAAATGGGCATCAAAACGGTGATGATCACCGGGGATAACCGCCTGACGGCGGCCGCCATTGCCGCCGAAGCGGGGGTGGATGATTTTCTCTCCGAAGCGACGCCGGAGGCCAAACTGGCGCTGATCCGCCAGTACCAGGGAGAAGGACGGCTGGTGGCCATGACCGGTGACGGCACCAACGACGCCCCGGCCCTCGCCCAGGCGGACGTGGCGGTAGCCATGAACTCCGGCACCCAGGCGGCGAAAGAGGCGGGCAATATGGTTGACCTCGACTCTAATCCGACCAAGCTGATCGAGGTGGTGCATATCGGCAAACAGATGCTGATGACCCGGGGCTCGCTCACTACCTTCAGTATCGCCAACGACGTGGCGAAATATTTCGCCATTATTCCGGCGGCGTTTGCCGCGACTTATCCGCAACTGAACGCCCTGAATGTGATGCATCTGCACTCCCCCGCCTCGGCCATCCTGAGCGCGGTGATCTTCAACGCGCTGATCATTATCTTTCTGATCCCGCTGGCGCTGAAAGGGGTGAGCTACAAGCCGCTCACCGCCGCCGCCATGCTACGCCGCAATCTGTGGATTTACGGTCTGGGTGGGCTGGTGGTGCCGTTTATCGGCATTAAAGCCATCGACGTCGTGCTCACCCTGTTCGGGCTGGTTTAAGAGGAAAATCAAATGGCTATGTTACGTCCCGCTATACTGTTGTTTATTCTGCTGGCCCTGATAACCGGCGGGCTCTATCCGCTGGTGACCACCGCGCTGGGTCAGTGGTGGTTTACCGACCAGGCCAACGGATCGCTTATCTACCAGCAGGGGGAGATCCGCGGTTCCCGGCTAATTGGACAGAACTTTACCGCGGCGGGTTACTTTCACGGGCGTCCTTCCGCTACGGCTGAGAGCCCGTATAATCCCATGGCCTCGGGCGGCAGCAATCTGGCGGGCAGCAACCCTGAGCTGGATGACGCCGTTCGCGCCCGCGTGGCGGCTCTGCGTGCAGCCAACCCGCAGGCGAGCCCGGCAGTGCCGGTTGAACTGGTGACCGCCTCAGGCAGCGGGCTGGACTACAGCCTGACGCCGCAGGCCGTCGCCTGGCAGATCCCACGGGTGGCTCTGGCGCGTCAGCTCAGCGCCGAACAGCTCAGCCAGCTGGTGGCCGCCCATACGCAAAAGCCATTATTCAGCGCGACGGGCAATCCAGTGGTCAATATTGTTGAATTGAATCTGGCGCTGGACGCGCTAAGGAAAGAGTAAATGATTGACGAGCCTCTGCGCCCGGACCCGGACAAACTGCTGGAACAGGCCGCCTGGCCCCATCGCGGTAAGCTGAAAATTTTCTTCGGCGCCTGCGCGGGCGTCGGCAAGACCTTCGCCATGCTCAGTGAAGCCCAGCGTCTGCGCGCCCAGGGGCTCGATATTCTCATCGGTGTCGTGGAAACCCACGGTCGCCAGGAGACCGCCGCGCTGCTGGCGGGGCTGGCAACCCAGCCGCCGCGCCGCATTCATCATCGTGGGCGTCTGGTAACGGAATTCGATCTCGACGCCGCCCTCGCCCGCCGTCCGGCACTGATCCTGATGGACGAGCTGGCGCACACCAATGCCCCGGGCTCGCGTCATCCCAAACGCTGGCAGGATGTCGAGGAGCTGCTGGACGCCGGAATTGATGTTTTCACCACCGTCAACGTCCAGCATCTGGAGAGCCTCAACGACGTGGTCAGCGGCGTGACCGGTATTCAGGTGCGGGAGACCGTCCCGGATCCCTTCTTCGACGCGGCGGACGAGGTGGTGCTGGTGGATCTCCCCCCGGACGATCTGCGCCAGCGACTGCATGAGGGCAAAGTCTATATCGCCGGGCAGGCTGAGCGGGCCATCGAGCACTTCTTCCGTAAAGGCAATTTGATCGCCCTGCGCGAGCTGGCTCTGCGCCGCACCGCCGACCGGGTGGACGATCAGATGCGGGCCTGGCGCGACCGCCAGGGTCAGGAGAAGGTGTGGCATACCCGCGATGCGATTTTGCTCTGCATCGGCCACGGCAGCGGCAACGAGAAGCTGGTGCGCACCGCCGCGCGTCTGGCGGCAAAATTTGGCAGCGTCTGGCATGCGGTCTACGTGGAGACGCCGCAGCTGCACCGTCTGCCGGAGAACCAGCGCCGCGCCATTCTTGGCGCCCTGCGTCTGGCGCAGGAGCTCGGGGCCGAAACCGCCACCCTGGCCGAGCAGGCGGAAGAGAAAGCCATCCTGCGCTACGCCCGGGAGCATAACCTCGGCAAAATTGTTATCGGCAGGCGCACCCGTCGCCGCGGGTTTAGCCGGGAGAGCTTTGCCGACAAGCTGGCACAGCGCGCCCCCGACCTCGATCTGCTGATCGTCGCGCTGGACGACAAACCGGCCGCCCTGCCCGCCAGAACCCCGGACAACCGGGCATTCAGCGACAAATGGCGGATCCAGCTGCGCGGCTGTCTGGTGGCGGTGCTGCTCTGCGCGCTGATCACCTTTGTTGCCAGCCAGTGGCTACCCGGCTTCGATGCCGCCAACCTGGTGATGATTTACCTGCTGGGTGTGGTGATTGTGGCCCTGTTTTACGGCCGCTGGCCCTCGGTGCTGGCGACGGTAATCAACGTCATCAGCTTCGATCTCTTTTTTATCGCCCCGCGCGGCACCCTGGCGGTGTCGGATGTGCAGTACGTCCTCACCTTCGCCGTGATGCTGGCGGTAGGTTTGCTTATCGGCAACCTGACGGCGGGGGTGCGCTATCAGGCGCGGATCGCCCGTTACCGCGAGCAACGCACCCGCCAACTGTATGAGATGTCGAAGGCGCTGGCGGTGGGCCGCGCACCGCAGGATATCGTCCAGACCAGCCAGCAGTTTATTCACTCCACCTTTAACGCCCGCAGCCTGATCCTGCTCCCGGATCGCGAAGGCAAACTCGCCCCCCTCACCCCGGCTTCGGGCATCACGCCGTGGGATGAGGCCATTGCCCACTGGAGCTTTGATAAAGGCCAGCCTGCGGGAGCAGGCACCGACACGCTCCCGGGTGTACCCTATCAGGTCCTGCCGTTGCAGCGTCAGGGGGTACTGATTGTCGAGCCGGCTAACCTGCGTCAGCTGATGATCCCCGAGCAGCAGCGGCTGCTGGAGACCTTTACCCTGCTGGTGGCGAGCGCGCTGGAGCGGCTGGCGCTCACCGCCAGCGAAGAACAGGCGCGGTTAGCCAGCGAGCGGGAGAGCATTCGCAATTCGCTGCTGGCCGCCCTCTCCCACGATCTGCGCACGCCGCTGACGGTGCTGTTCGGTCAGTCGGAGATCCTGACCCTCGACCTGGCGGCAGAAGGCTCCCGCCACGCTATCCAGGCCAGCGAGATCCGCCAGCACGTGCTGAACACCACCCGGCTGGTGAACAACCTGCTGGATATGGCGCGGATCCAGTCCGGCGGCTTTAACCTGAAAAAAGAGTGGCTGACGCTGGAAGAGGTGATCGGCAGCGCCTTAAAAACCCTGGAGCCGGGGCTGGGTGGCCGGCATATCGCGCTCGCGATGTCCGATCCCCTGGCGTTGATCCATGTGGATGGCCCGCTGTTCGAGCGGGTGCTGATTAATCTGCTGGAGAACGCCGCGAAATATGCGGGCAGCAAAGCGCAAATCGGCATTGACGCCAGCGTCACCCCGGACCAGCTCCAGCTGGAAGTCTGGGATAGCGGCCCGGGCATTCCGGCGGGTCAGGAAGAGGCTATCTTTGATAAATTCGCCCGCGGAAATAAGGAGTCCGCCATTCCCGGCGTCGGGCTGGGGCTGGCGATCTGCCAGGCGATTGTGGAGGTACACGGCGGCACCATTACCGCCCATAATCGCCCCGGAGGGGGGGCCGGTTTTTGTGTTACACTGCCGCTTGATGCCCCACCCGAGCTGAATGACTTTCCAGAGGATTTGTGATTAACGTCCTGATTGTTGAAGATGAACTCGCCATCAGTCGTTTTCTGCGTGCCGCGCTGGAAGGTGAAGGGTTGCGCGTTCACGATGCCGGGACGCTACAGCGAGGCCTGATTGAAGCCGCCACCCGCAAGCCGGACCTGGTGATCCTCGATTTGGGCCTGCCGGACGGCGACGGCCTCGACTTTATCCGGGAGGTGCGCCAGTGGAGCCAGATGCCGATCATCGTGCTCTCCGCCCGTCTGGAGGAGACCGACAAAATTGCCGCACTCGATGCTGGTGCCGACGACTATCTCAGTAAGCCGTTTGGCATTGGCGAACTGCAGGCGCGTCTGCGCGTCGCCCTTCGCCGCCACGCGACCACCGCCCCCGTCGACCCGGTGTATACCTTTTCGGATATTCGTGTCGATCTGGCCTCGCGCCGCATTCAACGCGGTGAGGCTGAAATCCACCTGACCCCCATCGAGTTCCGCCTGCTGGCGGTCCTGCTCAACAATCACGGCAAAGTTCTTACCCAGCGCCAGCTGTTAAGTCAGGTCTGGGGACCGAATGCGGTGGAGCATAGTCACTACCTGCGCATATATATGGGGCACCTTCGCCAGAAACTCGAAACGGATCCCGCGCGCCCGCGCCATTTATTAACGGAAACCGGTATCGGTTATCGGTTTATGCTGTGAATAATCATTCACTCTCATTTCGCTTAAAACAATTACTCTCCTGGTTTATTTTAAAATATCAGCCTCATATTTATTCACCCTTATTTCAAGTCTCTTGACACACTAAAAAAACAGCGCATTAACATAATACCCACAACCCAGAATTATGATCTGCACTTTAAATAAAATTCGGATAATTATTTTTCAAATGATCGCTTAATGTTGATCCTCTTCACGGTTTGCCGTCTCTTTCCGGATAAAATGACCACGCTTTCAATTACTGAAAGGAAAAGGGAAATGGAAAATAACAACCGTTTTATGCCTCATATAAGGCGGGTAACGCATATAATGAAGTTTGCCCACCGCAACTGCTTTGACTTTCATCTCTTTAACGCCCGGTAGTCCTTCGACTTCTGGCGCGCTTGCTTACACACACTCCTGAAAAAGCTTCTTTTACAGTCAGTTGACTGTGAACCAGTGCGCTCATTCTCCTTGATCCAGAATTAACCGTAACCGGACGGGCTGGATTTTATTCAACAAAAAGCAATTTACTGATTTTTTATCAGCGGCCCGACTTTGCTTTTTTTCCGGCAAATAGCGATTTCTTTTTCACAGGAAATCGAAGGACCTCTATTACCTAAAATAAAGAGCGAAAGATGAAAACGTTAAAAATTGCCACCAGCCGCACCTGCCCGCACTGCTTTACCACGACCCGCGATATGGTGGACGTGAACGACTCGGATTATATTGATGTCGCCGCAGTAGTCCTGGCGGTGAGCGATATTTCCAATGGTACTATAGAAAAAATAGATGCCACGGGGTTCAATATTCCCGTTTTTATTTCCACGCATAAAGAAGAGATTGTTCCGGCAGAGTTTTTATCGCGTATCCAGGGCGTTTTTGAATGTACCGATAACTGCAATGACTTCTACGGACGCCAGCTGGAAGCAGCTGCGCAGAAGTATGAAACCCAGCTGCGTCCCCCCTTCTTCCGCGCGCTGGTAGATTATGTTAAGCAAGGCAACAGCGCTTTTGACTGCCCGGGACATCAGGGTGGACAGTTCTTCCGCCGCCACCCTGCGGGAAATCAATTTGTCGATTTCTTTGGCGAAACGCTGTTCCGCGCCGACCTGTGCAATGCTGACGTGGCAATGGGCGATCTGCTGATCCACGAAGGCGCGCCGTGTACTGCTCAACAGCATGCGGCGAAAGTCTTTAATGCCGATAAAACCTACTTCGTACTGAACGGAACCTCTTCGTCTAATAAGGTCGTGCTGAACGCCCTGCTCACACCGGGCGATCTGGTGCTGTTCGACCGTAATAACCATAAATCTAACCATCACGGGGCACTGTTACAGGCGGGCGCTACGCCGGTTTATCTGGAAACTGCACGAAACCCGTACGGCTTTATCGGCGGTATTGACGCACACTGTTTTGAAGAGCGTTATCTGCGCGAACGGATCGCCGAGGTTGCGCCAGGCCGTGCCCGCGACCAGCGTCCGTTCCGCCTGGCGGTGATCCAGTTGGGCACTTACGATGGCACCATCTATAACGCCCGCCAGGTCGTGGATAAGATTGGTCACCTGTGCGATTACATTCTCTTTGATTCTGCCTGGGTGGGGTACGAGCAGTTCATTCCGATGATGGCGGACTGCTCTCCGCTGCTGCTGGAACTGAACGAGAACGACCCTGGGATCCTGGTTACCCAGTCGGTGCATAAGCAGCAGGCAGGCTTCTCGCAGACCTCGCAGATCCACAAGAAAGACCGGCATATCAAAGGCCAGCCGCGCTATGTTCCGCATAAACGGCTTAACAACGCTTTTATGATGCACGCTTCCACCAGCCCCTTCTATCCGCTGTTTGCCGCGCTGGATATCAACGCC
Organism: Leclercia sp. LSNIH1; assembly: GCF_002902985.1. NCBI lineage: Bacteria > Pseudomonadati > Pseudomonadota > Gammaproteobacteria > Enterobacterales > Enterobacteriaceae > Leclercia > Leclercia sp. LSNIH1. Next base: position 2,283,330 of record NZ_CP026167.1, on the reverse strand, counting down.
CGTATGCATGAGGGCCAGAGCGGCCGCAATATGTGGATGGATTGCGTGGTGAACGGCATCGAGGTGCGCAAGCTGATCCTGCAAAACTGTCAGTTTATCCGTCCCTTCGTACCGGAAACGGTAGATGGGCGTCCGTGGGAAAGCGCCAGCACCGCCGACATCGCCACCAACCTGCGCTTCTTCCACTTTGTTCCGGGTGAGCAATGGCACGCTTTTGAAGGCTACGCCGAGCACCAGTACTTTATCGATCCGTGCAAGCTGCTGCTAACCACCCCGGGCATCAATGCGCGCACCGGGGAGTATGAGGATTTCGGCGTGCCGGCCACCATTCTGGCTAACTTCCTGCGTGAAAATGGCATCGTCCCGGAAAAATGCGATCTCAACTCAATTCTCTTCCTGCTTACGCCAGCAGAGGACATGGGCAAACTGCAGCAGCTTGTCGCCCAGCTTGTGCGCTTCGAGAGACTGCTCCAGACCGATGCCCCGTTGAAAGAGGTTCTGCCATCCATCTGCAAACAGTACCCGGAACGCTATGCCGGTTACACCCTGCGCCAGATTTGCCTGGAGATGCATGAACTTTATGCCCGCCATAACGTGAAGCAACTGCAGAAAGAGATGTTCCGTAAGGCGTATTTCCCGCGGGTGATGATGAACCCACAAGAGGCGAACATTGCCTATCTGCGTGGCGAAGTCGAACTGGTCTCGCTGCACGACGCGGAAGGCCGGATTGCCGCCGAAGGGGCGCTCCCCTATCCACCGGGGGTGCTGTGCGTGGTCCCGGGCGAAGTATGGGGCGGTTCCGTGCTGCGCTACTTTGCCGCGCTTGAAGAGGGGATCAACCTGCTGCCGGGCTTTGCACCGGAGTTACAGGGGGTGTACGTCGAGGAGTGTGACGGTCGCAAACAGGTGCGCTGCTACGTCATCAAACAACCTGCCGCTCAGCCTGTGCTGCTGAAAGGAGAAAAATTATGAGTAAATCCAACAAAATGGGCGTCGTGCAGCTCACCATTCTCACTATGGTCAACATGATGGGATCGGGCATTATCATGCTGCCGACCAAACTCGCGGAAGTGGGAACGATCTCAATTATCTCCTGGCTGGTGACGGCGGTGGGATCGATGGCGCTGGCGTGGGCTTTTGCCAAGTGCGGGATGTTCAGCCGCAAGTCAGGCGGGATGGGCGGTTACGCCGAGTATGCCTTCGGTAAGTCAGGCAACTTTATGGCCAACTATACCTACGGCGTGTCGCTGCTGATCGCCAACGTCGCGATTGCGATTTCAGCGGTGGGCTACGGCACCGAGCTGTTTGGTGCCACGCTCAGTCCGGTGCAAATTGGGCTGGCGACCATCGGCGTACTGTGGATCTGCACCGTGGCCAACTTTGGCGGGGCGCGCATCACGGGTCAGTTAAGTAGTATCACCGTCTGGGGTGTCATTATCCCGGTTGTCGGGCTGTGCATCATTGGCTGGTTCTGGTTTAGCCCAACGCTGTATGCCAACTCCTGGAATCCCCATCATGTGCCGTTCTTCACCGCGGTGGGCTCCTCCATCGCCATGACGTTATGGGCCTTTCTCGGGTTGGAATCCGCGTGTGCTAACGCTGAAGTGGTGGATAATCCTGAAAAGAACGTCCCCATTGCGGTACTGGGCGGCACCCTGGGTGCGGCGGTGATCTACATTGTCTCCACTAACGTGATTGCCGGAATCGTACCGAACATGGATCTGGCGACCTCCACCGCACCGTTCGGGTTGGCCTTCGCCCAGATGTTCACGCCGGAAGTCGGGAAAGTGATCATGGGTCTGATGGTTATGTCCTGCTGTGGCTCGCTCCTCGGCTGGCAGTTCACCATCGCACAGGTGTTCAAAACATCAGCGGATGCTGGTTACTTCCCGAAAATCTTCTCCCGCGTAACCAAAGCGGATGCGCCGGTACAGGGCATGCTGGCGATTGTGATTTTCCAGAGCGGTCTGTCGTTGATGACCATTAGTCCATCGCTGAACAGCCAGTTTAACGTGCTGGTCAATCTGGCCGTTGTGACCAACATCATCCCCTACATTCTGTCGATGGCGGCACTGGTGATCATTCAGAAGGTGGCAAAAGTTGACCCGGGCAAGGCGAAAATCGCCAATATCGTGGCGCTGGTGGGAGCGATTTACAGCTTCTATGCGCTTTACTCTTCTGGCGAAGAAGCGATGCTGTACGGTGCTATGGTGACCTTTATGGGCTGGACGCTCTACGGGCTGGTTTCACCGCGCTTTGAACTGAAGAACAAAATGAGCTGACAAAAAAGCCCGGTGGCGCTCGCGCTTACCGGGCCTACAAAATCGAAGCAGTTGTAGGCCGGGCAAACGCAGTGCCGCCCGGCGCACAAACCGCAGTTATGCGTTTTTCAGCACTTCGCTGACAATCTCTACCGCTTCTTTCTCAATCTGCTGGCGGTGTTCCGCACCGAGGAAGCTTTCGCAGTAAATCTTGTAAGCATCTTCCGTACCGGATGGACGCGCCGCGAACCAGCCGTTCTCGGTCATCACCTTCAGACCGCCGATAGAGGCACCATTGCCCGGTGCCGCCGTCAGACGGGCGGTGATCGGGTCGCCTGCCAGGGTGCTGGCACTGACCATGTCAGGTGAGAGCTTAGAGAGCGCCGCTTTCTGGGCAGAGGAGGCAGAGGCCTGGAGACGGTTGTAGCTCGGCGCACCGAAACGGGCGGCCAGCTCATCGTAGTGCTCCTGCGGGTTCTTACCGGTGACGGCAGTGATCTCCGCCGCCAGCAGGCACATGATGATACCGTCTTTGTCGGTAGACCACGGCGTACCGTCGAAGCGCAGGAAGGAGGCACCCGCGCTCTCTTCGCCGCCAAAGCCGAAGCTGCCGTCGAACAGACCGTCTACAAACCACTTAAAGCCCACCGGCACTTCCACCAGCTTACGGCCCAGGTCGTTAACCACACGGTCGATCATTGCGGAGGAGACGAGGGTTTTACCGACGGCAACCTCTGCCCCCCACTGAGGACGATGCTGGAACAGGTAGTTGATCGCCACCGCCAGATAGTGGTTTGGATTCATCAGGCCCGCAGGCGTGACGATACCATGACGGTCGTAATCCGGGTCGTTGGCAAAGGCGAGGTCGAACTTGTCGCGCAGCGCCAGCAGGCCAGCCATCGCACACTCGGAGGAGCAGTCCATACGGATTGCACCATCTTTATCCAGGTGCATAAAGCGGAAGGTCTGATCGACATGATCGTTAACGATGGTCAGATCCAGCTTGTAGTGCTCCGCAATACGCTTCCAGTATTCAATACCGGAACCGCCCAGCGGGTCGACGCCCAGCTTAAGACCCGCTTTCTGGATCGCCGCCATGTCGACGATATCTGCCAGTCCTTCAACGAAAGGCTGCACCAGATCCTGCTCTTTCACGTGGCCGGAGGCCATCGCCTCGTCCAGAGAGATGCGCTTCACGCCTTTCAGGTCATCAGCCAGCAGCGCGTTGGCGCGATCTTCCACCACTTTCGTGACGTTAGTGTCAGCCGGGCCGCCGTTGGGTGGGTTGTATTTGATGCCGCCATCTTCTGGCGGGTTGTGGGACGGCGTGATCACAATGCCGTCAGCCTGCGCGCCGCCCTTCTGGTTATGCACCAGGATGGCGTTAGAAACGGCAGGGGTCGGCGTATAGCCGTTGTTTTCCTGAATGATGACATCCACGCCGTTGGCCGCCAGCACCTCCAGTACGGAGATAAACGCTGGCTCTGACAGGGCGTGTGTATCCTTACCCACGTAACACGGACCGGTGACGCCGTTTTTGGCACGCTCTTCCGCGATGGCCTGAGCAATGGCCAGAATATGCGGCTCGTTGAAGCTATGGCGTACCGCACTGCCGCGGTGCCCGGATGTACCAAACTTAACTGCGTGTTCTGCGTTGCCCACTTCCGGCTTCAGCACGTAATACTGTGCGGTAAGCTGGGCGACGTTAATCAAATCGCTCTGTTGTGCAGGTTGACCCGCACGATTGTGATTTGCCATTGCCTGGTCCTTCTGATGCAAGGGTTAGATAGTTCCGCAAACCTTATCAATCAATTCCACCGGGAACTGCATCGACTGCATGATGTGTTCGATCATGCTGCGTTTACGTCCGGTATTGGTATTGGTGATCACCCAGTACGGTGTACCAGGGAGGTGCTTGGGTTTAGTTTGATTGCCATTCTGTAACAGCGTTTGCTCGTCACCCGCGAAGTAGACACGCGTGCGACCATGCAGTGACTCCGTCGCATCGGCAAACGCGTTGTGATCCAGTGAATAGAGTGTAGTCAGCACCAGCATAAAGCGGTTAACTGCTTTCTTCTGCTCAGCGTATTCGTCAGAAAGCAGCAGTTCGCGCATCGCACGCACTTTGTCTTTTACCTGCGTCAGCGGCTTTTCCTGGGCGACGGCAACGGGCTGGCGCGTCTCTTTGGGGGCTGGAGCGGCAGACTGCGAGGCGGCGGCCATTTTGAGCATGCGCCGTAAAATGTCGGACGCGCTCTCACCGATATGCCGCGTCTGGCTGGCAATATACTGATAGAGTTCGTCATCAACTTCGATTGTTTTCATCTTAATCCAGTGCGATATCTTATCTGAATACAAGTCGTTGGGAGTATAAGGTCAAAACCCAACAGCGGATAGCGTCAAGCCAGGATGGCGGCAAAAGTCAGAATTAACTGTTTCCTTGCAGCCGGGCGGCAGAATGGTCAACATGATACCCTAACCTGACATACGTAAAAAAAGAACTTTGCCATGAAATTGAATACCCGAGCGCAATCTGCACAATCGCCGCACAATAATTCTCCCATCGTCCTGGTGCATGGTCTGTTTGGTAGTCTGGATAATCTTGGCGTACTGGCACGGGATCTGGTGCAGGATCACGCGCTGCTGCAGGTAGATATGCGCAACCACGGCCTGTCGCCGCGCTCGCCGCAGATGACCTACGCCGATATGGCCCAGGATCTGCTGGATACGCTGAATGAGCATAATATTGAAAAAGCGACCCTGATTGGTCACTCCATGGGTGGCAAAGCGGTGATGGCGCTGACGGCGCTTGCGCCGGAGCGCATTGCGGGCCTGGTGGTGATCGACGTGGCGCCGGTGGATTACGATGTGCGCCGCCATGATGAGATCTTCGCCGCTATCAACGCCGTCACGGACGCTGGCGTTAGCACCCGCCAGCAGGCTGCCGCGCTGATGCGTGAGCATCTGAACGAAGAAGGCGTGGTGCAGTTTCTGCTGAAATCCTTCGTCGACGGCGAATGGCGCTTTAACGTGCCGGTGCTCTGGGATCAATATGACCAGATCGTCGGCTGGCAGCCGGTGCCGGCGTGGCCGCATCCGACGCTGTTTATTACCGGCGGCAACTCCCCGTATGTAACCGAAGCGTATCGCGATGCGCTACTGACGCAATTCCCTCAGGCGCGTGCGCATGTCATTGCCGGCGCCGGACACTGGGTTCATGCCGAAAAACCGGACGCGGTGCTGCGCGCTATCCGTCGTTACCTCGCTGACACGGCAAATTGATTAAAAAGAGAGCGACTGGTCGCCAGCGGGCCTCCAGTCGTTGGCGTGCCGTTTTCGGTGATGTATGATGGCGCGCTTATCGCCCGGGCATTAGCAGGGTGTCTTGTTTCCCCCGAAGTCTCAAAATCATGGCCAAAGAACACACGGACCGCACGACATTAGATCTGTTCGCGAATGAGCGTCGCCCGGGACGACCGAAAACCAATCCGCTTTCGCGTGATGAACAGCTGCGCATCAATAAGCGCAATCAGCTTAAACGCGATAAAAGCCGCGGGCTTAAACGCGTCGAGCTGAAACTGAACGCTGAAGCCGTCGATGCGCTAAACGAGCTGGCGAATGCCCGTGATATCAGCCGCAGTGAGCTGATTGAAGAGATGCTGATTGCGCAGCTCGAGATATGGCACGGCAAAGCGTAAGTCAGAAAACTCCCCTTCTTATTGCTTTCATGTAGCACAGAGTGCAGTCCTAGGTGATTGCAGTTTCCGCAGGCTTCTCTGTTCTGCTATGATTGCCCTTATCCGTGGCTAAATTGCGCCACCATACCATTAAGTTTCAAGAGGTTATTTTACTCATGGCAATCATCGGCATTTTTTTTGGCAGCGACACGGGTAATACCGAAAATATCGCAAAAAACATTCAAAAACAGCTAGGTAAAGACGTTGCCGATGTGCATGACATTGCGAAAAGCAGCAAAGAAGATATCGAAGGCTACGATATCCTGCTGCTGGGCATCCCTACCTGGTACTACGGTGAAGCGCAGTGTGACTGGGACGATTTCTTCCCGTCTCTGGAAGAGATCGATTTCAACGGCAAACTGGTTGCCCTGTTCGGCTGTGGCGATCAGGAAGATTACGCAGAGTACTTCTGCGACGCTCTCGGCACCATCCGCGATATCATTGAGCCGCGCGGCGCCGTAATCGTTGGCCACTGGCCAACTGCTGGCTACCACTTCGAAGCCTCTAAAGGTCTGGCCGATGATAACCACTTCGTGGGTCTTGCCATCGATGAAGATCGCCAGCCTGAACTGACCGCTGAGCGCGTAGAGAAATGGGTTAAGCAGGTTCGCGAAGAGCTGCACCTCGACGATATTCTCAACGCCTGATCACACTGCGGCGCAACGCCATAGTTGCGCCGCATTGATAGGTAATATCAATCAAAATAATTGCTACAAATTTTTAACTTTTCCTGGCATACCTGTACAATGATCCAGGTTCAAACGGGTCACCCTGTAACAAGTTTGTTGGCGGTACCACGTTTTTATAAGCATACTTTACTTGAGACTTGCAGTTTTCATTAGGTCATGGCAGTTCTATAATGAGACGCATTTCCCAGGTGCATTTTCTGTCACTTCTTCTTTAGAAGTGAATCGTTTAGCAACAGGACAGATTCCGCATGACTGACAACAACACCGCATTAAAGAAGGCCGGACTGAAAGTCACGCTTCCACGGTTAAAAATCCTGGAAGTGCTTCAGGGTCCGGATAACCATCATGTCAGTGCGGAAGACTTATACAAGCGTCTGATCGACATGGGCGAAGAGATTGGTCTGGCGACCGTTTACCGTGTACTGAACCAGTTCGACGATGCAGGCATCGTGACGCGTCACAACTTTGAAGGCGGGAAATCCGTATTTGAACTGACGCAGCAGCATCACCACGATCACCTGATTTGCCTGGATTGCGGCAAAGTGATCGAATTCAGCGACGACTCTATCGAATCACGTCAGCGTGAAATTGCCGCCCGTCATGGCATTCGTCTGACCAACCACAGTCTCTACCTCTATGGCCACTGTGCCGAAGGCGACTGCCGCGAAGATGATCACGCGCACGACGCGAAATAATTCATCCGCCTGCTCCGAGCCAACCTGACGGTTGGCTTTTTTATGCCTGTCATAATGTAAAAAGCCCGGTGGCGCTGCGCTTACACGGGCCTACGGGTGATTTCACCCTGGTAGACCCGGTGAGCATCGCGCCACCGGGCGTTAAAAACAGCGAATTACTTGCTGTTATTACTGCGAATTTCCTGCCAGATCTTGTCGCAATTTTTGGTCACGTCCTGATTGTTACCCGTTTTGCGCGCCATAATACAGGCCTGGTAATCCGCCACTCGCACGCTTTCCTGGGTGGCAAACTGTTCGTGCTTCTTCTCCTGGCGCAGCACGTTCAGCACGCTCTGGCAGGCTTCGATTTTTTCTGGCGAACCTTCAGCGGTATTGATACAGGCGCTGTAGGCCTCTTTCAGACGGGTGTCTTCTCTCTGGGTCTGGGGTTGTGCGCAGGCGGCCAGTCCTGATGCCAGCAGCGCAACCAGTACGAATTTTTTCAGCATAGCAGTCTCCGGTCGGCGGGGTTATCCCCCGCCGGGTGAGTCATCAGAAGATGGTGAACGGGGCGATAACCATAAACTTCACGTCACGCTCATCCTGGAAGATGTTGCCGTAGCCGCCGCCGTAGCTTGGGATGTCGGAATGGTTGTCATACTGCGTGAAGTGCAGTTTGAACATGGTGCCTTTCGCGCGACCGTCCTGCAGGGTGTAGATCGCATCCAGACTATAGGCAGACTCTTTGATCTTGTTAGAGGCGATATCTTCACGCTGGCCCGCGCTGTTGATCAGCCAGTCTGCTGGTTTTGCATCCCAGGCGTAAACATAAGAAGCACCGACGCTCCAGCCTGCGAGGTTCCAGTTGCTCAGGTCATACATCGCGCCGAAGAAGACCGCTTTTTCGCCATTGGCGTTGAAGTCGGAGCGGTTATCCCACCACACGTCCAGACGACCGTTGGACGAAGCATAGGTTGGGGTCATGCGCTGCAGGAAATAGCCCTGCTGCCCTTCCGCCTTAACGTAAGTCCCTTCCAGACGTAAGTCGACCTGACCGACCTTATAACCCAGGGTCAGCGCCTGCAGCCATGCCGTGCCGTCGTAGATATCGTTCACGGTGCCGCTATCGGCTTTATCACGCGTGCCGTAGAACTGGTAGCTGGTAGAGAGGGGGCCGCCCACGATATCCAGTTTGTAGCTCGCTTTGGCAAAGTACTGATCGATGAAGCCTTCCGCCTGGCCAAACGCGGCTTCCAGAACCAGGTTATTTTTGAAATCGTACTTCGCGCCAAAGGAGTGGAGATAATCAACGCGGGTTTTTCTGTCATTCTGATAGAACTTGTCCATCTCAAGATGCCACGGCGCTTTGTACTCGTTGGTCCACATATACGAGAAACTCAGCGCCCCGCTTTCGCCGTAGTCAAAGTTTGCCCCGGCTTCGGCACCCTGGTAGGTACCTGGCATAAAGCTCCAGTGTGGCGCTAACACGGTCTGGCCGGTTGGTTGCAGCCAGCCGCCGCGCGCCCAGACCGGGCCGTATTTAAATTTTGCTGCCGCTTTATACAGGCTGATTCCGCTCTTATCGCCGGACCAGTCCTCTTTGTAGGCTTTGTTGCTGGAGGAGAACGCAATTTCGTTCGGGTGGCCGCTGTCGCCATTTTCCGCCATTTCAATGGCCGTGAACGCAGCAAGATCAAGACCGAACATATCGGCGGCATAGCCGGACTGGAAATCGAGGTTGGCGTTCCAGGTGGAGTGAGCCAGGTTAGTTTTATATTTATCTGCTTCGACATCTTTACGGTCACGTTCACGCTGCCAGTAATAAATACCGCCCGTGAGCGTGGAATCATCAATAAAACCTTCGGCCTGGGCTTTCGGAGAAACCATCCAGCCTGACATTGCTGTTACACCGGCAATAGCCAGCGCTAGCGCACTACGTTTGCCACTGAACGTACGCATAATTAATCCTCTTTGACGTATTTAAAGCGCCTAAAACGGCGAAAAACAAAAAGTAAAAAGTGGAGGTAACCAGAAATACCCGCTTACATCTCCTCTCTGTAGACTATTTTTCGCGACGCGAATTATCAATGCTTTTCAGCGATCAAACGTCAGGATTATGACAAAGCGCACATATTTGATTGCTATTTGTAACAAAGCAAAGGAAGAAGAATATTTTATTAAAATAACAGGAATAATTAGCGAGTTATTTTTAACAGGCAGGCATTAAACAGCCATTCTGATAGCTATTACGGTGAATTTGCGAAAAGGAAGGAAAAGCGAACAGTTTTAAGAAAGGGAATTAATTCGCAACGCGAACATATCGTTAAATTCTGACCCGATTGTCTGGCAAAAAAACGCCGCAATGCGCGGCGTTTATCAGAAAATGATCGCTTATTCGCCGACTTTCGTCCAGGTATCACGCAGACCGACGGTACGGTTAAACACCAGTTTATCGGCTGTGGCGTAGCGGCTGTCGAGGCAGAAGTAACCTTCGCGCTCAAACTGATACGCATTGCCGGCAACAGCCCCTTTCAGGGATGGTTCCGCAAAGCCCTGCTTGATCACCAGCGACTCCGGGTTAATGACCTCCAGGAAGTCCTCTGCGGCACCCGGGTTTGGCACGCTGAAGAGGCGATCGTACAGACGGATCTCAACCGGCAGCGCATGTGCCGCGCTGACCCAGTGGATAACGCCTTTCACCTTGCGGCCATCGGCAGGATCTTTGCTCAGAGTCTCGGCATCGTAGCTGCAGAAGATCGTGGTGATAGTGCCTTCAGCATCTTTTTCAACACGCTCAGCTTTGATCACGTAGGCATTACGCAGGCGCACTTCTTTGCCCAGCACCAGACGTTTGTACTGCTTGTTCGCTTCTTCGCGGAAGTCGGCGCGATCGATCCAGATCTCTGCGCTGAACGGCACTTCACGGCTACCCATCTCCGGCTTGCTCGGATGGTTCGGCATGGTCACCAGCTCGCTTTCGCCCTGAGGATAGTTTTCGATAACCAGCTTAACCGGATCGATAACAGCCATCGCGCGCGGCGCATTGTCGTTCAGATCTTCGCGAATGCAGGATTCCAGCGACGCCATCTCAATGGTGTTGTCCTGCTTGGTCACGCCGATGCGTTTGCAAAACTCGCGGATAGATGCGGCGGTATAGCCACGACGACGCAGACCGGAGATGGTTGGCATACGCGGGTCATCCCAGCCTTCAACGTGCTTGTCGGTAACCAGCAGGTTCAGCTTACGCTTGGACATCACGGTGTATTCCAGATTCAGACGAGAGAATTCGTACTGACGCGGATGCACCGGAATGGAGATGTTATCCAGCACCCAGTCATACAGACGACGGTTGTCCTGGAACTCCAGCGTACATAAGGAGTGAGTAATGCCTTCCAGCGCATCGCTGATGCAGTGGGTGAAGTCGTACATTGGGTAGATGCACCACTTGCTGCCGGTCTGATGGTGATCGGCAAACTTAATGCGGTACAGCACCGGGTCACGCATCACGATAAATGGTGAGGCCATATCGATTTTAGCGCGCAGGCAGGCTTTACCCTCTTCGAAGCCACCGGCACGCATTTTTTCAAACAGCGCCAGGTTCTCTTCCACGCTGCGATCGCGGTACGGGCTGTTTTTGCCCGGCGCGGTCAGCGTGCCGCGGTATTCGCGGATTTCGTCAGCGGAAAGCTCGTCAACGTAGGCCAGACCTTTGTTGATCAGCTCTACGGCGTAAGCATACAGCTGGTCAAAATAGTCGGAGGAGTAGCAGATGTCGCCAGACCAGTTGAAGCCCAACCATTGCACGTCGTTCTTAATGGACTCTACGTATTCGATATCTTCTTTCACCGGGTTGGTGTCATCGAAACGCAGGTTGCATTGACCCTGATAGTCCTGCGCGATGCCGAAGTTCAGGCAGATCGATTTCGCATGACCAATATGCAGGTAGCCATTCGGCTCCGGCGGGAAACGGGTATGAACTGTGGTGTGCTTACCAGTGGCCAGATCTTCATCAATGATCTGACGGATAAAGTTGCTCGGGCGGGCTTCAGCCTCACTCATCGTGGATTCCTCAAAGCGTAAACGACGTATAACGGCATATGATCTTATAAGCCGGGCGTAGTGACAACCTTTAGTTACGCAAAAAACGGTCCCGGAAGAGAATTATGAGGGCGATTGCTGCAAAAAAAAGCGGCGGGGATATCCCCGCCGCTCAGGCACTAACGCTTACTCAGGAGCACTTATTTGCCTTTAATTTCATACAGAGGTGTCTGACCGGCCACAACCTGACCCTGCGCCTTAATGACCAGGCCGCTGAAGTCATCGATATTGCTGCAGACAACCGGGCTAATCATCGAGCGCGCGTTGGCGTTCAGGTAGTCGAGATCCATCTCCAGAACCGGCTGACCCGCCACCACTTCCGCACCCTCTTCGACCAGGCGTTTGAAGCCCTGGCCACCCAGCGCTACGGTATCGATGCCCATGTGGACAACGATCTCCGCCCCTTTGTCGGTTTCCAGGCAGAACGCGTGGTTGGTATTGAAGATTTTAACGATGGTGCCCGCCGCAGGCGACACAACGGTTTTCTCCGTTGGTTTAACCGCGACACCGTCACCCACGGCTTTACTGGCGAAGGCTTCATCAGGAACCTGCTCCAGAGCCACCACCTCACCGGTGACTGGCGAAACCAGTGCGGCAATGGTTACCGCATTTGGCACCGCCTGCGGTTTCGCAACCGGCGCGTCAGCCACGGGTGCGCTATCCGTTGAGGCAGCAGCAACCGGCCCACGGGCAACCACTTTTTTCATTTCGTCGCCGATAGATTCGGCCTTCGCACCCACGATAACCTGGATGGTTTGTTTGTTCAGTTTCACCACACCAGACGCGCCCAGGCGTTTGCACATGGCATCGCTCACGCGCGCAGAGTCGCCAACGGTCAGACGCAGGCGGGTAATACAGGCATCAATGGCTTTCAGGTTATCGGTACCGCCTACAGCGGCAATGTAGCTGGTTGCCAGCTGAGTTAAACCTTCTTCCGTATTGCTGTTTGCTTCACTGGTTACGACGTCATCTTTTGTCTCTTCACGGCCCGGCGTTTTGAGGTTAAACATACGAATAACCGCGCTGAACAGGAGGAAGTAGATAACGAAGAACACCAGGCCCATCACCATCAGCATCCAGACGTTGCTGCTTGCCGCCGGCAGGTTGTACATCAACACGTAGTCGATAGCGCCTGCGGAGAAGGAGAAGCCAGCATGGATACCCAGAAGAGTGGCCACAAACAGGCTGATACCGGTCAGGATGGCGTGCATGAGATACAGCAGCGGCGCCAGGAACATGAACAGGAATTCCAGTGGCTCGGTCACGCCGGTCAGGAAGGCCGTGATCGCAACGGACAGCAGCATACCGCCAACCATTGGGCGACGCGCTTTCGGCGCAGCCAGGTACATTGCCAGCGCAGCGCCAGGCAGACCAAACATCATGATTGGGAAGAAGCCGGACATGAACATGCCCGCGGTGCCGTCGCCTGCGTAGAAACGGTTGATATCACCGTGGAATACGGCACCCGCCGCGTTGGTGAACTCACCAATCTGGAACCAGGCGATGGTGTTCAGCACCTGATGCAGACCCGTTGGGATCAGCAGACGGTTGATGAAACCGAAGATACCCGCACCCATTGCGCCCGCGGAAACGATCCACTCGCCACCCGCATGGATAGCGTGCTGCACCGGTGGCCACACGTAGCCAAAGATGGCGGCAAGGATCAGACAGAAAAAGCCCGTCGCGATCGGCACGAAACGTTTTCCGCCGAAGAAGCTCAGGAAGTCAGGGAGTTTGATACCTGCCCAGCGGTTGTAGACGGCACCACCGACGAGACCGGTAATGATACCCGCCAGTACGCCCATGTTGATTTCAGGGTTGATGGTCACCATCGCTTTCGTGAGGATGAAGTAACCCACGGCCCCGGCCAGTGCCGCAGCACCAGCGCTGTCTTTTGACCAGCTTGACGCCACACCGATGGCAAAAATCAGCGCCAGGTTGTCAAAAATTGCGCCGCCAGCCTGAGCAATAAACGGCACGTTAAGAAGATCGGGTTGCCCGAATCGCAGCAGGAGCGCTGCAACCGGTAGCACGGCGATAGGGAGCTGCAAAGCCCTACCGAGGCGCTGGAAAAAACCTAAAATATTCATCCTATTCCCCCTACGAGACCCTTTGTTAAGGCTCGCGCATAAACTATGTTTTTTATTGTGTAACGAACGATAAATACAGTTGATGATTCACTGGCTTTGAGAGTGTCTGAAAAATTAATTCGTATCGCAAATTAAACGCGTACTTTTTGTGAGTTTTGTCACCAAATATTGTTTCTTCCCCTCCCCTGTACTGGCAAACAGTGAAAACTTATTTTATGATACGAAAAATCAGGACGGATTGACCCCTCTCGGTGTGAAACAGGTTAGGCTTATATCATACCCCGACAAGCAATCCGCCAACTTTTACTAAAACTTCAGAGGTGAATAATGAGACTGATCCCCCTGGCAACCGCAGAACAAGTCGGCAAATGGGCTGCTCGCCATATCGTACAACGTATCAACGCGTTCAAACCGACAGCCGATCGTCCTTTTGTACTGGGTCTGCCTACCGGTGGCACACCTCTTACCGCCTATAAAGCACTGGTTGAGATGCATAAAGCGGGCCAGGTTAGCTTTGAACATGTTGTCACCTTCAACATGGACGAGTATGTAGGCCTGCCAAAAGAGCACCCGGAGAGCTACCATAGCTTCATGCACCGGAACTTCTTTGATCACATTGATATTAAACCGGAAAATATTAATCTGCTGGACGGAAATGCCCCGGATATTGATGCAGAGTGCCGTCATTACGAAGAAAAAATCCGTGCTTACGGTAAAATCCACCTGTTCATGGGTGGCGTCGGTAACGACGGTCATATCGCCTTCAACGAACCTGCTTCTTCTCTGGCCTCCCGTACCCGTATCAAAACCCTGACACATGACACCCGTGTGGCAAACTCCCGTTTCTTTGATGGCGACGTTAACCAGGTGCCAAAATATGCCCTGACCGTTGGCGTGGGTACCCTGCTGGATGCGGAAGAAGTGATGATTCTGGTGCTGGGCAGCGTAAAAGCGCAGGCGCTGCAGGCGGCGGTAGAAGGCAACGTCAACCACATGTGGACCATCAGCTGTCTGCAGCTGCATCCGAAAGCCGTTGTGGTATGCGATGAACCGTCTACCATGGAACTGAAAGTGAAGACGTTGAAGTATTTCAACGAATTAGAAGCAGAAAATATTAAAGGTCTGTAATGTGACGCCGTCTCTGCCTGCAGAGACGGCATGCTATTTTTAAACCGGGGGTCGTTATGTACGCTTTAACCCACGGTCGGATTTATACCGGCCATGAAATTCTGGATGACCATGCGATCGTTATCGCCAATGGCCTGATTGAACGTGTCTGCCCACTGGCCGAACTGCCAGCGGACATTGAACAACGCTCGCTCAATGGAGCAATCATCTCCCCCGGTTTTATCGACGTACAGCTTAACGGCTGTGGCGGCGTGCAGTTCAACGATACCGCCGAAGCCGTCACCGTTGAAACGCTGGAAATTATGCAGCGCGCCAATGAAAAATCGGGCTGCACCAGCTACCTGCCGACGCTTATCACCACCAGCGACGACCTGATGAAGCAAGGCGTTCGCGTGATGCGTGAATATCTGGCGAAATATCCACACCAGGCGCTGGGTCTGCACCTTGAGGGGCCGTGGCTGAATATCGTCAAGAAAGGCACCCATAATCCTGATTACGTCCGTAAACCTGACGGTGAACTGGTTGATTTTCTCTGTGCCAACGCGGATGTGATCACCAAAGTGACCCTGGCGCCAGAAATGGTCGATCCTGAGGTGATCCGCAAGCTGGCGGGCGCAGGTATTGTGGTCTCTGCAGGGCATTCCAACGCCACGCTAAAAGAGGCCAAAGTGGGCTTCCGCGCCGGTATCACCTTCGCGACCCATCTTTATAATGCTATGCCTTATATTACCGGACGCGAACCCGGTCTCGCCGGGGCGATCTTCGACGAACCAGATGTCTATTGCGGCATTATTGTTGACGGTTTACATGTCGATTACGCCAACGTGCGTAACGCTAAGCGCCTGAAAGGTGACAAACTGTGTCTGGTAACAGACGCCACGGCACCAGCTGGGGCAAATATTGAACAGTTCATTTTTGCTGGTAAAACAATATACTACCGGAATGGACTCTGTGTGGATGAGAACGGAACGTTAAGCGGTTCGGCTCTGACCATGATCGAAGGCGTGCGCAATCTGGTTGAACATTGCAGCATTGCCCTCGATGAAGTGCTGCGTATGGCAACGCTCTATCCGGCACGCGCGATAGGCGTAGATAAACAGCTGGGCAGTATTGCACCGGGGATGGTCGCTAACCTCACCGCATTCACACACGATTATAAAATCATCAAGACCATCGTTAATGGTAACGAGGTCGTTACAGAGTAAGCGAAAGTATGACACCTGGCGGACAAGCTCAAATTGGCAACGTTGATCTGGTAAAACAGCTGAACAGTGCGGCGGTTTATCGACTGATTGACCAGCACGGACCCATCTCGCGGATTCAGATTGCAGAACAGAGCCAGCTTGCCCCCGCCAGCGTGACGAAAATTACCCGTCAGCTTATTGAGCGCGGGCTGATTAAAGAAGTGGATCAGCAGGCCTCCACCGGAGGCCGTCGCGCTATCTCAATTGTTACCGAAACCCGTCATTTCCACGCCATTGGCGTGCGCCTTGGACGTCATGACGCCACCCTGACGCTGTACGATCTCAGCAGTAAGGCCATTGCTGAAGAGCACTATGCCCTGCCGGAACGCACTCAGGAGACCCTCGAACATGCGCTGCTTAACGCCATCGAGCTGTTTATCGAATCCTGCCAGCGCAAAATCCGCGAGCTGATTGCCATTTCGGTGATCCTGCCCGGGCTCGTCGATCCCGAAAGCGGCGTGATCCGCTATATGCCGCATATTCAGGTCGAAAACTGGGCGCTGATCGACGCGCTGGAAAAGCGTTTCGCCGTAACCTGCTTTGTGGGTCACGATATCCGCAGCCTGGCGCTGGCCGAGCACTACTTTGGTGCAAGTCAGGATTGTGAAGACTCAATTCTGGTGCGCGTTCACCGCGGTACGGGTGCCGGTATTATCTCTAATGGCCGCATTTTTATTGGCCGTAACGGTAACGTGGGCGAGATTGGCCACATTCAGGTTGACCCGCTGGGTGAGCGCTGCCACTGCGGCAACTTTGGCTGTCTGGAAACCGTCGCTGCCAACGCCGCCATTGAGCAGCGGGTGCGCCATCTGCTGGAGCAGGGTTATCAGAGCCGCGTCACGCTCGATGACTGTAAAATCAGCGCCATCTGCCGGGCGGCCAATAAGGGCGACGCGTTAGCCAGTGAAGTGATTGAGCAGGTTGGCCGTCATCTGGGTAAAACCATTGCCATCGCCATCAACCTGTTTAACCCACAAAAAGTGGTGATCGCCGGTGAAATTACCGAGGCCGAAAAAGTGCTGCTGCCTGCCATCGAAGGGTGCATCAATACCCAGGCGCTGAAGGCGTTTCGCCAGAACCTGCCGGTGGTTCGCTCCGCGCTGAACGACCGTTCCGCGATTGGCGCTTTTGCCCTGGTAAAACGCGCCATGCTTAACGGTATCCTGTTGCAGCGTTTGCTGGAAAGCTGACAGCGCTTTATAGTGACGCCTTCTTTTTTTGATGTCGGGAAGTTCATGACCATTAAGAATGTTATTTGTGATATCGACGGCGTGCTGATGCACGACAACGTTGCCGTGCCGGGCGCTGCAGAGTTTCTTAACGGCATCATGGAAAAGGGTATGCCGCTGGTGCTGCTCACTAACTTCCCGTCGCAGACCGGACAGGATCTGGCGAACCGTTTTGCCACCGCCGGTATCGATGTGCCCGCCAGCGTCTTCTATACCTCGGCAATGGCCACCGCAGATTTCCTGAAGCGTCAGGAAGGCAAAAAAGCGTATGTAGTCGGTGAAGGCGCACTGATCCATGAACTGTACAAAGCGGGCTTTACCATCACCGACGTCAATCCCGACTTTGTTATCGTTGGCGAAACGCGCTCCTATAACTGGGAGATGATGCACAAGGCGGCCTTCTTTGTCGCCAACGGCGCCCGCTTTATCGCCACCAACCCGGATACCCATGGCCGCGGCTTTTATCCGGCCTGCGGCGCGCTCTGTGCCGGTATTGAGAAGATGACTGGCCGCATGCCGTTTTATGTTGGTAAGCCCAGCCCGTGGATCATTCGTGCGGCACTCAACACAATGCAGGCCCATTCGGAAGATACGGTGATTGTGGGCGATAACCTGCGCACCGATATTCTGGCCGGCTTCCAGGCCGGGCTGGAAACCATCCTGGTCCTGTCGGGGGTATCCACCCTGGACGATATCGATTCGATGCCGTTCCGACCAAGCTGGATTTACCCCTCGGTCGCGGAAATTGATGTCCTGTAACCCAAAACCACGTCTCCGGACGTGGTTTTTTCATTTTGCCTCGTCAAAAATAGAAATCCATCTAATAAAAAACGCCTTTTACTGAATAAACATCAATAATCCAGCTTAAGGCGTACGCTTTTTTCAACATTCATCAACAGGTATTGCACTTTTTTCTTTTTACCCGGCAAATCGCTTGCCGCCCCTCCGCTTTTGCGGCATTTTCATAAGCAAGCAACATCACACTGCAACAGGGTTAATGGAGAAGGTTATGTGTTCAATTTTCGGCGTACTGGATATCAAAACTGACGCAGGCGAACTGCGTAAAAAAGCACTGGAACTCTCCCGTCTGATGCGCCATCGCGGCCCGGACTGGTCCGGTGTCTACGCCAGCGATAAAGCCATCCTGGCGCACGAGCGTCTGTCGATTGTGGATGTCAATGCCGGTGCCCAGCCGTTATATAACGAGAAAAAAACCCATGCGCTGGCGGTCAACGGTGAAATCTACAACCACCAGGCGCTGCGCGCGGAGTACGGCGATCGCTACACCTTCCAGACCGGTTCTGACTGCGAAGTGATCCTGGCCCTCTACCAGGAGAAAGGGCCCGAGTTCCTCGACGATCTGCAGGGTATGTTTGCCTTTGCGCTGTACGATAGCGAAAAAGATGCGTACCTGATTGGCCGCGACCACATCGGGATTATCCCGCTCTATATGGGCCATGATGAGCACGGCAACTTCTATGTTGCCTCTGAAATGAAAGCCCTGGTGCCGGTTTGCCGCACCATCAAAGAGTTCCCGGCAGGCAGCTATCTGTGGAGCCAGGATGGCGAAATTCGCCAGTACTATCAGCGCGACTGGTTCGATTACGATGCCGTTAAAGACAACGTCACCGATAAAAACGAGCTGCGCCAGGCGCTGGAAGATTCAGTGAAAAGCCACCTGATGTCGGACGTGCCTTACGGCGTGCTGCTCTCAGGCGGTCTGGACTCGTCCGTTATCTCGGCGATCACCAAAAAGTATGCCGCACGTCGCGTGGAAGATCAGGAGCGCTCCGAAGCCTGGTGGCCGCAGCTGCACTCCTTCGCCGTCGGCCTGGAAGGATCCCCGGACCTGAAAGCCGCGCAGGAGGTGGCAAATCACCTGGGCACCGTGCACCATGAGATCCACTTTACGGTGCAGGAAGGGCTGGATGCTATCCGCGACGTTATCTATCACATTGAAACCTATGATGTGACCACCATCCGCGCCTCCACGCCGATGTACCTGATGTCCCGTAAAATCAAAGCGATGGGCATTAAAATGGTGCTTTCCGGAGAAGGTTCTGACGAAGTGTTCGGCGGCTACCTCTACTTCCATAAAGCGCCGGATGCCAAAGAGCTGCACGAAGAGACCGTGCGTAAACTGCAGGCCCTGCACATGTTTGACTGCGCCCGTGCCAACAAAGCGATGTCTGCATGGGGTGTTGAAGCGCGCGTCCCCTTCCTGGATAAAAAATTCCTCGACGTGGCCATGCGTATCAACCCGCAGGACAAAATGTGCGGCAACGGCAAGATGGAGAAACACGTTCTGCGCGAATGCTTCGAATCTTACCTGCCTGCAAGCGTGGCATGGCGTCAGAAAGAGCAGTTCTCTGACGGCGTAGGTTACAGCTGGATCGACACCCTGAAAGAGGTGGCAGCGAAGCAGATTTCCGATCAGCAACTGGAAACCGCCAGCTTCCGCTTCCCGTACAACACGCCGGGTTCGAAAGAAGCCTATCTGTACCGTGAGATCTTCGAAGAGCTGTTCCCGCTGCCAAGCGCAGCAGAGTGTGTTCCTGGCGGTCCTTCCGTCGCCTGCTCCTCGGCGAAAGCCATTGAGTGGGATGAAGCTTTCAAAACCATGAACGATCCATCAGGTCGTGCCGTGGGTGTGCATCAGTCCGCCTATAAGTAATCAGTCAGATCGCCATGAGGCCCTTCGGGGCCTCTTTTTTTGCCTCGCGTTTCGCTGGACAAAAACGATTAATAACCAATAATTGCCGAATATTCGGTCACGCTGTTCGCAACCTAACCAAACAGTCACATTCCAGACATTTTCGTTGAAAAAGGTGTTGACGCTGCAAGGGTCTATACGCATAATGCGCCCCGCAACGCCGATAAGGTAACGCGAAAAAAAGATGGCTACGTAGCTCAGTTGGTTAGAGCACATCACTCATAATGATGGGGTCACAGGTTCGAATCCCGTCGTAGCCACCATCTTTTTTGCGGGAGTGGCGAAATTGGTAGACGCACCAGATTTAGGTTCTGGCGCCGCAAGGTGTGCGAGTTCAAGTCTCGCCTCCCGCACCATTCCCAGGTAAGCGTTGCACGGATGGGGTATCGCCAAGCGGTAAGGCACCGGTTTTTGATACCGGCATTCCCTGGTTCGAATCCAGGTACCCCAGCCATATTTCTTCGATTTTGCGGTTCTCCGCGGTTATTGGGGTATCGCCAAGCGGTAAGGCACCGGTTTTTGATACCGGCATTCCCTGGTTCGAATCCAGGTACCCCAGCCATCGAAGAAAGCAGTCTGGCTACGTAGCTCAGTTGGTTAGAGCACATCACTCATAATGATGGGGTCACAGGTTCGAATCCCGTCGTAGCCACCATATCAGCTTGTATCGATTCCGGTCGGTAAAGCAAAAAAATTGTTGGGGTATCGCCAAGCGGTAAGGCACCGGATTCTGATTCCGGCATTCCGAGGTTCGAATCCTCGTACCCCAGCCAATTTAAAAAGTCGTTAAGCTATTTGTTTAACGCAATTGGGGTGTCGCCAAGCGGTAAGGCTCTGGTTTCTGATACCAGCATTCCGGGGTTCGAATCCCTGCACCCCAGCCACATAAAAAAAGCTCGCTTCGGCGAGCTTTTTGCTTTTCTACGTTTCCAGACTGAACAAGCCGGGTGGCGGCTTCGCCTTACCCGGCCCAGGGAATGTCTAGAGCCCTAAGGCGTACTTCAGCGCCTGACGTTTCAGTCCACCGGCGCGCTGTGCCGCCATCAATCCCACATTACGCAGGATGCGCAGCGGCCCGAGATCGTTGCTGAACCCGGCGTAAAAGAGATCCATCCCGGACTGCATAATGAAGTTATCTGCCATCCGTCGCGTCTGATAACGCTTAAGCACCTGATGGCTGGCCCAGGCTTCGCCGTGGCTGCGGGCATTACTGAGTACATCTATCAGCGCTTCGACGTCGCGATAGCCCAGGTTAACCCCCTGCCCCGCCAGCGGATGAATGGTATGCGCCGCATCGCCGACCAGCGCCAGCCCTTCGCGGGCATACTTCAGCGCATGACGACGCGTCAGGGGGAATGCCCCTGCGGCGACCGGCGTGACCTTACCCAGACGCGGCGGGAAATGGTGGGCGATTTCGCGCTGCAGCTGTTCCATAGAGAGCCCCTGCAGCTGGCGGATCCGCGCGGGGGTGTCATACCACACCAGGGATGCCCAACGGTCAAACAGCGGTAAAAACGCGTGCGGACCGTTCGGGGTGAAATGCTGCCAGGTGCTGTCACCCGGATCGTTCTCACAGGCGACGGTGATCAGCATGCAGGATTGCTGATATTGCCAGGCGTGAATGCCGATCCCGGCCAGCTCGCGCACCCGGGAATTTGCGCCGTCGGCCCCAACCAGCAGTTTCACCGCCAGCTGCTCGCCATTATCCAGCTCAATCAAATGCTGATCGTTGTGGCGGTGGAGCGCCTTCACCGACGCAGGAACGCGCAGCGTCACCTGCGGATGCGCCTCCAGCGCCTGCCAGAGCGCCTGTTGCAGCACCCTATTTTCAACCATGTAACCCAGCAGCGGAAGTTTCAGCTCCGCGGCGTCAAACACCACGTGGGCGTTTTCCCACTCCCAGGTCTCCAGGCGACGATACGGATGCGCGCGCATGGCCAGCACCGCATCCCATACCCCCAGCCCACGAAGCAGATCAACTGACGCGGCGCTGATCGCCGAAATGCGTACATCCGGCTGCTGTGACGCGTCAAAAGCAGCAGGTGGCGCCTGTTCGATAACGGTTACGTCGAACCCGTGTTGCGCCAGCCCCAGCGCCAGCGCCCCGCCGACCATACCGCCGCCGACGACGGCGATCCCGGCTTGTTGGATAGTCATGGTCATTTGTCCTTATTTGATAATCTCCTAAGTTTACCGGATTTTTTTGGCCTTGAGGCTGACAACCTTCATACTGGTCACAACCGCACCAAAGCATTACAATACGCGCCCTGCAATCCTGAGCATGAGCAAGTCGATGACAAAAAAACTCCATATTAAAACCTGGGGCTGTCAGATGAACGAATACGATTCATCCAAGATGGCCGATCTGCTGGATGCCACCCATGGGTATCAACTCACCGACGTGGCGGAAGAGGCAGATGTGCTGCTGCTGAATACCTGCTCAATCCGTGAGAAGGCGCAGGAAAAAGTCTTTCACCAGTTAGGTCGCTGGAAGCTCCTCAAGCAGAAAAACCCGGATATCATCATCGGCGTCGGCGGTTGTGTTGCCTCGCAAGAAGGGAAGCTGATTCGTCAGCGCGCCCACTACGTCGACATTATTTTTGGTCCGCAGACCCTGCACCGTCTGCCGGAGATGATCAACGCCGTACGCGGAAGCGGTAATCGCAAGGCGATTATTGACGTCAGCTTCCCGGAAATCGAAAAATTTGACCGTCTGCCGGAACCGCGCGCAGATGGCCCGACCGCCTTCGTCTCCATCATGGAAGGCTGCAATAAATACTGCACCTACTGCGTGGTGCCTTATACCCGCGGCGAAGAAGTCAGCCGTCCTTGCGACGACATCCTGTTTGAGATCGCCCAACTGGCGGCACAGGGTGTGCGCGAAGTGAACCTGCTCGGGCAGAACGTTAACGCCTGGCGCGGCGAGAACTATGACGGCAGCACCGGCTCGTTTGCTGAACTGCTGCGTCTGGTGGCGGCGATTGACGGTATCGACCGCATCCGCTTTACCACCAGCCACCCGATCGAATTTACCGATGACATCATCGAGGTTTACCGCGATACGCCAGAGCTGGTGAGCTTCCTGCATCTGCCGATCCAGTGTGGTTCTGACCGCGTACTGAACCTGATGGGCCGCACCCACACCGTGCTGGAATATAAAGCGATTATCCGCAAGCTGCGTGAAGCGCGCCCGGATATTCAGATAAGCTCTGACTTCATCGTCGGCTTCCCGGGGGAAACGGACGACGATTTTGAACGCACCATGAAGGTGATTGGTGATGTGAACTTCGACGTGAGTTACAGCTTCATCTTCTCGGCGCGTCCAGGGACGCCTGCCGCCGATATGGTTGACGACGTGCCGGAAGAGGTGAAAAAGCAGCGTCTCTATATTCTGCAGGATCGCATTAACCAGCAGGCCAACGCCTGGAGCCGCCGGATGCTCGGCACCGTGCAGCGTGTACTGGTAGAAGGCACTTCACGTAAGAGCATCATGGAGCTCTCTGGCCGTACGGAGAACAACCGCGTGGTGAACTTCGAAGGTACGCCGGATCTGGTGGGCAAGTTCGTCGATATTGAGATCCTCGAGGTGCTGACCAACTCCCTGCGTGGCAAACTGGTGCGCACCGAAGATGAAATGGGCCTGCGCGTCGCCCAGTCGCCGGAATCGGTGATTGCCCGTACCCGTAAAGAAAACGATCTCGGCGTCAGCGTTTATCAGCCGTGATCCTTCGGCCTGTCGTTTCTGACAGGCCTTGTATTTCCCCCTGCTCTCCCCCATATCCTTCGCAATGCTTGCGCCTTTATTCCGTGGCGTGAATACTTTCATAAGACAGACCCACTGCCCTATGACACCCGAGACATTAAGAGGAACGGTTTGAATATAGACACACGTGAAATTACCCTTGAGCCAGCAGACAACGCTCGCCTGCTGAGCCTGTGCGGGCCGTTTGATGACAACATCAAACATCTGGAGCGACGTCTGGGTATCGAGATTAATCGTCGCGATAACCAGTTCAAACTCACCGGACGCGCCATTTGCGTCAATGCCGCTGCGGATATTCTCCGTAGTCTGTACGTTGATACCGCGCCGATGCGCGGTGAAACTCAGGATATTGAGCCGGAACAGATCCATCTGGCGATCAAAGAATCGCGAGTGCTGGAGCAGAGCGCGGAGAGCGTGCCGGAATTCGGCAAGGCTATCCACATTCAGACCAAGCGTGGCGTCATTAAGCCGCGCACGCCAAACCAGGCGCAGTACATCGCCAATATCCTCGATCATGACATCACCTTCGGTGTCGGCCCGGCAGGTACTGGTAAAACCTACCTTGCGGTGGCTGCTGCCGTGGATGCCCTTGAGCGCCAGGAGATCCGCCGCATTCTGCTCACCCGTCCGGCCGTTGAAGCGGGCGAGAAGCTGGGCTTCCTGCCTGGTGACCTGAGCCAGAAGGTCGATCCTTACCTGCGCCCGCTGTACGATGCGCTGTTTGAGATGCTTGGCTTTGAGAAGGTCGAAAAACTGATTGAACGTAACGTCATCGAAGTGGCTCCGCTGGCCTATATGCGTGGCCGTACCCTGAACGACGCGTTCATCATCCTGGATGAGAGCCAGAACACCACCATCGAACAGATGAAGATGTTCCTGACCCGTATTGGCTTTAACTCCAAAGCGGTGATCACCGGCGATATCACCCAGGTCGACCTGCCACGCAGCACCAAGTCGGGTCTGCGTCACGCTATTGAAGTCCTGTCCGAAGTGGACGAAATCAGCTTCAACTTCTTCCACAGTGAAGACGTGGTGCGCCACCCGGTGGTTGCCCGCATCGTCACGGCGTATGAAGCGTGGGAAGCCGCAGATCAAAAACGTAAAGCAGAACAGGCCGCGGAACGTAAACGCGAAGCCCAGGAGCAAGAGCAGAAATGAGTCAGGTGATCCTCGATTTACAGCTGGCCTGTGAAGATAACGCCGGCCTGCCGGAAGAGAGCCAGTTCCAGGCGTGGCTGAATGCCGTCATCCCGCAGTTTCAGGAGGAGTCAGAAGTCACGATTCGCCTGGTGGATGAAGCAGAAAGCCACGACCTGAACCTGACCTACCGCGGGAAAGATAAGCCGACCAACGTGCTCTCTTTCCCGTTCGAAGCCCCACCGGGTATCGAAATGCCGCTGCTTGGCGATCTGATCATCTGCCGCCAGGTGGTTGAGCAGGAAGCGAAGGAGCAGCAGAAGCCCCTCGAGGCCCACTGGGCGCACATGGTGGTGCACGGCAGCCTGCATCTGCTGGGCTACGACCACATTGAAGATGACGAAGCGGAAGAGATGGAATCCCTTGAGACAGAGATAATGCTTGCTCTGGGCTATGAGGATCCGTACATTGCCGAGAAAGAGTAGTCTGTAGGGCGCGTTTGCGCCTTACTGGCATAATGTGCCGTTGCGTATGACAAAAGTCCGCGACGGCAGTCAACAGACCAACATGAGAACCCTTAACAAACGCCATGAGCGACGACAATTCACACAGTAGCGACACACCAAACAGCAAAAAAGGATTTTTCTCCCTCCTTCTGAGCCAGCTGTTCCACGGTGAACCTAAAAACCGTGATGACCTTCTGGAGCTTATCCGTGACTCCGGGCAGAACGAGCTTATCGATGAAGATACGCGCGAGATGCTTGAAGGGGTAATGGACATCGCCGACCAGCGCGTTCGCGATATCATGATCCCCCGTTCGCAGATGATTACCCTGAAACGCAACCAGACCCTGGATGAGTGCCTCGATGTCATTATCGAATCCGCTCACTCACGTTTCCCGGTGATCAGCGAAGACAAAGACCACATTGAAGGAATTTTGATGGCCAAGGATCTGCTGCCGTTTATGCGCAGCGATGCCGAAGCCTTCAGCATGGAAAAAGTGTTACGTCAGGCGGTAGTGGTCCCGGAAAGTAAGCGGGTCGATCGCATGCTGAAAGAGTTCCGCTCTCAGCGCTACCACATGGCGATTGTTATCGATGAATTTGGCGGTGTTTCGGGCCTGGTCACCATCGAAGATATTCTTGAGCTGATTGTTGGCGAAATTGAAGATGAATATGACGAAGAAGAGGATATCGACTTCCGTCAGTTGAGCCGCCACACCTGGACCGTGCGTGCGCTCGCCCCAATCGAAGATTTCAATGACACCTTCGGCACGCATTTCAGCGACGAAGAGGTAGATACCATCGGCGGGCTGGTGATGCAGGCGTTTGGTCACCTGCCGGCGCGTGGCGAAACCGTGGAAATTGACGGCTATCAGTTCAAGGTGGCGATGGCCGACAGTCGACGTATTATTCAGGTTCATGTCAGAATGCCGGACAATGCTCCGCAACCCACACTGGATGATTGATTTAAATGGCATTTGCCCCCTTGCTTGAACGCCAGCGCACGCGTCTGCTGCTGGCGCTGATCCTCGGAGCCAGCGGTACGCTGGCTTTTTCCCCTTATGACTTCTGGCCAGCGGCCCTCCTTTCTCTGATGGGACTCCAGGGGCTGACCCTTAACCGACGCCCTGTTCAGGCGGCGGCGATTGGCTATTTCTGGGGGCTGGGCCTGTTTGGCTCCGGTATTAACTGGGTTTACGTCAGTATTGCCCAGTTTGGCGGCATGCCAGGCCCGGTGAATGTTTTCCTCGTGGTGCTGCTGGCGGCGTACCTCTCGCTCTACACGGGTCTGTTTGCCGGGATCCTCTCCCGCTTGTGGCCAAAAACCAGCTGGCTGCGGGTGGCGATTGCCGCCCCGGTGGTCTGGCAAATTACCGAGTTCCTGCGCGGCTGGGTGCTGACCGGCTTTCCGTGGCTGCAGTTCGGCTACAGCCAGATAGATGGCCCGCTAAAGGGCCTGGCGCCGGTGATGGGCGTCGAGGCGATCAACTTCCTGCTGATGGTGGTAAGCGGCCTGCTGGTGCTGGCGTTGGTGCAGCGCAACGGGCGAGCGCTGGTCATGGCTGTGGTGCTTTTTGCCCTGCCTTTCCCGCTGCGTTATATCCAGTGGTTTACCCTTGAGCCGGAACGCGCCACCCAGGTGTCGATGGTGCAGGGTAATATTCCCCAGTCGCTGAAATGGGATGAAGGTCAGTTGATCAACACCCTGAAAATTTATCTGGATGCCACCCAGAAAGAGATGGGCAAATCCCAGCTGATTATCTGGCCTGAGTCGGCAATCCCGGATCTGGAGATCAACCAGCAGCGTTTTCTGACCATGATGGACGATCTGTTGCGGGCGCGAAACTCCACGCTGATCACCGGGATCGTTGACGCGCGGCTGAACAAGCAGAACCGTTACGACACTTACAACACCATTATCACGCTGGGAAAAGACAATCCCTACAGCTATGAGTCGACGAACCGCTACAACAAGAATCACCTGGTGCCTTTTGGTGAGTTTGTGCCGCTGGAGTCGATTCTGCGTCCGCTGGCACCGTTTTTCGATCTGCCGATGTCCTCCTTTAGCCGGGGCGCCTACGTTCAGCCTCAGCTGAGCGCCCACGGCTTTTTACTGACCGCCGCCATTTGCTACGAGATCATCCTCGGTGAGCAGGTGCGGGATAATTTCCGCCCGAACACCGACTATCTGCTGACCATCTCCAACGATGCCTGGTTCGGTAAGTCGATCGGCCCATGGCAGCATTTCCAGATGGCGCGGATGCGCTCCCTGGAGCTGGCGCGCCCTCTGCTGCGCAGCACCAACAACGGCATTACCGCCGTGATTGGTCCGCAGGGTGAAATTCAGGCCATGCTGCCGCAGTTCACCCGCGACGTGCTGACCACAAAAGTCACGCCGACGACCGGGCTGACGCCTTACGCCCGCACCGGCAACTGGCCCCTGTGGATCCTCACCGCGCTGTTCGGTTTTGGCGCCGTGCTGATGAGCCTGCGCCAGCGCCGCAAGTAGTCCCCTCCCCCTCTTTGCCCGGCGGCGCTACGCTTGCCGGGCCTACGATCTTGCAGGCCGGGTAAGGCGAAGCCGCCATCCGGCAATTCTCACTGCGACACAACTCTGGCACGGCGATTGCTTTATCTATTTACGTAAACGCGATTTGGCTTACTGTGCAACCCGGTCGCACCAGGGTAGCTCACCGGTAGCACCGAAACGGTGCAACGAAAGATTTATGCCTCTGAATGGTGCGGCGCGCTTCGCAAAAATAAACAATAACGCAGCAAAATCTTTACATTAAGCCAAACTAAATGTTAACAAACAGGTATAACACTGCACTCGTATCGCGCGAGCTATAACAACATCACACCGAATATCAATGCGTCTCTGGCGCTGATAATAAAGGAGTTGGATATGCAATTACGTAAACTGGCCACAGCAATGCTGGTGATGGGATTGTCCGCAGGCGTCGTTCACGCTGAAGATGCTGCTCCGGCAGCAGGCGGTACCCTGGAAAAAATCGCGAAAAACGGCGTGATTGTGGTCGGCCACCGTGAATCGTCTGTTCCGTTCTCATACTACGACAACACGCAAAAAGTCGTGGGCTACTCACAGGCTTACTCCAACGCGATCGTCGACGCGGTGAAGAAAAAGCTCAACAAACCGGATCTGGAAGTGAAGCTGATCCCAATCACTTCACAAAACCGTATTCCACTGCTGCAAAACGGCACCTTTGATTTTGAGTGTGGCTCCACCACCAACAACCTTGAGCGTCAGAAACAGGCTGCCTTCTCCGACACCATCTTCGTGGTGGGTACCCGTCTGCTGACCAAAAAAGGCGGCGATATTAAAGACTTCGCCGATCTGAAAGGCAAAGCGGTGGTTGTGACCTCCGGGACGACCTCTGAAGTTCTGCTGCACAAGCTGAATGAAGAGAAGAAAATGGACATGCGTATCATCAGCGCCAAAGACCACGGTGACTCTTTCCGTACTCTGGAAAGCGGCCGCGCCGTCGCGTTTATGATGGACGATGCTCTGCTGGCCGGTGAACGCGCTAAAGCGAAGAAACCGGATAACTGGGAAATCGTTGGCACGGCGCAATCAAAAGAGGCCTACGGCTGCATGATGCGTAAAGACGACGCGGAGTTTAAGAAACTCGTCGACGACACCATCGCTCAGGTTCAGACCTCCGGTGAAGCAGAGAAATGGTTCGATAAGTGGTTTAAAAACCCAATCCCACCAAAAAATCTCAACATGAACTTTGAACTGTCTGACGATATGAAAGCATTGTTTAAAGAACCGAATGACAAGGCACTTAACTAATTAGAACCACTAAGGGGCGGGTTCTCCTGCCCTCTCGATTGTCGGGAAGCGCGGACAGACTAAACGCTGAGTGGTCGTTCCCCACTCAGCGCGAATATTAAAGCTTCTCACCAATCTTCGAGGGTAGCGCTGCTACCCTTTTTTTTCTGGAGTTTACTATGTCAATTGACTGGAACTGGGGCATTTTCCTGCAGCAAGCCCCGTTCGGCAACACCACCTATCTTGGCTGGCTGTGGAGCGGTTTTCAGGTCACGGTCGCGCTGTCGATCACCGCCTGGATTATTGCGTTTCTTGTCGGCTCGTTGTTCGGTATTTTGCGTACCGTGCCTAACCGTTTTCTCTCTTCCATTGGCACCTGCTACGTCGAACTGTTCCGTAACGTTCCGTTAATCGTGCAGTTCTTTACCTGGTATCTGGTCATCCCGGAACTGCTGCCGGAAGATATCGGCATGTGGTTCAAATCGGAACTGGATCCAAACGTGCAGTTCTTCGTCTCCTCGATGCTCTGTCTGGGCCTGTTCACCGCCGCCCGCGTCTGCGAGCAGGTGCGTGCGGCGATCCAGTCTCTGCCACGTGGACAAAAAAATGCGGCGCTGGCGATGGGTCTTACCCTGCCGCAGGCTTACCGCTACGTCCTGCTGCCAAATGCCTACCGCGTGATTGTGCCGCCGATGACGTCGGAGATGATGAACCTGGTGAAAAACTCGGCCATCGCCTCGACCATCGGTCTGGTGGATATGGCCGCGCAGGCGGGCAAACTGCTGGATTATTCCGCCCATGCGTGGGAATCCTTCACCGCCATTACCCTGGCCTATGTATTGATTAATGCTGTCATTATGCTGGTGATGAACCTGGTTGAACGTAAAGTTCGCCTGCCGGGCAACCTGGGGGGCAAATAATGTACGAATTTGACTGGAGCTCTATTGTTCCCTCCATGCCCTACCTGATCGATGGCCTGATCATCACGCTGAAGATCACCCTGACGGCGGTGATTGTCGGGATTGTCTGGGGTACCCTGCTGGCGGTAATGCGTCTGTCGAGCTTTAAGCCTGTGGCCTGGTTTGCGACCGCTTACGTGAACGTTTTCCGTTCTATCCCGCTGGTGATGGTGCTGCTGTGGTTCTATCTGATCGTTCCTGGATTCCTGCAGAACGTTTTAGGCCTGTCGCCGAAATCCGATATCCGTTTAATCTCGGCAATGGTGGCCTTCTCCATGTTTGAGGCGGCCTACTATTCAGAAATTATTCGTGCCGGGATCCAGAGTATCTCCCGCGGGCAGTCCAGCGCTGCGCTGGCGTTAGGCATGACCCACTGGCAGTCGATGAAGCTCATCATTCTGCCGCAGGCGTTCCGCGCCATGGTTCCGCTGCTGCTCACCCAGGGTATCGTGCTGTTCCAGGATACCTCGCTGGTTTATGTATTGAGCCTGGCAGACTTCTTCCGTACCGCCTCTACCATCGGCGAGCGCGATGGTACCCAGGTTGAGATGATCCTGTTCGCAGGTGCGGTCTATTTTGCAATTAGTTTAAGCGCGTCGCTGTTGGTCAGCTGGCTGAAGAAAAGGACAGTGTAATGATTTCCCTGAAAAATGTTTCTAAATGGTATGGGCACTTTCAGGTGCTGACCGACTGCTCCACGGAAGTGAAAAAGGGCGAAGTGGTAGTGGTGTGCGGGCCATCCGGCTCGGGTAAATCCACGCTGATTAAAACCGTGAACGGTCTTGAGCCGGTGCAGCAGGGTGAGATCATCGTCAACGGCACCAGGGTGAATGACAAGAAGACCAATCTGGCGAAGCTGCGTTCCAACGTCGGGATGGTGTTCCAGCACTTTGAACTCTTCCCGCATCTGTCGATCATTGAGAACCTGACCCTGGCGCAGGTCAAAGTCCTCAAGCGCGATAAGGCGGCCGCACGTGAGAAAGGGCTGAAACTGCTGGAGCGCGTGGGCCTCTCCGCCCATGCCGATAAATTCCCGGCGCAGCTGTCCGGCGGCCAGCAGCAGCGCGTGGCGATTGCCCGTGCGCTCTGTATGGATCCCGTCGCGATGCTCTTTGATGAGCCGACCTCCGCCCTTGATCCGGAGATGATCAATGAAGTGCTGGATGTTATGGTGCAACTGGCGCAGGAAGGAATGACCATGATGGTGGTCACGCACGAAATGGGCTTTGCGCGTAAAGTCGCAAACCGCGTGATCTTTATGGATGAGGGGAAAATCGTCGAGGACTCCGCGAAAGAGGAGTTCTTTAATAACCCGCAGTCTGAACGCGCTAAAGACTTCCTCGCCAAGATCCTGCATTAATCTCCCCGGTGCGCAATCGCTCAGATTGCGCACCGCTTCACGCTTTTTATCTCTTTATCTCGTCTGCCTCTGCCTTCAGCGTTAGCCTTGTCGCCAAACAACACTGAGAAATGGAGATTTCTATGGCACTGCCCATTATCCTCGATTGCGATCCGGGTCATGATGACGCGATAGCACTCGTCCTTGCCCTCGCCTCACCTGAGCTTGAGCTCAAGGCTGTAACCTCTTCTGCCGGTAACCAGACCCCTGACAAAACCCTGCGCAATGTGCTGCGCATGCTGACCCTGCTGAAACGCGGCGATATTCCGGTGGCAGGCGGCGCGATTAAGCCCCTGATGCGCGATCTGATCATTGCCGACAATGTACACGGGGAAAGTGGGCTTGACGGCCCTGCCCTGCCCGAGCCAGATTTTGCGCCGCAGGATTGTACGGCAGTGGAGCTGATGGCAAACGTACTGCGCGAAAGCACAGAACCGGTGACGCTGGTCTCTACCGGTCCGCAAACCAACGTCGCCCTGCTGCTGAATGGCCACCCTGAACTGCATGCGAAAATCGCCCGGATTGTGATCATGGGTGGTGCGATGGGGCTGGGTAACTGGACGCCTGCGGCGGAATTCAACATCTTTGTTGACCCCGAGGCGGCCGAGATCGTCTTTCAGTCCGGCATTCCGGTGGTCATGGCCGGGCTGGATGTGACGCATCAGGCGCAAATTATGGCGGAGGATATCGAACGTTTTCGTCAGATCGGTAACCCGGTGGCCACTACAGTAGCGGAGCTGCTCGATTTCTTTATGGGGTATCACAGGACCGAGAAGTGGGGATTTCAGGGCGCACCGCTGCACGACCCCTGCACTATCGCCTGGCTGTTAAAACCTGAGATTTTTAGCACGGTTAAACGCTGGGTTGGTGTTGAAACCCAGGGCAAGTATACCCAGGGAATGACCGTGGTCGATTACTACTTCCTCAGCGGCAATACGCCTAATACCGACATTATGCTGGATATCGATCGCCAGGCGTTTGTTGATTTACTGGCAGAGAAACTGACATTTTATTCACGTTAATTGACCGGCGCCCGACCCCGGGCGGGCGCTTTTTCCATTTATCCTGCAAATAATTCTCCGTAAAACATATAAAAGCAAAGCTAAAAAAATGAATTCATGCTTTCTTGAGATAGTTGAGAGTGGTGGAAAAGACAAATTCCGGATATTATCCAGCCCTTTTCAGAAAAAACCAGCCCTGCTCATTTAAAATAAATAAAAAGGATTAGCTTTGCTAAAAATATACATAATTTGCATTCGCGGCATTCGGCACTGAAACTATGCATGCCGCAGATAAATCCTGAGAATGATTCTCACATTTATGGACTGGCGCCCCAACAGATTAAATGAAACAAAATGGATGTTGCTTCATGCTAATTAATAAAAACAGGCTGCTTTCCAGCCTGTTAATTTTACTCGCAGTCTGCCCGCTCGCTGAAGCCAGTGTTTCAAGCGGCACCGCTAACCAAATTGAGCAGGATAAAGCCCGTTATTCCGCGCTGACGCCGCAGGAACAGGAACATTCCTCCACGCGTGAAAATAGTCGCCCGGGGATTATCAATTTTCCAAACGAAGCAATCTGCAAAAATATAAGTAAAATCATTATTGAATCTGACGATGAAAAATTAACCAACAGGCTGCTGGGTAAAATCACCAGGCAGGGAGTGAATAAATGCCTCGGTATTAAAGGCATCCGCCTGCTCTCTAATACCATGCAGAACGAGTTGTTGGTAAAGGGATATATCACCTCGTTAATCAACGTACCGCAGCAATCCCTGGAAGGGGGTGTCCTGCACCTGATTCTGACCTACGGGACAATCGGGAAAATTGCTTTTCAGCCCGGGACAAAAGCGACGACGGCACTCTGGAACACTTTGCCTTTCTCTTCCGGCGATACCCTGCGCTTATCCGATCTGGAGCAAGGCATGGCCAACCTGCAACGTCTTCCAGGTTCCTCAGCCCATATGCAGCTTATTCCGGGGGAGCACCACGCGGAAACCGACATTTCATTAACCCGTCAACTGGGTAAAAAGTGGCAGGCAGGTGCATGGCTGGACGACTCAGGCAGCCGCGCCAGCGGCCGCTATCTGGGCGGCGCGGCACTCTATCTGTATGACATCACCCATCTGAACGACATTTTCTATCTCTCGGCTGGCGGTGATGTTGAATTCAACCAGCGCAAAGATGGCAACCACAACGGCAGCCTTTACTATTCCGTCCCCTTTGGCTACTGGGCGTTAGCGCTCTACGGCGCATACAGCGAATATCGCCAGCTTTTCAAAGGATACTGGACTACAAGCGAGTACATCTCGAAAAATCGCTATTACAGCGCCACGCTCTCTCGTCTGCTTTCCCACACACGCCAGCAGAAAACGACGCTTGAGGGCCGGATATTTAAAAGCCGGTCGAGCTACTTTTTAGGCGGAACCGAAATCGAGGTCATGCGCAAACAGAATCCGGGATGGGAAATGACCCTGCGTCATCAGCGTTATTTCGACCGCAAAGTGGTCGATGCCAGCCTGGGCATTCAGCGCAGCCTGGCGTGGCTACGCTCCACGCCGACCCCGGAGGAGAAAGCTAACCTTTACAGCAAGTTCTCACGCGTACTCCATGCCGAGATCCAGGCATTACTGAAATTCGATCTGACAGGGGATAAATTTAGCTATTCCCCGCAGATTCGCGCGCAATTTTCACCGGATATCCTCTCTTCCGACAATCAGTTCAATATCGGCAACCGCTGGACGGTACGCGGTTTCGACGGTGAAAACACCCTTTCCGGCCATCAGGGATGGTACTGGCGTAACGATTTCATCTGGGATCTTCCCGACCCGAACCAGCAGCTTTACCTGGGTTTAGATATTGGCCGAATCATTGGCAGCCCGAATTATTATAATGGAAAAGTATTATCAGGCGCGGTAATAGGGCTTCGGGGTGAAAAATATCTGACGCAATACGATCTCTTCGTCGCGACCCCACTGGTCAAGCCGGATAATTTCCATAGCGACACACTGAATTTAGGCATGTCATTAAAATGGAGGTTTTGATCGCCACATATACAGCAATCTCGCGTTAATTCTACAGAGTACTTCTATTTAAAGGAATAAATAATATGTTTAAAATGAAAATCATCTACGTAGCGCTTGCCGCCGCGCTGAGTTCATCCGTGGTCATGGCTGAGCCAAACACCTATAAATTGGGAAATGGGCCTAAAGTCATCGATATTGAAAAGCCCAACAAGGCGGGTGTGTCTCATAATATTTATAATGAATTTAACGTTGACAGCAAAGGCGTTATCTTCAATAACAACCTGGCAGATGCTACGCACAGCAAATATGGCGACATCGCAAAAAACAGTAACCTGGATGGCGCTGCGGCATCGGTGATCCTCAATGAAGTGGTCTCAAATAAAGCCAGTCTCCTTGCCGGTTTTATGGAAGTGTCGGGCCAAAAAGCCGATGTCATTGTCGCTAACCCGAACGGCATTACCTGTTCAGGCTGTAGCTTCATTAACACCAATAAAGCCATTCTGACCACCGGTAAAGTGAATCTGGCTGAAAACGGCGCCATTGGCAGCTATGACGTGACGAAAGGCAACGTCACTATCAACGGCAATGGCATGTACGCCGAAAACAGTTATGTCATGCTGCTGGCGGACGCCATTAAGCTCACCGGCACCCTGGACGCCAGCAACGCCTATCTGAGCGCGGGCAATTTCACCATGGATGGAAAAACCGATGTGGTAACCTCCCATCGGAAACAGGCCACCGAAGATCAGCTAAACAATCCGGTCTACAGCATTGATATCGCTAACTTCGGCGGGGTCCGCGCCAACTCCATTACCATGATGGGTAATAACCTGGGTTTTGGCGTGCGTAACAAGGGCACTATCGTTGCGAATACCAGCCTGGCAATGGCCAGCAACGGCGCGCTGGTGAACGAAGGCACTATCAACAGCAATGGCTTTGCCACTCAGGTGGTTTCAGCTGGCGTTCTGCAGAACACGGGGAACATTAGCACCAAAAACAATACGCTGATTCGCGGTATGAATCATCTGCTTAACAGTGGCAATATCACCTCGACCAAACAGTTGATATTGTCCAACTATGGGAGCGTGGAGAATAAGGGTAACATTAAAGGCCAGGAAGGGCTGGAGTTGACGGCTTACGGCAACCTCATTACCCACTATGGTTCTACTCTCTCTTCCAACGGTAATACTAACATTAATGTGCTGAATAACGTTCTCAACGGCGGATCCATTAGCGGCCAAAACGTACGCGTGAATTTCTCAGGCAGCGCGATGCAGATTACCGGCAACCTGTACGGTTATGATAATGTGATCATCCAGTCCGTTAATCAGGCACAAGATGCCATCAGCAATGGCTCAATCATCAACGAAGGTCAGTTGCTTTCAAAGGGCGATCTCATTGTGCAGACCAATGGCATGTTCGGGCAGACGGCGACAGCCAACACTGAGGTATGGAATAAGTTCACGGCTAACGTTAACAACCTCACCAACCTTGGCGATATCACCGCCCCGTCAATTGAAATAAATAATCAGACCCTCAAGAACGCGGGCACCCTTTACGCCAACGACATCACGCTCAACTCGGGGCAGGAATTATGGAATGAGGGGTCCATTCACGCGTTAAAAAACATGACCTTAAACGCGAAAAACGCCCGGTTTACCAACCGCGGCACGATTAGAGCCGACGATACGCTCAATATCACGGCAAATAAAGTTGAGAATGGCGGCTATCGCTGCGGATTATTTAATCTGAAAACCTGCGATAAAGGCACCCTGTCAGCCTCCAGACTGGTACTGACTTCATCGCATAACAGCGCCAGTGAGATGGGCGGCACGCAGCACTTTAACTCTGTCGAGATAAAGCGCGCGCAATAAGTGCCAAAACGCAACGATGCGCACCTCGCGCATCGTTGCGTTTATGCTCAGGGTTCAAATGGCCGACGCTGGAACTGATCGTGGCCGCATTTAGGACAGACCGGCAGCATCTCCGGTGTATAAATCGCCATGTGGAAATGGCAGTTCTCGCACACCAGATTCCCCAGCCCGACAACCTCACCGCTGTGATACACCCCGTGGTGGTTCAGATCCTGAAAGACCTCACGCCACTCCAGCTGGGTTTTATCGGTAATGTCCGCCAGCTCCTGCCAGAGGCTCTCTTTGATCACCCGCATAAATACGCTGTCGGTGGCCTCCTCCTGGCTCTCGCCATAGCTACGGGCGAACTCTTCCAGATCGCGGCGAACCGCGCGGGTCACCTCTTCCACTTCGGTGCGCGTTAACTCACCCGTCTGCATCACCTTAACGCGTGCATGCTCGACGAGCGCATCAATATCACGCTCACCATTCCGCAGACGTTCTGTCAATGTGGCGACCAGTTCACGGTAAAATTGAGCAACCTTGTTCATCATTTTGCCTCCCGGGTAAGTAAACCTCTCTAATGATAGACCTTATTTGCGCCCCGCTTTGTCAGGTCATCCACACTCTACGTAAATTCCTGCAAGGCGCTTTTAGTGGTAAAGGCTGTTTTGACGCGGGCGTTTGGGCTATGCTATGCGGATCTGAATTACCACATCCATTGGCTACGTTTGTAGCTGTATTGAACACAGGACCACTGGCTGCCATGCAAGAGCAATACCGCCCGGAAGAGATAGAATCGAAAGTCCAGCAACACTGGGACGAGAAGCGCACTTTTGAAGTCACCGAAGACGAGAGCAAAGAGAAGTATTACTGCCTGTCGATGCTTCCCTATCCTTCTGGCCGACTACACATGGGCCACGTGCGTAACTACACCATTGGTGATGTGATCGCCCGCTATCAGCGTATGCTGGGTAAAAACGTGCTGCAGCCTATCGGCTGGGATGCGTTTGGTCTGCCTGCTGAAGGGGCTGCGGTAAAAAACAACACCGCGCCGGCGCCATGGACCTACGACAACATCGCCTACATGAAAAACCAGCTCAAGATGCTGGGCTTTGGCTATGACTGGAGCCGCGAGCTGGCGACCTGCACCCCGGAGTATTACCGCTGGGAGCAGAAGTTCTTCACCGAGCTCTACAAAAAAGGGCTGGTCTACAAAAAAACGTCCGCCGTTAACTGGTGCCCGAACGATCAGACCGTTCTGGCGAACGAACAGGTTATCGACGGCTGCTGCTGGCGCTGCGACACCAAAGTTGAGCGCAAAGAGATCCCGCAGTGGTTTATCAAAATCACCGCTTACGCCGACGAACTGCTGAACGATCTGGATAATCTGGACCACTGGCCAGATACCGTGAAGACCATGCAGCGTAACTGGATCGGGCGTTCTGAAGGGGTGGAAATCACCTTCAACGTTGAAAACTACGATCGGCCGCTGACCGTCTACACCACCCGTCCGGACACCTTCATGGGCGCGACCTACCTGGCCGTGGCCGCAGGTCACCCGCTGGCGCAGAAAGCGGCAGAGAACAATCCGGAACTGGCGACCTTCATCGACGAATGCCGCAACACTAAAGTGGCCGAAGCCGACATGGCGACGATGGAGAAAAAAGGCGTTGCCACCGGTTTCTACGCCAAACACCCGCTGACCGGCGAAGCAATCCCGGTCTGGGTCGCCAACTTCGTGCTGATGGAATACGGTACGGGCGCTGTCATGGCGGTTCCGGGTCACGATCAGCGCGACTATGAGTTTGCCACCAAATACAACCTGGCGATCAAGCCGGTTATTCTGGCAGCAGATGGCAGCGAGCCTGACCTGTCCGAACAGGCATTGACCGAAAAAGGCACCCTGTTCAACTCCGGTGAATTCAGCGGCCTGAGCTTCGAAGAGGGCTTCAACGCCATCGCCGACAAACTGGCGGAACTTGGCGTTGGCGAGCGTAAAGTAAACTACCGTCTGCGCGACTGGGGCGTTTCCCGTCAGCGTTACTGGGGTGCGCCAATCCCGATGGTGACGCTGGAAGACGGTACCGTTATGCCAACGCCAGAAGATCAACTCCCGGTTATCCTGCCGGAAGATGTGGTCATGGACGGCATCACCAGCCCAATCAAAGCCGACCCTGAGTGGGCGAAGACTACCGTAAACGGTATGCCTGCGCTGCGTGAAACCGACACCTTCGACACCTTTATGGAGTCCTCCTGGTACTATGCGCGTTATACCTGCCCGCAGCATCAGGAAGGCATGCTGGATTCCAAAGCCGCAAACTACTGGCTGCCGGTAGATATCTACATTGGCGGTATCGAACACGCCATCATGCACCTGCTCTACTTCCGCTTCTTCCACAAGCTGATGCGCGACGCGGGCCTGGTGAACTCTGACGAGCCAGCCAAACAGCTGCTGTGTCAGGGCATGGTGCTGGCAGATGCCTTCTACTACGTGGGCGCAAACGGCGAGCGTAACTGGGTCTCCCCGGTAGATGCCATCGTTGAGCGCGACGAGAAAGGCCGTATCGTGAAGGCGAAAGATGCCGCGGGCCACGAGCTGGTTTATACCGGCATGAGCAAAATGTCGAAGTCCAAAAACAACGGCATTGACCCGCAGGTGATGGTTGAGCGCTACGGTGCCGATACCGTGCGCCTGTTCATGATGTTCGCCTCGCCGGCGGATATGACTCTGGAATGGCAGGAGTCCGGCGTGGAAGGGGCTAACCGCTTCCTGAAACGTGTCTGGAAACTGGTTTACGAGCACACCGCTCAGGGTGACGCACCGGCACTGAATACCGCGGCGCTGACGGAAGATCAGCAGGCGCTGCGTCGCGATGTGCATAAAACGATTGCCAAAGTGACCGATGATATTGGTCGCCGTCAGACCTTCAATACCGCAATTGCGGCTATTATGGAATTGATGAACAAGCTGGCGAAAGCCCCGCAGGAGGGCGAGCAGGATCGCGCCATCATGCGTGAAGCGCTGCTGGCAGTGGTACGTATGTTGAACCCGTTCACCCCGCACGTCAGCTTCACCCTGTGGCAGGAGCTGAACGGCGAAGGCGATATCGACAATGCGCCGTGGCCGGTGGCTGATGAATCCGCAATGGTGGAAAACACCACGCTGGTCGTCGTGCAGGTCAACGGTAAAGTTCGCGGTAAGATTACTGTTCCGGTTGATGCAACCGAAGAGCAGGTCCGCGAGCGTGCTGGCCAGGAAACTCTGGTGGCGAAGTATCTTGATGGCGTTACCGTACGTAAAGTGATCTACGTGCCTGGTAAACTGCTGAACCTGGTCGTTGGCTAAGCGCGGGAGGAAGCGTGCGACAACTGGCAACATTACTGTTATCGCTGGCGGTGCTGGTCACCGCCGGATGTGGCTGGCATCTGCGTAACACCACACAGGTGCCGGAGCAGATGAAAACGATGATTTTCGATTCGGGCGATCCAAATGGTCCGCTTAGCCGTGCCATTCGTAACCAGCTGCGTCTTAACGGCGTTGAACTGATCGAAAAAGGTACGCTGCGCCAGGACATCCCATCGTTCCGCATCCTGAACTCTACCCTGAGCCAGGATACCGCCTCCATCTTCCAGGATGGTCGTACTGCGGAATATCAGATGGTGATGGAAGTGCACGCTGCGGTACTGATCCCGGGTAGCGACATTTACCCTATCAGCACCAAGGTCTACCGTTCGTTCTTCGATAACCCGCAGACGGCACTGGCGAAAGACGCTGAGCAGACCATTATCATCAACGAAATGTACGACAAGGCGGCGGAACAGCTGATCCGTAAGCTGCCGAGCGTCCAGACTGCTGAAAAAGAGAATGACCTGAAAGCTCAGCCTGCTGCTCAGCCAACGGCATCCTCCTCGCGCGTCTCCACGACGCTGGGTCAGTAATGCTCAGGTTGTACCCTGAACAACTCCGCGCGCAGCTCAATGAAGGGCTGCGCGCGGCGTATCTGTTTCTCGGAAACGATCCGCTGCTGCTCCAGGAAAGCCAGGACGCCGTGCGTCAGTTTGCGGCCACTCAGGGCTTTGAGGAGCACCACAGTTTCACCCTGGATAACAGCACCGACTGGCAGGAGATTTTCTCCCTTTGTCAGGCCATGAGCCTGTTTGCTGCCCGGCAAACGCTGCTTATCCAGCTCCCGGAAAACGGCCCTAACGCGGCGATCAACGAACAGCTTGCCACGCTGGTTAGCCTGCTGCACAGCGATCTGCTGTTGATCGTTCGCGGCAATAAACTGACCAAAGCGCAGGAAAATGCCGCCTGGTTTACGGCGCTGGCAAACCATTCGGTGCTGGTGACCTGCCAGACACCGGAGCAGGCGCATCTGCCAAAATGGGTGGCGGCCCGGGCAAAGCAGCGCAATCTGCAGCTGGATGACGCGGCCAACCAGCTCCTTTGTTACTGTTACGAAGGTAATCTGCTGGCGCTGGCCCAGGCTCTGGAGCGGCTGGCGCTGCTCTGGCCCGATGGCAAACTGACCTTACCGCGCGTTGAGCAGGCAGTTAACGACGCGGCGCACTTTACCCCTTTTCACTGGGTCGATGCCCTGCTGTCCGCTAAGAGCAAACGCGCTCTGCATATTCTGCAGCAGCTGCGTCTCGAAGGCAGCGAGCCGGTGATTCTGCTGCGAACCTTACAGCGGGAACTGCTGCTGCTGGTGACGCTTAAACGCCAGTCAGCGCATACGCCTTTGCGCGCGCTGTTTGATAAACACCGGGTCTGGCAGAACCGCCGCGTCATGACCACCGAAGCCCTGAACCGGCTGAGCCCGGAACAGCTGCGCCAGGCCGTTCAGCTTCTGACACGCACCGAACTGACTCTGAAGCAGGATTACGGTCAGTCGATCTGGTCTGAGCTGGAAAGCCTTTCTCTGCTGCTGTGCCACAAGGCGCTGGCAGACATTTTTATAGAAGGGTAAGAGATGCACTCTCTACAGGCACTCTATGGCGGCACCTTTGACCCGGTACATTACGGGCATCTGAAACCGGTCGAGATCCTGGCCAACCAGATTGGCCTGCAATGCGTCACTATTATGCCGAACAACGTGCCGCCGCATCGCCCGCAGCCCGAGGCTACCCCCGCCCAGCGCAAACAGATGCTGGAGCTGGCGATCGCCGATAAACCGCTGTTTGTTCTTGATGAGCGCGAGCTGCGCCGGAACAGCCCCTCCTATACGGCGCAGACGCTAGAGGAGTGGCGACGCGAACAAGGGCCGGAGAAGCCGCTGGCCTTTATTATCGGCCAGGACTCGCTGCTCAATTTCCCGAGCTGGTATCAGTACGAAACAATCCTCGATAACAGCCATTTAATCGTCTGCCGTCGGCCAGGCTATCCCCTGGCGATGAAAGAGGAGCGGCATCAGCTGTGGCTGGAGCAGCACCTCACTTATCAATCTGAAGATCTGCACAACCAGCCTGCCGGCAAAATTTACCTCGCGGAGACGCCCTGGTTTGATATCTCAGCCACGCTTATCCGCCAGCGCCTGCAGCAGGGGCTCCCCTGTGATGAGATGTTACCGATGCCGGTGTTGCGTTATATTCAACAGCAGGGGTTGTATCAGAAAAGCAGCAACTGACTGGCGCCCGGGAGAAAAAGCGCGCCATTCGCGCTCTCGCC
This sequence comes from Leclercia sp. LSNIH1, assembly GCF_002902985.1. Taxonomy (NCBI): domain Bacteria; kingdom Pseudomonadati; phylum Pseudomonadota; class Gammaproteobacteria; order Enterobacterales; family Enterobacteriaceae; genus Leclercia; species Leclercia sp. LSNIH1. The sequence continues at coordinate 2,241,364 of NZ_CP026167.1, read as the reverse complement.
ATTGACACCCCCGACCAGGCTGATATCCTCCGCTGCCAGACTTCCCGCCAGCACTGTTTTACAAAAACTGTTTTACAAAAATGGCGATGCAATCTTCGGCTGAGGGTGGGATGATACCCGCCTTCTCATGCCCGTCCGGTGACATTTGTCCCGACACTGCAGCCAGTTCAGGTATACTGTCTGGCTACGAATTTATAGTTGTTCAATCTCACTCTCCCAGGGGGAAAACTTGCAGGGTAAAGCACTCCAGGATTTTGTTATCGACAAAATTGATGATCTGAAAGGTCAGGACATCATTGCCATCGACGTTCAGGGCAAATCAAGCATCACCGATTGCATGATTATCTGCACCGGCACTTCTACGCGCCATGTTGCCTCCATCGCCGATCATGTGGTTCAGGAGTCTCGCGCTGCCGGCATGATGCCGCTCGGCGTTGAAGGCGAAGCGACCGCTGACTGGGTCGTTGTTGACCTTGGCGATGTGATTGTCCACGTCATGCAGGAAGAGAGCCGTCGCCTGTATGAACTGGAAAAACTCTGGGGTTAATGCGTGAAGCTGCAACTGGTAGCCGTCGGTACAAAAATGCCCGACTGGGTACAAACGGGGTTTACTGAATATCTGCGTCGTTTTCCAAAAGACATGCCGTTCGAGCTGGTGGAGATCCCCGCTGGCAAGCGCGGTAAAAACGCGGATATCAAACGTATTCTCGATAAAGAGGGTGAACTGATGCTGGCTGCTGCCGGTAAAAACCGCATCGTCACTCTCGATATTCCGGGCAAACCCTGGGATACGCCGCAACTGGCGGTTGAGCTGGAACGCTGGAAGCAGGACGGTCGCGACGTCAGCCTGTTAATTGGCGGACCGGAGGGGTTATCCCCCGCCTGCAAAGCGGCAGCAGAACAGAGTTGGTCTCTCTCCGCGCTGACGCTCCCCCACCCGCTGGTTCGGGTTCTGGTTGCTGAAAGCCTCTACCGCGCGTGGAGCATCACGACCAACCACCCTTATCACCGTGAGTAATGATTAAGTCCTGGATAAATTAAGCAGCGGATGAAACTACAGAATTCTTTTCGCGACTATACGGCTGAGTCCGCGCTGTTTGTGCGCCGGGCGCTGGTCGCCTTTTTGGGGATTTTGCTGCTGACTGGCGTGCTGATCGCCAACCTCTATAATCTGCAGATTGTCCGTTTTACCGATTACCAGACCCGCTCCAACGAAAACCGCATCAAACTTGTTCCCATCGCCCCCAGTCGCGGCATCATCTATGACCGCAACGGTACGCCGCTGGCGCTGAACCGCACCATATACCAGATTGAAATGATGCCGGAGAAGGTCGATAACGTGCAGCAGACGCTTGATGCGCTGCGCAATGTGGTCGATCTTACTGATGACGATATCGCCGCCTTCAAAAAAGAGCGCTCACGCTCGCACCGCTTTACCTCGATCCCGGTAAAAACCAACCTCACCGAAGTGCAGGTTGCCCGCTTCGCCGTGAACCAGTACCGCTTCCCCGGCGTGGAAGTTAAAGGCTACAAACGTCGCTTCTATCCGTACGGCTCTGCGCTAACCCACGTTATCGGCTATGTCTCGAAAATCAACGATAAAGATGTCGACAGGCTGGATAAAGATGGCAAGCTCGCCAACTACGCGGCAACGCACGATATCGGCAAGCTGGGTATTGAGCGTTATTACGAAGACGTTCTCCACGGCCAGACCGGTTATGAAGAAGTTGAGGTTAACAACCGGGGAAGGGTGATCCGTCAGTTGAAAGAGGTGCCGCCGCAGGCCGGACATGACATCTATCTGACCCTGGATCTTAAGCTCCAGCAGTATATCGAAACCCTGCTGGCAGGCAGTCGTGCGGCGGTGATTGTCACCGATCCGCGCACCGGCAGCATTCTGTCGCTGGTTTCAACCCCGAGCTATGACCCGAACCTGTTTGTGGATGGCATCTCCAGCAAAGACTATTCTGGCCTGCTCAACGACCCGAATACGCCGCTGGTCAACCGCGCGACCCAGGGGGTCTATCCGCCTGCGTCAACGGTGAAACCTTATGTGGCGGTCTCTGCCCTGAGCGCCGGGGTCATCACCCGCAACACCGGTCTCTTCGACCCGGGCTGGTGGCAGCTGCCGGGATCTGAAAAACGCTACCGCGACTGGAAAAAGTGGGGGCACGGTCATCTGAACGTCACCAAATCGCTGGAGGAGTCGGCGGATACCTTCTTCTACCAGGTGGCCTACGATATGGGCATCGACCGACTCTCGGAATGGATGGGCAAATTTGGCTATGGCCATTACACCGGTATCGACCTGGCCGAAGAGCGTTCCGGTAACATGCCAACCCGCGAATGGAAGCTGAAACGCTTTAAAAAGCCGTGGTATCAGGGTGACACCATTCCGGTAGGCATCGGCCAGGGCTACTGGACCGCGACCCCGATCCAGATGAACAAAGCGCTGATGATCCTTATCAACGACGGGGTGGTGAAAGTGCCGCACCTGCTAATGAGCACCGTCGAAGATGGCAAAAAAGTGCCGTGGGCGCAGCCCCATGAACCGCCGGTGGGAGACATCCACTCCGGTTACTGGGAAATTGCCAAAGACGGGATGTACGGCGTTGCTAACCGCGCGAACGGTACGGCCCATAAGTACTTTGCCGGCGCACCGTACAAAATTGCTGCCAAATCCGGTACTGCGCAGGTCTTCGGCCTGAAGGCGAACGAAACCTATAACGCACACAAAATTGCTGAACGTCTGCGTGACCATAAGCTGATGATTGCGTTTGCCCCTTATGAGAACCCACAGGTTGCCGTGTCGATCATTCTGGAAAACGGCGGTGCCGGCCCGGCGGTCGGCACCATTATGCGCCAGATCCTTGACCACATTATGCTGGGTGACAACAACACTGACCTGCCGAGCGAGAGCCCGGCTGCCGCCGGCGCGGAGGACCAATAATCGTGACGGATAATCCGAATAAAAAATCGCTGTGGGACAAGATCCACATCGACCCGGCTATGCTGCTGATCCTGCTGGCGCTGCTGGTTTATAGCGCCCTGGTCATCTGGAGTGCCAGCGGCCAGGACCTCGGGATGACCGAACGCAAGATCGGCCAGATCACCATGGGTCTGATCATCATGGTGGTGATGGCGCAGATCCCGCCGCGCGTCTACGAAGGCTGGGCCCCCTATCTCTACATCTTCTGTATTATTCTGCTGGTGGCGGTCGATGCGTTCGGGGCGATTTCGAAAGGCGCGCAGCGCTGGCTCGACCTGGGTATCGTGCGTTTTCAGCCTTCAGAGATTGCGAAAATCGCCGTCCCCCTCATGGTGGCGCGCTTTATCAACCGTGATGTGTGTCCGCCGTCGCTGAAAAATACGGCTATCGCGCTGGTGCTGATCTTCCTGCCGACGCTGCTGGTGGCGGCGCAGCCAGACCTCGGCACCTCAATCCTGATCGCCCTCTCCGGCCTGTTCGTACTGTTCCTCTCTGGCCTGAGCTGGCGGCTTATCGGCATTGCGGTGGTGCTGGTCGCAGCCTTTGTACCGATTCTGTGGTTCTTCCTGATGCATGATTACCAGCGTCAGCGTGTGATGATGCTGCTGGATCCGGAGAGCGACCCGCTGGGAGCAGGCTATCATATTATACAGTCGAAGATTGCAATCGGCTCTGGCGGCCTGCGCGGTAAAGGCTGGCTGCACGGAACACAGTCGCAGCTTGAGTTCCTGCCCGAACGCCACACCGACTTTATCTTCGCGGTACTGGCCGAAGAGTTAGGTCTGGTGGGGATTTTGATCCTGCTGGCGCTCTACCTGCTGTTGATCATGCGTGGATTGTGGATAGCTGCCCGGGCGCAAACCACCTTTGGCCGCGTGATGGCCGGTGGCTTGATGTTGATTTTATTCGTTTATGTTTTCGTAAATATTGGTATGGTGAGCGGTATTCTGCCGGTGGTAGGCGTACCGCTTCCCCTGGTGAGTTACGGAGGCTCGGCCCTGATTGTTCTGATGGCCGGGTTCGGGATCGTCATGTCGATCCACACACACAGAAAAATGTTGTCAAAAAGCGTATAAGGGGCACGCAATGCGTAAGCAGTGGTCTGGGATCTGCATCGCAGTGAGTTTACTGGCAGCCTGTACAAGTGACGATGGTCAGCAGCAAGCGACCGTCGCACCGCCGCAGCCGGCAGTATGTAATGGTCCGGTGGTTGAGATCAGCGGAGCCGATCCGCGTTTTGAACCGCTCAGCGCTACCGCGAACCAGGATTACGAGCGAGACGGTAAGAGCTACAAAATCGTCCAGGATCTTTCCCGCTTCAGTCAGGCAGGCCTGGCGGCTATTTATGATGCCGAGCCGGGAAGCAACCTGACCGCATCCGGTGAAGTGTTTGATCCAATGCAGCTTACAGCTGCGCATCCGACCCTGCCGATCCCGAGCTATGCGCGTATCACCAACCTGGCGAATGGCCGGATGATCGTGGTGCGTATTAATGACCGGGGCCCTTACGGCAACGATCGCGTCATCTCGCTTTCGCGCGCCGCGGCAGACCGCCTGAACACGTCAAACAATACCAAAGTGCGGATCGACCCGATTATTGTCGCCCAGGACGGTTCGCTCTCCGGCCCGGGTATGGCCTGTACTACCGTGGCAAAACAGACTTATGCCCTGCCCGCGCGTCCCGATCTGAGCGGCGGTATGGGTAGCGCGTCGTCCGTTTCCGAACCTGCGCCGCAGGGTGACGTGCGCCCCATCAGTAACGACACGCTGAAAAGCGAAGACAGCATGGGCGCACCGGTCAGCAGCAGCGGTTTCCTCGGCGCACCCACCACGCTTGCGCCAGGTGTACTGGAAGGCAGCGAACCGCCAGCGCCGCAGCCGGTCGTCACCGCGCCGGTGAACCAGACGGCTCCGGTCACTGCGCCAGTGTCCGCTCCGACTCAGGCGCCGGTTACGGCCCCCGTTTCCGCCCCTGCCCAGGCCGGTGGATATGTCGTGCAGGTTGGCGCAGTCAGCGATCGGGCACGTGCGCAGCAGTATCAGCAGCGCCTCGGCCAGCAGTTTGGTGTTCCGGGTCGTGTTGAGCAAAATGGCGCAGTCTGGCGTATCCAGTTAGGCCCGTTTGCCAGCAAATCTGAGGCCGCCGCGTTGCAGCAGCGCCTGCAGAATGAAGCGCAGTTACAGTCATTTATCGCTGTTGCAAAATGATAATCGGCGGTATCCGAATTGTCAGTTTTTGTCATGATGATTCACATTCTCATGCTGAAAGTCGGATGCCTGCCTGTATAGCATTTGCTATAGTAAGGCACTTTTTTTAATTCCATCACGGATGTCGTTGTTCTGACCATGAAGACCACTTTCTCCGCTCGTTTTATGCAGCGCATGGCGCTCACTACGGCGCTTTGCGCTGCCACGCTCTCTGTTGCTCACGCCGATGACCTGAATATCAAGACCATGATCCCAGGCGTTCCGCAGATCGACGCGGAATCCTACATCCTGATCGACTACAACTCCGGCAAAGTGTTGGCTGAACAGAACGCTGATGCACGACGCGATCCGGCCAGTCTGACCAAAATGATGACCAGCTATGTCATCGGTCAGGCCATGAAAGCAGGTAAATTCAAAGAGACCGACCTGGTCACCATCGGTAACGATGCATGGGCTACCGGCAACCCGGTATTTAAGGGCTCATCTTTGATGTTCCTGAAACCGGGTATGCAGGTGCCTGTCTCTCAGCTGATCCGCGGCATCAACCTGCAGTCCGGTAACGATGCCTGCGTGGCGATGGCAGACTTTGCGGCTGGCAGCCAGGATGCCTTCGTCGGCCTGATGAACAGCTACGTGAGCGCGCTGGGTCTGAAAAACAGCCACTTCCAGACGGTTCACGGCCTGGATGCTGAAGGTCAGTACAGCTCTGCGCGCGATATGGCGCTGATTGGTCAGGCGCTGATCCGTGACGTACCGAACGAATACACCATCTACAAAGAGAAAGAGTTCACCTTTAACGGTATTCGTCAGACCAACCGTAACGGCCTGCTGTGGGACAACAGCCTGAACGTTGACGGCATCAAAACCGGCCACACTGAAAAAGCGGGTTACAACCTGGTCGCCTCGGCGACGGAAGGCCAGATGCGTCTTATCTCTGCCGTGATGGGCGGTCGTACCTTTAAAGGACGCGAGACTGAGAGCAAGAAGCTGCTGACCTGGGGCTTCCGCTTCTTCGAAACCGTTAACCCGCTGAAAGCGGGGAAAGAGTTTGCTTCTGAGCCGGTCTGGTTCGGTAATAACGATCGTGCCTCCCTGGGTGTAGATAAAGATCTCTACCTGACCATTCCTCGTGGACGCATGAAAGATCTGAAGGCCAGCTATGTGCTGAACGCCAGCGAGCTGCACGCCCCGCTGAAGAAAAACCAGGTTGTCGGCACCATCAACTTCCAGCTCGATGGTAAAACCATCGATCAGCGCCCACTGGTGGTGCTGGATGAAATCCCTGAAGGCAATTTCTTCGGCAAAATCATTGATTACATTAAATTGATGTTCCATCACTGGTTTGGTTAAGAATTGAACACTTGAAAGTGTGATTTCTGTCCCCATATACTATGTAACCTGATAACTCCCACCTGATGTGGGAGTTATTATTTTTTTGACGTACTGCCGGAGCTCCCATGAAAACCAAACTTAATGAACTGCTTGAATTCCCTACTCCTTTTACTTACAAAGTAATGGGACAGGCGTTGCCTGAGCTGGTTGATCAGGTGGTTGAGGTGGTACAGCGCCATGCGCCAGGAGACTACTCTCCGACGGTGAAACCAAGCAGCAAAGGTAACTACCACTCTGTGTCGATCACCATCACGGCCACGCATATTGAACAAGTCGAGACCCTGTACGAAGAGCTCGGCAATATCGATATCGTTCGTATGGTGCTTTAACGCCTTTCGGTTACCCGCATCGCCGGGTAACCTGCTTCCCCTCTGTGATATACTCCCCGCTACAGTTTGTTCCTTCGTTCGGAGAGATCGTTTTGTATCAGGACACCCTTCTCGTTCGCCAGCTTGGGCTGCAGCCCTATGAGCCTGTCTCCCAGGCTATGCATGAATTTACTGACACACGCGACGAGAACACGCCGGATGAGATCTGGCTGGTAGAGCATCCCCCCGTCTTTACCCAGGGCCAGGCAGGCAAAGCTGAGCATCTGTTGATGCCTGGCGATATACCGGTTATCCAGAGCGATCGTGGCGGGCAGATTACCTATCACGGGCCGGGCCAGCAGGTGATGTATGTTCTGCTTAACCTGAAACGCAGAAAGCTCGGCGTGCGCGAGCTGGTGACGCTGCTGGAACAGACAGTGGTTAACACGCTGGCTGAATTTGATATTGATGCGCACCCGCGGGCGGACGCTCCCGGCGTCTATGTCGGTGAAAGAAAGATATGCTCCCTTGGTCTGCGAATTCGTAAAGGGTGCTCTTTTCACGGTCTGGCATTAAACATCAATATGGATCTTTCGCCTTTTCAGCGCATTAACCCTTGCGGTTATGCCGGGATGGAGATGGCGCAAATGTGTGAGTGGGTCAAGGACATTACGCCCGAGGTGGCGCGCCCACATTTGGTTAACTCTATTTTAGCACTGCTAAATAATCCACCTCATAAATATATTGCTGCTTAATTCTCTTTCCCGACTGGCTCATTTATTTGATGAGCCAGTCTTATTTGAACCATTTATCCTTTACAACACCCCCTGATTTCTATATTTTCAAAACGCCTGCAACACGTCTGCACATTCGCGTTTCACCTGTTTTTCCGCGTCGGCATGGCATGCCGACTGGCGCAGTCACGCCTGATCGAAAACAATGTAATTCAAAGAGTTAATGTAAAGAACCTCAATTAACAGAACCTGTTTACCCATCTCAATAAGCACATTATTTAAATTCAACTATTATTTATATCGTGAATATATATGGAGGGATAGCGTGGATAATAATAAACTTCCAGAAAAGCGCTTGAGTGAAATCGGCAGTGATGCAAAACCGCAAATTTTTCGGACTTTACGTAATATCGATCTCAACTTATTGACGATTTTTGAGGCGGTATATGTTCATAAAGGGATCGTTAATGCTGCGAAAATTCTGAATCTCACTCCCTCGGCAATTAGTCAGTCCATTCAAAAATTACGGACAATTTTTCCCGATCCGCTCTTTATTCGTAAAGGCCAGGGGGTGACCCCCACCGCCTACGCCACACATCTGCACGAATATATCAGCCAGGGGCTGGAATCGATTCTCGGGGCGCTGGATCTCACCGGCAGCTACGATAAGCAGCGCACTATCACCATTGGCACGACCCCGACCGTAGCCGCTCTGGTTCTGCCGCCAATCTACCAGGCCGTGAAGATCCATGCGCCACACCTGATGCTGCGTAATATTTCGATCGTTGACGCCGAGACGCAGTTAGGGCAGTTCCAGTCCGATCTGATTGTGGACAGCAATTCCCTGAATGCCCGCGCCCTGAGCCACCACGTACTTTTCGCCGACAGACTGCTGCTAATCTGCCGTAAAGACCATCCGGCGCTGAGCCAGGCCGCAACGGTAGACAATTTGCAGCACTATGAGCAAACGCTGCTCACGCTGGAAGGCCAAAACCTGAATGGGCTGCGACAACGCATTAACGACATTTTCCCGGAAAAGCAGGTCAACTTCAGCAGTTACAATCTTTTTACGATTGCCGCCCTGATCGGCAACAGCGATCTGATTGGTATCATCCCGGAGCGTCTGTTTAACCTGGTACGCCATTGCTGGCCGCTGGAGCAGATCCCCTTCGCCCCGCTCAATGCTGAATGCGTAGAAATCTCGCTGTATTACAACAAGCTGAGCCTGCGCGACCCGGTGCTGGAAAATCTCATCAACGTCATCCGCCAGGCCTTTTAAGCCTTATCCTCATCCATAAAAGCGGGTTATTCCGCATAAAAGGCTCAAAACAACAACTATTTTACAATTTGGCGACCGGGCAGGCTGCTTTATCGTCCGTATCAATGATATACTGCCTGTCGTTCGTTCAAAAATAGTTGATAAATACAACATTCCCTTGAATTGAAACGCTTTCCTTCGATATTCGCAACTGGAAGACGCACGCTATGAGTAAACCCATTGTGATGGAACGCGGTGTTAAATACCGCGATGCCGATAAAATGGCCCTAATCCCGGTTAAAAACGTGGCTACGGAGCGCGAAGCGCTGTTAAGAAAACCGGCATGGATGAAAATTAAACTTCCGGCGGACTCTTCGCGTATTCAGGGAATTAAAGCGGCGATGCGCAAAAACGGCCTTCACTCTGTTTGTGAAGAGGCCTCCTGCCCGAACCTCGCTGAATGTTTCAACCACGGCACCGCGACCTTCATGATCCTCGGCGCAATCTGTACCCGCCGTTGCCCATTCTGTGACGTTGCCCACGGACGTCCTGTCGCCCCGGACGCCAATGAACCCCAGAAACTGGCGCAGACCATTGCTGATATGGCGTTGCGCTATGTGGTTATCACCTCCGTCGACCGTGACGATCTGCGCGACGGCGGCGCTCAGCACTTTGCTGACTGCATCACTGCCATCCGTGAGAAAAGCCCGTCCATTAAGATTGAGACGCTGGTTCCGGATTTCCGTGGCCGTATGGATCGCGCGCTGGAGATTCTCAATGCCAACCCGCCAGATGTCTTTAACCACAACCTGGAAAACGTACCGCGCCTCTATCGTCAGGTGCGCCCGGGTGCAGATTACAACTGGTCACTGAAGCTGCTGGAGCGCTTTAAAGAAGCCCATCCGGATATCCCGACGAAATCGGGTCTGATGGTCGGGCTGGGTGAAACCAACGAAGAGATCGTTGAAGTGATGCGCGATCTGCGTCGTCATGGCGTCACCATGCTGACGCTGGGCCAGTATTTGCAGCCAAGCCGTCACCACCTGCCAGTGCAGCGCTACGTGAGCCCGGAAGAGTTTGACGAGATGAAAGCCGAAGCGATGGCAATGGGCTTCACCCACGCTGCCTGTGGTCCGTTTGTGCGTTCGTCTTATCACGCCGATATGCAGGCGAAAGGCGAAGAGGTGAAGTAAACCCGTCACAAAAGTTTACAGTTCAACCATAAAAAAACCGGCTTACAGGCCGGTTTTTTTTATCAAACGCTTCAACGCGTTGCCGTTACTCTTTGTGAGAGAGCTTCTCGGCAGTGATATCCGCGTCGGCACTTCTTTTCGCCGTTGCGTCATCCTCGTTCATCGCCTTTTTAAAGCCTTTGATGGCAGCACCCAGGTCTCCGCCCAGCGTACGTAATTTTTTGGTACCAAACAGCAGGACAACCAGTGCGGCTACCACCAGCAGTTTGGTAATACTAATCTCACCCATAGATACCTTCTTGACGTAAACAGGCTGCATTTCGCGCCCTAAAAACCCGACCTTATTAACGGTCATTTGGCGCCCGCACACAATAGCAATCTGTAACAAGGTGAATCAAGCGTTGTTTAAAAAACTCACAATAATTGCGGTGGCGCGAAACGTCGGTTGCGCAGGACCGGCAACTGCTGGCGCGCCTTGATGATGCGCTCCCGGTCGATCTCAGCCAGCAACAGTGCCGGGCCTTCAGCCGCGGCTGCAATGGTCACGCCCAGGGGATCGATAATGCGGCTCTGACCGATATTCTTATTGCCGCACTCGCCTGCTGCGATCACATAGCAGGTTGTGTCCAGCGCCCGGGCCGCCAGAAGCGTTGACCAGTGGTGCTCCTTGAGCGGCCCTCTGACCCATGCCGCAGGTAAAACCAATACCTCTGCTCCCGCCAGCGCCAGATTCAATGCCATCTCCGGGAAGCGCAAATCGTAGCAGGTCATTAGCCCCAGATGGATGCCGTCGATCTCAATCAGCGGCGGTACAACCGAGCCCGCATCAACCAGACGGGACTCCTGAATACTGAACGCATCATAAAGATGGAGTTTGGCGTACTGCGCAACGATCCTGCCGTCGCGTAGGGCGACAAGGGTGTTAATGGCTCTGCCTCTGCTTGAAGGAACATGTACGGTCAGTACCGTAGTCAGGTGATTACGTGCGCTCTCCTCCAGCAACCGCGTCAGAAAGCCACCGTCGAGCTGCTGGGCGGACTTTACAGAGAGGTCGGGATCGTTATCATCACGTGCCAGCAGCGCTTCGGGTAGGACCAGCAGCGATGCCCCCTGCTCTGCCGCCTGTGCCATCAGCGACACGCAGGTTTCGGCATTTTTTTGCCACTCCGCTGTTACTGCAAACTGTCCAACCGCCACGTACATATTTTCCCCCTGCCTCAAACGGCGTTACACTCATAGCCCTTACACATCAAACAGCAGGTATTGTTCGTGTTTCAACTACTTTTAGCCGTTTTTATCGGTGGGGGCACAGGAAGCGTGGCGCGCTGGCTGTTGAGCATGCGATTTAATCCGCTGCATCAGCAAATCCCGTTCGGCACGCTGGCAGCGAATCTCACGGGTGCCTTTATTATTGGCCTGGGGCTGGCGTGGTTCAACAGGATGACCCACATCGATCCGGTGTGGAAATTATTGATCACCACCGGCTTCTGCGGCGGGCTGACCACGTTCTCAACCTTCTCGGCGGAAGTGGTGTTCCTGTTACAGGATGGCCGCGCCGCCTGGGCGCTGCTGAACGTCGCGGTCAATCTGCTGGGCTCGCTAATGATGACCGCGCTCGCATTTTGGTTAGTTTCTGCAATTAACGCACACTAAAACCACGGCCCTTAATGTTGGCTTAATTTTTCTCAGGCACCCTTGAGGCAGTTGACTGAGAGGGCGTGGGAATGAAAGAGAAAATGGCAAGCGCAGGGGCGGTGATGCTGGGCATACTGATTATCGCCAGCTTTCTGAAACTGTACATGTTTAGCTGAGCTGAAAACGAAAAAAACCCGCTCGGTGAGCGGGTTTTGAAATTCTTGCTGTCTCGTCTGAATTACAGAGCGATTACGTTAGCAGCAGAAGGGCCTTTGGCACCGTTAGTGATTTCAAACTCAACGCGCTGACCTTCAGCCAGAGTTTTGAAACCATTGCTCTGGATTGCAGAGAAGTGTACGAACACGTCTTTGCTGCCATCTTCCGGAGTAATGAAACCGAATCCTTTGGACTCATTAAACCACTTAACGTTACCTTTAATCTTAGACATCAAAATTACCTTTACATGAAAATTGGACACAAATGCTGTGTCGGGTATCAGTACAACAATTGTTAGCGGTTTTGTCCAGTGGCTTTTTGAAGAAAAGTGACAAAAGTCGCGTTAATTTTTCCTGCCCAATTTTTATCCTTTACTATTCAATAACTGGCTATTAAATCACCAGCGTGTAAAGTTTTTTCAGTTAAAACTGAAACCGCATCCAGGCGAAGTAAACGTTGCCGTTGTTATAGGTACCGGGGATGTAGGTCATCTGGAAGGTTGCCGGACCATATCCCACAGAAGCCAGCGGTAAGAGCACCGGAACGGGGATGTAATTCCAGTTATCGCGCGCCGTCACTGCAGCAGTAAACCCGAGCCCCAGATGGAGGTTGTCATCGGCCAGCGGCCGCCAGGTTTTCTCCCAGCCGTAGCCCGCAATCGGCTCCCATTTATTGTAAGAGTCTTTAAACGCCATGGCATAAAGTCCATGCCAGTTACCTTTTTCATCCCAGCGCGACTGGCCCGCTCCCGCGCCCCACGGACGTTCGTTATAGCGATCGGTCTTCTCTTTATCGTAGGCAAAGCGGGCATGCCAGGTGATGGCGGGGACATAGAGATCGTAATGCTGGGGCGCCTCCCAGGTTTCAACCATATCGTTGTGGATCGTTTTGACCCAGTCCCTGAGAGTAGGCACATCTTTAGCCATTGCCGCAGTTGAAAAAGGTAACTGAGCAAAAATAAAAGAAAAAATAAGGAAAGATTTATTAAAAAACGTCACAATCAAATTACCATTTTCATATTCACCGCGTCTTCTCGCACAGAATAGCGGAATGGAAACATGACGACATTGGCGTTTATCTTAATTATTCAGCGCAGCAGATAAGAATTGTCCTGATAAAAAATGGCTTACCGCAAAATATTAAGATGCTTTTAAGAAAAATTAATGATGATGCAATAGCTTATATAGCACACGAATAGCTTACCCCCTATCGCAGCGGTGTTGCGGGGCTCCTATACCGTCGAGAAACCCGCCAACCACCCACTCCTCAGGCTGGCAACACGCATCGCGCCAGGACGCCTTTGCCGGATATTTATCCGCATTGAAATAACGGCTAAAAAGGTAATATTTTTATCCGCATAAGCCCATCTTAAATATATTTTAAGAGCGATCCGAGCGGTAAAATATTATCCGCGAAGTGACGGTTAAAGCGTATTGAAATTTGATTATCTGAATGTATCGGGTTTCTTTCTGCAGCAGAGAGACGCCAGAGGCGGGTTTAAGGAGTGTGGTGATCGCGCGTCGACACGCGAACCAGGACCAACCAGCGAAGATACATAGCGCTGCAGCAGAAAATCGGCAACAACGACGCTTTAGTCGCCGATTTATTGATTTTAGTCAGCGAGACCGGGCCATTATTTCGGCACATTTTGTCACCTTATTTTCATTGCTACTTTATCCTTCGCTCTGGGGGCGTCGGGAAACAGAGGAAACCATGCTAACGTTTATCGAGCTCCTGATCGGGGTGGTTGTCATTGTCGGCGTCGCACGCTACATCATTAAAGGTTACTCCGCTACCGGGGTGCTCTTTGTCGGCGGTCTGGCTCTGTTGATTGTCAGTGCCCTGATGGGTCACCAGGTGCTGCCGTCCAGTGCCACCAGCACCGGTTACACCGCAACCGACATCATTGAATATATCAAAATCCTGCTGATGAGCCGCGGTGGCGATCTGGGGATGATGATCATGATGCTCTGCGGCTTTGCCGCCTATATGACTCACATCGGCGCCAATGATATGGTCGTTAAGCTGGCCTCAAAGCCGCTGAGCTATATCAACTCCCCTTACCTGCTGATGATTGCCGCCTATTTTGTCGCCTGCCTGATGTCACTGGCCGTGTCGTCAGCGACGGGCCTCGGGGTACTGTTGATGGCGACCCTGTTCCCGGTAATGGTCAACGTGGGGATCAGTCGCGGTGCGGCGGCAGCCATCTGTGCCTCCCCGGCAGCGATTATTCTCTCCCCCACCTCCGGTGACGTGGTACTGGCCGCTAAAGCCGCCGAGATGCCGCTGATCGATTTCGCCTTTAAAACCACCCTGCCGATCTCTATTGCCGCCATTATCGGCATGGCAATTGCGCACTTCTTCTGGCAGCGTTACCTCGATAATAAAGAGAACATCTCGCACGAACGCCTCGACGTCAGCGAAATCACCACCACCGCCCCCTCCTTCTATGCAATTCTGCCGTTTACGCCCATCGTCGGCGTGCTGATTTTCGACGGCAAATGGGGTCCGGAACTGCATATCATCACCATTCTGGTGCTCTGCATGCTGATTGCCGCGCTGCTGGAATTTGTTCGCGGCTTCAATACTCAGAAGGTCTTTAGCGGCCTGGAAGTGGCCTATCGCGGCATGGCGGATGCTTTCGCCGGGGTAGTGATGCTACTGGTGGCGGCCGGGGTCTTTGCCCAGGGGCTGAGCACTATCGGCTTTATCCAGAGCCTGATCTCCATCGCCACCTCGTTTGGTTCGGCGAGTATCATCCTGATGATGGTGCTGGTTGTCCTGACCATGCTGGCGGCGATGACCACCGGCTCCGGTAATGCGCCCTTTTACGCCTTCGTGGAGATGATCCCGAAACTGGCGCACTCGTCCGGTATTAACCCGGCCTATCTCACCATTCCGATGCTGCAGGCCTCCAACCTGGGCCGCACCATCTCCCCGGTTTCCGGTGTGGTGGTCGCCGTTGCCGGGATGGCGAAGATTTCGCCGTTCGAAGTGGTAAAACGCACCTCTGTTCCGGTGCTGGTGGGGCTGGTGATTGTGATTATTGCCACGGAAGTACTCGTGCCTGGCACCGCCGTGGGCTAAGCCACGCCATAGCATAAAGCGCCTGCGGGCGCTTTTTGTGCTTTAATAATCTCCAGCAATATTTTGCCTTCAACCATCAGGAATTGATATGTTCAGAAAGGATTTCGTTTTGCCTGTCAGCGTAACCGCAGTTGCGCTGTGCGCTTTCCCGGCGCAGGCCGCCCCGCTTCAGGCGACGCAATATGCGGATTTCGATCGCTACGTGCTGGCGCTCTCATGGCAATCTGGTTTTTGCCAGAGCCTGCATGACCGCAACCGCGCAGCGCCAGATGAGTGCCGCCTGCAAAAAGAGCGTAACGACAAAACGACGATCCTCACCGTTCACGGCCTGTGGCCGGGCTTGCCGAAATCTATCGCCGCTCGCGGCGTCGACGATCGCCGCTGGATGCGCTATGGCTGCGCCACCCGCCCCATTCCCAATATGCCGGAGGCAAAAGCCAGCCGTAAATGCGACGCCGCCGAGACCGGCCTGTCGCTGACCGGTGCCGCGAAGCTAAATGAGGTGATGCCCGGCGCAGGCGGCAACTCCTGCCTCGAACGTTACGAATATGCCAAACACGGCGTCTGCTTTGGGTTCGATCCCGACGCCTATTTCGGCACCATGGTGCGCATGAACCAGGAAGTCAAAGCCAGCCCGCTGGGGCAGTTCCTCGCGGCCAACTACGGCAAAACCGTCACCCGCAGCGCCTTTGACGCCGCCGTCGCCAGAGGCTGGGGGCCGACAACGGTGAAAGCCGTCAAGCTCAGCTGCAGCGGTAATCCGGCCTATCTCACGGAAGTACAGCTTTCCCTCACCGCGGCCAGCATCAACGCCCCGCTGGCAACCTCCTCATTTGTGCCACAGCCGCATCCGGGCAACTGTGGCAAACAGTTTGTGATCGACAAAATCGGTTACTGAGATCTTACCCTTTTCGCGCGTCCGGGCGGACCAGGTCAAAGCGTTGATCCTCGCTAATGGCGAAGTACGCCGTCGGGCCACCGGCGCGCAGCACCGGCTGGGCTTTCGCCGTCTGATAGATCCCGTCCTGCAGCAGGTTTTCGTCAATGTGGATCCCCACCACTTCCCCCAGCACCAGCCAGGTATCGATCGAAGCGCCGCTGGCGGCAGTCAACTGGATACACTGTGACAGGCGGCACTCAAAATTGACCGGACTTTCGGCGACGCGCGGCACCTTCACCAGCTGGCTCTCCGCTTTAGTCAGCCCGGCACGTAAAAACTCATCCTCCCCGTGCGCGAGGCTGGCAGAGGTCTCATTCATGGCGCTGGCCAGCTCACGGGTGGTGAGATTCCAGACAAACTCCCCGGTCTCGACAATATTGCGCACGCTGTCCTTCCAGCCAGTGCTGGCAAAACCGATGATGGGCGGATGGTAATTAAAACAGTTGAAGAAGCTGTAGGGCGCCAGATTGGGCCGTCCTTCAGGATCGCACGAGGCAATCCAGCCAATCGGACGTGGGCCAACAATGGCGTTAAGTGGATCGTGCGGCAGGCCGTGTCCCTGGGAAGGTTGATAAAAGTACATAGCGCTCTCTGAACAGGTTTGGAATGTAAACCGGCAGGCACGGATTACGCTTCGCTCATCCCCCTGCCCCAAGAGGATCAGCGTAACGCAATCCGTATGAAATGAAGAATGAATATGTGTCGTTTATCGATGCTTATCAGCGGCGCTTACTTTGTAAGGGCGCATAAAAAGGATAATCCAAATCGACAAACGATCACGTTTTTCGTACAAAATTCATACTATCGAGGCAGATGACAGTCCGGAACTCAATCCACGCCATGAATGTGACAGCCATCACTTCAAACCCGGGCGCAGACTCAGTATTATCAGTCATCGTTAAACCCTCGCTACCGGATGGCGAGGGTTTTCTTTTGGCATCTTCTGCGGTTGTCGCAGCATTAACGACATGGAGTAAATAATGTCCAGACCCACCATTATCATTAACGAACTCGATGCTGAACGTATCGACCGCCTGCTGGAGCAACCGGCCTTTGCATCGCTACCCGTCGCAGATGCCCTGAACGCTGAACTGGATCGTGCCCAGATGTGTGCCCCGCAGGACATGCCGTCTGACGTGGTCACCATGAACAGCCAGGTGAAATTCCGCGATTTGACCACTGGCGAAGTGCGTACCCGCACGCTGGTCTACCCGGCGCAGATGACCGACAGCAGCACGCAACTGTCGGTCCTGGCACCGGTGGGGGCCGCGTTGATTGGCCTGCGTACCGGCGACACTATCCATTGGGAACTGCCAGGCGGTACCGCCACGCATCTGGAGGTGCTGGAACTGCTCTGGCAGCCTGAAGCAGCAGGCGAATACCTGCGCTAAGCCCATCTGAATAAGCGTTTACGCGCTTAACCCAGAGGATGCCCGGGCATCCTCTTTCCGGCCTTCCGCTATCAGATCACGCCGCCAGGCATAGGGTTGACCAGCCCCGTGACCCGCTCTTTTGCCACTTCCGCGCTTTGTGCACCAGGCACCAGAATAATTTTCCGGCACTCTTCCTGATGCTTATCAAAGATCTCATATCCGCGAGCCGCCTCTTCAAACGGCATATAATGGGTGACGATCTCTTCAGGCGTGAGCAGCCCCTGCTCGATCAGCGGCAACAGTTCACCCAGCCAGGCATGAACGTCAGTCTGCCCCATTTTAAAGGTGAGCCCTTTGTCAAAGGCATCGCCAAACAGGAAACCATGAATAAAGCCGGCATAGACGCCCGGCACGCTGACGATCCCACCGCGCCGTACAGCAGCAATACACTGCCGCAGGGCTTTACCGCTGCTGCCCTCGAGCTTGAGGTTGGTCAGCACCGTTTCCGTGGTGCTCCCTTTCGCCTCAAAACCTACCGCATCGATAACAGCATCCACCCCACGCTGACCCCGGGTCTGCTCAATGATTTTTTCTGCGGCATCGTCGTCGCGATCAAAGTTAATGGGGATCGCGCCGTAACGATCCTGGGCGAAGCGCAGTCGGTAGTCGTGATGATCGACGATAAAAATCTGCTCGGCCCCGAGGTAACGTGCGCAGGCAACGGTCAGGAGGCCTACTGGCCCGGCGCCAAATACCGCGACGCTGCTGCCCTGAGTGATCTGGGCATTTTTGGCGGCCTGCCAGGCAGTGGGCAGGATGTCCGACATGAACAGGGCCTTATCATCTGACAGCAGCGGCGGCACCTTAAAGGGGCCGACGTTGCCTTTTGGCACGCGGACATATTCCGCCTGGCCGCCGGGCACACCACCGTAAAGATGGCTATAGCCAAAAAGCGCAGCCGGAGGTGGGATCTGTTTTTTATTCAGGGAGGCGCCGCGCCCGCTGTTGGTATTTTCACAGGCGGCATAATGCTGCAGGCGGCAGAAAAAGCAGTCGCCGCAGGCAATCACAAAGGGGATCACTACCCGATCGCCCTTAGCGAGATTTTTCACCTCTCGGCCGGTCTCCACCACTTCCCCCATAAACTCATGGCCGAAGATATCGCCATGTTCCACCTTCGGGATCTTCCCATGATAGAGATGCAGATCAGAACCGCAGATCGCGGTGGCGGTGATGCGCAGGATAATATCGTCAGCTTGCTCGATGGCCGGATCGGGTACCGTTTCAACCTTAACGTTATGTGGGCCATGATACGTCAATGCTTTCATTCGACCTCCGGATTCAGAGAAAAAATGCGGGTTTACCTTAAAAGGGTAGCCATCAGCGGGGATATACCGGGAAATTGCACGGCTTTGGGATTATTCCTGGCCTACAAGCGCGACGATATTAAAAAATGCCTGCCAGCTATCAGAATTTGCTTATATTTTGTGTTTGAATGGAATAAGCGTAAATAAACAGGGAGAAACGGGTATGTACCAGACGATTATTATGCCGGTGGATGTTTTTGAGATGGAATTGAGCGACAAGGCGATTCGCCACGCTGAATTCCTGGCGCAGCAGGATGGTATTATTCACTTACTGCATGTTTTACCGGGCTCGTCCACCTTCGGATTGCATCGCTTTGCCGCCGATATGCGCCGCTTTGAAGAGCATATCGAAAAAGAAGCACAAGCCCGGCTGCAGACCATGATCGGCCACTTCAGCATCGACTCCTCACGTCTCAGAACCCATGTCTGTTTTGGTCACGTGCGTGACGTCGTGAATGAGATGGCCAGCGAGCTGAAGGCCGATATTGTGGTGATCGGGTCGCGTAACCCGTCAATCTCCACCCATCTGCTGGGGTCGAACGCCTCCAGCGTCATCCGCCACGCCTTTGTGCCAGTGCTGGTCGTGAGATAAAAAAAGAGGCTACCCCAGGGTAGCCTCTTTACAGTGCAGGTGTTGTCTTACGTTCTTATGCTGTTTTGGTACGAATCAGATGATCAAAGGCGCTCAGTGACGCTTTCGCCCCTTCGCCGGTGGCGATGATGATCTGTTTGTACGGTACGGTGGTGCAGTCGCCCGCCGCAAATACGCCCTTCACGCTGGTCTCACACTTGGCGTCGATGATGATCTCGCCCATGCGGTTACGCTCAATGGCGCCTTCCAGCCAGGTGGTGTTCGGCAGCAGACCAATCTGCACAAAGATCCCCGAAAGCTGAACGCTGTGTACGTCGCCGCTCACGCGGTCGCGGTACTCAAGGCCGGTCACTTTACTGCCATCGCCTGTCACTTCGGTGGTCTGCGCGTTCAGGATGATGTCGACGTTGTTCAGGCTGCGCACTTTATCCTGCAGGACCTGATCGGCTTTCATCTCTGGCGCGAACTCCAGCAGCGTAACGTGCTCCACGATACCGGCGAGGTCGATGGCCGCTTCCACACCGGAGTTACCGCCACCAATTACCGCCACGCGTTTGCCTTTGAAGAGCGGGCCGTCGCAGTGCGGGCAGTAGGTTACCCCTTTGGTGCGATACTGTTCTTCGCCAGGCACGTTCATGTTGCGCCATTTGGCACCGGTAGCAATGATCACGCTGCGCGCTTTCAGCACGGCACCAGATGCCGTTTCAATCTGGTGGAAACCGCCTTCCTGCGCTGCCGGCACCAGTTTGCTGGCGCTCTGGCTGTCGATCACATCCACTTCATATTCGCTGACGTGCGCTTTCAGGGCGCCAGCCAGTTTCTGACCTTCGGTTTTAGGCACGGAGATATAGTTTTCAATATCCACCGTATCCAGTACCTGGCCGCCAAAGCGTTCGCCCATCAGACCGGTGCGAATACCTTTACGGGCAGAGTAAACCGCAGCCGCCGCACCCGCCGGGCCGGAACCGACAATCAGCACGTCATAGGCATCACGCTTGTTCAGCTCTTCTGCTGCACGTTTTTCCGCGCCGGTATCCACTTTAGCGACGATTTCAGCCAGCGTCATACGACCCTGACCGAACTCTTTACCGTTCACAAACACCGCCGGAACACCCATCACGTTACGATCGGTGATTTCGTTCTGGAACACCCCGCCGTCAATGGCGGTGTGTTTGATGCGCGGGTTCAGCACCGCCATCAGGTTCAGCGCCTGCACCACGTCCGGGCAGTTATGGCAGGAGAGCGAGTAGTAGGTTTCGAATTCAAAATCACCATCCAGGTCGCGGATCTGCTCAAGTAATGCCTGCGCTTCCTTCGACGGATGACCACCGGTCCACAGCAGGGCCAGTACCAGTGAGGTAAATTCATGTCCCAGCGGAGAACCGGCAAAGCGCGGCCCCTGGGTCGAACCTGGGTTGGTGATCAGGAAAGAGGGTTTACGCACCGCAAGGGTGTTGTCTTCCTTAAAAGTGACCTTTTCGGACAGGTCGGCGATCTCCGCCAGCAGTTCCTTGATTTCTGCCGATTTAGCGCTGTCATCCAGCGTGGCAATCAGCTCAACAGGTTTGGTCAGCTTCTCAAGGTAGGCTTTGAGCTGGGTTTTCATATTTGTGTCGAGCATTCTTTATCTCCTGCTTAAAAAACATCATCATGCAAGCGGCCTAATCCTGGCTGCCTGAGTGCAACTTGCATCATGGTGCTGGAATGAAATGGGCGCGGATGCGCCCATTGAATGCCGGGTGGCACTTCGTTTACCCGGCCTGCGTTTTGTAGGCCTGTGCAAGCGCAGCGCCGCCGGGCATTGCAAACGAATCTCCAAAGTGGTTCGCGTCAGAGCAAGGCGGCTAGCCTGTGAGTCCCCGGGAGCTTACATAAGTAA
Source organism: Leclercia sp. LSNIH1 (assembly GCF_002902985.1). Lineage (NCBI taxonomy): Bacteria > Pseudomonadati > Pseudomonadota > Gammaproteobacteria > Enterobacterales > Enterobacteriaceae > Leclercia > Leclercia sp. LSNIH1. The sequence continues at coordinate 2,220,193 of NZ_CP026167.1, read as the reverse complement.
GTGACCGGGGTGAGCAGGCGACGCCAACGCCGCTATGGCGCGAAATACGACGGAAATTTAGATTTTGCCAACCAGGTCCAGGGACGGAGCCAGAGTCGCGTCGCCTTCTTTCCATTTCGCCGGGCAAACTTCGCCTGGGTGAGAAGCAACGTACTGAGCCGCTTTCACTTTACGCAGCAGGTCAGATGCGTCACGGCCGATGCCTTCAGCTGTAACTTCTACCGCCTGGATGATGCCCTGCGGGTCAACGATGAAGGTACCACGGTCTGCCAGACCCTGATCTTCACGCATGTTGTCAAAGTTACGGGTCAGGGCGCCAGTTGGGTCGCCGATCATCGCATATTTGATTTTCGCGATGGTTTCAGAGCTGCTGTGCCATGCTTTGTGCGTGAAGTGGGTGTCAGTAGAGACAGAGTAGATATCTACGCCCAGCTTCTGGAACTCGCTGTAGTGGTCAGCAACGTCACCCAGTTCAGTCGGGCAGACGAAGGTGAAGTCAGCTGGATAGAAGAAGAAGACGCTCCAGCGACCTTCGGTATCTTTCTCGGTAACTTCGATGAATTCACCGTTTTTGAACGCCTGGTTTTTGAAAGGTTTGATTTTGGTATTAATTAAAGACATCTGTACTTCCTCCGTGTTTTCGTTGAGGTGTAAGGTACCGAACTTTGCCGATCCGGGCTAATGCGTTTGCATTATCAAATCAATCAGCGATACCTAACAACCTTTCACAAGAAACTGCGTGAACTAAAAAAGTAAAAAGGCCGCCTTGACGGCGGCCCTGATACCTGAGCTACCCGGGGGTAACATCAGTGCCAGCCGAAGCTGGCGATGTGTTGCGCTCTACATGACCTTTAGTCAGGCCGTGACAGCAAAGGGGATTACACCACCCCCTCAACGAAAGGGCAATTCGCTGACAGGGTAATAATACCTATGGCTGTGATAGGTTTTACCGAACCCGCGCTTTGCGAGTGATTTTATAGGGGATCATGGATAAGCCAGGCGCAGCGGCCACGCTGGCGCGCTGTTATACGAATAGCCAGAATGAATTACAGCAGGTGGCCAGCCTGGCGAATAAGGAACAGCTTAATAGGATGATGAGTAAGCCTTAATACCTGACTGGCAGCGTAATAGCAACGCTTTTGCCCGCCTTTTTATGGTGAAAATTACTATAATAATTGTTCGGCCTTTATTTAATTAATTTGCAGCCATGATATATTAAGTTGAAATTTAAATTATCTTAAGTTATCCGATCAAATGGATGATGAATGGCAAACTTACTTCTATAGTTATTATTTATATGATAATGCCATTCAGAGAGCTTACTCAGGACGAATCATGGCTAACCTTTACGATTTGAAAAAATTTGACCTTAATCTGTTGGTGATTTTTGAGTGCATTTACCAGCATCTCAGTATCAGCAAAGCAGCAGAAACGCTATTTATTACCCCCTCTGCGGTGAGCCAGTCACTGCAACGATTACGTAATCAGCTGAACGATCCGCTGTTTATCCGCTCCGGTAAAGGCATCTCCCCGACGACGGTGGGGGTCAATTTACATATGCATCTCGAACAAAATCTGAATAGTATCGAGCAGACGATCAATATCATGCATGGCTCGGCGCTGAAGAAGAACTTTGTTATCTACTGCCCGCAGGTCATGACGAGAGGCCCATTGATCGCGTCGATGAAACTGTTGATGCGTGAGCATAATTATGAAATTGAATACCACGACATGCTGCTGGCGGCCGACTCGGCGGAAGACCTGTTAGCCTACCGTAAAGCTGACCTGGTCTTCTCTTTCGCCCCGATAGCCAACCGGTCGATTGTCTGCACTCGCTACCTCGATTTACCCGTGGTGACGGTGTGTCGTCAGGATCACCCGCGCATCGGCTCGGTTGCCACTCAGGAAGAACTGAGTAAGGAAAAATACACTTTCTTTATGAGTGATGAACCGGGCGTTAAAGTCTTTCAGATGCAGGCAGAAAACTCGTTTCCGGACAGGAAAATCGCTTTCCGCTGTGACTCCTTTTTTTCACTGATTATGATGGTAGGTTCATCAAACTTACTCGGCTTTATGCCTGAGGCGGTATATGAACAGTATCGTGAGGCATTTAATCTGAAAAAAATTGAGGTCCCTTTTACCTTACCTACCCTGAATGTTTATATGCTGTATAACCGCACGGCATTAAATAGCAGCGTATTCTCTACTTTTGTCGAGCAAGTGAGTGCCGAGGGTTTTCAGTATGAGTAACAAGGTCTGATGGGAATTGAATCACACTGTTAATACTATTACAAAATAAATACGCAGAAATTATTTTATAATTCTGCGTATTAGAACCCACTGATTTATATTTATTTTATTATAATTTGTTCAGCTGTTCTGCCGCCGCCAGTAATGTCGTCTCCTGCTTGGCAAAACAGAGGCGAATAAGTTTATGCGGGAACGGGTCAGCACAGAATACCGACAGCGGGATCGCCGCCACCCCTACCTCTTTGGTTAACCATTGGCAAAAACTGACGTCATCCAGATCGGAGATTGCACTGTAGTCCGCCAGCAGGAAATAGGTCCCTTCGCAGGGCAGAATTTCCAGACGACTTTCACTCAACGCCCCGATAAAGCGATCCCGGCGGGCGCGATAAAAGTCCGGCAGCTCACGGTAGTGTTCCGGCTGGTGGCGCAGCATATCAGCAATTGCCAGCTGTGCCGGGGTATTGACCGCAAACGTCAGGAACTGATGCACCTTACGCAGTTCGGCGCTGATCGCCGCAGGCGCCACGCAGTACCCCACTTTCCAGCCGGTCATATGGAACGTTTTGCCAAAAGAGGAGACGGCAACGGCCCGCTCGCGCAGCTGCGGATGCGCAAGCACGCTGGCATGCCCCGCCTCTGCAAAGCAGATATGCTCGTACACTTCATCGCTCAGCACATAGATTTCGCGTTCCGCAATGGCCTGCCAGAGCGCGGCAAAATCCGCCTGCCGCCATACCGTCGCAGAGGGATTGTGCGGCGTGTTCAAAATAACCAGCCGGGTTTTCTCACTGAGCAGTGCCGCGAAGGCCTGCCAGTCCGGGCGAAAGTGCGGCGGCTGGAGCGCCACGCGCTTTACCACCCCACCCGATAACGCAATCGCCGGGGCATAGCTGTCGTAGCTTGGGTCAAAGCAGATGACCTCGTCGCCGGTACACACCAGGGCGGTGATTGCGGCGTAGAGGGCCTCAGTCGCCCCGGCGGTGACGGTGATGTCGCTATTAGCATCCGGTTGATAGCCATACAGTTCCGCGGTTTTATCGGCAATCGCTTCGCGCAGCGGTTGCGCCCCCGTCATCGGCGCATACTGGTTCGCACCGTTCGCCACATGCCAGGCCAGACGTTGCTGAAGGTAGTCCGGGCCATCGAAATCGGGAAAACCCTGCGACAGATTTATGGCGTTGTATTGCTGCGCCAGAGCGCTCATTTGCGTGAAGATCGTGGTGCCGAGAGCCGGAAGTTTGCTGTCTGGAATCAAGGGGTTATTACGCATGTCGACGGACCTGTATGTAATACATATGTTGCTGCCACTATAACACGATGTTAGTATTTGGCAATCAAGACGCTTAGACGTCTAAACCATAATGATATTCCTGGCCGAAGAGGTAAGAAGGATGACAGACGACCTGCGACTCACAGCCCTGGTGGATGCCTGCCACTGGATCGGCGCAAAGGGATGGGCACCCGCCACCGGGGGCAATATGTCCGTGCGGCAGGATGAGACCTGGTGCTGGCTCAGCGAGTCCGGCAAAGACAAAGGCAGCCTGACGCCCGCGGATTTCCTGCAGGTTGAGATTGCCACCAACCGCGCCCCCTCCGGGCGTAAGCCTTCCGCAGAAACTGGCCTGCATACTCTGATTTATCGCCTCTTCCCGGAGGCCAACGCGGTGCTACATGTGCATACGGTCAACGCCACGGTGCTCTCCCGACTGGTGAAAGCGCCGGAGCTACGCCTCAGCGGCTTTGAGATGCAGAAATCACTCCGCGGCCAGACCAGCCACCTCGATACGGTGCCCATCGCCGTGTTTGATAACGACCAGGATATCGACGCCCTGGCCTCGCGAATCGCCCATTACGGTCGGGAGCGCCCGCTGAATTATGGTTTTCTTCTGCGCGGTCATGGCTTAACCTGCTGGGGACGCGACGTGGCCGAAGCCCGGCGTCACCTTGAAGGCCTCGAATTCCTGTTCGAGTGCGAGATGCGTTTACGACAACTGGAGAGAGTATGATTCGCGCGATTGTGACGGATATTGAAGGCACCACCAGCGATATTCGTTTTGTCCACAATGTTCTGTTCCCTTATGCGCGCGAGCGGCTGGCGGCCTTTATCAACGCCCAGCAGTATGCCGAACCGGTCAACACCATTCTGGACAATCTGCGCGAAGAGATTGACCAGCCGCAGGCCAGCACCCGGGATCTGATTGACACCCTGTTCGCCTTTATGGATGACGATCGCAAATCGACAGCGCTCAAAGCGTTGCAGGGGATCATCTGGCGGGAGGGTTACGTCAACGGCGACTTCACCGGCCATCTCTATCCGGACGTTCTGCCCTCTCTCGAAAAATGGAAAGCGCAGGGCATTGATCTCTATGTTTATTCCTCCGGCTCCGTGGCGGCGCAGAAACTGTTATTTGGCTACAGCGACGAAGGTGATATTACTCATCTGTTCAGCGGCTATTTTGATACCCACATAGGTGCCAAGCGCGAGGTAGCGTCTTATCAGAATATTGCGGCCCAGATTGGCGCAGCACCCTCGCAGATCCTCTTCCTGTCGGATATTCATCAGGAGCTGGATGCCGCGGAACAGGCCGGTTTTCGCACCCTGCAGCTGATTCGCGGCGATGAGGACGGGGCCAGCCATCACCATCAGGTGCATCAGTTTGACGACATCAATCCGGAGCAGATCCCTTCATGAGCGCATTGACCATTTATTCAGATAAAGAAGCCAGCCAGCCGGAGTGGCACAGCACCGACGCTGAGGCGATCCAGCAGCAGCTGAACGCCCGCGGCGTCCGCTTTGAGCGCTGGGAAGCCGACCGCGATCTGGGCCGCGATCCGTCGCCGGAGACGGTGATTAATGCCTACCAGCACGCCATCGATAAGCTGGTGGCGGAGAAGGGCTACCAGAGCTGGGATGTCATCAGCCTGCGCGCGGATAACCCGCAAAAAGAGGCCCTGCGGGCGAAGTTTCTCAATGAACACACCCACGGCGAAGATGAAGTGCGTTTCTTTGTTGAAGGCGCCGGGCTGTTCTGCCTGCACATTGGCGACCAGGTCTGTCAGGTGTTATGCGAGAAGAACGACCTGATCTCCGTTCCCGCCGGTACGCCGCACTGGTTTGATATGGGCTCTGAGCCGAACTTTACCGCGATCCGGATTTTCGATAACCCGGAAGGCTGGGTGGCGCAGTTTACCGGGGATGCGATTGCAGATAGCTATCCGAGATTGTCGTAGCACCATGCCCTGCCCGGCGGCGCTGCGCTTGCACGGACCTACAAACGGTTTGTAGGCCGGGTAAGCGTTAGCGCCACCCGGCATTATTCAGACCGCACCCTTGCCAAAAAATCCCTTCGCCACCTCTTCCGGCCGCACCACGCCCGTATCCAGCACCCACCCACTTATCAGTGACGCTGGCGTGACGTCGAACGCCGGGTTATAGACCTGTGCGTCAGTGGGCGCCCACTGCACCGCACCGAAGCTCCCCGCCACGCCGGTCACTTCCCGGGCATCGCGCTGTTCAATAGGGATCGCCTCCCCGTTCGGGCAGTTCGGATCGAGCGTGGTTTGCGGGGCGGCCACATAGAAGGGAATACCGTGGAATTTCGCCAGTACCGCCAGGGAGTAGGTGCCGATTTTATTCGCCACATCGCCGTTAGCGGCAATGCGATCCGCCCCCACCCACACCGCGTCCACCTGGCCTTTGGCCATCAGGCTGGCGGCCATTGAATCGGTGATCAGACTATACGGCACGCCCAGCTCACCCAGCTCCCAGGCCGTCAGCCTGCCGCCCTGCAACAGCGGACGGGTCTCATCCACCCAGACGTTGCTGACCTTGCCCTGCTGATGGGCAAGGGCAATCACCCCCAGCGCGGTGCCCACACCGGCGGTCGCCAGGCCACCGGTATTGCAATGGGTGAGCAGGCGGCTGCCGGGCTTCACCAGCGCGCTGCCTGCATGGGCAATCGCGTCGCAGAGCTGCTTATCTTCGTCGATCAGGCGCAGCGCCTCTGCCACCAGCGCCGGGACAAAATCCTCCTGCCACAGCGCCTGTTTCATACGGTCGAGATTGTTCATCAGGTTGACCGCGGTCGGACGCGAGGCGCGCAGCGTCTCCAGCGCCACCGCCAGTTCATCCCGGCTATGGCCGTTTTCCGCCAGCAGCGCCAACAGCAGGCTGGCAGAAAGCCCAATCAGCGGCGCGCCCCGCACGCGCAGGGCGTGAATATGTCCCACCAGCGCCTCTACCGTTGTCGCATCCAGCCAGCGTTTCTCCTGCGGAAGCGCCTGTTGGTCGAGAATAAATAGCTGATTTTCCGTCACCCGCAGGCTGGTCGTCTGTAATCTCTGCATGTCGTTAATTCTCTGTTGCGTTGTTGTAGCACATTGTGTCAGGATAAAATTCAGATGTATAGACGTCTAAATGTCTTTATTACCGGAACAGATGAGGAACAGGCAATGTCGCAATACCATACCTTTACCGCTCAGGACGCCGTAGCGTATGCCCAACAGTTTGGCGGCCTCGACGATCCCGCCTCGCTGGTAGAGGCGCAGGAGGTAGGCGACGGTAACCTCAATCTGGTGTTTAAAATTTTCGATAACGCAGGCGTCAGCCGCATCATCGTAAAGCAGGCCCTGCCCTACGTGCGCTGCGTGGGGGAATCCTGGCCGCTGACGCTGGATCGCGCCCGCCTCGAAGCGCAAACTCTGGTGGAGCACTATCAGCACAGCCCGCAGCATACGGTCAAAATCCACCACTTCGACCCGGATCTGGCGGTGATGGTGATGGAAGATCTCTCCAGCCATAAGATCTGGCGCGGGGAGCTGATTAACAATGTGTTTTACCCCCAGGCAGCACGTCAGCTGGGGGAGTACCTCGCTCACGCCCTGTTCCACACCAGCGATTTTTACCTGCACCCGCATACCAAAAAAGCGCAGGTGGCGAAGCTCCTCAACCCGGCGATGTGCGAGATCACCGAAGATCTCATCTTCAACGATCCGTACCAGATCCACGCGCGTAACAACTACCCGGCGGCGCTGGAAAGCGACGTGGCCGCCCTGCGCGACGACGCCCAGCTGAAAATTGCCGTCGCCGCCCTGAAACACCGCTTCTTCTCCCAGGCCGAAGCGCTGCTGCACGGCGACATTCACAGCGGCTCGATTTTTGTCGCCGAGGGCAGCCTGAAGGCCATTGACGCCGAGTTCGGTTATTTCGGCCCGATTGGGTTTGATATCGGCACCGCCATCGGCAACCTGCTGCTGAACTTCTGCGGCCTGCCGGGCCACCTTGGCATCCGGGATGCAGCGGCCGGGCGTGAACAGCGCCTGATCGATATCCAGGAACTCTGGAATACCTTCGCGGAACGTTTCCAGGCGCTGGCAACGGAGAAATCCCGCGATGCGGCGCTCAGCGTGCCGGGTTATGCCAGCGCGTTTCTGAAAAAGGTCTGGCACGACGCGATTGGCTTCTGCGGCACCGAGCTGATCCGCCGCAGCGTGGGCCTGTCACACGTGGCGGATATCGACACCATCCGTGATGACGAGATGCGCCACGAATGCCTGCGCCACGCCATTACGCTCGGTAAAGCGTTAATCGTCATTGCCGACCGTATCGACAGCGTGGATGAGCTGGTGGCGCGGGTGCGTCAGTACAGTTAGGTGCGGTCTGTTTGCCCGGTGGCGCTAACGCTTACCGGGCCTACGATTCGAATGTAGGCCCGGTAAGGCGATGCCGCCACCCGGCAAAAACTCAACCTAAATACTCAATTACCGACAGCCCGCCGTTGTAGTCGGTGCTGTAGATAATCCCCTGTGCATCGACAAACAGATCGCAGGACTGGATCACCTGCGGGCGGTTGGGTCGCGTATCCATCATTTTCTCCGGTGCGGCAGGCACCAGCGCGCCGGTTTCCACCGGACGGTAGGGATCGGAGATATCATAGGCGCGCACCCCGGCGTTCTGGTAGGTGGCAAAAATCAGCGTTGAGCTGACAAAGCTCCCGGGGCGGTTCTCATGTAAATTGTGCGGCCCGAAATGCGCCCCTTTCGCCACATAATCCCGCTCGTTTGGCTGCGGGAAGGTCGCGATGCTGACCGGGTTCGATGGCTCGCGAATATCAAACAGCCAGATCAGCTTCTCCCCATCCTCCTGATTGTCGAGCACCGCTTCATCCAGCACCACCAGCAGATCCCGGTCCGGCAGCGGCAGCGCGGTGTGGGTGCCGCCACCAAACGGCGGGCTCCAGTTGCGATGGCTGATCAATTTCGGCTGGCTGCGATCCTTTACATCCAGCAGGGTCAGGCCGCCGTCGCGCCAGCTGCCGTAGGCGGTATCCCCGGCGATGATGGCGTGATGCAGGGCGTAGCGTTTGCCTTCCGGCCAGTTGGGGGTCTCCCCTGCCGCCTGGTTCATCCCCGGCAGCCACCAGCGCCCCGCCACTTCGGGTTTGCGCGGGTCCGCCAGATCGATGGTCAGGAAAATGTAATCGGTAAAGCCGTCGATCAGCGCCGAGACGTAGGCCCAGCGCCCGCCCACGTACCAGATGCGGTGAATGCCGATGCCGCTTAGCGACAGGAAGCTGATTTCCCGCGGCTTATCCGGAGTGGAGATATCAAAGATGCGCAGCCCGGCGCTCCAGCCTTTGTCCTGCACGTCGCTGACCGTCTCCCCCACCTGGCGGGTGTAGTAGACCTTTTCGTCAGCAAAGCGGGCATCGGCAAACAGATCCCGGGCGTTGATCACCAGCAGCAGATCGTCATGGGCCTGCAGATGCACGTTCCAGGTGCCCGGCGGCGCAGGCACATAGCCCGCCGCCTTCGGGTTCTTTGGATCGCGCACGTCGACGATGGAAAAGCCCTGCGACACCATATGCCCAATATAGGCGAAGCCGCGATGCACCATCAGCTGCACGCCGTCCGGGCGTCCGCCCTGGTCGCTGTGGCCGATTAAGCGCATATTGCGGCTGTATTCGGGGGTGGGTAATGCGGTCACACAACCTCCTGTTGCCCGGTGGCGCTGCGCTTACCGGGCCTACTGTCCGTAGGCCGGGTAAGGCGCAGCCGCCACCCGGCAAAGTTTATTTAGCCTTCGCTTCCAGCGTCGCGAACCACGGGGCGATAAAATCGTCGGTCTGGCCCCAGCCTGGAATGATTTTGCCTAAAGAGGCCACGTTCACCGCACCCGGCTGGGCCGACAGCAGCGCCTGCGGAATAGCCGCGGCTTTAAAGTCATAGGTCGCAGGCGTCGCTTCTCCGGCAATTTTATTGGCGATCAGACGCACGTTCGTCGCGCCAATCAGCTTCGGATCGACCGCCACGCTCACCACCCACGGGCTGCCCGCTTCGCGCATCAGCTGCAGATCCTGGTTGGAGATATCGATGCTGTAGAGTTTGATCTCGGTGCGGCCATTCTCTTTCAGCGCTTTATAAGCGCCCTGGCTGAAGGCATCCCAGGTGCCCCAGATGGCGTCGATCTTGCCTTTCGGGTATTTCGCCAGCACCGCGCCCACCTTGTTGGCGGTGTCGCCCTGCACATCGGACGATACCGCCCCGATGGACTCCAGCTCTTTAATGCCCGGGTTCGCCTTCAGCAACGCCTGGTAAGCGGTCTGACGGCGCTCCATCGGCGGGAAGCCCGCCACCCATAGCTTGATGATGTTAGCCTTGCCGTTGAAATCCTTCACCAGTTGGCCGAACGAGAGGTTGGTCAGGGAGGCGTCATCCTGCTGGGTCACCGTCACGCCCGGGATCTCGCCGTTCACCGCAGTATCAAACACCGCCACCTTGATCCCGGCATCCACCGCCTTTTTCACCAGCGCGGTGGAGTACGGGTCACGCCCCTGAGAGAGAATAATCCCGTCATACTTCTGGCTGATGGCCTGGTTAACGAAGTCCTGGAATTTGGCATCGTCGCCGTTGCTTAAAAAGGTGCTGACCTTAAAGCCGAGCTTTTTCCCTTCCTGAATCGCCCCGGCCACAAACTGGGTGGTGTTGTCGTCGGAGCCGAGGTTGCGGATCACCGCGATGCGGATCTGCCCGTCATGGTTGGCAATCGCCGCCGGCACCGGCGCAGGGGTCGCCCCATAGCCCGGCAGTGAACTCAGTAATCCCAGCGTCAGCAAAGAGAGTGCAACTTTTTTCATTCTGTTATCCCGTTGTGTTGTTAGCGTTTTTGTACGTACGTCATCGCCAGTGCCACCGCAAGCACCAGCCCTTTTATAATGTCCATGGCGTAATAGGGTACCGAGAGCATCACCAGCCCGTTGGAGAGCACCCCGAGGATCACCGCCCCTACCAGGGTGCCCAGCGCGTTCGGTTTACCGGAGCCCGCCAGCGAAAAGCCGATCCACGCCGCCGCCACCGCATCCATCAGATAGCCGCCGCCGGCATTCACCTGCGAGGAGCCAATGCGCGAGGCGAGCAGAATCCCGCCAAGCCCCGCCAGCAGCGAGGCGATCACATAGGCCGCCACCTTGTAGCGGGTGGTGCGGATCCCGGATAAGCGCGCCGCCTCCGGGTTACCGCCAATGGCGTACATCCGGCGACCGTGGGTGGTGAGCGACAGCCCCAGCTGCGCCAGCAGCGTCACCGCCAGCATGATAATGACGATGGTCGGCACCTGCCCCAGCGCGCCAAAGGCTGCCGGAATGGTCCCCTCCGCCATGTCGCCGCTCGGCAGGACCATGTTCTCGGTGATCGACCCGCCATAGCTGTAGGTCATCGCCACGCCCTGGATCACAAACAGGCTGGCGAGGGTGGCGAGCATGTCGGGAATGCGCAGAATGACGATTAAAAAGGCGTTAAACAGCCCCACCAGGGTGCAGAGCGCCAGAGTGATGAGAATCGATTCGGTGGTGCCGAAGCCGTGCCAGACGAAGAGCGAGATCACCAGCGCATTCGCCAGCGACGCCGTCGACCCCACCGAGAGGTCAAACCCGCCGATGGTCAGCGAGATGGAGACCCCGACGGCAATCACCGTCACGATGGCAATGGAGCGCAGAATGTTGATGATGTTGTTGGGGTCGAGGAAGTTCTCCGACGCCAGGCCGAAAATGGCCACCAGCGCGACCACCGTCAGCAACATGCCCCATTTATAGAGAAAATCGAAAATGTGCTGACGGCCAGACACCGCCTCGTTGACTGAAAGGGCCTTGCTCACGACGCCGTTCCTCCGGTTGAATAATAAAGTAATGTCTCTTCCCGGGCGCTTGCCCCGTCCACTTCCGCCACGATGCGCCCGTCCCACAGCACGCAGATGCGGTCACACAGCCCCACCAGCTCAGCGAACTCGCCCGAGGCGTAAATCACCCCTTTGCCTTCCCGCGCCAGGCCGTCAATAAGCTGGAACAGATCGGTTTTGGCCTTCACGTCCACCCCTTTGGTGGGCTCGTCGAAGATCAGCACCTGGGCGTTACCGCGCAGCCACTTGCCAATCGCCACCTTTTGCTGGTTGCCGCCCGACAGACGGCGCAGTACCTGCCCTGGCCCGCGGGTGCGCACACCCACCCGGGCGATCACCTCTTCGGCCCAGCGCCACGCCTGGCGATGACCAAACAGACTCCAGCGTGAAAAGGAGTTATCCGCTGACACAGCCAGGTTCATGCTCACCGGCTCATCGATAAAAATGCCCTCTTTACGCCGCTCCTCCGGCACCAGCGCCAGCCCGCGCAGCACGGAGTCTGCCGGGTCGCGCGGCGTCCACGGCTGCTGGTTCAGCTCGCCCTTCGCCACCTGGCTTTTGGTCGCGCCAAAGAGCGCCTTGCAGAGCTCGGTTTTTCCGGCCCCCGCCAGCCCGGCGATTCCAAGAATCTCCCCCTTACGCAGATGCAGGGAGATATCCTTCAGCAGCCCTTCGTCGTGCAGCCCTTCCACCCGCAGCAGCGTTTCGGCGCTGTGCTTTGGTCGCGCAGGGGGGTAGATATCGGTCAGCGCATGGCCGAGCATCTTCTCGACAATCGCCTCCCCACTGAGATTCGCCATCGGGCCGGACTCAATCAGCTTGCCGTCGCGCAGCACCGTTAAGGTGTCGCAGATCGCCTTCAGCTCATGGATGCGGTGGGAGATAAAGACCACCCCGATCCCCTGCTGTTGCAGGCGGCGCACAACCGTGAACAGCCGCTCGCTCTCGTGGGCATCCAGCGGCGCGGTAGGTTCGTCGAGAATAAGAAAGCGGCAGTGATGGGAGAGCGCCCGCGCCAGCAGGATCTGCTGCTTTTCTGCCAGGGTGCAACTGTCGATGGAACGTCGCACGTCGAGGGAGACGTCGAGCTGCGCCAGCGCCTGCCGGGCCTGCTCCCGCATCGCGCCCCAGCGAAAGCGGTGTCCCGGCTGCGCCAGATGGTCGAGCATGATGTTTTCTGCGATGCTGAGGCCGGGGATCAGCGCCACGTCCACCTCCTGCTGCACCAGGTGGATACCCAGCTGTTTGGCCTCCACCGGCTCACGAATGATGACGGGCTGATTGTTGATGCTGATTTCGCCCGTATAGTGGGCGTGCGTCCCGCACAGCACCGCCATCAGCGTGGATTTCCCGGCGCCGTTCGCGCCCGTGAGCGCGTGCACCGATCCGCCCGTCAGGGTGAAATCCACCTGCGACAACGCCTGAAAGCCAGAAAAAGCCAGGCTGATGCCGCGCATCTCGAGGCGACTGGTTATCATCCGCTGCAATCCTGTATTAATCTTTTGATTTATAGAATTTTTCACAGCACTGGCTGGCTGGCAACGACGGAAAAAGCATAAGATAAAGCAAAATAGTATTAGCCATCCGGATGTCCAGACATAACATCAGGTTAGCGCTTCGCAAAAAGGAAACCCTCATGAGCAACACTGACATCCGCGTCGTTCCCGGCCCGGCAAACTACTACTCCCACCGCGGCGCTCTGGCTCGCCTGGACGATTTTTTTACCCCGGAGCAACTCTCCCGGGCGGTATGGATCTACGGTGAACGCGCCCTGGCCGGGGCCCGACCGTTCCTGCCGGACAGTTTTGACGCTGCCGGAGCAAAACGGCTGCTCTTTAAAGGCCACTGCAGCAAGCGCGATGTGAATCAGCTTGCAGAAGCCTCCGGCGCGGATCGCAGCGTGGTGATTGGCGTCGGCGGCGGCGCGCTGCTGGATACCGCTAAAGCGGTGGCCCGCCGTCTGGGTCTGCCGCTGGTGGCTATTCCCACCATCGCGGCCACCTGCGCGGCATGGACCCCGCTGTCGGTGTGGTACAACGACGCCGGGCAGGCGCTCCATTTTGAGATCTTTGACGATGCCAACTATCTGGTGCTCGTCGAGCCCGAGATCGTCCTCAACGCCCCGGCAGAGTACCTGCTGGCGGGGATCGGCGACACGCTGGCGAAATGGTATGAAGCGGTGGTGCTGGCTCCAGAGCCCGAACACCTCCCGCTGACGGTGAGGCTCGGCATTAACGGGGCGCTGGCGATCCGCGACGTGCTGCTGGCGCACAGCGAGCAGGCGTTAGCGGACCAGACGCGGCGCGAGGTGACGCGTGAGTTTCATGACGTGGTGGATGCCATTATCGCCGGTGGCGGCATGGTCGGCGGGCTCGGGGAGCGCTACACCCGCGTGGCGGCAGCGCATGCGGTGCATAACGGCTTAACGGTGCTGCCGCAGACCGCGCCATTCCTCCACGGCACCAAGGTGGCATACGGGATCCTGGTGCAGAGCGCCCTGCTCGGCCAGGACGAGGTGCTGCGCGAGCTGGTCGCGGCCTACCAGCGCTTTAACCTGCCTACCACCTTGCGTGAGCTGGAGGTTGACATCCATAATCGCGAGGCGCTGGACCGGGTGATCGCCCACACCCTGCGCCCGGTAGAGTCGATCCACGCCCTGCCGATCGCCCTGACGCCGGAGGTGCTGCGCGCCGCATTTGAAAAAGTGGAAAACTTCAGCCACCCGGCGCATTGACGCCGGGAACTGGCCCTCTATACCTAATGATGATCATCACCACTCTCGTAACGAGGTCATCATGCAGATCGACTTAACAGGTAAAAAGGCGCTGGTAACCGGTGCCAGTCGTGGGTTAGGCCGTGCCATTGCGCTCTCCCTGGCACGCGCCGGCGCCGATGTCGTTATCACCTATGAGAAATCCGCCGATAAAGCCCAGGCCGTCGCGGATGAGATCCGCGCGCTGGGGCGGCGCGCCGAGGCGATCCAGGCCGACAGCGCCAGCGCTCAGGCGATTCAGGATGCCGTCACCCAGGCGGCGCGCAGCCTCGGCGGGCTGGATATCCTGGTGAACAATGCCGGGATTGCGCGCGGTGGTCCGCTGGAGACGATGACCCTGGCGGACATTGATGCCCTGATCAACGTCAATATTCGCGGGGTGGTGATCGCCATTCAGGAGGCGCTGGTTCACATGTCCGACGGCGGGCGCATCATCAACATCGGCAGTTGTCTGGCGAACCGCGTTGCCCAGCCCGGCATCGCCGTTTACTCCATGACCAAATCGGCGCTCAACTCCCTGACCCGCGGGCTGGCGCGCGATCTCGGCCCGCGCGGGATCACCGTCAACCTGGTTCACCCTGGCCCAACCAACAGTGACATGAACCCGGAAGATGGCGATCAGGCCGCCTCCCAGCGTCAGCTTATTGCCCTCGGGCACTATGGTCAGCCAGAGGATGTCGCCGCCGCGGTGACCTTCCTTGCCAGCCCCGCCGCCGGGCAGATCTCCGGCACCGGGCTGGATGTGGACGGCGGGCTGAACGCCTGACGCCTGCTCGCAGTTTTGATGTTAGCCTCTGTCGTCCGGCAGAGGCGTTTTCGACCCGCCTCGACAAACTCACTTTTGCCGCTTTTTCCGCTCTCCCCCTCGCCCTACAGTACCCCATAAGACATTCGGAATTTATCTAATAGTCTTATTATTTCCTTATATTTCGTGTGGGCGTATAGTGGAGGTACGGATGAAGATTGTCTGGTCAAAAACCGCGGAGAAACAGTTAGCGAAAATCGATCCCCGCTATCGCTGGCGCATTGCACGCAGGCTGGCGAGTCTGGATGACCACGCCGCTCCCGTGGCGGATATTAAAAAATTGTCCTCACCCGAAAACCACCATCGATTGCGGGTGGGTGATTACAGGGTCATCTACACCCTTGAGAATCAGCAAAGTGATACCTGTTATGTGGTATCCGTTAAGCGTCGAACAACAACCACCTATCTTCATGAGGAGCAGATGGAATATGACTGTGCAGTTGATTAAGGATGAAGAGGGAAAAACGCAATATGCCGTCATTCCGTACAGGGACTATCTTCGCATGCGCTTAGCCATGCTGGAGCAGGATGACGACGATGAAAGCGAATGGGAAGACATTCCTTACGAATCAGATATCTACGATAGTGTTGGCTTGCCGGGAGAGGTCTGCAACATAATGCATAGCGAAAATGTCAGCCTGCAGGCGGCCTGGCGCATCTACCGCGGCCTGTCCCAGCAGGAGGTGGCCGACAAGCTGGGCATCAGCCAGTCCGCCGTATCACAGCTGGAAGCCGTGGATTCCCGCCCGCAAAAACGCACCCGCGAAAAGCTGGCGGCCATTTATGGCTGTAAGCAGGAGCAGATCAGCCTCTACTTACCGAAAGAGGGTTAACAGCACTTCGCGCCGCCTTTACCGCCGTAGCGGGCATCCTGGCGATCGCGGAAAAACGCCTCGTAGGTCATCGGCGTCTGGTCAGGATGGTTGACGCGCATATGCTCGACATAGTTGTCGTAGTCCGGCACGCCGATCATCATTTTTGCGGCCTGCCCTAAATATTTACCGGCTTTTGACAGGGTATCGAACATCGCTCTTCTCTCACAAAAAAGGTAGGCCGGGTAAGCGCTAGCGCCACCCGGCACACAGGTTAATGCGCCCCTTTCGCCTGGGTCACAATCTCTTCATAGTTGGCCGGCATCGGCTCATACGGCGTCTCTTTCGCGGTAGGTTTGTCCTGTTTCAGGGCGGCCAGCCCGGTCTTCAGAGAATAGAGCGCCAGCACCACAACCACCACCATAAAGAAGATGGTCAGCCCGGCATCCAGACGGTTGTTAAAGACCAGCTGCGAGAGCTGGGACTCGGTATACTGCGCCGGGATCTTGCCGCTGTCGATCATCGCCTGGAACTTGTTGGCGATGGCCAGGAAGCCCACTTTGGCATCGCTGCTGAAGGCTTTCTGCCAGCCTGCGGTCAGGGTACAGATCAGCAGCCAGGCGGTTGGCACCAGGGCGACCCAGGCGTAACGCTGACGTTTCATCTTGAACAGCACCACCGCGCAGAGCATCAGCGCCATACCGGCCAGCATCTGGTTAGCGATACCGAACAGCGGCCACAGGGTGTTGATGCCGCCCAGCGGATCGACCACCCCCTGATGCAGGAAGTAACCCCACGCCAGGACGCAGAGCGCCGTCGCCAGCAGGTTCGCAGGCAGCGATTCGGTGCGTTTGAGGCCGGGGGAGATCACCCCCAGCAGATCCTGCAGCATAAAGCGCGCCGCACGTGTCCCGGCATCCACCGCCGTCAGGATAAAGAGCGCTTCGAAGAGGATGGCGAAGTGATACCAGAACGACACATCCATCAGACCGCCCAGCGCGCCGTGCAGAATGTAGGCCATGCCCACCGCCAGGGTCGGCGCACCGCCCGCGCGGGAGATAATCGACTGCTCGCCCACCTCGTTGGCAATCTGAGAGAGAGTATCCGGGGTAATGCTAAAGCCCCAGCCGCTGACCACCTGGGCCGCAGAGGCCACCACGTCCGCCGTACCGGCAGGCGCCAGCACCGCAATCGGGCTGTTCATCGCAAAGTAGACGCCCGGATCGATAATGCAGGCGGAGACCAGCGCCATGATCGCCACGAAGGACTCCATCAGCATGCCGCCGTAGCCGATAAAGCAGGCCTGGTTTTCATTCGCCAACATCTTCGGCGTGGTGCCGGAGGCGATCAGGGCATGGAAGCCAGAGACCGCGCCACAGGCGATGGTGATAAACAGGAACGGGAACATATTGCCGGACCAGACCGGACCGGTGCCATCAATAAACTTCGTCACCGCCGGCATGGTCAGGGTCGGGCGCATGATCAGAATGCCAATCGCCAGGCCAACAATGGTGCCGATTTTCAGGAAGGTGGAGAGGTAATCGCGCGGAGCCAGCAGCAGCCACACCGGCAGCACCGCCGCTACAAAGCCATAGCCCACCAGCATCCAGGTCAGCTGCACGCCGGTATAGTCAAAGTATGGCGCCCAGGTTGGGCTCTCGGCCACCCAGCCGCCGGAGATAATGGCGAAGACCAGGAAGACCAGGCCAATCACCGACACTTCGCCGATGCGCCCCGGGCGCAGGTAGCGGATGTAGATCCCCATAAAAATTGCCAGCGGAATGGTAAAGGCGACGGTATATGTCCCCCACGGGCTGTGGGTCAGGGCTTTCACCACGATCATCGCCAGCACCGCAAGGATGATCACCATGATCATAAAGCAGGCCACCAGCGCAATCACCCCGGCGGTCGGGCCCATCTCCTCTTTTACCAGCTCGCCGAGGGAACGCCCGTCGCGGCGGGTGGAGACGAACAGCACCATAAAGTCCTGCACTGCGCCTGCCAGCACCACCCCGGCGAGGATCCAGATCATCCCGGGCAGGTAGCCCATCTGCGCGGCCAGCACGGGCCCCACCAGCGGCCCGGCCCCGGCGATAGCGGCAAAGTGGTGACCGAACAGCACTTTTTTATCGGTTGGCACATAGTCCAGCCCGTCGTTATGGCGCACCGCTGGCGTCATGCGCGTCGGGTCAACCGAGAGGACGTTATGGGCAATAAACTTGCCGTAAAAACGGTAGGCAATCAGATAGATACAGACCGCTGCGACGACTATCCACAGCGCATTGATCTGTTCACCGCGGTTGAGGGCGATATAGCCCAGCGCAAAGGCACCCACCACGGAGAGCCCTGCCCATATGAGGTATTTCCCTGAGTTATTCATGATATGGTTTCCATCATCGCAGAAGTGAGATGTTACATTTTGTATCTATAACACTCGCTTAAGATTTAACAACTCAACCACACGTAAAAACAGACATCCAACCAGTCATTTACATAACATTGTTAAGCCGATCACTTTCACCCCGTCCCGCGGCGGAGGACCTTAATTAAAACAGGGCTCAGCGCTGAAATGCCACCCGGCAAACAGCCGCATCGAACCGTAGGCCGGGTAAGCGCAGCGCCACCCGGCACACAGCCGCACTCTCTACCCCAACACCATCGTACTCAACCGGCAGGTACAGCAGCGCCGTCCCTGCTCGTCAAACACCACAATCTCCCAGCTCTGGCTGGTGCGCCCGAGGTGCAGCGGCTGACACACCCCGCGCACCTTGCCCTGCGCCACCGCCCGGTGATGGGTGGCGTTCAGCTCCGTGCCCACCACGCTCTGCCCGTCGCGGGTCATCAGGAAGCCAGCCATCGACCCCAGGGTCTCCGCCAGCGCCGCCGACGCGCCGCCGTGCAGTAAACCAAACGGCTGATGAGTGCGCGTATCTACCGGCATTTCGGCCTCCAGGGTGTCATCTCCCAGCCGGGTGTAGACGATCCCCAGATGCGCCACCATCGTGTTCAGGCTGGTAGCGTTCAGCGCCTCCAGCGATAAATGACGTTTCCAGATCATCTAGGCCCCCAGCGTGGAGCCGCCGTCCACCACGATATCCTGCAACGTGATGTGGCTGGCGTGGTCGGAGGCGAGGAACAGCACGGTGCTGGCGATCTCCTCTGGGCGGGCGATTTTACCCAGCGGAATGCCGAGCTTGAACTGCTCGCCAAACCCGCGAATACGCTGCTGCTCGGCATCGTCGCTTTTCCACAGGGTGCGCTGCATGTCGGTATCGGTGGAGCCCGGCGAGACCAGGTTAGAGCGCACGCCGCTCCCCGCCAGCTCCAGGCCGACGGTGAGCGCCAGACTTTTCAGCGCCGCTTTCGAGGCGCCGTAAGCGCTCATGCCGATGCGTGGCGTATGGGCCGCGTCGGAGGCCACGGTGACAATCGCCCCGCCCTGCTGACGACGGAACTGGCCCATCGTCTGCTGAAAAAGGTTGAACGCTCCACCCACGTTGACCGCAAAGGTCTGCTGCCAGTCCGCCTGTGAGAGCTGGTCGGTGGCGCCCATGCGTAAAATACCGGCGGCATTCACCAGCACATCAAGCCGCTCGAGGCTCGCCAGCAGACGCCCGAAAACCGCGTTGACCTGCTGCGCATCCGCCACATCCAGCACTTCGGTGGCAAAGGGATATTCCGCCTGCGGGAAGGCGACATCAAAGCCCGTCACCTCCGCGCCCGCCGCCGCAAACGCCCGGGCCGTGGCGTAACCGATGCCTTTTCCGGCCCCGGTCACCCAGACGGTTTTACCCGTGAAATCCAGCATCATTTCACCTCGCGGGAGAGCAGCGCCCACCAGGCATCAAGGGTCGGGTTTTTCGCCAGCATCACAAAGTCGATATCGCCATGCACTTTGCGCCAGCGCGCCGCCAGGGCCATCATCCGCACCGAATCCAGCCCGTAGTCGATCAGGTTTTCATCATCCATCGGCTCGTCGGACTCATCCAGCAGAGGCAGGATGAGCTCGCGCAGCGCCGCTTTGCTGGCTGGCAGCGAGGGCAGCAGCTCGTCGGTAGTCACCACGCGCCCGGAGCGACCGGCCACATAGTTGAGCGACATCAGGTGCTCGTCCCGGGTGAAGTCCGCCAGCGCATCGGCGACGAAGAACGGCTGAATGTCGCGCATAAAGGCGTCGGTGGCGGTGGTCATGCAGCCGATATGGGCGTACACGCCGGTGATGATGAGCTGATCGCGGCCGCTCTCTTTAAGCATCTGCTCCAGCGGCGAGCGGTGAAACGCGCTGTAGCGCCACTTCACTAGCACGGTGTCGGCTTCGTCCGGCGTCAGTTCAGCCACGATGCGCTGCTGCTCCGGCGAGCGGGTCAGGCCCGGCCCCCACATGTCGTTCAGCAGGGCGCGGTCCTCATCGCTCTGCTCTTTCGGCTGGGCGGTGTAGTAGACCGGGATCCCCTGCTGTTTGCAGTAGTCACGCAGCCGGGCGATGTTCGCCACCACCTGCGCCATCATCGGGCAGTTCTCGCCCCAGAAGTTGAGGAAATACTCCTGCATATCGTGGATCAGCAGCGCGGCGCGCGCGGGCTCCATCGTCCAGCTCACTTTATTGGTCGGCAGATCTGCCGCGCCCGGCAGCGCGTAACCGGTTAATTTTGGAATTGCCATCGTCTTGCTCCTCAGCCCCGGGCCCGTTCGACCAGCCACAGGCGTAATTGTTTTTTATCCACTTTCCCTACCGGCGTCAGCGGCAGTGCCTCCAGGCACTCGACGCGATCCGGCAGCTTAAATTCGGCGACGCCCTGCTCGCGCAGGAAGCGGCGCACCTCCACCGCTCGCAGGGGCTGTTTCACCACCAGATACGCGCAGCTCTTCTCGCCCAGCAGGCTGTCTTCCATGCTGACCAGCGCGGCGTGGATCACCGCCTCGTGGCGCAGGAGCAGGTTTTCCACCTCTTCGGCGGCAATTTTTTCACCGCCGCGGTTAATCTGATCTTTCTCACGCCCCTGCACGGTGATGTAGCCCTGCTCGTCAATGGCGATCAGATCCCCGGAGCAGTAAAAGCCGTTCTCATCGAAGGCGCTGGCGTTGTGCTCCGGGCTCTTGTAGTAGCCGCGGAAGGTGTACGGCCCGCGGGTCATCAGGCGCCCCACCTCGCCGCGCGGCAGCGGATTACCGTGCTCGTCGGCCACCCACACTTCATCATCCGGGCACATCGGGCGGCCCTGGGTATTGATGATGCGCTCCGGCGTATCATCCAGCGCGGTGTAGTTCACCAGCCCTTCGGCCATGCCAAACACCTGCTGGAGCTGACAGCCGATCTCAGCCGGAATACGGGCGGCCAGGGTGGCGGAAAGGCGCGCCCCGCCTACCTGCAACAGTTGCAGGGATGCCAGCTGCGCATTGCCCGCCCCCTCGCTGATAGCCTGTAACCACAGGCTGACCGCAGGCGGCACCAGCGAGGTGACGGTGATCTGATGTTGTTCGATTAGCGGGAAACAGAGCGTGGCGCTCGGATCGTTCGCCAGCACCACGCAGCCCCCGGCCATAAAGACTCCCAGCGAGCCGGGGGAACTCATCGCGAAGTTATGCGCCGCCGGGAGTGCGTTCAGGTAACGGGTATCCGCGGTAATGCCGCAGATCTCGTTGCTGCGACGAATGCTGTAGTAATAGTCGTTGTGGGTGCGCGGGATCAGCTTCGGCGTGCCGGTGCTGCCGCCGGAAAGCTGGAAGAACGCCACTTCGTCCGCCGGGGTCGGAGTGGCGATAAAATGTTCCGCCGGGCGGGCAATCGCTGCCTCCAGCCCGTCTCCACGCAGCAGCACCGTGCGCACGGAACGGTGCTGTTCCATAAAGGTGTTGAGGAAGTCGTCGCCAGCAAAGAGACCGTGAGCGCGATCGGCAATCAGCAGCGCGGGTTCAATCTGGCTGGCGTAGGCGTTCAGCTCGCTGCGCTGATGGCTGAAGAGGGCATTAACCGGGGCCACGCCCACCTGCAACAGGGCGAAAAAGGTGATGTAGAACTCGGCGACGTTGCCCAGCTGCACCAGGGCGGTTTCGCCCCGCTGAACGCCCTGCGCCTGCAACGCAGACGCCAGGTTATTGACGGACTGCTGGAACTGGCGGTACGTGATGCGGCGTTCGCCGTCGACTAACGCCCACGCGTCGCTGTCGCCGTGGCGGGTGAGAATGTCCGTCAGGGGCAGATCCTGCCAGTAACCTTTTTCACGATAGCGGCGGGCAAATTCGTCGGGCCAGCGGGTAAAGGGAAGGGTCATGATTAATCCTTAATGCAAACCAAAAACGTTGAGCATGGTGGTCAGCTTCACGCCGGTTTCACGCCATTCGGCCACCGGGGAAGAGGCCGGAACAATCCCGGCACCGGCAAACAGACGTACGCTGTTGGCCTGAATACGCGCGCAGCGGATGGTCACCACCCACTCGCCGTTGCCTTCGCTGTCGCACCAGCCGACGATGCCGCCGAACAGCTCGCGGTCAAACGGCTCCAGCTCGGCAATCAGCTCCTTCGCCGCCTGGTGCGGGAAGCCGCTCAATGCCGGGGTCGGGTGCAGCAGGCAGGCCAGGGTCAGGGCGTTCTCATCTTCACGCGCTTCGCCTTCCACCGGGGTGGCGAGGTGCCACAGGGTCGGGGTGGTGATGAGCTGCGGCGAGGCGGGCATGGTCAGCCGATGGCTACGCGGAGCCAGCACCGCCTTCATCGCCTGGGTGACCAGCTCATGTTCGTGGCGATCTTTTTCCGAGGCCAGCAGCTTGTTGCCCGCCTCGCGATCGAGCATGTCATCCGGTTGACGACGCGCGGAACCGGCCAGCGGCAGGGAGCTGAAGTGCGCCCCCTCTTTACGCAGCAGCAGCTCCGGGCTGGCGCCGAGCAGCACCCCGCCATCCTCCAGCGGGACGTGGAAATTAAAGCTGGCCGGGTTCTGGGCGATCAGTTTTTCCAGCAGCGCGCCGCTGTCGAGTTTCTCTTCGGTTGCGATATCGATCAGGCGCGACAGCACTACCTTGTTGACGCGCGGAGTGGCGGTCAAAACGGCGGCGCGGGCCACCATCTCTTCAAAGGCTAACTGGGCCGGGATCTCGGTGCGGGATTTGACCGTCAGCGGTGAGGTTCGGGCGGCATAGCGGGCAGCCTGCTGACGCGCCGGGCGGGCAAATGATTGCCACAGCTCCGGGATAAACAGCGATGACGGCTGGCGGGTATCAAAGGGGATAGCCCCTACCATCACCGGGTTGCTGATGCCAGCGGCTTTAGCATTGGCAAAGGCCTGTTTCAGCTGCTGCTGGAATGGGCTTGCCGGATCGTCGCCGCCAACGGCGGGAGTGGAAAAACGGGCAAAGCAGCCAGAGGTGGTAAAACTGCGATAGGGCGACATAAAGAAGAAGCTCTCTTTTTGCAGCCGGGTCGCGGTGTGCTGAACATCCTCAGCCAGTGACGTATCCATATCATCCTCCTGAAATGATAAAAGCAGTAAGAATTATTATCATTTATATTTTCGCTGGCTAACCTAATCCCAGAGCGCAATGGTGTCAACAGCCCAGCGTGTAACTTGTGCGACTATCGCTTGCATCCCTTCGGCTCATTCATGAAAATGAGAAGCATTAACTTCAACAAAAACAGGATGCCCCTTAGTGAAACTGCGCGCCTATTGCCGTAACACCCTGCTTTTTATCAGCCTTTTATTTTCAGGATTAACCTCAGCCGTCGCCGCCGACTGGCCGCGTCAGGTGACGGACAGCCGCGGAACGCACACCCTTGAGAGCAAACCGACGCGGATTGTCTCCACCAGCGTGACCCTCACCGGCTCCCTGCTGGCCATTGACGCCCCGGTGGTTGCCAGCGGCGCCACCACCCCGAATAACCGGGTGGCGGACGATCAGGGTTTCCTGCGCCAGTGGGGAGAGATCGCGAAAGAGCGTAAGCTGGCGCGGCTCTACATCGGCGAGCCGAGCGCAGAAGCGGTGGCCGCCCAGATGCCGGATCTGATCCTCATTAGCGCCACCGGGGGCGATTCCGCCGTCGCGCTCTACGATCAGCTCTCCGCCATCGCCCCGACGCTTATCATCAATTACGACGATAAAAGCTGGCAGGCGCTGCTGACCCAGTTGGGCACGATTACTGGCCAGGAGCAGCAGGCCGCGGCGCGGATTGCGGAATTTGATAAGCAGCTCGCCCGGGTGAAGCAGCAGATGAAGCTGCCGCCGCAGCCGGTGAATGCCATCGTCTACACCGCTGCCGCCCACAGCGCCAACCTCTGGACCACCGAATCGGCGCAGGGCAAGCTGCTGCAACAGCTCGGCTTCTCTCTTGCCCCCCTGCCCGCCGGGTTGAATCCGTCCCAGAGCCAGGGCAAGCGCCACGATATTGTGCAGTTAGGGGGTGAAAACCTGGCCGCCGGACTGAACGGCGAAGGGCTGTTCCTGTTTGCCGGGGATGGGAAGGATGTGGAGGCGATCTACGCCAACCCCCTGCTGGCCCATCTGCCGGCGGTGCAGAACAAACGCGTCTGGGCGCTGGGGACGGAGACCTTCCGTCTGGATTATTTCAGCGCCACTCGGGTGCTGGAGCGGTTAGAGGCCTTATTTAAATAGTCGTGCATGTTGATGCCCGGTGGCGCTGCGCTTACCGGGCCTACGGTTCGGGGGGGGTTGTACCGTGCGGCCTGATGCCCGGTGGCGCTGCGCTTACCGGGCCTACGGTTCGTGCCGGTGTAGGTTTTGTAGGCCGGGTAAGGCGTAGCCGCCACCCGGCACATTCCACCGCGTTAAACCGTGGCAATCTCCTGCCGGAACCGGCGTAGCTCCGCCAGCACCACCAGCAATATCGCCCCCACTATCGCCAGCACAAACCCGCTGCTGCTCGCCGCCGCTACCGGGGTCATGATCGCCCCCAGCCCGCCGAGAATGGCGGCACCAATCGCATCGCCGGTGACGTTTTGCGCCGTCCACAAGCCGTTGATCCGTCCGAGCATCGCCTCCGGGGTCTGAGTCTGGATCAGGGTGTATTGCAGCAGCGAACTCACCGCGCTCAGCCAGCCAAACAGCGCCAGGCAGATCACCCCCAGCCCCCAGACCGGCATCAGGCTGAAGAAGCCGATGGCGATAAACGAGGCCAGGGTCGCCAGCAGCATAATCAGCCCCGGACGGGCACTCTGCGCCAGATTGCCGCTGGTGAGGGCGCCAAAGGCTGCACCCAGCGGGATGGCGGCATAGAGCAGGCCAATCTGCGACACGCTCATCTGCCACGCAATCGCCAGCGCCGGATAGAGCACCCGCACCGCGCTCGCCATCGTCAACAGCCCGCCCAGCAGGGCGATGCCACCGATCAGCGGATTGCTGAATAGAAAGCGGATCGCCGCCAGCAGCGACTTAAGCGGATGCTCGCGCGGCTGGGGCGGAGGCGGCAGCAGCGGCAACCGCAGCAGGGTTAAGGTGGTGATAAAGGTGCCCGCCGCCGCCAGGCCGTAGTTCCAGGCCACGTTCCCGGTGCCGAGCAGCAGGCCGCCGACCATCGGCGAGATCACCGATCCCAGACGCACGGTGAGCATGGTGATGGCTCCCGCCTGCATCAGGTTCTCACGCCCCACCAGCGCAGGTGTCGCCGCCAGCAACGCCGTCACCCCTAATGATGCAAAAAAGCCATCCCACAGACCGAGGGCATAGATGGCAATTAATGACGGCTCCGGCAGCAGCGCGTTCAGACAGAGGCCGACAAAGCCCACCCCGCAGGTGCCGCGGGCCAGCAGAATCAGCTTCTTACGCTCGTAGCGATCCGCCAGCACTCCGCCCACCATCAGGCCGATAAACATCGCCCCGCCGGTGAGGGTAACGGAGAGCCCCACCAGCCAGCTGGAGTGGGTCATCATCTGGATTTGTACCGGGACGGCCACGCCGAGCAGGCCAAGGGATAAAATAGAGATAAAACGGGCAATAAAAACAGCACGAAACGCCGGATGGGTCTTCAGCAAACTCAGATTGAGCAGCCAGGATTGTCGGGTCATTACAAAGCCTTAATGGTTTCTTTTGTACCAATTCCATGGCCGCACATGCTAACATAGCTAAATAAGATAGATAACGATAATTACTATCATTATCAAATCATGGACGTAGCTATGTCGTACTCCCTTTCCGCGTCACGCGCCGTTGCCGTGCCCGGCTTACTGTTACTGCTCACGCTGGCGATTGCCCTCAGCCTGTTGGTGGGTGCCAAACCGCTGCCCTTTTCGGTGGTGGTGGATGCCCTCTCCGCCACCTGTCAAAGCGCCGACTGCACCATCGTGCGGGATGCCCGCCTGCCGCGCACCCTGGCCGGCCTGCTGGCCGGTGCTGCCCTCGGTCTCGCCGGGGCGTTGATGCAGACCCTGACCCGCAACCCGCTGGCTGACCCCGGTATTCTCGGCGTTAACGCCGGAGCGAGCTTCGCCATCGTGCTGGGCGCGGCGCTGTTTGGCTTTTCCTCTCCCGGCGAACAGCTGGTGATGGCGCTGTGCGGCGCCTTTGCCGCCTCCCTGCTGGTGGCCTTTACCGGCAGCCAGGGCGGCGGCCAGCTCAGCCCGGTGCGCCTGACGCTCGCGGGCGTGGCCCTCGGCGCGGTGCTGGAGGGGCTCTCCAACGGCATCGCCCTGCTCAACCCGGACGTTTACGACCAGCTGCGCTTCTGGCAGGCGGGCTCTCTGGATATCCGCACCCTGCAAACGTTGCAGGTGGTGAGCGTGCCGGTACTGATCGCCGCCGCCGTGGCGCTGCTGTTAAGCCGGGCGCTCAACAGCCTGAGCCTCGGGAGCGACACCGCTACCGCGCTCGGCAGCCGGGTGGCGCGCACTCAGCTTCTGGGATTACTGACCATCACCGTATTGTGCGGAAGCGCCACGGCGGTGGTGGGCCCCATCGCCTTTATCGGCCTGATGATGCCGCACATGGCCCGCTGGCTGGTGGGGGCCGATCACCGCTGGTCCTTGCCGGTAACGCTGCTTGCCACCCCTGCCCTGCTGCTGTTTGCCGATATCCTCGGTCGCCTTCTGGTACCGGGCGAGCTGCGGGTATCCGTGGTCAGCGCCTTTATCGGCGCGCCGGTGCTGATCTTCCTGGTGCGTCGCAAGCGCGGAGGTGGAGTGTGATGGCCCCTTCCCGTCGTTTAGTATTCAGCTGCCTGCTGCTGGTGCTGGTGAGTCTCGCCGTGGCGATCGTCAGCCTGCAAAGCGGCGCGGTGACGCTTGATATGAGTCAGGTCTTTAACGCCCTCACCGGCAGCGCGCCGCGCAATATCACCATGGTGGTGACGGAATGGCGACTGCCAAGGGTGATGATGGCCCTGCTGGTCGGCGCAGCGCTGGGGATCAGCGGTGCGATTTTCCAGTCGCTGATGCGTAACCCGCTGGGCAGCCCGGACGTGATGGGCTTTAACACCGGCGCCTGGAGCGGCGTGCTGGTGGCGATGGTGCTGTTTGGTCAGCACCTGACGGCCATTACGCTTGCGGCCATGGCGGGGGGTATTCTCACTTCGCTGATCGTCTGGGCGCTTGCCTGGCGCGACGGGATCGAGACCTTCCGCCTGATCATCATCGGCATCGGCATGCGCGCCATGCTGATGGCCTTTAATACCTGGCTGCTGCTGCAGGCATCGCTGGAGACCTCGCTCTCTGCCGGGCTGTGGTTCGCCGGGTCGCTTAACGGCCTGACGTGGGCCAAAACCCTGCCCGCCGCCCCACTGATCCTGCTGATGTTTGTTTGCGCCCTGGTGCTGGTGAAGCGCATGCGGCTGCTGGAGATGGGCGATGACAGCGCCTGTGCGCTGGGGGTGAGCGTCGAGCGTTCGCGCCTGATGCTGATGCTGGTGGCGGTGGTATTAACCGCCGCGGCCACCGCTATCGCCGGGCCGATCTCCTTTATTGCGCTGGTGGCGCCGCACATCGCCCGCCGCCTGAGCGGTACCGCCCGCTGGGGGTTAACCCAGTCGGCGCTGTGCGGATCGCTCTTGCTGCTGGCGGCGGATCTCTGCGCCCGGCGGCTGTTTATGCCCTATCAACTTCCGGTGGGGGTGGTGACCGTCAGCCTGGGCGGCATCTACCTCATCGTCTTGCTTGTTCAGGAGTCCCGCAAGAAATGAGTGCCAATCTGACCCGCTTGCGCGGCGACAATCTGACCCTTGGCTACGGTAAGAAAATCGTGGCCGAGGATCTGCAGGTGGCGATCCCCGACGGCCACTTTACCGCCATTATCGGCCCCAACGGCTGCGGAAAATCGACCCTGTTGCGCACCCTGAGCCGCCTGATGACCCCGCTGCACGGCAGCGTTTATCTCGATGGGGAGCAGATCCAGCGCTTTGCCAGCAAAGAGGTGGCGCGCCGGGTCGGGTTGCTGGCGCAAAACGCCACCACGCCGGGGGATATTACCGTCCAGGAGCTGGTGGCGCGCGGGCGCTATCCGCACCAGCCGCTGTTTACCCGCTGGCGTAAAGAGGATGAGGCGGCGGTAACCAAAGCGATGCAGGCCACCGGTATTACCGACCTGGCGGCGCAGAGCGTGGATACCCTCTCCGGCGGGCAGCGCCAGCGGGCGTGGATTGCGATGGTGCTGGCCCAGGAGACGTCGATCATGCTGCTGGATGAGCCGACCACCTGGCTGGATATCAGCCATCAGATCGATCTGCTGGAGCTGCTGAGCGACCTCAACCGCACCCAGGGCTTTACCCTGGCGGCGGTGCTGCACGATCTGAACCAGGCCTGCCGCTATGCCACCCATCTGATTGCCCTGCGCGACGGCAAGATTGTGGCGGAGGGGGCACCGAAAGCGATCGTCACCCCGGATCTGATCGAGCGGATCTACGGGATGCGCTGCATGATCATCGACGACCCGGTGGCGGGCACGCCGCTGGTGGTGCCGCTGGGACGGCGGTAGAAAAACGCCGGGTGGCGGCTACGCCTTACCCGGCCTAAAAAACCCTTATGGCACGAACCGTAGGCCCGGCAAGCGCAGCGCCGCCGGGCATTGTGGCTACCCCAATATTTCCTTCAACACCGGACCGATGTGCTCAAACGCCTGCGGGGAGATGATCTCCACATGGGCGCAATCCTGATGGTAGACCTCCAACTCCCCTACCCACGGCGCCCAGGCCTTGTGGGGCTCCATCGTTCGCGTGCGTTCCGCAACAAACAGCGTCGCTTTGCCGTCAAAGGTTGAGCTGTGCGCCGTGGTCAGCAGGCGCACCGCATCGGCGTAATTGCCCTCGATCATGCTGAACAATTCCCCGGATGCCTGCCCCTGCTGGGCGGCGAGGAACGCCTGTCGCTCACGTTCAATCTCCGCTAAAACTTCGGGATCCAGGCCGTTGGCCTCTTTTTCGGACCAGTTTTGCGTCTCCGGCGGCCAGGTGTCGAGCAGGCCGAGGAACGCCACCTCTTCTCCCTGCGCGCGCAGGCGAGCGGCGATCCCCTGAGCCAGGGTGCCACCCAGCGAATAGCCGAACAGATAATAAGGCCCGCGCGGCTGTTGAGTCCGGAGCGTCGCCAGATGGTGCTCGATCACCTCGTCCAGGGTAGCGCCGTTTTGCATCGGCCCCGGGCGCGGCGACTGAATGCCAATGATCGACCAGCGCGGGCTCAGGTAGCGGGCCAGGACGCTGAACTGCCAGGCAAAACCGGAGGCCGGATGGAAGCAGAACAGCGTCGGGCCGTGGCTTTCGCGCAGAGGCAATATCGTCTCGTAGCCCAGACGCTGAGCCTGCTCGTCGCTGATGTCGGATGCCAGTAGCGCACTCAGCTTGCCCACCGTCGGGGCCACCATCACCTGGCCGGGGGTTACCTGACGGGCAAAGTGGCGGCTGAGGCTGGCGGCAAGGCGCATCGCCAGCAGCGAGTGGCCGCCGAGGGCAAAGAAATCCGCCTCGATATCGTTAACCTCACACCCCAGCAGGGCGGAAAACGCCGCGGCAATGGTCCATTCGGCGTCGGTTTGTGGCGGGCGCCCCTGGGCTTTAACCGTCAGTTCCGGCAGCGGCAGCGCCTTACGATCCAGCTTGCCGTTGGCGCTCAGCGGCAGGTCACTGAGTTGCAGTAACACTACCGGCACCATGTGCGGCGGCAGTTGGGCTTTCAGCGCCGTTAAAAGCGCATCGCGATCCAGCGGCAGGCCGGATTCCGAAACCACGTAGCCCACCAGTTGCCGGGCATCGCCGCCGGTATCTGCCGCCTGGTTGATGACGCAGGCGTGGGTCACCGCCTGGGCCACGTCCGGCAGGGTCAGCATGGCCCGGTCGATTTCACCCAGCTCGATGCGCTGGCCGCGAATTTTCAGCTGATCGTCGCTGCGGCCCAGATACTCCACCGCGCCGTTATCCAGCCAGCGGGCCACGTCCCCGGTGCGGTACATGCGCTCGCCGGGGGCAAAGGGAGCGGCGATAAAGCGGCTGGCGGTCAGATCCGGGCGGCCCAGGTAGCCCTGCGCCAGCTGAATGCCGGTGAGGTACAGATCCCCCGCCACGCCGAACGGCACCGGGCGCATCATCCCATCCAGAATGCGCAGGCCGGTATTCCACACCGGGAAGCCAATCGGCACGCTGTTACCTTCTACTGCCGCCAGCTCCGGGCCATACGCCGGATACCAGCTGACATCCACCGCCGCTTCGGTGGGGCCATACAGATTATGCAGCGGCACCTGGGTGAGCTGCTCCCACTCCCGGCACAGGGCGGTGGGCAGGGCTTCGCCGCTACAGAACACCTGCTTCAGGCTGGCGCAGCAGGCAACATTTTCCGGGGTCAGCGACGCGACAAACGCCGCCAGCATCGACGGCACAAAGTGGGTGGTGGTGACGCCATATTTCCCGAAGAATTCCTGCATCGCCAGCGGATCGCGGTGCGCCTCCGGCTCGGCCATCACCAGCTTCGCCCCGGCGATAAACGGCCACCAGAACTCCCATACCGAGACGTCAAAGCTGCACGGCGTTTTTTGCGCCACCACATCCGCGGCGGTGAGCGGGTAGTGGTTTTGCATCCACAGCAGGCGGTTGACGATGGCGGTCTGGCCGACCATCACCCCTTTCGGTCGTCCTGTTGAGCCGGAGGTAAAGATGATATAGGCGGTCTGTTCCGGCCTGCTCAGGTGCAGAGGTCTGGCATCGGCCGCAGACAATAGTATGTTGTAACTAAAAGTCGCCACCGGCAGATGGTCAAAGCGCGGGCGCTGGTCGTCGGTAGTGATCAGCAGCGAGGGTTGCGCATCCTCGATCATCATCTGCAGGCGATCGTCGGGATAGCCGGTGTCCAGCGGCAGCCACGCGGCCCCCACTTCGACAATGGCATGCAGGGCCAGGGTCAGGAACACCGAGCGCGGGAGCGCCACCGCCACGCTGTCGCCGGGCTTCACCCCGCGCTCGCGCAGGAGATGCGCCAGGGCCACCACCTGCTCGCGCATCTGGCGGTAGGTCAGCTCGTATTGCGCATCGGCCAGCGCCGGGGCGTCCGGGGTTTTCGCCGCCTGCTCCGCCACCAGCCCGCTCAGGGTGGTGCGCGGCAGCGGAACCGCGGTCTGGTTAATATTTTCCAGCTGCTGATATTCAACGTCGGAGACCGTTTCGGCCTCGCCGCAGCGCAGGTCGCTGTTGGCGGCAAACTGCGCCAACAGCCCGGGCAGGCGCTCGACGTGGCGCAGCAGGGTGGCCTCGTCGTAACGCTGTTTATTGGCGAGGATCTCAATGCTCAGGCCGCCCTGCTCGTCCGGGAAGAGCGCCATCTCCAGATCGTTGACCGGGCCGGTGGCGAGGGTATGGGTCACCGCCTGCACGCCATCGATATCCAGCTGATAGTCGAAGACCTTGACGTTAAACACCGGGCCAAACAGCGCCTCGTCGCTGGCGGCACGCCCGCTGTCGCGGACAATCTGCTCGGCGTCGTAACGCTGGTGACGGCGCATCTTTTTCATCTGCCCGGCCAGGCGCTGGGCCAGCTCGGGCAGCGTCTCCTGCGGGTTGATGTTCACCGCCAGGGGCAGCACGTTCAGCACCGGGCCGGTGGCGGTCAGCGCCGCGGAGCCCATCCGGCGCATAAAGATAAACCCGGCGGCGTAGCTCATCCGTCCGGTCAGGCGGGCGAGCCAGAGGGCCACCAGCGCCAGGGCAAGGTCGGTGCGCTGGCTCTGGCTCTTATTCGCCAGCTGGCTGAAGGCCTGGCGATCGGCGGTCAGCTTCAGGCGCAAAATATCGGTTGTGGCGGCGCGCCCCGGCAGCGGCGCGCTGGAGAGCGACACCGGCGGCGGCAGCTGCTTACGCTGCTCCGCCCAGAAGGCGCCGTCGCGGGCGTATGCGTCGCTCTGCTGGTAGCGCTGATACTCCTCCACCACCTCCGCAAAGGGGGTAAATGGCGATTCCGGCGTGGCTTCCCCCTTAGACCAGGCGCGGTAAATGGCGGCGATCTGCCGGGTAATAGCGGGGAAACTGAAGCCATCCACCACTAAATGGTGATAGCGCTGATACCAGTACCAGCGGTTATCTGCCACCTGAAGCAGCAGGTGGAAGGCCAGCGGCTGGCCGCTGTCGACGCGCAGATTCTGGTTGAGGTCGGCCTGCAGGGTTGCCAACGCGGCGGCATGCGGGTCGGCGTGATGGCGCAGGTCGATAATCTGCGGTTCCGGCAGGGTAGCACTCTCATCCACCCACTGCCCGATCTCGCCGTTATCCTCGGTAAACCGCATGCGCAGGGTATCGGCCTGCATCATGCCCGCCACCACCGCTTTCGCCAGCAATGGCGCATCCACCGGGCCGGTCAGCTCGACGTAGTGGGCCACGCTCCAGGCGTTGGGCAGGTCGGAGAGCTGTTCCGCCATCCAGATCCCCGGCTGGGCCGCCACGAGAGGATGTTTAACGCTCATGGAGTCACCTGTGCAAAATGGGCCGGGATCAGGGTTTGCCAGTGGGCCGCCAGCCACTGCTGACAGGCTTCCTGCGACTGCGCCTCACACACCACGTGCCAGCCGTCGGGCAAGGCGCACTGCTGCGGCCAGAGGCTGTACTGATTTTGGGCGTTTTGCACAATGGTGAACAGACCCTGCGGATCGTCGAAGGGGTTACTGAATTCCATACCAGACTCCATTATTAAATAAGCGGCTGCCAGAGAGTCATCAGCCCCTGCGTCAGCCCTCCCCGCCAGCAAAGTGCATCATGTCCGCCGTCCACCGGACGCCAGATAACCGGCTGCTGCGTGTGCTGTAGCTCGGCATACAGCGCCTGACAGGCGCGAAAAATCAGTGGCTCACGTCGCCCCGCCTCAAGGACGATGCGCAGGCTCTGGGCCGACAGCTGTTGGTTTTTAAGCTGTTCGATAATGATGCCGTCGTGCTTGCCGCCGCGATGCGGCCACCAGAACGACCCCGACTGGCTGAGCACGCAGCCAAAGCGTTGGGGCCAGTGCAGCCCGGCATAGAGCGCCGAGAGACCGCCAAAGCTCTGCCCGGCAACCACGGTGCGATCGGCGCGGTCGCTGAACGGCGCCAGCGCCTGCACCTGTGGCAGTAGCTCCTCCTGAACGGCGAGCCAGAAATCGGGATTACAGGGGAGCTCGCGGCTGCGATGGTCGGTGTCGATGACGTCGATCAGCACGTAGACCGCAGGCGGCAACTGACCATCGAGGGTGAGCGCCGTCAGCGCGGGCCAGACCGGCATGCTCTCGGCCCAGAACTGCCCGTCGAGCAGCACCGCCAGCGGACGTTCGTTTGGGGATGCTTCGCCGGTGGTAAAGATCCATACCCGGCGGGTGTTGCCGAGCCTTGCGCTCTGCCAGGTGATGCACTGCGCAGGTTGATACGGGGTATCCGGCCGATCCCAGCCAGGCTGTAGCGGCGCCTCGGGCATTTCGAGAGCCGAGACCGGATGGCCGCGTCCGCCGCGCCAGTGCTGCGGGTTGCGCGGATCGGCGATAGCCTTTGGCAGCAGCCTGCGCCAGCCTTCGCGCAGGGCCATGCGGTCCGGCGGGTCGGAGGCAAACACCGCATCCGCAAAGTCGTCGTCGCGTTCAGAGGGGATAAAACAGTAGCTGCCGCGCCAGTGGGGGCTGAACTCGCCCTGCCACTGCCAGACGTCGGTGCCATTAATGCGCTCCAGCGTCTGGGGGCGGGCGTTATGGTGATGATCGGTCACGCCGGTGATATAGAGCCACACCCTTTTTAGCGGCGAGGTCTGCTCCGTGCCCTGCGGGTCGCGCCAGCAGAACGTCACCCGATAATGATCCCCCTCCCGCACCCGGTCGGGTCCCTGTTTCGACTGCCACCAGGCATCACTTCCCGTTTCCAGCGTCGTCACCGATTTAACCCCATGATTTGTTCTGAATTGTTGATTAAAGATAAACAATATCGATAATATTATTGATAACTATTTGCATTTGCAATAGCGTATGGGCGCGCTGTGGGAAGCGCGAACAGTTAATAACCATGCTCTGCGCTGCGTACTGACTCAGGATCGAGGGGTTTTCGCAGACTGCGGGCGATCTCCTTCCGCCGCCTCACCCATTCGGGACGGAGCCATGAGGCATGCGGCATCGAAAAGCAGGACATACAATGAATAATAAGCTTCACTCGCTGACCTTACTGGTCAATCTGGGAATTTACGGTGTGGCACTGCCTGCGATGGCAGCCGAAACCGCCGGGCACGAAGATACCATGGTGATCACCGCTGCCGAGCAGAACCTGCAGGCGCCGGGCGTCTCCACCATTACCGCGGATGAGATCCGTAAAAACCCGTCGGCGCGCGATGTGTCGGAGATCATCCGCACCATGCCGGGCGTTAACCTGACCGGTAACTCCACCAGCGGCCAGCGCGGCAACAACCGCCAGATTGATATCCGCGGCATGGGCCCGGAAAACACCCTGATCCTGATTGACGGTAAGCCGGTGACCAGCCGCAACTCCATCCGTCTGGGCTGGCGCGGCGAGCGTGACACCCGCGGCGACACCGGCTGGGTGCCGCCAGAGATGATCGAGCGTATCGAAGTGATCCGAGGCCCGGCGGCGGCGCGTTACGGTAACGGCGCGGCGGGCGGCGTGGTGAACATCATCACCAAAAAGGTCAGCAACGAGTGGCATGGCTCCTGGAACACCTACCTGAATGCCCCTGAGCACAACGAAGAAGGCTCCACCAAACGCACCAACTTTAGCCTGAGCGGCCCGCTGAGCGACGCGTTCAGCTTCCGTCTGTATGGCAACCTGGATAAAACCCAGGCCGACGCCTGGGATATCAACCAGGGCCATCAGTCTGAACGTACCGGCGCCTATGCCGACACGCTGCCCGCCGGACGTGAAGGCGTGGAGAATAAAGACGTGAACGGCGTGCTGCGCTGGGAGTTTGCCCCGATGCAGGCCCTGCAGTTCGAAGCGGGCTATAGCCGCCAGAACAACCTCTATGCCGGGGATACCCAGAACACCAACAACGACAACAGCAGCAACGGGCTGGTGAAGAAAAATTATGGCAAAGAGACCAACCGGATCTATCGCCAGAACTTCGCCCTGACCTGGACCGGCGGCTGGGATAATGGCATCACCACCAATAACTGGGCGCAGTACGAGCACACCCGCAACTCCCGTCTCGGCGAGGGGCTGGCGGGCGGTCTGGAGGGGCTGTTCAACAGCGATAAGTTCACCGACACCGACCTCTCCGACGTGATGCTGCACAGTGAGATCAACCTGCCGATCGACTTTATCGTCAACCAGAACCTGACCCTGGGCGCCGAGTGGGATCAGCAGCGGATGAAGGATATGTCCTCCAACGGCCAGGCCCTGCAGGGCGGCGCCATTGCGGGAATGAGCGATAATCGCAGTCCCTACTCCGACGCGGAAATCTTCTCCCTGTTCGCTGAAAACAACATGGAGCTGACCGACACCACCATGCTGACCCCGGCGCTGCGCTTCGACCATCACTCCATTGTCGGCAACAACTGGAGCCCGTCCCTGAACCTCTCCCAGGGGCTGGGGGATGATTTCACCCTGAAGATGGGCATCGCCCGCGCCTATAAAGCGCCAAGCCTCTACCAGACCAACCCGAACTACCTGCTCTACAGCAAGGGCCAGGGCTGCTATGCCAGTGCCGACGGCGTGGGCTGCTACATGCTGGGTAACGAAGATCTGAAAGCGGAAACCAGCATCAACAAAGAGATTGGCCTGGAGTGGAAACGCGACGGCTGGCTGGCGGGCGTGACCTGGTTCCGCAACGACTACCGCGACAAGATTGAAGCGGGCTATGCGCCGATCGGCCAGACCTCTGCCGGGAGAACCCGCACCGATATTTATCAGTGGGAAAACGTGCCGAAGGCGGTAGTTGAAGGGCTGGAAGGCACCCTGAACGTGCCGGTCAGCGACGCCATCAACTGGACCAACAACATTACCTATATGTTGCAAAGCAAAAACAAGGAGACCGGCGACCGTCTGTCGATCATTCCGGAGTACACGCTGAACTCCACCCTGAGCTGGCAGGTGCAGCAGGATGTGTCGTTGCAGTCGACCTTCACCTGGTACGGCAAGCAGCAGCCGAAGAAGTACAACTACAAAGGTCAGCCGGCGACCGGATCTGAGCTGGACGAAGTGAGCCCGTACAGCATCGTCGGCCTGAGCGCGACCTGGGATGTGACCAAATATGTGAGCCTCACCGGGGGCGTGGATAACGTCTTTGATAAACGCCAGTGGCGTGCGGGGAATGCCCAGACGACGGGGAATGCGACGACAGGGGCGTATATGTATGGTGCGGGGGCGTATACCTATAATGAGCCGGGGCGGACCTGGTTTATGAGTGTGAATACGCGGTTCTGATGGTTAGGTGGGGTGGGATCGCGTGGGGGGAATATGCGGCGGCGGTGGGGGTTCCGTTCACTTTGCGTTTCTTGCTTCTCTGTTAACAGCGTCACCCGTGAACGTGTCAAGGGGGCTATCGCCGCCCCCTTAACAATCCCGGCTCCCGGCAAGAAAATCGCCGCTTCGCGGTGCCCTCAGCTTATTCCCTCCGGCTTTCGGGTCGGGGGCGATCCTACATCCCTGTAGGTCGCCCCCTCTCGGCGCATCCCTGCGCCTCGCCCCGGCCTGCGGTCAACGCTTCGGCGATTTTCAGCCGGACCAGGGAGCCGCTGTAAGCCCGTTGTTTTTTTTAATTTCTTCATCGCTGGTTTTTATTTTTTTGGTTTTGTAGGCCGGGTAAGGCGAAGCCGCCACCCGGCATTGTTGCGCCGGGCGGCACTGCGTTTGCCCGGCCTACAAACTCAGTCGATCAACGCATCAAACGCCACCCGCCCATCCGGCGTTTGCAGCCAGCGTGGGGCGTTGAGCGTGTCGGCGTAAAAACTTACCAGGTCATACAGCAGTCCTTCCATCACGCGCGCCATCTCCGGCGGCAGGACATTGCTGATTAAAAGCTGCGTGACGGTCTGGCAATAGATGCCCAGCTGATCGCTTTCCGGCTCGAATGCGGGCAGACGGGAAGGCAGATCGTTAAGGGTGAAATGTTCCACCAGGTGCGCCGGGATGGGCTCGTTGAGCGTGGGCTGTAACAGCGCGAGACAGGCACAAAGACGGGCGCACAGCGCCAGTTTTTCGGCGGGTTCGTCGGTTTCCAGCAGGGTACAGGCAAAACGCTCGCAGTGGTTCGCCAGTACGGTGAAATCCGTGTTATGTGAGAACGGTACGGTAAACAATGCCTGAGCAGGGGTTGGGGTAGTAGCCATAGTGGCAGCCTCCGATAAAGTGTTTTAAACCCACCGTCAGAGGTTCCAATCTCATGGCGGTGGACTGAGCGAGGTTGGAACTACCGGCTTTATCGGATACCGGCGCATCTTACGATGCCCCCGCCAGCCCACCATTGAAGTGCAGCAGAGCGTACGACATAAGGCCTCTTATGTCATCGATAAAGTCAGTCAGGGTTCCAATCCCGACGCCTGATTTTGCAGGCGCAACAGGAAGATATCGCGAGGGTATTAAGGAGACAACCATCAAAAACCCATCCCGGAAGCCGCCTCGCAAAAAATCAAAGCAACAATGAAACTCAATAAGAATAAAAGACTTACAGCGACGCCCTGTCCGGCTGAAAATCGCTGAAGCGTTGACCGCAGGCCGGGGCGAGGCGCAGGGACGCGCCGAGAGGGGGCGACCTACAGGGATGTAGGATCGCCCCCGACCCGAAAGCCGAAGGGAATAAGCTGAGGGCACCGCAACGCGGCGATTTTCGTTGCCGGGAGCCGGGGTTGCCAGGGGGGAGGCGGCGAGCCCCCCTGGCACGTTCACCGGTGACGCGGTTTACAGAGAAGCAAGGAACGTATGGTGAACGGAACCCCCTCCACCGCCACATGTTCCACCACCCAGGCACCCCTGCCCCGCCCGGCGGCGCTACGCTTGCACGGGCCTACAAAACACAAAACCTGCACCAGCAAAATCACAGCACTGAAGAATCGTAAAAAGAATAAATGACTCACAGCGACGCCCGTGTCCGGCTGAAAATCGCCGAAGCGTTTCCCGCAGGCCGGGGCGAGGCGCAGGGATGCGCCGAGAGGGGGCGACCTACAGGGATGTAGGATCGCCCCCGACCCGATAGCCGGAGGGAATAAGCTGAGGGCACCGCGAAGCGGCGATTTTCGTTGCCGGGAGCCGGGGTTGCCAGGGGGGAGGCGGCGAGCCCCCCTGGCACGTTCACGGGTGACGTGGTTTACAGAGAAGCAAGGAACGTATGGTGAACGGAACCCCCTCCACCGCCACAAGTTCCACCACCCAGGCCCCCCCTGCCCCGCCCGGCGGCGCTACGCTTGCACGGGCCTACAAACTCAATCGATCAACGCATCAAACGCCACGCGCCCATCCGGCGTTTGCAGCCAGCGTGGGGCGTTGAGCGTGTCGGCGTAAAAGCTCACCAGGTCATACAGCAGTCCTTCCATCACGCGCGCCATCTCCGGCGGCAGGATATTGCTGATTAAAAGCTGCGTGACGGTCTGGCAATAGATGCCCAGCTGATCGCTTTCCGGCTCGAATGCGGGCAGACGGGAAGGCAGATCGTTAAGGGTGAAATGTTCCACCAGGTGCGCCGGAATGGGCTCGTTGAGCGTAGGTTGTAACAGCGCGAGACAGGCACAAAGACGGGCGCACAGCGCCAGCTTTTCAGCGGGTTCGTCGGTTTCCAGCAGGGTGTAAGCAAAACGCTCGCAGTGGTTCGCCAGTACGGTGAAATCCGTGTTGTGCGAGAACGGTACGGTAAATAATGGGTGAGCCTGGGTTGGGGTAGTAGCCATAGTGGCAGCCTCCTGTAACGGTATTTAAATCCGCCATCGGAGAGGTCAATCTCACGGGTGGCGGAACCAGACGAGGTTGACCTTACCGGCGTTACAGGAAACCGGCGCGTCTTGCGACGCCCCCGCCCGGCCCGCCATTGAGGTGTAGCCGTGCGCACGACATATTAATCTATGTCGCCTGTAACTCATACCAGGAGGTCAATCCCGACGCCTGATTTTGCAGGCGCAACAGAAAGATACCGAGAGGGTATTAAAGCGACAACCAGCAAAAACCATTCTCAGAAGCCGCCTCGCAAAAAATCAAAGCAACAATGAAACCCATTGATAATAAATGACTCACAGCGATGCCCGTGTCCGGCTGAAAATCGCCGAAGCGTTTCCCGCAGGCCGGGGCGAGGCGCAGGGATGCGCCGAGAGGGGGCGACCTACAGGGATGTAGGATCGCCCCCGACCCGATAGCTGGAGGGAATAAGCTGAGGGCACCGCGAAGCGGCGATTTTCGTTGCCGGGAGCCGGGGTTGCCAGGGGGGAGGCGGCGAGCCCCCCTGGCACGTTCACGGGTGACGCGGTTTACAGAGAAGCAAGGAACGTATGGTGAACGGAACCCCCTCCACCGCCACATGTTCCACCACCCAGGCACCCCTGCCCACGCCCGGCGGCGCTACGCTTGCACGGGCCTACAAAACACAAAACCTGCACCAGCAAAATCACAGCACTGAAGAATCGTAAAAAGAATAAATGACTCACAGCGACGCCCGTGTCCGGCTGAAAATCGCCGAAGCGTTGACCGCAGGCCGGGGCGAGGCGCAGGGACGCGCCGAGAGGGGGCGACCTACAGGGATGTAGGATCGCCCCCGACCCGATAGCCGGAGGGAATAAGCTGAGGGCACCGCGAAGCGGCGATTTTCGTTGCCGGGAGCCGGGGTTGCCAGGGGGGAGGCGGCGAGCCCCCCTGGCACGTTCACGGGTGACGTGGTTTACAGAGAAGCAAGGAACGTATGGTGAACGGAACCCCCTCCACCGCCACATGTTCCACCACCCAGGCACCCCTGCCCACGCCCGGCGGCGCTACGCTTGCACGGGCCTACAACAGCCCCCTCACCCTACCGCCAGTTCCCGCAAGTGCTTCTTCAGCTTATGATACTCATCAATCACATACTGTTCCGCAGCCTGCTGGTCAGCAATCGGCTCCACACGCACGGCGCAATACTTATACTCCGGCGTTTTGGTAATCGGGCTCAGGTTCTCCGTCACCAGCTCATTACAAGCCCCAATCCACCACTGGTAGGTCATATAGACCGCCCCTTTGTTCGGACGATCGCTCACCTGCGCGCGGGTGATGACTTTGCCTTTACGCGACGTCACCCACACCAGCGCTTCATCCTCAATACCCAGACGCGCGGCGTCCGCCGTATTGATCTGCGCATAGCCCGGTTCATCGGCCAGCGCCGCCAGCGCCGCACAGTTCCCGGTCATCGAGCGGCACGAGTAGTGCCCCACTTCACGCACGGTTGAGAGCACCAGCGGATACTCCTCCGTCAGCTTGTCGATCGGCGCGACCCAGTCGCAGGTATAGA
Source organism: Leclercia sp. LSNIH1 (assembly GCF_002902985.1). Taxonomy (NCBI): domain Bacteria; kingdom Pseudomonadati; phylum Pseudomonadota; class Gammaproteobacteria; order Enterobacterales; family Enterobacteriaceae; genus Leclercia; species Leclercia sp. LSNIH1. The sequence continues at coordinate 2,179,555 of NZ_CP026167.1, read as the reverse complement.
GCTGCCCCAGCCCGTTCGGGGTGGAGAATTCCTTCTCGAACAGGTAATCGGTCCCCTGATCGGCCTCGGACTCGTCCCGGCACGGCCACTGGATATAGCCCAGCTCGCCCATCTTCTCGTAGGTGGCGCCATAGAAATCCGGACACAGATGACGCAGCTCATCCCAGATCTCCTGGGTGTTGTTGTAGTGCATCGGGTAGCCCATCCGCGTGGCAATTTCGCTGATGATCTGCCAGTCCGTTTTCAGGTCCCACTTCGGCTCAACCGCTTTAAAGAAGCGCTGGAAACCGCGGTCGGCGGCGGTGTAGACCCCTTCGTGCTCCCCCCAGGAGGTGGACGGCAGAATCACATCCGCGGCAGCGGCGGTCTTGGTCATAAAGATATCCTGCACAATGACCAGTTCCAGCCCCTCAAACGCCTTACGCACCGCAGAGAGCTCGGCGTCGGTCTGGAGCGGATCTTCCCCCATGATGTACGCCGCGCGCACTTCCCCATGGGCCACCCGGTGAGGCAGTTCGCTGATGCGATACCCGGTATGGGCCGGCAGTGAATCCACGCCCCAGGCTTTGGCAAACTTGGCCCGATTTTCCGGGTTATTGATGTACTGATAGCCCGGATAGGTATCCGGCAGCGCACCCATATCACACGCGCCCTGCACGTTGTTCTGCCCGCGCACCGGGTTCACCCCTGCATACGGTTTGCCGAGATTGCCGGTCAGCAGCGCCAGGCTGGTGAGCGACCGCACGGTTTCCACGCCCTGGTAGAACTGGGTCACGCCCATGCCCCAGAGGATCGCCGCGTTTTCAGCCGCCGCGTACATCCGCGCCGCCTGGCGGATCTCCGCCGCGCTGACCCCGGTGATCGCCTCGACCGATTCCGGCGTATAGCCTTCGACGATCTTGCGATACTCTTCGAAGCCCTCGGTACGCGCCGCCACAAAGGCGCGGTCGTAGAGTTCTTCTTCAATAATCACATGCCCCATCGCATTCAGCAGCGCGATGTTGGAGCCGTTTTTCAGGGCCAGGTGCATATCGGCGATGCGCGCGGTTTCGATTTTGCGCGGATCGCAGACGATAATCTTCGCCCCGTTGCGTTTGGCCTTGATCACGCGGTTCGCCACGATAGGGTGCGAATCCGCCGGGTTGTAGCCAAAAATAAAGACCATGTCCGCTTTTTCAATGCCGACAATGGAGTTGCTCATTGCGCCGTTACCGACCGACTGGTGCAGACCTGCAACCGATGGGCCGTGTCAGACGCGCGCGCAGCAGTCGACGTTGTTGGTGCCGACTGCCGCGCGGGCAAATTTTTGCATAATGTAGTTGGTTTCATTCCCGGTACCGCGGGATGAACCGGTAGTCATGATCGCGTCCGGGCCGTGCTCAGCCTTAATGGCGCTGAGCTTGCTGGCAACGTAGTCCAGCGCTTCGTCCCAGGAGACGGCTTCCAGCTTGCCGCCGCGCTGGCGACGGATCATTGGCGTCTTCAGGCGCGGGGTGAGAATTTTGGTGTCGTTGATAAAATCCCAGCCGTAATACCCCTTCAGGCAGAGATCGCCCTGGTTGGTTTTACCCTGTGCTGCTTCAGCCTTGACGACTTTGCCGTTATTGACCACCAGGTTGATTTTGCAACCCGATGCGCAATAGGGGCAAACCGTGACGACTTTCTTCATCGGTGTTACTCCGTTGGTAATATGTCCCCAGCGGCATGCATTAACTATGCCAGCCTGAAAAATAAAATTAAGTTATTGAAAATAAGAGGGATAAATGGCGGGAAGGGGTCCGTTCGTCAAAAGTGTCGTGACGAACGGACAGCGATGACGTTAGCGTACAACCAGGGCGTCGTAGCCTTTAAAGCGGTAGTTGATTAACGAGATCACCCAGCAGGCGACAAACAGCCCGACCACGATAAACCCGGCGTTACCGAGGTTATCGTTCAGCGCCGCGACGCCGTTCCACAGGCCACCTTCCAGGCCCAGCTTATCTGCCAGCAGGCCCAGCGCTTCCAGCCCGCCGATAAACAGCGCCACCACTACCGAGGTGCCGGTGATGGTCATGTTGTAGTAGAGCTTGCGCTGCGGCTTGTTAAAGGCCCAGCCGTATGCGCCCACCATAATCAGGTTATCGAGGGTGTCGATCAGCGCCATGCCGCTGGTGAACAGCAGCGGGAAGACCATGATCGCCCACACCGACATGCCGCTGGAGGCACCCGCCGCGGAGATCCCCAGCACCCCGATCTCGGTGGCGGTATCAAACCCAAGGCCAAACAGGAAGCCCACCAGATACATGTGCCAGCTGCGGGTGACCAGGCGAAACGCCGAGCGGAACAGCCAGTTCATCACCCCGCCGCGGGCAAACGACACCGTTTCCGGCACGCTTTCGCCGCGCTTCATTTTGTTAAAGCTGCCCCAGATGTCGCGCAGAATAACCAGGTTGACCAGCGCCATCGCCAGCAGGAAGAAGGCGGAGACCGCCGTGCCGATGGTGCCGCCGGTTTCGTGGAACCATGCCATATTGCGGCTGAACGCCGTAGCGGTGGCGGCGATAGCAATGGAGGCCAGCACCACAATCGTCGAATGCCCCAGCGAGAACCAGGCCCCCACGCCGCAGGGACGCTTGCCCTGCTGCATCATCTTGCGGGTGACGTTATCGATGGCGGCAATATGGTCGGCATCCACCGCGTGACGCAGGCCATAGCACCAGGCCAGCAGGCTGGCCGCCAGCAGCGACGGCGTGGCGTGAAAGAGGTAGAACGCCAGACCCCAGGCGAGAATATTGGTTGCGATTAACGCCAGCATCAGCGCCAGGGCTTTGGGATGGTTATTGAAATATTTCATGTACATAGTCAGATCCAGATTCAAAGAAAAGTCGCGGCGGCAATCACTGCCTGCCCAAAAGCCACCGCCCCGTCACCGGCGGGAAGCCGCCCGGGAAACAGCACGGTAAAATCGCTCAGCCAGAACTGCAGACGTTCGCGCAGCAGGCGGTTGTGCAGCACCCCGCCGCTGCAGACAACGGTGGAAAGCGCCCGCCGCCGGGCATGTTCGCCCGCAAGGGTCGCCAGCCCTTGGGCCAGCGCGTCGTGAAAGGCCCACGCCCGGGCGTTGTCCGGCGCCTGCCAGCCGAGCCACTGGCGCCAGAAGGTGGCCATATCCAGCTCGCCGTCGCGCACCGGCATCGTGACCGGGTGGCTTTGCGGCGCGGCGCCCAGGGCCAGGGCTTCCAGCCGACAGGCGGCCTCCCCTTCGTAGCTGATCTGTTCCGGGGCGCAGTTGAGCGCCGCAGCCACGGCGTCAAACAGCCGCCCGGCGGAGGAGGCCAGCGGCGCATTCACCCCGCGTTCAATCGCCCGGGCCAGCGGCTGCCAGGGTTTGTTCAGAAGGCGGGCGGCCTCCGGCAGCGTCCGCCACTCGGGGACAAACGCCTGCCACTGGGCCAGCAGGTTGCGCCAGGGCTGGCGCGCCGCCAGATCGCCGCCGGGCAGCGCCACCGCCGGTAGCCCACCCAGCTTTTCGCAGGTGCGGTAGTTCACCCGCAGGCACTCCCCACCCCACAGCGCGCCGTTTTCCCCCTGGCCGATACCGTCCAGCACCAGGGCGATGAGATCCCCGCCGTCCCGCGGCCAGCCGTGTTCCGCCATGCAGGCCGCGGCGTGGGCGTGATGATGCAGCACCTGATGCTGCGGATAGGGCATCTGCTGGCCGAGCTGCGTGGCGCGGTAGCCGGGATGGGCGTCGGTCACCACCCGCTCAGGGATAAACTGCCAGATGTCCTGAATGGTGGTCAGGGCCTGCTGCCACTGACGTTCGGCATCGTCATCATGCAGATCCCCCAGATGCTGGCTCAGCACCGCCTGGCCGCCGCGCACCAGGCAGAAGGTATTTTTACGATCCGCCCCCAGGCAGAGCAGCGACGGCGCCTTTTCAAAACCGGGCGGCAGGGGCAGCGCATCCGGCACAAAGCCTCTGGCGCGGCGCAGCATTTCCCCGCTGGCGCGCATCACCGAGTCGTCCATACGCTGGACGATATCGCGGTTATGCAGCAGCCAGCCGTCGGCGATCCCGGCGAGATCGCGCAGCGCCTGCGGGTTGGTCAGCGCGGGCGGGCAGCCGTTCAGGTTGCCGGAGGTCATCACCAGGGGGCGATCGAGATCCTGCATCAGCAGGTGCTGGAGCGGATTGGCGGCCAGCATCACCCCCACCTCATTAAGCCCGGGGGCGATGGCCTCGCAGAACAGAGTGTGTTTTGCCACCAGCACCACCGGCGCGGCCGGGGAGCGCAGCAGCGCCTGCACGTCGTCAGGCAGCCACGCGGCCAGGCGCGCGGGGATCATCACCGCCAGCGGCTTGGTCGGGCGACGTTTACGTTCCCGCAGCCGGTTTACCGCCGCAACGTTTTGCGCATCACAGGCCAGATGGAACCCCCCCAGCCCTTTTACCGCCACGATCCCGCCCTGTTTCAGCATCAATACGGCGGCCTTAAGGGCGGCTTCCCGCTCCTCACGCGCCTCGCCGCACACCCAGCTGACCTGCGGCCCGCAGTCCGGACAGGCCACCGGCTGGGCGTGAAAGCGCCGGTCCGCCGGGTTGCGGTACTCCGCCTCGCAGGCCGGACAGAGCGCAAACCCCGCCATGGTGGTGGCCGGGCGATCGTAGGGCATCGCCCGGATAATGGTGAAGCGCGGCCCGCAGTGGGTGCAGTTGATAAACGGGTAGCGGTAGCGGCGCTCGCGCGGGTCGTTCATCTCCGCCAGACAGGCCGGACAGGTGGCGGCATCCGGCACCACCTGGGTGGTCATCTGGCTGTGGGCGCTGGCACGAATGGTAAAATCCATCGGGGTCTGCGCCCAGCGCCAGGGCTGCTCCTGGATATCGTCGATACGCGCCAGCGGCGGGCAGCCGACGGCAAGCTGGCGGATAAAGGCCTGCGCCCCACCGACGAGACGCACCTCCACCCCTGCCCCGTCGTTGCAGACGTCGCCCCTGAGCCCCAGCTGCTGGGCCACCTGCCAGACCCAGGGGCGAAACCCGACGCCCTGGACTTTGCCGCGAATGCGCACCCGCGTGCCGTTTGTACTCATTTAACTCTCCACCGCCTCACGCAGGCGGGTTTTCATGTCGCGATAGGTGGTCTGGGCGTAGCGTTCCGCCCAGGGCTGATCGGCGATGGCGTCGATTTTGACGGCGCAGTATTTGGTTTCCGGCGTTTTCGAGACCGGGTCGAGATTGTCCTGGGTCAGCTCGTTACAGGCCCCGATCCACCACTGATAGGTCATGTACACCGCCCCCTGGTTGATGCGCTCGTTGACGTCCGCCCGGCTGATCACCTTCCCGCGGCGGGAGCTGACCCACACCAGCTGGCGATCCTGAACGCCCAGTTTTGCCGCATCCTGCGGGTTCATCTGCACAAAGCCCGGCTCGTCCGCCAGGGCCTGCAGCGCGGCGCAGTTGCCGGTCATGGAGCGGCAGGAGTAGTGCCCCACCTCGCGCACGGTGCAGAGCACCAGCGGGTATTCATCGTCTGGCACTTCCGCCGGCTTGCGCCACGGGGCGGCAAAAAGCTGGCCTTTGCCGTTCGGGGTGTCGAAGCGGTTATCCGCATAGAGCCACGGCGTGCCGGGATGATCGAGGGTCGGGCAAGGCCACTGGACGTGCCCCATCTCGCCCATTTTTTCCCAGGTGACGCCGTAGAAGAGCGGGCAGAGCTCGCGCATCTCGTCCCAGATCTGCTGGTTGTCGCGATAGTGCATCGGATAGCCCATCTCTGTGGCGATCAGGCTGATGATCTCCCAGTCGCGCTTGACGTTGCCTTTTGGCTCAACGGCTTTTTCAAAGCGCTGGAAGCCGCGGTCGGCGCAGGTAAAGACCCCGCCATGCTCGCCCCAGGAGGTGGCGGGCAGCAGCACGTCCGCCGCCTCGGCGGTTTTGGTCATGAAGATGTCCTGCACCACCACAAAATCGAGGGCGTCAAAGCCTTTGCGCACCAGGCCCAGGTCCGCCTCGGTCTGGAGCGGATCTTCCCCCATGATGTAGTACGCTTTGACCTTGCCCTCCAGGGCGAGGTGCGGCACCTCGGTGATACGCACGCCCACCTGGTCATCCATCCGCTGGGGATCGACACCCCACGCCCGGGCGAACTTCTCCCGCACCTGCGGGTCGGTCACATCCTGATAGCCGGGGAACTGGTTGGGTATGACCCCCATGTCGCAGGCCCCCTGGACGTTGTTCTGACCGCGCACCGGGCCGACGCCGCAGTGTTCGCGCCCGAGGTTGCCGGTGAGCAGCGCCAGGGTTGAGAGCCCTTTCACCACGTCCACCGCCTGCCCGAACTGGGTGACGCCCATCCCCCACATGACGGTGGCGGATGGCGCGGCGGCGTAGATGCGCATCGCATCGCGGATCTGCCGGGCGCTGACGCCGGTAATGCCCTCGACGTTTTCCGGGGCGTACTCGCGCACCGTCTCGCGCAGCCTCTCCAGCCCGTCGGTGTAGCGCGCCACGTAGTCGCTGTTGTAGAGGTTCTCCTCCAGCAGCGTATAAATGAAGGCATTCACCAGCGCCATATTGCAGCCGTTGTTGATCTGCAGATGGCGGTCGGCGATGCGCGCGGTCTCGATTTTGCGCGGATCGCAGACGATCACCTTCGCGCCGTGCTGTTTCGCCTTGATCACCCGCCGGGCGACGATCGGGTGCGAGTCGGCGCAGTTGTAGCCGAAGATCAGCAGACATTTTGAGTGCTCGATATCGCTGATGGAGTTGCTCATCGCCCCGTTGCCGAGCGTCTCCTGCAGCCCGGCCACGCTCGGGCCGTGACACACCCGGGCGCAGCAGTCGACGTTGTTGGTGTTGAGCACCCCGCGGGCAAACTTCTGCATCACGTAGTTGGTTTCGTTCCCCGTTCCGCGGGACGAGCCGGTGGTCATGATGGCCCGCGGGCCATACTTCGCCTTGATCTCCCCCAGCCGCTTCGCGGTATAGCGTATGGCCTCCTCCCAGGAGACCGGCACAAACTTGCCGCCCTTCTGGTAGCGGATCATCGGCTGCGTGAGGCGCGGCGTCAGGATGCGGGTGTCGTTGAGAAAGTCCCAGCCGTAATAGCCCTTCAGGCACAACTGGTTCTGGTTGGTCACCCCCTCTGCCGCTTCGGCACGGACGATCTTATTGTTCTCAACGACGAGTTTTAATTTGCAGCCCGCACCGCAGTAAGGGCAAACGCTGGTGATTTTTTTCATCAGTAACAGACCTGCTAAAAGTGAAAAGAGAAAATGCTTACAGCATCATGGAAGAGACAGTGTCCAGCGCCGCCCGACGGCGTTTCTCCTGGCTCAGCTGCTCAAGTTTTTGCCTGTCGATGCAGACAATGGCGTTGGTCGGACAGGCCTGCACGCAGGCCGGACCGTCCGGCTGGTGGTAGCAGAGGTCGCACTTATTGGCTTCGGCCTTCTCCGACATCACGTTCAGCCCGCTACCGATGCTGCGCACAACCGGACGCAGGACCACTTCCATCGCGCCGTATGGGCAGGCGACCACGCAGGTTTTGCAGCCGATGCAGCGCTCCTGGTGGACGTGAACAAAATCGTTATCGCGAGCGATCGCCCCATTCGGGCAGACGGTGGCGCAGGGAGCATCTTCGCACTGGCGGCACATAGTGGCGGTGGAGACGTTGACGCCTTTGATGACGTGAATACGCGGCAGGAAGTTCTGCGGGGTTAGCGAGGCGCAGTCCTGGGTGTCGTGGTGGGACACCACGCAGGCCACTTCACAGGTACGACAGCCGATGCATTTGCTGGCATCGGCAATGATAAAGCGATTCATCCTTTAACTCCGGCTAGGTAATAAGCGGGATGGGGTATGCATAAATCGCGCCAGAAATTATGATGTTGAATTTAAAGGGGTTTAGTGTGGGATGTTGATGTCATCGTCAGAAGTGACGATGACAGAATTGCACTTTTACTTAGAATGATGAACTCGCTCATGCACAGCATCGATCATTCCATGAGTCACGGTAGATAATATTCCCATCTGTATATTTCCAAGTGATCGCCTCGTAACGTAACTCCAGCGTTTCAAGATGAGTACTACTCATTCCATTCGGAGCCAGATAGGGTGCAACAGTTGTAAATTTCACATTCTCCAGAATGATATTAAAATATTCAGCCTCAATACCTGAATCAACGATTCTGTACATCTTAATTGTGGCTTTCTTCATCGTTCTTCCTTCACATACTGCCCGATAAAGAAGAGGCGTGGTCCGGTCGAACTCTTTTACTATAGTGACGGGGCGATGGACACGCGTCCCGGTAAGCTTTCCCAGATTCGGATCCACCGGAATGGTGACACCGTGGGAGAACGACTTAAGCTCAATTGAGCCTAACCGTAGCGGCATAATACAGCCACCTACAACTGGAGAGCCATTTTCATCTTCAAGCCATAAATGGGCGGGTGTAGACATATAACGTCCTTATTATTTCAAAAATTTAAATTGAGCTTTACCACTTAATGAAAATCAGAACAACTAAAAAAAACACAGGTATAGGCCATAAAGGACCGTTTGGAAAAAAATGTATCAGCACCAATGCGAACAATATTGTTAAAATGGACGGGCCATAGTCGGCAAGTAAAGACCTAAACATCCGCCTGAATATCCTGTATATAATATTCATCATTATCTAATCATCTTAGTGATGAGCTCGGCTATGTCGCTATCCGATGTTGAATGAGAGAATGCTCCGGCTCGTTCAAATAATGGTTCTACCAGGAAATACATCATTTCAAGCTCCCGTGAGTACAACGCTGCGTAATAGGCTGGAGAGACATATTTCAGACGTTGCGCACTGTCAGCCGCTCTCTGAATAACTCCATATATACCCGCAACGGCAACAACCCCTCCGGCCTTGCGGCCGACCAAAGCTCTCATTTCAAGCCTCAGGTTCATTCCAATAGCGACGCAGTAAGCGACCGCTAACGCGAACCCTGCGTTGGTAAAAGAACTTGCAGCTATATAAACATTTGCCGCCATTAACTTATTCTTGATGTTCTCTAACTGTTCTGACGTTTTGTACTGAAATATCTGCTCAAAATAAATACGAAGCATTTCATAAGCAATATTATTATTCTGAAAGAGGTGAACAACGCCATTTTTAAAACGAATATCTTCACTCTTTTGGTTTCTACATACATCCTGATAATCATCAGTAAAACAGGATGTGTAATAAAGGGCTCGTTTAGCACCGGCGCCTATAGTTTCTATCTGCCTTGAAACCACTTCTCTAACGCCTGTTAGTGCACGATCGAGCTTTAACGCAAGAATATTGTTTGCTTGTAAATAGCTAATAACGTCATTGTTATAATTCATAGCCGCCCTGGCAATTTAGCTTAAGTCAAACCAGCGAGTATAAGAGGTAAAATTTAATGAGTAAATAAGCAAACTATATTTTGCATCTAATAAGTTCATATGAGAACTTTTAAACGTTCTGGGTAATAGTTATGGCATTTATAGGAGCTGTCATCGACATAAGTAACGACGTCAGTTTTGATGTTTTCGCTGTAGGTGTTGAAGGGGCGGGAAATACCATTTTCATGAGAAGCAACTGCATTCGTATCGTAGACCGGGCAAGCGTAGCGCCCCCGGCATGGTTTTCTGGAAGGCGCCTCGCAACCTCTGAAGTAACCTTATGTAATTCATGGTTAACGCTTTTATTCCTGTTATCGGGCTCGTAAAGTGGTTGCGTTGCGGCACATCCGCAACCGGGCGTAGGAACCCGTTAGCATGTATCGACATTCACTATGTCGTGGCAGCGTTTATCCCGTTACAATCACGGTGGCGCTGGCGGAGCAGCCGAAAGGCTGGCCGTTTTCTATGTGCGCGGTATTCCTACCTCCGTCAGCGCTGCCTCCCTCGAGCGTAGGAACTCATAGGGTGGCTAATTTAAATAGCATGTAGAGGATGTCGTTATGACTACTATCCCAACCCTGACTTATCCGCAATCTGACGAACAGGTTATTCCCCCTTCCCTGACTATGCCGCTTTCTGCTGCTGCGGATCTCTTTGAGGTCGCCGATCGCTGCGCCGCGCTGGTGAGCGTATTGATCGAAACGGATGACAGTGCATCCCGCACTGCGCTCTATGAAGGTCTGCTGCGCGCCCTGCAACAGCTGCGTGAACGCTGTGATGCTGCACTCCCACCGCACCTAATAGCGCAGCTGATCCAGGGGGAAACACTTACCTCCTGTATGCCGGACTGCTGGCAGGAAACCGCGCCCCAGGTGGATTATGCGCTGGCTTTGGTGCAGGCAATTCTGGGTGGAACGTTGCCCGCAAGTGTCGAGAAAGAACTGGCGGGGCTGCTGCACGATCTGGTCTGGCTGCTTAATGAGTTTGTGAAGGAGCCGTATATAACGGTGCATTGAGTTCAAGTGATAGTCGGTGAATGAGATCTGATTTCAGGTTTTATAAGGGGCTGTGACAGGCCCCTGAATGTGTTTGAGGGTGAGGTTGGTGTTGGGGTTTGTGATGGTCGATTTTATAAGCTAGCAACATAGGCGGTTGCATATGAGAAACAATGAATGTCTGCTAAGAGCGAAAAGCGGACGCCCGCATAGCGTAAACAGGCGTCCGATATTTTGAAGTGGGTAGATTAATTAACCCGCTTCCCCGTTTTGTCAATGACCGTCTCGCCATCCTCTTTGATAAACGCTCCTTTCTGGCCTTCCGGTAGAATATCCAGCACTATTTCTGAAGGGCGGCAAAGACGAGTGCCAAGCGGCGTAACGACAATCGGCCGATTAATCAGGATCGGATGTTGAAGCATGAAATCAATCAACTGCTCATCAGAAAATTTGTCTTCATCAAGACCCAACTGCTCATAAGGTTCGACGTTTTTACGCAGCAATGTACGTACTGTAATGCCCATATCTGAAATCAGTTTGCTAAGTTCATCACGAGTCGGGGGAGTATCGAGATAATAAATTATCGTCGGTTCGTTACCGCTGTTACGGATCATCTCCAGCGTATTACGTGAAGTGCCACAGGCTGGATTGTGATAGATGGTAATGTTGCTCATATCAGTATCTCATTACAAAGTGACAGAGAGCCGCCACGCCAGCGCGGCCAGAGTGACAAACAGCACCGGCACAGTCATGACAATGCCGGTACGGAAATAATATCCCCAGGTGATCGTCATATTTTTCTGGGCAAGCACATGCAGCCACAGCAGGGTTGCCAGACTGCCAATCGGGGTGATTTTCGGGCCTAAATCGCAGCCAATCACATTGGCATAAATCATTGCCTCTTTCACTACGCCAGTCGCCGTACTCCCGTCAATCGACAGCGCACCAATCAGCACCGTCGGCATATTATTCATCACTGATGAGAGAAATGCCGTCAGGAAGCCGGTGCCGAACGTCGCTGCCCATAACCCCTTGTCTGCCAGCAGATTCAGCACGCCAGACAGGTACTCCGTGAGCCCTGCATTGCGCAGGCCATAGACCACGAGATACATGCCCAGCGAGAAAATAACGATCTGCCATGGCGCACCGCGCAGGACTTTCCCGGTGTTGATGGCATGGCCTCTTTTCGCCACCACAAACAGCACTGCTGCGCCAGCCGCAGCTATCGCACTGACCGGGATCCCCAGCGGCTCCAGAACAAAGAAACCGACAAGCAGCAATAACAGGACAATCCAGCCCGCCCTGAAGGTTGCCGGATCCTTGATCGCGCTGGCAGGCGTCTTCAGCAGCGAAACGTCATACGTTGCCGGAATATCCCTGCGGAAGAAGAGATGCAGCATGACCAGCGTGGCCGCAATCGCTGCCGCATCCACGGGGATCATAACGGAGGCGTACTGCGTAAAGCCCAGACCGAAGAAGTCCGCCGAGACGATATTAACCAGGTTAGACACAATGAGTGGCAGGCTGGCCGTATCTGCAATAAATCCTGCGGCCATGACAAAGGCCAGTGTCGTGCCCTGGCTGAACCCCAGTGCGAGCAGCATCGCAATCACAATCGGCGTCAGGATCAGCGCGGCGCCGTCATTGGCAAACAACGCAGCAACAGCAGCACCGAGCAAGACTATCCAGGTGAAAAGCAGGCGGCCACGTCCGTTACCCCAGCGGGAGACGTGCAGTGCGGCCCATTCAAAGAAGCCGGACTCATCGAGCAGCAGGCTGATGATGATGACCGCAATAAATGCCGCTGTCGCGTTCCAGACGATATTCCAGACAACGGGAATATCAGCGATATGGATGACACCGGTTCCCAGCGCCAGCACAGCCCCGATACTCGCGCTCCAGCCAATACTCAGGCCTCTGGGTTGCCAGATCACCAGTACCAGCGTCAGTAAAAACATACTCCCTGCCAAAAGCATCTCAGACTCCGTTATATATGATTATGTAAATGTGTTTTCCTTTCTCAGCAGGTGGTGCAGGCTGATTTATCCAGCCATTCACGCACATCCTCCCGCATACACTGCCAGGTCGTCGTGATTGTCTCTGCTGCCCATGCCGGTATGTGGGGTGACAGACGATAGTGGATCCATTTGCCTTCCCGACGGTCAAGTACCAGCCCGGCCTCGCGCAGAATAGCCATATGTCGCGATATTTTGGGCTGCGATTCGGAGGTGACCGCACAGATATCGCAGACGCACAGTTCTCCGGACTCCCGGAGAAGCATCACGATGGCGAGCCGGGTTTCATCCGACAGGATTTTGAAAAGCTGAACAGGTTGTAGCATTTTTCACTCCGTTCCCATTAGAATACACATATGTTAAATCATATGTATTTATTTTGAAATCACCTGTTCTCTCCGGAGGAGAAAAATGGAACAATTTCCTGCCCTGAATACTGAATACTGAATACTGAATGCTTTGATCAACACATTGCCGAACGCCTGCACCTGCAGGAGCCGCCACGGATTCTGATCCTGTATGGCTCAGTAAGGGAGCGCTCCTACAGCCGTTTTGCCGCGGAGGAAGCCGGTCGCCTGCTGACGGCGATGGGCGCGGATGTGAAACTCTTTAACCCCTCCGGTTTACCCCTGCCGGATGATGCGCCGGACACGCACCCTAAAGTTACCGAGCTGCGCGGTCTTGTCAGATGGTGTGACGGGATGGTGTGGAGTTCACCGGAGCGGCATGGCGCAATGAGCGCAGTTATGAAGGCACAAGTCGACTGGATACCCTTAAGTGAAGGCGCAGTGCGTCCTTCACAGGGTAAAACGCTTGCGGTAATGCAGGTTTGCGGCGGTTCGCAGTCCTTCAATGCCGTGAATCAGATGCGCATTCTGGGTCGCTGGATGCGGATGTTTACGATCCCCAACCAGTCCTCCGTAGCCAAGGCATGGCAAGAGTTCGACGAAAACGGCCGAATGAAACCTTCGTCATGGTATGACCGCATCGTCGATGTAGCCGAGGAGCTGTTTAAAATCACACTGCTGCTTAAGGGACAAACCGGTTATCTTGCGGATCGTTACAGCGAGCGAAAAGAGAGCCATCAGGAGCTTTCATCCCGTGTCAATCAGGACAAAATATAACGTCTGTTCTTCGTGAATCCATACTGCATGAGCTTAACAACGTCCGCTTCTGGCACAAAGCGGACATTTCAACAATAGTCCGCCACCTACCCCTGCATATCAAACCCAGCCTTTTGAAAATCCCTATACACCTCCGGATTACTAAACGTCGGGAACTTCGCTTTTTGGGCCGCCAGTTTCACCGCCTCACAATACTCTTTGTTGCCCTTGCTGGTTGATACCTTTAAAGCCGTACCATCCTGCGCAAATTCCATATGCAGCCGGCATTTTTTGCCCTTCCAGCGTTGTGGCTCAGCAATTTTATCTTCTATCGCCGCCCTAATCCCCCGCGCCTGCGCGCCCCACGCATCCTGATCGTCCCAGCGGCCAGAACTGCAACTCCCCATCGCGGTGGTTTTGTGGCATCCAGAAGGCTGTAACGGCGCACAACCCGCCGCAAGGCTGACCACAACGGCAAGCGTAAACATCTTCCCTACTCTTTCATGCGATCTCACGCCTTAAACTCCTGTGCTCATATATCCGTTAAAATTAATTTCGGTTTACCACTTTACGAAAATCAGAACTAATAAAAAACACAGGCACAGGTCCGGTAAGGCGTAAGCCGCCACTGGATATTTCATAGAGGTACACGCAGTCAGCAACCCGGTTTTAATATTGTGCTCGCACTTGCCGGGCGGCGGCTGACGCCTTGCACGGCCTACAAAACCCACGCTATCAATAAACGTAGGCCCGGTAAGGCGCTAGCCGCCACCGGGCATTTCCAGAGAGGTACCTTCGTGATTACGCGCTACAACTCCTCAAACCCCAGCACCCCATCCCGGTCCAGCAGACTTTCATAAACCTTCTCAACCGCCGCCTTCACCTTCTCCGTCATCGGATAATAAAACCCCACAATATCCGGTTGAATCCCCAAAAACACCACCTCCCCCACATCCCCCTTCAGCTGATCCACCAGGTAGTTGAGCGGCATATTGTGGGTGGTCATCATAAACATCTCGGCGATGTCGTCCGGATCGATACGGCGGATCTCACCGGGGTTTAACCCCATATCCGTCGCATCGACAATCAGCAGGCGCGCCGGGCGCAGCTCGCGGATCGCAACCACGTCGTTTTCCGGGGCGCTGCCGCCATCAAACACCACCCAGTCGCCGCGAGGGGCTTCCCGGCACATCTCAGCCAGCAGCGGACCGGCGCCGTCGTCGCCCATCATGCTGTTGCCGACGCAGAGTAATACATCAGTCACGTTGCCTCCTCACCATCAGGTAGATGGCGTTCTCCTGGTGAATGGCGTGGAGCATCACGAGCAGTGCCTCGCTCCACTCCTGCTGCTGCGCCGTCTGGCGCGCTATCGCGGCGTCAAAGGCGCTGGCCAGCATCACAATATGGTTACTGTCGATGACAATCTCCCCGTAGCGCGGCACGCCCTCCATCTTGCGCCGCGCCTCGCTCCCCGCTTCGAGGGTGGCGATCCACGCCAGGTAATCCTCCCACGGGCAGGTGAGCGCCGCCTCCAGGCAGTCGATCACCCCCAGATGATGGCCGATGGCCAGGCCGTAGTAGATCACCTGCTGGGCATCAGCAGGCGTGTTGTCATTCTGGTCAATGAACTTGCGGCTGAGCTGGCTGAATACCACCGTCTCACTCATCACACACGCTCCTGCCCGACCACCTCGAGGAGGTTGCCCACGATCTCGTTCAGGCGCGGATCGTTCTCGTTTGCCAGCCAGCGGGCCACGCTCTCGTCGCCCTCAATCAGATGACGCATAAAGTCGTCGGCGATCTGGCGGCCATAGCGGTAGCCCGCCAGGCGGCGGGCGGCGCGGTCGATGCGTACCCGCAGGGGCTGGACCATCTCCGGATGCAGCAGTTCGGCGGGCTGGTTGTCCTGGCTGCCTGGCTCGCGGGCGTGGATTTTTTGCTCCAGCAGCCCCAGCGCCATGGCAAAGCCGTAGAGCGTGGCAGCAGGCGACGGCGGGCAGCCGGGAATGTAGACATCCACCGGCACGATTTTGTCGGTGCCGCCCCAGACGCAGTACAGGTCGTGGAAGATGCCGCCGGAGTTGCCGCAGGCGCCGTAGGAGATGCAGATCTTCGGATCGGGGGCCGACTCCCACGCCCGCAGCGCCGGGGAGCGCATGGCGCGGGTCACCGCCCCGGTGAACAGCAGAATGTCGGCGTGACGCGGGGATGGCACCACCTTGATGCCGAAGCGCTCGGTGTCGAAGATGGGCGACAGGGTGGCGAAGATCTCAATCTCGCAGCCGTTGCAGCCGCCGCAGTCCACGCGGTAGACGTAGGCGGAGCGTTTGATTTTTTTCAGCAGCGAGGCCTTCATGCTGGCGATGGACTCGTCCACCGTGACCGGGACCGGGATCCCCTGCTCGTTACGTGGCCCTAACAGTTCGCTCATCGTGTCGCTTCCTCCATTTCCCGGGTCAGCTGGATCTTGTCCGCCGGGGTCAGCCCCTGCAGGCGCTTGCAGTCCGGGCAGGTTTCAAAACTCTCGCGATGCGATTCGGCGCGCTGGTCGCCGTTATGGCGCAGCAGGGCGATCGCGTAATCAATCTCTTTCTGCACCGCATAGGGGCGCTTGCAGACCCGGCAGTGGCAGATGTCAAAGCGCGACTGCTGCAGGAAATCCGCTTTGCTCCACACCGCCAGCTCATACTCCTGGGAGAGCTTAATGGCGGTGGTCGGGCAGACCTCCTCGCAACGGCCGCAGAAGATGCAGCGCCCCAGGTTGAACTGCCAGGCCAGCTGGCCGAACTGCAGATCCGTCTCCACCGTCAGGGCATTCGACGGGCAGGCGTTCACGCAGGCCGCGCAGCCGATACACTGCTGAGGATCGTGCTCCGGCTTGCCACGCATATTTTTGTCGACCGCAATCGGCTGGAGGGGATAGGACTCCGTCACCGTGCCGGTTTTGATCACTTTTTTGATAAAGGTAAACATGGCAAGTCCTTATTTCAGCGGCGAATTTTTGCGTTCAATGCTGTAGCGCTCCAGCTCTTTGTACGGCACCACCTGGCTCTTCTTCTTGCGCACATCCACCACCGTCATGCGGTCGGTGCAGGAGTAGCACGGGTCGAGGCTGCCGATAATCAGCGGCGCGTCGGAGACGGTGTTGCCGCGCAGCATATAGCGCAGGGTCGGCCAGTTGGCGTAGGTGGCCGCCCGGCAGCGCCAGCGCCACAGCTTCTGGTTGTCGCCGGTCATGCTCCAGTGGATATCATCCCCGCGCGGCGCTTCGCTGAAGCCCAGCGCAAAGCGGTTCGGGATGTAGGTGAAGCCTTCCACCATCAGCGCGCCGCCCGGCAGGTTATCCAGGCCGTAATCGATCATATTCAGGGCAGTGAAGACCTCGTTGATGCGCACCTTCAGGCGGGAGATGACGTCGCAGCCCTGCTCGCTGTGGACTTCCATCGGCAGCAGACCGTAACCGACAAACGGGTGATCGGCGCGGGTGTCGCGGGCGTGGCCGCTGGCGCGCACCATCGGGCCGACGTTGCTGAAGTCGCGGGCGATCTGCGGGTCGAGGCGGCCAATGCCCACGGTGCGCTGTTCGATGTTCGGCGTGCTGAGCAGAATATCCACCAGATCCTGCACCTCACGACGCATCTGCTGGGCCAGCTGGCGGGTGGCGATCATGTCCTCTTTCAGCAGATCGCGACGGATGCCGCCGATCAGGTTCAGGCCGTAGGTTTTACGCGCCCCGGTGAGGATCTCCGCCATCTTCATGGAGGTCTCGCGCACGCGGAAGAACTGCATAAAGCCGGAGTCAAAACCGACGAAGTGGCAGGCCAGGCCGAGGTTGAGCAGGTGCGAGTGCAGACGCTCCACCTCCAGCAGAATGGCGCGGATCATCTGGGCGCGTTCCGGCACCACGATCCCCATCGCGTTCTCCACCGAGGTGGTGTAGGCGGTGCTGTGGGCAAAACCGCAGATACCGCAGACGCGATCCGACAGGAAGGTCACTTCGTTGTAGCCCATCCGGGTTTCGGCCAGCTTCTCCATGCCGCGATGGACGTAGAACAGGCGGTAGTCGGCGTCGATGATGTTCTCGCCGTCAACGAACAGGCGGAAGTGGCCCGGCTCGTCGGAGGTGACGTGCAGCGGGCCAATCGGCACCACGTTATTTTTTTTGTCGCCGAGTTCGTTGATGAACGCGTAGGTCTCTTTGTCGGTGGTCGGCGCCGGACGCTGGCGGTAATCCATGCTGTCTTTACGCAGCGGATAGAGTTCGTCCGGCCAGTCGTCCGGCAGCACCAGACGGCGCTCGTCCGGCAGCCCGACCGGGATCAGGCCATACATGTCGCGCACTTCGCGCTCACCCCAGACGGCGGCAGGTACGCGCGGGGTGACGGACGGAAATTCCGGCTTATCGGCATCCACCTCCACGCGCACGGTGAGCCAGCAGCGGGTGCCCTGCTCCATCGACAGCACGTAGTAGACGGCATAGCTGCCGCAGAGCTGGCGCTCATCGTTGCCAAAGAGCACCGACAGCCAGCCGCCCTGTTTGTAATAGAGGAACTCGACCACTTCCGGCAGGTAGTTAATTTTCACCGTGACGGTGATTTGATCTTTGGTCTGCCAGGCTTCATCCAGCACCACGCCAGGAAAGGCCTGGTGCAGTGCGGCGAGATAGTGTTGACCAATTTTTTCTTCAGACATGGGTATTCTCTACAGTCACGCCGCCAGCAAGGAGACGAAAGCTAAAAATGCCAGACCAAAACCGGTCCAGGTAATTCGTGAGGTGGCGTTAAAGCGCAGGCGCGCCATGCTGTTCTCGAACAGGGCGATCACCAGTACGCCCACGACCAGCTTGACCACGGCAATGACGACGGCCAACGCCAGGCCGCCTGCGGAGAAGTGGCTCATCTGGCCCCAGGGGATAAACACCCCGACGAACATC
This sequence comes from Leclercia sp. LSNIH1, assembly GCF_002902985.1. Classification (NCBI taxonomy): domain Bacteria; kingdom Pseudomonadati; phylum Pseudomonadota; class Gammaproteobacteria; order Enterobacterales; family Enterobacteriaceae; genus Leclercia; species Leclercia sp. LSNIH1. Next base: position 2,161,120 of record NZ_CP026167.1, on the reverse strand, counting down.
TGCAGCACCACCAGCTGTTTCAGGCTGATGCCCCACTTGAGCAGGGCAAAGCCCGCGCCGCTGTACTCCGACAATGGCCCTTCCTGCAGCTCCTGCTCCGCTTCGGCAAGGTCAAACGGCAGCTTGCCCATCTCGATAAAGGTGGCGAAGGCGCAGGCGCACAGAGCAAGGAATAGCGTTACGGTGTGCGCCGCCGGCCAGTGGTAGATGGTGGCGGTCACCGCGCTGATGTGGGTGGTGCCTGCCACCTGAGCGGCAACCCACAGACCGAGCAGCAGGATCGGCTCCACCAGCACGCCGAGCATCGCTTCGCGGCTGGCGCCAATCCCGGTGAACGGGCTGCCGGTATCGAGCCCGGCAATGGCAAAGAAGAAGCGCGCGATGGCGAAGAGGTAGATCAGGGTGATGAGATCCCCCAGCGCGGGCAGCGGCGAGGCGAGCGTGATCACCGGCAGCGCGCTGGCGATGGCGAACATTACCCCCACCATCACCCACGGCATCAGGCGGAAGACCCAGCCGGAGGCGGCCGGGGCCACGCTCTGGCGGCCCAGCAGCTTGATGAGATCGCGGTACTCCTGGAAGATATCCGGCCCGCGACGGGTATGCAGGCGGGCGCGGGCCACGCGGGTGATGCCCGCCAGCAGCGGCGCTGCGGCAAAGAGCACCAGCGCCTGAATCAGTGCGTAGATCAAAGTCATGTTCAGGCTCCTCGGGAGATAACGACAACCACCAGCACCGCCAGCTCAATCAGGGCGATACGGTGGAACAACACGGCGGTGCAGTCGCACTGCCAGCCGGGGATAAAGCGCACCGGGTTGAGCCATTTGCGCAGCTTCAGCACCGGCGCGAAGGACTCCTTAACCGGCATGGCAAAGCCGTGGGCGGTGATGACCATCGACTGCTCGTGGTCGTAGCCGCACACCCAGGCAAAGCCGCGGGCGCGGTTCGCCAGGCGGTTGCCTTTGAAGAGCACCAGAACGATAAAGGGCAGCAGCAGCCCCGCCAGCAGCAGGAGAGTGATCATCGGCTGGGAGACAGTGTTCACCGCCCCGCCGTTCACCGGGAACAGGCGGCCAATCACCGGCAGAAGCCACGGCGCGGCCACGCCGCCCGCCACGCAGCAGAGCGCCGCCAGCACCGTGCTGGCGGTCATCAGCCACGGGGCGCAGCAGGCGTTTTCCGCCTCCGGGGTACGCGGTGCGCCGAGGAAGGTGACGCCGTAGACTTTCGCCATACACATCACCGCCAGCGCGCCGGTGATCGCCAGGCCGGTCGCCAGCAGTGGCCCCAGCAGGCGGGCAACAAAGGCATCGTGGGTGCCGAGGTTAAAGAAGGACTGGTAGATCACCCACTCCCCGGCAAACCCGTTCAGCGGCGGCAGCACCGCCATCGCCATCAGCCCCACCAGCATCGCAAGGGAGATGAGCGGCATTTTTTTGCCGATGCCGCCCAGCTTCTCGATATCGCGATGGCCGGTGCGATACCACACCGCACCCGCGCCGAGGAAGAGCGTGGTTTTAAACAGGCCGTGGTTCACCAGGTGATAGAGCCCGCCGGTAAAGCCCAGCGCCACCAGCAGCGGGCTTTGCAGCGCGATGCCGCTCACCCCTGCCCCCAGGCCGAGCAGGATAATGCCGATGTTCTCCAGGGTGTGGTACGCCAGCAGGCGCTGGATGTTGTGCTCCATCAGGGCATAGAGTCCGCCGACAAAGGCGGTGATCATGCCCATCACCAGCAGCAGCACCCCGAGCCACAGCGGCGGCAGCGCCCCGCAAAGCGCGACGGTCAGCATGCCGTAGAGGCCCACCTTCATCACCACCGTGGAGAAGAGCGCCGCGGCAGGCGCGCTGGCGTTTGCATGCGCCTGGGGTGCCCAGCCGTGCAGCGGGATCACCCCCGCCAGCAGGCCAAAGCCCGCCAGACCCGGCAGCCAGATGCTGGCTCCCGGCGCCTGGTCAGAGGCCATCGCCCCCATTACCGCAAAGTCCAGGGTGCCGTAGTAGCGCCACGCCTGCCAGCAGGCGAAGGCCAGCAGCAGCGTCCCCAGACGCCCCAGCACAAACCAGAGCTTGCCGGACTGAGCGCAGCCGGTAAGAAACGCGCCGCACAGGGCCATGATCTCCGCCATCACCACCAGCCAGCCGAGGTTATCAACCATGATCGCGGCGACGGCGGCGGCCATCAGCAGGTTGGTCAGCAGGCCGTTACTTTTAGCCTGCGGGTGGCGATGCCAGGCGACGGTAAAGAGGCTGATGAGCAGCGCCGGCAGACCGATGGCGATAAGCCACACCGCCCGGATACCGGTCATCTGGATGTTGACGTGAAGCCAGGCGATCTCCCCCGGCTGGGAGATGTGCGGCGCGGCCAGCAGCGCAATTCCCCCCGCGGTTACCGCCAGGGCGCTGGCAATCGCCCCGCCAAAGCCGGTGATGGCGCCGCTGAGCGTGCGGTTGGCGCTGAACACCAGCGCCAGCACGGCGCTGACGAGGTACCAGCCCAGCGCCTGGTTAATTAACGAAAAGGCATTCATCAGCGCTCTCCTTGTTGCGACTGGAACAACGACAGATCGCCCAGATCCGTATTGATAGTGAGCTCGCGTTTGCGCTTGCTGGCGCGGGCGATATCCTGGTTATTCACCAGACGCAGGGATTTGGTCGGACAGGTGCGTACGCACGCCGGGCCGTCCGGGTCGAAGTGGCACAGGTCGCACTTCACCGCGATGGCGCGCACGCCCGGCACCCAGTCGAGGAACGGGCTGACGCGGGCCGGAGCCGGGGGCGCCATCGGCGCTTTGCTGGTGTTGCTGTTGGCGGGGATCGCCAGCGGGCGGCTGCCGGCAAACTCGATGGCGCCGAACGGACAGGCGATGCCGCACAGCTTGCAGCTGACGCACAGGCTTTCATTGAGCTGGATAGCGCCGTCAACGCGGGTGATGGCGTTGACCGGGCAGACCTGGGCGCAGGGGGCGTCTTCGCAGTGATGACAGAGCTGCGGCGCGGAGTCTTTACTGTTACGCATCACTTTCAGCCGCGGCTGGCTTTGCAGGCCATGCTGGCGATGGTTTTCTGAACAGGCCGCCTCACAGGTGTGGCAGCCGATACAGAGCGAGGGATCAGCAATTACAAAACGATTCACCTGGTTTCCTCTGGTGATAGTCATTTTTGACGAAAAACGGGCGGAAGTGTCATTTTCGACACCTGTCGACACCCGGCTCAGACCGCAGCGTGGTGCTGCGCGAGGACGGCGAGGGTCAGGGATTCGCCGCGTTGCGTTGCCTGCCAGATCGCGGCGTAAACCCCGCTGATTTTGTTCAGGAAATGGTTCAGCACCGCCTCACGCTGGTCGACGTTGATCTCGCCATCCAGCATGCCATCGTCCCCGAGACGGGCGTGGCCAATCAGCACGCTTTCGGGGTTATCGCGCTCTTCAACGGTGTAACTGAAGATATGGCCGTTGAACGCCTGCTCCGGCGTGACGCGGATAAGGAAGTGGTCGAACAGCCAGAAGCCGAGCCCGCTGTCGGTGTTGCAGCCCACGGTAAGGTGCAGGCTGGCTTTAGAGAGGGTGATGGCCTGAATCAACGAATTGCCGTAGTGGTTCCAGTGGGATCGCAGCACCCGCTGCTGTCCGGCAATGATGGTGGCCTTCTCACTTAATTCGGAAAGTGTCATGTGACGTACCTGATGCGTAATGTGTAAAGAGTTCGCTCCCTTAAGCACGTTTCGTGCCATTTTTTAATTTTTTGAATTTTAAGGTAAATTATTTTTAAAGCCGAAAAGATCACACAAAATGACATGTCATTTCGTCATCTTTGACCGGGCAGCGTGTCCGCTCTCGCCACCCTGCTGCTAAAAGATGGCATCAATATTGCTTAATCCGGCCAGACTTTACCGGGAACAGCACAATGCACGAAATCACCCTCTGCCAGCAGGCGCTGGAATTGATCGAAAAACAGGCTCACCAGCATCAGGCGAAACGCGTGACGGGCGTCTGGTTGCGCGTCGGCGCCTTCTCCTGCGTGGAGAGCAGCGCCCTGCAGTTTTGCTTTGAGCTGGTGTGCCGCGAGACGGTCGCCGAAGGCTGCGCCCTGCATCTCGAAGAACAGCAGGCGGAATGCTGGTGTCAGGATTGCAAAGCCTACGTCGAGCTGGTGACCCACCGCGTACGACGCTGCCCGCAGTGCGGCGGGGCGAACCTGAATATCGTCGCTGACGACGGGCTGCATATCACGCGTCTGGAAATTGAACAGGAGTAAACCATGTGTACCACCTGCGGTTGCGATCAGGGCAACCTCTATATTGAAGGCGATGAGCATAATCCGCACTCCGCTTTTCGCAGCGCCCCCTTTGCGCCGGCACACCGTCCGGCGCTGCGCATCACCCGCGTGGACGCTCAGGCTTTTACCCCGACAGAGCCCCTGGCAGGCCAGCTGGATTACGGCCACGGCGAGGCGGGCACCCATGCGCCCGGCCTCAGCCAGCGCAAAATGGTGGAGATCGAGATGGACGTGCTGGGCAAAAATAATGCGCTCGCCCGGCGCAACCGCGCGCTATTCAGCGCCCGCAACCAGCTGGCGCTGAACCTGGTCTCCAGCCCCGGCTCCGGTAAAACCACCCTGCTGACCGAGACCTTAAAACGTTTGCAGCAGCGCGTACCCTGCGCGGTGATCGAGGGCGATCAGCAGACGGTGAACGACGCCGAGCGGATCCGCGCCACCGGCACCCCCGCCATCCAGGTCAACACCGGCAAGGGCTGCCATCTCGACGCGCAGATGATCGCGGATGCGATGACGCGCCTGCCGCTGGAGGATGGCGGCATTATGTTTATTGAGAACGTCGGCAACCTGGTCTGCCCGGCGAGCTTCGATCTTGGCGAACGCCATAAGGTGGCGGTGCTCTCCGTTACCGAAGGCGAGGATAAGCCGCTGAAGTACCCGCACATGTTCGCCGCCGCCTCGCTGATGCTGCTGAACAAGGTCGACCTGCTGCCCTATCTGAATTTTGACGTGGAGAAATGCCTCGCCGCCGCCCGGGAAGTGAACCCGGAGATTGCGATTCTGCTGGTCTCCGCCACCCGCGGCGACGGGATGGACGCCTGGCTCGACTGGCTGGAGGCGCAGCGATGTGCATAGGCATTCCTGGAAAGATCAGCGCCATCCATGACGGCATGCAGGCCAGCGTGGAGGTGTGCGGCGTACTGCGCGATGTGGATCTGACCCTTGTTGGCGATTGCGACGAAAAGGGCCAGAGCCGTCTCGGGCAGTGGGTGCTGGTGCATGTCGGCTTTGCCATGAGCGTGATTAACGAAGAGGAGGCGCTGGATACCCTCGCCGCCCTGCAGAACATGTTTGAGGTGGAGCCGGACGTTGGCCCGCTGCTGTTTGGCGAGGAGCCCCGCTGATGCGCTTTGTTGATGAATACCGCGACCCGCAAAAGGTGATGCAGCTGATCGAGGCCCTGAAGGCCCGGGCCGGGCTGCTGGCCTATACCGCTGCCCGTCCGCTGCGCATTATGGAGGTGTGCGGCGGTCACACCCACGCCATCTTTAAGTTCGGACTGGATCAGCTCCTGCCCGACAACATCGAGTTTATTCACGGCCCCGGCTGTCCGGTCTGCGTCCTGCCGATGGGGCGGATCGATACCTGCATCGAAATCGCCAGCCATCCGGAGGTGATCTTCTGCACCTTCGGCGATGCGATGCGGGTGCCGGGGCAAAATGGCTCGCTGCTCGACGCCCGCATGCGCGGCGCGGATGTGCGGATCATCTACTCCCCCGCCGACGCGCTCAAGCTGGCCCGGCAGAACCCGGATCGCAAGGTGGTCTTCTTCGGGCTGGGGTTTGAAACCACCATGCCCGCCACCGCCCTGACCCTGCGCCAGGCAAAAGCGCTTAACGTGCAGAACTTCTTCTTTTTCTGCCAGCACATCACGCTGATCCCGGTGCTGAAAAGCCTGCTGGCGCAGCCGGAAAATGGCATCGACGCCTTCCTGGCGCCGGGGCACGTCAGCATGGTGATTGGCACCCATGCCTACGACTTTATCGCCGCCGAACATCAGCGCCCGCTGGCGGTGGCCGGTTTTGAACCGGTGGATCTGCTGCAGGGGGTACTGATGCTGGTGGAGCAGAAGATTGCCGGCATAAGCCAGGTCGAAAATCAGTATCGCCGTATCGTTCCGGAAGCGGGCAACGCCGTGGCCCAGGCGGCCATCGCCGAGGTGTTCGGCATTGAAGGCGACAGTGAGTGGCGCGGGCTGGGGGTGATTTCGCACTCCGGCGTGCATCTCACCGAAGCCTATCGTCAGTTTGACGCCGAGCGTCACTTCCGCCCCCGGGCGCAACAGATTTGCGACGATCCCGAGGCGCGCTGCGGCGAGGTACTCACCGGGCGCTGTAAACCGGCGCAGTGTCCGCTGTTTGGCGGCAAATGTACGCCGCAAAGCGCCTTTGGCGCGCTGATGGTCTCATCGGAAGGGGCGTGCAGCGCCTGGTATCAGTACCGTTCTCAGGAGTGTGAAAGTTGAAACAGATAACCCTCGCCCACGGCAGCGGCGGACAGGCGATGCAGCAGCTGATCGGCGAGCTTTTCATGCGCGCCTTCGCCAACCCACTGCTGGACGAACAGGAAGACCAGGCCCGGATCCCGCTGCACGAGCTGACCGCCCACGGCGACCGGCTGGCCTTTTCCACCGACAGCTACGTGATTGACCCGCTCTTCTTCCCCGGGGGCGATATCGGCAAGCTGGCCATCTGCGGCACCGCCAACGATGTCGCCGTGAGCGGGGCGATCCCGCGCTGGCTCTCCTGCGGCTTTATCCTCGAAGAGGGGCTGGAGATGGCGACCCTTGAGCGCATCGTCACCAGCATGGCCGCCACCGCGGCGGCGGCGGGCATTGCCATCGTCACCGGCGATACCAAGGTGGTACCGCGCGGCGCGGCAGATAAAGTGTTTATTAATACCGCCGGTATCGGTTCGGTGCCCGAGGGGGTAAACTGGGGTATGCGCCAGATTGAGGCCGGGGATGTGCTGCTGGTGAGCGGCACGCTCGGCGATCACGGCGCCACCATCCTTAACCTGCGCGAAGGGTTAGGTCTGGAGGGCGATCTGCAGAGCGACTGCGCGGTACTGACGCCGCTGATCCAGGCCCTGCGTGGCGAGCCCGGCATCAAAGCCCTGCGCGACGCCACCCGCGGCGGCGTGAACGCCGTGGCCCATGAGTTTGCCGCCAGCAGCGGCTGCGGGATTGAAATAGAAGAAGCCAGCCTGCCGGTGAAACCTGCCGTGCGCGGCGCGTGCGAACTGCTGGGGCTTGACCCGCTCAACTTCGCCAACGAAGGCAAGCTGGCTATCGTGGTGGAACGCCAGGCGGCCGAACGGGTGCTGGCCCGGCTGCGGGCGCATCCTTTGGGCGTGAACGCCGCTATTATTGGTGAGGTGGTTGAGCACAAAGGGGTACGACTTACCGGACTATACGGCGTAAAACGGTCGCTGAATTTGCCCCACAGCGAGCCACTGCCGCGAATTTGCTGATCCGGGCGGCGCATTCGTCTCTTATTTTTCTGGATACTCTGGATAAAACGCATGTCGTATACACCCACCAACGATCCTGTCGATCACGGATTGTTCGACATTACCCGTACTCTGCTGCAACAGACCGATCTTTGCGCCCTGGCGCAGGCGCTGACCCAGCATGTCCGGCAGATAAACCTCGCCGATAGCGTTCATATTCTGCTCTGGCAGTCGGAATCGCGCCGGGTCTGTCTCTACAGCACCGACGAACAGGGCTGTGATATCCGCTACGAAGATGAGCCCCTGCTGGCGAGCGGCCCTTTTCGCCGCATGCTTTCCCGCCCGGACGTGCTGCACTGCACGGCGGCGACCTTTAACGAGACCTGGCCGCAGCTTGCCGCCCTCGATCGTTATCCCTCATTTGCCCACTACTGCCTGACGCCCATCGCCGCCGATGGCCGCATCTTCGGCGGCTGCGAGTTTTTGCGCACCCAGGAGAACCCCTGGAGCGACGGCGATTTTTCCCGCCTGCAAACCCTCACCCAGGCGGCCGGGCTGGCCGTGGAGCAGATCCAGGCGCGGCTGCACAACAGCGACAACTACGACCTGCTCTGGCGGGAGCGTAACGATTTTCGCCTGCTGGTGGCGATCACCAACGCCGTGCTGTCGAAGCTCGACCTTGATGAACTGGTGTCGGAGGTGGCGCAGGAGATCCAGCGCAACTTCGGCATCGACTCCATCAGCATGGTGCTGCGCAGCGATCGCAAAGGGAAGCTTCTCGTCTACTCCACCCACTATCTCGATAAAGAGGCGCCCCTGCACGACCAGAGCGAAGTGGATGAAAAGGGCACCCTGTCCGAAAAAGTGATGCGCAACAGGCAGATGCTGATGCTTAACCTGCATCACCGGGATCAGCACGCCCCCTATGAACGCATGCTGTTTGATATGTGGGGCGAGCAGGATCAGACCCTCTGCCTGTTCCCGCTGATGTTCCGCGACCGGGTGCTCGGCACCCTGAAGCTGGCGCAGTGCAACGCCCAGGTGTTTACCCCGTCCAATCTGAAGCTGCTGAACCAGATTGCCGAACGTGTCGCCATCGCCGTGGATAACGCCCTCTCCTACCGGGAAATCAGCCATCTCAAGGAGCGGTTGATCGACGAAAACCTCGCCCTGACCGAGCAGATCAACAACGTTGCCACCGATTTTGGCGAAATCATTGGCCGCAGCAGCGCCATGATGACGGTGATGAAGCAGGTGGAGATGGTCGCCCGGAGCAACAGTACCGTGCTGATCCTCGGCGAGACCGGCACGGGTAAGGAGCTGATTGCCCGCGCCATTCACAACCAGAGCGGGCGCAGCGACCGGCGGATGGTGAAGATGAACTGCGCGGCGATGCCTGCCGGGCTACTGGAGAGCGATCTCTTTGGCCACGAACGCGGGGCCTTTACCGGCGCCAGCGCCCAGCGCATTGGCCGCTTTGAGCTGGCGGACAAAAGCACCCTGTTTCTGGATGAAGTGGGCGATATGCCCATTGAGCTCCAGCCCAAGCTGCTGCGCGTGCTCCAGGAGCAGGAGTTTGAGCGCCTCGGCAGCAACCGCATCATCCACACCGACGTGCGGCTGATTGCCGCCACCAACCGCGATCTGACGCAGATGGTGGCCGACCGCGAATTCCGCAGCGATCTCTACTATCGTCTTAACGTCTTTCCAATCTTCCTGCCGCCGCTGCGTGAACGCCCGGAAGATATTCCCCTGCTGGTGAAATCCTTCACCTTTAAGATTGCCCACCGGCTGGGGCGCAATATCGACAGCATTCCGGCGGAGACCCTGCGCCAGCTCAGCAGGATGGAGTGGCCGGGCAACGTGCGCGAGCTGGAAAACGTGATTGAGCGTGCCGTGTTGCTCACCCGCGGCAACGTCCTGCAGCTTTCGATGCCGGATATCGATTTTCATCGCGCCAGCAGTGCCGCGCCGGAGACCGTGGTAAGCGAAATTCGCGAAGGCGAGGAGGAGTATCAGCACATTGTGCGGGTGCTGAAAGAGACCAACGGCGTGATCGCCGGACCGCGAGGCGCGGCCCAGCGTCTGGGGCTGAAACGCACCACCCTGCTGTCGCGCATGAAGCGCCTGGGGATCGACAAAAACGCCCTCTTCTGAGCAACCGGGCCGCAAACAGGTTAAGATAGCGCTCCTTTTGTCCACCGCGAGAAGAACATGCAGACCACCCACGCCACATTTCTTCTCGCCGGAGAGACCATTCACCGCGTCACCTTCGATCCCGCCACCTTCACCGAGGCCGATCTGCTCTGGCTGCCGCACCATCACCAGCTCTCTGACGCCGGACGCAAACGCAAAGCCGATCATCTGGCCGGGCGCATCGCCGCCTTTCATGCCCTGAACCGGCAGGTCATTCCCGGCATCGGCAGCAGCGGGGAACCGCTGTGGCCTGCCGGGGTGCGGGGCAGCCTCTCCCACAGCGGCACGCAGGCGGTAGCGATTTGTCGCGATAATGGCCTGGTGGGGATCGATTGCGAAGCGATTATCGCGGAAAACGAAGCGCGTGAGATTCAGGATGGGGTGCTTGATCCTGCGGAAGCCCAGGTGCTGGCCGACTGCGGTCTTCCCTTCGCGCTCGCCTTCACCCTGGCCTTTAGCGCCAAAGAGAGCCTGTTCAAAGCGCTCTTCCCTCAGGTACAGGCGTGGATGGGGTTTGAGTGCGCGCGCGTCACCTCCCTGACCGCCGACGCGCTGACCTTAATGCTGACCCGCCCGCTTCCTCCCTTCACACAAAATCAGGTATTTACCGCGCACTGGCTCCATAAAGACGCGACGGTCGTGACGCTGATCTGTGATGAATAATTGCTCAGGATCGTGATCCTTTTCTCCTTTTAAACAAATTAGCTGCCTGAACCGTAGACAGTTTTATCAGGCAGTCTTATCGTTACATTGAATAATAAATCATTATTGAATAAATATTCAATGTGGAGAAAAAGAATGAACACGACCTTTGTAAAATCCGCTTTACTGGCCTCAATGATCGCCGCTTCCGGTTCCCTGTTTGCCGCCGATAACGGACTCATTGCGATTATTACCCCCTCACACGACAACCCGTTCTTCAAGGCTGAAGCCGACGGCGCGGCGGCGAAGGCAAAGGAGCTGGGTTACACCACCCTTGTCGCCTCGCACGACGATGACGTGAACAAACAAAACCAGCTGATTGAGACCGCCATCGCCCGTAAGGCGAAAGCGATCATTCTGGATAACGCCGGGGCGGATGCCACCGTCGGTCCGCTGGAGAAGGCCAAAGCGGCAGGCGTCCCTTCCTTCCTGATCGATCGTGAAATCAACAAAACCGGCGTGGCGGTAGCGCAGATTGTCTCGAACAACTATCAGGGGGCGCAGCTCGGTGCGGAGAAATTCGTCAAGCTGCTGGACGGCAAAGGGAAATACGTTGAGCTGCTGGGCCGTCCGTCGGACACCAACGCCCACGTGCGCTCCCAGGGCTATCACGACGTCATCGACGACTACCCGGAGATGAAGATGGTGGCGCAGCAGACCGCCAACTGGAGCCAGACCGAAGCCTTCACCCGTATGGAAGCCATCCTGCAGACCAACCCCGATATCGTGGGCGTGATCTCCGGTAACGACACCATGGCGCTGGGCGCCGAAGCCGCCCTGAAGGCCGCCGGGAAGAACAACGTGATTGTGGTCGGCTTTGACGGCAGCGACTACACCCGCGACTCGATCCTGAAGAACGGCAACATCAAAGCCACGGTGCTGCAGCCAGGCTGGCAGCAGGCGCAGATGGCCGTTGAGCAGGCCGACTACTACCTGAAAAACGGCAAAGCGCAAAAAGATGAGAAGCAGCTGATGGACTGCGTGCTCATCGACGAATCCAACGCCAGCAAGCTGAATCTGTTTAACCTCAGCAAATAAGCGGAGGCAGTATGCGATTAACACAATGGGGCGCCGCGCTGACAGGCGCAGCCGCCCTGTTGCTGACGGCCTGCACCGTGGTGGATCTGGATGAGAACGGCAAGCCGATCATGCCTGCCGATCCCAACGCCAAAGCGAGCTTTGACAACCAGACCCCACAGCAGATCGCGCAACAAACCTGGCAGCCGCGGATCCTCGACGCCGCGAAAAATCATGCCCTGGACGCCAGCGCCCTCTCCACCCAGCTGAACACGCCCGCAGCCACACCGCAGAGCGTCTTCGTGCGCCTTACCGGCAAGGTGGAGCGCGTGGATGCCAGCAACGCGCGTGAGCAGAAGCTGGTGATGACGGTGAACGGCCAGCCGGTGGAGATCCAGAGCGGGCCGGTGATGCGCGGCAACGCCATCCGCGACGCCGCCGGATTCCGCTTCGATGAATTTACCAACCAGGTTCAGTATGCCCAGCTCTCCCGCGCCCTCAACCGCGAGGCGGCGAAGCATCTGCCGAAAATCGACGACAGCTGGAGCGGCAAAAATGCCACCGTGCTGTTCGCCACCACCCTGACGGGCGGCAAGGCGAATGAGGCGGCAGCGCTGGAACTGAAACAGGAGACGCCGTGATGAGCGATACCCCGGCAGACGACATTATCCTCAGCACCCGCGGGATCTCGATGCTCTTTCCCGGCACCGTGGCGCTGGATAAGGTCGATTACCGCGTCTGGCGCGGCAAAGTGAACGTGATTATCGGCGAGAACGGCGCCGGGAAATCGACGCTGATGAAGATCCTCGCTGGCGTCCAGCAGCCCAGCCTCGGCGAGATGTGGCTCAACGGCAAACAGGTCTCGTTCGCCAGTACCCGGGATGCCGCCGCCCACGGCATTGGCATGGTACACCAGGAGCTGAACCTGTTTGAGAACCTCAACGTGGCGGAGAACGTCTTCCTTGGCCGCGAGCTGCAAAAAGGGGTAACGCCGATCAACGAGGCAGAACAGGAGGCCCGCACCGCGGAGCTGCTGAAACGCCTCGATCAGCCTATCTCCCCGCGCGAACTGGTGGGCAACCTGAAGGTGGGACAGCAGCAGCTGATCGAGATCGCCAAGGCGCTGGCCGAGGATGCCGACATCCTGATCCTCGACGAGCCCACCTCGGCGCTGAGTAAAACCGAGGTGGAGATCCTGTTTCGGGTGATCCGCGAGCTGACCCGTCAGGGGGTCTCCATCATCTATATCTCCCACCGCCTGGAAGAGCTGATGGCGATAGGCGATGTGATCACCATTCTGCGCGACGGCAAATTCCAGGCCGAAGCGAAGGTGCAGGATATCGACGTGCCGTGGATTGTGCGCGAGATGCTCGGCAGCGACCCGGTGAGTAACTTCCTTGAGCCGGGCCGCACCTTCGGCGCGCCGGTGCTGGAGGCGGAGCACATCACCTGCGTCAACGCAGCCGGGAATACGGTGGTCAACGACGTCAGCTTCCAGGTCAAAGCCGGGGAGATCGTCGGCATCTACGGCCTGATGGGGGCCGGACGCACGGAGCTTTTTGAGTGCATGCTCGGCACCGAGCGCAACTATCTGGGCAAGCTGTGGCTCGACAGTAAACCGGTGCCCCAGCGCTTAACCACCGCCGAGCGTATCCGCATGGGGATGAGCCTGGTGCCGGAAGACCGCAAACGCACCGGCATTTTCCCCGGCTCGTCGGTGGCCAGCAACCTGACCATCGCCAGCCTCTGGCGTCGGTTGCAGCGCGGCTTTGCCATCGCGCAAAAGGCGGAGCAGCAGGTCGTCGCCAGCACCATCGGCAACCTGTCGATTAAGGTCTCCACCCCGGAAGTAGAGATCCAGGCGCTCAGCGGCGGCAACCAGCAAAAGGTGGTGATTGGCCGCTCGCTGCTGACCAACCCGAAGGTGCTCTTCCTTGATGAGCCGACCCGCGGCATCGACGTGGGGGCCAAAGCGGACGTATTCCGCATGATGGTGCAGCTCTCTGAGGAGGGGATCGCGGTGGTCTTCTCTACCTCGGATTTGAAAGAGATTATGGCGGTATCTGACCGCATTCTGGTGATGTCCGGCGGCAAACTGACCGCCGATATTGTTCGCGATCGGGCCGAAGAGTCGGCACTGGTAACCGCAAGTGCTCAGGGGTTCTAAGATGAAAACGACACAGTCTGTCGCGCTGGCGCCGCATAAAGGGGCCTCGCTTTCCCGGGAAAATGTTCTGCTGCTGTTGCTGAAAATGCGCACCTTCATTGCGCTGTTTTTGATTGTCGGCTTCTTCACCATGACCGTGCCGGGCTTTCTCTCCACCGGCAGCCTGGTGATCATGATTAAACATATCGCCATCAACGCCTTCCTGGCGCTGGGGATCACCTTTGTGATCATCACCGCCGGGATCGACCTCTCCATCGGCGCTACCCTGGGGCTGTGCGGGATGATCGCCGGGTGGATGATCACCAAAGGGATTGTGCTGCCGATGTTTGGCATCGCCATCTTCCCGAGCGTGTGGGTGATTGTGCCCGTGGTGCTGCTGATCGGCGCACTGATAGGGGCGGTGAACGGCTGGATCATCACCCGCTATAACGTCGCGCCCTTTATCTGCACGCTGGGTACCATGTACGTGCTGCGCGGCGCGTCGATGCTGACCTCCGACGGCCAGACCTTCCCGGGGCTCTCCGGTAACCCGCAGCTGGGGAATACCGGCTTTGATGAGATTGGCGCAGGCACGTTCCTCGACATTCCGTGGGCCATCTGGATGATGATCGTGCTGGCGCTGGTCATCGCCTACATCGCCCGCCGCCTGCCCTTTGGCCGCCACGTCTACGCCATCGGCGATAACGAGCGCGCCGCAGAACTCTCCGGGGTGCGGGTCAAGCAGGTGAAAGTGCTGGTCTATACCCTGTCGGGGTTCTGCGCTGCCATCGCCGGGATTGTGGTTTCCGCCCAGCTGTTAGCCAGCCATCCGGCCAACGGCACCGCCTTTGAGATGAACGCCATCGCCGCGGTGGTGCTGGGCGGCACCTCGCTTGCTGGCGGCCGCGGCACCATTCTCGGCACCCTGATCGGCGCCTTCGTCATCGGCTTTTTGGCCGACGGCCTGGTGATGATGGGGGTGAGCGAGTTCTGGCAGATGGTGATCAAAGGGATTGTGATTATCGTGGCGGTGATTATCGACCAGATGCAAAACCGGATGCAGCAGAAAGCGGCGGTGGTGGCGCAGAAGGCGGTGATGGAAGGAAAGTAGCGACATTGTGCGGGGTTTATGCCGGGTGGCGCTACGCTTACCCGGCCTACAACGGCACAACATGTCGGCCCGTGCAAGGCGAAGCCGCCGCCGGGCAAAATGCACTGCTTACGATGTCTTCAATAAACTCCGCGCCGTCGGGTAATCGGTGATTAACACGTCGATATACTTCCCTTCCAGCGCCCCGCGAATGGCGTTGCGTTTCTCTTCCCCGCCCGCCAGGGCGATTACCTGCGGGCAGGCGCGGATCTGCGCCAGCTCCATACCAATCACCGGATCTTCTTCGGCACTCAGCACCGGCTCGCCTTTCGCATCGTAGTAATGCAGGCAGATATCCCCTACCGCCCCGCGTTCGGCCAGCAGTTTGAGCATCTCTTCGTTGTAATAGTTGCCGGAGTTCTTCAGCAGCTGCGACGGCTCCAGCTCGCCGATACCGACGATCGCCACATCCACTTCGGCAAATTTGCTTACCACCGCCGCCACGTCCGGGCTGCTCACCAGCCGGGCGCGCTCCTCTACCGAGTGCTCAATACTTTGCGACGGCAACAGCCACGCCGGGCAGCCAAGGTGCGCCGCCAGCTGCTGGGTAAGAATGGTCGCCTGCACGTTGCCGTTGGGACCCACGCCGCCCAGGAGCTGGATCACCCCCGCGGCGCGGATATTCTGCGGGTGCATCTCATCCACCATGCAGCGGATGGTGCTGCTCCAGGAGGAGATCCCCACCAGGTCTTCCGGACGCAGGCGGGTTTCGACATAGTGCGCCGCCGCGCTGCCGATGGCGTGCTTGATCTGGGCACTGGACGGGCTCTCGCCCACGTCCACCACGATGGCCTGGCGGATGCCGTACTGCTCCTCCAGCGCCTTTTCCAGCGAGACAAAAATATTGGTAGGCTGAACGACGGTAATTTTGACCAGCCCCTCTTTCTGGCAACGCGTCAGCGCCCGCGACACGAAGGATTGTGAGAGGTGCAGCAGCGAGGCAATCTCGGACTGCTTTTTATTCTCGCTGTAGTAAAGTGTGGCGATCTTCACCAGCAATCGCTGTTCATCCTGTTTCGACATAACGTTCCCCTTAATCGGCTGTCGTTATTTTTATTCATCACTGAATATTTAACAAGCAAGCGCCCGCCCGATCCGCCGGGCAAATGTGATCCTTTTCTCCTTTCTTCGAAATTTGCCCGCTCAAACCGTAGACAAACCTCCTGACTGGGCATATCTTACATAGCATGAATAATAAATCAGCATTGAATATATATTCAAAGCAGTTATAAATCCCTGCTCTGACAGAGAGAACAGGGGAATAACTTACCCGGCTGGAATAATTATTCACAACAGATTATAAATTCAGGAGGTATGTTATGAATCCGTTTTCGCTCTCCATCGCGGAGCTCGAAACCCGGGCGCGCTCGATTCGTCGCCGGATCATCGTGCTGAATGCCGAAAGCCCGGCGGGAGGCCACACCGGGGCCGATCTGTCGCAGGTCGAACTGCTCACCGCCCTCTACTTCCGCATTCTGAACTGCTCCCCGGCGCTTCAGGATAGCGATGAACGCGATATCTATATCCAGTCGAAGGGCCACGCGGTGGGCGGCTATTACTGCGTGCTGGCCGAGGCCGGGTTTATCCCCGTTGAGTGGCTCGCCACCTATCAGCATGCCGACTCTCACCTGCCGGGCCATCCGGTGAAACATAAAACGCCGGGCATTGAGCTGAATACCGGCGCGCTGGGGCATGGTCTGCCAGTGGCGGTCGGGATCGCCCTGGCGGCAAAACGCAACAACAGCGCGCGCCGGGTGTTTGTGGTGACCGGCGACGGAGAGCTGGCGGAAGGCAGCAACTGGGAGGCCGCGCTGGTCGCCGCCCATTATCAGCTGGATAACCTGTTTATTATCAACGACAAAAACAACCTCCAGCTGGCGGGCTCCACAAAAGAGATCCTCAATACCGATCCGCTGGATGAGAAATGGAAAGCGTTCGGCCTGGAGGTGACCACCTGCAACGGCAACGACATGGCGGACGTGGTCGCCACCCTGGAAGGGCTGAAACCCAACGGCAAACCCCATGTGGTGATCGCCCACACCACCAAGGGCGCGGGAATTTCGTTTATTGAGGGACGGCCTGAATGGCACCACCGGGTGCCGAAAGGGGAAGAGATTGAACTGGCGCTGGAGGAACTGAAAGATGAGTAATAGCGAACACCTCGCCACGGTGATGGTGAATGCCTTTATTGACGCCGTTGAACGCGGCGTGGACCTGGTGCCGGTGGTGGCGGATTCCACCTCCACGGCGAAAATCGCCCCCTTTATGCAGCGTTTTCCGGGCCGCCTGGTCAACGTCGGCATCGCTGAGCAGACGCTGGTGGGCGCCGCTGCCGGTCTGGCAATCGGCGGTAAGATCGCCGTCACCTGCAACGCCGCGCCATTTTTGATCTCGCGGGCTAACGAGCAGATCAAAGTCGACATTTGCTACAACAACACCAATGTCAAGCTGTTCGGCCTGAACGCGGGGGCCAGCTACGGCCCGCTCGCCAGCACCCACCACAGCATCGACGATATCGCCATTATGCGCGGCTTCGGCAATATCGAAATTTACGCCCCGTCGAGCCCGAACGAGTGCCGCCAGATCATCGATTACGCCCTCGATCATGTGGGCCCGGTCTATATCCGTCTCGACGGGAAAAACCTGCCGGAACTGCATGACGACAGCTACCGTTTTGCGCCGGGCAAGATTGACGTCCTGCGCAGCGGCCACGACGTGGCGCTGGTGGCAATGGGCTCGACGGTACATGAAATTGTGGAAGCTGCTGCACAACTCGCGGAAGAAGGTATTGACGCCACTGTTATCAGCATTCCATCTATTCGTCCCTGTGATACCCAACAGCTGCTGGCCGCCCTCGCCCCGTGCAGGGCGGTGGTAAGCGTCGAGGAGCATAACGTCAACGGCGGCGTCGGCAGCCTGGTGGCGGAAGTGCTGGCCGAAGCGGGATGCGCCGTGCCGCTGAAACGGCTGGGGATCCCGGATGGACAATACGCGATTGCTGCCGACAGAGCGTCAACGCGGGCACGCCACGAGATTGATGTCGCTGGGGTGGTGAAGCACGCCCGGGAAATGCTGACGCGACAGGTTTGCTGAAAATAACAACAACATCTTACTGGAGAGAAAAGCAATGTCCCGAATTCCTCAACAACTGACAATGGGCGTGGTCATCGGCAACCGGGGGTTCTTCCCGAGCTATCTGGTAGCGGAAGCGCGCGAGCAGGCGATCGCCCTCTTTGGCCGTCTGGGTATTAACACCATTATGCTCGACCCCAGCCAGACCGAACTCGGCGGCGTGGAGACCCGTCAGGATGCGAAAGCCTGCGCCGAGCTGTTTCGCGCCCACCGCGACAGCATTCACGGCGTGGTGGTGCTGCTGCCTAACTTTGGCGATGAAAAAGCCATCGCCGAGACCCTGCGTCTCTCCGGCCTGAACGTGCCGGTGCTGGTGCAGGCCGAGGAGGACAACCTCGATAAAATGGGGCTGGCAACCCGCCGCGACAGCTTCTGCGGCAAAATCTCCCTGTGCAACAACCTGCGTCAGTACGGCATTCCTTTTACCCTTACTACCCAGCACGTCTGCGCCCTCAACGGTGAGGTGTTTGCGCAGGATCTGCAGCGTTTCGAGCAGGTCTGCCGCGTGGTGAGCAGCATGCGCGGCGTGCGCGTGGGGGCAATCGGTGCCCGTCCGGCGGGCTTTAACACCGTGCGCTACAGCGAAAAATTGCTCGAACGCCTCGGCATCGCCGTGGAGACGCTCGACCTGTCAGAAGTCTTTACCCGGATCAAAACCCTGCGCGACGATGACATCCGCGTGGATGAAAAACGGCGGATCCTGATCGATAACGCCGACGCCAGCCGTATTCCGGCCGACAAGCTGGTGACCATGGCGAAGCTGTTTGTGGTGATCAGCGAGTGGGTGGTCGCCAACGATATCGACACTACCGCCATCCAGTGCTGGACCTCGCTGCAGGAGAACCTCGGCATCAACGTCTGCTCGATCATGAGCGTGATGTCCGGGCAATTGATGCCAAGCGCCTGCGAGGTGGACGTGATGGGCGCCCTCTCTATGTACGCCCTGGCCAGCAGCAATATGAACCCGGCCTCCATTGCCGACTGGAACAATAACTTCGGCGACGAGCGCGACAAGTGCGTGCTGTTCCACTGCGGTAACTTCGCCGCCGAAAGCCTTGAATCCCCGCATATGGGCACCGCCGACATCATCGGCACCACGGTCGGGAAAGAGAACACCTGCGGCGCGGTGCATGGTCGTCTGAAAAGCGGGCCGCTGACCTACTTCCGCCTGAGCACCGACGATCTGACCGGGGAAATTAAAGCCTACGTGGGCCAGGGCCAGTCGGTGGACGATCCGCTCGACACGGTGGGCTGCCGGGCGGTGATCCAGGTGCCGCATCTGGAGAACCTGCTGAACTGGATCTGCCGCAACGGTTTTGAGCATCATGTGGCGATGAACCACTCCGCCAGCGCGGAGATCCTGCATGAAGCCTTTACCCGCTACCTTGGCGTCTCAACTTACCTTCATCGTTAAGGCTGGAGGCCGCTATGTCGGTGAACAAGGACATTATCATCGCCCTCGACGAGGGCACCACCAATGCCAAAGCGGTGGCGCTGGATGCCAGCGGGCATGTGGTGGCGAGCTTCTCCCGGGCGCTGGCAATCCAGACGCCCCACGAAGGCTGGGTTGAACAATCCGCCGACCTGCTGGTGGAGGCCTCTCTGGATGTGGTGGCCCGCGCATTGGCCACCGTCGGGGTAGAGAGAGTGGCGGCGCTGGCGATCAGCAATCAGCGTGAAACCGTGGTGGGCTGGGAGCGGGCAACGGGCAAACCCATTGCCCCGGCGCTGAGCTGGCAATGTTCCCGCACCGCGGCCTTTTGCCACCAGCTGCGTGAGCAGGGCCACGGCCCGGAGATTAGAGCGGCCACGGGCCTGCCCATCGCGCCGCTGTTTTCTGCCTCCAAAATGCGCTGGCTGCTGGATAACATCCCCGACGGCGCAGCGCGTGCCGCCCGGGGTGAGATCTGCCTCGGCACCGTTGACAGCTGGCTGCTGTGGAACCTGACCCAGGGGCAGGCGTTTAGCTGCGATTACGCCAACGCTGCCCGCACCCAGCTGATGAGCCTGCATACCGCCGACTGGGACCCGCAGATGCTGGCGCTGTTTGGCATCCCCCGCGCGGCCCTGCCGGAGATTAAACCCTCCAGCGGTCTGTTTGGTTACACCCGCGGCTGCCCCTCCATTCCGGACGGACTGCCGGTGATGGCGATGATCGGCGACTCCCACGCCGCGCTCTTTGCCCACGGTCTGGGGGCGGAAGGCTGCGTGAAGGCGACCTACGGCACCGGCTCGTCGGTGATGGCGCCGGTGGCCTCCGCCCGCAGCGAGGTGAGCGCCCTG
Organism: Leclercia sp. LSNIH1; assembly: GCF_002902985.1. Classification (NCBI taxonomy): domain Bacteria; kingdom Pseudomonadati; phylum Pseudomonadota; class Gammaproteobacteria; order Enterobacterales; family Enterobacteriaceae; genus Leclercia; species Leclercia sp. LSNIH1. The sequence continues at coordinate 2,140,987 of NZ_CP026167.1, read as the reverse complement.
GCCACCACCGTGGCCTGGCACGACGGCGAGACGCTGGTCTACGGGCTGGAGGGGAATATCCCCCACACCGGCGACGCGGTGGCGTGGATGGCGGACAGCACCGGGCTAAGCGAGCTGTCGCAGGCGGAGCTTATCCATGAGCTCAACACCCTCCCCCGCTCGGTGGACTCCACGCTCGGCGTCTATTTTGTGCCGGCGCTGACCGGCCTTGGCGCCCCGTGGTGGGATGAGAATGCCCGCGGCATGATCCACGGCCTGAGCCGCGGCGTGAAGCGGGCGCACCTGATCCGCGCGGCGCTGGAGTCGATCGCCTATCAGATTGCCGACGTGGTGCAGGCGATGCGCGCCCATCCGGGCTTCACCCTGAACGCGCTGATGGTGGACGGCGGGCCGACAAAAAACGACTGGCTGATGCAGTACCAGGCGGACCTGCTCGGCTGCCCGGTGATGCGCAGCGACGTGGCGGAACTTTCAGCGATGGGGGCGGCACTGCTGGCGCGTAAGGCGCTGTTTAACCTGACCACCGCCCAGCTGCGCCAGTATCTGCCGGAGCATGTCACCTTTACGCCAGACATGGCGCGTCACGCCCGGCTACAGACCCGCTGGCAGGCCTGGCAGGAGACGGTTGCCCGGGTGCGGCGGTAAAAATGCCCCGTCTGGTGATACGCCAGACGGGGCACGGTTTTTCGTTACTCGCTTCGCACGTCAGCAAGAATTTTCGCCATCCACACGCGGTCTATTGCCCCCGTATCATAATGGGCGAGGGTAAAAACCTGGGCCTGGTTCATCATTAGCGCCAGTTCGGGGGTGATATTGAAACTTGCCGCCACTTCATGGCGCTCAAGTCCAGGCCGACGCTTACGACGTTCAACACGAAAGCGCAGCTGGTTATATTTTGCCCAGCAGATTAGCGCCAGATCGATAAGACAGGCCACCAGCAGGTAGATACTCAACGTACTGAGCGTGGTGTAGAACGGCCTGGTCCCCATAAACGGATCATGTTCAATCGCGCTTATCAGACCACTGTAAATCAGCCAGCTAAACCCCAGCCAGGCAACGATCGTCAACAGCAAATCCAGCGCGCGTGGAAACAGCCGTTGTTCAGTAAAAATTAATGGTTGGATCATGGTTTTAATCTCCCAATACCGCGATCGGGACTCACCCAACGCGCTCTGCTGCGTTTACGGCGCAGCATCACTTTCGGGAAAGCCACAAGCGTAGTGAACAGGCTCAACATCCAGTACACCACCGGAAACCAGATAACCCAGAACAGTGACGCCGCAATACCTTTCTCGTAGCGTCGTTCAATAAACAGACTGACCGCGAACTGCAACAGACAGACCACGCCCAGCATCAGGCCAGTAAAAGCCGGTGGGAAAAGGTGCTGAACATATAAAGAATCGGGCATCGGAATAAGCAGCCCGATGAGAAACAGCAGGATGCTGACGGCATAGGCAAAGGCCCATGCGGTTGACATACAAAACTCAAGAAACAGAGGCCACATGCGCCGGTACTCCCAGCTCCACAAGCGACGCATATTGACAATAAACACCTCCGCGCCCCCCTGCGCCCAACGCAGACGCTGTTTCCAGAGCCCCTTCAGCGTCTCGGGCATCAAAATCCAACACAGCGCCCGAGGTTCGAAGAAAATTGACCAATGGCGCAGCTGTAACTTCCAGCTGATATCAATATCTTCCGTGATCATATCCGGGCTCCAGTACCCCACCTCTGCCAGGGCGCGACGGCGAAAAGCGGCAATGACACCGGAAACGGTAAAGACCTGACCATAGACGCGTTGGGTACGCTTGATGAGGCCGATGATAGATGAAAATTCCCCCACCTGGACTCGCCCAATCAGCGTTGAACGGGTACGGATACGCGGATTACCGGTCACGGCCCCCACGCGAGGGTAATTGAGCAGCGGTGCGACCATATACACCGCCGCATCTCTGTCCAGCAGCGCATCACCATCAATACACACCAGAAAGTCACTGCGCGCCGCCGCGGCACCTGCCTGCAGGGCGACCGCTTTGCCCTGATTTTCCGCCAGATGAATCACCCGCAGCCGCGAATATTTACTCGCTAACTGGTCCAGCACGGTCGCGGTGTTGTCTATAGAACCGTCATTGATAGCAATCACTTCTATATTTTCATAACGCTGCGCCAGCGCCGCTTCAATAGTCTCGCGTGCATTCAGCCCTTCGTTAAAGCAGGGCACAAGAATGGAAATCAGCGGATTGCCTGCGAGTGTAGGGGGCGGTGTGCCCGGCCCCCACGGCCAGTGGCGCTCGCGGTGAAGCCAGAAATAAAGCCCACCGCTTATCCAGAGGGCCGACATAAACAGCGGCCAGAAAAAGACGAAATTAAGGATCACTTCACCGGTAAAAATCACCGCCACGCCGAGCGGAAAACTGAACATCAGGCAAAGGATCAGGAAGGCGATGAGGCGATCGGTCATTTTTGCGGATACCAGTAAGAGGAAAAAGCAGAACGGATCTCTGCCATCCGGGGTTGATCGTTAATGAAATCGTCCGGGTAGTAGCCATAGTTTCCGGCACCGCTCATCTTGAGCTGTCGCATCCACCCGTTAAGCATTTCACCGCTAATAGCGTCCTGCCCTGCCCCCTTACGCCAGTCCCGCGCCTGAAGTTCAAAGACCGTTTTATCCAGCGCGCCAGGGAAACGGGCGACCTGCCCGACGAGTCTGTCCAGCCAGGCATTGGCCTCGTTGACCGGGACATTTTCCATCAGCGGCATCGCCATCGGCGCTGTCCAGTCGTAGGTGCTGAGAAAATCATTCAGATTCTGCGCAAACCAGGTTTCGCTCTGCGGATCCAGTACCGGCATGGCGTAAATGTTGCGGGCAGTTTTGATCTGCGGGCCGCGCACGGCACGCACGGTTTGCGTGAGCTGTCGGGTAAAATCAATCAGGGCGCGACTTTTAAAGCGCGTCCAGCGCGCCAGCAGTTGCGGATTGGCGCGTATCTCCGCGAGGTTATCCGGGAAGCCTGCTGCACGATAGGCTTTGAGCGCATCCGGGGAGGCATCCTCAAAGTCGGTTAAAAAAGCGTCATCATGGAACAGGATGCCGTTGAAGTTGGCATGGCGCGCCAGGTCTTCGTAGATGTCGTTGATTCTCTGCCGGGCAACCGCATTCCAGGGTGATAAGCGCAAATAATGCTGGTTATCTGGCGCAATGCGTCCGTTGTCTGGCGACCATGCCGCCACGCGAGGCACCGAGGGGTCTAACCCAAACGCCAGTACCGGCATCCATGCGTAAACCTTCACCCCGGCACGGGTCTGTAACTGCCAGGAGACGAAGTTAAACAGATCCGCCCGCATCGGTAGCCAGCGACTGCGAAAATAGAGCGCATTGACGTTGCCGTCCCCTTTCGGATCGGCATAGGCCTGTAAGAAGACATGGGTGATCTTCATATCGAAAACACGCTGGATGAGCAGATCGATATTTTTACGCTGTTGAGCCTGGTTTTTGTCGTAGACATAGTCGAGATCGACATGCATAACCCGCATGTTTTCAGGTTCTCTGACCTGAGCTATCTGGCTGGCGAAGCTACGCAGCGAAGGGTTGTTGGAAATCAGCACCCGGGGAACGTCTTCCAGCCTGGCGGCATTCGCCAGCCCCTGGTTTAGGGTGAAAGCCATCTGGTAGCCCTGCTGATGCGCAAGCTTCAGCGTTGTTCCGCTCGCCGCACCGTAGGGCCAGACCCAGGCGCGCGGCGCTTTCCCGGTGACCTCTTTGATTTTGCCCGTAATACGCGCCAGGTCGGCATTTATACGCTTTTCAAACTGCGCATCCGTTTCGTACTGCCCGCGGGTTTTATCGTAGAAACGGTTAGCGACTGCGGGCTCCTGACTGCCTTGCGGATTGGCCTGATGACCGTAATGGGATGCCCAGGTGTGCGCACCCACTTCCACGAGCCCCGACTCGCTCGCCTCGCGTACCATCTTCCAGGTGGCAAATTTTTCCCGCGGCGTCTTGAGTCCGCCAAAATCCACCAGCGAATGTTCCGGTGCATCCACCCAACTGCCGACTGGCGCCCACAAAGCAGGCCATCTGAACAACCGAAGCAGCGGCAGAACGCGCGTCGAGAAGCTACTGTATCCATCATCAAAGGTCAGCATCACCGCCTTTTCCGGCAAGGTGCTTTTTCCTGCATGGGCATCCAGCACCTGCTGCACGCTAATCGGGTGGTAGCCGTTATCATGCAGCCAGGCAAACTGATCGTTCAGGGCGCTGGTGCGCACGGAGAGATAGCGCTGATCGGCGGCGCCGTCCTCCACGTCGTGCCAGGCCAGCACAAGAAAGCTGTTTTTGGGCCAGGGCTGGTCCGCATAGAGCGCCGGCCGTTCGGCGGGAGGAAGATAACGTGGTGCCGCGGCCAGTGCACACATGCTCATCATCATCCACCCGACGATTACCCTCGCGGCGAGAAGCCATCGTTTCATCATGATGCGCCCTTAAAACCTGACATTCAGATCAAATGCGAGGGCAATATTGCGCTCCCGCTTCCCGTCGTAAGGACGCTTATCCCAGGTCAGTTTCACCCCGGCATCCACTACGTTATTCCATTGAATACGTTGCCCGTAACCAAACTGATTGATGGCCCCAGCGCTGTACCCTTTTTGCCAGTAACTGCCCGCCCCCGCTTCAAACTGCTGCTTCCAGACCGTGTCGTAATGGCGGTACAGCACCTGTTCGGCACGCAGCCCTGCCACTGCCGAAAGATCGCGTTTGGGGTTGTAATAAGGCACATCTTCTTTGCTGTTGTGGCTGCCGCCGATGCCAGGGATAAAATCCAGCGTAAAACGTGGCGACGTCCAGAGGCGTTCTTTACCGCTGATGCCATACTCCAGGCGATCGTTGCCGTCGGTGAAATGGGCACCGAAAAGGGAAAGTTGATATTCCCGTCGTTCGTTCTGATACCAGCGTAACCACAGATCGCCACCGTTGGCGTTTACCCCATTGCGCAGGGCACGCAGCGGCGTGTTACGGGATAACCGCTCCGCCGAGCCTCCGACCCGCCAGTTGTCGCTGAAATCGTACCAGCCGGAGAGGCGTCCGCCGATTTTCTGATCGGTGTTATCGTTGCGCCCGGAGATCTCCATTTCGGCCCAGCTATTCCTTGAGGTCCATTCCACGCCCGCCAGCAGGTCCCGGCTTATTCCCTTCCCCTCCTCAAACTCGCCGCGGGCAAAGTTGTAGCCGGTAAACAGCCGCCAGTTCTGGTTAACAGGCGGGCTATAAAGCGCAGTGTTGAGGGTAAAATCATCTTTGCCACTGACCGGATTGTCGGATGAGATGCCCTGAGATCCGGCTATCCGCAGTTCCGCTTTGTTATGCACCGCCATCAGTCGTTCAAGCTGCAACGTGGCGGCATCATCCGGGCTACGGCTGACCACATCTTTTGTGAGTTCCTCGGCCTGTTGCCACTCCTGTAGCTCCATGGCCGTCCATGCCTGCTGCCTTTCCAGCGCCAGGTTGCTGGGTTCAATGACTTCAGCAAGCTTAAGTTCGCCCTCTGCGGCACGCGGTAATCCTCTCGCCAGCAGCACTGAGGCATAGGCAATACGCAGTGCCTGGTTACCCGATCCTGTGCGCGCCAACCGCTCCGCATGCTTCTCGGCTGCGGGCAAATCATTAACGGCCACCAGATATTCGGTTTGTAAGGTTCTGGCCAGCAGCCAGTTGTCATTGGGCTGCGGCGTAGGAGAGCCATAGATCTTTCGCAGGTAAGGGCTCTCTTTGCTGTAGTCATCCAGTTGCTGCTTCGCTTCGTCGAAATGGTTGTTATCGAGACGGGCATAGAGCAGTTCCTGCTGATCGTCCATAGTCAGCGGCGTGGATGCCAGGGTCGAGCCACGCGGAAAATAGATGCTTTCAAGCAGCGACTCGGCTTTGTCCGGCTGCTTCTGCGCAAGATAGGCAGAAGCGACCCATCTTCTGGCGTAGTCAGGCACGGGCGTTCCGTTCGCCTCAAGCGATTCAAATTCGGCGATCGCTTCCGCCATGCGTTTACGAATAACCAGCGCCCCCAGCCGGTCAATTCTGGCGCGTCGCACATCAGCTTGCGCCTCGGGAAGGTGTTCCCATGCGGCAATCAGCGCGTCATAGCGAGCCAGGGCTTTATCTGCCACCAGAAATCGTTCATCTTCATTGCGGGTGGGCGTGAACGCAGCGCGGACGGTTTGCGCCGCCGCATCCAGTTCAAGTTGACGTTTAATGGCATCAGGCTGCGGAAAGCGCTCTGAAAGGGTCAGCGCAGGGCCCGCAATGCGGCTGGCCGACATCGCAGCCAACAGCGTGGGCACCACGTTTTTGTTGCGGTCTGAATCGGTATCGAGGTGGCTGGCCGCCAGTACAGAATCCCAGTTTTTCCCCTGAGCATGATAAACATAAGCCAGCAGGGCCTCTCTCTCTGGCCCCGGCTCCTCGTCTGCCCAGCGCCGGGCTTCGGTGACGGCCTGCTCGTTGCGATGGGCATCTGCGAGCGTCATTATCCAGCCGGTGCGGGCGTCGCTATTGCCGGGTTCATCTTGCAGAACGCTTTCCCAGACGGCCAGCGAGGCATTCCACTGCTTTTGGTTACGCAGCGCGCGGGCGGCAGCGACCTGCCCTCTGGCAGGGATGGCCATGTGTTGGCGATAACGCTCCCATACCGCCAGCGTCTCCGCATCATTATTAGCCCATGAGGAAACCTGAAGCCAGTCAGCAATCTCTCCCGCTGTTAACTGCGTCTCCTTTTCCCGAACGGCCAGGTATTGCAATAAAGGCTGGCGGTCACCATCCCGCGCCTGAATAATAAGCTCGTCGTAGGTCGACATCTCAGCGTATACCCATGTCGGGAATAACATGCTCACCATTAATAAATATCGTCCCGAACGCAAGGGATTAATAACGCAAGAGGGGCAGGAAACTCTGAGCATAGCTATCCCTTTATCTCTGTTTTAACATGAGCCTTTCATTTTTTCATGGCTAAAAGATGACGAAAATGCAATAGCTAAACAAGAAACTAAAAAGCACCGAAAAATTTAAAATCTCATACTTTATTCGTATTTATCATTATTCAATAAAAGACTATTTGCTTTAAAAAAAGGACCTGAACGCCGCTCAAAAAAGTTAGCAGCCACGCTGAAGTTTTACCAATCCATAAAATAAAAAACACGCCGAAGCGTGCTTTTCATCTTAATTTCACCCTTTCGTATCAGACTTCTTCTGCACACTCAGTAAAATGGCCTGGTAAACGTCTGTTAAAAATTCTTATCCAGCGATAGCAGGACATTCCTCTGTCGATAATCATAGAAATCGATATTGCTGTCGACCTGCTTCCAGGTGAAATTCAGTTTCGGCATCACCCCAAAGAAATAGAGGTCGCGATGCCAGAGCGAGAGATTATAGATCTGTTCGTTATCTTTCCGTCGCGTCGAGAAGATATCACTGTCGGCCTGGTAATTGCGTCTGGCAATGGCCGTGGTGGCGGCAAAAGAGAGTTGCCAGGGCATATCCACCTGCACCCCGCTGCGTAAACCTACCCGATGGTTAGATTCACTGCGAGTGAAGGTCTGCTGATCGAGCAGATCGAAGCCGGCAAACCCTGACACCCGGTTACTGAAGGCATGGGACAGGGTTGTGGAGGAGTAACGATTTTGCCCGTGCAGGAATCGATAATCTTCATTATCATAATCCAGTTTCTGATATTCCAGCGCCTGACTCACCTGCCAGGTGGGCGTAAGTAAATAACTGTATTCGGCGCGGACGCCAGGGCCAGAAGAATAGGCCTCGGTGCCATACCATCTTTTTTCATAGAAAGGTAACAGGGCGAATTGTTGTCGGAAATTACGCCATTGATAGCCAGCATAAGCGCGGGTGGTAATATCATCAAAATCATGGTTATTCCAGTAACTCTTACCGTTTACCGTACCAATAAATCGCAAGCCATGCTGATCGTAGAGTTGAACATCTTTTTGTAATGCGCCATTGAACCAGAAACCTTCCCCGCGCTGAGGGAAACTCTCTTTATTACGAATAAAAAGACGATCGCCAACCCGAATGGTTTTACCCGATGACGCATTATTCACATTGCTGTCATTCAGATAGCTCACGCTGAAGGAACCCGTTAATGCGCTGCCTTGCTGAATGCGCTCAAGATATTGCGCAATGACCTGCTGAATATTCTCAGGCGGATTGCTTTGTAATACCCGACGAAACTGATAATCAGCCGCGTCAAACTGACGATTTTCAAACATGGCCCGCGCTAAATCCAGACGCACCGCAGCAAAGTCAGGATGCCTGCTCAGAATAGCGCGATAGTGTTCGATCGCCTCTGCATAATGCCCCTGACTGCGCGCCAGACCGGCTTTTGCAAAATGAATCAGGGTTGAATCCGGATTGGGTGAGGCCGCATAGACAGGTAAAATGGCACGAACCATCGGCCACTTCTCTTCACGAATGGCCTGATCGAGCATCGCCATTGCCAGCTCTGGCTGTTCCGCCAGTTGCGCATTGGTAACATGCAGCGTCTTATCGCCAGGCCCGGTGCGCTTGTCCGGCGTGGTCAGTCGTTCAAGGTGGGGAGCTGCAGGAATTGAGTCGGTTTCCGGCGGCGCAGCAAACGCAACGCTGAGCGGGCAGAGCAAACTCAGTGCGCCAGTACGCAAAATATTCATAGAAAGGCTTACCATCTGAAGGTCCGGTCAGCCTGGCTGACCGGAAAACGTTTTATTGACGTGTCGCGCCAAAGGATGCGTTTTTAGTCGTGTCTGCAAACTGCGCCAGACCGCCTAACTCTTCAGCTGTTGGACCATTGAAATGTCCGGTGAAGGTCCCCGCCTGCCCGCCGGATTGCGCATTACCGGTGAATCCACCGTTGGCAATGTTGCCCTGCATCGCAATTTCGCTACCAAAGGTATCATTGCCGGCAATAGTGCCGTTGATGGTTTTCGCGGCGAAATCAATGTTAAAGCTGGCATCGCTCAGGATATTTTCACGCATACCGTGACCTACATAGGTCGCAGTGCCCTGGGTTGGCACGTTAGCCGCGAGCGTGGCATCTCCGGTGTAGAAGACCTCATGCTGACCTTTTTCATACTGTGTCCAGGTACCGAATGTGGTGTAACTCATCCGGCCACAGCACCATGACGTTGAGGAGACCGGGGAACGGTCGTCACGGGTGAGCCGCTGGGTTTGCACCAGGCCCGCAGAGATCCCGGTGCCGCGCATAACATATTCACGGCCCTCAGGGGTGGTGTAGGTCCAACCAGAAAGGGTACCGCCGGTGGTCAGGCTGACCGGTGCCGTGGCAGGGGTTTCCGGGGTGGTACCCGTATTGCCGTTATCCGTTTGCACAGGCGCAGTGGTTACCGGAGGCGTGCTGTCGCCACCACCACCACCCCCGCCGCTACCACCACCACATGCAGTCAACACAAAAGCGGTCAGTAATAAACCAGGTTTTAAAATCCCCATACGCTAAACGTCCTTGGTTGTGAATAAATTCGCAGGATTTGTAACATAATTTTTGCGAATGAATTTACGCCAAAACATTTAGCATCTCTAATGATTAGTCCTTATCGCCGTTCATTCTAAGATTAATCTTAACAACCACTTACACAATGTCTCGCCTGGGGCTCTGTTAATTGGCGTTAATTTAACTTAAGGGGATGAATTAGCGTTTTTTCACGCACGCTTCATTATGTGCCCTTATTCATCCTCTCTTCTGCCTATTACAAATAATGCAACTCAGGTTTTTACGTTTTTTAATGGAACAATCCTGAACGTCTTTTAAACCCGATATCAGAGGAATCAGTCTGCTCTGTTACGGCCATGCAAAAGAGGGCGATGCGTTCAGCGGTGCTGATATAGCCCTAAGACTGAAGAGTTCTATAGGTTGCATTGCAGGTGGAAAGCCTGAAAAAGTCGCGATTACCGCCTGCATCAGAAAATTTATAATGGTCCGCTTTGTGTCAGGAGCGGATGTTGCTTTCCAGCGTTCATTGTCCTAAAAGTTAATGGCCCAATGTAATAAGGACAATACTATGCTCCTTGAGAGATTAAAAAGTCTCGAATGTTCTCTTCATGATGACAAGCGGAACGATCGGGAATGGCTTGAAGAGATACTTCATGAGGAATTTCGAGAGATAACGCGATCTGGCATGTTAGTTGATAGGGCAGAAACAATAGAGGCACTTTCTACTGAAGATAAAAGTCCAATAATTCACAGTGACGACTTTAGACTTATCATCGTTAGAAAAAATTTCGCCATATTGCATTACAGAACTTTTGATCCAGATGGCAGTAATGCCTCTCTTCGTTCCTCATGCTGGGAAATGAGTGGCAATGGCCAATGGCAATTGATATTCCATCAGGGAACGCCTGAGTTAAAGCGCGTTTAGATGCAAGATGCAACGTCCGCTCCTCGCTCATAGCGGACGTGACATCAGGTTAATTGACATAACGCCATATTAAGCACCGCATAAAAGGTCGGAAGGCATTTATATATTATCCCCCAAAACCTCAACAAACCGTCCGAAAATAGAGACTTGCCTTAAGATGGATGCTACAACGCTGTTGAAATAAAAATGCCCCGTCCGGCTCATCGCCAGACGGGGCAAAAAAACGGGTGCCTGTACCAAACCGACAACCGGATAAGCGGGGATTGCTCCCCGCATACCGCTACTTCTTCATTTCGTAAGCGAGAACAGCTTTCACTTCCACATCACGCTCCTTAAAGCTCAGCTCGCATAACGTTTCGCGAACCAGAAACGTGACGCCCAGCACAGTTAAAGCCAGCACCAGGATCGCCCAAAAGGCGTACTTGTTAAGCATGTCATTGCCTCCTTGCTAAGAAGAGGCTACCATCCAAATTGTCTGGGTTTGGAGTGGTAGCCCCGGTTGATGGAAACATCTCCGGGGCTTTTGCTTTCTGCATCTCCAGACCTGCCTGAGCTCAGAAAGCATCAGGCACCCGCTGCAATACTACGCTCGTACCGGTGAAAAAACCTCCTTTCCACTGGTTATTTATCCAGTTAAATTACTTTTTCAGAAAACGTTTAGATGCTGGCATGAAGTGGGTTACATCGACGTCATCACCGGGCAAGGTGCAATCATGCCAGAAGCGTAGAAACCTCATTCTGTACAACCTTTTTCGTTTGACGAACCTGTACGCTGAGGCGTGCTTCAGTTACCAGGGTTAAGCTGATAGTGCTGGCGATGAAGCATCAGGGCTTCTGCGATGATGTCCTGTTTGCTTTTACGCGTTTCGTAAGCGGTGGCCTGCACGTATTCACAAAGCTCATCATCGATACGTGCGCTCAGCATGGTTAACCGGGCATTTTTACTTTCACCTCGCGGTCTGCGCTTTGATGGATAACTTCTGATTTTCTCCACACTCCCTCCGTCTTAAGCATGCAGTTATTTCATGTCCTGAAATATGAAAGTCTGCTTAAAACATGTCAATATTCAAAATCTGAGACATATCTTGTTGAAGATGTGTTAAATCAGAAAGACTTTATCGATAGATTATTTTCAAATGAAAGAAAATGATATGTCTTACAATAGACAGGCAGCGCAGAACATTATGTTTGCGATTAGACTTCATGAAGAAGACTTCAATGATTGTCAAAGTGGTCATCTTTACCGGGATTGCGCAAATGTCAGGCGCACCAGAGCGTTATGTGCCTGACGAGAGTGATACTCAGAGAGAATGACCCGATACCCTATGCGTTTGAGCTGAACTCTTCAGATAACCCCGTCAAACTCAACCAGAGCAAAAGACTAGTTAAAGACTATTTTATCTAGTAACAACTTTTTAAAAACCGTCACTAAATAACATTATTAAGACAATTAAATAAGTCAATAAAGTTTGACTTTAGTCAAATGAGTCAAGGCTCATAAAGTGCGGTAACCGGACGATATCATGCCCACCAAAGAGGTGGGTTGACCTGTTTAACGGTGGTGATGATGGTTGTAGCGCGCCTTACGATCGTGCTCGCGTTCCCGCGCCGGTTTCTGCCCTGCCCTCAGGCGGTAACATCCGATCTGTTCTCTTGGTGCACGCCCGCAAACAGCCAGCGCCAGAAAAAGACCTTCACACCCGAACCCAGGAACATCGCCAGCCAGAGCCATGGGCTGTATTTGAGGCTGGTATGGATGACCTCCACCAGGTCAACGTGCAGAAGATCGGCGATGGCATACTCAACAATTACCCGCGCGATCAGCATGGTTACCATCATGATCGTAATCGCGACTGGTTTCCCGATATGTGGCAGGTGGCCGGACGCCCAGCGCCACAGGAAAGTGGTACTCATGATAAATACTGTCAGCAACTGCAAGCCAATATCGAGGCCATATTCGTGAGCCTGTCTGGAGATATTCAGCACGCCAGCAATGATGACAATAGCCAGAAGAATTTTTTTAATTATGCCCATTTCAAATTTCTCTTTTCAATTAAGTAAAGGATTTAATAATTAATTCACATCACCATGAATTATGACGGCTTTCGACAAAGAAACGCCTGGCCTCACCGCGCGGCACAAGGTTGCGCCAGCCGAAAAGGCTGCGCTCCACGAACGTTTTACAGACAGGTTGGTTATTTCCGCTGAGTGCTATCATCCGCGCAATTAATACCAGCGGGGTGATAATAAGGCGTATTAATTCGGGCTGCTAAAGATAATAAATGTATACTTTTAATTGCGGAGTAATCTGAATAAATAATATTGTTAATGGCAAAAGAAAATAAACGGTGCAGGGGCCCCTTTTCAGAGGGGCGCCTGCTATAAACTCACTGTTATGCCGTTTCGGGGCGAGCGTGAAACGCCTCAAGGCGTTTGATCTGCCGTCCATCGTTATCAAAATTATCTGCGGCCAGCCAGCCACGCAGAGCCGCGTCCCGCTCCGGCCATTCGCTATCGATGATGGAGAGCATATCGCTGTCGCGGTTACGGCCTTTACGCACCAGCTTCTGGCGCAACCGCCCTTCCCAGGTAAAGCCCAGCCGCTCTGCGGCCCGGCGCGAGGGGATGTTCATCGAATCGCACTTCCACTCCAGACGGCGATAGCCTCGCTCAAAACCATATTTCAGCAGCAGCCAGATCGCCTCTGTGCCGAGCGGGCTGTTTTTCATTTTGCGCGACCAGGTGACATGCCCTATCTCCACCGAACCCAGCTGTTGCTCAATGGCCATATAACAGACCAGCCCGACGGCGCGCTCGCTCTGGCGATCGATCACTGCAAAAGGCACCAGCGCCTTATCCTGCACTTTGCCCTGCACCCAGCTGGCGGTCTCTTCCACGCTGGCAGGTTGATTGCTGGCAAGCCAGGTCCAGTCGCTGTCGTCGCCCAGCGCGTAGGCCTCGAACAGATCGCTCGCATGCTGGTGCGCATTCAGCGGCTCAAGGCGGCAAAAACGCCCTTCCAGCACCCCACGCTCCAGTACACTGGCCCCTTGCCAGCCGGGAACAGGATCGTTAACCATCTGTCCCCAGATATTCATCTCCGGCACGCTGCTACCCCCTTCTTTGTTAACGGTTTGTTATTTCACAATACAGGATTGTCTGCATAACAGTACTGCCGGGCGCGTTAATCGCGTAAATAATTCTTTATACTGGCGATGTATCAGGAGAGAAGGTCGATGAGAGGACGGCGCTGCGCTTGCACGTGCCTGCGTTTCGCGCCGCTTTGGTTTGCAGGCCGGGTAAGGCGCAGCCGCTACCCGGCAGGATGCAGATTACTTCAGGTTCTTGAGCATTTTCACCGTGGCGTCCAGGTCAATCTCATCTTCGGAGAAGATAAAGGTTTTGCCCTGGAAGGTGGTGATAGCCAGTTTTCTTACCGTGCGCATTTCGCCCGCTTTGGCCGTTGATTTCGGCGCGATATTGCCCATCAGGCTCTTCACCGACAGCACGCCGTTCTCTTTATCAATCCGGGTTTCGGCGGGCTCTTCTTCGCTGTAGACCAGGTAAGATTTGATGGAGGTGATCTTATGACGCTCGCCATCGAGGTAAATATATTTGCTCTCGGGGATCACCTTCACCGCATACGCCGACAACCCCTTGTTGTTGGTGGTCGGTTCAAACGTTACCGCGGCATCTTTCTTAATCAGATCGGGATTGGCGACCTTAATCACATGAAAATAGCGGTTATCGCCGTTTTCATCTTTGATAAATCCAAAGCCCTTATCTGCAAACCAGGTTGTGATTGTTCCGTTCATCGCCATTGCCGTTACCGCCTAATTAATCGTTACTAACTCAGTTTTTGCCGCGCGCAGTGTAAAGCACAACGCCTGCGCAGACTATGTCTTTCATGCAGGAACTACTCATTGCCCCACTGGTTCAGAAAATTGGCGATATCGTCAATGCGCTGGGTGTTGATGCCGGCTTCCACCGCCATCTCGGTCTGCGCCGCTTCGCTGATCTCTTCGTTATTCATTAAACGAGTGATCAGCAACTGGAAATAGAGCGCCAGCGAATCACGCTCTGACTCGTTGACCGGTTCGGCGGCTTCCGTCGTGTACTCATCCACGATGTCATAGTATTTAATCGGTACGTCGTTGCTCATGCGTTATCCTCAGGGTGTCAGTTGTTGCGAGGATTTTAGCATCCTCACAATATTTTTTCCGCGGGCGCCACAATAGACTTGCTCATGTTGACTCCGGTAATGCCAAAACCGCTGGTCTCGTAAAGATGCCGGGCACGGGCATTATCCCCTGCCACCCGCAGTCTGATCTCTTTAAAGCCCCTTTCGCGCAGATGCGCTTCAAAAACGCGAAGAGTCTGTTTACCCAGCCCCTCCCCCTGACAAGAGGTGAAAATATGAAAATCGTAGATAAACACTGAACGCATCATCGTATCGGGTTTGTACCAGAGATAACCGACAGGCCTGTTGGTCTGATCTATCGGCGCAACAAGAGAGAGTAAAACGTGTCCATGCGTATTCACGCCTTCAGGAAGCATTTCAGCAATTTCCTGCTTCGCTCTGGCAAGAGAATCGTGTTGAGAGAGTCCGTAGTTTGAGGCGATCTCCCCGGCATAATCATCAATAAAATAGTCCAGATAAGCAGGATACTTATCCTCTGTCAGGGGTCGAAATGAGACCATTACTTGCACCTTAATGTTAATAATCAGGCCAATATTAATAGCGATAACGACTCTGGAGCGTCAAGGTAGACTGGGCCTGTTCCATAGGGAAAGGGAGAACTTCACCCATTGTCTATACTCAACTCATCACAGACAACGGAGTGCGCCATGCCTTTACCCGATTTTAAATCCTCTGAACCCTACACCCTCGGCATTGAGCTTGAACTCCAGGTCGTCAACCCGCCGGGCTACGATCTGAGCCAGGACTCATCCGCTCTGATCGCCGCCGTGAAAGATGACATCAAAAGCGGTGAAGTGAAGCACGATATCACCGAAAGCATGCTGGAGATCGCCACCGGCGTCTGCCAGAACATCGACCAGGCGGCGGCGCAATTCTCCGCCATGCAGCAGAGTATCCTGCGCGCGGCGGCGGAGCACCATATCCAGATCTGCGGCGGCGGCACGCATCCGTTTCAGAAATGGCAGCGTCAGGAGGTGTGCGAGGACGAGCGTTATAACGCCACCCTGGAGCGCTTTGGCTATCTGATTTTGCAGGCCACGGTCTTCGGCCAGCACGTTCATGTGGGCTGTCGCACTGGCGATGACGCCATCTACCTGCTGCACGGCCTGTCGCGCTTCGTGCCACACTTTATCGCCCTGGCGGCAAGCTCGCCCTATATGCAGGGTACCGACACCAAATTCTCCTCTTCGCGCCTCAATATCTTCTCCGGCTTTCCGGATAACGGCCTGATGCCGTGGGTCAACAGCTGGCAGGAGTTCGAAGGGCTGTTCCGCCGCCTGAGCCATACCAGCATGATCGACAGCATTAAAGATCTGCACTGGGACATTCGCCCCAGCCCCCATTTTGGCACCGTAGAGGTACGGGTGATGGACACGCCGCTGACCCTCGCCCATGCCATCAATATCGCCGGGCTGATCCAGGCCACCTCCCACTGGCTGCTCACCACCCGGCCTTACAAGCATCAGGAGCGGGATTTTCTGCTCTACCGCTTTAACCGTTTTCAGGCCTGCCGCTACGGGCTGGAGGGGATCCTGACGGACGTCCATACCGGGGAGCAGAAAACCATTGCAGAAGATCTCGCCTGGCTGCTGGAGCGCGTCGCGCCTTCTGCCGCAAAGCTCGGGGCGTCGAGTGCGATTGAAGAGATTGCCCAGAGCCTGAAACAGGAGAAGAGCGAGGCGCAGCGCATGCGGGACTTTATCGCCGACGGCGGCTCGCTCATTTCTCTGGTGCAAAAACATGCCGAGCTGTGGGCGACGAGTCCGTAATCGCTCTCTTTCCCCCTCTCCCAAAGGAGAGGGGCAAACGTTATGCCGCCTTACGGAACCTGCGGGTGAGTCGCTTCTCGATTTCGACAATGAAGAACATTGCGCCCGCGGTCACCAGGGTTACACCCCAGTAGCGCAGCGGCAGCGCTTCGGTGCCGAACAGCATCTGCATAAACGGCAGGTAGATAATCGCCAGCTGCAGCAGCAACAGCACGCCCGTCACCAGCCAGATGCCTTTGTTCGCCAGCAAACCGCGGTTCAGGGAGAAGCCTTCGGTGTTGCGGCAGTTAATCATGTAGACCCACTGGGCACAGACCAGCATCTGCAGCAGCACGGTGCGGATGAACTCCGCGCTGTGGCCGCGCGGAGCCAGCCAGGCTTCCAGCGCAAAGGCGGCGACGGCAATCAGGGTGCCGACGAAGGCCACGCGCCAGACGGCATAACCATCCATCACGTGCTGCCCGGTCTGACGCGGCGGGCGACGCATGATGTTGCGCTCGGCGGCCTCAAATGCCAACCCGAAGGAGAGCGTGGCGGAGGTCGCCATGTTCATCCACAAAATCAGCACCGGCGTCAGGGGAATGATGTTCCCCGCCAGCAGGGCAATCACAATCAGCAGCCCCTGCGCGAGGTTGGTCGGCATGATAAACAGAATGGTCTTCTTCAGGTTGTCGTAGACGCGACGCCCCTCTTTCACCGCGCTGGCGATGGTGGCGAAGTTGTCGTCCGTCAGGACCATATCCGCCGCCTCTTTGGTCACTTCCGTGCCCTTAATGCCCATCGCGATGCCCACGTCCGCCT
This sequence comes from Leclercia sp. LSNIH1, assembly GCF_002902985.1. Taxonomy (NCBI): domain Bacteria; kingdom Pseudomonadati; phylum Pseudomonadota; class Gammaproteobacteria; order Enterobacterales; family Enterobacteriaceae; genus Leclercia; species Leclercia sp. LSNIH1. Next base: position 2,123,809 of record NZ_CP026167.1, on the reverse strand, counting down.
GGCGCAGCGCCGGGGCATCGTTTACGCCGTCGCCGGTCATGCCGACGATTTCACCTTTCTCCTGCAAGGCTTTCACCAGACGCAGCTTATGCTCCGGGCTGGTGCGGGCGAAGATATCGTACTCCACCGCCGCTTGTGCCAGCTCGCTATCATCCATCTGTTCCAGCCGGGAGCCGGTCACCGCCTGGCCGCTGTTGGCGATCCCCAGCATCTGGCCGATGCTCATGGCCGTCTGCGGGTGATCCCCGGTGATCATCTTGACGCGGATCCCCGCCTGCTGGCAGGCATGAATGGCGTCGATCGCTTCCGGACGCGGCGGATCCATCATCCCGGCGATACCGAGGAAGATCAGGCCGTGGCTGAGGTCGTCGTGGGTTAAGGTCTGCTCACCGTTCGCCGGTTTGTACGCCGCCGCCACCATACGCAACCCCTGGCGCGCATAACGCTCCATCTCGGCTTCCCAGTAGCTGCGGTTAAAGGCTTCGGCACCGTTACGGGTCTGCTGCCGGGCGCAGAGAGCGAAAATAACGTCCGGCGCGCCGGTGATGAGGATCTGCTCCTCATCCCCTATCCGATAGTGGGTGCTCATGTACTTATACTGGGAGTCGAACGGGATCTTGTTAATCAGCGTGGTGGTGACCGGCGCCAGCTGCGCTTTTGCCGCCAGCACCTTCAGCGCGCCTTCGGTCGGCCCGCCGGTGATACGCCACAGGCCGCGCTCGTCCTGAATCATCTGGCTGTCGTTACACAGGTCGATGGTACGCAGATAGTGCTCCAGCACCGTACCGGGCTGGATCTTCACCGGCTCGTCGCTGCCCTCCAGAGAGATGTTGCCTTCCGGGGCATAGCTGTCGCCCTCAACGCGGTAGCAGCTGTCGGCGGTGATGATCGCCTTAACGGTCATCTCGTTCATGGTCAGGGTGCCGGTTTTATCCGAGCAGACCACGGTCATCGCTCCTAACGTTTCGACTGTGGGCAGTTTACGGATGATGGCGCGCTTGCGGGCCATCGCCTGCACGCCCAGCGACAGGATAATCGAGATAATGGCAGGCAGACCTTCCGGCACCGCCGCCACGGCCAGGCTAATCAAAGAGAGCAGCAGCTCGCCGATCGGCATGTCGCGCAGCAGCAGGCTAAAGACGAACAGCGCGGCCATCATCGCCATGATGATCCCGAAGATGGCCTTGCCGAGTTTGTCCATCTGCACCAGCAGCGGGGTGCGATGCTTTTCAATCCCGGCCATCATCTGGTTAATGTGGCCCAGTTCGGTCTCCTGGCCGGTGGCAATGACCACCCCAACGCCGCCGCCTGCGCTCACCGTGGTACCGGAGAAGACCAGGTTGGTGCGGTCGCCGAGCGGTAATTCCCCGTTCAGCGGCTGGGTGTGTTTATCCACCACCGTCGATTCGCCGGTGAGAATAGCCTCTTCAACGCGTAAATTATGTGCCTCAATTAAACGCATATCGGCCGGAATACGATCCCCGGCACGCAGGAAAATAATATCCCCGGGAACTATTTCAGTTGTGGGTATTGTTTCATGATCGCCGTCACGAATAACACGGGCATCGCTGGCGAGCTTATTCCGGATGCTGTTCAGTGATTTTTCGGCGTTACTTTCCTGAATATGACCAATCAACGCGTTAATGACCGCCACACCCAGAATAACCAGGGTATCGATCCAGTGGCCCATTATTGCCGTTAATAGTGCAGCGGCCAGCAATACATAAATCAGCACATCGTTAAAATGAGCCAGAAAACGCAGCCAGGCCGGTCTGGCTTTTTTCTCCGGCAGCGCGTTGGGACCATGTTTGTCCAGCCGCGCCTGTGCTTGTGCGCGGCTCAGACCCGCCGCGGTGCTCTGCTGCGCGGCAAGCGTCTGCTCTACGGTCTGCTGATAGGCCATGTCTGGCGTGGTAGGAGGCGGCGTCTGGGTGTGGTGCATTTTGGTCATATTTCAGCTCCTTCAGTTTGCGGTGAGCAAAAGCCTGAATTCCATCTCTGCTTTTATAAATCTGTCGACAATATTGAGTTGTCAGGAAAATTAATTTATCGCACTATTATTGTTGTCGGCGGCATTAAACCGGTAACGTCTCATTTCACCAGAGCGATTTTTACAAATTATTTCTAAACCGAAACTAAACGAGAGGGAACCATGTTTGGGATTTATCGAGGACGACGTCTGGCGTTATATATTTTCGTTGCCATTGTTATTGCGACGTTAATTGGAATGAGCACCTATACCTTTGTAAAAGTCTTTGCCGGAGGGTGACAATAATTGACATTAATGCAGGTTAATTGAATAGAGATCTTTCTGGCGGGGGAAATAACAGTGAATTAGCGGACAATTATTTATCGCGCCTGCGTCTGACGGTTGATATTGCTTTACGAAGCCCTATCCGTGACAATGTTATTTTTAACTGACGATTAACATAATCATGAGACACCCGTTAGAATCGCTGTTAACGGCAGGCGGCATTTTGTTGATGGCCTTTCTCTCCGTTCTGTTACTGCCTGCGCCGTCGCTGGGGCTGGTGGTGGCGCAAAAGCTGATGACCCTCTTCCATCTGATGGATCTGAATCAGCTTTACACCATCATCTTTTGCCTGTGGTTTTTACTGCTCGGCGCCATTGAATTCTTTATTCTGCGGTTCATCTGGCGCCGCTGGTTTGCGCATTAAGCCTGCCGTTAATGCGCGCGACTGTGGTTATCCTTGCGATACGCCCCAGGCGGCTGGTTAAAGGTGCGGGTAAAGACGCGGGTAAAGGTCTGCTGGGAGTCAAAGCCGTAACGCAGGCAGATATCGTAGACCTTTTCATCCGATTCACGCAGATCCCGCGCCGCCAGCCGCAGCTTACGTTCCCGAATATAGCGCCCCAGACTCTCGCCTTTGTACTGCATAAACAGCCGCTGTAAGTGCCACTTGGAGTAGCCCGCATGTCGGGCGATATCCTCGATACGCAACGGCTGATGAAGGTTGTCGTCGATCCACTCGACAATGGTGTCGATAACCTGAGCGGAAATAGTCATGCTGCTCTCCCCCTCTGCTCTTCGATTTAACATTATTCCCACCACGCACGAAATTGTTGCGTGGCATCATCTACCCTGACCGGCTCACCAAGCTCCGGGGTCAGCAGGCGATATTTTTTATCCTTGCTGGCCTGCGTAAGCTGGATCAGTGGGTCGTTCCAGGTGTGTTTTGCCAGCACAAAGCGCCCGGAGTGGCCCGGTACGACCGCGTTGGCATTAAGATCCGCCGCCGCCTGCGCCGTTTCGGCAGGCTGCATGTGGATGTACTTCCAGTCCTGGTCATACTGGCCGTTCTCCATGATCGCCAGATCGACGGCGCCGAAGCGCTCGCCAATGGCGCTAAAGTGCGAGCCATAGCCAGAATCACCGCTGTAGAACACTTTCGTCTCTGGGGTGACAAACATAAAGCTGCCCCACAGCGTCTGGTTGCGCTTGAGCCAGCGCCCGGAGAAGTGGCGCGCCGGCAGGACATGTACGGTGAGATCGTCGCTGATCCGCACCGACTGCTCCCAGTCCCTCTCCTCAATGATCGAGGGCTCCATGCCCCAGTAGCGCAGGTGCGATCCCACCCCGAGCGGCGTGACCACGCGCTTCACTTTGGGCAACAGGGCTTTGATGGTGGCGTAGTCGAGATGATCGTAGTGATCGTGCGAGATAATCAGCAGATCGATATCGGGCATCTCTTCGGCACGCCACGGGTACTCCCCGGCAAAGGCTTTATTGAGAAAAGAGAAAGGTGCGGCATAGTTGCTGAATACCGGATCGATCAGAATGCGTTTGCCTGCCAGCTGTAGATACCACGAGGAGTGGCCGAGCCAGACCAGCGTCTCTTGATCCAGGGGCAGCTGCGCCAGATCGGTTTTCACCAGCGGCAGCGGCTGGGCCGGACGCGCGTTCTCACGCTTCGTCACCAGAAAATCCCACCACGCCGCCAGCATGTTCTTATTGCCGGTAAAGCCGGGCGTCGGCAAGGTGTTATGGAACTGGCCGTCGCGATATTGCGGCGAGGCGGCAAACTCATTCAGCTGCGCGCCCTGTGGCGGCTGGCCGAACCCGGCATTGAGTACAAACGGCAAACTCGCCGCGGATGCAATCATCATCACTACCACCACGCTAACAATAAAACGCTTTTTCATATCCCGACCCGAATTCGCGCCCCATCCGATGGCCTGCGCGGGCAAAACTTGATTATGAGTGAGTAAGCACTCATTATAGAAGTGATGTGAAAGTCGTCAAGACGTTTTAAGATCTTTGACATTCCACGTTGCAGCCCCACAAAGGGCATGATTCAATCGGGGTTTTTGCACATTACCTGGAGGAAATGCAGTGGCTCGTCCGAAAAGTGAAGATAAAGAACTGGCGTTGCTGGACGCGGCAACCAGCGCGTTTGCCCAGTCCGGCATTGCGGCTTCTACCGCGTTAATCGCCCGCAGTGCGGGCGTGGCAGAAGGCACCCTGTTTCGCTATTTCGCTACCAAAGACGACCTGCTTAACGCCCTCTACCTGCACCTGAAGCAGGATCTGTGCCAGACTATGCTGGCGAATATGGATCGCGCCCTGACCCAGCCAAAAGAGCATACCCGCAATATCTGGAACAGCTACGTTGACTGGGGGATCCGCAATCCGGTGGCCCACGGCGCCATCCGCCAGCTTGGGGTGAGCGAGAAGATCAACGCCGAAACCGAGCAGGCGGTACACGAGATGTTCCCGGAGCTGCACGAGCTGTGCCGTCGCCATATCCGCCCGGTGTTTATGTCGGAAGAGTTCCGGCTGTTTGGCGACGCGCTCTTTTTATCCCTGGCGGAGACCACCATGTCCTTCGCTACTCGCGAACCGGCCCGCGCAGCCGAATTTAAGGCATTGGGTTTTGAAGCGATGTGGCGCGCGCTGGCCGAAGAGGATAGCGATGGACAGTAAAACCCTCGCCGCCTGCGCAAAACAGGTGGCCCTGGAGCTGCCCTTTACCGAACAGTGCTGGCCGTTTGGCCCGGACTACGATGTGTTTAAGGTTGGCGGCAAGATTTTTATGCTGATTGGCGTCGCACACGGGCGCCTGCATGTCAGCCTGAAGTCCGACCCGCAAAAATCGCTGCTCAACCAGCAGATCTACCGGGGCATTGAGCCTGGCTACCATCTGAATAAAAAGCACTGGATCTCGGTTTACGCGGCGGAGGATATCACTCCTGAGCTGATAGCCGATCTGGTCAATGATTCGTGGCATCTGGTGGTGGATAAGTTGCCAAAAAAAGAGCAAAAACGTCTGCGTCCGGGCCCTTAAGCGCTCGGAATGCCCTTACCTTTGTTCCTTTCCCTTTGTATCATTTTCCCTTTTGCATTAAACCCCAGGAGTCGTTATGGATATCATCTCTGTTGCCTTAAAGCGTCACTCAACGAAGGCCTTTGATCCGAGTAAAAAACTGACTGCCGACCAGGCGGAACAGATTAAAACCCTGCTGCAGTACAGCCCGTCGAGTACCAACTCGCAGCCGTGGCACTTTATCGTCGCCAGCACCGAAGAAGGCAAAGCGCGCGTGGCGAAATCCGCAGCCGGTGGCTTTGTCTTCAACGAACGCAAAATGCTGGATGCCTCTCACGTGGTGGTGTTCTGCGCCAAAACCGCGATGGACGATGCCTGGCTGAACCGCGTGGTGGATCAGGAAGAGGCCGATGGCCGTTTCGCCACCCCGGAAGCGAAAGCCGCTAACCACAAGGGCCGCACCTTCTTCGCCGATATGCACCGTGTCGATCTGAAAGATGACCACCAGTGGATGGCAAAACAGGTTTACCTGAACGTCGGCAACTTCCTGCTGGGCGTGGCCGCAATGGGTCTGGACGCGGTGCCAATTGAAGGTTTCGACGCCGCCATCCTCGACGAAGAGTTTGGTCTGAAAGAGAAAGGCTTCACCAGCCTGGTGGTCGTGCCGGTCGGGCATCACAGCGTGGAAGATTTCAACGCCACGCTGCCGAAATCGCGTCTGCCGCTGAGCACGATTGTGACTGAGTGCTAATGACTACTGGCACGCTGGGTTCCGGCGTGCCTGTTTTCAATAGAGCGTAATCTGCGGATGCTTAACGCCGCACACCAACGCATAACGCGTTAAGGTATCCAGACTCGCCCGGGTAATATTGGCTTCCATTCGGGAGACGGTTGGCGCGCTGACCCCCATGCGCTCCGCCACCTGAGCACGCGTCAGTCCCGCCTGTTTGCGCCACTGTGCCAGCATCTCCTGCAGCCGCGCCTTACGCTCTTCGGCGTCAAAGGCAGCCTGCACATCTGAATCGCTTAACAGCTCCGCTCTTAACGTATCCCAGTCAATGATCTTCTTGCTCATCCAACATCTCCTGTTGTCTTTTCAGTGCCAGACGGATTTCAGCAGAAGGCGTTTTCTTCATCTTCTTGATAAATACACGCAACAGATAAATTGTTTTTTCCCGCTGATACACATAGATCCCGCGACTATGAATCAGACCGACGGTTCTTATTTCAAACAAACCATGGGGTAATGGCTTGCTGTCGGGCTCCCGAAGTGCCGTTGGGTTAGCACGCAATTTATCAAGCTGACGAATCAGCTTCGCCTGTACGCCTGCAGGCAACGAGAGGATCTCTTCTCTGACTGCCTGATGAACGATAAGTCTGAACACGATTTTTCATCCCTGAAGATATTAGCATGTAAGGCAATTTGCATTAAAGGCTAATTTTGCCTTTCGTGATTTACCTTACCCCCTTTATCCAGGTCAGACCGGAGTGACTTCTATTCCCTGAAAGCCCCTCGCAGAAATTATTTCTGTGCAGCCAGCCACGCCATTGCCCTCTCTCCCGCCTCATCCACCGGCAGATAGACCAGCAGCCGCGAGCCGTTGCGCGGAGCAGAGTACCAGTACATCTGCTGGAGATGAAAATCGCCCAGTTCGGGATGGGTAAAGAGCTTGAGCTGGTTTTCCACGCCGCGCACGTCGTTGCGCTGGTGCCACAGGGTTTCAAACTCTTCAGATACTGCAAAGAAGCGTGCCAGTTTGGCCTCCCACTGCGGGTCGCCCCGGTGCTCGGCCATCGCCGCGCGAAAATAGGAGACAAAAATGGGCAACACGTCATCACGCTTGCCCAGCCGGGCGCGCCACGCGGGATGGGTGAGGAAGAGATAGATACAGTTGCGATCTTCCGGCGGAATGGCGTTAAAGTCGACGCCCATCAGGTGGCCGAAGCTGTCATTCCACGCCACGATATCGAAATTCGGTTTCTGGATGCTGGCGGGTTTTGGCATCAGGGTATCGAGCAGACGGCGGGTGCCTTCGCTGATCCCCTCACAGCAGACCGCCTGCGGCGCTTCGCCCGGCGGCAGGCCGGCCAGCAGAAAGAGGTGGCGGGCTTCGGTCGGGGTACATTGCAGCGCTTTCGCTACCGCCGCCATCACCGCGCTGGACGGATTCACATTCCTGCCCTGCTCGAGCCAGGTGTACCAGGTGACGCCCACATCCGCCAGCATGGCCACCTCTTCACGCCGCAGGCCCGGCGTGCGGCGGCGACCGCTGCGCGGCAGGCCAAGACGCTGCGGATCGAGGCTTTCGCGTCGGGCGCGTAGAAAAGCCCCCAACTGTTTTCGGGTGTCATCCTGCAGTGCGGTGACCGGTTCAGACATCAGCGCCATAGTGCCCCCTGCATGGTAGTGCCAATACCAGTATAAGCAAGAACTGGTACCCGTTTATCAGATGGTTGATGCTACGACGCTACGCTGTTTGACGCAATGGAGTCACCATGAATAGGTCAGTTGTTTCACCGGGCCGGGCAGGCCTGATATTGCTGTTAACCGGCCAGATGCTGCCGCTGATCGATACCTCGATCACCAACGTGGCGCTGGATTCCATCACCCACTCGCTGCATGCCACCGCCACCGAGCTGGAGCTGATTGTGGCGCTCTACGGGGTGGCCTTCGCCGTCTGTCTGGCGCTCGGGAGCAAGCTGGGGGATAACCTCGGGCGCCGCCGTCTGTTTATGTGGGGCGTGGCGAGCTTCGGCCTGGCCTCATTGCTGTGCGGGATGGCGGGCAATATCGAGCAACTGCTGGCCGCGCGCATCGTGCAGGGCGCGGGCGCAGCGCTGATCGTGCCGCAAATTCTTGCCACCCTTCACGTGACCCTGAAAGGCACCGCCCACGCCAGAGCCATCAGCCTGTTTGGCGGCATCGGCGGGATCGCCTTTATTGTCGGGCAGATGGGCGGCGGCTGGCTGGTGTCGGCGGATATCGCCGGGCTGGGCTGGCGCAACGCCTTCTTTATCAACGTGCCGATCTGCCTGTTGGTGCTGGCCCTGAGCCGCCGTTTTGTTCCGCAAACCCGTCGCGATACGCCGTCGCGCATCGACTGGCCGGGTACTGCGCTGCTGGCCGCGATCCTCTGTTGCCTGCTGTTCCCGATGGCGCTGGGGCCCCAGTGGCACTGGTCGTGGCCGCTGAAGGCGATGCTGGTCGCTATTGTCCCTCTGGCCTGGTTGATGGCGCTGAACGCGCGTAAAAAAGAGCGCGAAGGGGCCCACCCGCTGATCCCGCCACGCTTAATGCAGCTCGGCAGCATCCGCTTTGGCGTGCTGATTGCGCTGCTCTTTTTCAGCGTCTGGTCCGGGTTTATGTTCTGCATGGCGCTGACCATGCAGACCGGTCTGGGGATGGCGCCGTGGCAGTCCGGCAACAGCTTTATCGCCCTGGGCGTGACCTATTTTGTCTCGGCGTGGTTTGCCCCGCGCCTGATTGCCCGCTACAGCACCAGCACCCTTCTGCTTACCGGCCTGGCAATCCAGATAACCGGCCTGCTGGCGCTGATCGCCGCCTTCCGCATCTGGGGACTGGAGAACACCGCCCTGACCCTCGCCCCGGCCACCGGGCTGGTGGGCTACGGCCAGGCGCTGATTGTGAACAGTTTCTACCGTATCGGCATGCGCGATATTCAGCCCGATGACGCCGGGGCCGCCAGCGCCATTCTCAGCACCCTGCAACAGGCGGCGCTCGGCCTGGGGCCTGCAATATTTGGCGCGATTTTGCTCCACGCCCTGCAAAACCATCACGGGGATTACGCGGAGGCGATTAACCTCTTCCTGGCGGTAGAAACAGGCATGATGGTGGTGCTGGCGCTGGCGACCCTGCGGCTGCGCCATCGTCTTAGCCTGCCGGTCACGAAAGCCTGCCACGCGTCCCGATAAGCCCCTGGGTTTGCATAATCGATCCGCAGCCGCCATTATGGCGGCTGCTTTAATACAGGAGATGTTATGCAGGAGTTTATTTCCCTGGTCGAAGAGTCAGGAATTGAAATTAATCACACCACTTCCCTCGTGATTATCTTTGGAATTATTTTTCTTACTTCGCTGATTATTCACTTTATTCTGCACAAAGTGGTATTGCGGGCCTTCGAGAAACGGGCCCGGGCCAGCAGCCATTTATGGCTGCAGATCATCACCCAGAATAAATTATTTCACCGCCTGGCCTTTACCCTGCAGGGGATCATCGTCAACGTTCAGGCGGTATTGTGGCTGCAAAAAGGCAGCGATGCGGCAGAGATATTAACCACCTGCGCGAAGCTGTGGGTGATGATTTACGCCCTGCTGGCGTTCTTCTCGCTGGTGGACGTGATATTCAACCTGTCGCAAAAAATGGCGACCGCCTCCCAGCTGCCGCTGAAAGGCATCTTCCAGGGGATCAAGCTGGTGAGCGCCATTCTGGTGGGGATCCTGATTATCTCTCTGCTGATCGGTCAGTCTCCCGCCATTCTGATTAGCGGCCTGGGCGCGATGGCAGCCGTATTAATGCTGGTGTTTAAAGATCCCATTCTCGGGCTGGTGGCGGGTATTCAGCTCTCGGCCAACGATATGCTCAAGCTCGGCGACTGGCTGGAGATGCCGAAATATGGCGCGAACGGCACGGTGACCGATATCGGCCTGACCACCGTCAAGGTGCGCAATTTTGATAACACGATTACGACCATCCCGACCTGGGCGCTGGTCTCCGACGCTTTTATCAACTGGAGCGGCATGTCAGCCTCCGGCGGACGACGGATTAAGCGCAGCCTGAATATTGATACCACCAGCATTCATTTTCTCGACGAACAGGAACAGCAGCGGCTGATTCAGGCGAAGCTGCTCAAGCCCTATATGGCCACGCGCCATGAGGAAATCACCCTGTGGAATCAGCAAAACGGGGAAGGCGAATCGGTGCTGAACCTGCGTAAGATGACCAATATTGGTACCTTCCGCGCCTATCTGAATGAATATCTGCGCAACCATCCGCGTATTCGCCAGGATATGACCCTGATGGTGCGCCAGTTAGCCCCCGACGCCAACGGCCTGCCGATTGAAATCTATGCCTTCACCAACACCGTCATCTGGGCGGAATATGAGGCGATTCAGGCCGATATTTTCGACCATATTTTTGCGGTGATCGATGAATTTGGCCTGCGTATTCACCAGTCGCCCACCGGGAACGATATTCGCTCCCTGGCCGGCGTGCTGGCGAAATAATCAGGTACTGGCGCGGGAAATAAAGCGCCAGTTCATCATCACCCGCTCCGTGGGCGCATCGGGGTTGTCGATTTTGTTCAGCAGCAGATCGACCGCCTTGCGCCCGATATCCCGCGATGGCTGTTCAATGGTGGTCAGCGAGACCATCTCCGACAGCTCGGTGCCATCGAAACCCACCACCGCGATATCTTCCGGCACGCGCAGCCCGGCCTTTTCGATAGCGCGTAACGCTCCCGCGGCCAGGGTATCGGAGACCGCAAATACCGCATCCGGGCGCGGCTCTGTTGCCAGCAGTTTGCTCATCGCCGTCATCCCGGCCGCCGCGCTCAGATCGCTCGCATACTCTACCGCCTGATACGCCAGATCGCGCAGATGCAGCACGCTTTTATAGCCCCGCTCGCGCAGGCGGGCATATTTGTAGCTCAGATCGTGGTTGATAAGCGCAATCCGCTGTCGCCCGCCGTCGGCCAGACGGCTGACCACATGCTGGGAGGCGTCGACATCGTTGATCCCCACACAGGAGACCGCACCCGCATCGGCGTATTCGGCGCACTGTACCCAGGGGGCATCGCCGATGAGTGCCGCCAGTTCGGGGAGGCGGGTGAAGGCATCCATCGTGATAATGCCGTCGACCATTTTGCCGGAGAGCAGGCTGAGCCCCGAGCGGGAGCGTTCAATATCGGAGCCGGAGTTGCACAGCAGAATGCGGTAGCCGTTTTTCTCCGCCTGCTCCTCAATGCCCTTCACCACCTCGGCGCAGAACGGGTTGGCAATGTTGGAAACCATCACCAGCACCATATAGCTGCGCGCCGTGCGCAGCTGGCGGGCCAGAAGATTGGGCTGATAGTTCGCCTCTTTAATCGCCTGCAAGACGCGATCGCGGTTTTTGGCTTTGACGGTATCGCTGTTATTCAGCACGCGCGATACCGTCGCCACCGAGACGCCCGCCAGTTGGGCGATTTTCTGAATTGACATAGCGACGAGTGATCCTGCGGTTTGCGTTTGCAGCAGGCTACCATAAATGGGCTGCCCGGCGCACCGGGCAACGTGTTACTGCGCGACTGCGACCCAGCGCTGCTGCTGATGGCTTTTGACTATCGCATCAATGATATACATGACGCTCGCTCCGTCATGGAAGGTGGCGAACACCGGCTTCTCCGGCATCCTGCCCGTCTGTACTGCCTGATAAAAGTGCGCCATCATATTTTTAAAGGCGTCCGGCCAGCCTTCGATATGGCCGCCCGGGAAGTGGGCGCTGTCGGCCACGTCGCGGTTCATCAGACCCGGATCGTCCGTCAGTACCTGATTGGCCCGGGCGCGATGCCCTACCCATAGCTGCTGGGGCACCTCCTGATCCCAGGCCACGGAGCCCTCGCTGCCGTTCACCTCCAGGCTGAGGCGATTTTTACGTCCGGCACTCACCTGCGAGACGGTAAAGCTGCCCTTACTGCCATCGTCGAAGCGGAACAGCACCGAGCCGAAATCCTCGGTGGTGACGGGTTTGTCTTCATATACCGCCTCGCCCGCCTGGCTGAAGGTCTGATTCCCGGCCAGATTCGCCTTGCGGGTCGGCCAGACGATGGAGAGGTCGGCCATCACGTCGGTGATGCGCCGTCCGGTCAGAAACTGAATGGTGTCGCACCAGTGAGAACCGATATCGGCCACCGCCCGCGATGCGCCCCCGAGCGCCGCATCAACTCGCCAGTTGTAATCGGTTTCCAGCAGCATCCAGTCCTGCAGATAGCTGCCGTGGGCGGCAAAGAGCCGTCCGAGGGAGCCCTGCGCCACCATGCTCGCCGCCTGGCGCACCATCGCAAACTGACGGTAGACAAAGCTCACGCCGTGTATCACCCCCGCCTGTTCCGCCAGCGTGACCAGCTCCCGCGCCTCGTCTGGGGTCATGCACAGCGGCTTTTCGGAGAAAACATGTTTACCGGCACGCAGGATCTGGCGGTTGATCGCCGCATGCAGATGGTTAGGGGTGCAGTTGTGCACCACGTGCAGCTCCGGGTGCGCCAGCAGTGCATCCACGCTGCCGTAGGCGTGAGGAATGTTCAGCGCCCGGGCTTTCTCTTGCGCCTGTTCCAGCGAGCCATCGCAGAGGGCGACCACCTGCACATACCCCAGGCGGCGCAGGGCTTCGATATGCGCCGGGCCGATAAAGCCGCTGCCGATAATGCCGACGTTAATCATGAAGTTCTCCTGCGGCGAAATCGTCGAACGCCCGATCGGATACAGGAATAATGTGGCGGGAGATAAACTCGCGCCCTTCCCGCGCCCCGGTTTCGCCATCTTTCAGGCAGCACTCCCACTCCAGCACCGCCCAGCCGTCGTAGTCGTACTGGGTCAGCTTGCTGAAGATGCCCTTAAAGTCGATCTGCCCGTCCCCCGGCGACCGGAAGCGTCCGGCGCGGTTGATCCAGCTCTGATAGCCGCCATACACCCCGCTGCGCCCGTTGGGACGGAATTCGGCATCCTTAACGTGAAACGCCTTGATGCGGGTGTGGTAGTGATCGATCCAGGTCAGATAATCGATCTGCTGCAACAGCAGGTGGCTTGGGTCGTAAAGCATGTTACAGCGCGGGTGGTTGTCTACCAGCGCCAGAAAACGCTCGAAGGTGACGCCGTCGTGCAGATCTTCTCCGGGATGAATTTCATAGCAGACGTTAACCCCCTGCTCATCGAACGCATCCAGAATGGGTCGCCAGCGGCGGGCCAGCTCGTTGAACGCCTCCGCAAAACGCGTCTCGTTATGTGGCGGCCAGGGATAGATAAACGGCCAGGCCAGCGATCCTGAGAAGGTGGCGTGGGCGGTTAAACCGAGCCGTGCCGAGGCGACCGCCGCCTTTTTCACGATATCGGTCGCCCAGGCCTGGCGGGCGCTGGCGTTACCGCGCACCGCCGGAGGAGCGAAGTTATCGAACGCCTCGTCGTAGACCGGATTGACCGCAATAAGCTGCCCCTCCAGATGAGTGGAGAGCTCGCTGATGACCAGCCCCTTCTCCGCCAGCCTGCCGCCTATCTCGTCGCAGTAGGTCTGGCTCTCTGCCGCCTGCTCGACGTCAAAAATCGCTTTATGGTTGCAGGGCATTTGCAGCGCTTTGTAGCCCTTTTCCGCCGCCCAACCGGCCAGCCCGTCGAGGGTGTTGAACGGGGGTTGTGCCCCGATAAACTGCGACAGAAAAATACCCGGGCCTTTAATCGTCCTCATACCACCTCCAGAAATTACGCCTTGTCATCGTCATATTTGAACGAGACAAGGAAAACGAGTGCAATCACAGCAGCAGCCACCGCCGGGATCCACCAGAATGTTACCCACGCCTGTGGCACGGCCTGCCCCGCCACCAGGCGGTTGTAGAGCGCGCCGGAAATCTGCGAGCCCAGCAGCATGCCGATACCGTAAGTGAACATCACGATCATGCTCTGCGCCTGGCCTTTGACCTTTTCGCCCGCCACGCGGTCGGTATAGATAAAGCCCACCACAAAGAAGAAGTCATAGCAGACGCCATGCAGCAGGATGCCGAGATAGAGCAGGATGCGCCCCTCTTCACTTACCCCCAGAGCAAACATCGCGTAGCGGACAAACCACGCCAGCATGCCGATCAGCAGCATGTATTTAACGCCCAGACGGCGGAACAGCAGCGGGATCACCAGCATAAAGAAGATTTCGGACATCTGGCCGAAGGACATGGCGGTACTGACATCCGCGATCCCGGCATCCGCCAGGTAAGAGGCGGTATAAGCGTAGTAGGTGCCGAGCGGGACGGAGATCAGCATCGCGCACAGGCAGAAGATAAAGAAGTGACGGGTTTTCAGCAGGGCGAAGGCGTCGGCGCAGAAGAGATCGCGCACCTTCACCGGCATCCCTTTGGCCGGGGCAGGCGTGTGCGGCAGCGTCAGGCTGTAGAGCGCCAGCAGGACGGAGCTGGCCGCCGCCACGTGGAAGATGGTGATGCTTGCGGCCACGCCGGTAACGCCGATAAAGATCCCCGCGACAATCCAGCCGATGGTGCCAAATACGCGGACCACCGGGAAGGTTTTGTCGACGTTCGCCAGGCTGTGGAAAGCGATATTATTGGTCAGCGCCAGGGTCGGCATATAGCAAAGCGTGTAGCCAAACAGCAAGCCGATCAGCAGCGCGCCGTTCTCCGCGATCAGCGCCCCCGGCACGAACCACAGGATCGCCGCCCCGGCCAGGTGCATCACCGCCATCACCTTCTGCGAGGCGAAGAAGCGGTCCACCAGCATTCCGAGCACAAACGGCGATAAAATAGAGGCGATCGGCCCGGCGGAGAAGGCGTCGCCAATCAGCAATGACATGTTGTGCTGGGTCATCACCAGACCGAGCGTTACCGACCAGCTACCCCAGATAAAAAATTGCAGGAACATCATCAGGGAGAGGCGCGGTACCAGCAGCCGGTACTCCCCTGTCACCTTTCCACTACTTTCAGTTGTCGACACCATGATAAGCCCCACCCGTAAAAAGTAATCGATTACAAATCGCATCAAGTGAAAAGTAATCGATTACAAAAAAAAGATCCTGGGGATCGGTTAAGAAGTGCGAGAGGGGTCACGATAAAGGTGAAGTGGGGTGTGCGGGGGTGCCGGGTGGCGGCTTCGCCTTACCCGGCCTACGGTTTTTATGGAGGCTGGGCAGTTGCAGGTATAGCCTTTTGGCTATATTGTTTTATAGCCAGAAGGCTATAAGGAAATCACTATGTGGGAAGTCGAAACAACGGATATGTTTGACGAATGGTTTCACCATCAGAAACAAGACCTGAAAGAAGATGTCCTGGCAGCGTTGCATATTCTTTCTGAGTATGGCCCTCAACTGGGGCGACCATGGGTTGATACCGTTAAGGCATCGCAATACACCAATATGAAAGAGCTACGCATTCAGCATGCAGGCGATCCGATTCGCGCTTTTTTTGCCTTTGATCCCGGGCGTCAGGCCATTATTTTATGCGCTGGCAACAAGACAGGCGCGGGTGATAAGCGTTTCTATAAACGTATGATTAACATAGCTGACGCTGAGTTCAGCAAATATCTGGCGAGTAAGGAGGCCAAATGGCAACGTTAAAAGAACTGATGGCCCAGCAGAGTGAAGAAAGCCAGGAGCGGATAGCCGCTAAGGTTGAAGAATTACGCATTATTGTTGCGCTCAACCAACTGCGTGAAGAGCTCAATATGTCGCAAACAGAGCTTGCCGCCGCGATGGGCGTTAAACAACCTACTGTTGCGAAAATAGAGCAGCCGGATAATGATCCACGCCTTTCTACCCTGAAACGCTACGTTACAGCTTTAGGTGGCGAAGTGAGTATTGATGTCATACTGCCTACCGGCAAGCGGGTCGCATTCCACATTTGATTATTTCTGCCCGGCAAGCGCAGCGCCGCCGGGCAGAAACCGCACTACTTTTTGCGGGAGAGTTTAAACGCCGCAAACAGGAAGACAATCCACACCGGGAGCAGGATCGCCGAGGTGCGCATGCCATCCATGGTGCACATCAGCACCAGGATCATCGCCAGGAAAGCGATACAGAGGTAGTTACCCGCCGGGTAGAGCAGCGCTTTGAACTGCGTCTCGCGCCCTTTGCGGCGCATCGCCGCGCGAAAACGCAGGTGGGCAAGACAGATCATGATCCAGTTCAGCAGCAGCGTTGCCACCACCAGCGCCATCAGCAGGCCAAAGGCTTCGTGCGGCAGCAGATAGTTGATCAGCACCACCAGGGAGGTAATGCCCCCGGAGAGCAGCAGCGAGTTAACCGGCACGCCTCGACGGCTGACGCGGGTTAAAAATTTCGGGGCGTTGCCCTGCACGGAGAGGCCAAACAGCATCCGGCTGTTGGAGTAAACGCCGCTGTTATAGACCGACAGCGAGGCCACCAGAATCACGAAGTTAAGTGCCGATGCCACCAGGTTGCTGTTCAGATCGTGGAAAATCATCACGAACGGGCTGCTGTCCGACTTCACCTCCACCCACGGGTAGAGCGCCAGCAGGACGACCAGCGAGCCAATATAGAACAGCAAAATACGGTAGACCACCTGGTTGACCGCTTTCGGGATGCTCTTGTGCGGATCGCGGGCTTCGGCGGCGGTAATGCCGATAAGCTCCAGTCCGCCAAAGGAGAACATGATCACCGCCAGGGACAGTATCAGTCCTTTCCAGCCGGTGGCGAGGAAGCCGCCGTGCTGCCACAGGTTGTCGATAGTCGCCCGCTCGCCGCCGTGCCCGGAGAAGAGCATCCACAGACCAAAGCCGATCATGCCGATAATCGCCAGCACCTTGATCAGGGCAAACCAGAACTCCGTCTCACCGTACAGGCGCACATTCACGAGGTTGACGGCGTTAATGATGATGAAGAACGCCGCGGCCCAGACCCAGGTGGGTATGTCCGGGAGCCAGTACTGCATATAGATGCCCGCGGCGGTCAGCTCCGCCATGCCCACCAGCACGAACATCACCCAGTAGTTCCAGCCCGACAGGAAGCCCGCAAAAGGGCCCCAGTATTTGTAGGCGAAATGGGCAAAGGAGCCGGAGACCGGCTCTTCAACCACCATCTCACCGAGCTGGCGCATGATCAGAAAGGCGATCATGCCTGCAATGGCATAGCCCAGCAGCACGGCGGGGCCGGCCATCTGAATCGCGGGCCCGATACCGAGGAACAGTCCGGTGCCGATAGCGCCACCGAGAGCGATAAGTTGAATATGTCGATTTTGTAAACCACGATGGAGCGTCGGTGTCTGTTCCGACGCGGCTTCAGCAGCACTTTTGTCTGAAGCGGATGAGGCGTTTCTCACGGCCTGGCCCTGTCTCTTTTTGAGGAAGGGGCACCTTTTAACACTTCAGGCAGACGGGAGCAAGTTAAACGCCGGGCAACGGCTGCTGCCCGGCGGGAGGGGATCACGAACCGATCAGGCCGCCGTCCGCTTTGGTGATGACGACCGTTGACGCCCGGGGACGTCCGTTCGGGTTGTTGTCCGGCCAGTTGGAGACGGCGCGCGGGTTTGCCGGGTCGGTAATGTCGTCCCCGCCCTCACCCGGATGCTGAATATTGATAAACAGCGTGCGGTTATCCGGCGTGAAGGCGATGCCGGTAATTTCGCAGCCGCGCGGGCCCGTCAGGAAGCGGCGATACTCGTTGGTGCCCGGAATGGTCGCCACCATCTGGTTATTGCCCATCCCCTCGTAGGCTTTCTTGTTAATGGTGCTGGAGGAGACGTCAGTCTGGATCCAGAGCACGCCCTGATGGTCAAACGACAGGCCGTCCGGGCTGCCGAATTCGGCCCCCTTCATGCTGCCCTTCGCCTTTTCATCCGTCGTCTCCGTGCGTCCGGCCAGCACCAGAATATCCCATTTGAAACGCAGGGCCGCGGGATCGCTCCCCTCTTCGAGCCAGTGCATGATGTGACCGAAGGTGTTATTGGCCCGCGGGTTGGCCGCGTCCACCGGCGCTTTGCCCTCTTTACCGCGATCGCTGTTATTGGTCAGGGTGCAGTAGACGCTGCCGCTGCTGTGGGGATCGACCGCGATCCACTCCGGCCTGTCCATTTTGGTCGCGCCCACCGCGTCGGCCGCCAGACGGGTTTTGATCAGCAGATCGCCCTGGCTTTCGAAGCCTTTGCTCTTATCCAGCCCGTTCTGGCCGAAAACCAGCGGCAGCCATTCGCCGGAGCCGTCGTCGTTGAAGCGGGCGACGTAGAGCGTGCCGGTGGTCAGTAGCTGCATGTTGGCGTCGCGATCCGCCGGGTTATATTTATTGTCGGAGACAAATTTGTAGATGTACTCAAACTTCTGGTCGTCGCCCATGTAGGTGACTACGCGCTTATCGGCGGCCAGGGTGACCGCGGCGCCTTCATGTTTGAAGCGCCCCAGCGCGGTGTGCTTGCGCGGCGTCGAATCCGGGTTATAAGGGTCGATCTCGACCACCCAGCCAAAGCGGTTCGGCTCGTTCGGGGTTTTATCCACGTTGAAGCGGTCGTCCACTTCGCTCCAGCGGTAGGACTCATCGCTGTCGCTGATGCCGTAGCGCTTCTCCAGCGCGTTCCGCTCGCCTTTCTTAACAAAAATATCTGACCAGTTCTCTTCGCAGGTGAGATAAGTTCCCCACGGCGTGTGGCCGTTGGCGCAGTTCTGCATGGTACCGAGCACCCGCTCGCCCTGCGGATCGGCGGCGGTTTTCATTAACTCCTGCTGACGCGCCGGGCCGGTGATCTGCATCGGGGTGTTGACCGTGATGCGGCGGGCGAAGCTGGAAGGACGCACCACTTCCCAGTCACTGCCGTTCTTTTTCACTTCGATAACCGACACGCCCATCGCGTTCTGGCCTTTACGCGCTTTGTCCAGGCTCCAGTTGGCGGTGCCGTCGGTAAAGAGCATGCCGTTGTCGATATACTCATGGTTCATCGCCAGCAGGCCGTGGCCGGGATTCTCCTCCCCCTGCGGCAGGCTAAACCACGCCATACCGTCATGGTGCATGCCCGCCTGGGCCGCCTGCTCGTCGGTGGTGTTACTGGCGTCAAATTTGAACGCCGGCATGGCACCCTTGATGCCGGTGGCGTCGCCCCAGCGGTAGAAAGGCCGGGCGATGTAGCCCTCCGGCACCCTCACCGTGTCGTCGGTGGAGACCGGAATGCTGGTAAAGCCGAGCGAAACCGCCTTGCTCAGAGCGGAAGGCTGTGAAACCGCCGCAAGGGCGCTTTCAGGCTTGAGCAGGAACGGGAAAGAGGCGGCGGCACCGGCTACGGCGCCCATCTGCAAGAAGCGACGGCGGGAGAGGAACATCTCCGCCACGCTGGAAAATACCGGGTTAGCGCTGGGATTGCTGACATCGTCACGATGTTCTTTTTTGAATACGGACTTAAGAGGTTTACCCACAATGGCTTCCTTTCTTTTGGCTAAGAAACGATAAAGTGGGAACACTATAAGAACAATTGATTACATTTTTATAACAGTCGGACAGTGGGGCATCCCTGCCCCACTAATAAAGAACGAACTCAGAATTCGTAGCCGACAGAGACCTTAAAGGTGCGCGGCTCACCCTGGAAGAGGTAGGTGCCGCTGTCATCCACGCTTGCCCAATAGTTCTCATCGGTGACGTTTTCGATCCCGGCGCGAACGGTCATCTGGTTCTGGTCATTGTTCACCGCGAAGCGGTAACGCACACCCAGATCCAGCGTGGTGTAGCTATCCAGCTTCTTGCTGTTGGCGAGATCCGCATACTGTGAGCCAGAGTGGTTCACCCGGGCGGTGGCGGTCAGGCCATCGACGGGTTTGATGTCATACTCGGCCCCCAGCACGCCGTAGAAGTTCGGCACGCCAATCGCGTCGTTGCCCTGGTTTACGCCGTTGTTGGTTTTGGTCAGCTCCGCCTGCAGCCAGGTGGCGCTGGCGTTCAGACGCAGGCCCAGCATCGGCTCGCCAAAGATGTTCAGCTCCACACCGCGGTTACGCTGTTCGGCATCCAGACCGTAGTATTTGGTCTGGCTGTCGAGAATGGCGGACGGCATTTTGATCTCAAACAACGCCAGCGAGCCGCCAACGCGACCGAAATCGGCCTTCACACCCACTTCGTTCTGTTTCGAGTGGACGATACCGGTGCTCTGACCGTAGTTGATGGCGGTGTTTGACGCGGTTTTACCCGGCTGCAGCGCCTCGGTGTGGTTGGCATAGAGCGAGACCGTCTCCCACGGCTTATAGACCACGCCGTAGGTAGGCATCCAGCGGTCGCCATCGAAGCTGTCAGCCGCATTTTCCATCCCGGTGATTTTGTTATAGCCGCGGATCACCACCTTCTGATGACGGGCCCCGACGGTAAACAGCAGTTTATCGTCCAGCACGCCGAGGGTGTCGCTCAGCAGCCAGCCCTGAGTGCGGGTGCGGCCGCTGGTCAGCGGATCGCTGTAGTTGCCGCCTGAGCCGTTGAAGTTGGTGCTCGGCGGCGCATCCACGCCGGTGTTGTGGTAGATGTTGGTGACCGGGTTATCTTTCGCGGCGGACATCTTCCAGGCGATTTTTTCGTTTTTGGTCATCGCCGAGTAGCCGACGTTCACCTTGTGCGACACAAAGCCGGTATCGAAGTTACCGCGAATGCCCGCCATGCCGCTCACGCTGTCGCTGAGGCGGTTGGTATCCAGGCGGGTTGCGGTGGCTTTACCGCTCCTGTCCACCAGCTTCGCACCGCTGTAAAGCCCCTCTTCATGGGCGTGCTGTGCCCCCAGACCGGTATAGGCGGTCCAGTTATCGGTGATGTCATACTCGCTGCGCCACATGCCGAATTCGTTTTCGATATTGCTGTAGGCCCACTTCTGGGAGTAGTTACGATCGTTTTTCGGCGGCTCCGGCACGAAATTCACGCCGGAGACGTTGACCCCGGTCTCCGAGCCGTGGAAGGTTTTTTTCTGATAACCCAGATCCACGGAACTGCGGAAGTTATCGCCCGCATAGTCGAGGCCGGTGGAGAGCAGCGTGGTGCGGCGGCGGTCGTTGGCGACCGGGGCTTCCCCTTCCCGGTGGACCACGTTGACGCGGGCACCAAACTGGTCGTTGTCACCGAAGCGACGTCCGGCATCCAGGGTAGTACCAATCTGAGAATCGGAGGTGTAGTCCACGCCCACTTTCGCCTGCGGCGTGGCGCCTGCATGTTTCGGCTCAAGGTTGATCATCCCGCCCACGCCGGAGCTGGCCGCACCGTTCATCAGGGAGTTGGCCCCTTTAAAGATCTCTATCCGCTCTACCATCTGCGCGTCCACCACCTGACGCGGCAGCACGCCGGAGAGTCCGCCGAAGGTCATATCATCCCCGTCGAACTTCAGGCCGCGAATGCGGTAGCTCTCCGCGCTGTTGCCGTAGCCCTGCACGGACTGGACGCCCGCATCGTTAGCCACCACGTCGGCTATGGTGCGCGCCTGCTGATCTTCCACCAGCTTCGAGGTGTAGCTGATGATGTTAAACGGTACGTCCATGGCATTTTGCTGCCCGAGCATCCCCATGCGCCCGCCGTTTGCCACCTGCCCGTCAAGGAAGGCCGGCACCAGCTGGTCGCCGCCGGGTTTAAAATCGCTGGGTGCGGCCTGCACCACGAGGGTCTCTTCTTTTTTGCTCTCCGCCGCGACGGCGGAATGGGCGATGGCGCCGATGGCGAGAGCCAGCAGCGTTTTGTTCATTTTTCTGGTGTTGTTCATGATTAACTCTTTCAACGTGCGCGCAAAATGACCCGTCGCCGGGCCTTCGTTGTTATAAAAAGACTATTTCAGAGCGATACGGGCCACGCTGTCGGGCTCGTCAGCCAGACAGCGTTTGACGACGCTGGTCTGCGTGGGGGCTAAAGCAGGTGTTGGGGCGGACAATTTTTGGCTCATCAGGAACATCCTTTACCGTGCAAAAGTATGAAGAGGACGCCTGCATCGCATCGGTTTGCGATTTGGATTTTGGTGTCAGGCCGTCAGGCCAGGGCAGCGTCTCCCGTTAACGCTCAGTGTTCCGTGTGAGAGATGCCTCACTGTTGCTGCGGGAAGGTCCATACGTGCCCACAAACACTAAAGAGAATGAGAACTATACTCATTATCTTTATATGATCAAGTGTAAACAGGAGCAACAAAGTAAAAAGGGAGATGAGCGCGGGTTACTCTTTGCGGGCTTGCAACACAAAGGGGGAGTCAACCGGCATGCTTTTCAACACCGCAGGCTGGGCACCAGACAGCTCCGCCATCCCCAGCGCCGAAAAGACGCCGCTGTTGATGACCTCATCCGAAAACGGCACATTGCCGTTTTCCTGACGAATAATCGCCTTACTGAGGGCGCGTAATATCTCAGGCGAGGTTACATCCAGCCGGGTGGTGGGCGAGACGCCGAGCGCCTGGCTGACATTCTGGATATAGGCGGTGGTATCGTTATTATCCTGCGGTGGCGCCCAGCGGGAGATAATTTTGCTGATGGTATCCAGCCCGCGTCGCTGGTAGGAGAGCAGGTTGACCCCCAGCGCGCGTATCCCGTGTTCGGGGGTGGCAAAGGTGGCGAAACGCCCGTCAGTGCCATTCTGCCCCAGCCAGCTAAATGCCCAGCTGGCTTCCAGATTGCCGGGGTTGTTATTGCGAATCCCGCGAACACCTGCGCCTGGCGCCCGCCAGGCGGGACCGGAGCGGCTGTTTTTGTACGCTGACAGGCGATTCATCAACGCGATTTGCTTCTCACTCCAGCCCTGGATACGGGCGTACTGATCCAGCTGACCAAACGAGGCGGGCGTCGCGGCAACGGCGGTCTGGCGGGTATCAGCGGAATTGAGCGTCGGGATAGCGGGCTGCGAAACGATCGGTTGCGATGCGTGGGATACCTGCTGAAAAGAGGCCGGGACGCTGGTCTGCGACGCCCCTGAAGAGGCGGTCTGAGCCGATAGCGTCGCCACTTGCTGCGTGTTCATGCTCTGCTGCTGGACATAGTAATGCGCAATACCGGACATCATTCCCTCTGAAGACTCACCCGTTATCTGTTCGGGCGTTGCCGGGGTCGCGTCGCTTGCCCGGCCTGGAAAACTCAATGATTATTTTTTGTTGAGCATCGATTTCAGATCGGCAAAGGGGTTGTAGGTGGCTGCCCCCACATCCTTTTGCGCATCCTCGCCCGCCACCACGGTAGTTCCGTACATGTCGGCTTCGGTGTACTTCGAATGCTCGTGGTCATGGCAGAACAGGCACAGCAGCTCCCAGTTACTGCCATCCTCCGGGTTATTGGTGTGGTCATGATCGATATGGTGAACCGTCAGTTCACGCAGGTTTGAATAGACAAATTCCCGCGAGCAGCGTCCGCATACCCAGGGATAGATTTTGAGGGCTTTCTCACGGTAGCCGCTTTCCAGCCGCGCGTAGTTTTTGGGGATCAGAGCCATTGCCGGTGTTACCTGTCAGAAGGTGAGACGAGAATGCCCCTACTATATCGCAGAATGGAACCGAAGGTTAAACGAGGTTTCGCGCGATTTTGTAAACCGTTTTCTGGTCATTCGCCGCGGTTTCTTCAGCCAGCCCCTCGCGTACCAGCGCACGTAGATCCTTACGGGCAGTGTTATCGGAAATCCCGAGAGCCTCACTCACGTCAGCGGCGGTATAATCTGTTGTCGACGTTGCCAGCATGATATTCAGCAGAGTGACCTGGCGGGAGGTGAGGCGCGATAATGCACGCGACTCGAACAGGACCCGCTCAATGTTTGCCGCTCTGGTGACCAAATCGTCAACATGCCGCAATAGCTGGTCCAGGGCGCGGCGGATGATGCCGGACTGGTATTCCAGAAAATAGGTCAGGTCCATGCCGTCCGTTTCCGTGTACTGATAGCTTTGCGCATATTTCACCGGAGCGGCATAAAGCAGGCTGCTGATAGAGATGTATTTAAAGGCCTCGTACCCCGATTTCAGCATAAACCAGTAGAACAGCGCCCGGCTGGTGCGCCCGTTCCCGTCCCGGAAGGGATGCTCATGGGCAATCATAAAATGCAAAATGCACGCCTTTACCAGCGGATGAACATATTCCGCGGTACTGTTCACCCAGTCACAAATTCCCTGCAGGCGGGCAGGAAGGCGATCTGCCGCGGGCGGCTGGTGAATCACATTGCCGTCGTAGTCGGCGATCACGATATCGTTTGTCGTACGGAACTCGCCCGGCTGATATTTCGCGTTATTAATCCCTTCCATACCTGTCGCATGAAAACGGCGGATAAGATCGGGTGTCAGCGGTTCATTCAGCAGGTCGGGGATCTCTGCCATCAGCCGCGCATTTCCGGCGATCATATGCTCACCTTCGGTTCGCGGTGCCCGACCGGAACCCAACATCTTCCTGGCCACCAGCGTGGTGGTATTAGCCCCTTCCAGCTGCGAGCTGGTGATCGGTTCATCGAGTTGAAGCTGGATCAGAGCCGCTCCCGCGCCACGTAACCGGTATATCAGGTTATCCAGCGCCAGACGGGTGGCGTGTTTATCCACCCGTTCACAGGTGGCGGAGATGGCAGAAGTCAGCATGAATCCGGCCTGCTCTCCAGCCTCGTTACGGTAAGCGATCCGCTGTAGCGCAGCATCCCTGGCGCGGCGGGTCAATGTCCAGGCAAGCGCGACGTTATCGCGATAGGATAAACGGTGTCTGAATTCATCGAAGGGCAGATAGCGGCCTTTGTCGTCCGTAGTACGCGCGTAGTGCTGGTGGGCAACAATATCTGCGCCCGTCAGGGATTCTAACGGTATCAGTCTGGGAGGACGTTTTATGGACATACTTAAACTATCTCAAAATATCTCATATTTGAGCTAGTTTAACGTAGTTGCGTGAAAAAGCGTGCGCGGAGAGATCAATAAAAAGAGACGTTGGGGAACTAAAAGGTGCTTGAATGGCACGCCCTAAAGGATTCGAACCTTTGACCTACGGCTTAGAAGGCCGTTGCTCTATCCAACTGAGCTAAGGGCGCACAGAGAAGAAACTTCGCAGTGGTGAAGCGCGTGGAATTATACGGTCAACGCCGGTTGAGTCAATTGATTTTAGTACAATCCTCTTCCAGTTCATACCCATGCCCCTCCTCAGCGCCGCTTAACAGGAAAATCCGCAAAGTGTGACTGACAGCAGCGCGCGCTTCTGACAAAATATGCTCATCCCCCCTTTCACTCCTTACAGACGGAATCTTCTCTCTGATGGCAGCAAAGATTATTGACGGTAAAACGATTGCGCAGCAGGTGCGCTCTGAGGTTGCGGAAAAAGTGGCAGCACGTCTGGCCGCGGGAAAACGCGCCCCCGGGCTGGCGGTTGTGCTGGTCGGCAGCAACCCGGCTTCACAAATTTATGTCGGCAGCAAACGTAAAGCGTGCGAGGAGGTTGGCTTTCTCTCCCGCTCTTACGATCTGCCGGAAACCACCACGGAAGCAGAGCTGCTTGAGCTGATCGATACCCTGAACGCCGATAAAGCAATCGACGGCATTCTGGTTCAGCTGCCGCTGCCTGCGGGCATCGACAATGTGAAAGTGCTGGAACGTATCGCGCCAGACAAAGATGTGGACGGCTTCCACCCGTACAACGTGGGCCGCCTGTGCCAGCGCGCGCCTCGCCTGCGTCCCTGTACGCCGCGCGGCATTGTGACCCTGCTGGAGCGCTATAACATCGACACCTACGGCCTGAACGCCGTGGTGATTGGTGCGTCCAATATCGTCGGTCGCCCGATGAGCATGGAGCTGCTGCTGGCCGGCTGCACCACCACCGTCACCCACCGCTTTACTAAAAATCTGCGCCAGCACGTCGAAAATGCTGACCTGCTGATCGTGGCGGTCGGCAAGCCGGGCTTTATCCCGGGCGAGTGGATCAAGGAAGGCGCCATTGTGGTGGACGTGGGGATTAACCGTCTGGAGAGCGGCAAAGTGGTCGGCGATGTGGTGTTTGACGATGCCGCCGCCCGTGCCTCTTATATCACCCCGGTTCCGGGCGGCGTAGGCCCGATGACCGTTGCAACACTGATTCAGAATACTTTACAAGCATGCGTTGAGTATCACGACGTAGAGGAAGCGTAAGATGGCGACATTTTCATTAGGTAAACACCCGCATGTTGAGCTGTGCGATCTGCTGAAGCTCGAAGGCTGGAGCGAGAGCGGCGCCCAGGCGAAGATCGTTATTGCTGACGGTCTGGTCAAAGTTGATGGCGTGGTAGAAACCCGCAAGCGCTGCAAGATCGTAGCCGGACAGACTGTGAGTTTTGAAGGCCAGAGCGTCACCGTAACGGCCTGAGCCGTCTGATGCCCGGCGGCGCTGCGCTTGTCGGGCCTACATACGGGCTCTGTCTGTAGGCCGGGTAAGGCGCCAGCCGCCACCCGGCAATTCTCTTCACGATTCCCCCACGACCATCACGGTTAATTATCGATCAACTTCAAATAATCACTATTTCATCTGTTAAAAGGTGAGAATTCAGTTGCGCGGATTTCAGCCTTTCATCACGATAAGTAGAACGTTCTACTAAAACGTTCTACTCACTATAACAGCGCTCACAGAGCGCACTCGGGGGAAATCAGCATGAGTCTGATATCAGGGTTTGTTAAATCGCTGTCAAAATTGTCGATGATTGGTCGCGCATTAATGCTGCCGATCTCGCTGCTTCCCGCTGCGGGCCTGCTGCTGGCTTTCGGCGATAAATTCCACCTGCCGTTGATGATGAACGCGGGCGGCGTCATTTTTGATAACCTGCCGATGCTGTTTGCCATCGGCTCTGCCGTCGGCCTGGCGTCGGAATCGGGTATCGCCGCGCTGTCGGCAGCGGTGGCGGTGTTTGTCACCAACATCACCATTGGCACCGTGCTCGGCATTACGCCGGAGATGGCCTCCCAGGGCGGGAAATACGCCATGGTGGTGGGCATCCCGACCCTGCAGATGGGCGTCTTTGGCGGCCTGCTGTGCGGGATCCTCGCCGCGTGGTGTTATAACCGCTTCCACACCATGCAGCTGCCGGAGTTCCTCGGCTTCTTCTCCGGAAAGCGTTTTGTGGCGATCGCCACGGCGTTCCTCTCATTCGTGATGGGGCTGCTGCTGCCGTACGTCTGGCAGCATATCCAGGCCGGTATCGACGCGCTGTCGGTGATCGTTAACGGTGATAACCAGGCGGCCTCGACCTTTATCTTTGGTCTGGTGGAGCGTGCGCTGATCCCGCTGGGTCTGCACCATATCTGGTATCCATCGTTCTGGTACTCGTTCGGGGATTACACTACCCAGGCGGGCCAGGTGATCCACGGCGACCAGACCATCTGGTTCAAGATGCTGGAAGAAGGGGTGAAATCCTTCAGCAGCGATACCTACCAGAACGCCGGTAAATTCATGCAGGGCGAGTTCCCGCTGATGCTGTTCGCGCTGCCTGCGGCCTGTCTGGCGATGTACCACGAAGCGCACACCAAAAACAAAAAGATTGCCGCCGGTATTCTCTTCTCTGCGGCGCTGACCTGCTTCCTGACCGGGATCACCGAGCCGGTGGAGTTCACCTTTATCTTTGTGGCGCCGATCCTCTACGTCTTTAACGCCATCATGGCGGGCCTGGCCTACATGACCATGTACCTGCTGCATGCGCATATCGCCAAGTCCTTCTCCGCGGGCTTTATCGACTACCTGTCGTTCGGGATCCTGCCGTCGTTCAACGGCTACCAGACCAACTTCCTCAACGCCATTATCATCGGTGTCCCGATGGCGCTGATTTACTACTTCACCTTCCGCTTCGTGATCCGTCGTTTCGACGTGAAAACGCCGGGCCGCACTGAAGTGACAGCCAATGCGGACGATAAAACCGATACCGAAATCGCCAACGAAATCATCGGCCTGCTCGGTGGCGCGCAGAACATCAACTCTGTCGGCTCCTGCATCACCCGCCTGCGTCTGGAAGTGGCGAAGAGCGATGTGGTGGACAAAGACGGTCTGAACGGCCTCGGTGCACGCGGCGTGGTCTTCGTCGGTGATTCCGGCATTCAGGTTATCTTTGGCGCCCGGGCGCAGTTTATCGCCCAGACGATGTCCACCCTAATCGGTAAATAATAAGCTGCCTGTCCGACACGTCTCCTGTACTCTTACGGGAGGCGTTGTCTTATCAGGCATTTCAGGGAGAAGATGTGAAGAAGGTCAGCATCATTGATGTCGCCAGAGAGGCAGGGGTTTCGGTCTCTACCGTCTCGCTGGTTCTGCGTCAGAAAGGAAAGATCTCAGAGGCGACGATCGAAAAAGTCCACGCCGCCATCACCGCCCTGGGCTACGTGCATAACGTAGCCGCCGCCAATCTTCGCGCCAACACCTCCAACCTTATCGGCCTGATCCTGCGTGATTTCAGCGACAGCTTTTCCATTAAGGTAATGGCAAGCATCGTCCAGGAGCTGGAAAAGCAGGGATATATGGTCTTTCTCGGCCAGCCGCTGAACGACGGTGAGCATCTTGAGCGCTGCCTGCTCTCCTTTAAGCAGCAGGGCGTGGCCGGGGTGATCTATCTGGCTTCCGATACGCGCCATGCTACCTTACCTGACATGATCCGTGAGTGTCCGCTGCCGCTGGTGGCGGTCTCCCAGTCGCTGCTCAACGAAACCTGTAATCTGGTGATGCGCGATAACCGCCAGGCGGCGCATCTGGCGACCCGCTATCTGATTGAGCGGGGCCATCGCAATATCGCCTATATCGGCGGCCAGGAAGGCGACCTCATCCGCGAGCAGCGGCTGCTCGGTTTTCGCAGCGCGATGACACAAAACGGGCTGGTGTTCCGCGACGAATCCGCCCCCGCCTGCAGCGACGATACCCAGGCGGTTAGCTTCGCCACCCGTCAGCTGCTGGAGAAGAACAACACTATCACCGCCCTGCTCTGCCACTCCCCGGATGCGATGATCGGCTCTATCTCCGGGATCCATCACGTTGGCCGCACCGTGGGGAAAGATGTCTTCCTCACCCAGCAGGTGGCGCTGGTGGGGTTTGAAGATATGCTGCACGTCAACCTCACC
The DNA here is from genome assembly GCF_002902985.1 of Leclercia sp. LSNIH1. NCBI lineage: Bacteria > Pseudomonadati > Pseudomonadota > Gammaproteobacteria > Enterobacterales > Enterobacteriaceae > Leclercia > Leclercia sp. LSNIH1. Next base: position 2,094,813 of record NZ_CP026167.1, on the reverse strand, counting down.
TCCCCGTCGTTTACCTATGTCTCCTCCGCCAGCGAAGAGACGGGGCGTCAGGCGGCGGGGTTAATGATCCGCCAGCTAAAAGAGCCTGAGCTGCAAACCCAGCGCATTACTCTCTCCGGGCAACTCGTCGCCCGGGAATCGGCATAATTCAGATTTACGCCCGGCTCTGCGTTAAGCCGCGCTCTGCTATATTTCCATGATTTGCCATGGATAATCCTTATGCCAACCATTATTACCCACGCTGCTGTGCCGGTTTGCCTCGGCTTAGGGCTGGGCAGCCGGGTGATCCCCCCTCCCCTGCTGTTCGCCGGAATCGTTCTCGCCATGCTGCCGGATGCCGACGTACTCGCGTTTAAGTTTGGCGTCGCCTACGGCAATATTTTTGGTCATCGCGGGTTTACCCACTCGCTGCTGTTTGCCTTTGTGGTGCCGTTACTCTGCGTGCTGGTCGGGCGACGAGGGTTCCGGGCGGGGCTGGTGCGCTGCTGGCTGTTTTTAACCGTGTCGCTGCTGTCGCACAGCCTGCTGGACTCGGTGACGACGGGCGGGAAAGGGGTCGGCTGGCTGTGGCCGTGGTCGGATGAACGTTTCTTTGCGCCGTGGCAGGTGATTAAGGTCGCGCCTTTTGCGCTCTCTCGCTACACCACGCCGTACGGGCATCAGGTGATTATCTCGGAACTGCTGTGGGTGTGGCTGCCGGGGGTTATCGTGATGGGTTTGTTGTGGTGGAAGCGGCGTTAAAAAAGCCGGGTGGCGGCTGCGCCTTACCCGGCCTACATAATCCCATGCCCGGCAAGCGATGCGCCGCCGGGCCTGATGGACTTACTTACGGCGCCAGGTGGTGCCCTGCGGACCATCTTCCAGGATGATGCCCATCTCGGTGAGACGGTTACGCGCGGCATCGGCCGCGGCCCAGTCTTTCGCCTGACGCGCTTCCAGACGCGCCTTGATTAACGCTTCAATTTCAGCTACTTCGCCGTCATCCGTCTGCGCACCGCTCTGCAGGAACGCTTCCGGCGCCTGCTCCAGCAGACCCAGTACGCCAGACAGTTTACGCATATGAGAGGCCAGCGCATTAGCCGCATGCACATCTTCACCTTTCAGACGGTTCACTTCACGGGCCATATCGAACAGCACAGAGTAGGCTTCCGGGGTGTTGAAGTCGTCATTCATCGCCTCAACAAAACGGGCTTCAAACGCCTCGCCGCCCGCAGCCGCCACAGAGGTGTCGGTTCCGCGCAGGGCGGTGTAGAGACGCTCCAGGGCAGAACGCGCCTGCTTGAGGTTCTCTTCGCTGTAGTTCAGCTGGCTGCGATAGTGGCCGGACATGAGGAAGTAACGGATGGTTTCGGCATCGTAATACTTCAGCACGTCACGCACGGTAAAGAAGTTGCCCAGCGATTTGGACATCTTCTCCCGGTCAATCATCACCATCCCGGAGTGCATCCAGTAGTTCACATATTCGCCGTCATGGGCGCAGGTTGACTGGGCAATTTCGTTTTCATGGTGCGGGAACATCAGGTCTGAACCGCCGCCGTGAATATCGAAATGGTTACCCAGCTGTTTGCAGTTCATGGCCGAACACTCAATGTGCCAGCCCGGACGGCCCGCGCCCCACGGGGATGGCCAGCTTGGCTCACCCTCTTTCGACATCTTCCACAGCACGAAGTCCATCGGGTTGCGTTTAACCTCAACCACATCCACACGCGCCCCGGCCTGGAGCTGATCCAGATCCTGGCGGGAGAGCTGACCGTAATGCGGATCGGTCGGCACGTCGAACATCACGTCGCCATTGTCCGCCACGTAGGCGTGACCTTTGGCAATCAGCTGTTCGGTGATCTCAATGATCTCAGGAATATGGTGCGTCGCACGCGGCTCCATGTCCGGGCGCAGAATATTCAGGGCGTCGAAATCCTTGTGCATTTCGCCAATCATACGATCGACTAAATCGACAAAGTTTTCCCCATTTTCGTTCGCGCGTTTGATAATTTTGTCGTCGATATCGGTGATATTGCGTACATACTTAAGGTTGTACCCAAGGAAGCGCAGATAGCGCGACACCACGTCGAAGGCAACAAAAGTACGGCCATGGCCGATATGACAGAGATCGTAAACAGTAATACCACACACGTACATGCCGACTTCCCCGGCATGAATAGGTTTGAATTCCTCTTTTTGGCGCGTCAGTGTGTTGAAGATTTTTAACATCGAAGATTCCATGTGAGACGTGTGTGGGTGAAAACAGCATATTCTAATGGTAATTCAAACCCGAAGCAGCACGCAATGCAAGGTGATCGCGTCGTGAGGTTATGCTATAACAAGCGCTTATTGTGGCCCCTGGCGGGGTCGAAGCACCACTATAACGGAACAGGATGCAAAAATGGTTACTTTCCACACTAATCATGGCGATATCGTAATCAAAACCTTTGATGACAAAGCGCCTGAAACAGTTAAAAACTTCCTGGACTACTGCCGCGAAGGTTTCTACAACAACACCATTTTCCACCGTGTCATTAACGGCTTTATGATCCAGGGCGGCGGTTTTGAACCTGGCATGAAACAGAAAGAGACCAAAGAGGCTATCAAAAACGAAGCTAATAACGGTCTGAAAAACACCCGCGGTACCCTGGCAATGGCCCGTACTCAGGCGCCACACTCTGCCACCGCGCAGTTCTTCATTAACGTAGCAGACAACGACTTCCTGAACTTCTCTGGCGAAAGCCTGCAGGGTTGGGGCTACTGCGTGTTTGCAGAAGTGGTTGAAGGTATGGACGTGGTTGACAAGATCAAAGCCGTTTCTACTGGCCGCAGCGGCATGCACCAGGACGTTCCAAAAGAAGACGTTGTAATCACAAGCGTGACCGTCAGCGAATAATTCGTGGCGACACTCTTTATTGCAGATCTGCATCTGCAAACAGAAGAACCGGCGATCACCGCCGGTTTTCTGCGTTTTTTACAGGGTGAAGCCCGCCACGCCGATGCGCTTTACATCCTGGGGGATCTGTTCGAAGCCTGGATTGGCGACGACGATCCGAACCCGCTGCACCGCGAGATAGCGAGTGCGCTTAAAGCGCTGGTCGACTCTGGCGTCCCCTGCTTCTTTATCCACGGCAACCGCGACTTTCTGCTGGGCAAACGCTTCGCCCGTGAAAGCGGAATGATCCTGCTGGCGGAAGAGACCGTCCTCGACCTGTATGGCCGCCGCGTGCTGATAATGCATGGCGACACGCTCTGCACCGACGATACCGGCTATCTGGCGTTTCGTGCCAAAGTGCATACCCCCTGGATCCAGACGCTCTTTCTCGCCCTGCCGCTGTTTATTCGCAGCCGTATCGCCGCGAAAATGCGCGCCGGCAGTAAAGCCGCCAACAGCAGCAAATCGATGACCATCATGGACGTGAACCCGCAGGCGGTGGTCAGCGTGATGGAAAAACACCAGGTCCAGTGGCTGATCCACGGCCATACCCATCGCCCGGCCATGCATGACCTGACCGCCAACGGAGAGCAAGCCCACCGCGTGGTGTTAGGCGCCTGGCATAGCGAAGGATCGATGATTAAGGTCACGCCCGAAGGCGTGGAGCTGATCGCTTTCCCTTTCTGAAATCCCCCCGCCTGAAAATCATTCAATTTTTTTGAATTCTTCCCGCAAATTGTTTTGATTTTAATCACACTCTGGTCGGCCTATGATTACTCACATCAGGGCAACAACGCCCTACTCCAGACAAATCAGCTTAAGGAATACGACCATGAAATCCATCAAAACTTTCGTTGCAGTTGCCGCACTTTCTCTGATCTCTTTCGGTTCTTTTGCCCAGAGCGTGAGCGCCACCGCCTCTACCATTGACCGCGCCGAAGCTAAAATCGCCGCGCAGGCCGCTAAAGAGGGTGCCGCCTACAAAATCACCAGCGCCCAGTTCGACAACCGCGTGTATATGACCGCTGAACTGACTAAATAATTTAACGCATTGCCGTGCCGCCAGATAAGAGACAAGCGACAGCGACAACAGGATGAAGAAGGAAAAAAGAATGAAAAATATCACTATCGTCAGCACCCTGCTGCTGGCCGCTTCCCTCACCTCTGGCGCGATGGCCGCCGAGAACGCCTTATCCACCCCGGAGGCGGGTTCGAATATCGACACGGCAGTACATCAAAATCATATTGATGTGAGCCATGCCTTTGATAAAGAGAGCCTGACCGCAGGTAATCTCCTGTAAAATGTCAAAGTAACCTGTGAAAAGACCGCCTTTCGGCGGTTTTTTTGTGGCAGAAAGCACGGGATTTTGCCGGAAGTTTTAGCCGCGCAACCGTTTTCCTTGCCTCTCTATCGTGCTATTCTCTTTGGCCTCAAAAGCCGAGAGTTGTGCACCACAGGAGTTTTAAGACGCATGTCTTCCAGCAATAATCCGGCGCGTGTCGCCATCGTGATGGGGTCCAAAAGCGACTGGGCTACCATGCAGTTCGCCGCCGAAATCTTTGACATCCTGAACGTTCCTCACCACGTTGAAGTGGTCTCCGCGCACCGCACTCCCGATAAGCTGTTCAGCTTCGCCGAAGGCGCAGAAGAGAATGGCTATCAGGTGATTATTGCCGGTGCAGGTGGCGCCGCGCATCTGCCCGGTATGATTGCCGCCAAAACCCTGGTGCCGGTGCTCGGCGTCCCGGTTCAGAGCGCAGCCCTGAGCGGTGTCGACAGCCTCTACTCCATCGTGCAGATGCCGCGCGGCATTCCGGTAGGGACGCTGGCGATTGGTAAAGCAGGCGCAGCTAACGCCGCGCTGCTGGCCGCTCAGATCCTGGCCACTCATGATAAAGAACTGCATCAGCGCCTGGTCGCGTGGCGTACCGCCCAGACCGACGAGGTCCTGGAGAACCCGGACCCGCGAGGTGCGGCATGAAGCAGGTTTGCGTCCTTGGTAACGGCCAGTTAGGCCGTATGCTGCGCCAGGCTGGTGAACCGCTGGGGATCGCCGTCTGGCCGGTCGGGCTGGACGATGAGCCTGAAGCCGTGCCGTTTCAGCAGAGCGTCATCACCGCAGAAATCGAACGCTGGCCGGAAACGCCGTTAACCCGCGAGCTGGCTCGTCACAACGCCTTCGTTAACCGCGACGTCTTCCCGATTATTGCTGACCGTCTTACGCAAAAGCAGCTGTTCGACGATCTGCATCTCGCTACCGCGCCGTGGCAGCTGCTGAGTGAAAAAAGCCAGTGGCCGGGTGTGTTTGACGCGCTGGGTGAACTGGCGATCGTCAAGCGTCGCGTGGGCGGCTACGATGGCCGTGGCCAGTGGCGTCTGCGCGCCGGGGAAACCGACCAGCTGCCGGACGAGTGCTACGGCGAATGCATCGTTGAGCAGGGCATTAATTTCAGCGATGAAGTGTCGCTGGTGGGTGCCCGCGCCCACGACGGCAGCACGGTCTTTTATCCCCTGACCCATAACCTGCATCAGGACGGGATCCTGCGCACCAGCGTGGTCTTCCCGCAGGCCAACGCAGCGCAACAAGCGCAGGCAGAAAGCATGCTCTCTGCCATCATGCAGGCGCTGGGCTACGTGGGCGTAATGGCGATGGAGTGCTTCGTCACGCCAGAAGGTCTGCTGATCAACGAGCTGGCGCCCCGCGTCCACAACAGCGGCCACTGGACGCAAAACGGCGCCTCCATTAGCCAGTTTGAGCTGCATCTGCGCGCCATTACCCGGTTGCCGATGCCGCAGCCGGTGGTCAATAGCCCGTCGGTGATGATCAACCTGATCGGTACCGATCTGAACGATGACTGGCTGAAGCTGCCGCTGGTGCATCTGCACTGGTACGACAAAGAGGTGCGCCCGGGTCGTAAGGTCGGCCATCTCAACCTGAATGACAGCGATATCCCTCGCCTTTGCGCAACGCTTGAAGCAATTGTCCCTCTGCTGCCGCCGGAGTACGCCAGCGGGATTGCCTGGGCGCAGTCAACGCTCAGCTAAGCCTCACCGCCGGGGAGTTGACCTTCCCCTTCCCCGGCGTAAAATCCTGCCCATTGTTGTTTTGAGGGATCCTTATGAACGATGGGACGGACTACCGCGCCATACTTGCTACCGACACGCCATTAATTGACGTGCGTGCCCCCGTGGAATTTGCTCAGGGTGCCATGCCTGCGGCACACAACCTGCCTCTAATGAACGACGACGAACGCGCCGCCGTGGGCACCTGCTATAAACGCCAGGGTCCGGAGGCGGCACTGGCGCTCGGCCACCGTCTGGTAAGCGGTGAGACGCGTGAAGAGCGACTGGAGGCCTGGCGCGCCGCCTGCCTTGCTCACCCGCAGGGCTATCTCTGCTGCGCCCGGGGCGGACAGCGCTCGCATATCGCGCAGGCGTGGCTGAAAGAAGCCGGGGTGGATTACCCGCTGATCGTCGGCGGCTACAAGGCGCTACGCCAGGCGGCTATCCAGGCGACCGTTGAGCAGGCGCAAAAACCCAGCGTGCTGATTGGCGGCTGCACCGGGAGCGGCAAAACGCTGCTGGTGAAGGCGCATCCTGAGGGCGTCGATCTCGAAGGACTGGCGCACCACCGCGGCTCCTCCTTTGGCCGCACGCTGGCCCCGCAGCTTTCCCAGGCCAGTTTTGAAAACCATCTCGCCGTCGAGTTGCTGAAAAAAAACGCTGCGCGCTGGGTGCTGGAAGATGAAGGGCGGATGATTGGCTCCAACCACCTGCCAGAGTGCCTGCGCGACCGCATGGCGCAATCGCCCATTGTGGTGGTTGAGGACCCGTTTGAGGTGCGTCTTGAGCGCCTGCGCGAAGAGTATTTCGAGCAGATGTGGCAGGCCTTTCACGAAGCGCGGGGGGAAGAGGCGGGCTGGCTGGAGTATCGCGATTACCTGTACCACGGCCTGTTTGCCATTCGCCGCCGCCTGGGGTTACAGCGTTATGCCGAATTGACCGCCCTGCTGGACAGCGCTCTGGATGAACAGCAGCGTACCGGCAGTACCGAGGCGCATCTCAGCTGGCTGGCGCCACTGCTCAATGACTATTACGACCCGATGTATCGCTATCAGCTGGAGAAGAAGGCGGAGAAGATTGTCTATCGCGGGACGTATGGGGACGTGGCGGAGTGGCTGAGCCGCTGACAGAACGCCGGGTGGCGCTGCGCTTACCCGGCCTACACCGTTCCAGTACGCGCAGTGCCACCGGAAACAAACCGCACCACATGTAGCCCCGGATCGCTGCGCGCTACCGGGGAACAAACCGCACCGCACGTAGCCCCGGATCGCTGCGCGCTACCGGGGAACAAACCGAACCGCACGTAGCCCCGGATCGCTGCGCGCTACCGGGGAACAAACCGCACCACATGTAGCCCCGGTAAGCGCAGCGCCACCGGGGAACAAACCGCACCATACGTAGCCCCGGATCGCTGCGCGCTACCGGGGAACAAACCGCACCATACGTAGCCCCGGATCGCTGCGCGCTACCGGGGAACAAACCGCACCGCACGTAGCCCCGGATCGCTGCGCGCTACCGGGGAACAGACGACTCAGAAGTCGTAACGCAAACGTACCAGGTTCATATCGCCCAGATCGTCGGTGCTGGAGGTGAATACGTGCTCGTAATCGACGCGGAAGCCGTAGTCCAGTTGGAAGCTGACACCCACGCCGTTGTCGATGCGCTGGTAGTTGCGGCCATTCATGGTCTCAATACGGTCACCCATGAAGTAAGGCTGGATCGATTTCACCGCATACTGACCAATCGGGAATTTATAGCCGGCGAAGTACTCAATACCCCACGCATCACCCGCGAAGTAGTCATTTACCGACACTTTTTTGCTGGTCATAAAGTTCTGATACCAGCCGCCGCCTGCGGAGAAGGTCCAGTTGTCCGGCGTCCAGCTCAGCGCGGTACCGAGGATGTTCTGATCCCAGGTTTTACTGTCGCCATTATCCGGGTTACGCATGTCGGCGCGGGTGTAGTTCCAGGCCGCGCCCCAGGTCAGATCGGTGGTCAGACGATAATCCAGACCCAGTGAACCGCCGCCTTTACGCTTGTAACGGAGGCCGTTGCCCGGCAGATATTCGCTATCTTCGAACAGGTAAGAGGCGTAGAGATCGGCATCGCCGAGGGTTTTCTTGTATTTCAGCATCTGGCGTGAACGGTAAGAGCCGTCGTAGTCACCTTTGATGCCATTACCCGGCGCCTGGCCGATCATGTCGTAGTCCCAGATATCGGTTTTCGCGCCGACCACATCGTAATAGACGCTGTTCTGCTGACCAAAGGTCAGGGTGCCCCAGGTGTCGCTCTTCAGGCCGGTGTAGAGCATGCGGCGGGAGGTGTCGTGCGCGCCGTCGGCGTGGTGGTTGTCCCAGTTAAACTGCGCCGGAATGTTCACCCCCAGCTCGTAGTAGCTGACCCAGCTGATGTCATCAAACAGGTAGTAATCCGCCGCGAAACGGAAGCGGGTACCGCCGTCAAAGCCATTACGCTTATAGCTGTTTTTGCCGTCGTCGCCGGTCATGTTCTGGAACTGAGGACGAATACTGCCGCCAACGGTGAAGTTCAGACGGCTCAGCGGGTTGCCCGCCTGCGGATCTTGTTTAAGAACGGTGATTTCAGCCTGGGATGCAAAAGAGGTCAATGCCACTGCTGCGCCAATAGCCACTGCCAGCGCTTTTTTATTTATAGTCACTGTTTTTCCTTGTTAAACACACTGCCATTTATTTAGCAGGTGAATATTAACCAGGATTTATCTGTCCGTGTTGCCCGGTTTTTAATGTTTTGTGCCGCTAAAATTCAATGATTTATCTTTTTATGCTACTTAGTCATCACGTGCCAGTATAAAAACTGGCACGTGATAGTTCAGGAAAGGAATTAACCGGAGAACTGGCGGAACAGGGCTTTGCCTTTCAGTAAACGCGCCCCCAGCCAGCCGCCGCACAGCGAAAGCAGCACCGCACCGCTCAGGGGCAGGATCGCCCACAGCCGCCAGTCTGGCTCCCACGGGAAGTCAAATACCCGGGTTTGCAGCACCGCCAGCGCAGTTTCGGCACCAATGGCCGCCACCAGGCCAGCCACCAGCCCCAGCAGGGCGAACTCGCTCCACAGCGTGGTGCGCAGCAGCTTTTTACCTGCCCCCAGAGTACGGTAGACCACCAGCTCCTGATGACGCTGGCGCATCCCGACCTGCACCTGGGCCAGCAGCAGCAGCACGCCGCAGATGGTCACCAGCACCACCATCACCTCCAGCGCCCGGCTCACCTGCTCCAGCACCTGCCCGACCTGTTTGAGGATCGCGCCGATATCCAGCAGGCTGATGGTGGGGAACTCGCGGTTAAGCTGGGTGAGCATGCCGTTGCCATTCTCCCAGCGGAAGCTGGTCAGCCAGCTCTGGGGCTGCCCGTCCAGCGCCCCGGGGGGGAAGATAAAGAAGAAGTTAGGCCGCAGACTCTCCCAGTCGACCTTGCGCAGGCTGGTCACTTTCGCGCTGAAATCCTGGGTATCGCCGGTAAAGGTCACCGTATCGCCCAGCGCGACGTTGAGGCGTTTCGCCAGCCCCTCCTCCATCGATACCTCCCCCGCTTTCGGCGGCCAGCTGCCGGCGGTGATCGGATTATGATCCGGGCGCTTATCCTGCCAGGTGAGGTTCAGCTCCCGGTTGAGGGATTCATCTTTATTGCCCTCGGTGGACTGCCCGTTAATCTGGGTCAGGCGCGCCCGCACAATGGGGTAGTAAGACTCCGGGATAATCTGGTGTTCAGCGAGAAACGCTTTCAGGGGCGTTACCTGCTCCGGGGCAATGTTGATCAAAAAGTAGTTCGGGCTTTCTGGTGGAAGCTGCTGTTGCCAGCGATCCAGCAGATCGCCGCGCAGCACCAGCAACAATGCCAGCAGCATGAACGAGAGCGAAAATGCCGACAGCTGGCTGAGGGTCGACCACGGCTGGCGCAGCAGGCGATTCACCGCCAGACGCACCGGCAGCGATTTTACCGTGAGCCCTTTCAGCACACTGAGCAGCATCCAGCCCAGCACACCGCAGAGCAACGCCAGCACGACGGCGCCAGCCAGCACGGCCCACAGCAGCATGCTCCCGCCCATCAGCCAGGCGAGGAGCATCACCACCACGGCCACGATAGCCGGAATGTAATATTTCAGCGGCCAGACGCTGGCCACCACGTCGCGACGCAGAACGCGCAGGGGCTGTGTCGCGAGCAGCAGGCGGTAAGGACGCAGCCCCACCAGCAGCGAAATGACGGTCATCGCCCCGATCGCCCAGAGCCACGGCCAGAGGCTGGCAGGGGGCAGCGCGACGGGCAGCACCGGCTTGAGGAGTACCATCAGCACTTTTTCAAACAGTAGCCCCATCATCCCGCCGGTGACAGCCGAGAGCGTCAGCACCATCAGCCACTGACCGATAATCAGTTTGCGCAGCTGCGCCCTGCCCGCCCCCAACGTTTTGAGGATCGCCACCAGATCGTAGCGGCTGCGGCAGTAGTGGCCCATGGCGACTGCCACCGCCGCCACCGCCAGCAGCAGCGTGAGCAGCGCCGAGAGCAGCAGGAATTGCTGGGAACGCTCCAGCGATTTGCCGAGTGCGCCCTCCTCCTGCTCCATCCCGGACCAGCGGTGCTCCGGCTTCAGCTGCGGCAGGAGCCATTTTTCGTAACGTTCCAGTTGCGCGGGCGTGCCGCCAAACTTAAAGCGCCAGGTGACGCGGCTGCCGGGCTGTACCGCCGCGGTTTTGGCGACATCTGCGGTGTTCATCAGCAGACGCGGCGCCATCTGAAACGGATTGAATCCGGCGTCCGGCTCCTGCACCACCTCCCCGGCGATTTTCAGGGTGGCATCGCCGACATCAATGCTGTCGCCGGTTTTTAAATTCAGCAGCGCCATCAGACGCGACGCCAGCAGCACCGTGCCCGGCGCAGGCTTCAGCCCCGGCGGGTTGGTCTGAAGCTCGCCGTAGAGCGGATAGATATCATCGACCGCCTTCACGCTCGCCAGCTGCGGCGTCCCGGCGGCAAAGGTCATGGTCTGGAAACCGATCTGCTCGCTGACCTTCAGCCCCTGCTTTCTCGCCTCCTCAATCCACGCCTGCGGCACTTCGCGGGAGCTGCGCAGCGTCCGGTCGCCGGCCATAAACTCACGGCTTTGCTGGCTGAGTCCCTTTTCCATCCGATCGCTGACGCTGCCGAGCGCCAGTACGCAGGCCACCGCCAGGCTTAGCGCCAGCCAGACAATCAGCAGCGAAGGGGAGCGCCATTCGCGCCAGAACCAGCGGGCAATCATGCTTCCTCCTGCAGTTCGCCATTGACCAGGCGCAGGCGGCGATCGCAGCGGGCGGCCAGCTGCGGATCGTGGGTGACGAGGATCAGCGTCGTGCCGTGTTCACGGTTCAGCGAAAAGAGCAGATCGGCAATTTTGTCTCCGGTCTGGCGATCGAGGTTACCGGTGGGTTCGTCGGCAAACAGCACATCCGGGCGACCGTTAAACGCCCTGGCCAGCGCTACGCGCTGCTGCTCGCCGCCGGAGAGCTGCGCCGGAAGGTGATCGAGGCGTTTCCCCAGCCCCAGCTGTTGCAGCAGCGCGCTGGCGCTCTCCCGGCTCTGGGTGGTGTTCTCACCGCGCAGCAGCCCCGGCAGCTCGACGTTCTCCAGCGCGTTAAGGGTTGGAATCAACATAAATGACTGGAACACAAAGCCAATGTGCTTTGCCCGCAGGGCGGCGCGCGCCTCTTCATCGAGCTTATGCAAGGGTTGCCCGACCAGGTTGACCTCACCGCTGCTGCCGTCATCCAGACCGGCGAGGATCGCCAGCAGCGTGGATTTGCCGGAGCCCGATTCTCCAATCAGGGCGATGCTCTGCCCGCGTTTGACAATGAGTTCAACTCCGGTGAGGATGGAAAGCTCGTGCTCACCCTGACCCACGGACTTCTTAAGATGATGAACTTCAACAATGTTTTCCGCTGGCATTTGCCCTTCCTGTTTTTGATGCTGTTCTCATTTCGCGCCGCGGCTGCGGACACGCTATTAATTCTGGGTGACAGTCTGAGCGCTGGCTACCGGATGGCGGCCAGTGCCGCCTGGCCTGCGCTGCTGAATGATAAATGGCAGAGCAAAACGTCGGTTGTTAACGGCAGCATTAGCGGGGACACCTCCCAGCAAGGTCTCTCCCGTCTGCCGGCCCTGCTGAAACAGCACCAGCCGCGCTGGGTGCTGGTGGAGCTTGGCGGCAATGACGGCCTGCGCGGTTTCCAGCCACAGCAGACCGAGCAAACCCTGCGCAAAATTCTGCAGGATATCCGCGCCGCGAACGCCCAGCCGTTGCTGATGCAAATTCGACTGCCTGCCAACTATGGTCGTCGGTATAATGAAGCCTTTAGCGCGATATATCCGAAGCTTGCTAAAGAGTTCGATATTCCGCTGCTGCCCTTTTTTATGGAAGAGGTTTACCTGAAACCGCAGTGGATGCAGGACGACGGTATTCACCCCAATCGGGACGCCCAACCGTTTATCGCCGACTGGATGGCAACCCGGTTGGCTCCATTAGTTAAACATGACTCGTAATTCAACGGAGATCCTGACAGGTAAAGTTATGCAAAAATCGGTCTTAATTACAGGATGTTCCAGTGGCATTGGCCTGGAAAGCGCCCTTGAGCTGAAGCGTCAGGGGTTCTGGGTGCTGGCCGCCTGCCGTAAACCGGAAGACGTTGAACGGATGAACGGCATGGGTTTAACCGGCGTACAGCTGGATCTGGATTGTACCGACAGCATTGAGCGCGCCGCCGATGAGGTGATCGCCCTGACCGGCAATCGTCTGTACGGGCTGTTTAATAATGCCGGTTTCGGCGTTTACGGCCCGCTACAGAGCGTTACCCGCCAGCAGCTTGAAGCGCAATTCTCCGCCAACTTTTTTGGCGTTCATCAGCTGACCATGCGCCTGCTGCCGGCCATGCTGCCACACGGCGAAGGCCGGATTGTGATGACCTCCTCGGTGATGGGGCTTATCTCTACTCCGGGCCGCGGGGCTTACGCCGCCAGCAAATATGCGCTGGAAGCCTGGTCTGATGCCCTGCGCATGGAGCTTCGCCACAGCGGCATTAAGGTGAGCCTGATTGAACCGGGCCCTATCCGCACCCGCTTTACCGACAATGTCAATCAAACCCAGGCCGACAAGCCGGTGGAAAACCCCGGTATCGCCGCCCGTTTTACCCTGGGGCCGGAGGCGGTGGTCGCCAAAGTGCGCCATGCTTTTGAGAGCAAAAACCCCAAGCTGCGTTATCCGGTCACGCTGGTGACCCATGCCGTCGGCCTGCTGAAGCGCCTGCTGCCTGGCCGGATGATGGACAAATTTTTACAGGGTTGAGTTGAAGCCTCGCGCCACGCCCCCATGTAAACAGAAACTCATAATTGGGATAGCCGCATGTCCGTACAGAATATTGTCAACATTACCGAAGCCAACCTGCACCAGACCCTTGAACAGTCGATGACCAAACCGGTGCTGTTCTACTTCTGGTCTGAACGTAGTCAGCACTGTCTGGAGCTGACGCCGGTGCTCGAGAAGCTGGCAGCCCAGTACAACGGTCAGTTTATCCTGGCGAAGCTGGACTGCGACGCCGAGCAGATGATTGCCTCCCAGTTTGGCCTGCGCGCCATTCCTACGGTTTATCTGTTCCAGAACGGTCAGCCGGTGGATGGCTTCCAGGGCCCGCAGCCGGAAGAGGCGATCCGCGCCCTGCTGGATAAAGTGCTGCCGCGCGAAGAGGAGCTGAAAGCGCAGCAGGCGGCAGCGTTGATGGCCGAAGGCAAACATGACGAAGCCCTGCCGCTGTTGAAAGAGGCGTGGCAGCTCTCCGGTCAAAATAGTGAAATCGGCCTGCTGCTGGCGGAAACGCAAATTATCTTAAAGCGTTCTGAAGAGGCCGAAGTGGTGCTCAAAACGATCCCATTGCAGGATCAGGATACCCGCTACCAGGGGCTGGTGGCGCAAATTGAACTGCTGAAGCAGGCGGCGGATACGCCGGAAATCCAGCAGCTGCAACAGCAGGTTGCCGACACCCCTGACGACGCGGTACTGGCGAGCCAGCTGGCGCTGCAGCTGCATCAGGTAGGTCGTAACGAAGAGGCGCTGGAACTGCTGTTCAGCCATCTTAAAAAGGATCTGGCTGCGGCAGACGGCCAGGCGCGCAAAATGTTCCAGGAAATTCTGGCCGCCCTCGGGACGGGTGATTCACTGGCTTCGACCTATCGCCGTAAACTTTACGCTCTGCTGTACTGATTCTGCCAGCTGGCCGGTCAGTGCCGCCACGAACACTCTGTCAGCCGCCGTTATGGCGGCTTTTTTATCTCTGCCGATAGCGTTTGTTTAGTCTTCCTGATGTTTAATTTTGAGAAAATGTTAACCAGACTTTAACGATGTAAAATATAGCCTTCCCTATGTCCACGTTTCTGAACGAATAGCCCGTCTGGAGTAACGTTTATCTTCCATTTGTGATCGTGGCAAAACGCCCACACACGCTGCCATTAGCCAGCTTTATCAGGATGATGTTAAACTTTTTCGTTATGAAAAGGGCACGCTAATAACTATAGGAAGTATGCGGCATGGCACATATCTTTTATGAGTTCACCTCTCTCAAGCCGGGTGTTCCTGATGTAGAAACATTAATGCAAGTCATCCACTCATCGGCAGAGACCAGCTTCGTTATTGGACCGGAAGTCGTTGATTTCGTCAAAAAAGCGCTGATCGTCAACACCACCATCGTCAGCTTTAAAAACTGCAAATTTGCTTTCGACAACGGCACGCATTTCATTGAATTTGATGGCAAAGGTAAGTCGAAGCGTTACAACGAGGTTCCGCACTGGTTTGTCTCCCCGGCCGATTTCTCTCGCTCGCAGTGGCTGATCAACCATAAGCTGTCGGATGTGATGGCGACGACGTTTATCGATGTGCTGATGTCTTACCCGCTGAAAGAGCGCCGTGCCCACTGCAATCTGCTGTTTGGTTTAGACTTGCATAAGACAGGTATCGTGCCGTCCAGCACGCCTGCGGCAAGCAAAATCGGCAATAAAAACGGTAAAACCACAAAACCGAAAATTATCGAACTGGGCTCCTTTGAACTGTTCAGCCAGTTCTTTGACCGCCTGAAAAGCGCCGTGGCGGAAGATCGCTTCCCGACCCTGCAGGTGCTGACGGGGATCGACGATCTGTCGAAAGCGCCAAATAACCTTAAACAGGGTATCCGCACCTGGTTTAAAGCGATCACCGGCGATCTGCCACCGAATAATAAGCGCGTCGAAGCGGGTAACGCCGGTCTGTTCTGTGCCCCGGTGCGCGAGCAGCTGCAGCAGATAGAAGCGATGGGCCTGGAAAAATATTATGCGGGACTGTCGCGGGCGATCGTTGACGCGGGCGAACAGTATATCGCTGACTTCTCTTACACTACCTCCAGCGCCTGATCTTCTCTGATAACGGAAAACACGCGTTGCCCTGCTATTTTTAGCGGGGCTTTTTTCTGTCTGAATCCAGCCCGGCTCGTTGATTTGGCGGGAATTTACCCCTGTTTGCCGGTATACTTATGCGCAACAAACGAACAGTTTTAATCGCAACATGGAATACAAAACAGGAGGTTTTACATGTTCATCGTCATCCCTATTTTAATCTTCGTGGCGCTGGTGATCGTCGCCGCCGGCGTCAAAATCGTTCCGCAGGGCTACCAGTGGACGGTGGAACGTTTTGGTCGATATACCACGACGCTGCAGCCGGGCTTAAGCCTGGTCGTGCCGTTTATGGACCGCATTGGCCGCAAAATCAATATGATGGAGCAGGTCCTCGATATTCCGTCTCAGGAGGTTATCTCCCGGGATAACGCCAATGTCACCATCGATGCGGTCTGCTTTATTCAGGTGATTGACGCGCCGAAAGCGGCTTACGAGGTCAGCAACCTTGAGTTAGCCATCATAAACCTCACGATGACGAATATTCGAACCGTGCTGGGTTCAATGGAGCTGGACGAAATGCTCTCCCAGCGCGACAGCATCAATACCCGCCTGCTGCACATCGTCGATGAAGCCACCAACCCCTGGGGTATTAAAGTTACGCGTATTGAGATCCGCGACGTGCGCCCGCCAGCAGAGTTGATCACCTCCATGAACGCCCAGATGAAGGCCGAGCGAACCAAGCGCGCCTACATTCTGGAGGCCGAGGGGGTACGTCAGGCGGAGATCCTGAAGGCTGAAGGGGAAAAACAGTCGCAGATCCTGAAAGCTGAAGGCGAACGCCAGTCGGCCTTCTTACAGGCTGAAGCCCGTGAACGTTCGGCGGAAGCTGAAGCCCGCGCCACGAAAATGGTTTCGGAAGCTATCGCAGCCGGGGATATCCAGGCGGTTAACTACTTTGTGGCGCAGAAGTACACCGAGGCGCTGCAGGCTATAGGCTCGGCGGATAACAGCAAGGTGGTGATGATGCCGCTGGATGCCAGCAGCCTGATGGGTTCGATCGGCGGGATCGCGGAACTGATTAAAAACAGCGGCAACGAGCGCAAATGATGATCGAGATGATTGCTGCACATCCGCACGTTTTCTGGCTTAGCCTCGGCGGCCTGCTGCTGGCGGCAGAGATGCTCGGCGGCAACGGCTATCTGCTGTGGAGCGGCGTGGCGGCCGTTATCACCGGGCTGCTGGTGTGGATCTTACCGTTCGACTGGGCATGGCAGGGGGTGCTGTTTGCCCTGCTGACCCTGATTGCCGCCTGGCTCTGGTGGCGCTGGCTCTCAAGGCAGGTGCGCGCCCAGAAGCCCGCCGATGCCCGGCTCAACCAGCGAGGAAAACAGCTGGTGGGGATGCAGTTTACCCTGGACACCGCCCTGGTTAACGGGCGCGGTCATATGCGTGTCGGCGACAGTTCGTGGCCAGTTGTGGCCGACGAGGATTTAAGCGTCGGCACCAAAGTTGAGGTGGTGGCCGTAGAGGGTATTACCCTTCGCGTCCGGGCCCTTTCCCGATAAGAACAGGAATAGCATGATGGTCAGGAAGACAACGCTGGCACTCAGCGTTAGCGCCTTACTGGCAAGCGCCGCTCCGGCATTTGCCTCATTTGATATGGAAGACTGCAACTGGAGCGATGAGCACTGTCTGCTGAAAGGCGACCCGGTGCTGACGCCCGGTAACGACTCCCGCGATAACCTGCTGCGCCTGCTGAGCGAAGCCAAATCCTTTGCCCTGCCCGTGCAGTCGATGCCTGTGGATATCACCCGCTCCCGGGATTTCTATTTTGCTTACCACCCGGAGTGGGATGACCCGGAAGATCCGGTCACCCCAGCCGCGGACAAACCCGCTGAAGAGAGCCTTCTCAATCAGCAGCTGGCCGCATTGCAGCTCGGGGCCGTCGACACCCGGCAGGACAGCGAGCAGGAAAACCGCTTCGTCTCGAACAGTGCCGAGAGCCTCAGCCAGTTTTTTGCCGCGCTGCTGGCCGACGACGCGCTGACGGCGGAGCAGCGCCATGTCCTGGGGCAGGCGCGTCTGGGGCTTTACTCCGGCGCAACCGATGAGCAGATCTCCGCCTCCCTGACGACCCTTCCTGCCCACTCTTCTGCCCTGCTGTATCAAACTTATCTGACCGGGGCGGCCCGTTTTTATGCCGGAGATTACGAGGAGGCGGAACGGGCGTTTACCTCGCTTGTCGACAGCGATCGTCCGTGGCTGGCAGAGACCGCGGGCTATATGCTGATGCGCACGGCGCTGAACAAAAGCAGCCAGAACAGCACCGGAGAGTATGGCGATTTTGATATCGACCGCATCGACCGTCCGGCCGCTGAACAGGCGCAGAAAGCGGCCCAGGCTTACCTCCAGCGCTGGCCGGAGGGGCGTTACGCCGATTCGGCGCGCGGTATGCTGCGCCGCATCAACTGGTATCTGCAGGCGTGGCCGCAGCTGGCAGGGCTATACGAGCAGCGGTTCCAGCAGGCTGAGAATGCTGAGGCGCTGCGCGGCCTGGTGACCGAATACGATAATGTCTACGGCATGCAGTTCTACGGTCGTGCCGTGCGGGAAGCCTTCCCCGACGCGCCGCAGGTCAGCTATATCGAACTGCTGCGCGCCCTTCGCCTGAACAGCGACGAGAAACCGACCCTGACGCAGGACGATCTCAACAGCAGCAAACCGGCGTTTGAACAGAGCGGCAAGCTGGCGCTGTGGCGCAATTTACAGTTGAACCTGTGGCAGGCGACGAATAACCCTGCCGCCATCCTTCAGGCCGTTAAACCGGCAGAAAGACTCCCGGCGCACGACATTGTCGCCTTCAGCGAGCAGGTACTGTACGGCGACGCGCTGATGGCGCAAACGCAGTGGCCTGAGGCGCGTGATTTCTGGCTTAAGCTGCTGAAACTCAGCCAGGATGCTGAACAGCAGCAGTACGTGCAGTCCAGACTGGCGGCCACCCTGGTCTATAGCGGTAATCCAGAGGCGATCTTTGCCGCGGATAGCGCCATCACCAGCCTGCGTTATCGCTCCCGGGTGCTGAAAGCGGTAGCCTCGCCTGAGCGGTTACGTCAGCAGGCCAGTCAGGGACCCAACAATGAAGAGCGGACCATTGCGCTGCATACCCTGCTGGTGCGCGATTTAACGGAGAACCGCTTTAGCGACTGGTTAAATGACAGAAAGCTCGCCAGCGCGATAACCTCGCCAGTCATTGGCAAAGCGTTTGACGATGTTAACCTGAGCGTATTTGACTGGAACGGCGATGCCGCCGAAGCCGGTTACGTCTGTCGAAGCCTGGACCAAACGGTGCAGGTGCTCAGCCAGAACGCCGCAGATGCCCATGCCCTGAACTGTCTGGGCGAGTTTTTCCGCACAACCAATACCCATGTCGATCTGTGGAAAGAGAGTGCGGGCAACGGTCTGCTGGAGGCGGCCATCCACCGCAAAGAACCCTACGGGCAGTTCGACAGACAGGCTTACTACCAGCAGGTCATCACCTCACCAAAGGCAGAACATGAAGATAAGAGCTATGCGCTCTATCGGGCCATCATGTGCTACGCCCCATCCGGCTATAACGAATGTGGCGGAACCGATGTGGACAAAGCCCAGCGCAAAGGCTGGTTCTCGCAGTTAAAAACGCAGTATCCGGGCAGTCCGTGGGCGCAAAAACTCAAATACTACTGGTAGCCGCGCTGCTGGCCGGAGAGGCGCAGGCGGCAGAAATCGTTACCGCCCACGAGCATCCGGCCTTCTGGCTCTGGTCAGGGGTGAAGGCCAGCGACGCACTGAAAGAGGCGCAAACGGTCTATCTCCATCAGGGCGAAGTGCTGGCCCAGCCCGATGAGGTGGTGTTTCAGCGCCTCGGCCTGCCGGTCAGTCGCCTGGCCTTTCCCTCCATCTGGCTGACCGTGCGCTTTACCACCCTGGAGGTGCCGCCGACCATCGTGCCGAGAATTGTCCGCCTGATGCAGCGCTGGCAGGCCGCAGGGAATCAGGTCGTGGGGTTACAGATCGATTTTGATGCCGCTACCCACCAGCTGGCAGACTACGCGCGCTTTTTGCGTACACTTCGCCAGCAGCTGCCGCCGGAGTTTGCGCTGGGGGTGACCGGGCTACTGGACTGGGCGAAAACCGGCGATGTCGCCACGCTGAATAGCCTGGCAGTGGATGAGCTGGTGATCCAGAGCTATCAGGGCCGCCACACGGTAGACAATTATCAGGCCTATCTACCCGCGCTTGCCCGGCTGCGCATTCCCTTCAAGCTCGGGCTGGTACAAAACGGCCAGCGGGATGTGCAGGCCGAAGCGCAACTGCAAAAATCTCCCTGGTATCGCGGGACGGTGGTGTTTATGCTCAACCCGGCCCGGCGTTAAGCCTTCACCTTACGGTGACAGCAGCCGGAGAGATTATCGATGATCGGGCAGTCGGCGCTCTCATCCCCCGGGCAGCTCTCGGCCAGGGCCAGCAGCCGATCGCGCATCGCCTGTAGTTCTACAATATGCCGCTCAATTTCAGCCACCTTATCCAGCGTCCGGCTTTTTACATCGGCGCTGTGGCGGGCTTGATCGTTAAACAGCGTCACCAGATCCCCGCACTCATCCAGATTGAACCCTACCTGACGCGCCTGGCGCAGCAGCGTGAGTTCATCAAGGTGCTTTTGCGTATAGCTCCGGTAGCCGTTCTCACTGCGCAGCGGCGGTGTCACCAGCCCTTTCTCTTCGTAAAAACGAATCGCTTTGCTGGTTAAGCCAGTTTTTTTGGCAACATCACTGATATTCATGTTTCCCCCTTGACCTTCCCCTTGATGGAAGGTTTAACCTTGATAACAGTTAGATGAAAGTGTCTCTCCGGTCAATATCTGGCTGGAGATTTATAAGGAGCTAATTATGTCTCAAACCATCGATCTGACACTGGACGGCCTCTCCTGCGGCCACTGTGTCAAACGCGTTAAAGAGAGTCTGGAGCAACGCCCGGACGTTGAGCATGCAGAAGTGACCATTGAGCACGCGGTCGTTACCGGCAGCGCCAGCGCCGATGCCCTGATCGACACCATCAAACAGGCCGGGTACGGTGCGGCGTTAAGCCACCCAAAGGCTGATCCGCTGACAGCGTCAACAACTCCGTCGGAAGCACTGACAGCGGACCCCTCTGAGCTTCCGGCAGCTCACGACAGTGATGACAGCCAACAGCTGTTGATCAACGGCATGAGCTGCGCCAGCTGCGTCACCCGGGTGCAGGATGCCCTGCAGGCGGTTCCGGGTGTGGCACAGGCACGGGTCAATCTGGCGGAACGCACTGCGCTGGTGATGGGCAGTGCTTCCGCCGCTGATTTAGTGCAGGCCGTTGAGAAAGCGGGCTACGGCGCCGAAGCGATTGAGGATGACATCGAACGGCGGGCGCGCCAGCAGGAGACGGCCATCGCCACCATGAAACGTTTTCGCTGGCAGGCGATTGTCGCCCTGCTGGTAGGTATCCCGGTGATGGGCTGGGGTATGCTCGGCGACAACATGATGGTCACCGACGATAACCGCACGCTGTGGCTGGCGATCGGCGTGCTCACCCTCGGGGTGATGATCGTCGCCGGCGGCCACTTTTATACCAGCGCCTGGAAGAGCCTGAAAAACCGCACCGCCACCATGGACACGCTGGTGGCGCTGGGTACCGGCGCGGCGTGGCTCTACTCGATGAGCGTAAACCTCTGGCCACAGTGGTTCCCGATGGAAGCGCGCCATCTCTACTATGAAGCCAGCGCCATGATCATCGGCCTGATCAACTTAGGCCATATGCTGGAGGCGCGGGCCCGGCAGCGTTCGTCGAAAGCGCTGGAAAGATTACTCGATTTAACACCGCCCACCGCCCGGGTGGTAACGGAGAGCGGCGAACAAAGCGTGCCGCTGGCAGAGGTTGAAGCAGGCATGATCCTGCGCCTGACCACCGGGGATCGCGTCCCGGTGGACGGGGAGATCACCCAGGGCGAAGCCTGGTTTGACGAGGCGATGCTCACCGGCGAGCCGGTACCGCAGCAGAAAAGCGACGGGGAGAGCGTTCATGCCGGTACTGTCGTGCAGGATGGCAGCGTGCTGTTCCGCGCCAGCGCCGTCGGCAGTCACACCACGCTGTCGCGCATTATTCGGATGGTGCGCCAGGCCCAGAGCAGCAAACCGGAGATCGGCAAGCTGGCGGATAAAATCTCTGCCATTTTCGTGCCGGTGGTGGTGGGTATCGCCCTGTTCAGCGCCGCTATCTGGTACTTTTTTGGCCCCGCGCCGCAGATTGTTTACACCCTGGTGATCGCCACCACGGTGCTGATTATCGCCTGCCCTTGCGCCCTGGGGCTGGCGACGCCGATGTCGATTATCTCCGGCGTCGGACGTGCCGCGGAGTCGGGCGTGCTGGTGCGCGACGCCGACGCCCTGCAACGCGCCAGCACTCTGGATACGCTGGTCTTTGATAAAACCGGCACCCTGACCGAAGGTAAACCGCAGGTGGTTGCCGTCCATACCCTGGGTGGGATCGACGAAGCTGCCGCCCTCAATCTGGCAGGCGCACTTGAGCAGGGCTCCAGCCACCCGCTGGCGCGGGCGATTCTGGATAAAGCGGAGCGCGCGCTCGCCCAGGTAGATAACTTCCGCACCCTGCGTGGCCTTGGCGTCAGCGGCGAGGTGGACAACCGCACCCTGCTGCTCGGTAATCAGGCGCTGCTTGCGGAAAATGGCATTGATACCAGCGCGCTGGATGAATATCTGCACACCTGGGCCACCAGGGGCGCAACGCCGGTGTTGCTGGCGATTGACGGGCGGGCCGCGGCGCTGTTTGCCATCCGCGATCCGCTGCGCGCAGACAGCGTGACCGCACTGCAACGCCTGCACCGGGAGGGTTATCGTCTGGTGATGTTGACCGGCGATAACGCCACTACCGCACAGGCTATCGCCAGGGAAGCTGGCATTGATGAGGTGATTGCGGGCGTCCTGCCGGATGGCAAGGCGGAGGCGATTATCAAACTGCAGAAGCAGGGGCGCCGGGTGGCGATGGTTGGCGACGGCATCAACGATGCCCCGGCGCTGGCACAGGCCGATGTCGGAATTGCCATGGGCGGCGGCAGCGATGTCGCTATCGAAACGGCGGCGATAACCCTGATGCGCCACAGTCTGACCGGCGTGGCCGACGCGCTCGCCATCTCGAAAGCGACGCTGCGCAACATGAAGCAGAATTTGCTGGGGGCCTTTATCTACAACGCCTTCGGTATTCCTGTCGCCGCCGGGATCTTATGGCCGCTGACCGGCACGCTGCTGAACCCGGTAGTGGCGGGTGCCGCCATGGCCCTCTCCTCTATTACCGTGGTCAGCAACGCCAACCGCCTGTTGCGCTTTAAACCTAAAGCCTGAGGTGGTCGCAGGACAAGGACGTCTTGCGCCACTCCTCCCCACGCGCTAGCATGAATTTTTCATCAGGGAGCGCGTATGGGTCTGTTTCAACGTCTGAAAGCATCGTTTCGCGCCCTCTTCCCCCGCCGCTATCGCTGGCCTGGTCTTGATATCACCCTTCCCGGCGGACAGCATCTGCATCTGGTCGGCAGTATCCATATGGGTACGCGGGATATGTCTCCCCTGCCCGATGGCCTGGTTACCCGCTTGCATCATGCCGACGCGCTGATCGTCGAAGCGGATATCTCCGGGGATGAGTCGCCCTTCGCAGGACTTGCGATCCCGCCTCCGCTGGCGGAGCGTATCAGCCCGACCCAGCTTACGGAACTGCAACGGGTCGCCGGGGAGCTTGGATTATCGCTTAATCAGCTTGAGAGCCAGCCGCTGTGGCAGATCGCTATGGTGTTGCAGGCTACCCAGGCGCAGCGGTTAGGGCTGCGGGGAGATTACGGCATCGATTACCAATTGCTGAATGCCGCGCGCACGCAGAACCTACCGGTCATTGAGCTGGAAGGGGCGGCCAGCCAGATCGCCCTGCTGCGCCAGATGCCAGACGACGGTTTGCTGCTGCTGGAAGATACCCTGACTCACTGGCACACCAATGCCCGCCTGCTGCAAACCATGGTGAGCTGGTGGCTGGATTCCCCCCCTGTCGTCGACAAGCTGGCGCTTCCGGCGACCTTCAGCGAGTCGCTGTATGATGTGCTGATGCATGAGCGTAATCAGGCGTGGTGCGAAAAGCTGCACGCGTTGCCGGCTGGGCGGTATGTGGTGGCGGTGGGGGCGTTGCATCTGTACGGCGAGGGGAATTTGCCGTCGCTGCTGAGATAAAAAAGTGGCCAATATTTCTATTGGCCCGTCAAAGAGGAATTTCATCATTGTTATTATGCCGGAGGAGACCTCCGGTTCAGCAGATTGTCGCTCAAAGTGACCATCACTGCCAACACTATTGCGCAAGATGGTGCTATTTTTTAGCCGCTTTTGAGGCGTATTCTTAAGGCGTTTATTGTCCGGGCTAAGAAGGATTGCTATGACTCCCGCCGTTAAATTACTCGAAAAAAACAAGATTCCGTTTCGGATCCACAGCTATGACCACGATCCGGCTGAAACCAATTTTGGTGATGAAGTGGTGCGTAAACTGGGTCTGAATGCGGATCAGGTCTATAAAACGTTGCTGGTCGCGGTGAATGGCGATATGAAACACCTCGCCGTGGCGGTGACGCCGGTTGCCAGTCAGCTGGATCTGAAGAAAGTGGCCAAAGCGCTGGGCGCCAAAAAGGTGGATATGGCCGACCCGATGGTGGCGCAACGCACCACGGGGTATCTGGTGGGGGGAATTAGCCCGCTGGGGCAGAAGAAGCGCCTGCCGACGCTGATTGATGCACCTTCACAGGCGTTTGAGACGATCTATATTTCCGGCGGCAAGCGCGGGATGGATATTGAACTGGCGGCGAGCGATCTGGCGAAAATGCTGGATGCGCAGTTTGCGGATATCGCGCGTCGGGATTAAAAAAACGCCGGGTGGCGCTGCGCTTACCCGGCCTACAAAACCAAAAAACCGTTAAAACCGTTAAAACCGTTCGAACCGTAGGCCGGGTAAGGCGAAGCCGCCACCCGGCACTGACGGCGCTTACTGCCAGCTCACTTCACCCTGCGGTTCATACGCATTCACATCCAGCGGTGAGTTCTGCTGGATATACTGCTTCAGCACCTCGGCATCAATAAAGCCGGTATTCACATAGCCTGGTTTGTCGTCGATATGCGGATAACCATCGCCGCCGGTGGCGTTAAAGCTCAGGGTCGCCATACGGTAGGTTTTCGCCGGATCAACCGGTTCACCCTTGATCTTCAGGTCGTTGAGCACCCCACCTTTCGCCACAAAGCTCACGTTGGCAAACTGCGGATAGGCACCGGAGTCCGGTTTCATCTGCGCCACCGCGGTGAGATAGTCGGTAACCTCTTTACCGCTCATATCGACATAGACCAGCACGTTGCCGAACGGCTGCACCTTGAGGACATCTTTATAGGTGATATCGCCGCCCTCAATGGAGTCGCGGATGCCGCCGCCGCTCATCACCGCAAAATCGGCATTGGTGCGCGCCATCTGGGCGGCCAGGATCAGATGGCCCATATTGGTCTGCACGAAGCGCACCTTGCTGCGATCGCCTTCCAGTCTGCCATTGAGCGTACCGATCTTCACATCCAGCTGCGCTTTACCTTTATTCTGGAACGGCGTCAGCAGGGAGAGCATCTGTGGGTTTTCCGCAATTTCTGGCGTATAGAGAACGCGCTCGCTCTGGCCATTATCGTAGGTCACCTTCTTCTTCAGGTTGACCGGGATGAGCTGGTAGTGAACCAGCTTCATCTCGCCGTTACGGAATTCGAAATCGGCCCGGCCCACATATTTGCCCCACTCGTGCGCCTGCACAATCCAGATCCCGTTCTGCTTATCGGGCGCGCACGGCGTGCCTGGCACATAGTCCACCTGCTTTTTATTTTCCGAGGCCATGCAGACCGGATCCTGGGAGTGCCCCCCCACGATCATCGCCAGGGAGCCCGCCGGCAGGCTACGCGCCATCTCGACATCCCCTGGCGCGTTCGAGCCGTGCTCGCCATTATCGTAATGACCCATATGGGTAGTGGCGATAATCACGTCCGGCTTTTCGTTCTGCTGCAACTCCTGGATCACCAGCTTCGCTTCGTCAGCCGGCTTACGGAATTCGATATCGGTGAAATATTCCGGGTTGCCGATTTTCGCCGTGTCGTCGGTGGTCAGCCCCACCACCGCAATTTTAATATCCTGGCGTTTGAAAATGGCCCAGGGTTTAAATAAGCGTTCGCCGGTGCTTTTCTGATAAATATTGGCGGAGAGGAACGGAAATTTGGCCCACTTCTCCTGCTGGCGTAATACTTCGATGGGATTATCAAACTCATGGTTGCCCACGGCCATCGCATCGTAGCCAATCAAATTCATGCCGCGAAAATCGGGTTCCGCGTCCTGTAAATCTGATTCCGGCACGCCGGTATTAATGTCGCCGCCGGAGAGGAGCAGCACGCTGCCGCCTTTTGCCGCCACCTCTTTACGGATCCCATCCACCAGCGTTTTCTGTGCCGAAAGGCCATATTCGCCATATTCGCTGCGCCAGAAGTGGCCGTGGTGATCGTTGGTATGCAGGATGGTGATGTTATAGGTTTTATCTTTTTCCCAGGCCTGGGCCGGCAGGCTGATCAGCCCACACGCCGCAATGATTGCCAGCGCGACGCCTCGCTTCATTAACTTCATTTCTTCACTCCCTGATGCATAGACAAACGCAAAAATTACAATGAGTAATCAGAATAGACAAATATGTTTTCAGAATTGCGACTTTCCTCAAATGTCGGGGAAAGGTATGTTAGGCGGATAATAATTACATCCTGCACTTCCTATAACAATCGACGTGGTATTTATGGCAATCAGTGAATCTACTCCACCGGTGTCGGCTGCTAAGGCTCGCACCTCATTTGGTATTCTTGGCGCAATCAGTCTTTCGCATCTGCTGAACGATATGATCCAGTCGCTTATTCTGGCGATCTACCCCTTATTGCAGTCCGAGTTCTCTCTTACCTTCGTGCAGATCGGCATGATCACCCTCACCTTCCAGCTGGCGTCGTCGCTGCTACAACCGGTGGTGGGCTACTGGACGGACAAATACCCGATGCCGTGGTCGCTGCCCATTGGTATGTGCTTTACCCTGAGCGGCCTGATCCTGCTGGCGATGGCCGGGAGCTTTGAAGGGGTACTGGTGGCAGCCGCGCTGGTGGGCACCGGCTCGTCGGTATTTCACCCGGAGTCGTCCCGCGTGGCACGTATGGCCTCCGGTGGCCGTCACGGGCTGGCGCAGTCGCTGTTCCAGGTGGGCGGTAACTTCGGCAGCTCCCTCGGCCCGCTGTTGGCCGCGGTAATTATTGCCCCCTATGGAAAAGGAAACGTGGCCTGGTTTGTGCTGGCTGCGCTGCTGGCGATTGTGGTGCTGGCGCAAATCAGCCGCTGGTACGCCGCCCAGCACCGGGTTAATAAGGGCAAACCAAAAGCGCCGGTTATCAATCCCCTTCCCCGTAACAAGGTTATTCTGGCGGTCGGCATTCTGCTGATGCTGATTTTCTCCAAATATTTCTATATGGCGAGCATCAGCAGCTATTACACCTTTTACCTGATGGAAAAATTCGGATTATCGGTACAAAACGCCCAGTTTCATCTCTTCGCCTTCCTGTTCGCCGTTGCCGCCGGGACCGTAATTGGTGGGCCATTGGGTGACAAAATCGGGCGTAAATATGTGATTTGGGGCTCTATCCTTGGCGTTGCGCCCTTCACGCTTATTTTGCCCTACGCAACCCTGTGGTGGACGGGTATTTTAACCGTGATCATTGGTTTTATCCTCGCCTCTGCGTTTTCTGCCATTCTGGTCTATGCCCAGGAGCTGCTTCCGGGGCGTATCGGCATGGTTTCCGGGCTGTTTTTTGGTTTTGCTTTTGGCATGGGTGGCCTTGGTGCAGCGGTATTAGGCTTGATTGCAGACCATACCAGCATCTTCCTGGTCTACAAAATCTGCGCTTTCCTGCCGCTTCTCGGGATGTTGACTATATTCCTGCCTGATAACCGGCATAACGCCTGATTTATTGGCGGTCAAACTTCCGGTTTGGCCGCGCCCTCTCCTTATACCATCAGCCTTTCTTTACTTTCCTTCTGAAAATTCCCCGCCCAGGCTTCCGTTTCTCCTTTATTGCTGTTTTTACCAAAATTCAATGATTATTCATAAACGTAATCATTAATTTTGTCATAAACTATTACACAGCTTTTTGGTTTCCCGACCAAAAATGGCGTCATACAGCAACGAAAGGAGACGGAATGCACCACGCCACACCGCTTATCACCACCATTGTTGGTGGACTTGTACTCGCTTTTATTCTCGGCATGATTGCCAACAAACTGCGTATTTCCCCTCTGGTGGGCTATTTATTGGCGGGCGTGTTAGCCGGACCTTTTACCCCAGGTTTTGTTGCTGATACGAAACTCGCCCCGGAGCTGGCAGAGCTTGGCGTGATCCTGCTGATGTTCGGTGTGGGTTTGCATTTCTCCCTGAAGGATTTGATGGCGGTAAAGTCCATCGCCATTCCCGGCGCGATCGCCCAGATAGCCGTGGCGACGTTGTTGGGTATGGCGCTTTCCGCGGTGCTGGGCTGGCCGCTGATGACCGGCATCGTGTTTGGGCTCTGTCTTTCTACCGCCAGTACCGTGGTACTGCTGCGCGCGCTTGAAGAGAGACAGCTGATTGACAGCCAGCGGGGGCAGATCGCCATCGGCTGGCTGATTGTTGAAGATCTGGTGATGGTCTTAACCCTGGTGCTGCTGCCTGCCATCGCCGGCATGCTGGAAAAAGAGAATGTCGGTTTAGCCTCGCTGGCGCTCGATATGAGTATTACCATCGGTAAGGTAGTGGCGTTTATTGCCATTATGATGCTGGTGGGCCGCCGCCTGGTGCCGTGGATCCTCGCCCGTAGCGCAGCGACCGGCTCGCGTGAACTGTTCACCCTCTCGGTGCTGGCGCTGGCGTTGGGTATTGCGTTCGGGGCCGTGGAGCTGTTCGACGTCTCCTTCGCGCTGGGGGCTTTCTTTGCCGGGATGGTGCTGAACGAATCGGAGCTGAGCCACCGTGCCGCCCACGATACCCTGCCCCTGCGCGACGCCTTTGCGGTGCTGTTCTTCGTCTCGGTAGGGATGCTGTTCAATCCGATGATCCTCATTGAACAGCCGCTGGCGGTGCTCGGCACGCTGGCCATCATTATCTTCGGTAAGTCACTCGCCGCTTTCTTCCTGGTGCGCATGTTCGGCCACTCGCCGCGTACCGCGCTGACTATTGCCGCCAGTCTCGCCCAGATTGGTGAATTTGCCTTTATTCTCGCCGGGCTGGGCATGGCGCTGGATCTGCTGCCGCAGGCCGGGCAAAACCTGGTGCTGGCGGGGGCGATCCTCTCAATTATGCTGAACCCGATACTGTTCGCGCTGCTGGAAAAATACCTCGATAAAACCGAAATCCTGGACGATCAGACGCTGGAAGAGGCCATTGAGGATGAGAAGCAGATCCCGGTGGATATCTGTAACCACGCCCTGCTGGTGGGTTTTGGCCGCGTCGGCAGCCTGCTGGGTGAGAAGCTGATGGCCCAGGGCATTCCGCTGGTGGTGATTGAAAACTCCCGTACCCGCGTGGATGAGTTGCGCGCACGCGGGATCCGGGCGGTGCTGGGGAATGCGGCGAACGAAGAGATCATGAATCTGGCGCATCTGGACTGCGCGCGCTGGCTGCTGCTGACCATTCCCAACGGCTATGAAGCGGGTGAGATTGTCGCCTCGGCGCGCGAAAAGTGTCCGGATATTGAAATTATTGCCCGCGCCCATTACGACGACGAGGTGGATTACATCACCGAGCGTGGCGCGAATCAGGTGGTGATGGGTGAGCGTGAAATTGCCAATACGATGCTGGCGCTGCTGGATAAGGCGCCGGTGATGGGGTAAAAAAAAAGCCTGCTGGCGCTTCGCTTAGCAGGCCTGGACGTCGCCCCGGCAAGCGCAGCGCTGCCGGGGAATGGACTTATCTGTCCCAGTAGGACTCTTCCAGACTGTCTTCCCGCTCCGGCAGGCCGCGCGTTAAGCGCGGTGAGTGCTGGTTCAACACCTGATAACTCACGCGGTTTGCGTACTTACATACCTGCGCCAGCGACGAATAGGTCAGCCAGTTAAACTTGTGTTTGCTGGAGTTCGGCACGTTGGTACGGTGGAACGCGTTGGCAGTGATATCGTGCAGCAGCGCCGCCAGCGCGCCGTCGCCTGCGCCGTTGGTGTTCATGATCTTCTCCGGGCCACCCATGTACGGGGCGATATGCGAGAAGATACGCAGCGGATTTACGCAGTCCTTATGGCGCATGGCGCGGCTGAATTCAAACTGGTTGAACTCGGCAATCGCCCCCGGCAACAGCGGATGCTGGGTCTTGCGTTTTGCCTCTTCTTCGGTGAAGCCAGCCATATACAATCCTACCGGCCCGGCGGTGCAGAGCACCAGATCGACCCAGTCCAGCGCTTTATCGGATGCCAGCAGCGGATCGCTCTCCCCGGTCAGGGCTTCGGCCTCTTCTTCGTTCATCGCCAGAATCGAGACGTGCTCCTTCAGGAACGCCTGCCACCACTCCGGGTTATCGGCGATGACAAATTTGGTGCCCAGGGTAAGGACCACCGGCACGTTGTATTTCTTCGCGTATTCCACGGCCTTCATGGTCGCTTCCGGCATCGGCTCACCGGGCTTGCAGCGCACCAGATAGGAGGTCAGCACCAGTGCCGATGCCCCGGCGATCACCTCTTCAGGAATGCTGTCGGCGCGCAGCTGGTTCATATGGCCAGGGCTGATGGCGAAGGTCCGCTCGCCGGATTCACCGATCAGCGTAAAACAGCGGCCAATCGCCCCGTCCACGCCCTGGAGGTAGTTCAGATCGGTCCGGCTGGAGGTGTTGCAGAGATAACGGTAGGCGTAACTGCCGATTTCGACATTGCTGCACATCACGCCCAGCAGCACGGAGCGGTCGTCCGCCAGCACGGAGTAGTTGTGCATGGTGTTGCCGATGGTCCCCCCGGCAAACTGATGGGTGATCAGGTTATCCCGCACCAGCTCCTGATAGAGCGCTTCCGCTACATCGTCTTCAATCACCAGAGAGTGCCCGGCGCTCAGGCCGTAACGTTCGACAAACGCATCGTCCACTTTTGCTTCAATATCCACCAGCGTCTGGTCGATACCCACCACCCAGGCGGCACTGGACTCATTTTCCGGCTGAATTTGCTGCAGCAGCGGATCGCGGGCGTTAACGGGAAAGTAGTGTTTGGATTTACGTTTACCGGGAAATTTCATGTTCTGAGCTATGAGTGACGGATGGGCCGGGAATGGTAGCACAAACCCGGCGCAGAGTGCGATCAGCGGCTGCGGGTCACCAGTGATGCCATCATCTCGATGTGCTCAGGATTGTCGTTAAGGGCCGGAATATACTCGTACTTCGTCCCGCCCGCTTCGAGGAAGAACTCCCGGTTTTGCACCGCGATCTCTTCCAGGGTTTCCAGACAGTCTGACGCAAAGCCCGGCGACATCACCTGGATATGCTTCACCCCCTTCTCACCCAGCATTTTGAGGGTCTCATCGGTATAAGGGGTCAGCCACGGCTCGCGGCCAAAGCGCGACTGGAAGGTCATCATCACCTTCTCGGGCGGCAGGCCGAGGGCGGATACCAGCTCACGGGTGGTATCGCGGCAGCGCTGCGGATAGTCGTCCCCTTCGTTGGCGAATCGCTGCGGGATGCCGTGATAGGAGAGCAGCAGCAGATCCGGCTCGCCGTGTTTCTCAAACGACGCGCGGGCGCTGCTGGCAAGGGCGTTGATATAGAGCTCGTTATCCGCGTAGTCGCGAATAAAGGTCACGCCGGGTATGCGACGACGGGTTGCCAGAATGCGCGCCAGCTCATCCCAGACGGCTGCCACAGTGGAGCAGGAATACTGCGGATAGAGCGTCAGCACCACAATGTGCTCAACGCCCTGCGCCAGCAGTTCATCGACGGCGCTTTTCAAGGAAGGTTTGCCGTAGCTCATGCCCAGCGCCACCGGCATATCCGGCAGACGGGCGGCCAGCGCCTTCTCCTGACGACGGCTGTAGACCATCAGCGGTGAGCCCTCTTCCATCCAGACGGACTGATAGAGCTTTGCCACGCGCGGCGAACGGATCGGCAGAATCACGCCGCGCAGCAAAGGCCACCACAGCAGGCGTGGGGTATCCACAACGCGCGTATCGCTTAAAAATTGTCGCAGGTAGCGTTTTACCGCCGCTGGAGTAGGTGCTTCGGGGGTTCCCAGATTGGCAAGCAGGATGCCGGTTTTCGCCTGACTCATTCACGCCTCATAACCTTTTAACAGGCTGATAAGTGTATCTGAAAAGTACGTAAACGGAACCAATTGCAGCAAAAGGTAAAATGAGAATTTTTCTCACCCGGGAACCCGGGTGAGAACCACGTTAAGTGGTGGTGCGATTAGCCGAGGATCTTTTCCAGCTCTGCACGAACGTCAGCGACAGGCTTAGTACCGTCGACTTTTGCGTATTTGGTGTTACCCGCCTGCGCTTCTTTAGAGTAGTAGCCGATCAGCGGCGCGGTCATCTGATGGTATTCCACCAGGCGCTTACGCACGGTCTCTTCCTGATCGTCTTTACGAGTGGTCAGCTCTTCGCCGGTCACGTCGTCTTTGCCTTCCACCTGCGGCGGATTGAACTTAACGTGGTAAACGCGGCCGGAAGCGGCGTGTACGCGACGACCGATGATACGGTCAACGATCAGTTCGTCCGGTACGTCGAACTCCAGCACGTAGTCTACGTTGATGCCCGCGTCTTTCATGGCATCCGCCTGCGGAATGGTACGTGGGAAGCCGTCCAGCAGGAAACCGTTACGGCAATCTTCCTGAGAAATGCGTTCTTTAACCAGAGCGATAACCAGCTCGTCGGTCACCAGTTTGCCGGCGTCCATAATGTCTTTCGCCTGTTTACCCAGCTCGGAGCCAGATTTAACAGCGGCACGCAGCATGTCACCCGTAGAGATTTGCGGAATACCGTATTTCTCCATGATGAACTGAGCCTGAGTTCCTTTACCCGCGCCCGGAGCGCCAAGCAGAATAATACGCATTGCGAAAATCCCCTCAAAAGTCGATTCAATTTTTCAAAAAGCGCTAAACAATACCACCAGAACGGGTATCGCTCAAGAAAGGCGGGCAGGCTGAAACGGTTAATGAGGGGAATTTATTAGTGGGTGCAGGCAGATAACCTGCACCCTTATCCTCTCTTCAGCGAAGAGAGGGAAGTGATTTACGCCAGCAGCAACGCATTCACGCGTTTGATGAACTGGTTTGGATCTTCCAGCGTGCCGCGTTCAGCCAGCAGGGACTGATCCAGCAGCAGTTCAACCCACTCG
Organism: Leclercia sp. LSNIH1; assembly: GCF_002902985.1. Taxonomy (NCBI): domain Bacteria; kingdom Pseudomonadati; phylum Pseudomonadota; class Gammaproteobacteria; order Enterobacterales; family Enterobacteriaceae; genus Leclercia; species Leclercia sp. LSNIH1. Next base: position 2,061,927 of record NZ_CP026167.1, on the reverse strand, counting down.
GCGAAGCGGGCTTCATCCTGGGTCTCGGCTGCACGTTTCACCAGCGCGTGGTCCGGGTTCAGTTCAAAGATGTATTTCACCTCCGGCACTGCCTGACCCGCAGCGGCGAACAGCTTCGCCATCTGGGTGCTCATCTCGTCAGCATCAGTGGTGACGATGGCAGGGGTATCGGTCAGACGGTGGGTGAAACGCACCTCTTTCACGCGATCGCCCAGATGGGTTTTCACGCGCTCAACAAACGGCTCCAGCGCTTTTTCCGCCTCTTTCGCGGTATCGTCCACTTCATCTGCCAGCTTGTCGATGGACTCATCGGCTTTGGCAACGGACTGGAACGCTTTGCCGCTGAACTCGGTCAGGTAGTTCATCATCCACTCATCGATGCGATCGGAAAGCAGCAGCACTTCGATGCCTTTCTTACGCAGCAGCTCCAGGTGCGGGCTGCTCTTCGCCGCGGCATAGCTGTCGGCGGTGATGTAGTAGATCTTCTCCTGCCCTTCTTTCATGCGGGAGATGTACTCTTCCAGCGACACATTCTGCTCGGAAGAGTCGTTGTGTGTGGAGGCGAAGCGCAGCAGTTTGGCAATGGCTTCAACGTTAGACGGATCTTCCGCCGGGCCCTCTTTCAGCACCAGGCCGAACTGTTTCCAGAAAGTCTGGTATTTTTCGGCGTCGTCTTTCGCCAGCTTATCCAGCATCTGCAGCGCACGCTTGCTCAGCGCGGTGCGCAGATTACGGGTGACGGTGCTGTCCTGCAGGATCTCACGGGAGACGTTCAGCGGCAGATCGTTGGAGTCAATCAGGCCGCGCACAAAGCGCAGGTAGTTCGGCATGAACTGTTCAGCTTCATCCATGATGAACACGCGCTGCACGTACAGCTTCAGGCCGTGCTTGTGATCGCGGTTCCACATATCCCACGGTGCCTGCGCCGGGATGTAGAGCAGGCTGGTGTACTCCTGCTTCCCTTCCACGCGGTTGTGGCTCCAGGTCAGCGGATCGGTAAAGTCGTGGGCGATGTGCTTGTAGAATTCGTTGTATTCGTCGTCTTTGATTTCAGACTTGTTACGCGTCCACAGCGCCTGCGCTTTGTTGATCTTCTCCCAGGAGATGACGGTTTCGCCATCTTTCTCTTCCTGTTTTTCGATCTCTACCGGCAGGGCGATATGGTCAGAATATTTGCTGATGATGGAGCGTACGCGCCAGTCGTTGAGGAAATCGTCCTCCCCTTCGCGCAGGTGCAGGGTGATCTCGGTGCCGCGATCGGCTTTGGTGATGTCGGCAACGGTGTATTCACCTTCGCCGTGGGATTCCCAGAATACGCCGCTTTCAGCGCTTTCGCCTGCCGCACGCGTGCGCACGGTAACTTTATCCGCCACGATGAAGGCGGAATAGAAGCCCACACCGAACTGGCCGATCAGCTGGCTGTCTTTGGCCTGATCGGAACCCATCGACTGCAGGAACGCTTTGGTGCCGGATTTGGCGATGGTGCCGAGATGGTCAATGGCTTCATCACGGGTCATACCGATGCCGTTGTCGGCGATGGTCAGGGTGCGGTTCTCTTTATCAAATGAGACGCGCACGCGCAGTTCGCCGTCACCTTCATACAGCTCTGGCTTCGAGAGCGCACGAAAACGCAGCTTGTCTGCCGCATCAGAGGCGTTAGAGATAAGCTCGCGCAGGAAAATTTCTTTATTGGAATAAAGAGAATGGATCATCAGGTGCAGAAGCTGTTTTACCTCTGACTGGAAACCACGGGTTTCTTGTCCTTTCATACTAAGTCGACCTCAACAATGCCATTTAATGGGGTTTAAAAGCGTTGAGGGAGAGATGGGGCCAGGGGAGAATTTTTTCAAGCGGAGGCCACGACTGCAGCCTCCGTTTGGTCAGAAATTAATCTTGTGACGACCTGCCAGAGAGTGGGACAGAGTGGTGCCATCGACCATTTCCAGCTCGCCGCCCACCGGCACGCCGTGGGCAATTCGACTGGCATCAACGCCCGACTCCGCACACAGCTCGGCGATATAGTTGGCTGTCGCCTCCCCTTCCACCGTTGGGTTGGTGGCGAGGATCACCTCGTTGATCGTTTCCGATTTCAGGCGCTGTTCAAGACGGTCCAGGCCGATATCATCCGGACCAATGCCGTCCAGCGGCGAGAGATGCCCCATCAGCACAAAATAGCGGCCGGAAAACTGCCCGGTCTGCTCGATGGCATAGATGTCCGCAGGACTCTCCACCACGCAGATCTGACCATTTTCCTGACGACGCGGATTGGCGCAGATGTTACACACCTCCTGCTCGGTAAAGGTGCGGCAGTCGGCACAGTGGCCAATTTCTGACATGGCGCGGGTCAGGGCCTGCGCCAGACGCATGCCGCCGCTACGATCGCGTTGCAGCAGGGTAAACGCCATGCGCTGCGCCGACTTCGGGCCTACGCCCGGCAGGCAGCGTAGCGCTTCCATTAACTGCGTAAGCAGCGGACTGGTTTGCATCAGAATGGCATCTTAAAGCCCGGTGGCAGCTGCATTCCGGAGGATACAGAGGCCATTTTTTCTTTCTGAGTTTCGTCGATACGGCGCGCAGCATCGTTAAACGCAGCGGCGACCAGATCTTCCAGCATCTCTTTGTCGTCTTCGAGCAGGCTTGGGTCGATCTCCACGCGACGGCAGTTGTGTGCGCCGTTGATGGTCACTTTGACCAGACCTGCGCCCGATTCGCCAGTGACTTCCATCTGTGCGATCTCTTCCTGCATCTTCTGCATTTTTTCCTGCATCTGCTGGGCCTGCTTCATCAGACCACCCAGACCGCCTTTACCACCAAACATAGGCTTCTCTCTTCTTTCACGTTAAAGATAACAACCGTAAGTCAGACTCACGATCAAATGGGTCGAATACTCTCTTCATCCAGTTCTGCATCGAAGTAACGCTGCAGGGTCTGAATGTTATTATCCGCGATAATCGCCTCACGCGCCTGCGCGAGCTTCTCTTCATAAATGGCCTGACGCCACTCCAGCGGGGTACGGACCGCCGGATTATCATCTTCAATGATAGTCAATTCAACCGGCGCGCCCTGTAATGTGGAGAGCGCCTCACTCAGCACCTGCTGCGCGCTCGCCGAGTTCAGGTGACGCTGGCCCGGACGCAGATGCAGGCAGATGCGGTTGCCCTCCTGCTCACGCCAGGCGTTGAGCGCGACCTGCTCCACCAGCTTCGGCAGCTTCAGTTTACTGACCTCTGCTGCCCAGGCATCGCGCACAAGCGACTCTTCCGCAAGCTTCGCGGAGAGCTCCGGCGTTTTCTCATGCTCCAGCGCCTTTTTCAGCGCCTTCGGCGTGGCAATCTCCACCTTCACCTCTTCGGTGACGGTGGTGGCTTTCCAGCGATAGGCTTCTTGCTTAACCGGCGCCTTAGGCTCAGAAGTGACCGATGCCGAACGCGACTGGACACGATCCGTGACCGAAGCCAGACGTTCAAGCGCGGCGTTATTTACCGGCCGCGCTCTTGCAGGCGCTGCCGGTTCACTCTTTTTTGGTCTGGGTGCTCCCTGCGCGCGCTGTAGCTGGCTGCGGGCAGCAAGCACCGAACTGGTGGCGTCCGACAGCGGCACATTTTGCGGCGATGGCGCTGCCGGCTGTACAGGCACCTGCTGCGGTGACATAACCGCCGTCGGCGCGGCCGGTGCGAAAGACTGTGGCTGCACCTCGGGTTCCGGCAACGGCATGCGCGGATGGAACGCCAGCGCGCGCAGCAGGGTCATCTCAACCCCCATACGTCTGTCGGGCGCGAACGGCAGTTCCTTACGACCAATTAACAGGGTTTGGTAGTAAAGCTGTACATCCGTTGGCGGAATGGTGCGGGCCAGCTCGCGCATCCGCTGTTCAATGGCCGCCATATCCGGGCCCAGCGCCGCCGGGGAGAGCTGCACCATCGCGATCCGGTGCAGCAGGCTGAGCATCTCTACCAGCAGGGCTTCCCACTCCACGCCGCGTGAGGCTGAGGCGTTGACCAGCTCCATCACCCGCTCGCCGTTGGCCTCGACAACCGCTTCAATCAGCGACAGCGCCTGATCGTCATCCAGCGTGCCGAGCATGGTGCTCACCGCCTGGGTCGTCAGCTTGCCTTCGCCGCTGGCAATCGCCTGATCGGTGAGGCTGAGCGCATCGCGCAGGCTGCCATCTGCGGCACGCGCCAGCAGCTGCAGCGCCCGCGGTTCATGGGCAACCTGCTCTTCGTTCAGGATGTATTCGAGCCGATCGCGGATCTGCGTGACGTCCAGCGCCTTCAGATGGAACTGCAGACAGCGGGACAAGATAGTGACCGGCAGCTTTTGCGGATCGGTGGTCGCCAGCAGGAATTTAACGTGTGCAGGCGGTTCTTCCAGCGTTTTCAGCAGGGCGTTAAAGCTGTGGCGCGACAGCATGTGCACTTCATCGATCAGATAGACCTTGAAGCGGCCACGCGCCGGGGCGTACTGGACGTTATCCAGCAGATCGCGGGTATCTTCGACTTTGGTGCGCGATGCGGCATCGATCTCAATCAGATCGACAAAGCGCCCCTGCTCGATTTCACGGCAGTTATCACACACGCCGCACGGCGTGGCGGTGATCCCGGTTTCGCAGTTAAGGCCTTTCGCCAGCAAACGGGCAATAGAGGTTTTACCGACGCCACGGGTGCCGGAAAAAAGCCAGGCGTGGTGGATACGTCCTAGCGATAAGCTGTTCGCCAGGGCGGTCAGCACATGTTCCTGGCCGACAACGTCAGCAAAGGTTTGGGGTCGCCATTTACGGGCTAACACCTGATAACTCATGGGCAGGCTCTGCAACGCTGGAAGGTGGATATTCAGGGGGGTAATGCTAACACAACCTCACCCGTTGGGCGAGGTTGCGGGCGGGAGGATTAATGTCCCGGGAATGGCACGAGGCTGTAGCTGGTGATGCCCTGTTTTTCGAGGCGCTGTTCACCGCCCAGATCGAACAGGTTGATGATAAAGGCCGCATCGGTCACTTCGCCACCCAGGCGACGGATCAGCTTCACGGTCGCTTCAATGGTGCCGCCAGTGGCCAGCAGATCGTCAACCACCAGCACTTTGTCGCCTGGCTTTATCGCATCAACGTGGATCTCAAGCTGGTCGGTGCCGTACTCCAGTTCGTAGCTCTCGGCGATGGTTTCGCGAGGCAGTTTACGCGGTTTACGCACCGGTACAAAACCCACGCCCATTGCCAGCGCAACCGGGGCGCCAAAGAGGAAACCACGGGCCTCGGTGCCTACAACTTTGGTGATCCCAGCGTTCTTATAACGCTCAACCAGCAGTTCAATGCTGAGCGCGTACGCTTTTGGGTCTTCCAGCAAGCTGGTGACATCACGGAAAAGAATGCCAGGCTTTGGATAATCCTGGATGCTTTTGATGCTGTTTTTAAGAAATTCAAGCTGCTGCGCAGTTGCGGTCATAAATGGATGCCTGATGAAAACGGTGTTACTCACGGAGCGGATAAAGGGTTGGTCAAAGTAACAATTGTTTAACCTTTAACCAGGCCCGCCCGTGCTCGAAAACGGTCGAATTTACTGGCTGCGCACAAGAAATGCAACAGCCAGTCTGATGATTATTGCTTTTCATCAACAACGGGGATCCGCCACATGAAAATGAGCAGGCAGGTGAGGATCGCCAGCAGCAGGATCCGTACCCACATCATTTTGACCAGCCATAATGAAATGGCGAAGGTCACCAGGATCAGCGCAATGGCCCGCGGCTTAGCCCCGGGCGGCATTGCACGGTACTGTTGCCAGTGACGCAGATAGCCGCCAAACCATGAGCGGTAGAGCAGCCAGTGGTGAAAACGCGGCGAGGAGCGGGCGAAGCACCACGCCGCCAGCAATATAAAAGGGGTAGTCGGCAGGAGGGGTAAAACGACACCCAGCGTGCCGAGCACTACCGCAAGCCAGCCAATGATGATTAGAATAGTACGCTGCATAATGCGAATCGGTATCAAACTGAACGGCTACTGTACCACTGGAGTGCGGATTGAAAACAGCCTTGCTTTTACAAACGCTGCAAAATCAGCTGTCGGCCCTGCGCACGCAGGCCGCACCGCTGATGCAGCACGCCACGCTGAAGCCGCGCTTTGACCGGCAGCTGTTTCGCACCCGCAGCACGGTGATGAATGCCTATCTGGATGAAGCCCAGCACAACCTGGATGAGCTGCGTCACGCCGTGGAAAAGGGGCAATCTGAGCAGGTGGCCTGGCTCGCCGGTCATCTGGCGGAACAGATTGCCGCCCTGCATCGGGAGATTGCCGCCTGGCCGCTACGCGTCTGGGACAGTTCCTCTGCCGGCACCACAAAATGGCAGCGCAAGCGTCTGGAACACCAGGAGTTTGAACGTCGGCTATGTGAAATGAAAAAGGCGCGCGCGGCGCGGCTGAATCAGGCCGAAACGCTGGAAGAACAGCAGATGCTGATGCGCGAAATCACAGCCCTGGAAGGACGGCTTGAACGCTGTCGTAAGGCACTGGATGATATTGAACGCGTTATCGCGCGTCTGACCCGTTAACAGGAGTAGTGTGTGTCACTGGAAAATGCCCCCGACGAAGTCAAGCTGGCCGTCGACCTCATCATGTTGCTGGAGAACCATGGCATCCCCACTGAAACAGTGCTGAAAGCGCTGGAGATTGTGAAGCGGGATTTTGAAGGGAAATTGCCCTCCCCCCTGCCCTCTCCCTGAAAGGGAGAAGGCCAGAGCGAGGGGGCACATCACGCCGGGGTCGGATCGTCACCCTTAATGTCACGTTTCACTTCAGTGTGCTCGTCGCCCTTTTCATTGCGCAGATGCACTTCCAGCTGGTTAAAGGCGATATTGATGTTGTTCTCGCGGCACATACGTTCGATGGTGCGGTTCAGTTCATCCACCGTGTAGCTGCGATCGCGCAGTTCACGCACGTACAGACGCAGCTCATGATCTAACGTGCTCGGCCCGAAGGTCGTAAAGAAGACGGCTGGCTCCGGATCGTGCATCACTTTTGGATGATCCATCGCCGCTTTCAGCAGGACGTTTTTCACCATCTCCAGATCGGAACCGTAAGCCACGCCGATGCGGATCACCACGCGGGTGATGGTGTCCGACAGTGACCAGTTAATCAACCGCTCGGTGACGAACGCTTTGTTCGGGATGATCACCTCTTTGCGATCGAAATCAGTGATGGTGGTCGCGCGGATACGGATCTTGCTGACGGTGCCCGAGAAGGTACCGATGGTGACGGTATCGCCGATTCGCACCGGACGTTCGAACAGAATAATCAGGCCGGAGACGAAGTTACCGAAGATCTCCTGCAAACCGAAACCAAGGCCCACCGACAACGCCGCCGCCAGCCACTGCAGTTTGTCCCACGACACCCCGAGCGAACCGAAGACGGTCATGGCGCCCACCACCAGAATCACATAGTTCAGGATGGTGGTAATGGCGTAGGAGGCCCCCTGACGCATATTCAGGCGCGAGAGGATCAGTACCTCCAGCAGGCCGGGTAAGTTGCGGATCAAGGCCCATGCCACCACCGACGAGACCAGTGCAAACAGCAGGCTGCCCATAGTGACATTTTTCATCACCGCCGCACCCGCTTCGGTGCCGCTGTAGTGCCACAGCGTAATGCTGTCGAGATAGGCAAAGACGGTGATTAAATCAGACCAGATCGCCCAGAACATCACGCCGAACAGGGCTATCATCACCAGCATGGTGATACGCAGCGTTTGCTGGTTAACCTGCTCCAGGGCAATGGTCGGCTCTTCCTGCGGTTCAGCGCCTTCGGCCCCCTCCTTCACCATATTCTGCCGACGCGCCAGCGCGCGGCGATAGGCAATACGGCGGGCGGCAACGCTCAGCCCGCGCAGCACGGTCTGATAGAGCAGGTTCCAGAAGATCACCAGATAGACGGTTTCAATCCAGCGACCTGACAGACGCAGGGTGGTATAGAAATAGCCGGTGGCCGTCAGCACCATCAGGGCGATAGGAATAATAGAGAGTACGGTGACCGTCACCAGACGAATGGTATGCGACTCTTTGTCACGCCAGCTGTCACGGAATATCGGCCACATCAGGACGCTGATCAGCAGCAGATTAAGCAGGATAACGAACTGCCCCAGCACATCATCCATCAGATGGAGCGGAGAGAGCTCCGCCACCACCGACCAGAAGTGCAGCGGCAACAGCGCCAGGCTGATGCGCACAATCTGGCGGCGCCAGTGGCTGGTCAGTTGCGCAGGCATATTAAAGTGGCTCACCGCCACGCCATCCTTCTCCAGCACTTTCCAGCACAGGCCAAAGACCAGCCAGAACAGCGCCAGCTTTTTGCTGAAGGCCCACAGCAGATCGCTGATATTGAGCTGCATCGTGAACAGGATCAGGCCGGCGGCGAGGATCAGCAGACAGACCGGCAGGGCGCGGATCAGATCGATAAGAATCGCTTTTGGGGTATGAAGCTGGCTGTCATTACGCAACTGCCCCACTTCCTGCGCCAGCTTCGCCTGATACTTTTTCAGCCAGCCAAGACGCCAGCGAATGAGGCCGGCAATCAACAACAGCGGCAGACCCGCCAGGAAAGCAAACGCCACCGCAGGGCCTGCTTTTTCCCAGTTAACAGAGATTTTCATCCCCTTAATCTGATCTTTCAGCATGCCCGGGAAGGATTTGATCCAGTCCCAGTCCATCGGTTTATTGCTGTTCACCCAGAAGATTTGCTGGGTGAGGATCTCCTGCAGACTTTTGGATACGCTCACCAGTTGCTGCTGGTTGATCTGCAGGTTAATGGCCATCATGAGCTGATTACCCAGCTGTTTATTCATCTGGTCAAGCAGTTCGCGGCGCATATCCACCACCTGCAACAGCGCATCGTGAACCTCTCCATTGACCTCGCTCTTGTGCCCCTCTTCCAGCTTCGCCACGAAGGCATCGCTCTGGAACAGGGCATCGCGCTGTTGGTTGACCTCAAACTGCTCCAGGCGCAGATCCGCAATGCGGTTGGTCATGTCCTCCAGCTCATCGGCAGAAGGTAAAGTCTGCTGCTGCTGATAAAGGATACGCGACAGCAGCAGGCTGCCTTTCAGGACGGCAATCTGCTCTTTAATATTGCGTTCGGACTGTAGGGCGCGATCCAGCCAGTTTTTCACTTTAATGTTCTGCTGAACCAGGGTGTTGCCGTTTTCAGTGGCTTTAATCAGGCGCTGGCTGAGCTGGTGGTTAACGTCCAGCTCTTGCTTCACCAGCGGATTTTCCTGGATACGCGCGGTTTCATCCGGGTTTACCGCTTCCTGAGCCGTTTTCTCCGTCAGGGTCAGTCGCTTGCTGTTGACCGCCTCCTGCAGCAGCTGCAGCTGGTGCTCCAGACGGTTGATGTTCGCGGTGACGTAGTCGCGCTGTTTTTGCAGGGTATCCTGCAGGACGGTATTGCCTTCCAGGCTCTTGCGCTGCTGTTCGATCTGGGCATTCAGCAGAAGCTGCTGCGTCATGAGCAACGTTTGCTGCGTGGGGCGTAACGCCGCCTCGCCCACCGTGGTGCCGTTCAGGCGATTGCGGATCTGCTGCAGCTCCTGAGAGGCGGCATACATTGCGTTCTGTACGCGCTCCGGCTGAGTTTGCAGGGAAACCAGCTGGCTGTTGTAGGTTGAGAGATCGCTCTGGGCGGTTTGTAGGTCGTCGAGCAACTGCGATACGCGCAGTTCCAGCTGGCGTAATGAGAGCGTGGCCAGCGTTTTGCGGGTTTCTTCATCATTGTCCACATCACTTAGCGCATTCAGGCTTTCGGTCGCCTTACGCATCGCTTCCGGCGCCTGGGCCACTTTCTGGCGTAACTGTGTGGTTTCGGCCTTGATCCGCTCAAGCTTATCAATAGTCTCGAGGGTTTCCGTCAGGTCTTTTTGTACCAGCTTGTCCTGCGGAGTGAGCTCTTTTTGTTTGTTCAGGACATCAAGCTGGCTCTGAATATCTGCCCGGGTTGGCGTATCACTGGTGTTATCACCACGTGCAAACGCAACCGGGGAAGCCAGTAAGGCAAAAAAGAGAAGCAAAATAAAGGCAAAAACAGGATGCGATTGGCGTGTGTAGTGCGACATAGTAGTGTGTAATTTGTGTGATGAATGACCGGGATGACCGGCGTGAAGAATATCACGGCCGTCGAAAGCAAAATAGCGTGAACTGATGGCTCCCGGATAATTCCTGGGCGTCAGGCCAGGAGCGGCTCAGGCTGCGCCCGTAGCGTGGGACAGAGCTGGTACATCTCCAGCAGGATCGCGACATAATCACGGGCTTCACGTTGCAGATCAAAAGACTGGGGAGCAAACAGCCAGTTTTCCATAATGCCGGAAATATAACTGCGCATCAGAATGGCGGCGCGACGGGTCAGCAGATTAGCCGGGAGCATGTTGGCTTTAATACAGTGCGTCAGGGTTTGTTCGATTCGGTCGTAACTGGCCAGACAGAGGCTGCGCTGCGCCTGCTGCACCACCGCCATCTCCCCAACAAATTCACATTTATGGAAGATGATCTCCATCATCAGACGGCGTCGCTCTTCTATAACCGTCGCCTCAAGGATATAGACCAGAATCTCTCTTAAAACTGAGAGTGGATCGCCAGGGAATTTTGCCCGATACTCAGTCTCAAGATCCCCAATACTGGATTCTGACAGCTCCCAAATTTCGCCAAATAAATCTGACTTATTTTTGAAATGCCAGTAAATCGCTCCCCGGGTAACCCCAGCCGCCTGAGCAATCTGAGCCAGAGAGGTGGAGGAGACCCCCTGTTGCGAAAACAAGCGTAAAGCGACATCAAGGATGTGTTGGCGTGTTGCAAGTGCTTGTTGTTTGGTTTTTCGTGCCATGCGCAGGTGAATTTACAGGAGCCAGATTTACATACATTTATGAATGTATGTACCATAGCACGACGATAATATAAACGCAGCAATGGGTTTGTGGACGCTTGATCCATTGATCAATTTGAAATCGGAAACTCGAGGTTTACATATGAACAAAAACAGAGGGTTAACGCCTCTGGCGATCGTTCTGATGCTCTCAGGCAGCTTAGCGCTTACAGGATGTGACGAAAAAAAGGCTCAACAAGGAGCGCAGCAGGTGCCAGAAGTTGGTGTCGTGACGCTCAAAACCGAACCTCTCCAGATGACAACAGAATTACCCGGCCGAACCAGCGCTTACCGTATTGCTGAAGTGCGTCCACAGGTGAGTGGCATCATTCTGAAACGTAATTTTACTGAAGGCGGTGATGTTAAAGCGGGCGAGTCTCTGTATCAGATTGATCCTGCAACCTATCAGGCGAACTACGAAAGCGCGAAAGGCGATCTGGCCAAAGCGCAGGCTGCTGCAAAAATTGCCCAGCTGACCGTCAACCGTTATCAGAAACTGTTGGGTACGCAGTACATCAGCCAACAGGAATATGACAGTGCGCAGGCGGATGCCCAGCAGGCTAACGCTGCGGTCGTCGCTGCGAAGGCTGCCGTTGAAACCGCGCGTATCAACCTGGCCTATACTAAAGTGACCTCCCCTATCAGCGGCCGTATTGGTAAATCCGCGGTGACCGAGGGTGCGCTGGTACAGAACGGCCAGACCACTGCGCTGGCAACCGTGCAGCAACTGGACCCGATCTATGTCGATGTCACCCAGTCGAGCAATGATTTCCTGCGTCTGAAACAGGAGCTGGAAAACGGCACCCTGAAGCAGGAAAACGGCAAAGCGAAAGTTGAGCTGGTCACCAGCGACGGCATCAAATTCCCGGAGACCGGCAGCCTGGAGTTCTCAGACGTAACGGTCGATCAGACCACCGGTTCGATTACCCTGCGCGCCATCTTCCCGAACCCGAACCATACGCTGTTACCGGGTATGTTCGTTCGCGCCAGCCTGGAAGAAGGGACCAACCCAACCGCACTGCTGGTGCCACAGCAGGGCGTGACCCGTACTCCGCGCGGCGATGCCAGTGCGATGGTGATTGGCGCTGAAGATAAAGTCGAAGTTCGTCAGATCAAGGCAACCCAGGCGATTGGTGACAAATGGCTGGTGACTGACGGTCTGAAAGATGGCGATCGCGTCATCATTACCGGATTACAAAAAGTTCGCCCAGGCGCCAAGGTAAAAGCGCAAGAGGTCACGTCTGACAATCAACAGCAAGCCTCAGCAGGCGGTCAGTCAGAACAACCTAAGTCTTAACTTAAACAGGAGCCGTTAAGACATGCCTAATTTCTTTATCGATCGCCCCATTTTCGCGTGGGTGATCGCCATCATCATCATGCTAGCCGGGGGACTTGCGATCCTGAAGCTGCCTGTCGCGCAATATCCAACCATTGCGCCGCCAGCAATTTCAATCGCCGCAACCTACCCAGGGGCTGATGCAAAAACGGTGCAGGACACCGTCACGCAGGTTATCGAACAGAACATGAACGGTATCGATAACCTGATGTACATGTCCTCCAACAGTGACTCAACCGGTACTGTTCAGATCACCCTGACCTTCGAGTCGGGTACGGATGCGGACATTGCCCAGGTTCAGGTACAGAACAAACTGCAGCTGGCGATGCCGCTGCTGCCGCAGGAAGTACAACAGCAGGGTGTGAGCGTGGAGAAATCCTCCAGTAGCTTCCTGATGGTTGTCGGCGTTATCAACACCAACGGCACCATGACGCAGGAGGATATTTCCGACTACGTGGGCGCCAACATGAAGGACGCTATTAGCCGTACTTCTGGTGTCGGTGACGTTCAGCTCTTCGGTTCTCAGTACGCGATGCGTATCTGGATGGATCCGAACAAACTGAACAACTTCCAGCTGACGCCGGTAGACGTGATTAACGCCATTAAAGCGCAGAACGCCCAGGTTGCAGCCGGTCAGTTAGGCGGTACGCCGCCGGTTAAAGGCCAGCAGCTGAACGCCTCGATCATCGCCCAGACCCGTCTGACCTCTGCGGATGAGTTCAGTAAGATCCTGTTGAAGGTGAATCCGGACGGTTCCCAGGTTCGCCTGCGCGACGTGGCAAAGGTGGAACTGGGTGGTGAAAACTATGACGTGATCGCGAAGTTTAACGGCCAGCCGGCATCCGGTCTGGGGATTAAACTGGCGACTGGCGCCAACGCCCTGGATACCGCGACGGCGATCCGTGCCGAACTGAAGAAAATGGAACCGTTCTTCCCGTCAGGCCTGAAAATCGTTTACCCGTATGACACAACGCCGTTCGTGAAAATCTCCATCCACGAAGTGGTGAAAACGCTGGTAGAAGCGATCATCCTGGTCTTCCTGGTGATGTATCTGTTCCTGCAAAACTTCCGTGCGACGCTGATTCCAACCATCGCCGTACCGGTGGTTCTGCTCGGGACCTTTGCGATCCTGGCGGCCTTTGGTTTCTCGATAAACACCCTGACGATGTTCGGGATGGTGCTGGCGATCGGCCTGCTCGTGGATGACGCCATCGTGGTGGTCGAAAACGTCGAGCGTGTGATGTCCGAAGAGGGACTCCCGCCGAAAGAGGCGACCCGTAAATCCATGGGCCAGATCCAGGGCGCCCTGGTCGGTATCGCCATGGTGCTGTCGGCGGTATTTATCCCGATGGCCTTCTTTGGTGGTTCTACCGGTGCGATCTATCGTCAGTTCTCGATCACTATCGTTTCCGCGATGGCCCTGTCGGTTCTGGTGGCACTGATCCTGACGCCGGCCCTGTGCGCCACCATGCTGAAACCGGTGGCAAAAGGCGATCACGGCGAGAACAAAAAAGGCTTCTTCGGCTGGTTTAACCGTATGTTCGATAAGAGCACGCACCACTACACCGACAGCGTGGGCAACATCCTGCGCAGCACCGGTCGTTATCTGCTGCTCTATATCATCATCGTGGTCGGCATGGCTTACCTGTTCGTTCGTCTGCCAAGCTCGTTCCTGCCGGATGAAGACCAGGGCGTATTCCTGACCATGGCTCAGCTGCCTGCAGGTGCTTCCCAGGAACGTACCCAGAAAGTGCTGGATGAGGTCACGGATTACTACCTGAACAAAGAGAAAGCCAACGTTGAATCGGTGTTTGCGGTTAACGGCTTTGGCTTTGCGGGTCGTGGCCAGAACACCGGTATCGCCTTCGTCTCTCTGAAAGACTGGGCTGAGCGTCCAGGCGACGAGAACAAAGTTGAGGCCATTACGGGTCGTGCGATGGGCACTTTCTCGCAGATTAAAGATGCGATGGTCTTCGCCTTTAACCTGCCAGCGATTGTTGAACTGGGTACGGCAACCGGCTTTGACTTCCAGCTTATCGACCAGGGTGGTCTGGGCCATGAGAAACTGACTCAGGCGCGTAACCAGCTGTTTGGCGAAGTTGCGAAGCACCCTGACCTGCTGGTTGGCGTTCGTCCGAACGGCCTGGAAGATACACCGCAGTTCAAAGTGGATATCGATCAGGAAAAAGCACAGGCGCTGGGCGTCTCTATCAGTGACATCAATACCACGCTGGGCGCAGCCTGGGGCGGTAGCTACGTCAACGACTTCATCGACCGCGGTCGCGTGAAGAAGGTCTACGTGATGTCTGAAGCGCAGTACCGTATGTTGCCGAGCGATATCAATAACTGGTATGTGCGCGGCAGCAACGGACAGATGGTGCCATTCTCAGCCTTCTCCACTTCACGCTGGGAATACGGCTCGCCGCGTCTGGAACGTTACAACGGTCTGCCATCCATGGAGATCCTGGGTCAGGCGGCACCGGGCAGAAGTACCGGTGAGGCCATGAACCTGATGGAAGAACTGGCAGGTAAACTGCCAGCGGGCATCGGCTACGACTGGACGGGGATGTCCTACCAGGAACGGCTGTCCGGCAACCAGGCCCCTGCCCTGTATGCTATCTCGCTGATTGTGGTCTTCCTGTGTCTGGCGGCGCTGTATGAGAGCTGGTCGATTCCGTTCTCGGTTATGCTGGTCGTTCCGCTCGGCGTTATCGGCGCCCTGCTGGCCGCCACGTTCCGTAGCCTGAATAACGACGTTTACTTCCAGGTGGGCCTGCTGACAACCATTGGCTTGTCGGCGAAGAACGCGATATTAATCGTCGAATTCGCCAAGGATCTGATGGATAAAGAAGGGAAAGGCCTGATTGAAGCGACGCTGGAGGCGGTACGTATGCGTCTGCGTCCTATTCTGATGACCTCGCTGGCCTTTATCCTCGGCGTTATGCCGCTGGTTATTAGCTCGGGTGCAGGCTCCGGTGCACAGAACGCCGTAGGTACCGGTGTAATGGGCGGGATGGTGACCGCAACCATCCTGGCAATCTTCTTCGTGCCGGTGTTCTTCGTGGTCGTACGTCGCCGTTTCAGCCGTAAGAACGACGAAACCGAACACAATCATCCGGTGTGATGACCCCCATTCGGGTTTAACCGTTAAAAAGGCCGCATATGCGGCCTTTTTTTCAACAATTAAAAATCATAAAATTAGCTTATTGAGGGTTTATATATTTAATGTCACCCTTAAACGGCTTATCCTATTTAACCTGATTCTATTACAGAAATTCCCAAATTTTTGCGTCACGTCTTAGGTATTAAGAGTATTCCTGGTGTTTTTTGATTTCACCCGCGCTTACCAATGATTTTTAGACTGGTTAAGAAATCACACAGGGTGATAAGTAAAGAGCTGTATCAGGATAAAACAATATATAACATAGTGGCCGCCAGAGACGGTAAAATGCTGCGTAATTGTAATTTTTCGTAATAGCGCGGTGAAATCCTGATTAGAGTAGATTATAGTTAAAGCAAGAGGCATAACAGTAGTCATTGACGCTGAGTCAGTTGTACCCTTCCCGACAACGATGTTCGGTGAGTAAAAAATCACTCAAAAAGGGGATACGCTATGGACGAATACTCGCCTAAAAGGCAAGATATTGCACAGTTGAAATTTCTTTGTGAATCCCTGTACCATGACTGCCTGACCAATCTCGATGAAAGCAATCATGGCTGGGTAAATGACCCGACTTCTGCCATTAACTTGCAGTTAAACGAGTTGATTGAACATATTGCTACCTTCGCGCTTAATTATAAAATTAAGTATAACGAAGATAATAAGTTGATTGAGCAAATTGACGAATACCTGGATGACACTTTTATGTTATTCAGCAGCTACGGCATTAACGCACAGGATTTACAAAAATGGCGTAAATCGGGCAATCGGCTTTTTCGTTGTTTTGTCAATGCAAGCAGAGCTAACCCGTTAGCTTCTCCGATTAAAATTATTACAAACAATTAGGTGAATTTATGTCTGATAAACCATTAACCAAGACTGATTATTTGATGCGTTTACGACGCTGTCAGTCCATTGACACCCTGGAACGCGTCATTGAAAAAAATAAATACGAGCTTTCTGATAATGAGCTTGCGGTATTCTATTCAGCAGCCGATCATCGTCTGGCTGAACTTACGATGAATAAGCTGTACGATAAAATCCCGACCGCTGTATGGAAGTTTGTACGCTGATTATGTCTAACTACTCTCAGAGATAAAGATTCTACGTTCAGATGTTTCATCCTTTGCGTGACAGGCAGTTCTCCATTGCTGGGCTAGCGCTATCGCCAGGGGAAAGATTGCGTTGTACTGAACAGCCAGCCATCTCATCCCACCCGCCCTTTTCTGGTAACTGTTATGATGTTTCTTAGCATAACTGTTACTGTCCACACACATTGTGGTCACTTAAAATATACGGATCCTTCGTATTGAGTCGAATTCAGAAAGGGCAGAAGATGACCGAGATACAACGCCTGCTTACCGAAACCATTGATGATCTCAATGTTCGCGAAAAGCGTGACAACAAGCCGCGCTTCAGCATCAGCTTTATTCGCAAACATCCTGGTCTGTTTGTCGCCATGTATGCGGCGTGGCTTGCTACGCTGGTAGTGATGCTGCAATCCGAAACGCTGATTGGTTCCGTCTGGTTGCTGGTTGTCCTGTTCATCGTCTTTAACGCCTTCTTCTTCTTTGACGTCAATCCGCGTTATCGCTATGAAGATATTGATGTGCTTGATTTCCGGGTCTGCTACAACGGTGAGTGGTACAACACGCGCTTTGTGCCTCCTCAGCTGATCGAAAACATTCTGCATTCCCCTAACGTCGAGTCCCAGCAAAAAGAGAAACTGCAGAAGATGATCGCCACGAAAGGCGAGCTCTCTTTCTACGATGTTTTCACCCTCTCCCGCGTGGCCGCCTGAACCTCTCCTGGCCTGCCGCCAATATCGGCGGCAGGCATCTTTATCCCGCTTAACGTCTCTTCTTACGCCCCTGCACCGCCTTAAAGCGCGGATTGGATTTACAAATCACGTATAACCGCCCTTTACGCTTCACAATCTGACAATCTGGATGGCGTTGTTTTGCGCTGCGCAATGAATTCAGAACCTGCATACCTACCTCATTATGATTTGTTATAACATAACAATTAGCATATCTGAGTAGCGAGGCAAAAACAACCTGCGCCTGTAGCGTTCGTCAGGTTTTCGCTCTGTGAAAAAGTCACTTAAAATGGTATTTAATTCAGTGTCTCAATTGCTAAATGAACTCACTATCAACTGCGTGCTATAACACTACATGTCAACGGCGTTTTCGTTTTAATGTCATCGGCTTGAGCGCCCAACAACGGCGTTATAAAAGGAAACAGGAGCATGACAACCCGACACCTGGTCAGTGTGGTTACCTGTGTACTCATCATTGCTGTCCTTGTTCCTGTCTGCCTGAGTGTCTGGCTGGCGCACCGCAATGCAGAAGATAAGTTTGTCGATGATCTGAACAGCTACTCTTCGCGCGTACAGATACGTACCGACAGAGTCATTAGCCAGGCGGAATCCGCCCTGAAGGAGATGCACGCTTTTAATGGAACCCCATGCAGTTACGAACATGCGATGGCGATGCGCCGCGCCTCCTTTTCCTGGCGCTACATTCAGGAAGTTCTTTACGTTGAGGATCTGAAACCGCGCTGCTCCTCGCTGGAACAAGTGAGCCATGCCGCCCCGTTTCCGCCAGCAATGCGCATCACCTCCGATGGCTACCGGGCCTGGGTCACCTCGCATAACGATCTGGGCCTCGACCGCTATATGGCCGCGATTGGTACAGAGCACTACATTGTCATGATCGATCCGGCCTCGCTGATCGATGTGATCCCCTTTGGCTCATGGCCGATCGATGTCGCCCTGGTGGGGCTTCGCCGCAATATCGTTTTTGCCAGCAGCAACAAGCTGGATATGCAGGTCTTTCAGGAAATGCAGCGCAATGGCCGCGCGAATTTTCAGCATAACGGCGTGATGTACAACCGGCACGATGTATCTGACCTGGGCTTCACTATTGTGGCGTGGTCCTCTCTGACCCCTTTGCAAAAGAGCTGGCACCACCAGCTTATTTTCTGGCTGCCTTTTGGTGTCCTGATCAGTCTGCTGACAGCCTGGTTTATATTGCGCGTGTTACGCCGTTTGCAATCGCCCCGGTATCGTTTAATGGATGCGATTAATGCCAGGGAATTCCAGGTTCATTTCCAGCCGATTGTGAATCTGAACAGCGGCAGACTCACCGGTGCGGAAGCCCTCGCACGCTGGCCGCAGCCGGACGGCAGCTATCTGTCACCCGATATTTTTGTCTCCCTGGCGGAACAGACGGGCCTGACCAACCCGCTGACGACACTTATCATCGAAAAAGTGTTTGAGGAGATGGGCGAATGGTTACGCCAGCATCCGGGCCACCATATCTCGATAAACCTGGCGCCGGCGGATTTGATCTCGGGCACCGTGCTTCCGCTGCTGAGCCGCCTGCTGAATCAGTGGCAACTGCACCCTTCGCAGATTGCACTGGAGCTCACCGAGCGCGGGTTCGCCGATCCTGCGGTCAGCGCCCCGGCCATTGCCGCATTCCGACGTGCCGGGCACTCTGTCTATATTGATGATTTCGGAACGGGTTACTCCAGCCTCAGCTACCTTCAGGATCTGGATGTCGATACGCTGAAAATTGATAAATCGTTTGTGGATGCGCTGGAATATAAAAATGTCACCTCGCACATCATAGAGATGGCCAGGTCGCTCGATCTGGACATGGTAGCAGAAGGTATTGAAACCGAAGGCCAGCTGGCATGGCTTCGTCGCCACGGTGTGCAGTACGGCCAGGGCTGGTTTTACAGCAAGGCGCTGCCGAAAGAGGCGTTTATCCAGTGGGCGGAAACGAATCTCGATCCCGAGAGCCACGCTTAACGCCCGGTGGGAAGCGCCGCCGGGCGTCACGCTTATTCGTCCAGAAGCGGCGAGAAGCCGCCATAAATCATGCGCTTACCATCAAAAGGCATGGCTTCGCCAAACGCTTTCATTCTGGGATCGTTCATCATCTTCTGATTCGCCTCGTCGCGAACCGCCTTTGAAGGATATTCGATCCAGCTGAAAACCACCTCTTCGTTCTCTTCCGCCTTCACCGCCATGCGAAAGTCCGTTAATTTGCCGTCGGGTACGTCATCTGCCCAACACTCAACAATACGCAGCGCGCCAAACTCTTTAAACAGCGGCGCGGCTTTCGCCGCCAGCTCGCGATAAGCCTCCTTATTATCTGCGGGCACGGCAACCACAAAACCGTCGACATACTTCATCAGATAAACCTCCGAAGTGAACGTGCGGCCACGCGGTGTGGCCGCATCAGCGATTAAGTTTAGTTCTGTTGCCAGCTAAAGGCGTAACGCACCTTTTTCACCTGCAGGATAAACTCCGGAGAGACGCTTGGGCTCCAGGAATCATCGCCCCCAACGCCCATATGGAACGCGTCAAGGTTCAGCCAGCAGCCGGGCTCCTCACGTAACAGATGGTGATGCGAGGTCTCGCGCAGCTGCGTCTGGCTGTAGCGGCTTACCGAGAAGTGAAAATCACCCTCCAGCTGATGCTGCCCTACATTCAGTTGACGCGTATCGCAGCGCAGGCCGTTGTCGGTCGGGAAAATGTAGGGAGTGTGCAGCTCAGCAAGCGGCAGTTCCCAGCGTCCCTGACGGGCAGCGAGCTTGCGATCCGGGTAGTTCTCATGCGGCCCGAGCCCCTGCCAGCTTACGGTCTGCGGCGTCTGCGCCAGCTGACAGCTCAGCCCGATTCGGGCGGGCTCTGGCATATCACTCGCCACCTGCACCTCAACGTCGCCGTGCAGCACGCCCTGGCTATCGATGCGCCAGCATTTACGGCTCAGGAACAGCACCTGATTGTTGTGCTCCCAGGCCTGGAGCGTGGCGATCGTTACTCCCTGCGCCAGCTGCTCCCCCTCGCACTGCAGCAAACGCGGCGTCAGGCTGTACATCCCTGCCGCCTTCCAGCGTTCCACCCAGGCATTCGGATCGATGCGGGTCGCTTCGCTGACGCCGATATCGTTATCCAGTGGGGCGCGGGTAAAGTTATCGGTCAGCGGCGAAAGCAATGTCGGCACGCCGTCGCGCCACCATTGCGTCAGATTGCCGCTGGTGCGATCAAACTGCCAGCGCTGCTGCTGATGGGTTATGACCAGCGCGTCATCCTCATGGATCAGCTGTGGAATGGCTCCGGCAGCCTTCGGTGTCGCGATGCATAACGGCGCTGGCAAGGGCCATTGTTCCCAGGCGCAAAGGTGGTTTTCAGCGGACCACGGCGTGGCGGCAGGCTGAATAACCTCAACGTTCAGCCACAGTTCACCCGGTGCAGATGCCCACTGCGGCAGAGCGAGCTCCAGCCGTTGCGTCCCTTGTGGCGGAATGTCCAGCGCCACAACGTCGGTGGCCAGCACCTCGCCATTCCGCATTACCGACCAGCGTAACTGCTCGTTGTCCGTGGTGCGGAAGAGATAATCGCTCTGCACCTCCACCACCAGCGGGGAGTGGCTTTGCAGGGTAAAGGTGAAGAACTGCTGCGCGCGCTGGGCCTCATAGAGGGCCGGATGCGGCGTGCGATCGGGGAAGACCAGCCCGTTCAGACAAAACTGTCTGTCATTCGGTTTATCACCAAAATCGCCACCGTAGGCCCAGAAAGGATTGCCCTGTTCGTCATGCTTCGTCAGCGCCTGGTCGACCCAGTCCCAGACGAAACCGCCCTGCAGACGAGGATGTTTGCGGAAGGCTTCCCAGTATTTAGCGAACCCGCCAAAGCTGTTGCCCATCGCGTGCGCGTATTCGCAGAGGATCAGCGGACGCGTCTCATCCGGCATACCGATCCACTTTTTAAGGGACCATTTCGGTACTGCCGGGAAGGGTTGGTCCTGATCGACGCGGGCATACATCGGACAGACGATGTCGGTCGCCGCCGTATTCGCCCCACCGCCCTCATACTGCACCGGACGGCCAGGATCGGTCGTTTTCACCCAGCGGTAAAGGGCGTCATGGTTGGCGCCATGACCAGACTCGTTGCCCAGAGACCAGATGATGATCGACGGGTGGTTACGATCGCGCTGCACCATGCGGGTGACGCGTTCGCTCATGGCGGGTAGCCAGCGCGGATCGTCAGCCAGGCGGCTCATCGGCACCATGCCGTGAGTTTCGATGTTGGCCTCATCCACCACATAGAGCCCATAGCGATCGCACAGGCGATACCAGAGCGGGTGGTTAGGGTAATGCGAGCAGCGCACGGCGTTAAAGTTGTGCTGCTTCATCAGCTCAATG
The DNA here is from genome assembly GCF_002902985.1 of Leclercia sp. LSNIH1. Classification (NCBI taxonomy): domain Bacteria; kingdom Pseudomonadati; phylum Pseudomonadota; class Gammaproteobacteria; order Enterobacterales; family Enterobacteriaceae; genus Leclercia; species Leclercia sp. LSNIH1. Next base: position 2,040,321 of record NZ_CP026167.1, on the reverse strand, counting down.
TCGCGGCGCATGGTGGCTTCGTCCATCACCTGTCCGCGCTCAGGGTGATGCTCGTGACGGTTTACGCCACGGATCAGCAGCGGCTTGCCGTTGAGCTTCAACAGCCCGTTTGCGATCTCGACACGACGGAATCCCACATCGCAGGCTTCTACGTCCAGGATCTGGCCCTGCGCGTCATGCAACACCAGAGTCAGCCGGTAAAGGGCGGGGATTTCCGCACTCCACAGCGCCGGGTGTTCCACCTTCAGTGCAAGATTTACCCTCTCCTGCCAGCTTCCGCGCTCATCGACAACCGCAGAGCCCGGTGTGCCGATGGCGCTGGCGATACGCTCTCCGTCCCGCCACAGGTTTACGCTCACCTCACAGCCTGCGTAGTCGTTCCCGCCAAGGGTCAGCCCCAGCTGAAGCTGTGCGCGGTCATAATCGGCGTTCAGCTCCGTCACAACGTGATAGTCGGCGATATGGGTATCTGGCTTATGCAGCAGGGTCACGTCGCGGAAGATACCGCTCATCCGCCACATATCCTGGTCTTCAAGATAGCTGCCGTCACACCAGCGCAGCACCATTACCGCCAGCCGGTTGCTGCCTGCCCGCAGGAACGCAGACACGTCAAACTCCGCAGGCAGACGGCTATCCTGGGAGTAGCCCACCCACTGCCCGTTGCACCAGAGGTGAAAGGCGGAATTGACGCCGTCAAAGACCAGTCGCGTCTGACCGCTTTCCAGCCAGCTGGCGTCCATATCGAATGTGAGCGAGTAACAACCGGTCGGGTTCTCAGCCGGGACAAAGGGCGGATCCACCGCAATAGGATAGGTGACGTTGGTGTAGATCGGCGTATCAAAGCCCTGCATCTGCCAGTTGGAGGGAACGGGCATCACCACCGCATCCGCACAATCCTCCTGCGTCCAGCTGTCGGGAACCTGCTCAGGTGCAGGAAAGAAGCTGAACTGCCAGTCACCGTTCAGCGAGCGGATGGCCGGGGTTGGCTCCTCATCCCGCGCGGCGTGCTCATCACGCCAGCCGCTTAGCGGGACGTGGGCAGGAAGTCGGTTCCATTGGGTGACGCCGGGATTCTCCCAGTCACGACGGGCAAGTAGTGTGCTGAGGGTCAGCGAAGCAGGATGGGACATAGTTACCTCTTTGCGAAGCGCTCACAATTTATAGCTACAATGCCCTGTCAGGTTGCCAGGGTAAAGGGGGAGAGCATCATGAAGCGATGGCGATCACAAAAGCGTTAACGACGCGCCAGCTGTTCGGCCAGCAGCGCCAGCGATTTAAGCTGGCGGGCCAGATCCTCACTTCCCTGCGGGATCCCTTCCCGGGCGGTGGAGTGGCGCTCGACAAGCGTCACCGGCAGCCGGGTTTGTGCCGGGGCTGCTTCACTCGTCCCCTGCTGCGCCAGTAGCCACTCCACGCTGCGCAGTCCCGCCTCACGGAACGCCTGACGAACCGTGGTCAGCGGCGGGGTAAACCACGCGCTGTCGGTGGTATCATCAAACCCGACCACCGAGATCTGGCCCGGCACAGCAATACCTTTTTCGGCACAGGCGCGCATCACGCCAAGGGCCATCTGATCGTTCGCCACCAGGATCCCCTGCGGGAGGGTCGCCCCCGCCAGCAGCTGATGGCCTTTTTCATAACCTGAAGCCGCGCTCCAGTCCCCCTCCGCAACCGCACACGGTTCCAGACCCGCCTCGCCTAAGGCAGACAACCAGCCGGCAAGACGCGCCCGGGCAGAGACGGAACTTTGTGGCCCGCCAAGCAGGGCGATCCGCTGATGGCCCAGCGCCAGCAGATGTTGCGCCCCCAGAGTGGCCCCCTGTCCGGCATCAAACACCAGGCTGTGTACCCGGGCGTCAGGGGAGACATCAAGAAACAGTACCGGCACCGGAAGGGCCTGCGCCTGCAGGCTTTCTGCCTGGGCCTCTTCGAGCGGCACGTTAACCAGCAGCCCTTCCACGCGCTGGGCCAGCAGCTCCTGCAGCGCCGCCATGCATTGCTGGGGATTTTCCACCATCGAGATCAGCACGCTCGCCCCGCGCTCGCCTGCGCGGGTCTTCACCGCTGAGGCAATCTGCGAGGGGGCATGCAGGGCCAGATCGGTGGTAATCAACCCCAGGGTGCGGGTGCGTTTACCGGCCAGCTGCTGGGCACCGCGATTGGGAACATAGTGCAGCTCGGCCATCGCCTGCAGCACTTTCTCCCGGGTCCGGGCCGAGACGTGGGCCGCATCATTAATGACCCGTGAGACGGTTTGATAAGAGACGCCCGCGAGGCGGGCAACATCATAGAGCGTTATGGCTTTCATGTGCTTCGCGTTGCAGTGACAGAGGTACCTATTCTGTCATAACGCCTGGCGTAAAGCATGCGAGCGCTTCGCAAAATCAGACAACGCGCTCAGGCTGCGGGACTAGCGGGCGCGGTCTCTGACGAAACCATGGCAGACAGATCTGGATCAGCGGGCCAATGCTTAACGCATAGAGCACGGTACCGACACCAAAAGTGCCCCCCAGCAGGCAGCCAGTCAGCAAAACTGAAATCTCAATCGCCGTGCGCACGCTGCGAACCGACCAGCCGGTGCGGGCGTTGATACCAGTCATCAGGCCATCGCGCGGCCCGGCGCCAAATCCGGCCCCGATGTACATGCCGGTCGCCAGCGCATTTACGATAACCGCGCTGACCAGCAATACGCAGCGGGCCATCAGCGAATCGATAGCCGGAATAAACGCCAGCGCGACATCGGCCGCCAGACCGATGGCAATCACGTTGCTGATGGTGCCGAGCCCCGGGCGCTGGCGCAGTGGGATCCACAGCAGCAGCACCAGCACACCGGTCAGAATGATAACGGTGCCAATATCCATTCCCAGCAGTTTTGCCACCCCCAGGTGGAAGACATTCCACGGATCGGCCCCCAGATCCGCGCGCACAAACATCGCCGTTGACAGGCCATAGAGGCTTAATCCGACGTAAAGCTGAAGTAATCGACGTAACATGATCGCTCTCCGATGGTTTCTGCTTTTATCATTGCCTGAAATGGCCCTATGATTAATGACCAGTTTTCAAAAAGTGGACTGCCTGTGTCATCACGTCGATTTGGAAGTCAGTCATTAGTGCGTCTGCTGGGTCACTGGCAGGAGAGCCCCTCCCGTACCCCGCTGTGGCGACAGCTGGCCGATGCCCTGCGCCTGCTGATCCTGGACGGCAGGCTGGCGCTGGATACACGCCTGCCGGGAGAGCGGGAGCTGGCTTTAACGCTGGAAGTCAGCCGGACCACCGTCAGCAGCGCCCTTGCCCATCTGCGGGATGAGGGCTACCTCGAAAGCCGACACGGTAGCGGCTCGCGGGTGATCCTGCCCAACAGCCGCACGCCCCCTACCCGCGCCAACGCCAGTGCGGCGCTGGATCTCTCTACCGCCGCGCTGGGAGCCGGGCCGGAGATCCATCAGGCCTATACCCATGCCCTGACCGCCATGACGCCGCATCTGACGCAAACCGGCTATGACCAACTGGGACTGCTGGCCCTGCGCGAAGCCATTGCCGCACGCTATACGGCGCGCGGCCTGCCGACCCGGGCAGAAGAGGTGATGGTGGTTAACGGTGCCGTCAGCGGGCTGGCGCTGGTACTGCGCATGTTCACCGGGCCAGGCGATCGGGTAGTGGTGGATCACCCCACTTACCCGCTGGCTATTGCCGCCATCCAGGGCGCCTCCTGCCGACCGGTAGGTGTCTCGCTGCCGCAGACCGGCTGGGATATTGACGGCTTTGCCGCCACCCTCGCCCAGACCGCGCCGCGCCTGGCTTATCTGATGCCGGATTTCCACAATCCCACGGGCCGCTGCATGGATGCGACGAGCCGGCAAGCTATCGCCGCCGTGGCTGCCCGGGCCCGCACTCTGCTGGTCGTCGATGAAACCATGGTGGATCTCTGGTTCGATGCACCTCCCCCAGCGCCGCTGGCTGCCTTCTGCCCGAACGGCAATGTCATTACCCTCGGCTCGGCGGGAAAAAGTTTCTGGGGCGGCCTGCGTCTGGGCTGGGTTCGCGCCCCGGCGCGCACCATCGCCACGCTGGCGCAAACGCGCGATACGCTCGATCTCGGCTCGCCGCTGCTGGAACAGCTGGCGACCCTGTGGTTGATTGAGCAGGGCGAAACCTTTTTACCTGCCCGACGGCAGATGCTGCGTGAGCGGCGAGATGGCTGCGCCGCGCTACTGCGGGAACATTTTCCCGACTGGCGTTTCCAGGTGCCGGAAGGGGGCTTATCCTACTGGGTGGAACTGCCGGATATGTTGGCCACTCAGCTCGCCACCCGCGCCGAAGCGGCGGGTATTCATCTGGGGACCGGGACGCGGTTCGGGCTTTGCGGGGCGTTTGACCGCTACCTGCGCATGCCCTTCTCTCTGGAGCCAATGGCGCTGGAAAACGCCCTGGTGCGGATCAAGCCGCTGTGGCTGGCGCTGATTAACGGTGGGCAAAACGTAAAACGTACCCTGGTGTAATCGCCTTTTCGCCGTGGGCGACTGCAACGTTGATATTAATTACGGGAAAAAAGTGAGCGGGCGCACAAATAATCGCGCATAACGGGCAATTTAAAAATGTCTGACTGTAATTGTTACAGTCAGACATTTTCAGCATGGGAGGTCAGTGCTGAGCAGGAATAGGAAAACCTTTCAGGGAAATAACAAAACTATCGCCTTCTTTCTTTATTTTTGCACCGGTATCACACCAGTCAGACGCAATTCGAAAGAACTCATCACTGCCAACGTCCCAGCCCAGGCGGACATGTTTGACATAGCCAGAGCGCAGAAGCGTGCAGGCTTCGGAGTAGCTGCTGGCGGTGGATTGTTGATGTTGTTTCATTTTTTCTTCTTCAGAATTTTTCTTAGTGCCTTGATTTCTTTAGGAGTAAATGGAGCTACACTCTCTTCTTCCGTATGCTGATTGTCGATATCCTCCTCCGTCACTCCCGCCTCATCTGCTACAGCAAATGCCATCTGCAGCAGCTTCTCAGTGGTAACGCTGAGATTCTCATTATTCACTTCGGCATAATGACGAAGTTTCTCTTTCAGCGCTTCGTCAATTTTTACATTCAGGACTGCAGTCGTCATCGTTTTTACATCCCTGGCTATTTTTTCTTAAATTAATACACGAAGTTAACATTATTATCCAGATATATATTCTCTGCTTATACATCATAAAAATGTCACACTTACCCTGCAGAAAATTTATGACAGAATAATGACAATCATGTTTCAGTATGATGACAATTTTCGAAATATACAGGTCGGTTTAAAAATATATAATACGCGCACTATTGTTGGGGATAATGGCGATAATGGATATGAAGCGATGCTGAGAAGAGCAGAAATGGGTGGGGGCCCTGCCAGCTACATCCCGGCACACACGTCGTCTGCCCTGGCTGCTTCCTTCCGGACCTGACCTGGTGAACAGAGTAGCGTTGCGGGAGAACCAACAGAGCCCCCATTGAGAGCGTTGTTAACCAACGCGCTGGCGCATTATCACTGTACGGGATAGCAATTGCAAGTTAACCGCGTCCGGGTGATGTTTTATTGCGCAAAACGTTTACAGAGTGGGCACTTTCTTCCTGTCTTGTCCGTAAATCTTTATCATGCCCTTAACACAGGAGCACAAAATGGACGAGCACGACTCTTTTCCCCAGCGGGTATGGCAGATAGTGGCCTCGATTCCCGAAGGCACGGTCACCACCTATGGCGAGGTGGCGCAGCTGGCGGGTTCTCCCCGTGCAGCGCGACAGGTAGGCGGTGTGCTGAGAAGGCTGCCTGAAGGTAGCACCCTGCCCTGGCATCGGGTGGTCAACCGCCACGGAGTAATCTCCTTAACCGGGCCAGATTTACAGCGCCAGCGTCAGGCCTTACTCAGCGAAGGTGTGCAGGTGTCGGGAAGTGGGCAAATTGATATGCAGCGTTATCGCTGGCGGTATTGAATAGCCCCTCTCAGACGAGAGGGGCATGAAGCATTAAAGCTGGGTTGGCGCCGGCGTAGCCGTAGATGGGCTAACCTGGGTTGGTGACGTTGACGGCACAGTTGTCGGCGCACCGCCGCCAGGCTGCAGCGGCAGCGAGGTCTGCTGTACCGGCACCAGCACCAGATCGGCTTTGGTACCGCCCTGATTGATCACCGGTTTAACGATATCGGTCATCAGGACAACCTTATCGTCAATGGTAATGGCTGCGCTCAGCAGGATGCGGGCGTTAGGCTGAACATCCGCCGGGTTAAACGGCAGTTCAAATTTAAATGGCGCCTGTTTACCCTCGGTACGCGTCGCCCGCTGCGCCAGAACCTTCGATGGCGAATCCGCCAGCGAGGCATCAGACAGAGTAACGGTTAACACTGCATCCGGCGGTAAAGCCACCTTCTGGCGGATCCAGATTGTACCTGAGACATTTGGCTGCTGAATGGTCGGCTGCGTCGCTACGCCAGCAGTGTTAGGGTTCGGCGCCGGCGTCTGAATGTCTGCGCTTTTATCCGCGCAGGCAGAGAGAGCAACCGCTACCGCTAAACCACTTAACATGTGCACGAGTTTCATTGAGTTCTCCTTATCATCAATGCACCAGCGGGATCGATACCGCCAGATGAGTGGTTAACATAAAGATAACGAGACTAAGTGTGGCACAGATCAATTATTTATGCCTGGAATCCCCCTGTTATTCAGATTATTGCACCCATCGGACCACTTGCATTTCTGCGTTATACTCTGCGTATCTTTCGCCACGGCGTATTAATTGAGGACGACTATGAGTCAGGCATTAAGCAATCTGCTGACATTATTAAACCTGGAAAAAATTGAAGAAGGACTCTTTCGGGGACAAAGCGAAGATCTGGGATTACGCCAGGTTTTCGGCGGCCAGGTTGTGGGACAAGCCCTCTACGCTGCAAAAGAGACCGTACCCCAGGAGCGCTTTGTGCACTCCTTTCATAGCTATTTTCTGCGCCCTGGCGACAGCCAGAAGCCCATCGTGTATGACGTTGAAGTCCTGCGCGACGGCACCAGTTTCAGCGCCCGCCGCGTGGCGGCGGTGCAAAACGGCAAGCCAATCTTTTACATGACCGCCTCATTCCAGGCGCCGGAGCCGGGCTATGAGCATCAGAAAGCGATGCCCCCTGCCCCCGCACCCGACGCGTTGCGTTCCGAGACGGACATTGCCCGTGCGCTGGCGCATCTGCTGCCTCCGCAGGTTAAAGAGAAGTTTCTTTGCGATAAACCACTGGAGATCCGCCCGGTTGAGTTCCACAACCCAATGAAGGGCCATATTGCGGAGCCGGCTCGTCAGGTCTGGATCCGCGCGAACGGCGCGATGCCGGAAGATTTCCGCGTGCATCAATATCTGCTGGGTTATGCCTCCGACTTCAACTTCCTGCCGGTTGCCCTGCAGCCACATGGTGTGGGCTTCCTTGAGAAAGGGATGCAGGTTGCCACCATCGACCATTCGATGTGGTTCCACCGTCCGTTTAATATGAATGAGTGGCTGCTGTACAGCGTGGAGAGTACCTCGGCATCCAGCGCTCGCGGCTTTGTTCGTGGTGAGTTTTATACCCAGGATGGCGTGCTGGTGGCCTCCACCGTGCAGGAAGGGGTGATGCGTAACCGCGGATGATATGAAAAAGCCGGGCGGCGTCTTTGCCTTACCCGGCCTACAAAAGCACAATCCGTAGGCCCGGTAAGCGTAGCGCCACCGGGCAATACTTTAACTTTACGCGTTGTATGCGTTCTCGCCGTGGCTGTTGACGTCCAGACCTTCGCGCTCCTGCTCTTCCGGTACGCGCAGCCCCACCGTCATGTCTGCCAGCTTGTAGCCGATAAAGGCCACCACACCCGACCAGACCACCGTGATGGCGATACTTTCCAGCTGAACCAGAACCTGGTGACCCATGGTCACGCCTTCCGCATAACCCACGCCGCCAAGGGACGTTGAGGCGAAGAAACCGGTCATGATACAGCCGATGATGCCGCACACGCCGTGCACACCAAAGACATCACACGGGTCGTCCACACGCAGAACACGTTTCAGCGCCGTTACGCCCCACAGACCGGCCAGACCTGCCACGATACCAATGATCAGCGCGCCACCGACACCGACGAAGCCACAGGCCGGGGTGATGCCTACCAGACCGGCAATGGCACCGGAACAGGCACCCAGCAGCGAAGGCTTGCCGCGTACCGCCCACTCGCCAAAGATCCAGGAGAGGATTGCGCCCGCTGTCGCCACAACGGTATTCACGAAGGCCAGCGCCGCGATTTCGTTTGCTGCGCTTGCTGAGCCAGCGTTAAAGCCAAACCAGCCGAAGTAGAGGATAGCCGTGCCGGTAAAGACCATCGGCAGGTTGTGCGGTTTGAAGGCCTCTTTGCCAAAACCGACGCGTTTGCCGATCAGGTATGCTCCCACCAGCCCCGCTACCGCGGCGTTGATATGCACAACGGTACCGCCCGCAAAGTCCAGCGCGCCATGAGAGGCCAGCAGGCCGCCGCCCCACACCATATGCGCCACCGGCACGTAGGAGAGCGTGAGCCACACCACCACGAAGATCAGCACGGCGGAGAAGCGGATACGTTCCGCCAGCGCCCCAACAATCAGCCCGACGGTGATACAGGCGAACGAGCCCTGGAACGCCACGTGGATGTACTGATAGAAGCTGCCCATTACCGCGGTTAGCTCGATATTTTTCAGCATCGCCCAGTTAAAGCTGCCGAAGAAGGCGTTGCCCTCCCCGAAGGCCAGCGAGTAGCCGTAAACCACCCACAGCACACAAACCAGCGCGAAGGTCACCGTCACCTGGGTGAGCATGGAGAGGACGTTTTTGCCGCGGATCAGGCCGCCGTAGAAGAGCGCGATCCCCGGAATGGTCATAAACAGCACCAGCGCGGTGCAAATCATCATAAAGGCGTTATCGGCTTTGTCTGCTACCGCGGGTGCAGCCATTGCCAGCCCCGGCAACAGCGCCAGAGACCCCAGACCTGCTTTAAGTGTTGTTGTGTTCATTTTCTCGATCCCTATCACTGTGTGCCTGCTGTTTTACAGTGCCGCTTCGTCGGCTTCGCCTGTACGAATGCGAATAACGCGTTGCAGCTCAGCAACGAAAATTTTGCCGTCGCCAATTTTGCCGGTGTAGGCTGCTTTGCTAATCACGTCGATGACTTCTTCCAGCTGATCGTCGGCGATCGCCACGTCAATCTTCACCTTTGGCAGAAAGTTGACGCTATATTCCGCGCCACGGTAGAGCTCTGCATGCCCCTTCTGTCGACCAAAGCCTTTCACCTCGGTGACGGTCAGCCCCTGAATACCCATTGAAGAGAGCGCTTCACGCACGTCTTCGAGCTTGAATGGTTTGATTACCACGGTAACCAGCTTCATATATCCCCTCCAGTCAGAATTCGGTTTTGGCGAGCTAACGAAGGTGGTATTGCAAGGGGTGTGCCAAAAGTGAAAAGGGCGTGAATACGAGGCATCGCGATAAGATGGCGAAAAAAAACGCACCATGACAGTGCAGGGTGCGTTTCATTTTTGCACCAACCGATTCAGCGGCTGGCAGGTTGCTTAATTTTAGTGCATCAGGCGCTGAGGGACTCCTCCCGCGCGCTGGCGGCCAGCTCTTCGCCAGCGAGCTGCAGTTGATACATTTGCCAGTAACGCCCTTTCGCCTCAAGCAGTTGCTTATGGGTACCGCGCTCAACCGCCTGGCCGCGATGAAGCACCAGAATGGTATCTGCCTCAACAATGGTCGACAGGCGGTGAGCAATCACGACCAGGGTGGTCTGTTCGCGTACCGCCGCCAGCGCCTGCTGGATCGCCTGCTCGGTGCCGGAATCGATGCTGGCGGTGGCTTCATCGAGGATGAGCACCTGCGGCGTATCGATCAACACCCGGGCCAGCGCTAATAGCTGCTTTTGCCCGACTGACAGATTGTTACCCTGCTCGCCCAGCCGGGTATGGATACCGTCGTGCAGGCCGCGGGCCAGATCCGCCAGCTGCACCTTTTCCAGCACGTCCCACACCTGCTCTTCGCTAAACGGCCGCCCCAGCGTCACGTTGGCATAGAAGGTGTCGGCCAGAACCACCGGATCCTGCTGCACCATCGCCACCCCTTTACGCAACACGGCGTGGCTCAGGGTCGACAGCGGGCGCCCATCCAGACGAATTTCACCTTCGGTGAGCGGGTAGTAGCCCATCAGCAGGCTGGCGAGGGTACTTTTACCGCTGCCGGTATGCCCCACCAGCGCGACAAAGCTTCGAGACGGTACCGTCAGGTTGATATCCTGCAATACCAGGCGATCGTCGCGATAGGCAAAGGAGACATGATCAAATTCAATCTCGCCGCTTTGCAGTTCGCGCTCGTCATCCCCATAGGCCTGGCGCGGGCGATCCATCAGCTCAAAAACGCGCTCACCGGCGACCACCGCCTGCTGCAACATCGACTGCTGGGTGGTGAGTTCAATCAGCGGCTCATTAAGACGGCCCAGATAGCTGATAAAGGCATACAGCACCCCCACTTCGATGGTGCCACGGGCGGCAAAGCCAAACTGCATCAGCAACCCGCACAGCACCAGCGCCGAAAAGAGGCTTAACAGCGGGCGCAGCAGGAAACCGTCCAGACGCAGGGTCTGCATGCGGGCCATGTAGTGTGAGCGGCTGGCCTCGCCCATCCGTTCGCCAAAGCGCGCCTGCTGACGGAACTGCTGAATCACGCTCATGCCATTGATGACCTCGTTAAAGCCATCGTTGATATCCGCCAGATAGGTTCGCACCCGGCGCACAATCGGTGTGCTGTAGCGCTGGTAGATGATCATCACAATCATCACCGCCGGGAAAATCGCCATCGCCACCAGCGCCATGCGCCACTCCAGGCTGAACATCGCCACCAGCATAGCGCCGACCAGCGCGGCGCTGCGCAGCACCGTCGCCACCACCGTAACATAGAGATCGCGGATCACTTCCGTATCGTTAGTCACGCGGGAGATAATCTGCCCGACAGGCTGGGTATCGAACGCGCTCAGCGGCTGGCGCAGCGCGGCGTCCATCACGTCGGTGCGCAACTGCTGCACCACCCCCACGGCGGCCTGGTTAAAGAGCAGCGACTGGGCGTAGTGCAGCCCCGCCGCCAGCAACTGTAGCCCGACATAGGCCACCGCCAGCCCGGTGACTAAACCGAGCGGCAGATAGTTTTTCGCCACCATGTTGTCGATGAAATAGCTGATCAGCAGCGGGCCGGTCACTTCGGCTATCGCCGCAATCCACAGCAATACCACCGCCAGCGACAGCGGTTTGCGCCACGGCGAGCCATAGGCCAGCAGGCGCTTCAGGGTAGGCCACAGCTGGGAAAAACTACGCATCGGCGGCCTCCTCGTCCGTCTCCGGCACCTCATCCAGCGCCGCTTCCAGTTGTTGATAACGGTACATATCGCGATACCAGCCCGGCTGTTCCGCCAGCTGCTCATGCTGCCCGCGCTGGGCAATGTGCCCGTGCTGCATCACCAGAATTTCGCTCGCCTCGGTCAGGGCCGAGAGACGATGGGCGCTGATGATCACCGTGCGCCCCTCCCCCCACTGTCGCAGGTTATGCAGGATCTGATGTTCAGTACGGCCATCGACGGCGGAAAGGGCATCGTCGAGGATCAGGATTTCGGCATTCAGCAGCAGCGCACGGGCGATGGAAATACGTTGCTTCTGCCCGCCCGACAGCATCACGCCGCGCTCGCCCACTTCGGTTTCATAGCCCTGGGGCAGGCGCAGGATATCGTCATGGACGCTGGCGAGACGCGCAACGTGCTCGATCTCCTCGCGTGTGGCGTGCGGACAACCCAGCGCAATATTATTCGCGACGGTATCGGAGAAGAGGAACGGCGTCTGGCTCACCACCGCAAGGCGGCTGCGCCAGCTATCCAGCCGCAGCTGCGGCAGTGGAATATCGTGGAAGCGGATCTCACCCTGAGGGATATCGAAGTGGCGCTGGATTAGAGACAGAATGGTGCTCTTGCCGGCGCCTGTTGGGCCGCAGATGCCCAGCATCTGCCCCGGTTGCAGCGTAAAGTGGACGTTTTCAAGCGTGACCTGTTCCGTCTGCGGATAGCTAAAGGCGCGGACGGCGACATTCAGCTCGCCGCGTCCGTTCGGTACCGTCTCGCTACCGTCGTTGACCACCGGCGCTTCGGCGAGCATGGCGCGGATCCGGCTGTAGGCCGCGCTGCCGCGCTCGACAATGTTAAACATCCAGGCCAGGGCCAGCATCGGCCAGATCATCAGCCCCAGATACATGGCAAAGCTGGTCAGCTGTCCGAGCGTCAGCGAGCCGTTAATCACCATCCAGCTTCCGCCGCCAATGGCCAGCAGGTTAGCGGTGCCGATGGCGATATAAATCGTGGGATCAAAACGGGCGTCAATCCGGGCGACGCGCAGGTTTTTGGCCCCGGTATCCGCCGCGTCGGCGGCAAACAGCGCCGACTGACGATCCTCCAGGCCAAAGGCTTTGATCATCCTGATACTGGTCAGGCTCTCCTGGGTACGGTCGTTAAGAGTGGAGAACGCCGCCTGCGCCAGCTTGAAGCGCTGGTGAAGCTGATCGCCGTAGCGTTTGATCGCCAGGGCCATCAGAGGCATTGGCAGGAGCGCCAGCAGGGTTAACTGCCAGCTGATTTGGGTCGACATGACGATCAGCACCGCGCAGCCCATCACCAGCGAGTCCACTAGGGTTAATACCCCTTCCCCGGCGGCAAAGACTACGCGATCCACGTCATTGGTGGCGCGGGCAATCAGGTCGCCGGTGCGATGGCGCAGATAAAATTCCGGATGCTGGCGGCTGAGCTGGCGGTAAAAATCTTCCCGCAGCTCGACGGCAAGCTGGTATGACGCACCGAACAACAGCACGCGCCAGACATAGCGCAGCAGGTAGACCACCACCGCCGTCAGGACCAGCATGCCGATCCACATCATCACCCGTGCGGTGGTGTAATGCTGTTCCGTAACGCCATCCACAACGTAGCCCACCACTTTTGGTGGGATGAGCTGCAGAATGGCAATAATAATAAGCAGGGCGACTGCACCGAGGTAGCGTTGCCACTCCCGGCGAAAGTACCAGCTTAACTGAGCAAATAATCGCACGCGGTCTTTTCCTGAGGATTGTATTCCGGGTTATTCAATGGGTAAGGCGGTGGTGTATTTTATCTGTTCCATCGCAAAGCTGGAGGTGACATTCGTCAGACCCGGCACGCTGTTGACCAGCCGTTTATAGAAGTCATCATAGCGCTTCATGTCAGCTACCTGTACGCGCATCAGGTAGTCATATTCGCCCGCCATGCGCCAGAAGCCCAGCACTTCCGGCATCTGTGAAACCACGCTAACGAATCCGCAGTACCATTCGCTGCTGTGGTGCTGCGTTTTTATCAGCACAAACGCGGTCAGGCCAAGCCCCAGTTTTTCGGGATCGAGCAGCGCCACACGCCCCAGCAATATGCCTTCGTCTTCCAGTCGTTTCAGGCGTTTCCAGCAGGGCGTGGTGGTCAGATTAACGGCATCCGCCAGCGCCTGCAAAGAGAGGGTGCAGTCACTTTGCAGTAAGGAGAGCAGCTTACGGTCAATTTTATCTAGCATAACCACCCCGCAGAGAAAATTTTTCTCTTCACATTCTATTTTAAAGGTCAGATAGCAACAATTTTTTCTGTGCTTTTCGCTATGCTGGGCACAAAATGACAAATGGATAACTTCGATGAATAGCACCTGGGTTAAAAATGCCATCAGTGAAATTAACGCCGATTATCAGCGGTCGGCGGATACACACCTTATTCGCCTTGCCCTGCCCGGTTTTCCGGGTATCCAGCTCTATCTGAAAGACGAAAGTACCCACCCCACCGGCAGCCTGAAGCACCGTCTGGCGCGCTCGCTGTTCCTGTATGGGCTGTGTAATGGCTGGATCAATGAAGGCACCACCATTATTGAATCCTCCTCCGGTTCCACCGCCGTCTCTGAGGCCTATTTTGCCCGCCTGCTCGGCCTGCCGTTTATCGCCGTTATGCCATCCTGTACGGCGAAACGTAAAATCGAACAGATCGAATTTTACGGTGGTCGCTGTCACTTTGTGGAAAGCGCCTGTGAAATTTATGCCGCCTCAGAGATGCTGGCCCGGGAGCTGAACGGCCACTATATGGACCAGTTTACCTTCGCGGAGCGGGCCACCGACTGGCGCGGCAATAACAACATTGCCGACAGTATCTTCCGCCAGATGCAGAATGAGCCTAACCCGGTACCGGCCCATATCGTTATGAGCGCTGGCACCGGCGGCACCTCGGCCACCATTGGCCGCTATATTCGCTGCCAGGGATACGATACCCGTCTTATGGTGGTGGATCCGCAGAACTCCGTATTCCTGGATTACTGGCAGCAGCGCGATCCTGCCCTGCGCAGCCCGGTCGGGAGCAAAATAGAAGGGATTGGCCGCCCGCGCGTCGAACCATCGTTTATTCCGGATGTGGTGGACGAGATGCTCCGCGTGCCGGATGCCGCGAGCGTCGCCACCGCCCTCTGGCTGGAAACGCAGCTGGGCCGCAAGGTGGGGGCCTCAACCGGCACCAATATGTGGGGCGCGTTACAGCTGGCCGCGCGGATGCGTGAGGCAGGGCAAACCGGCTCTGTCGTGACGCTGCTGTGCGACAGCGGTGAGCGTTATCTGGAGACCTATTACAACGCCGAATGGGTAAAAGCGAATATTGGCGATGTGGCGCCGTGGCTTGCGGAAATCACCCGGCTGGTAAAATAAAAAAAGCCAGACGTTTGTCTGGCTTGCTGGAAGGGTCTCACTATTCGGGGGAATAAGGAAGATCAGGTGTATCCAGCCAATGGGTTAAGAAATGGGACACGGCCTCGTTGCGGCAGTGTCCAATAACCGGTAAATGCGCCAGCTCGGCGATCAGCTGCGGCATCGCATTGCCCATAATCAGGCCGCGCCCCACGCTGCCCAGCATCTCGCGATCGTTCATCGCATCGCCAAACGCCATACACTCCTGCAGGCTCAGGCCCAGATGTTCGCTCAGCACCGCCAGCGCGGAGCCTTTGTTGCACCCTACCGGCAGCACCTCCAGACAATCGATGGCCGAGAAGGTGAGATGCGCGCGGCCGCCCAGCGCCTCGTTGAGCTGAATGCGCAGGCGGCACAGATCGTCATGATCGCCGCAGAAACAGATTTTCGTCACCGCATGGGCCGGAATACGGCGCAGATCGGTCACCTGATACTGGAAGCCGCTATAGACGTGCGCTTCGAGCAGCGCCGGGATTTCCTTGCCTGTCAGCCAGCCGGTATCGTTAAAAACGTGGATGCTGGCCTGCGTATCCCATGTGCTGTGCAGCACCTGTTCTGCCACATCCGGGGCGAGATCCTGGCGATAAAGCACATCCCCTTCCAGAGAGTGAATGCGCGTGCCGTTGCCGGTAATCAAAAAGGCGTCGAGGGAGAGCGCCCCCATTAAGTGGCGCATCTCCAGCACATGACGACCCGTGGCGAAGGTGAGCGTGATATCACGCTCACGCAGCCGCTTAAGCACGCTCAGCGTCCTATCGCCTAAACGGTGATCCGGCATTAACAAGGTGCCGTCCATATCAAATGCCGCCAGCCGCGCCATGAGAACTCCAAAAATGTGAAGAGGTAACTTGTGCAACAGTATTGCCTGGTATATACGGAAGTAATACTGAATAGATGGACATTATTGTTCCGGGTTTACGATGCGCCAGCTTAATCGACTTAATCAGTACCAGCGACTGTGGCAGCCCTCTGCCGGTGCGCCACAGCAGGTCAGCATGGCAGAGCTGGCGAGCCGCTGTTTTTGCAGTGAACGGCATGTCCGCACCCTGCTGCGTCAGGCCCAGGAGGCGGGCTGGCTCAGCTGGCATGCGCAGTCCGGACGCGGAAAGCGCGGTGAGCTACGCTTTTACGTCACGCCGGAATCGTTACGTAACGCGATGATGGAAGAGGCGCTGAAAAGCGGGCATCAGCAGAACGCCCTGGCGCTGGCACAGCTGGCCCCCCAGGCGCTGCGCGCGCTGCTGCATCCTTTTCTGGGCGGGCAGTGGCAGAATGATACGCCGACGCTGCGCATTCCCTATTACCGTCCACTCGATCCGCTCCAGCCTGGTTTTCTGCCGGGCCGCGCTGAACAGCATCTCGTGGGACAGATCTTTTCCGGACTGACCCGGTTCGACGATACCCGCAGCGAACCTGTGGGCGATCTGGCGCATCACTGGGATATCTCGACCGACGGGCTGCGCTGGCATTTCTACATTCGCTCCACGCTGCACTGGCACAACGGGGATAAAGTCGAGGCAACCCAGCTCCAGAGCCAGCTGGCGAAGCTGCTTACCCTGCCCGCGCTGCGCAAGCTGTTTAACAGCGTGAGGCAAATTGAGGTCACCCATCCTCAGTGCCTGACTTTTGTATTACACCATCCCGACTACTGGCTGGCGCACCGGCTGGCAAGCTATTGCAGCCACCTTGCCCATCCTGAACAGCCCCTGACCGGGAGCGGGCCGTTTCGCCTGGCAATCTTCGATCCTGACCTGGTCCGGCTGGAAAGCCACGAGCAGTACCACCTCGGGCATCCGCTGCTGAAAGCGATCGAATACTGGATCACGCCTCAACTTTTTGACCAGGATTTAGGTACCAGCTGTCGTCATCCGGTGCAGATTGCCATCGGTGAGCCGGAGGAGCTTGCCAGCCTGCGGCTGGTCAGTAACAGCATCAGCCTCGGTTTTTGCTACCTCACGCTGAAACAGAGCGATCGCCTAAGCGAAGCGCAGGCCCGACGGATGATCGAGATCATCCATCACTCGTCGCTGCTGCATACGCTGCCGCTGGACGAGAATCTCATCACGCCGACCCAGGAGTTGCTGCCGGGCTGGTCAATCCCGCAGTGGACGCGGGAACAGGAGACCGTTCTGCCGGAAACGCTCACTCTGCTTTATCACCTGCCGGTGGAGTTGCATACCATGGCGGAACAGTTGAAACGCTATCTGGCGCAGGAAGGGTGTCAGCTCAGAGTGATGTTTCATGATGCCAAAACGTGGGACGGCTGCACCGCCCTGGCGGAGGCGGATATCATGATGGGGGACAGGTTAATTGGCGAGGCGCCAGAATACACCCTGGAGCAGTGGCTGCGCTGTGATGCCCTGTGGCCTTATCTGCTCAGCGCACCGGAGTTCGCGCACCTGATGGCGACCCTGGATGCCGTTCAGACCCAACCCGACGGTTCTGCCCGCCATCTGGCGCTGAAAGAGGTTTACTCCCGCCTGATGAAGCGTGCCGTGCTGACGCCGCTGTTCAACTATCAATATCAAATCAGCGCCCCGCCGGGGGTAAATGGTATCCGGCTGAATCCGCGCGGCTGGTTTGACTTTACCGAGGCCTGGCTGCCAGCGCCGAAAACGTGAAGAAGCTGGTCGCCGCCACGGGCAGACGCTACCATAGGTCTTTAACCGTCAAAGTTGGGAAGATTAATGAAACGTGCCGTTGTCGTCTTCAGTGGAGGTCAGGACTCCACGACCTGTCTGGTTCAGGCTCTGCAGCAATATGATGAAGTCCATTGTGTGACTTTTGACTATGGCCAGCGCCATAGCGAAGAGATTGAGGTCGCGCAAAAACTGGCGGTGAAACTCGGCGCACGGGCGCATAAGGTGCTGGATGTCACTCTGCTCAACGAACTGGCGGTGAGCAGCCTCACCCGGGACAGCATTCCGGTACCGGACTACGAACCGGATGCCGAGGGGATCCCGAATACCTTCGTACCGGGGCGTAATATCCTCTTCCTGACCCTGACGGCCATCTATGCTTACCAGGTAAAAGCCGAGGCAATCATCACCGGCGTGTGCGAAACCGACTTCTCGGGCTATCCGGACTGCCGCGATGAGTTTGTTAAAGCCCTTAACCACGCTGTGAACCTCGGCATGGCCAAAGATATCCGTTTCGAAACGCCGCTAATGTGGCTCGATAAAGCCGAAACCTGGGCGCTGGCCGACTACTGGGGCAAGCTGGATCTGGTGCGTAACGAAACGCTCACCTGCTACAACGGCATCAAAGGCGATGGCTGCGGCCAGTGTGCGGCGTGTAATCTGCGCGCTAATGGCCTGAATCACTATCTGGCGGATAAAGCCGGGGTGATGGCGGCTCTGAAGAAAAAAACCGGTCTTAACTGACCGGAGCGGTCTGCCGGGTGAAAAGATGCTTCGCCCGGCATCAGAAGCGGGGTTATTTGATTAACAGCTCCAGCTTCTCACGTAACTCCCCCTCCAGCGGCAGCGCTTTCTGCGTTTTCAGATCGATGCAGACAAAGGTAATCAATGCATCTGCCACCACCTGTCCTTCCGGCTCCAGGGTGATCACCTGGCTCAATACCCCACTTTTCCCGTTCAACTGCTGTAGCTGGCTGGTCACGGTGAGTAGATCGCTGAGCACTGCGGGCCGGCGATAGTTGATATTGATGTTCACCACCACAAAAGCGATACGGTGCGCGGTCATCCATTGAAAACTGTCGCTGTTTTCCAGTCCATCCCAGCGCGCCTCTTCGAGGAACTCCAGATAACGGGCGTTATTAACGTGTTGGTAAACATCAAGGTGGTAACCGCGAACTTTGATTTGGGTCTGCATAGCGCAATAGCCTTCAGGGTAGTTAATTATAAGATTCAGAGGTCATAACTGGTACGACCTCTTTATCCTGGCAAATTTTTACCACTGTGCAAGTTATTACAGCATCAGGTGCGCAAGATTACGTTCCACCAGCGCCCCACCCATACCCGGAACCTGCCGGAGATCGTCCAGAGTTTTAAACGGACCGTACTCTTCGCGGTAACTGACGATCGCCTGGGCTTTTTTTATCCCCACGCCATTCATCACCTTTGCCAGCTCCTCTGCCGATGCAGAATTAATGCTGACCCGCACCCCTTCCTCTTCGCCGTTTTTGCTGCTCGCGGCGGCTTTCGACTGCGGTGATGATGTGACGGAGACCGACGGCTCAGATTTGCTTTGCGTGACCGGCGTTTTCGCGACCGAGGGTGCCGCCAGCGCGCTGTGGCTCAACCCCGCCGTTACGATGGCAAGCGTGATGAAAAGGGCTTTGATTCCATGTTTCATGCTGTTTTCTCCTTGTTTGTTGACAGCCCCCTTACCTTATTCGGGCCGCTTTTCAGGCACAAACAGCAGATTGCAGAAATGGAAAAGGCCGCGAAAGCGGCCTTTTGGTATTGCAGTATGTTGCTTAAGTTTGCGACCAGCGCCGTAATTACTGCTGAGTAATGATATCGCCCAGCTTAATTTTGGCTTCTTTACGCAGATTACTCATCAACGCTTCGAAAGCGATTTGGGCGTTGTTCTGGGTGATACCCTGAACCATCGCTTTCTTCTGCGCTTCCGGCATGGTGCCCGCTTTGACTTCATCCAGCGCCACAATCACTACGTTGCCCTGCATATCGTTGGCGATACCAAAGCTCGGTTTGTCTTTCGCAGGCTGGCTCAGGGTAAATGCCGCCTGGCTGATCGGATCCTGACCGGTACGGCTCAGGGTCTTCGCCTCGCCAAAGCTCAGGCCAGCCGCTTTCAGCGCCTCATCACCTTTACCGGCTTTCAGCTCAGCCAGCAGCTTTTCAGCATCCAGCTTCGCCTGCTGCACGGCTTTGTTATGTTTCACCAGCGCAGCGATCTGATCTTTCACCTCGTCCAGCGGCTTAACAGCCTCCGGCTTGTGTTCACTCACACGCAGGACAAAGGCGCGGTCGCCGTCCACGGTGATGATGTCGGAGTTGCTGCCCGGGGTGCCGTTTTCGCCCACCAGACCACCGCTAAAGATAGCATCCGCCACTGGCTTGAAGTTCAGCTCCTCCGGCAGGTTGTCACGATCAAACCAACCGGTGGTGACAGCTTTCGCGCCCGCAGCCTGCTCAGCGCCCGCCAGGGATTCGTTGTCGTTGCTGGCCGCATCGCTCAGTTTCTGCTGCAACGCATAGAAGCCATCCAGCGCTTTCTCCTGCTTCACTTTCGCCGCAATCTCATCATGGACGTCCGCCAGCGGTTTGGTTGTCGCAGGGGTAATATCATCCAGACGTGCCACCAGGAAACCGACGGAAGATTTAATCACGCCAGAAAGTTGACCTTTCTCTTTCAGGCCGGCATTTTTCAGCTCGTCCGGGGTGGTGGCCTCTTCCAGCCAACCCATGTCACCGCCGTTTTTCGCAGAGATGATATCGGTGGACTTCTCTTTTGCGACCGTTGCAAAGTCGGTGCCTTTGTTCAGCTCATCCAGCGCCGCTTTAGCGTCGGCTTCCGTTTTGGTCTGAATCACGCTGTAACGGTTACGCTGTGGCTGAGTGAACTGATCCTGATGCTGATCGTAGTAAGACTGGATCTCCGCATCGGTGGCGTTCTCCTGCATCGCAGCCGCATCCAGCTTGATGTAGCTCACGCGGAACTGTTCCGGGGCGGTGAAGTTGTTTTTGTTCTGCTCGTAGTAGCTTTTCACCTCTTCGTCGCTCGCCTGCTGTTTAGCCGCCAGGGCGTTAACGTCGAAAGTGGCTTCGCGCACGACGCGCTGCTGAGCAACCAGCGTCGCCAGCTCGTCCGCTTCGCCCTTAAGCATGAAGTCGGTGCCTACAACAGCGTTAATAAGCTGCTGAGTGGTGAGCTGATTGCGCAGTGCCTGAGCGTATTGATCCGGCGTCATCCCCATCTGATTAACGATGGCGGTATAACGGGTGTTATCAAATTTGCCGTTATTCTGGAAAGCAGGAGTAGCGAAAATCGCATTCTTCACCTGATCATCGCTGATGCTCAGACCCAGCTCACGGGCATACTGATCCAGCAGCGCTTCGTCGATAAGACGGTTCAGCGTCTGCTGACGCAGGTTCTTCATGTACCCTTCGTTCGCCGCCAGTTCAGAGAACCGATCGCCTAACTGTTGCTGCATGCGGTTACGTTCACCGGCAAATGCATTCTCAAACTGCCCACGGCTGATTTCCTGGTCGTTCACTTTTGCGGCGTAGTTTGTACTACCGCCAATCAGGTATCCGCTCACGCCGGTCAATATGAACGACACGATAATGATACCGAAAATAATCTTGAGCACGAGACTGTTAGCAGCCGTGCGTAAGCTGTCCATCATGGTGTAACCACACTCCGCTGTAGGTGACTGGTGACCTGACGCTGGCGGAATCCTGACCGCAGCGCGTAAAGACGTATTGTGACAAGAAACCGGGGCTATTGTCAGCCCACAACTCGCATAAACTCACATAAATCAGGCCTGGACAAACAAAAAAGGCACATCAAATGATGCGCCCTTGTACTTTTCAACTTCCCTGAAGTAAGAAAGCGATCAGTTTACCGCGTCTTTCAGCGCTTTGCCGGCACGGAAGCCCGGAACTTTAGCAGCAGCGATGGTGATCTCTTTACCGGTCTGAGGGTTGCGGCCAGTACGGGCAGCACGCTCTTTAACAGCAAAAGTACCAAAACCTACCAGCGCTACGTCGTCCCCAGCCTGCAGAGATTCGGTAACAGAAGCAATCAAAGCATCTAACGCACGTCCAGCCGCAGCTTTGGAGATGTCAGCACCCGCAGCAATTTTGTCAATCAGTTGAGATTTATTCACTCTTCTCTTCCTCTCTTTATAATTTATATCGCGTCTGAATCCTTCACAACGCGACCGCGCAGCAGTTATATCAGGCCTGCCATGACCTTACAACACCCGTTGTTGATGGCTGGCCCAATCAGCAATCTAAATTAGCTATACAAAAAAAGGCTGGCAAGCCCGAAATAGCTTACCAACCTTTTTTTTATTGACGCTCTTTGCGCGAGGTCACTATTTTGCGGTCACAACCTGCATTCCTGAAGGCTCATTCTGCAGCGCAAGTGTCAGAACTTCCTCAATACGTTTCACCGGATGGATATCCAGATCGGCGATCACGTTATCCGGAATCTCTTCCAGATCGCGCTTATTCTCGTACGGAATGAGAACCGTTTTAATGCCACCGCGGTGTGCCGCCAGCAGTTTCTCTTTCAAACCGCCAATCGGCAATACCTGGCCACGCAGGGTGATTTCGCCGGTCATTGCCACATCGGCACGAACCGGGTTACCCGTCAGGCAAGAGACCAGCGCGGTACACATGGCGATACCGGCGCTTGGGCCATCTTTCGGCGTTGCCCCTTCCGGCACGTGAACGTGAATGTCGCGTTTTTCGTAGAAGTCCGGATTAATACCCAGTTTTTCCGCGCGGGCGCGCACCACGGTCAGCGCAGCCTGAATGGACTCCTGCATCACTTCACCCAGCGATCCGGTGTAGGTCAGCTTACCTTTACCCGGTACGCAGGCGGTTTCAATGGTCAGCAGATCGCCGCCTACTTCAGTCCATGCCAGACCCGTAACCTGTCCGACGCGGTTTTCGCTGTCCGCGCGGCCATAGTCGTAGCGCTGAACACCGAGGTATTCGTGCAGGTTGTCGCCAGTGATTTCAATGTGCTTCAACGACTTATCGAGCAGCAACTGTTTAACCGCTTTACGACACAGCTTGGAAATTTCACGCTCCAGGCTACGCACGCCCGCTTCACGGGTGTAGTAACGAATGATGCCGATAATCGCGCTATCATCGACGGTCAGTTCGCTCTCTTTCAGAGCGTTACGTTCAATCTGCTTCGACAGCAGGTGACGACGGGCAATGTTCAGCTTTTCGTCTTCGGTGTAGCCAGAAAGACGGATCACTTCCATACGATCCAGCAGCGGTGCCGGGATGTTCATGGAGTTAGAGGTCGCCACGAACATCACATCGCTCAGATCGTAGTCCACTTCCAGGTAGTGATCGCTAAATGCCACGTTCTGCTCTGGATCCAGCACTTCAAGCAGGGCAGACGCCGGATCGCCGCGCATATCGGACGACATTTTGTCGATCTCATCTAACAGGAACAGCGGGTTTTTAACGCCCACTTTCGCCATCTTCTGGATCAGTTTGCCCGGCATTGAGCCGATATAGGTCCGGCGGTGACCGCGGATTTCCGCCTCGTCACGCACCCCGCCCAGCGCCATACGGATATATTTACGACCGGTGGCTTTGGCGATGGACTGCCCCAGAGAGGTTTTACCCACCCCCGGCGGCCCGACCAGGCAGAGAATTGGCCCCTTGAGCTTATTCACACGGCTCTGAACCGCAAGGTACTCAAGGATGCGGTCTTTGACACGCTCAAGACCGTAGTGGTCGGTATCCAGGATCTCCTGGGCCTGGCGCAGGTCTTTTTTGACCTTGCTGCGGGCGTTCCACGGAACCTGAACCATCCACTCGATATAGCCGCGTACAACGGTCGCTTCAGCCGACATCGGAGACATCATTTTCAGCTTCTGCAGTTCTGCTTCCGCTTTCTCTTTGGCCTCTTTCGGCATTTTCGCCGCGTCGATCTTACGCTTCAGCGCTTCGTTTTCATCCGGCGCGTCATCCATCTCGCCGAGCTCTTTCTGAATAGCCTTCATCTGCTCGTTCAGATAGTACTCGCGCTGAGATTTCTCCATCTGCTTCTTCACGCGGTTGCGAATGCGTTTCTCAACCTGCAGCAGATCGATTTCAGACTCCATCATCGCCATCAGATATTCCAGACGCTCGTTAACGTCGGACATCTCCAGCACGGACTGTTTGTCCGCCAGCTTCAGCGGCATGTGTGCAGCGATAGTGTCTGCCAGACGTGCAGGATCGTCGATACTGTTGAGCGACGTCAGCACTTCTGGTGGGATTTTTTTGTTCAGCTTGATGTAGCCTTCAAACTGACTGATCGCGGTGCGAACCAGCACCTCCTGCTCACGCTCGTCCAGCTGAGGCGAGTCGAGGTATTCCGCTTTTGCCGCAAAGTGTTCGCCATCGTCAGATAGCGTGGTAATACGCGCACGCTGTAGCCCCTCAACCAGCACCTTTACGGTGCCGTCAGGCAGCTTCAGCATTTGTAAAATAGAGGCCACGGTCCCGACGGTGAAAAGATCGTTTACACCCGGCTCATCCGTTGATGCTTCTTTCTGCGCAACCAGCATGATTTTTTTATCATGATCCATGGCGGCTTCAAGGCAACGGATAGATTTTTCCCGCCCTACAAATAAGGGTATGACCATGTGCGGATAAACCACCACATCGCGCAACGGCAATACGGGGATTTCAATGCGTTCAGAACGCTCAGGATTCATAGAGCTCTCTCTTAGTTTAGTGTCCGCCAGGTAAGCTGGTCATGAGACTGTGCTTCACATAACCATTAACATGTAATCCAGTATATGGGGATGTTTCCCACACATTCAACGTCATGTTTACGGAAAAATAAAAGGGGGGATTAAATCCCCCCTTTTTGATTAACTGCTTGTATGCTCTGGTGAATTATTCGCCAGATGCCTGCTGCGCTTCCGGCGTACCGTAAATCAGCAGCGGCTTGCTTTGACCGGCAATCACGGACTCGTCGATGACCACTTTCTCGACCTCTTCCAGGGAAGGCAGGTCGTACATGGTATCAAGCAGGGCTGCTTCAACGATGGAACGCAGGCCACGGGCACCGGTTTTACGTGCCATCGCTTTTTTAGCAATCGCATCAAGCGCTTCGTCGCGGAATTCCAGCTCAACACCTTCCAGATTGAACAACGCCTGATACTGCTTGGTCAGGGCATTTTTCGGCTCTTTCAGAATTTGAATAAGCGCATCTTCGCTCAGTTCTGTCAGCGTGGCGACAACCGGCAGACGACCGATGAACTCAGGGATCAGACCAAACTTGATCAGATCTTCTGGCTCAACCTGCATCAGCAGTTCGCCCTCTTTCGCTTTTTCAGACTTCGCTTTTACGGTGGCGCCAAAGCCAATACCCGAGCCGGTTTCAACACGGTTAGCGATGACTTTATCCAGACCGGCAAACGCACCGCCACAGATAAAGAGGATCTTGGAGGTATCAACCTGCAGGAACTCCTGCTGAGGATGCTTACGACCGCCCTGCGGTGGAACCGCGGCAACCGTCCCTTCGATCAGTTTCAGCAATGCCTGCTGCACACCTTCACCGGAAACGTCACGGGTGATCGATGGGTTATCGGATTTACGCGAGATTTTATCGATCTCATCGATATAAACGATACCGCGCTGTGCTTTCTGCACATCGTAATCACATTTCTGCAGCAGTTTCTGAATGATGTTTTCCACATCTTCACCCACATAACCGGCTTCGGTCAGGGTGGTGGCATCGGCCATGGTGAATGGAACATCCAGCAGACGTGCCAGCGTTTCTGCCAGCAGGGTTTTACCGGAACCGGTTGGGCCGATCAGCAAAATGTTACTTTTGCCCAGCTCAACGCCGTTGCTGTTATCCCCGTTACGCAGACGTTTGTAGTGGTTGTACACCGCCACTGCCAGCACTTTTTTCGCCTGTTCCTGGCCGATGACATAGTCGTCAAGATGATGACGAATCTCATGCGGGGTCGGTAACGCGCTGCGCTCGCGGTGTGGTGCGACTTCTTTAATCTCTTCGCGGATGATGTCGTTACATAAGTCGACACATTCGTCGCAGATATACACGGATGGCCCGGCAATCAGTTTGCGCACTTCATGCTGGCTTTTGCCGCAAAAAGAGCAGTAAAGCAGTTTGCCCGATCCATCTTTGCGTTTATCTGTCATGAGTCAAAACCTCTTTTTAAGTTCTTTGTGCCGCACATGACGACGCAAATGCCATTCTCAGACGCAAGCTGCTCGTAAGCAAAGTGCCGCCCTACCATAGTATAGCGGCACACCCGCGTCGTGGGCATCAATTACGATGGGTCAAAATGGAGTCGACTAAGCCGTACTCAACTGCCTCTGGTGCGGACAGGAAGCGATCGCGCTCGGTATCACGCTCGATCTGCTCAAGTGATTGACCCGTGTGGTGAGCCATAAGTTCATTCATACGCCCTTTAACTTTCAGAATTTCACGGGCGTGAATCTCAATGTCTGTCGCCTGGCCCTGGTATCCGCCCAGCGGCTGGTGGATCATAACGCGCGAATTCGGCAGGCAGAAGCGCTTGCCTTTCGCCCCTGCGGTCAGCAGGAATGCGCCCATCGATGCCGCCTGGCCCATACAAATGGTGCTCACATCAGGCTTGATGAACTGCATGGTATCGTAAATGGACATCCCGGCGGTGATAACGCCACCCGGGGAGTTAATGTACAGGTAAATGTCTTTTTCCGGGTTTTCCGCTTCCAGAAACAGCATCTGCGCCACGATCAGGTTCGCCATGTGGTCTTCCACCTGGCCGGTCATGAAGATAACGCGCTCTTTAAGCAGACGGGAGTAGATATCAAAAGAACGTTCACCGCGAGAGGTCTGTTCAATAACCATTGGCACCAGCGCCATATGGGGTGCAAAGTTATCTCGTTCGCCACTGTATGACATTTCCGTCTCCTGGATAAAAAATGAAAATACCTGCTGTACTGATTGTAACCTTGCGGACGGATTATCAGCCAGTCTCTTTAATACTGCTTCCCCACTAATGGGGATGGCTCAGCCCTATTTCAAGCATAACAATCTTTTGTTGTAACGCTAACACTGAAAAGGCGTTTTATCACGCTTCGTGATTTATAACTGTGATAAAAAAAACCCGCCGCCGAAAGGCAACGGGTTTTTTGCTCAAACTTTAAACAAAGCGGGCAGAATTATGCCTGCTGGTTCATCAGTTCGTTGAAAGAAGTGGCTTTTTCGGACACTTTCGCTTTGGCCAGAACCGCTTCAACAGCCTGCTCTTCCAGGGCGACATTGCGCATGTTTTCCATCAGCTCTTTGTTGCTGCCGTAGAAAGCAACAACTTCTGACGGATCTTCGTAGGCAGAAGCCATCTCTTCGATCAGACCTTTAACACGCTCTTCGTCAGCTTTCAGCTCGTGGGTACGAATCACTTCGCCCAGCAGCAGACCAACGACAACGCGGCGTTTAGCCTGCTCTTCGAACAGCTCGCGTGGCAGCTCCAGCGCTTGCTTCTCGTTGCCACCGAAACGCTGTGCAGCCTGACGGCGCAGAACGTCGATTTCGCTGTCGATCAGGGCAGACGGGATCTCGATCTCGTTAGCTTTAACCAGACCTTCGATAGCCTGAGACTTCACGCGGTTACGCACGGCGCCTTTCAGCTCGCGCTCCATGTTTTTACGCACTTCTGCACGCAGACCTTCAACAGAACCATCTTCAACGCCGAAACGTTTGATGAAATCTTCAGTCAGTTCTGGCAGCTCGCGGTCTTCGACTTTCTTCAGGGTAATGGCGAACTTAGCCGCTTTACCTTTCAGGTTTTCAGCGTGGTACTCTTCCGGGAAGGTCACGTCGATGGTGAACTCTTCGCCAGCGCTGTGGCCTTTGATACCGTCTTCGAAGCCTGGGATCATACGACCCTGGCCCATCGCCAGTACGAAGTCAGACGCTTTACCGCCTTCGAACTCTTCGCCGTCTACAGAGCCGGTGAAGTCGATGGTGACACGGTCTTCTGCATCAGCAGCGCCGTCTTTGTCTTTCCAGGTCGCCTGCTGCTTACGCAGGGTGTCCAGCATGCCGTCAACGTCAGCTTCAGTCACTTCAACGACAGGTTTTTCAACTTCAATCGTTTCCAGGCCTTTCAGCTCAACTTCAGGATAGACTTCGAACTCTACTGCGTAGGTGAAGTCTTCGCCCAGTTTGTATTCACCCGGAACATAGGTCGGGGAACCGGCTGGGTTGATTTTTTCTTTGATGATCGCGTCAACAAAGTTGCGGCTCATCAGGTCACCCAGCACGTCCTGGCGAACAGAAGCGCCATAACGCTGAGCAACGACATTCATCGGTACTTTGCCCTTACGGAAGCCGTCAATACGGACTTTCTTCGCTACGTTGACCAGCTCGCTTTTTACAGCGTTTTCGATGCTGTCAGCAGCGATTGTAATCGTTACACGGCGGCCAAGGCCTTGAGTGGTTTCAACTGAAACTTGCATCTTGTTACCTCAAAAAAATCACAGTGCTCGGTCAACTCTGAATTTGCCTCGCAATACCGGGATGCTCTCTTGTAGCAGATTCACATTCCCTGTCGCCAGAATCATCCCGAAGACATTCATTAAGACGCGGCATTATAGCGGCATCACTTTAGTGAGTCGAGAACGGTTGGCGTATGTTGCTGCGGCTTTTTTCACAAATTAAGGCTATTTTTAGCCTTAAAATCGCGCCACCGGCTCAAAACCCGGACAAAACAAAACGGCCCGCAGGCCGCTTTGACGTAATCTTTATGCAACATACTGGAAAAGCTCCTGCTGTTGCAAACAGGATTTATTAGGCGATCGTCCCGGCTCCCCGGCACGGTGGCGATGCGAAAATCGTATCCTGTAACCCTTTCCACTCTTTGATTGTATAAGTGTGGAGCGCCAGCGCATGGACCGTGGTCGAGAGCTCTTCCGTCAAGGTTCCGTAGATCATACGGTGACGGTTGAGAAAACGCTCGCCAGCGAAACGGTCACTGACCAGCACCACCTTAAAGTGGCTCTCAGAGCCTGCCGGTACGTTATGACGATAGCTTTCGTCGACGACTTCAAGGAACACAGGTTCAAACGCCGCCCTTAACTTATCTTCAATCTGTTCACGTATCATCATGAAATTACTCCTCCGACAACGCTGAGATGTCACCCATCCCTTTAAATGTTAGCCGCTTTTACCGCTTGCATAACAACAAGACAACAAAAATTTAGCTTTCGTCTGATTTTCTCATTCAACCGTATGAAGTCCTATAAGGGAAGCGTCGTTTTGTCGTTCGAATAACGGAAAAGCGTTTCAGGTGGTTAGTTTTCAGACAAGGCGATGAATTTACATGCGTTGACCACTTCCCCTTGCCGTTGGCGATGTTATGATGGCGGCAATTTTTATCTCTATATGCTTACGATTCGTTGAGAGCCTGAACATGTTAAAAAAACTCTTTTTCCCTTTAGTCGCCCTGTTTATGCTGGCTGGCTGCGCGACCCCGCCAACCACCATTGATGTTTCGCCAAAGATCACCCTGCCACAACAGGATCCAAGCCTGATGGGCGTGACCGTAAGCATTAACGGCGCAGACCAGCGTCGCGACCAGGCGCTGGCGAAAGTTACCCGTGACAACCAGGTCGTAACCCTGACCGCCTCCCGCGATCTGCGTTTCCTGCTGCAGGAAGTGCTTGAGAAGCAGATGACCGCTCGCGGTTATATGGTCGGCCCAAGCGGTGCGGTGGATCTGCAGATCATCGTGAACAACCTGTACGCCGACGTCTCTCAGGGCAACGTGCGCTATAACATCGCCACCAAAGCCGATATCGCCATCATCGCTACCGCGAAGAACGGCAACAAGATGAACAAAAACTACCGTGCAAGCTACTCTGTTGAAGGTGCGTTCCAGGCCTCTAACCAGAATATTGCTAACGCGGTTAACAGCGTGCTGACCGACACCATCGCCGATATGGCGCAGGACACCAGCATTCACGAATTCATCAAGCAGAACGCACGTTAAGTCTGCCTGCTGACCCGGCCTCCGGTCGGGTCAGTTTTACCTCATGTCCAGTCACTACTTACGCATTTTCCAGCAGCCTAAATCAGCTATCTTGCTGATCCTCGGTTTTGCCTCCGGTTTACCCCTTGCCCTGACATCCGGCACGCTACAGGCGTGGATGACCGTCGAAAATATCGATCTTAAAACCATCGGCTTCTTCTCGCTGGTCGGTCAGGCCTATGTCTTTAAGTTTTTATGGTCACCCATGATGGACCGCTACACGCCGCCTTTCCTCGGCAGACGTCGTGGCTGGTTGCTGATGACCCAGGCGATGCTGCTGCTGGCGATTGCCGCCATGGGCTTTCTTGAGCCTGCGTCACAGCTGCGCTGGATGGCTGCGCTGGCAGTGGTGATCGCGTTTTGCTCTGCGTCGCAGGATATCGTTTTTGATGCCTGGAAAACGGACGTGCTTTCAGCCGAAGAGCGCGGCGCCGGGGCCGCCATCAGCGTGCTGGGTTACCGTCTGGGCATGCTGGTCTCAGGCGGGCTGGCCCTGTGGCTGGCGGACAGATACCTCGGCTGGCAGGGAATGTACTGGCTGATGGCCATCCTGCTTATTCCCTGCATGATCGCCACAATTCTTGCTCCGGAACCGAGCGATGTGATTCCGGTCCCCCGCTCCCTTGAGCAGGCTGTGGCTGAACCGTTGCGCGACTTTTTTGGCCGTAACAACGCCTGGCTCATTCTGCTGTTGATTGTGTTGTACAAACTTGGCGATGCGTTTGCGATGAGCCTGACCACCACCTTCCTGATACGTGGTGTGGGCTTCGATGCTGGTGAAGTGGGGGTCGTTAACAAAACGCTGGGGCTGATTGCCACCATTATCGGCGCGCTCTACGGCGGCGTGCTGATGCAGCGCTTAAGCCTGTTCCGTGCCCTGCTGATTTTCGGCATTCTGCAGGGGGTTTCAAACGCCGGGTACTGGCTGCTCTCCATCACCGATAAGCATATGCTCAGCATGGCGACGGCGGTGTTCTTCGAGAATCTGTGTGGTGGGATGGGGACAGCCGCGTTTGTCGCGCTGCTGATGACCTTGTGCAATAAATCGTTCTCCGCCACGCAGTTCGCCCTGCTCTCGGCCCTCTCTGCGGTGGGTCGGGTCTATGTTGGCCCTATCGCGGGCTGGTTTGTTGAAACGCACGGCTGGGCGGAGTTCTATCTGTTCTCTGTGTTTGCAGCCATTCCTGGGCTGCTCCTGTTATTACTATGCCGCCGTTCGCTGGAATATACCCAGCAAACCGAACACTTTATGGAAAGAACGCTCTACTCGTACGCCTATCGCTTCGCCTTAAGAATCTTACTTGCGGGATCTCTGATGCTGGCGCTGTGGCTTGTCGCGGCGATCGTGAATGCCACAACCACGCTCGATCTGCCGTTTACCCTGCTGCTGCTTGATGTGGGTGCGCTACTGGCGATGGTCGGGATCGTAACCGGTGCGCTTCTCGATTATCTGGCCATGCGTAAAACCCAAACGGCGTAAAATGATAAAAAACGGTTATTTGCCGTTGTAATCACCTTGTGAAATTATAACGGCGAATAAATCTGTCCCGGTCAAAATAATATTTGTTGTTTCGTGCTTCTTAGAATTCCGGAAATTATTGGAAGCGGTAATAAACCCTATTTTCCTTTAACCGATTCAGCAACCGAAAGATTAATTTTC
Source organism: Leclercia sp. LSNIH1 (assembly GCF_002902985.1). Classification (NCBI taxonomy): domain Bacteria; kingdom Pseudomonadati; phylum Pseudomonadota; class Gammaproteobacteria; order Enterobacterales; family Enterobacteriaceae; genus Leclercia; species Leclercia sp. LSNIH1. The sequence goes on along the minus strand of NZ_CP026167.1, from coordinate 2,009,113 downwards.
CGTTTTTTAATTGTCTTTTTATTGAAAATTATTTGTTAATTATTTGTGTCTTTTCCGCAATGGTTATACCAATTACCCCCTTTCCCCTCCCGACAGGACTGGATTCGTTATAAGCCGCGAATGGCGGGACTCCTGTCCAGGATTGGCTATACTTTGCAACATGTGTGACTTATCTGGCAGAACCCGGTAACACGTTACTGACACAGTCCTAATCATGTTTACAGTAATGTAACCTTCCCGTAAAATGCCCCCACACTTTAAACGCCACCAAGGTCCCCGTGGAATTGAGGTCGTTAAATGACACTTAGGAAATACAATAAAGGTTTGGGCTGGTTGTCGTTAATTGCAGGCACTGTATTACTCAGTGGCTGTGATTCTGCGCTTCTGGACCCCAAAGGACAGATTGGACTGGAACAACGTTCCCTGATTCTGACGGCTTTCGGCCTGATGATGATCGTCGTTATTCCTGCCATTTTGATGGCTATTGGTTTTGCCTGGAAGTATCGTGCGAGCAACAAAGATGCGAAGTATAGCCCTAACTGGTCACACTCCAATAAAGTGGAAGCTGTGGTCTGGACGGTGCCTATCCTGATCATCCTGTTCCTTGCCGTGCTGACCTGGAAAACCACTCACTCGCTCGAGCCGAGCAAACCGCTGGTTCACGATGAGAAACCTATCACCATTGAAGTGGTCTCCATGGACTGGAAATGGTTCTTCATCTACCCGGAACAGGGCATTGCTACCGTGAATGAAATCGCCTTCCCGGCGAACACTCCGGTAGAGTTCAAAGTGACCTCTAACTCCGTGATGAACTCCTTCTTTATTCCGCGTCTGGGCAGCCAGATTTACGCGATGGCCGGTATGCAGACTAACCTGCACCTGATTGCCAACGAAGCAGGCACCTATGACGGTATCTCCGCCAGCTACAGTGGTCCGGGCTTCTCTGGTATGAAGTTCAAAGCCATTGCCACACCTGACCGTGCCGCTTTCGACCAGTGGGTCGCTAAAGCGAAACAGTCCCCGAACACCATGTCTGACATGGCTGCGTTCGAAAAAGTGGCAACGCCTAGCGAATACAACAAAGTGGAGTACTTCTCTAACGTGAAACCGAATTTGTTCAAAGATGTCATTGGCAAATTTATGGGACATGGCAAGAGCATGGACGTGACCCAGCCTGAAGGCGAGCACACCTCGCACGAAGGTATGGAAGGCATGGACATGAGCCACGCGGAAACCGCTCACTAAGGGGCCGAGGAAGAAAATGTTCGGAAAATTGACACTGGATGCAGTGCCGTACCATGAACCCATTATCATGGTTACGATTGCTGCAATTATCATTGGTGGCGCGGCCTTAGTTGGCCTGATCACTTACTTCGGTAAGTGGAGCTACCTGTGGAATGAGTGGCTGACTTCGGTTGACCACAAAAAACTCGGCATCATGTACTGCATCGTCGGTATCGTCATGTTAATTCGTGGCTTTGCGGATGCGATCATGATGCGTAGCCAGCAGGCGCTCGCCTCGGCGGGTGAAGCAGGCTTCCTGCCACCGCACCACTACGATCAGATCTTTACCGCCCACGGCGTTATCATGATCTTCTTCGTGGCGATGCCGCTGGTTATCGGTCTGATGAACGTAGTTGTGCCGCTGCAGATCGGTGCGCGCGACGTTGCGTTCCCGTTCCTGAACAACCTGAGCTTCTGGTTCACGGTTGTCGGTGTGATTCTGGTTAACCTCTCTCTGGGCGTCGGTGAGTTCGCGCAGACCGGTTGGCTGGCCTATCCGCCGCTATCGGGAATTGAATACAGTCCTGGCGTAGGTGTTGACTACTGGATTTGGGCGCTGCAGCTCTCCGGTATCGGTACTACCCTGACCGGTATTAACTTCTTCGTGACCATCCTGAAGATGCGTGCCCCAGGCATGACGATGTTCAAGATGCCGGTATTTACCTGGGCATCTCTGTGCGCCAACGTCCTGATTATCGCCTCTTTCCCAATTCTGACCGTCACCATCGCGCTGCTGACCCTGGATCGCTATCTGGGTACCCATTTCTTTACCAACGATATGGGTGGCAACATGATGATGTACATCAACCTGATTTGGGCCTGGGGTCACCCGGAAGTGTACATCCTGGTTCTGCCGGTGTTCGGTGTCTTCTCCGAAATCGCGGCGACCTTCTCGCGTAAACGTCTGTTTGGTTACACCTCGCTCGTGTGGGCAACCGTATGTATTACCGTTCTGTCGTTCATCGTCTGGCTGCACCACTTCTTCACCATGGGTGCGGGCGCGAACGTAAACGCCTTCTTCGGTATTACGACCATGATTATCGCAATCCCTACCGGGGTTAAGATCTTCAACTGGCTGTTCACCATGTACCAGGGCCGTATCCAGTTCCACTCAGCAATGCTGTGGACCATCGGCTTCATCGTGACCTTCTCCGTCGGTGGGATGACCGGTGTACTGCTGGCTGTTCCAGGTGCTGACTTCGTTCTGCACAACAGCCTGTTCCTGATCGCGCACTTCCACAACGTTATCATCGGCGGCGTCGTCTTCGGTTGCTTCGCTGGCGTAACCTACTGGTGGCCAAAAGCGTTCGGCTTCACGCTGAACGAAACCTGGGGTAAACGCGCGTTCTGGTTCTGGATTATCGGCTTCTTCGTGGCATTTATGCCGCTGTACGTGCTGGGCTTCATGGGTATGACCCGTCGTCTGAGCCAGCAGATCGATCCGCAGTTCCACCCAATGCTGCTGATTGCAGCGGGCGGCGCGGCGCTGATTGCCTGCGGTATCGCATGTCAGCTGATTCAGTACTACGTCTCTATCCGTGACCGTAACCTGAACCGCGACCTGACCGGTGACCCATGGGGTGGCCGTACGCTGGAGTGGGCGACCTCTTCTCCACCGCCGTTCTATAACTTTGCCGTTGTGCCGCACATTCATGAGCGTGACGCATTCTGGGAAATGAAAGAAAAAGGCGAAGCGTACAAGCAACCTACGCATTACGAAGAGATCCACATGCCGAAAAACAGCGGTGCGGGCATTGTCATCGCCGCATTCACTATGGTATTTGGTTTCGCAATGATCTGGCACATCTGGTGGTTGGCGATTGTTGGCTTTGCCGGCGTCGTAATTAGCTGGATTGTGAAGAGCTTTGACGAGGACGTGGACTACTACGTACCAGTCCGTGAAGTCGAAAAACTGGAAAACCAGCATTTCGATGAGATTTCTAAAGCGGGGCTGAAAAATGGCAACTGATACTTTGACGCACTCAACTGCCCACGCGCATGACCACGCGCACCACGATACAGGGCCGACGAAAGTTTTCGGCTTCTGGATCTACCTGATGAGCGACTGCATTCTGTTCTGCTGTCTGTTCGCGACCTATGCCGTTCTGGTGAACGGCACAGCGGGCGGCCCGACCGGTAAGGACATTTTTGAGCTGCCGTTCGTTCTGGTTGAAACTGCCCTGCTGCTGTTCAGCTCCATCACCTACGGCATGGCGGCTATCGCCATGTACAAAAACAACAAGAGCCAGGTTGTCTCCTGGCTGGCGTTGACCTGGTTGTTTGGTGCTGGATTTATCGGGATGGAAATCTATGAATTCCATCACCTGATCATGGAAGGCTTCGGCCCGGATCGCAGTGGCTTCCTGTCAGCGTTCTTCGCGCTGGTCGGTACCCACGGTCTGCACGTGACTTCCGGTCTGATCTGGATGGCAGTGCTGATGTTCCAGATTTCCCGTCGCGGCCTGACCAGCACTAACCGCACCCGTATTATGTGCCTGAGCCTGTTCTGGCACTTCCTGGATGTGGTTTGGATCTGTGTGTTCTCTGTAGTCTATCTGATGGGGGCGATGTAATGAGTCATTCTAACGATCATGGCGCTTCCCACGGCAGCGTAAAGACCTACATGACAGGGTTTATCCTGTCGATCATCCTGACGGTCATTCCGTTCTGGATGGTGATGAGCGGTACTGCTTCTCACGCGGCAATTCTGGGTACCATCCTGGTTACCGCGGTAGTGCAGATTCTGGTGCATCTGGTTTGCTTCCTGCACATGAACACCAAGTCTGATGAAGGCTGGAATATGACAGCATTCATCTTTACCGTGATTATCATCGCAATCCTGGTAGTCGGATCCATCTGGATTATGTGGAACCTCAACTACAACATGATGGTTCACTAAGAGCGGCGAGTATGTTTAAGCAATACCTGCAAGTAACAAAACCAGGCATCATCTTTGGCAACCTGATCTCGGTGATCGGAGGGTTCCTGCTGGCTTCTAAAGGCAGCATCGATTACGCCCTCTTTATCTCCACGCTGATTGGGGTGTCACTGGTGGTTGCGTCCGGTTGTGTATTTAACAACTACATCGACATGGATATCGACAGGAAGATGGAAAGGACGAAAAATCGGGTGCTGGTAAAAGGCCTGATGTCTCCTGCCGTCTCGCTGGTGTACGCCACCTTGCTGGGTATTGCTGGCTTTATGCTGCTGTGGTTCGGTGCCAACCCTCTGGCCTGCTGGCTGGGGGTAATGGGTTTCGTGGTTTATGTGGGCGTCTACAGCCTGTATATGAAGCGTCACTCCGTCTACGGTACGTTGATTGGTTCTCTCTCCGGCGCTGCGCCGCCGGTGATTGGCTACTGCGCAGTCACCAACGAGTTCGACAGCGGTGCGCTCATCCTGCTGGCTATCTTTAGCCTGTGGCAGATGCCGCACTCCTACGCCATTGCGATTTTCCGCTTTAAGGATTATCAGGCAGCGAACATCCCGGTCCTGCCGGTGGTGAAAGGCATCTCTGTCGCCAAGAACCATATCACCCTCTACATCATCGCTTTTGCGGTGGCTACGCTGATGCTTTCACTGGGCGGTTACGCCGGATATAAATATCTGGTGGTGGCTGCAGCGGTCAGCGTCTGGTGGCTCGGCATGGCGCTGCGCGGATATAAAGTTGAAGATGATAAAGTCTGGGCGCGTAAGCTGTTCGGCTTCTCGATCATCGCTATTACCGCGCTGAGCGTCATGATGTCTGTAGATTTTATGGTCCCGGACTCACATAGCCTGCTGACTTACGTCTGGTAAGCTTGCCTGACAGCGTCACTCAACAGCCCGCCACCGTAATGGTCGCGGGCTGTTTTTTTTAATGTCATATCAAAAATTAATTATTTCAGCACGACAGATCACCTTAATATATTAATTAAGCTAAAAAAAGAACATATAACTCCTTTCGCTACATTTTGTCTGTCGCATTGTTATTATCTGGTGGTACTCTCTCGCCGTGAGTATTTAGCTCACCTTCTTTTTCATTTAATAAGGAAATAAAAGTGAAAGAATTATCACTAAATGAAATGCACTATGTCTCAGGTGGTTTTAATCTGTTCGGTGCTGCGACCGGCTTCACCCAGTTTGTCTGTAACTCCGGGGTCGGCTTTGGCTCTTTCGTTAGCACCGCAGGTGCCGCCTTTGCTGACTTCGTGGTAGACAGCGCTATCGCTTTTGGCTCATTCGTGCTGGGAAATTCTAACTGGCAAACTTTTGTTGATACCGGTTCAAATAACTGGAACGGTTTTGTCTCAACAGCAGGAAATAGCTGGTCAACCTTCGTTAATAACGCGGCCAGCGACTGGAATAATTTCCTCGCAAAAGCCAACGCGTAAAATAGGTAACGCTGCAGAAACAGGTTATTCAACCTGTTTCTGGTTCATCATTAATTAACGTAAGTCGCCGAATCCAGCAAACACCCTATCCCCTCCCCTTTCGTTTACCCTGTTTTCTACTTAATAGCACAGATCATTCATGTAATTTATATTTGCTCACCATCGCTCTGTTTACCCGCACGCTCGCTCGCACTACACTGGACGCGCTTTTTAGACAGAGGTGGTAATGAACGATTATAAAATGACGCCAGGCGAGCTACGCGCGACCTGGGGGTTGGGGACAGTTTTTTCACTGCGCATGCTCGGCATGTTCATGGTCCTGCCGGTCCTGACGACATACGGTATGGCGTTACAGGGCGCAAGTGAGGCGCTGATTGGCCTTGCCATCGGCATTTATGGCCTGGCGCAGGCCATATTTCAGATCCCCTTTGGCCTGCTTTCCGATCGCGTCGGCCGTAAACCGTTAATCGTCGGCGGGCTGCTGGTGTTTGTCGCCGGTAGCGTGATTGCCGCCCTCTCCCACTCTATCTGGGGCATTATTCTCGGTCGCGCGTTGCAGGGCTCCGGTGCCATTGCCGCCGCCGTGATGGCGCTGCTTTCCGATCTGACCCGTGAACAGAACCGCACCAAAGCGATGGCCTTTATTGGCGTCAGCTTCGGCGTGACCTTCGCCATCGCCATGGTACTGGGTCCGATTATCACGCATGCACTTGGGTTACACGCCTTGTTCTGGATGATTGCCGTGCTGGCGACGCTGGGTATCGCCCTGACGATATGGGTAGTGCCGGACAGCAAAAATCATGTGCTGAACCGCGAGTCTGGAATGGTGAAAGGCTGCTTCAGCAAAGTACTGGTTGAGCCGCGCCTGCTGAAGCTCAACTTTGGCATTATGTGCCTGCACATTTTGTTGATGTCTACCTTCGTCGCCCTGCCCGGCCAGCTTGCCGCAGCGGGTTTTCCTGCGGCCGAGCACTGGAAAATCTACCTGGTGACCATGCTCATCTCGTTTGTCTCCGTGGTGCCATTTATTATTTATGCCGAAGTGAAGCGCCGGATGAAGCGCGTCTTCATCACCTGCGTCGCTCTGTTGTTGATTGCGGAAATTGTGTTGTGGGGCTCAGGCCCGCACTTCTGGGAGCTGGTTGCCGGGGTGCAGCTGTTCTTCCTTGCGTTCAACCTGATGGAAGCCCTGCTGCCGTCCTTGATCAGTAAAGAGTCGCCGGCAGGCTATAAAGGCACGGCAATGGGGATCTACTCCACCAGCCAGTTTATCGGCGTGGCAATCGGCGGGTCATTGGGCGGCTGGGTTGATGGCCTGTTTGATTCGCAAACCGTTTTCCTCGCGGGTGCGCTGCTGGCAACCCTCTGGCTACTGGTCGCCAGCACCATGAAAGAACCGAAGTATGTCAGTAGCCTGCGGGTGGAAATTCCGTCTGATGTGAATATCAGCGATGCCTTAAAACAGCGCCTTGAAGCCAAAGAGGGAGTCAGTGAGGTATTACTGGTACCTGAGGAGCGCAGTTTGTATGTCAAAATCGACAGTAAAGTGACAAACCGCTTTGAAGTTGAACAGGCCCTGAAAGCCTGAAAAAATGCCCGGCTTAGCCGGGCATTTTCTTAATCGCGGAAGTTCTTGAACTGGAACGGCTGGCCGAGATCGCCGCCGCGTACCAGCGCCATCACGCTCTGCAGATCGTCGCGGGATTTCCCGGTTACACGAATCTCTTCGCCCTGAATCTGCGCCTGTACCTTCAGCTTGCTATCTTTGATGAGCTTAACGATCTTCTTCTGAACCGCGCTCTCAATGCCCTGCTTCAGTTTGGCCTCAACAAACCAGGTTTTACCGCTGTGAACAAAATCTTCTGGCACATCCAGGGATGTCCCCTCGATGCCGCGCTTCAGCAGTTTTGCGCGCAGAATATCGAGCAGCTGATTCACCTGAAAGTCAGACTCGCTCAACACCTTAATTGTCTTATTCGCGTCATTCAGCTCAAATGAAGCCTCAACGCCACGAAAATCGAAGCGAGACTCAACCTCGCGGCTGGCGTTGTCTACGCCGTTACGTACTTCCTGGATATCAACTTCGGAAACAATATCGAAAGATGGCATCTTTTCTTCTCCCTTCACTTTTGTTGCGTTGCATAATACCCGCTACGGGGCATAACTCAACAGAAGCTTAGTTGTCGACGCTATACTAAATGTTGAAACACCTGGTGCAGTTGCAGGTGAGGAGGAACGATGAAAATTACCGTGCTCGGATGCGGAGCATTGGGACAACTTTGGCTCACCGCACTTTGCAAACATGGGCATGAAGTACAGGGCTGGCTGCGCGTGCCACAGCCCTATTGCAGTGTAAACGTAATTGAAGAAGACGGAAGTATCTTTAACGAATCGCTGATCGCTAACGACCCTGACTTTCTGGCGCAAAGCGATCTGCTACTGGTCACCCTGAAAGCCTGGCAGGTTTCCGATGCCGTCCGGGCGCTGGCAACCCCCCTCCCCCGCGCCTCCCCAATCATGTTGCTACACAACGGCATGGGCACCATTGAAGAGCTCAGACACGTTCACCAGCCACTGCTGATGGCAATCACCACCCATGCCGCCCGCCGGGATGGCAATGTAATTGTTCATGTCGCCAGCGGCATGACCCATATCGGCCCTGCACGTGACCAGGAGGGTGACTACAGCTATCTGGCGGATCGCTTTCAGCAGGTGCTGCCGGATGTCGCCTGGCACGATAACATTCGTCCACAGATGTGGCACAAGCTGGCGGTAAACTGCGTGATCAATCCGCTGACTGCCCTGCTGGATTGCCCGAACGGCGAGCTTAAACATCACCCTGAGGAGGTGGCAACCCTGTGCGCTGAGGTGGCTGCCGTGGTGGAGCGGGAAGGCATTCACACCTCAGTGGATGATATTCGCTATTACGTCGAAGAGGTCATTGAGAGTACGGCGCAGAATATCTCCTCGATGCTGCAGGATATCCGCGCTCTGCGCCATACTGAAATTGACTATATTACCGGTTACCTGCTAAAACGCGCCCGGGCACACGGTATCAGCGTGCCAGAAAATGTCCGGCTGTATGAACAGGTTAAACGTAAGGAGAGTGAGTATGAGCGCGTCGGCACTGGTATGCCTCGCCCCTGGTAGCGAAGAGACCGAAGCGGTCACCACCATCGATCTGCTGGTTCGCGCCGGGATTAGCGTCACAACGGCAAGTGTCGCCAGCGATGGCAACCTGGTCATCACCTGCTCCCGTGGGGTGAAAATCGTGGCAGATGCACCGCTGGTGGAAGTCGCCGACGGTGATTACGACGTTATCGTCCTGCCGGGTGGCCTGAAAGGCGCCGAGTGCTTCCGCGACAGCCCGCTGCTGGTCGAGACGGTCAGGCAGTTCCACCATTCCGGGCGGATCGTCGCGGCTATTTGCGCGGCGGCGGCCACGGTGCTGGTTCCGCACAATATCTTCCCGATCGGCAACATGACCGGTTTCCCGACGCTGAAGGATAAGATCCCCGAAGAGCAATGGGTGGATAAGCGTATGGTCTGGGATCCGCGCGTCAACCTGCTCACCAGCCAGGGGCCAGGAACCTCGATTGATTTTGCGTTGAAGATTATTGAGCTGCTGGTTGGGCGCGAAAAAGCGTATGAAGTGGCCTCATCGCTGGTGATGGCGGCGGGAATTTATAATTATTACGAAGCGTAGAAATTGCCCGGCGGCGCTACGCTTGCCGGGCCTACAAAGCACGACCAGGCCGGGTAAGGCGTAGCCGCCACCCGGCACAACCACTACGGGCGATACACCTTCACATTGGTAAAGCCCTGCTCGCGCAGATAGAGCGCCTGCAGACGGCTCATCACCCCGCGCTCGCACCACAGCAGATAGGTTTTGCTCTTATCGAGATCGCCAAATTTGGTGCTCAGCTTGTAGAACGGCAGTGAGGCCACTTCTACTCCCTCCGGCTCAAACGGCTTCGCATCCTGCTCATCAACGGAGCGGATATCCAGCAGTACGTCATCCGGGCCGAAACCGTTAACGGTCTCCACTTCGACGACGTCCTGCTCGGTCTGCTGGGCGATTTCGCGGATATCGATGTTAGAGGCTTCTTCCACCACTTTATCAAGAATGGAGAAATCGAAGTTCTCCTCTTCCGCTTCGATCTTCGCCTTCACCGCTTTGACCGTCGGGCTCTTTGAGATCACGCCGCAGTATTCTGGCATGGTGCGGGCAAAGTCTTCGGTGCCGATCTCACGCGCCAGATCGATGATGTGCTCTTTGTCGTGAGAGATCAGCGGACGCAGGATCAGCGTGTCGGAGACATTGTCGATAAGACGCAGGTTGGTCAGAGTCTGGCTGGAGACCTGGCCCAGCGCTTCGCCGGTCACCAGCGCCTGTACGCCATAGCGTTCAGCGACTTTTGAGGCCGCACGTACCATCATACGCTTCAGCACCACGCCCATCTGGCCGTCGTCCACTTTTTCGAGGATTTCACCCACCACAGGTTCAAAGTTAATGGCAACAAAACGGACGCGGTGGGAGCTGCCGAAGCGGTTCCAGAGATAGTGCGCAACCTGACGCACGCCAATTTCATGGGCAGCGCCGCCAAGGTTAAAGAAGCAGTAGTGTACGCGGCAGCCGCGACGCATCAGCATATAGCTGGAGACACCGGAGTCGAAACCGCCGGAGATCAGCGACAGCACATCTTCCTGAGTACCAATAGGGAAACCGCCAATCCCTTCATAGCGGCCTTTAATCAGCAGCAGACGGTCGTTTTCGATTTCCAGATGCACGGTCACTTCCGGGTTGGTCAGGCGCACGCGCGCAGATTCAACGTGCTGATTCAGACCGCCGCCCACGTAACGTTCTACTTCAATCGAGCTAAACTCATGTTTACCGCGACGCTTGGCGCGCACGCAGAAAGTTTTGCCTTCGATCTGATCGCGATACTGCGCCAGCGCTTTTTCGAAGATGTCGTGCAGGGAAGTGAACGGAACATCTTCCACTTCCAGAATATGGTGGATCCCCGGGATGCGGGTTAAGGCATCACGAATGTCCAGGCGCTTATTTTCATCTTTAGCGCGGACTTCAACATGATCCCAGTGACGCACGACGGCAAGGGTTTCGTCGTAGTGCTTCAGAACGTTACGAATGTTCCCGGTTAAAATTTTAATAAAGCGCAAACGCACAGATTGGCTTTTGATGGTGATTTCCGGGAACAATTTAATGATAAACTTCATGGCGGCAATGTTTCTTTGGCAAGCATTTAAGCTTGTAATGGAAAAGTACAGCAGCCCCTATAACCGAAGGCTGCTTCCAGGCGCGCAAGTATACCACCATCAGGCGCCTCCTGTGCACATTGCGCGTTATTTGATAATTACCCTGAGTCCGATACCATATCAGGGATAAAAAACTGAGAGTCAGACATTCACTATGCCGAAGAAAAACGATGCACCTGCCAGTTTCGAAACTGCGCTGAGTGAACTGGAGCAAATCGTTACCCGTCTGGAAAGCGGCGATCTGCCGTTAGAAGAGGCGCTTAATGAATTCGAACGCGGTGTGCAGCTGGCGCGCCAGGGCCAGGTAAAGCTGCAACAGGCGGAACAGCGCGTGCAGATCCTGCTCTCCGATAACGAAGACGCAGCCACCACCCCCTTCACCCCGGATGCCGAGTAGATGGATTTTTCGAACCAGCTTCAGGCGTGTGTCGAGCGTGCTAACGACGCACTGCGCCGCTTTATAGAACCACAGCCTTTTCAGAACACTCCACTGGTTGAGGCCATGCATTATGGCGCACTGTTAGGCGGTAAGCGCCTGCGTCCTTTTCTGGTCTATGCCACTGGCAGAATGTTCGGTATCAGCCTGGATACGCTGGATGCCCCGGCCGCTGCGGTCGAATGTGTTCATGCCTATTCGCTGATCCATGACGATCTCCCTGCAATGGACGACGACGATCTGCGCCGCGGCCAACCGACCTGCCATATTAAGTTTGGCGAAGCGAATGCCATTCTGGCAGGCGATGCCCTGCAAACGCTGGCGTTTTCGATCCTGAGCGATGCACCGATGGTGGAAGTGGCGGATCGCGACCGTCTGGCGATGGTTTCGGAGCTGGCGAGGGCCAGCGGGGTTGCCGGCATGTGCGGCGGCCAGGCGCTGGATCTGGAGGCGGAAGGCCGTCAGGTTAATCTGGAACAGCTGGAGCGCATTCATCGTCACAAGACCGGGGCACTGATTCGCGCCGCCGTTCGTCTGGGGGCGCTGAGCGCGGGTGAGCGAGGACGCGAAGCCTTACCGATTCTGGATCGCTACGCAGAAAGTATCGGTTTAGCGTTCCAGGTTCAGGATGACATTCTGGATGTCGTGGGCGATACTGCAACATTGGGTAAACGTCAGGGTGCCGATCAGCAGCTTGGCAAAAGTACCTATCCCGCCCTTCTGGGCCTTGAGCAAGCCCGACAAAAAGCCCGGGACCTGATTGATGACGCCCGCCAGTCGCTGAATCAACTGGCTGCGCAGTCACTGGACACCTCGGCACTGGAAGCGCTAGCGGACTATATAATCCAGCGTGATAAATAACGAAAACACCACGATGAGTCTCTGATGAGTTTTGATATTGCCAAATACCCGACACTGGCGTTGGTTGACTCCACCCAGGAGTTACGTCTGTTGCCGAAAGAGAGCCTGCCGAAGCTGTGCGACGAGCTGCGTCGCTATCTGCTCGACAGCGTAAGCCGCTCCAGCGGCCATTTCGCCTCCGGGCTTGGCACGGTGGAGCTCACCGTGGCGCTGCATTATGTCTATAACACGCCCTTCGATCAGCTGATCTGGGACGTGGGTCATCAGGCTTATCCGCACAAAATTCTCACCGGCCGTCGCGATAAAATTGACACCATTCGCCAGAAAGGCGGCCTGCATCCGTTCCCGTGGCGGGGCGAAAGCGAGTACGACGTGTTGAGCGTCGGTCACTCTTCCACCTCTATTTCTGCCGGGATCGGGGTAGCGGTCGCGGCGGCTAAAGAGAACAAACAGCGCCGCACCGTCTGCGTCATTGGCGATGGCGCGATCACCGCCGGGATGGCCTTTGAAGCGATGAATCACGCGGGTGATATCAAGCCAGACATGCTGGTTGTCCTCAACGACAACGAGATGTCGATTTCTGAAAACGTCGGGGCGCTGAACAACCACCTGGCGAATCTACTCTCCGGCAAGCTCTACTCCACCCTGCGTGAAGGCGGCAAAAAAGTGCTCTCCGGCGTGCCGCCCATTAAAGAGCTGCTGCGTCGCACCGAAGAGCACATCAAAGGGATGGTGGTTCCCGGCACGCTGTTTGAAGAGCTGGGCTTTAACTACATCGGCCCGGTGGATGGTCACGACGTTCTGGGCCTGGTCAGCACCCTGAAAAATATGCGTGACCTGAAAGGCCCGCAATTCCTGCATATCATGACCAAAAAAGGTCGTGGCTATGAACCGGCGGAAAAAGATCCCATCACCTTCCACGCGGTACCTAAATTCGATCCGACCAGCGGCTGCCTGCCAAAAAGCAGCGGCGGCATGCCGAGCTACTCAAAAATCTTCGGTGACTGGCTGTGTGAAACCGCCGCCAAAGACGGCAAGCTGATGGCCGTGACCCCGGCGATGCGCGAAGGCTCCGGGATGGTCGAGTTCTCCCGCAAATACCCGACCCAGTATTTTGATGTCGCCATCGCTGAGCAGCATGCGGTGACCTTTGCCGCGGGCCTGGCGATTGGCGGCTACAAACCGGTGGTGGCGATCTACTCTACCTTCCTGCAGCGCGCCTACGATCAGGTGATCCACGACGTCGCGATCCAGAAACTCCCGGTGCTGTTTGCCATTGACCGCGCGGGTATTGTCGGTGCCGACGGCCAGACGCACCAGGGGGCGTTCGATCTCTCCTTCTTGCGCTGTATCCCGGATATGGTAGTGATGACCCCGAGCGACGAGAACGAATGTCGTCAGATGCTGTTCACCGGCTATCACTATCAGGATGGCCCAACGGCCGTGCGTTATCCGCGCGGTAACGCGGTTGGCGTTACCCTTGAGCCGCTGGCAAAACTGCCGATTGGTAAAGGCGTGGTTAAGCGTCGCGGTGAAAAGCTGGCGATCCTCAATTTCGGTACGCTGATGCCGGAAGCGGCAAAAGTGGCGGAATCTCTTAACGCGACGCTGGTGGATATGCGCTTTGTGAAGCCGCTCGATGAGGCGCTGATCCTGGAGATGGCATCTGAGCACGAAGCGCTGATCACGCTCGAAGAGAATGCGATTATGGGCGGCGCGGGCAGCGGCGTGAACGAAGTGCTGATGGCGAAGCGTAAAGTTGTGCCTGTTCTGAACCTCGGCCTGCCGGATCACTTTATTCCGCAGGGTACCCAGGACGAAGCGCGCGCCGACATCGGCCTGGATGCCGCAGGTATCGAAGCGCGCATCGCCGCCTGGCTGGCGTAATCCCTCCCCTTTCCGCTCCTGCTATGCTTAACGGTACGTTTTAAGCAAACAGCAGGAGTGGAACCATGCAATACAATACATTAGGAAAAACGGATCTTAAGGTTTCCCGTCTTTGCCTGGGCTGCATGACCTTTGGCGAACCGGACCGGGGTAAACACGCCTGGACGCTGCCGGAAGAGAGCAGCCGTCCGATCATCAAACACGCCCTCGAAGGCGGCATTAACTTCTTTGATACCGCCAACAGCTACTCCGACGGCAGCAGCGAAGAGATTGTTGGCCGGGCGCTGCGCGATTTTGCCCGCCGCGAGGAGGTAGTGGTCGCCACCAAGGTTTACCATCAGGTAGGCGATCTGCCGGAAGGCCTCTCCCGGGCGCAGATCCTGCGCTCCATTGATGACAGCCTGCGCCGCCTGAATATGGAGTATGTCGATCTCCTGCAGATCCACCGCTGGGATTACAACACCCCGATTGAAGAGACGCTGGAAGCGCTGAATGACGTGGTCAGAGCAGGTAAGGCGCGCTATATCGGCGCGTCGTCGATGCATGCCGCGCAGTTTGCCGAGGCGCTGGCATTACAGGAACAGCACGGCTGGGCACCGTTCGTCACCATGCAGGATCACTACAATCTTATCTACCGCGAAGAGGAGCGGGAGATGCTGCCCCTCTGCTACCAGCATGGCGTGGCGGTGATCCCGTGGAGTCCGCTGGCGCGCGGGCGTTTAACCCGTCCGTGGGGCGAAACCACTGCCCGCTCGGTGTCCGACGAGTTTGGCAAAACGCTGTATGACGAAACCGAGGCCAACAACGCGCAAATCGCCGAGCGCTTAACGGGCGTTGCCGAGGATCTTGGCGTGACGCGCGCTCAGGTGGCGCTGGCATGGGTGCTGAGCAAACGGGGCGTAGCCGCACCGATTATCGGTGCCTCGCGGGAAGAGCAGCTGGATGAGCTGATCAACGCCGTGGACATCACTCTGACGCCGGAGCAGATTGCCGAGCTGGAGACGCCGTACAAGGAGCATCCGGTGGTGGGGTTTAAATAGATGTGAACGCATTTGTAGGCCGGGTAAGCGCAGCGCCACCCGGCAATACAAGCCGCACAGAACTATGCGAAGTGGTCGTAACCTTTCCAGTCGAGCGTCACCGGCTCGCCGTTCTGCACAAATTGCAGCCCTTCGCTCTCCGGCATAATCTGGCCGATACAGGTAAACCCTGCCCCCAGATTGGCTAACGCCACATCCAGCGTGCCGCGGTTCAGCTCGGGTACGGTAAAGCACAGCTCGTAATCTTCCCCGCCGGAGAGCGCCCAACGCAGCGCCTGCTCTGGCTCCACATGCCTGCGCATCGCCTCAGAGAGCGGGAAGTGATCGAGGTCGATCCGCGCGCCCACGCCGCTGGCTTTCAGAATGTGGCCGAGATCGGAGATCAGGCCATCGGAGAGATCGATAGCTGAACTGGCGCGATCGCGCAGCGCCTGACCGTGCAGAATACGCGGCGTCGGGCGCAGATGGCGCTGCACGAAATAGGCCGCGTCATCGGCGTTTTCCACCATCAGGCGCTTCTGCAAAATCGCCAGCCCGGCCGCGCTGTCACCCGGCGTACCGGTGACATAAATCCAGTCGCCCGGCTTCGCGCCAGCGCGTTTCAGCGCGCGGCCTGCTGGTACGTAACCGTGGATCGCCAGAGTCATCGACAGCGGCCCGGCAGTCGTGTCGCCGCCGATCAGCTGCATATCGTAGTAGTTAAGCTGCTCAAACAGCGCATCGCTGAAGGCCTCGAGCCAGCTTTCATCGACCTCTGGCAGGGTCAGCGCCAGGGTTAACCACGCGGGATCGGCCCCCATTGCCGCCAGATCGCTCACGTTTACCGCCAGCGCTTTGTACGCCAGATCGGCAGGATCAATATCCGGCAGGAAATGGTTACCGCACACCAGGGTGTCGGTGCTGATCGCCAGCGTCTGTTTTTCGGGAATATTGAGAAGTGCACAGTCGTCGCCGATGCCGGTTTCCACATCGCGACGCGAGCTTCTGACTCGGTCAAAATAACGGGCAATCAGGGAAAATTCGCCGCATGCCATACGTTATGCCTCAGCAAAGAAAATAAAAAAACCGGAGCCCGCACCACCCAAAGGCAGTACGACACTCCGGCTTGCGGATCACTTTTTACGGGGACGGATCGCAGGTGCAGCTTTGTCCAGCACGCCATTCACAAATTTGTGGCTGTCTTCAGCACCGAAGGTTTTCGCCAGTTCGATCGCTTCGTTGATGGCCACTTTGTAAGGCACATCGTCACGTTTAGACAACTCAAACAGTGCGATACGCAGCACCGCTTTTTCAACCTGACCCAGCTCTTCGAGCAGACGGGAGAGGTACGGCTTCATCAGACCGTCGAGATACGCGCTATTAGTCGCCACTCCCGACAGCAGTTCACGGAAGTACACGACGTCAACGTCTTTGACGTCTTGTTCCGCCAGGAACTGGTATTCAACATCAGCGATGTCGTTCTGGGACAACTGCCAGGAGTAAAGTGCCTGAACGGCACATTCACGGGCGCGGCGACGAGCAGCAGGTTTCACGGAATTCCCCTTACAAAAAAATCAGGCCTTGATGGCTTTCAATACATTGATCATTTCAAGCGCGGTCAGTGCAGCTTCTGCACCTTTGTTACCGGCTTTGGTGCCAGCACGTTCGATGGCTTGTTCAATACTTTCAGTGGTGAGTACGCCGAACGCGACAGGAATTTCTGCATCCTGCGCCACGTGCGCCAGACCGTTGCTTGCGCCACCCGCAACATATTCAAAGTGCGCGGTACCGCCACGAATCACCGTACCCAGTGCGATTACCGCATCGTATTTGCCGGTTTTCGCCAGTGCGCCCGCTGCCAGTGGCAGTTCGTAAGCACCCGGAACCCAGACAACGGTAATGTTTTCGTCTTTCACCTGGCCGATACGTTTCAGGGCGTCAATCGCGCCATCCAGCAGGCTGTCATTGATGAAGTTGTTGAAACGCGCAATGGTGATGGCGACGCGAGCGTCCGGGGTAGCAACGGCTGCTTCAATAATGTTCATACTCTTCCTTAACGGGTTCATTTGGTGGCCCCGCAGGGGGGCGGATTTTATCATAATATTTTGCGCACTGCTTCCCTATTTAGGCAAGCCTTACGCGATGGTCAGGTGAAGACAGACATCCGGCCCAACCGGACGTATTTCGCTGAAGCTAAATGCCGGTGCATCCGCCAGTTTTTCCAGCCCTGGCAAGGCGCACAGGCCGCGCGCGTCGTTGCCTAACAGTTTAGGCGCAAGATAGACGATCAGCTCATCCACCAGCCCCGCCTGCAACAGCGCCCCGGCGAGCGTCGGGCCAGCTTCGACCCAGATGCTGTTGATCTGCTGTTTGCCCAACAGCATCATCAGCACCACTAAATCGAGATGTCCTTTATGCTCCGGCACCAGAATGGTGCGCACGCCTTCCGGCCAGCTGCGGTCATCTTCCTGGGTGCGGGCAAACCAGGTCTCGCCTGGCTGCTGCACAATGCGGTGCTCAGGGGTAACAAGATTCTGCCGGTCGACCACAATCCGCAGCGGCTGGCGTAAATTCTCTTGCGGGTAGAGTGCCTGAGTATCCGCGTTTAGCTCATCCCAGCGCACGGTCAGCGCAGGATCGTCGGCCAGCACGGTGGCATGCGTGGTGAAAATAGCATGGCTTTGCGCGCGCAGACGTTGCACATCGCGCCTTGCCTGTGGGGAGGTGATCCACTGGCTTTCACCGCTGCCCATTGCCGTGCGGCCATCCAGCGACGCGCCAAGTTTCAACTGCACGTAAGGGAAACCGGTCCGCATCCGCTTGAGAAAACCTTTATTCAGGCGTTCGGCTTCACTCATCATCAGGCCGTGACTGACCTCAATCCCAGCCTCCTGAAGGCGGTACAGACCGCGCCCGGCTACCTGCGGATTAGGGTCCTGCATCGCCGCCACAACCCGTGAAACGCCAGCGGCAATCAGGGCATCGCAGCAGGGCGGGGTTCGGCCATGATGGCTACAAGGCTCCAGCGTGACGTAGGCGGTTGCGCCCCGCGCCTTCTCGCCGGCCATGCGCAGGGCATGCACTTCGGCATGGGGCTCCCCGGCACGGTAGTGAAAACCCTCCCCGACGATCTCGCCATCCTTCACAATGACGCAGCCGACATTTGGATTGGGATGGGTGGTAAAACGCCCGCGTTGCGCCAGCTTGAGCGCTCGCGCCATGTAAATCTCATCCAGCATGGGCTTAATCCTGTAGGCGGGCGATCTCTTCGCCGAACTCTTTGATATCTTCGAAACTGCGATACACGGAAGCAAAGCGGATATAGGCAACTTTATCGAGCTTTTTGAGCTGCTCCATCACCAGGTTACCGATCATTTTACTTGGCACTTCGCGTTCGCCGGTGGCGCGCAGCTGGGTTTTGATGTGATTAAGCGCCATTTCAACGTCGTCTGCGCTCACTGGCCGTTTTTCCAGTGCCTTGAGCATCCCGCTGCGCAGTTTTTCTTCGTTGAACGGTTCGCGGATGTCGTTACTTTTCACCACACGCGGCATCACCAGCTCAGCCACTTCAAAAGTCGTGAAACGTTCGTTACACACCAGGCACTGCCGCCGGCGGCGCACGGACGAGCCCTCTCCCACGAGTCGGGAGTCGATTACTTTGGTATCCACGGCGAGACAGAATGGGCAATGCATACGGTGTCCTGACTATCGGGTTAACTGAACTCTATTTTACCCCGAACTGGCTCCACAACAAAGAAGGAGCGTTTTTGAGATAAAGGATCTATACGAACGCCTGCGTCGTTGACTACCCTTAGCAGAATCCGATATTTCAGGGAAATAATTGCCATGACAAGACGTTACCTGAGGATCCTGCTGGTGGGAAGCCTCTTTAGCCTTAGCGCCTGCGCGCAGCAAAGCGAAGTTCGTCAGATGAACCAGAGCATCAGTTCGCTGAACACAACCATGAACAAGCTGAACCAGGAAACCGTCAAAATCACCCAGCAGAATGCGCTGAACGCCAAATCGACCAGCGGCGTCTATCTGCTGCCAGGGTCAAACACCCCTGCCCGGCTGAACAGCCAGATCGGCACGCTGCGTATGTCGCTGATGAATGTTGCGCCTAATGCCGATGGCACCCGGGCCACGCTGCGCATCCAGGGCGAATCCAACGATCCGCTGCCGGCATTTAGCGCCACCGTAGAGTGGGGCCAGATTCAGGGCACGACCGACAGCTTCCAGGAGCTGAACGTTCAGACCCAGCTCATTAATGCTCCGGCCAGTGTGCTGGCACCCAGCGATGTTGACATCCCGCTGCAGCTAAACGGCATGACGCCCGATCAGCTCGGCTTTATCCGCATCCACGATATTCAGCCCGTCGCGCAATAATCCCCCTGCGGAACGTGTTCACGTTCCGCTCCCTTCTTTGGTTACAAACATTGGCAACAGAAATGTTTGCTATTACAATCCGCTCCGTTAAAAATACGCAAACGTGAACGCAATCGATTACGTATGTGAGAGATCTGTGAAACAACACATATTTTTGTGAGCAAGGATTCCTATAATAGGCCCCCAGAAACACGAAATATTTAGAAACGCAATTCGCGCCTTTTTCACGCCCGCAAGGGATTTCAAATCAGTGGCATTATTATGAAAAAAACATTACTCGCAGCCGGTGCACTCCTGGCGCTCTCTTCTACGTTCTCTGTGCAGGCAGCGGAAAACGATAAACCAGAGTACGTCTCCGACTGGTGGCACCAGAGCGTTAACGTCGTCGGCAGCTATCACACCCGTTTTGGACCGCAGATCCGCAACGATACTTACCTGGAATACGAAGCGTTTGCCAAGAAAGAGTGGTTTGATTTCTATGGTTACATGGATGCGCCGGTATTCTTCGGTGGTAACACGGATGCAAAAGGTATCTGGAACCACGGTTCCCCACTGTTCATGGAGATCGAACCGCGCTTCTCCATCGACAAGCTGACCGGCACCAGCCTGGCGTTTGGTCCGTTCAAAGAGTGGTACTTCGCGAACAACTACATCTACGACATGGGTCGCAACAAGTCTGGCCGTCAGAGCACCTGGTACATGGGTCTGGGTACTGACATCGACACCGGTCTGCCCATGAGCCTCTCCATGAACGTCTATGCCAAATATCAGTGGCAGAACTACGGCGCAGCGAACGAAAACGAGTGGGATGGCTACCGTTTCAAAGTGAAATACTTCGTGCCAATCACCCAGCTGTGGGGCGGTAACCTGAGCTATATCGGCTTCACCAACTTTGACTGGGGTTCTGATCTGGGCGACAACGATTTCCGTGACCTGAACGGGAAGAAGGCGCGCACCAACGACTCTATCGCCTCCAGCCACATCCTGGCGCTGAACTACGATCACTGGCACTACTCTGTTGTTGCCCGTTACTGGCACAACGGTGGTCAGTGGAACGACGACGCAAGCCTGAACTTCGGCGACGGTGACTTCAGCGTTCGTTCTACCGGCTGGGGTGGTTACCTGGTTGTGGGTTACAATTTCTAAGATGATTTGTGCCGGGTGGCGCTTCGCTTACCCGGCCTACAAAACATGTTAACGGCACAAACCGTAGGCCGGGTAAGGCGCAGCCGCCACCCGGCAAAAAAGCCTGCTTAAAAGCTGGCTTTTTTATTGCTTCACCTTCCGTAAAAAATCGGCCAGCGACCTGTTCGCGCTTTCGCTAAAGCGTCTCTCCGTCATGGTGATATTCAGACACCTGTCGAGCCGGAAGCAACGATAGTCATCACGTCGCTCGCACCACGCCGCCAGCAACCAGTGCTCTCCCCAGAAGAACAACCCCAGCGGCTGCACTTCGCGAGAAGAGAGCTGCCCGGCTTCATCACGATAATGCAGCGCCAGCACCCGCTGGCTGGATATCGCCTGATGAATAAGATCAAACCCGCTGCGGGAGTGGTGCTGCATGGCAATATCCGGGGCGTAGATCCGCGTCTGCTCTGCCTTGCGACGGCTCTCTTCCGGCAGGATCGCCAGCACTTTCTCATGGGCCGACTCCAGTTCGCGCGACAGCGACTCCCCGCCCCAGGTTTTGAGCAGGCGGATCGCCACCATCAGCGCCTCCGACTCCTTGTTGGTGAGCATCAGCGGTGGCAGGTCAAAACCCGACATCAGCCGGTAACCGCTCCCCGCTTCGCCTTCCACCGGCACGCCGGAAAGCGACAGGTCGCGGATATCACGGTAGACCGTGCGTTCAGAGACGCCCACTCTTTCCGCCAGATGCGCTGCCGTTGTCAGACGTCTTCCCCGCAGGATCTGCACAATCTGAAACAAACGGTCAGCGCGTCGGGTCATTTTCTCTTACGCTCTCAGGCAGGTTGATGAAGGCCGACGCGATTACCTTCGCTGTCGGTAAATAACGCAATAGTACCAATACCGCGCGGCAACGCCAGCGGGCCAAATACGCACTCGCCACCGGCAGAGGCAACGCGGTCAAGCGTGGCCGTCAGATTGTCAGTATGCAGATAGATAATGGCTCCCTGCACCGAGGGAATAATCCCCTCAAATTTTGCCAGCGCGCCACCGGTAGCCGGGTCCTCATGCGGGAATACCGCCAGCTCGGCGCAGTCCATTTTCTCGCGCCTCAGTGAAACCTGCATTACCGGCTCATAAAATTTGATGGCGCGATCCATATCTGCGACCGGAATTTCAAACCAGTTAATCACACTTTTCATACATCCTCCTGACTCTTGTTTGGGTTCAGAAGGAGTCTACGACAGGTCTCCTGACAGCATACTGTCAGGAGTGTTTGTCAGGAACAGGCAAAAAAAAATCCCGGTCAACAGACCGGGATTTTGATAACACGATAAACGTGGCCTTACGGCAGAATAGATGGCTGATCCGCCCCTTCTTTCTCAACCTTCTGCTGGAGCAGGTGCTCGCGCTTCATACCCAGCTTCAGCGCCAGCGCGGACGCCACGTAGATAGAAGATGCTGTACCAATGGAGACACCGATCAGCATGGTCAGCGAGAAGCCTTCCAGAATCGGACCGCCGAAGAGATAGAGCATCAGGATCACCATCAGGGTGGTCCCGGAGGTGATCAAGGTACGGTGCAGCGTCTGGGTCAACGACACGTTAAAGATTTCGTACGGCGTACCGCGACGGATCTTACGGAAGTTTTCACGGATACGGTCCGATACCACGATACTGTCGTTCAGCGAGTAGCCAATAACCGACATCAACGAGGCCACAATGGTCAGGTCAATCTCGATATGGAACAGCGACAGAACGCCCATGGTGATCACCACGTCGTGCGCCAGGGCGATAACCACCCCGGCAGCCAGACGCCATTCGAAGCGGAAACCGACATACGTCAGGATACAGAGCAGCGCCACCAGCAGCGCCATCGCACCGGTCTGAGCCAGATCCGCGCCTACGCTTGGGCCAACGAATTCAATACGTTTTACCGTCGCATTCTGGCTGGTCGATTCGTTAATCACCTGTACGACTTTGCTGCCCAGCTCCTGGCTGCCGTTGGCATCCTTCACTGGCGGCATGCGCACCATGATGTCACGGCTGCTGCCGAAGTTCTGCAGCAGCGGCTCTTCAAAGCCCGCCTTCTGCAGCGACTCGCGCATCTGGTCCATATCGACCGGTTTTTCCAGGGTGATTTCAATCACCGTACCACCGGTGAAATCGAGCCCCCAGTTAAAGCCTTTTACGCCCATGATGGCGACAGACAGAACCAACAGCAGACCCGAAATGCCAAAGGCCCAGTAGTCCCAGCGCATAAAGTCCCAGACTTTACGGCCGTAGTTCAATTGTTCAACAGTATATTCCTGTGCCACAACGCACTCCTCAGATAGACAGCTTTTTAACGCGCTTGCCGCCGTACAGCAGGTTCACGATGGCACGGGTGCCGACAATAGCGGTAAACATTGACGTCGCCACACCAATACCGGTGGTGATAGCAAAGCCCTTGATCGCGCCGGTACCCACTGCATACAGGATAAGAACCTTAATCAGTGTTGTTACGTTCGCATCGAAGATGGAGCTGAACGCGCCCCGGTAGCCTTCGTCGATCGCCTGTTGGATGGAGCGACCGTTACTCAGCTCTTCTTTGATACGTTCATTTATCAGTACGTTGGCGTCAACCGCCACCGCAAGGGTTAAGACGATACCTGCAATCCCTGGCATGGTCAGCGTTGCCCCCGGCAGCAGGGACATAATGCCGACAATCAGCACCAGGTTTGCAATCAGCGCAGAGGTCGCAATCAGACCAAACTTCTTGTAGAAGAAGACCATGAAGATGATGGAGATCGCCAGACCCGCCAGACACGCTTCCAGACCCTGCTGGATGTTCTGCATACCCAGCGTTGGACCGATGGTACGCTCTTCAACAATCTGAATTGGCGCAATCAGCGCACCGGCACGCAGCAGCAGCGACAGCTGACGGGCTTCGTTCGGGTTGTTGATACCGGTGATACGGAAGCTGTTACCCAGGCGAGACTGGATATTGGCGATGTTAATCACCTCTTCCTCTTTCACCAGAACCGCACGACCGTTGGCATCTTTTTTACCGCTGTCTTTGTACTCCACGAACAGGGTCGCCATCGGTTTACCGATATTGTCCTTAGTGAAGTTAGACATGATGTTACCGCCTGCGCTATCAAGCGAGATGTTAACCTGCGGCTGGTTGTACTCATCCTGGCTGGAGGTGGAGTCAGTGATGTGGTCACCGGTCAGGATCACACGCTTGTACATCACAACCGGCTGACCTTCACGGGTCTGTTTCACTTCAGAGTCGCCCGGAACGCGGCCAGATGCGACAGCAGACTGATCGACGTTGGTGTTCACCAGACGGAATTCCAGGGTCGCGGTTGCGCCGAGAATCTCTTTGGCACGGGCGGTATCCTGGATACCCGGCAGTTCAACCACGATACGGTCAGCACCCTGACGCTGTACCAGCGGTTCAGCCACGCCGAGCTGGTTTACACGGTTACGCAGGATGTTGATGTTCTGCTGCACCGCGTATTCACGCGCTTCTTTCAGACGTTCATCGGTCATGACCGCACGCAACTGGTTGCTGCCCTGAGAAGAGAGCACCAGATCGCGGTGACGCTGGGTCAGATAATCCATCGCCTGGTCGCGGGCGTTGCTGTCACGAAACGTGATGCTCATCCCGTATTTATCTTCCTTACGCACGGTGGTGTAAGGGATGCCTTTATCGCGCAGATCGCTACGCAGGCTATCAATGTTTTGTTCCTGAAGTTTTCCGAGTGCGGTTTCCATATCCACTTCCATCAGGAAGTGAACGCCGCCACGCAGGTCGAGACCGAGTTTCATCGGCTCAGCGTTGATAGCAGCTAACCAACGCGGAGTTGCAGGAGCAAGGTTCAACGCCACGACATATTTATCACCCATCACGCCCATCAGCGCTTCACGAGCGCGGAGCTGCGTGTCGGTGGAGTCGAAGCGAGCAAGAATTGCGCCCTCTTCCAGTGCCACAGACTTAGCGGTAATTTTTTCTTCTTGTAAAGTTTTCTGGACCTGGATCAGCGTTTGCTCACTGGCGGCGACACCGCGCGCGCCAGTGATTTGAACAGCCGGATCCTCACCATACAGGTTGGGAAGCGCATACAGCAGGCCGACGACAATGACGACGACCAGCATGACGTACTTCCACAAAGGATAACGGTTTAACACGGCAGTTCCCTTTGGGAAAAGTTAATTACAGCGCCTTCATGGTGCCTTTCGGCAGAACGGCAGCAACGAAGTCACGTTTGATAACCACTTCAGTGGTATCGTTCAGTGCGATAACGATATAGCCGTTATCAGCGACTTTGCTTACGCGACCTACCAGACCACCGTTAGTCAGAACTTCATCGCCTTTCGCGATGGAGTCCATCAGCTTTTTGTGCTCTTTGGTGCGCTTCTGCTGTGGACGCAGGATCATGAAATAGAAGATCAGACCGAACACCACCAGCATCAGAATCAGAGACATCGGGCTGCCCTGCGCCGGTGCACCTGTTGCCGCTACCGCATCAGAAATAAAAAAGCTCATTAAATTTCCCTCATTAAATAAATTAATCAACGTTCAAAGGTGGAACATCCCGACCCTGTCGTTGGTAAAAATCGGTCACGAAGCTCTCTAATTTACCCTCTTCAATAGCCTTGCGTAAACCAGCCATTAAGCGCTGGTAATAGCGAAGGTTATGAATCGTGTTGAGACGCGCGCCTAATATTTCATTACAACGATCAAGATGATGCAAATAGGCACGAGAATAATTGCGACAGGTATAGCAATCGCACTCGGCATCGAGTGGGCTGGTGTCGCTTTTATGCTTCGCATTACGGATTTTTACCACGCCATCGGTCACAAACAGGTGACCATTACGGGCGTTGCGGGTCGGCATAACGCAGTCGAACATATCAATGCCGCGACGTACGCCTTCAACCAGATCTTCTGGTTTACCGACGCCCATCAGGTATCGAGGTTTATCTGTTGGAATTTGCGGGCAAACATGCTCCAGAATACGGTGCATATCTTCCTTCGGCTCCCCTACAGCCAGACCGCCGACAGCGTAGCCATCAAAACCTATCTCTACCAGACCTTTAACAGAGATATCGCGTAAATCTTCGTAAACGCTGCCCTGAATAATGCCAAACAGCGCATTTTTATTGCCCAGGCTATCAAAACGGTCGCGGCTGCGCTTCGCCCAACGCAGCGACATCTCCATCGAGCGCTTGGCGTAGTCCCAGTCCGCCGGGTATGGCGTACATTCGTCGAAGATCATCACGATATCGGAGCCGAGATCGTACTGAATCTCCATTGATTTTTCAGGATCGAGGAAAATCGGGTCGCCGTTAATCGGGTTGCGGAAATGCACACCCTCTTCGGTGATCTTGCGGATATCACCCAGGCTGAAGACCTGGAAACCGCCGGAGTCGGTCAGGATCGGTCCTTTCCACTGCATAAAGTCATGCAGATCCCCGTGCAGCTTCATGATCTCCTGACCAGGACGCAGCCACAGGTGGAAGGTGTTACCGAGGATAATTTGCGCGCCAGTGGCTTCGACTTCTTCCGGCGTCATCCCTTTTACGGTGCCGTAAGTGCCCACAGGCATAAAAGCGGGCGTTTCTACTACGCCGCGATCAAACACCAGGCGGCCACGGCGAGCGCGACCGTCGGTAGTATCGAGTTCAAATTTCATTTTTTCTCCTGCACCAGAAAAACAGTCCGGCGCGTTAAACCAGTGCCGCGGACTTATTCCCCGACACGTTCATTCAAAGCCTGCGGATTGTACGTGATAAACATCGCGTCACCGTAACTAAAAAAGCGATATTTTTGTTCTACCGCAGCCTTGTAGGCGTTCATGGTGTTTTGATAACCCGCAAAGGCCGAAACCAGCATGATCAGGGTCGACTCCGGCAGATGGAAGTTGGTCACCAGCGCGTCGATCACCTGATATTGATAACCCGGATAGATGAAGATTTGGGTATCGTCGAAGAAAGGGGCGATCAGCGCATCTTTCGCGGCCTGGGCTGCGCTTTCCAGCGAGCGAACCGAGGTGGTGCCCACAGCTACGACGCGGTTACCGCGCGCTTTGGCCGCCATCACCGCGTCCACAACCTCCTGCGGCACCTCGGCATATTCGGAGTGCATGATGTGATCTTCGATACTGTCCACGCGCACCGGCTGGAAAGTACCCGCGCCGACGTGCAGCGTGACAAACGCCATCTCAATGCCTTTTGCGCCCAGTTTTTCCAGCAGCGGTTCATCAAAGTGCAGGCCCGCGGTCGGTGCCGCGACTGCGCCAGGCTTCTGGCTATAGACGGTCTGATAGAGCTCGCGGTCGGCCTCTTCGTCCGGCCGCTCAATGTACGGCGGCAGCGGCATGTGGCCGATGCTGTTGAGGATATCCAGTACCGGACGCTCATCGTTGAACTGCACTTCAAAGAGCGCATCGTGGCGCGCCACCATGGTGGCATTGATGCTCTCGTCATCCCCCAGCAGCAGCTCCGTACCCGGCTTCGGTGCCTTGGAAGCGCGAATATGTGCCAGAATACGTTTATCATCGAGCATTCTTTCGACCAGCACTTCAATTTTGCCGCCGCTGGCTTTACGGCCAAACAGACGGGCCGGGATCACGCGGGTGTTGTTGAACACCAGCAGGTCGCCCGGGTTGAGCTTGTCGAGCAGATCGGTGAAGGTTCCGTGCGTCAGCGCACCCGTCGGCCCATCCAGCGACAATAAGCGGCAGCTACTGCGCTCCGGCACAGGATAGTGGGCAATCAGGGACTCGGGTAAATCAAAAGAGAAATCGGCGACGCGCATGGCATATACTCGTGACTTAAAAACAGGCGGCTTAGTCTAGTGCTCACACCTCTTTGCTGCAACAACTAGCCTCGCTTCGGATAACGAATCGCATGAATTTTCTCGCTCACCTGCACCTCGCTCATCTCGCTGACAGCTCCCTTTCCGGCAACTTGCTGGCCGACTTCGTCCGCGGTAACCCCGCCGAGGCGTATCCCGCCGACGTGGTGGAAGGCATCTTCATGCACCGCCGGATTGATGTCCTCACTGACAACCTGCCCGAGGTCAAAGAGGCAAAGGAGTGGTTCCGCCCGGAGACCCGCCGCGTGGCGCCCATTACGCTGGATGTGATGTGGGATCACTTTGTCTCCCGCCACTGGGAACAGCTCTCACCCGAGATGCCGCTGCCAGCGTTCGTGCGCTATGCCCACGCCCAGGTGACGATCATTCTGCCGGACGCCCCGCCGCGCTTTGTTAATCTGAATGATTACCTGTGGTCAGAGCGCTGGCTCGAACGCTATAGCGAAATGGACTTCATCCAGCGGGTGCTCAACGGCATGGCCAGCCGACGTCCGCGTCTCGATGCCCTGCGCGACTCCTGGCAGGATCTGGATGCCCATTATGAGGCCCTGGAGCAGCGCTTCTGGCAGTTTTATCCCCGCATGATGGAACAGGCGAAACATAAGCAGCTTTAATATAAATGTGATTGATAGGTAAAAGCTGGGTTAACGATTGTCAACGCCTCTTTGTCTTTAGGACAAACACTCTCTATACTGGCCCGCGTTGCGTTCTAAATAACCTTAGTATCTACAGGAGAATCATATGGTTCTGGTAACTCGTCCGGCTCCGGATTTTACAGCTGCAGCAATTCTGGGCAACGGTGAAATCGTTGAGAACTTCAACTTCAAACAGCATACCAACGGTAAAGCCACCGTTCTGTTCTTCTGGCCAATGGACTTCACCTTCGTTTGCCCGTCTGAGCTGATCGCGTTCGATAAGCGTTACGAAGAGTTCCAGAAGCGTGGCGTAGAAGTGGTTGGCGTCTCCTTCGACTCTGAGTTTGTACACAACGCATGGCGTAATACCCCTGTCGACAACGGCGGCATCGGTCCAGTGAAATACGCGATGGTTGCGGACATCAAACGTGAGATTCAGCAGGCTTACGGTATCGAACATCCGGACGCGGGCGTTGCCCTGCGTGGCTCCTTCCTGATCGACGCGAACGGCATCGTGCGTCACCAGGTCGTGAACGATCTGCCGCTGGGTCGTAACATCGACGAAATGCTGCGTATGGTTGATGCGCTGCAGTTCCACGAAGAGCACGGTGAAGTGTGCCCGGCTCAGTGGGAAAAAGGTAAAGAAGGTATGAACGCGTCTCCAGACGGCGTTGCTAAATACCTGTCTGAGAACGTATCCAGCCTGTAATTGGCACGGTTTACGAAAAAGGCCCGCTTATGCGGGCCTTTTTTTATGCCTTACGCTGTGTCTCCCGCCAGATGCGCCAGGCCATACCTGCCAGCAAAATCACGCCCGCAATCAGCACGCCCCACACCAGCAGCGTGTTCATCCTGCTCTCCCGCTCGGCCGCGGAGGTGGCGGTCAGACGCTCCTCGCCGCCTAACGCGACATTATCCTGAATGTCAGCCTGCGGCAGGTTTGCCATATCATAGGTTTTACGCAGGTCGACAGGGATCAGCATGTCGGGCTCCACGCTGGCAGGCTTTGCCGCTCCGTTGCCCCAGGCGAGCACATACGGCGCTTTCCCCTGCGCGTTGAACACCAGGTCATAGCGGTCGCGATGCCCCATGACGCTCGGCAGGTATTCTGGCAAACGCGCATTCAGCGTCGTGATTTTTACCGCCTGCACCAGGCCCCCGTTAAGCGAAACCGGTGGAGACATTTTCCCTTCCAGACGGTAAAGGATCTCTTTTTTCAGCGGGTGCCATTTGTCCTTCTCCGTACTCCGCCACGCTATCTCTACGGGTAGGACGCCGTCGCCATTCAGTGAGATAGTGACAGCACTCAGCGGCTGCGGTCGCGACCAGTGCCACTGGACTTCACTTGTCGATAACTGCTCCCCTTCCCCCTCCAGGCCGATCTCTTCCGGGGCCGCCTGCGCAGGTGCGCGAATTGCGTTTACGCCGGTCAGGGTTATCTCCTGGCTCTGCGTATTCAGCACCACCATGAGATAGCGATTCGCATCGGGAGATAAAACCATATCGGTATCGATCCGGTCGAGCTTAAGGCGATCCTGGCCGCTGACCACGTCCAGCAAGGGCATATCTTCGCGCAGGGTATACCACTGCTTAAGATCCTCGCTGTAATAAACCGACGCCGTTCCCTGCCAGGACGTCTGAGGGGTATTCCAGAGCAGCTGCAACTGGGACAGGCTTATCTCGCCCGTAGCCTGCTCCGGCAAGGTCAGCAGATAATGTTGCCCGGCTGCGGCGGCTTTTTGCCCCTCGAGCACAATCTCTACGCCGTTTCGGGAGCGGAGCAGGATTTTATCGCTATCCTCATCCCCTCGCGCAGGTGCAAGCGGCGAGGCGTCCAGATGAAAGAAGCGAAGTGGTGTGGATTGCACTGACGCCTTGGGAGGCGTCGCGGTGACCAGGCTGAAGGGAACCGGCTCGCCTGACTGGTTAAAGACGCGGACATCATGCAGATCGGGTGACGTGCTCTGCTCATAGACGGCAAGCGGCAGCATCACCCGATACCACTGGGAAGGGACGGAGGTATCCAGTGAACGACCAAAGGCATAGTCCCGGGGCGATTCCGTTTGTACCCCGTCGCAAAACGCCGGGCCGGAAAGCACCAGCAGCGCGCTACACGCTACCGCTTTCATCCATTTCATTTTTCATCTCCTGTTTTGGGCGGCAGCGGTGAGAAATAACCTACGATCAGTACCAGGATCGCCACGCCGATAAACGCCACCGCGCGCGACAGCCCGCCTCCGCCCGCGCTATCTACCAGCATCAGTTTAACCATCACGACACCCAGCAGCACAGCGCCGCAGAGCCACTCCTGCCGGGAAGCCCGACGGGTAGCATGGATCATGACCACCAGCGCGCTCAGCATCCAGAACAGGGCAAAACAGGTCTGGACAAGCCGGGAATCCCACAGCGATGCCATATTCCAGGCCACGTCGCCATACCAGGCCAGCGCGCGCATTAGCGCACCGTTAAGCCACCAGAAGCCAAACGCCATAAGCGCGACGGCAGGCCACGGGCGGGCCTGCGAAAGCAACGCGGGGTAGTAGCGATCCACCGCGCGATAAAAGACCACCAGCCCCAGCAACGCGAACGCGGCACCTTCCTCAAGCGGGTTCACCAGCGGTAGCCAGGTCTGGCGATAGACCACGCCGTCCTGGAAATTGGTCACGACCAACAACACCAGCAGCGCCACGACAACAGGGATCGGCGCCAGGCAGGTGTAAAGCGCAGGCCATTCCCGGAACGGCCACCCGCGACGCCGTACCGCCGCAGAGAGCGCCATAATCAAACCGCCACCTGCTGCCATCGCCAGTCCACTGCCCCAGGCCGCCATTCCCCACGGCAGCGACCGGGCAAACCAGTAAAGCTCGGCGGCCAGCGCCAGTAAAATCATCCAGAAGAGCGACAGATGCAGCCCCATCGCGATGCGCGGCAGGAGCCTTTCACCGTCACGCCGCAGCAGCATCAGCGCGGCAGGAAGCGCAACGCACCAGGCCAGGTTTGACCAGCCGGCGGCAAAGACCTGCTGATGCCAGAGCTGATACCCCACCATCAGCAGCATCAGCGGCCACAGCAGCCATTTGCTGGCATCCAGCTCTGGCCACGCCAGATGAGCGGCAGCCTGCCGCCAGCCCCAGACCGAGACGGCCGAGAGCGCCAGCACGCCTGCCAGAACAGATAATTCCTGCTTCAGCATCAGCTGTGACGCCCCCAGCAGCGCCACTATCCAGAACAGCAGCCCGCCTGCCAGCAGTACCCAACTGACGGGCAGAACGATTTCCCGCCACAGCCAGGCCGCAGCCAGCCAGCAAAGGCTGAGGACGGCGAAGATAAGCAGCAGGCTCAGCGATGTCACACCGTTCGTTTGCGCCCACAGCGCGCTACCCAGCGCCAGCACCAGCAGCGCCGTCCCACTATAGCTCATACGTCGCTGCTGCTGTTGCACGCCCAGCCAGAGGATGCCCAGCCCCTCCAGCGCCCAGGCCATCGCCGTCCAGCGCGCCGACAGCGCCAGCGGAATAGCGAGCGTGGCAAACCCGCCGCCGATCGCCAGCGCCGCCATGACCAGCGGCCGTCCGAGGGAGGGATAGCGCCGCAGGGCGAGGAACGCCAGCGAGAGGTAAAAGGCACCGTACCCCAGCGCGCTGAGCGCCGGGCCGTAGGTCCAGTGCTGAGTCATGCCGTACTGCATTCCAAAACCAACCAGCGGCGGAGCAAACAGCAGCACGCCGTCAATAATTTGCTTCCCTTTCTCCTGCGCCCGCAGCGACAGCGCCACGCTCAGCACGCCGAATATCAGCGTATTGGCAATCAGGAACAGCTGGCAGACCCCATAGTCTTCAGGCCGGTAGTCGTTCAGTCCCCAAAGGCCGCCCACGCCGAATGTAAACAGCAGCCCGAGCAGATTCAGCTCGCGCCAGTGCTGCCAGATGCTGATAGCGAGAATGCCGATGGAAAGCAGGAGGTAGAAAGAGAAGAGCGCCACAAAGCTGCCGCCTCCGGTAGACAACAGCAGCGGCGCAAGATATCCACCGAGACTCGCCAGCATAGCGAGGCTCAGCGCCCTCTGCAGCACCGCCAGCCCGACGCTCGCCGCGCAAATGACCACCAGCAGCGCAAAGGCCAGCGTCATCGGTAACATCTGCCAGAGCCGGAAGGCGCCAAAGACGGTCAGATAGAGGATGCCTGCCGCCCCTCCCTGGAGGATCAGCGAATAGACGCGCTGTCTGTGCCGCAGTCGCCACCCGAGAGCCAGCAGAACCATGGCAAACAGCGCCGTCGCGGCCAGGCGAAGCTCAAGCGGGAACAGGGAGTGCTCGACGGTATAGCGCAGGAGGAATGAAAGACCGAGAAAGAGCAGCAGGATGCCAAGCTTCGCCAGCGGGTTCCCCTGCATAAACCAGCGCACCAGCGACGTCAGTATGCCGCCAAAGGCAGAAGGCTGTTTTGCCGCGGGCGCAGGAGCCGGAGCGGTTGCGGGTTCTGCCGCGGCAGCGGGAATATCCGGGCGCCAGGGGTCGACAGGCGCGGGCGCGTCATCAACCACCGGCTCAGCCACGACCACCGGCGCAGCGGCCTGTTCAGGCTCCGGCGCTTTCTCCGCCACGCCGCGCTGCTCAAGTGCCTCAATGCGCTGGCGAAGCCTGGCGATCTCCTGTTTCGCCGCCGTGCTTCGATTAAAGCCGATAACCGCAAGCACGGGCGCAACCACCAGCGCAAAAATCAGGAATATACAGCCAAAGATGTAAAGCTCGTCCATGTTTCCACCTTCACCGTTAACGATCCGTTAAGATTGACACAAATCGTTGCATTTACGCCATCTTAAAAGGTGGAAACCGTCCCGCCCGACATTAACTGCCGAACCAGACCGAGGCGGAGATCGCCGGTAGCGACAGTACGCCCTCCTGCGCCACCCCTTTCCCCTCTTTCAGCTGCCACTGTTTGACGTTGAGCAGCGGCGAGTCATCTATCACCACTTCGCAGGCATCGCCCCGGTTAATCGCCACCAGCACCCGCTGCTGGTTGTAGACGCGCATAAACACCACCACGTTGTCGTGGGCGTAGACCACCTGACAGCCGCCGTAGCGCAGGGCCTGGCTCTGCTTGCGCAGCTTAATCAGCCGCTGATAGAGCGCCAGTAGCGTCTGGTCCTGCTTTTCAGCCTCCCATGGGAAGGTCTTACGGCAGAAGGGGTCATTGTTGCCGTCGAGCCCCACCTCATCGCCGTAATAGATACAGGGCACCCCAGGCCAGGTAAACAGCCAGGTGACCGCCAGCGGCAGGCGGGCGACATCCTTACCGAGCAGCGACTTAAAGCGGGCGGTGTCATGGCTGTCGAGCTGGTTAAACATGCGTAGCTGCTGCTGATGGGACAGGCTGGCGCGGTAGTTATCCATCCATTTCACGCAGGTTTCAGCGTCGATGTGCTGCGGATCGTAGGAGATGTCGGTGTTGGCAAGGAAGCCCCACAGCGGGAAGGTGAAGCCGCGGTAGTTCATCGCCGAATCTTCCGCGTCGGCCTGCAACCACTGGCGAGCGTCGCCAAAATGCTCGCCAAAGACGAAGGCCTCCGGATTGGCCAGCTTCGCCGAACGGGTGATCCCGGTGACATGCTGTAGATTATGGCGCGCCCCACCCTCTTCTCCGAGCATATGCACCACATCCAGCCGCCAGCCGTCCATACTCCACGGCGCTTTCAGCCAGTGACGAACAATACTCTCCTCGCCGCCGTAGATCTCGTTCACCACCCCTGACGACTGATAATCGAGCTTCGGCAGGCTGGCATAGCCCAGCCAGTCGAGGGCGCGGCCCTCGTCGTCAAAGCTGTACCAGTCGCGGTGGGGCGAGTCCGGGTTATGGCAGGCGCCGCCGGTTCCGCGGTTGTGGCGATCAAACCAGGCGTGGGAGTCCCCGCTGTGGTTAAACACCCCGTCCAGAATCAGGCGCATCCCCTCCCGTTGGGTATTTTCCCGCAGGCGTAACAGCGCCTCGTCGCCGCCAAACCGCTCATCCACGTGGCGGTAATCTTCGGTGTCGTATTTATGCACGCTGGGGGCGACAAACACCGGATTGAGATAGAGTGCCGTGACGCCGAGTTTTTTCAGCCAGGGCAGCTTTTCGCTAATGCCGTCGAGATCCCCGCCGTAAAAGGTGGAGCCCCCCGCCTGGGCGGTGACCGGTTCGTCCCACGCGCGGAAAATCGTCTCATGGCCTGCGGCATGGTGATAATACGTTTTGTCCAGCTCAGGGTTGCGCCGCTGGCTGCGGGCAAAGCGGTCCGGGAAGATCTGATAGAAGACCTGCTCCACTACCCACTGCGGTCCGGCATCCGGGTAATCAATGGCGAACTGCTCCAGCCGGGCGGGAGGAAAGCGGCTGAAGCCCTGCGGGGTGAACCACAGCTGGCGGTTATGCCAGAGCATTTTGAAGCTGTAGCGGTGCCGCGGCTGCCCTTTCGTCGTGTCAATGGTCGCCCGCCAGGCCGTCACGCCGGGCTGCGGCTGGCTGCGCTGCTTATGCATCGGCAGCGAGGTCTCTTCGTTATCGAATTCAGCGCGTAGCGTCACCCGCTCAGGCAGGTTTTCCCCTGTCAGCCACAGGGTAATGACAAGTTTGTCGTTGTTTTGTTTAACAAATGGGGCAACCGGCAGGTGCCATGCATTCAACATCTTTTATCCCCTTTCCCAGAAATGAGGCCACCTTGCCACAGGGTAGTTGATGTTCCCTCCTCATGGAGAGATTTATTGGGGGAGGAGAAAGGGGGAGGAGAAAAATGCCCGGCGTTTGCCGGGCATTTCGGTTACTGAGCTTCTGCTAACTGGCGCTCGCGGCGGCGTTTAAAGACCCACCCCACCAGCAATAGCGCAATCCACGCAAAGCCGACATACAACGAGATGCGGGTTTCCGGGTGGTAACCAATCAGGCCGATAATAAAGACCAGGAAGATCAGGCCAGCAACGGTAGTTGCCACGCCGCCCGGCACTTTAAACTTCAACGCTTTTACCTCTTCAGGCGACAGACGGCGACGGAAGCCAATCTGCGACATCAGAATCATCATCCAGACCCAGACGGTGGCAAAGGTCGCCAGCGACGCGATCACCAGGAAGACATTCTCCGGCATGATGTAGTTGAGATAGACCGACAGCAGCAGCGCCACGGTCATCACCAGCACCGTCACCCACGGCGTACCGCGGCTGGAGGTTTTGGCGAAGGCCTTCGGCGCACTGCCCTGCTCGGCCATACCATGCAGCATACGCCCCACGCCGAACACGTCGGCATTGATAGCGGAGAGCGATGCGGTGAGCACCACGAAGTTCAGAATACTGGCGGCGAAGGTGATCCCCAGATGCTGGAAGGTCAGCACAAACGGGCTACCGTTCGTGCCCACCTGGTTCCACGGATAGATGGACATGATCACAAACAGCGTGCCCACGTAGAAGACCAGGATACGCATCGGTACCGAATTAATGGCGCGCGGAATAGACTTCTCCGGATCTTTCGCTTCCCCGGCGGTGATACCGATAATTTCGATCCCGCCGTAGGCAAACATCACCATCTGCAGCGACATCACCATGCCTATCCAGCCGTTACTGAAGAAGCCGCCGTTACTCCACAGGTTATGGATGCCGGTTGGTTCGCCGCCGTTGCCGATACCCCAGATAATGATGCCAATACCGGCGGCAATCATGATGATGATGGTGGCCACTTTAAAGAAGGAGAACCAGAACTCCAGTTCGCCAAACACCTTCACGCTCATCAGGTTGATGGCGCAGATGATCAGCACCACGCTGAGCACCCAGATCCAGTGCGGGACCGCCGGGAACCAGACGCCCATATAGATGCCGAAGGCCGTTACGTCGGCAATGGCGACAATCAGGATTTCGAAACAGTAGGTCCAGCCGGTGATATAGCCCGCCAGTGGGCCTAAGTTGTCTTGCGCATAGCGGGAGAAGGAGCTGGCTGAGGGGTTATGAACGGACATCTCCCCCAGCGCGCGCATGATGATGTAGGCGGCAACACCGCCGATAAGATACGCCAGCAAAACGCTGGGACCGGCCATTTTGATGGCATCTGCCGAGCCATAAAAAAGACCAGTACCGATCGCAGAACCCAGCGCCATAAAGCGGATGTGGCGGGCGGTAAGGCCCCGCTTCAGTTTGTTAGAGCTTTCCATTTACGTCTTGCCATTCAACACAAAAAAAACAAAAAACCACGGGGCCATAAGCCCCGTGGTTGAACATTTATCCGTTGATTAGTGCGCGTTCGACGTTACCCGACGCCCCGCAGCACGATCCCAGATTACGGCCAGAACCAGTGCAACAACGGTAGGCATCAACCAGGCCAGGCCCTGTTCGGACAGCGGCAGACGCTGTGTCCAGGCAGGGAGCGTATCGCCAATAGCCGATGCTTTGATGCCGTCAAGGATACCAAAAAGCAGGCTAATAAACATGGCCGGGGCAATAATTCGGGAAGAATTATTCCACCAACCACGGGTGAAGCTCAGCACCACCAGCACGATACACGGCGGGTAGATGGCCGTCAGTACCGGAATGGAGACCTGGATCAGGTGGCTCAGACCGAGGTTAGAGACCGCCATGGAGAAGATACCGAGGATGAACACCAGCGTACGATAAGAGAGCGGCAGATACTGGGCAAAGAACTCGGCGCAGGCGCAGGTCAGGCCCACCGCCGTCACCAGACAGGCCAGGAAGATCAGGATCGCCAGCAGGAAGCTCCCCGAACCGCCGAAGGTGTTCTGAACATAGGCATGCAGGATAGCCGCGCCGTTTGCGCTCTGGTCTACCAGGGCCGCGCTGTCAGAACCCAGACGGAACAACGCCAGATAGAGCAATGTCAGGCCTACGCCCGCAATCAGACCCGCCCAGATGGTGTAGCGGGTCAGCAGACGCGCTTCGGTCACGCCGCGGGAACGGGCGGCGTTCACAATGACGATACCAAACACCATCGCGCCCAGGGTATCCATGGTCAGGTAGCCGTTCACAAAGCCGTTAGAGAACGCGGCATTTTTGTAGGCGTCCATTGCATCGCTGATCGGGCCGGCAGGCCAGATAACGGCAGCCACGGCCAGCACAATCAGGGCCACGATTTTCAGCGGCGCGAGGAAGTTACCCACGGTATCCAGCAGCTTGCCCGGATAGAGGGAGACCAGAATCACCAGAGCAAAGTAGATGAGGCTATAGATCAACAGCGGCATAGCGCCGTCGCCGGTCAGCGGAGCGATACCCACTTCAAAGGAGACGGTCGCGGTACGCGGGGTGGCAAACAGCGGGCCGACGGCCAGATAGCAGACGGTTGCCAGCAGAATACCTGCGACTTTCCCGATAGGGGTGCTCAGGCTATCGACACCGCCGCCGACTTTCGCCAGCGCAACCAC
This sequence comes from Leclercia sp. LSNIH1, assembly GCF_002902985.1. NCBI lineage: Bacteria > Pseudomonadati > Pseudomonadota > Gammaproteobacteria > Enterobacterales > Enterobacteriaceae > Leclercia > Leclercia sp. LSNIH1. Next base: position 1,971,569 of record NZ_CP026167.1, on the reverse strand, counting down.
GGTCAACACCGGTAGACCCACGGCAGTAATCAGGAAACCAATAGCCGCCGTCCAGACGTGTTCACCCGCCTGTAAGCCAACCATGGGAGGAAAGATGATGTTACCCGCGCCAACGAACAGCGCAAATGTCATAAAGCCCAGCGCGATGATGTCGCGCGATTTCAATTGATGGGTCATAAAACCTTACTGCCTGTGGATGTGGTGTTGAAAACGTTGAATTTTTCGCTATCCGTTGCGGAACAAAACAGCGGAAAAAATGTGCAACCTCAGCGGGAAATGCTTCCCTACCGGCGTGGAGAAGAATAGTTTTTCGATTTACCACGCAAATACAGTCTGTCCGACGATATCAGGGTGGCAATTTAAACGCTTATAACGTTTAAAGGCAATATGGGATCTCAAAACCAGAACAATATGCCAACTCGAAAGTTAGAAGTGGGATAATAAACCATTTATAAGAAAAACTCATGGCTAATCATGCGAACAAAAAAGCAACAGGCGTATAATATTTATTCGCGCTGCGCTGAACTGCAAAGCAAACAGGCCAGCATTGGCTGGCCTGTGGCAATTTCTGATTACAGTGACGCCGTCAGGCGCTGTTACTGGCAATCAAACGTTCCGGGATCACAAAGCTAAAACGCGTACTTTTCCCCGGCGTACTGACGATATCCAGGCGGCTGTCGTGGTGATTAATGGCGTGTTTAACAATCGCCAGCCCCAGGCCACTGCCCCCCGTCTGCCGGGAGCGCGCCTTATCCACCCGGTAAAAACGCTCGGTAAGACGCGGAATATGCTCCGGGCCGATACCGGGACCATCGTCTTCCACGCTGAACTCCGCTCCCGTTGGCGCATGCTGCCAGCGCACGGTGATGTGGGTGCCGGGCGGGGTATGATTCACCGCGTTATAGACCAGGTTAGAGATGGCGCTGCGCAGCTCGTCGGTACTGCCGCGTACTTTGAGGCTGTTATCCACCTCGAAGGTAAGCTGGTGCTGCTGCTGGCTTAAGGTCTGCGCTTCGCGCTCCAGCATCCGCAGCATCATCGGCACATCGATGGTTTCATTCAGCGCCAGGGTTGGCGCCGCTTCAATGCGGGAGAGGGTCAGCAGCTGCTTCACCAGCCCTTCCATGCGCTGCGTCTGCTCGCGCATGGTGTGCAGCGCTTTTTCCCGCGGCGCGCCTTCCAGTGTCTGCTCCTGCATCATCTCCAGATAGCCCTGCAATACCGTCAGCGGGGTGCGCAGCTCGTGGCTGACGTTGGCGAAGAAATTGCGCCGCGCCCCTTCAAGCTGGTGCATTTGCGTCACATCCCGCGCCACCATCAGCCACTGCTGGTCGCTGTAGGGCATCACGCGGATCTCCAGATGGCGACCGTTGTTCATGACCAGATTGTGCGGGCGGGTAAAATCGCGTTTTTTCAGATACTGGGCGAACTCCGGATAACGCAGGAGGTTGAGGATATTCTGCCCGTTATCATCCGGCCAGCGCAGGCCCAGCAACTGCTGCGCCAGTCCGTTACACCAGAACATCGCCCCCTCTTCGGTGGTCAATACCACCGCATCCGGCAGCGATTCGGCGCCGCTGCGAAAGCGTTTGATCAGGCTGCCCAGCTCGCGTCGGCGTTTTTTATTACGCATCTGCATCTGGTGCAGGCCATACAGGAGGGGTTCCCAGCTGCCGCTTCCTGGCGGCGGGGTCATACTTCTGTCAACCCATAGCCACCATGAGAGGCGGAGCAAATTCCAGAAGTGCCAGATCAGCAATCCCGTGACTGCCGCCAGCAAAAACCAGGGTAAATAACCGATTACGGCCCCGAGGATCAGGGCCGGAATACAGCAGAGTATCAGTTCAAAACAGAGCCTTTTCCATGACAGCCGTTCCAGCACGCGTCACACTCCTGTCATTGTTCAGAAACGGGTTGAGAAACGATAACCCGTGCCGCGGACGGTCTGCACCATGCGATCGTGACCGCTGGTTTCAAGTGCCTTGCGCAAACGGCGGATATGAACATCAACCGTGCGATCTTCCACATAGACGTTAGTGCCCCAGACATTGTTGAGCAACTGCTCGCGGCTATAGACGCGTTCCGGGTGGGTCATGAAAAAGTGCAACAGTTTGAATTCCGTTGGTCCCATATCGAGGGGATTTTCACCGGTCATCACGCGGTGCGAGGTAGGGTCCAGACTCAGCCCCTGCATCTCAATCACCTCTTCCACCGCCATCGGTGAAATACGGCGCATTACGGCTTTAATGCGCGCCACCAGCTCTTTCGGGGAAAACGGTTTGGTAATGTAGTCATCCGCGCCGGTCTCCAGACCGCGAACGCGATCTTCCTCTTCGCCGCGGGCCGTTAACATCATCACCGGAATATCGCGGGTTAACGCTTCACGTTTAATATGTTTGATGAATTGCAGGCCAGAGCCGCCAGGCAGCATCCAGTCGAGCAGGATCAGATCGGGCCAGGGTTCGTTGAGCTGGTTCACCGCGCTGTCGTAATCTTCGGCCTCTATCGGTTGAAAGCCATTTTGTTCGAGCACGAAACAGACCATTTCGCGAATGGGTGCTTCATCTTCTACGACCAGAATACGTCTCGCCATACTTAGCCCTGTCTTATTAAGGTTACATGTTTGTAATACGGCGTCATTATGCGTCAGATTTATGACAGATTTATGAAAAACGCGCCCGCTCATAAAGGCAAGCCGTTGTTTTATGGCAGCCCCGATTGTAGCGGTTATCTTCCTCCCCCTGAAAGTTTATAATCCCGCTAACCATTTTTTGCCACGGATCTGTTATGCGCATACTTCACACCTCGGACTGGCACCTGGGACAAAATTTTTACAGTAAAAGCCGCGCCACCGAACATGAAGCGTTTCTCAACTGGCTGCTTGAGATGGCGCAATCGCATGACGTGGATGCCATCCTCGTGGCCGGGGATATTTTTGATACCGGCTCGCCGCCCAGCTACGCGCGCGAGCTCTATAACCGTTTCGTGGTCAATCTGCAAAAAACCGGCTGCCATCTGGTGATTGTGGCCGGCAACCATGATTCCGTCGCCACGCTGAACGAATCCCGTGAGATTCTGGCGTTTCTCAACACCACCGTGGTCGCCAGCGCCGGACATGGGCCGCAAATTCTGACCCGACGCGACGGCACCCCCGGCGCGGTACTCTGCCCGATCCCGTTTTTACGCCCCCGGGACGTGGTGCGAAGCCAGGCGGGCCTCTCCGGGCTTGAGAAACAGCAGCAGCTGTTGCAGGCCATTACCCACTATTATGCCGAGCAATATACCCAGGCTTGCGCGCTTCGCGGCGACAGCGTACTGCCGATTATCGCCACCGGGCATCTCACCACCGTCGGCGCCAGTAAAAGTGACGCGGTACGTGACATCTATATCGGTACGCTGGATGCGTTTCCCGCCCAGCACTTCCCGGCCGCTGACTATATAGCGCTGGGCCATATCCACCGGGCGCAGATGATTGGCGGTTGCGAACATATCCGCTACTGCGGCTCCCCTATTCCCCTCAGCTTTGATGAAACCGGCAAAAGCAAATGCGTTCATCTGGTGAGTTTCGACCAGGGCAAGCTCAGCAGCGTCGAATCGCTTGAGGTGCCCATTACCCAGCCGCTGGCGGTGCTGAAGGGCGATCTGGCGGCGATCACCGCCCAGCTTGAGCAGTGGCGCGGCGTGGAGCAGACGCCTCCCGTCTGGCTGGATATCGAACTCACCACCGAGGAGTACCTGCACGATATGCAGCGTAAGATCCAGCAGCTGACGGACGATCTGCCGGTAGAGGTCCTGCTGGTGCGGCGCAGTCGCGAGCAGCGCGAGAGAAGCCTTGCCAGCAACCTGCGTGAAACCCTCAGCGAGCTGCGGGTTGAGGAGGTTTTTGAGCGCCGACTCGCCCAGGAAACCCTGGATGATACCCAGCGGGCCCGGCTAAACGAGCTGTTCAGCCACACGATCCACGCCCTCAGCAATGAAGAGGATGAGGCATGAAAATTCTCAGCCTGCGCCTGAAAAACCTTAACTCGCTCAAGGGCGAATGGAAAATCGACTTTACCGCCGAACCCTTCCTCAGCAATGGCCTGTTTGCTATCACCGGCCCAACCGGCGCCGGGAAAACCACCCTGCTGGATGCCATCTGCCTGGCGCTTTACCACGAGACGCCGCGCCTGAATACGGTCTCGCAATCGCAAAACGATCTGATGACCCGCGACACCGCTGAGTGCCTCGCCGAGGTCGAGTTTGAAGTCAAAGGGGTAGCTTATCGTGCGTTCTGGAGCCAGAACCGGGCGCGCAACCAGCCGGACGGCAACCTGCAGGTGCCCCGCGTGGAGCTCGCCCAGTGCAAGGACGGGAAGATCCTCGCAGATAAAGTGAAGGACAAGCTGGAGCTGGTTGCCTCTCTGACCGGGCTGGACTATGACCGCTTTACCCGCTCGATGCTCTTATCCCAGGGGCAATTCGCCGCCTTTCTGAACGCCAAACCGAAAGAGCGCGCCGAACTGCTCGAGGAGCTGACCGGCACGGAAATCTACGGCCAGATCTCCGCCATGGTGTTTGAAAAACATAAGGCGGCACGCAGCGAGCTGGAGAAGCGCCAGGCCCAGGCGGCCGGCGTGGTGTTGCTCAGCGAAGAGCAGCTACAGCATCTTCAGCAAGGTTTGCAGGTACTTACTGACGAAGAAGCGCAACTGCTGGCGCAGCAGCAGGGACTCCAGAAAGATTATCAGTGGCTTACCCGCCACGATGAGCTGGTGCGGGAGCAACAGCGATCGAAGGCCGCGCAGCAACAGGCGCAGCAGGCCCTGACGGACGCCACGCCGGAGCTGGAAAAACTGCATCTCGCCCAGCCTGCGGCCCTGCTGCGCCCGCACTGGGAGCGGCAGCAGGAGCAGCTTGCCCAGCTTTCGCAGACGGAACAGCAGATGCTGGATGTGAATACTCGCTTACAGTCCAGTACGGCGCTGCGTTCAGGCATTCGTAACGGGGCGCTGCGCACGCACGACAGGCTGCAAACCGAGCTGGCTGCACTCACCCAGTGGCTTACCAACCACGACCGCTTCCGCCAGTGGGGCCAGGAGATTGCAGGCTGGCGCGCCCACTTCACCCAGCTTAATCGCGATAAAACCCAGATCGCGACGCTGACCGGGCGTATCACGGCGTTACGCCAGAAGCTGGCGGGATTACCGGAGAGCGCTCTGACGCTTACCGCAGAACAGACCGCCAGCGAGATGGCACTCCAGACGCAGTCCCGCGCGGCACGCCAGCGCCTGACTACCCTGCATGCCCGCTATCAGCCTCTGCAACAGCGATCGCGGCAGACTCGCGAAAGCGTGCAAAAGGCCCAGGCCGAGCTGGCAAAACTGAACGAAACCCTGACGCTACGCCGCCAGCAGTACAAAGAGAAAAACCAGCACTATCTCGATCTCAAAACCTTATGTGAGCAGGAAGAGAAGATTAAGAAGCTGGAGAGCTACCGGGCGGAACTGGAGGCCGGAAAGCCCTGCCTGCTCTGCGGCTCTACCGAACATCCGGCCATTGCCCAATACCAGGCCCTGGCGCTCACCGGAAACCAGCGCCGCCGGGATGCGATGGAAAAGGAGGTCGCCGCACTCAAAGAGGAAGGCCTGCTGGTTCTGGGGCAGGTAAATGCGCTAAACAGCCAGCTTCAGCGCGAAACAAGCGAAGCGCAGACGCTCTTTCAGGATGAGCAAGCGCTCACTAAAGAGTGGAATGCGGTGTGTGAAACCCTCTCTGTGCAGTTGAACATTCAGGACGACATCGCCCCATGGCTGGCTAAACAGGAGCAGTACGAACAGCAGCTTTACCAGCTGAGCCAACGCCTGACCCTGCAAAGCCAGCTGAGTGAAGAGGAAGCCCAGCTTCAGCTTTACCAGCAGCAGCTTCTGGCGACGCGCACGGCTATGGCGCAAACGCTTCATGCCCTGTCGCTGGCGGCACCGGAGGACGGTACCGAGTCGGCCTGGCTTGCGGAACGGGAAAAAGAGTCGCTGGCCTGGCAGGAGCGGCAGACTCAGCACAGCGCCCTGCGGGAGCGCATCACCGCCCTGGCACCGCTGCTGGAGACCCTTCCGGCAACGGATTCCACGCAGGTGGAAAGTGCGATCCCGGATAACTGGCGCGAAATCCATACCGAGTGCGTCTCCCTGCAAAGCCAGCTCGCCACGCTGCAGCAGCAGTACACGCTGGAAAGCGAACGTTTACAACAATCGCAGGCGCAGTTTGCCGCCGCGCTGGCTGCCAGCATCTTTAGCGATCGGGAGACATTTCTGGCGGCCCTGCTGGATGGCGATACGGTTCGGCGTCTGGAGCAGTTGAAACAGACTCTGGAGAATCAGATCCAGCAGACCACGGCCCTGCTTCAGCAGGCCGGTCAACGACTGAACGAACATCTGGAACAACGTCCGGCGGGCCTGACGACGGACGCGCCGGCCCTGCAGGAACAGCTTCAGCAGCTCGGCCTGAAACTGCGGGAAAACACCACCCGCCAGGGGGAGATCCGCCAGCAGCTTAAACAGGACAGCGACAATCGCCAGCACCAGCAGGCACTGATGCAACAAATTGAGGAGGCGGCCCGCCTGGCGGATGACTGGGGTTATCTTAATGCGCTGATCGGTTCCAAAGAGGGGGATCGCTTCCGTAAGTTTGCCCAGGGCTTAACTCTCGACAACCTGGTATGGCTCGCCAACCAGCAGCTGATGCGTCTGCATGGCCGCTACCTGCTGCAACGCAAGGCCAGCGACGCGCTGGAGCTGGAGGTGATGGATACCTGGCAGGCGGATGCCGTGCGCGATACCCGCACCCTCTCCGGCGGCGAAAGTTTTCTGGTAAGCCTGGCGCTGGCGCTGGCGCTTTCCGACCTGGTGAGCCACAAAACGCAAATTGATTCGCTGTTCCTCGACGAGGGCTTCGGCACCCTGGACAGCGAAACGCTGGATACCGCCCTGGACGCGCTGGATGCGCTGAATGCCAGCGGCAAAACCATTGGGGTGATCAGCCACGTCGAGGCGATGAAGGAGCGCATCCCGGTGCAGATCAAAGTGAAGAAGATTAACGGGCTGGGGTACAGCAGGCTGGATAAGGAGTTTGCTGTTTTGTAAGCCGGGAGCGCTACGCGTCACCCGGCTTTTGCCCTGTCAGTTTGGCCACAGCCAGGCTGCGCCGCGTACGCCGCTGGAGTCGCCGTGCACCGCTTTACGGATCGGGGTTTCGCATTCGCCGCCAAACACCCACTGCTTCACCAGCTGGGGAACGGTGCTATAGAGACGGTCAACGTTGCTCATGCCGCCGCCCAGGACGATCACATCCGGGTCGAGAATGTTCACCACGTGCGCCAGCGACTTCGCCAGCCGCATTTCATAGCGGCTGAGCGCCAGCTCCGCGACGGCGTCCTGCTCTTCCACCAGACGCATGATCTCGTTGCCTTTTAGCGGATGCCCGCTCAGACGACGGTAATCGGTGGCGAAGCCGGTGCCGGAGATAAAGGTCTCGATACAGCCCTGTTTGCCGCAGTAGCACGGCACTTCAGCGCGGTACTTCAGTTCGTCTTCATCCATCCACGGCAGCGGATTGTGTCCCCACTCGCCAGCCGTGCCGTTGCCGCCAATATGGGCGCGCCCGCCAAAGGCCACGCCTGCGCCGCAGCCGGTACCGATGATCACCGCAAATACGGTCTGTGCCCCCGCCGCGGCGCCGTCGATGGCCTCTGACACCGCCAGGCAGTTGGCGTCGTTGGCCAGCCGGACTTCACGGTTCAGGCGCTGGCTTAAATCGCGGTCAAAAGGCTGGCCGTTAAGCCAGGTCGAGTTGGCGTTTTTCACCACCCCGGTATAGGGCGAAATCGACCCCGGGATCCCCATACCGACCGTGCCGGTCTGGCCGGTGGCCTTTTCGGCCATCTCCACCAGAGTAGCGATGGTTTCAATGGTCTGCCGGTAGTCGTCACGCGGGGTAGGGAGGCGATGGCGGAACAGCTGCTCCCCCTGCTCGCCAAGGGCAATGACTTCTGTTTTCGTGCCGCCGAGATCAATACCAATTCGCACAGAACGTTCCTCATTATTTTGATTATCAACAGAGTAGAAGCCTGCTACCCGATTAGCAATGCAAGCGATGCGACAATTCGCTATCATGCCCGCTGAATTAAACGACAAGACCGTGGAAATTATCATGCTGTGGTTCAAAAATTTGATGGTTTACCGTCTCAGCCGCGATATCGAACTGCGTGCAGACGAGATGGAAAAACAGTTAGACCTTTACGCATTTACCCCGTGTGGCAGCCAGGATATGGCCAAAACCGGATGGGTTCCGCCTATGGGATCACAGAGCGATGCGCTGACCCACACTACCAATGGTCAAATCATCATCTGCGCGCGTAAGGAAGAGAAGATCCTGCCGACGCCAGTGGTGAAGCAGGCGCTGGAAGCCAAAATTTTTAAGCTGGAAGCCGAACAGGGCCGTAAGCTGAAAAAAACTGAGAAAGATTCGCTGAAAGACGAAGTGCTGCACTCCCTGCTGCCGCGCGCCTTTAGCCGCTTCAGCCAGACAATGATGTGGATCGACACGGTTAACGGCCTGATTATGGTCGACTGCGCCAGCGCCAAAAAAGCAGAAGATACTCTGGCGTTACTGCGTAAAAGCCTCGGTTCGCTGCCGGTGGTGCCGCTGACGATGGAAAACCCGATCGAGCTGACCCTCACCGAGTGGGTACGGGGCAACAATGTCCCGCAGGGCTTCCAGCTGCTGGACGAAGCCGAGCTGAAAGCGATCCTGGAAGATGGGGGCGTGATCCGCGCCAAGAAGCAGGAGCTGGTCAGCGATGAGATCGCCGTGCATATCGAAGCTGGCAAACTGGTGACCAAGCTGGCCCTCGACTGGCAGCAGCGCATTCAGTTCATGATGTGTGACGATGGCTCGATCAAGCGTCTGAAGTTTTCCGACGAGCTGCGCGATCAGAACGACGATATCGACCGGGACGACTATGCCCAGCGTTTTGATGCTGACTTCATTCTGATGACGGGTGAACTGGCGGCGTTGATTAAGAGCGTAGTAGAAGGATTGGGCGGCGAAGCACAGCGTTAATGCTTCATACCAGAGATCGGAGCCGGGTTAACCCGGCTCTTTTTTTTACAGATAACGACACAGATAAGAGGCAGGTTCCGCAACCTGCAGATGGAATTCGCTGTGGCCTGGCACGTTGAAAACATCGCCCGGGTTATAGACTTTCCACTCCGTTTCCCCCGGCAGTAACACTTTGAGCGAGCCGCTCACCACGGTCATCTCTTCTGGCTGCGCGGTACCGAAGGCGTACTCCCCCTCTTCCATTACGCCAACACTGGCGCGGCCAGTAATGCTGCTGGTAAAACCGATGGACTTCACTTTACCGGAAAAGTATTCATTAGTCTGAAGCATGGACTGGTCCTTATTGTCGTTGGTTGTCAACCCAATATAGGGGTGACACTCCGTACCTGTCACGCAAAATCATCAGACCAGCAATTCCGAGGCCAGCCGGGCCACCAGCACGTTTGATAACAGCACCGGCACGTCCAGGTGTTTTTGCAGTAAATCACGGTGATGTTGATGAAAACCAAGACAATCGAGCATCAGGACATCTGCGCCGCGGGCCAGCAGATCGCGCCCGGCGTCGATCAGTTTCTCTTCGCTGTCCCAGAAAGGATTGGCTACAGCAAGCAGCGGCGCCTTAACCAGGCACTGCCATTTGCGGGACTGGTTCTCCATCAGCTCAGGGATCGGCACGATCACCCCCACCTGATGGCCATCGACAATCGATCCGACCAGCGGCGGGATGATCCGCGTCGGCTCAAGCAAAATTGCATTGCGGGCGACGAGGCCAGTGATGGGCGCGGTGCTCATCAGCAGGATCACCTCATAGCCCTGGTTATCGAGCACTTCGATCACGCCTTGCAGGGCGCACGCGATCTTCGGCAACGAGACGTTTCCCAGCTCGCCGTCGCTGAGCAGGGTAGGCAGCTGCGCCTCGCCCGGTTCAGGGGCGTAGTCTTCCATGACCTCTTCCCGGCTCAGCGTACCGAGCAAACTGTGATGCGTAATTTGTTGCGCAGAAATATGCTCCGTTAAGAGCGGTAGTACTTCGCTTACCGGGACTACCCCAATCGTGAGGATCGCCAATGTTGCCTTCATCGTTCTCGCCTTTCTATACAACCACTACCGTGACACAGATACAGGCACACTTCGCTGTTCAGGAAAAAGTGCTGAAAAGCGTAGCAGCAGATTCAACCGCTGGAATGTAAAGATCCACGTGCCTGACAGAATGTGTCTGTTAAACCTGAACATTACCCTCCGTTTAATGTTTACGCTTTTTGAATAGTGTGATTACGGTACGGTTTTGACCGTATTCAGATTTAATTCAGGCTTTATCGGGATCTTCGTAGCGCACTTTCGCATCCTTCGCTTCCTGCTCCGTTTCATGTTCACTGATCAGTGAATCCGGTTTCGGGTGGTCAGCACGCAGCTGATACCAGGTGACAGTCTTGCCCGTTGCGCCTTTCTCAACGGCAACAATACGGGCTTCACGCGGATAGGGAGGTCTGGTTGGCATAGTTCATCCTTTATTTTATTAGGTTGGCTGAACTATCAGTATAGACATCAGTTAGCTGGCGCATGCCAGATGAAGCGCAGCGACGATATTTTGCACCACTTGCGCAGGAGGAAGGGAGGCGTCCACCACGTGGTGAGCGGCTTCGCGATAGAGCGCATCACGCTCCGCCAGCACTGCGCTCACCTCTTCGCTGATAGGTTTGCCGGTCAGGGTTGGGCGCTGTCCCTCTTCTGGCGAGGCTTCGAGACGCCCGACCAGCACCGGCACCGGGGCACAAAGATAGATCACCCGGCCCTTTTCACGCATAAACTGACGGTTGTAAGCGGACAAAATAATGCCGCCGCCGGTGGCGATAATGCCGGAGCCTGCGGTCACCGCCTCGAGGGTCGCCGTTTCGCGGGCGCGAAAACTCTCCCACCCTTCCTGCTCAACAATCTCAGCGATGCTTTGCCCGGCATGGGTCTGTAGCCAGTGATCGGTATCGACAAATTCACTCTGACACAGACGAGCCAGTTCAAGACCGACGGTGGTTTTGCCACAGCCGCGGGGGCCAATTAAAAAAATAGGCTGGGTCATGACTAGGTGTTCCCTTTGATGCCGCGCGCATGCGGTGCGTGAAGTCGAAAAGAGTGCAATGATACCATTAAGCTAGTACACACGTTAACCGTAAAATAATTATTACATCAGGCGTGATATTAAACTGACAGTTAAGTCAACCCAAGAGATAGCGAGGGTTATCCTGTAAAGAAAAAATTGCACTAAACGGTGCGCTCACCTTACCTGAACCCACCCGCCGTTGACAACCCCGGATTGTGGTAATAATGACCAAAACCGCTCACGCAGCGATGATTACCCCTGGCGGCGCTTCACTTCCAGCAGCCATTTGTCCAGCTCGGCGGCGAACTGCTGCCTGTCGCGCTGGGAGAGGCTGTCCGGCCCGCCGGTCTGCACGCCGCTGGCGCGCATCGTGTCCATAAAATCACGCATCGTCAGCTTTTCACGGATAGTAGCTGGCGAATAACGCTCGCCTCGCGGATTGAGCGCTGCGGCCCCTTTCTCCAGCACCTCCGCCGCCAGTGGAATATCGGCGGTGATCACCAGATCGTCCGCGCTGCACAGGCGTACAATTTCGTTATCGGCCACATCAAAGCCGGCCGGTACGCGCAAGGAACGGATAAATCGGGACGGCGGCACGCGCAGGTTCTGGTTCGCCACCAGCGTCAGCGGCATCTGTACGCGCTCGGCAGCACGAAACAGGATCTCTTTAATCACATTGGGACACGCATCGGCATCCACCCAAATCGCCATCTTCTCTCTCCGGCATATAATGCTGCGTAACAAAACCTGATAGGCTAAAGTGCCACAATCATAACAAAGTTTAAGAGGGAGACGTGATGGAGAAGAAAATCGGTTTTATCGGCTGCGGTAATATGGGCAAAGCCATTCTCGGCGGTCTGATTGCCAGCGGTCAGGTGCAGCCTGGCCAGATTTGGGTCTACACCCCATCACCGGACAAGGTCGCCGCCCTGCACGATCGGTACGGGATTAACGCCGCGCAAAGCGCCCAGGAAGTGGCCCAGGTGGCCGATATCGTCTTCGGCGCGGTGAAGCCGAACATGATGGTGAAAGTCCTGAGCGATATCACCTCCAGCCTCAATAAAGAGACGCTGGTGGTCTCTATCGCGGCAGGCATCACCCTCGATCAGCTGGCGCGCGCGCTGGGCCACGACCGTAAAATCGTCCGCGCCATGCCCAACACGCCGTCGCTGGTAAAAGCGGGCATGACCTCTATCACCCCTAACGCGCTGGTGACCCCCGAAGAGGTTGCCGATGTCGTCAATATTTTCCGCTGCTTCGGAGAGGCCGAAGTGATTGCCGAGGCGATGATCCACCCGGTGGTAGGCGTCAGCGGTTCAGCGCCCGCCTACGTGTTTATGTTTATCGAAGCGATGGCAGATGCCGCGGTGCTGGGCGGGATGCCGCGCGCGCAGGCCTATAAATTTGCGGCGCAGGCGGTAATGGGCTCCGCCAAAATGGTGCTGGAAACCGGCAAACATCCGGGCGAACTGAAAGATATGGTCTGCTCTCCGGGCGGCACAACCATTGAAGCGGTGCGGGTGCTGGAGGAGCGCGGTTTCCGGGCAGCGGTCATTGAAGCCATGAACAAGTGCATGGAAAAGTCAGAGCTGCTAAGCAAATCCTGACCGACAGCCGGACGTCAGGCGGCCACTTCGGTACGGTTACGTCCGGCATTTTTCGCCTTATAAAGTGCAATATCCGCCGCTTTTAACCATTCCTGATAATGCACCATCGACGTCGTGAGCGGCGCGACACCGACGCTGATGCAGAGCTTTACCTGCGGAGCGCCCGGCAGGCGCAGTTCCGCCAGCCGTTCATGGACCCGCGACATTGCCGCAATAGCGTTTTCCGCTGGCGTTCCGCTCATGATTACCGCGAACTCATCGCCGCCAAAGCGACCAATCATATCGCTGGCGCGTAACGTCAGTTGTAGCTGACGGGTCACGGCGAGAATCGCCTGATCGCCTACGTCATGGCCCCAGGTATCATTAATGCCTTTGAAGTGATCGATATCGATCAGCAGGATCGTGGCGCTCCGGTGATAGCGACGGCAGTTTTCAAATTCTGTACGCAGCAACACTTCCCAGTGACGACGGTTGTATACCCCTGTCATCCCATCCAGAGTACTCATCAACTCAAGACGGCGCTTATGTTCCACCAGACGGCTGGTTGTACGGAAGCTTACCCAGGCAAATAGCATCGGATAACCAACAATCCCCGGCAGGGCGAGCCAGACCTCAAGCGGGGTACTGATAAAGCCTGCCGGAATGTGCATCAGCTGCTGGGTAACCAGCGCCGCCAGCGCGGTCATCAATGATCCTGTACCACACAGCCTAATCCCCCCCACGCCCATCAGGTTCATGCTCATCATCATGACCAGCGCCGCGGTGGGCATGGCGTTAACGCCCATCAGTCCAATCCATACCCCGGCCATAATGGCATCGACTTTGAGGTTAAACATCTCATTGTGATGGGGATTGGCAGAGCGCATCGCCAGTTGCCAGGCCAGATGGGGCCAGACAAAGGCCCATCCAACCAGCAAAAGCCACCAGACGCCGTTAACCGATTGCGCGGTCAGCACGCTGGCAACAGGGAAAAACAGAAAAGCCAGGCCCGCCGCACGCGGGAGCCGTAAACGACGGGCCAGACGAATTCCTGAGCGATGATGCTCATCCGCCGAAAGCGCCAGATTTATCCCTTCCCGGGCATAGACTTTGCTGTAAATGTTTTCATCATTCATGGTCATTGGGAACACTCAAAAGCATTTTCCCAAATTATAGAAAGGGTTATCTGGCGCTAAGTATGATATTTCGGGTGAGCCAAACGGAACGCTCACCCTTTTGAACTAGCCAGTTTTCTTCAGGCAGGCGCTCATGAACTTACTCCGGTCGTCCCCTTTAAGGGATTGTTGGGTCGCCTGGGAGTTACATTCACGCATCCTTTGTTGTTGCGGCGTCAGGCTTTTTTCGTTGGGTTTAGAGGAGGCGTTTTTCAGGCAATCGCTCATATAGCTCTTACGGGAGTCGCCCTTCAGGTCCTGGGCGGTCGCCTGCTGATTGCAGGTGGTCATACGTTGCTGTTGCGGTGTGAGCGGCTGATCTTGCGCCCCCGCGGGAGTAAGAGAGAACAGGCCAAGGAGCAGGGTCGCCAGTAGTGTGATTTTCATAGCACTTTCCTTCTGTGAATGATCTCCTTAAGTCTGGTTCGTACTGCTAAAAAAACCACCCGCGCCATCGGGATAATTTCGCACAGTGGTTATTTCGGCGTGGCTCATGCCGTCGCTAATAAGCAGAATAATATGTTGGGCCGGCGGCAGCGTCATATACCCGGTACCAGGATAGAGAGAACATTTACAGCATAAATTGTGGGGATAATGTCGCGAGGTAAGCTATGGAATATAACGTGCGCTCTGTTTCACTTATTTTTCCCATTGAGGAAAGATAAAAATAAAACAGAGCGACGACAGGCAACCGGGGTGACGGTTTTTGACAACAACTCAGGTCAAATAATGGGTCAGCTGCGCGGGTGCCGTAGCAGCTTTTTTACGTATTGCTGCAGCATTTCGCTGTCCTGGGCCGGAACCTGTGCATCTGGCCTGGCCTCATCCAGCGCGCCTTCCACGCTTTCGATCAGCGCCTGTTGATCGCTTTGCGCCATCTGTCGTAGCAGGGCGGTAACCACTATTTCCAGCGCTTCAACCTGAACCACAAGCTCTTTTGACTCTTCTTCCTTTTCTGCCAGCTTAACTAACAACTCTGCAATTAGATTTTTCACAGCGCTATTTCCTTATCACGTTTTTTTGCGACGTTATCATTATGATTGAGACTTGCAAAGTGGGTAAAAGTACTATTTTTAAGGAAATCCCACATGGCGCATAAATGCGTTTCTGTACGGCCGGTAAAAATGCGACTTAAATTAAATTTTTCTTTTTTTCTGCGCAACCTGAATTAAATACAAGAACCGCCATTTCACAGGAATGATAATGGCGGCCAGATATCAATATATTATATAGCTACATTAAGAACGGCGGACTTCCTGCAGGCGGCGCTGGCGCATCGCCCACGCCAGTTGCAGAATGTTTACCAGCACCACCACAGCGGTGGCGGCAAATACCCAGCGGAAACCGGCCATCGCCGAGACCGCGGCCCCCATCAACGGACCGGCAACGTTCCCCAGATACATAAACGACTGGTTATAACCGAAGATCCGTCCGGTGACCCGATCGCTGGAGTACTTAATCAGCAGGGTCTGTACGGCGGGCAGCATGGCGCCATCCGCAAAGCCGAGTAGAAAGCGCAGCACGCCCAACTGCAAAGGGGTGGTGACAAAGGACATGGCGAAAAAGAGCACCACCGCCACAATAAGCGTCGCCATCAAAATACGCCCGGTGCCTATGCGGTCCCCGAGCTTGCCCAGACGTGGGGCGGACATCAACGCGGAGATCCCCGGCACCGCGGCAATCATCCCGCTGAGGAAGGCGATATTATTGCTCTCGGGTGCCATCGACTGAATAAACAGCGCGAGGATCGGCCCCACCGAGCCGTTGCAAAGCTGGATAACCATGGTGGTGATGAACAGGCTGATCATCAGGCCCGGATAAGGGAGCGAGGCAAAGACCGCCCTGCCGCTCAGCCGCTCCGCCTTGCTGACGGTGGGGCGAACCCCCTCTTTGATCAGAAACAGCGTTACCAGAAAACTTACCACCAGCAGGATCGCTGTGATCAGAAATACCGCGCGCAGACCCACATGGTCTGCCAGAAAGCCGCCCATCAGCGGGCCGCCGATCACGCCGCTGATTTGCGCCGTCGACAGAGTACTGATGGCCCAGCCGCTGCGCTCCCGGGGAACCTGCGACGCCACCAGCGCCATCGCGTTAGGAATATAACCGGAGGTCAGCCCCATCAGCGCGCGCAGCAGAAAAAGCTGCCAGACGTTGGTGGCAAAGGCCTGGAGCAGGATCGCAATCGCCATGCCGAGCGAGGCGCGCAGCAGCATCAGCTTGCGCCCTTTACGGTCCGCAAGGCTGCCCCACATGGGCGAGACGATGGCCGAAACCAGAAACGTGACGCTGAAGGTGAGCCCTGACCACATCGACAACGCTTCGTGCGACGAGACGCCAAGCTGGGAGACATACAGCGGCAAAAACGGCAAAATCTGGCTGATGGCAAGGCCGGTGAAAAAACAACCAAACCAGACCGAAATAAGGTTAACCTTCCACGATTCCATAGGCGAGCACTGTCTTCATATTACGTAAATTCGTTATCAGATTAGCAAGTTACCTTTCACCGGACGTTGTCAGAGATGCGCCCCGCGTCTCTTTGGGGTTTTATCTTCCCAGTCATCATATTTGTGAAATATGTCACATACTTTCCCCTTTTTGCTGGTGATTTATGCTTTGCGGGCAGTAGCCAAACCCCCGCATCCCAAGGTGAAAGTGGTTGGCGTGGGCGGCGTTATAGTCAGGGCCCAGCGCGTTACCGAAATAGCCGCAGCTGGCACTCAGTAGCGCACGCAGCCAGGGTTCAGTGGAGGCACTCTTCCAGCCGCGCAGAACCGAAATTCGCTGACCGTTTTCCAGGGTAAAGCCGCTGATATCCAGCGCCTCGGCGGTGGCATGCTCGCTGCGCCGGGCGTTGGCGCGGTGATAGATATTGCGGCAGGCAAAGCTGCCGAAATGGTCAATGCGCGACAGACCGCTGCCCATCATGGTTTCGGTGATGGGCCGGGCCTGCTGGTTGACGAACAACGCCGAGCTGAGCGCCAGCGGGCAGCTGGCAAGAAAACTGCTGCTAAGACTGACGGAGCCAAAACTACGCACGCGCACCACATCACTCAGCGGACACTCTCCCGTGCTGTCGGCCACCGCCTGGGTGCGGATCAGCTGACGCGCATTAGCCTGCGCCAGCAGCACATCACAATGCTCAGGCGTCAGGCGACGGAGCTTAAACTGAGTCAGGGTACCGGGGGGATCGTCAAGCGTGAGCGGTGCAAACGGATTGTAATAAGACGGCAGCCAGCGGTAGCCCGCAATAGCCGCAGCAATGAGGATTAGACAGATAATCAGGCTTTTTCCTTTCACTCACCCCCCTTCGCAATGTGTCAAAACATTATGGCAGAAGGCGGCGAATCCCGCCGGGCATCGTGATATGGTAGGGGTTTTGAGTCAGAGTGGATGAGTGTACGTGATGGCGAAGTTGCGGGTAGGTATTGTCTTTGGGGGAAAATCAGCAGAGCACGAAGTGTCGCTGCAATCGGCCAAAAATATCGTTAACGCGATTGATAAGAGCCGCTTTGAGGTCGTGCTGCTGGGCATTGATAAACAGGGTCAATGGCACATTAACGACGAGCAGGGCTATCTGCTTAACGCCGACGATCCGGCGCATATTGCGCTGAATCCGTCTGAGGTCAGCGTTGCTACCGTGCCGGGCGTGACGCAGGGCCAGCTTATCGATGCCGGTACCGGACAGACGCTTTCACAGCTCGACGTCATTTTCCCGATTGTCCACGGCACGCTGGGTGAAGATGGCTCCCTGCAGGGGATGCTGCGCATGGCGAACCTGCCGTTCGTCGGCTCCGATGTCCTCGGTTCTGCCGCCTGCATGGATAAAGATGTCACTAAACGCCTGCTGCGTGACGCTGGCCTGAACGTGGCGCCCTTTGTTACCCTGACCCGCGCCAACCGCGAGCAGCACATCTTTGCCGATCTCAGCGCCCGCTTCGGCCTGCCGCTGTTCGTCAAACCGGCTAACCAGGGCTCCTCCGTGGGCGTCAGCAAAGTGAACAGCGAAGCGCAGTTCAGCGAAGCGGTACGTCTGGCGTTCACCTTCGATCATAAAGTGGTGGTTGAGCAGGGAATTAAAGGGCGTGAGATTGAGTGCGCGGTGCTAGGCAATGATTTCCCGCAGGCCAGTACCTGTGGCGAAGTGGTGCTGAACAGCGACTTCTATTCCTACGACACCAAATACATTGATGACAAGGGCGCGCAGGTGGTGGTACCCGCGGCGCTGGAGGCTGACGTTAACGACGCGATCCGTGGAATTGCCATCGAAGCCTATCAGGCGCTGGGCTGTCGCGGTATGGCGCGCGTCGACGTCTTCTTAACGGCGGACAACCGCGTGGTGATCAATGAGATCAACACCCTGCCCGGCTTCACCAACATCAGCATGTACCCGAAACTGTGGCAGGCCAGCGGTCTCAGCTACCCGGATCTGATCACCCGCCTGATTGAGCTGGCGCTGGAGCGACATGCCGCTGACAGCGCCCTGCAGATTTCAGTAAACGGTTAATCCGCGTCGTTCGCCGTCGTCTCTTCCGGGCGACGGCGAATAATAAACCCCGCCAGCCAGAAGCTGACAACCCAGGTCACCAGCCCTACCGCATAGGTCTGCCAGCCTTTCGCTTCGAAGCCCAGCAGCCCCACCACCCCATTCAGAATAAAGATAAGCCCAATAGCAAAGGCGTAGAAATGCCAGTCACGGCGAATTTTGGCAGGCAGTTTCATGGTCGCTCCAGAAGAAAAAATCTATCCTCGCACAGATTTGTCTTCAGGTCTGCGGCCTGTGCGGAAAATCTGAAATGTGCGGGGATTTCACTTAAGTAAAAAATCTGTGATGTGCGGCAAAATTCGACAAACCAGGAGAATTCTCCAGGCCAATTTACCAACATTCCGATATTGACAACAGCCATGAGCTGTCAAACTTGACGTGTACAACAGGCACATAGCCAGTCAGAACACTCGGAGGTATGTATGGCAGATTTTACGATGTCAAAGCCCATCTACAACACCAGGCAACCAAAAACCTCCACGGCAGGAAATATTGCATACGCGCTGTTTGTGCTTTTCTGCTTCTGGGCTGGCTCACAGCTGCTCAATATTCTGGTGCATGCTCCCGGCGTCTATGAGCACCTGATGCAGGTCGAAGAGAGCGGCCGTCCGCGCGTTGAGATTGGGCTCGGTGTCAGCACCGTCTTCGGGTTGATCCCCTTCCTTGTCGGGCTGGTGGTGTTGGGCGCCGTTGCCCTCTACGTGCGCTGGCGCCGTTATCGCTAGTTGAGCGCCATGCACTTCGCCCGGCGATCGTCAACGCGCTGGGCAAACCAGGCTGTCGTCAGATTGCGGGTGATTTTCGGGCTCTCAAGCTGGATCCCCGGCAGCATCGCTCTCGGTAACGCCTTGCCACTCTTCTGCTCCGCCAGTTTAAAGACCTGCTGATAGAGCTCGGTTTTCTCAAACGCAAAGCTGTCACCCTTCTCCAGCTGCCGACGGATCTCACTGTCGCTCATGTCCAGCTTGCCTGAAAGCTTGCGCACCGCCAGCTCCGTCTTCCCTGCGTTACTGCTGCCATAGGCGATCAGATCGCCATCCAGGGCCAGCTTCACCCCACTGGCGCGGCTGACGGCATTCTGGAACGCCGCATTGCGGCTCGCATACCAGCCCGCGTTAAAGTCAGCAAAGCGGTAGAGCGGCACCGTATAGCTGGCGGGGTAGTTCAGCAGATGGTAAGTGCCGAACCAGAGTCCGCCGCGCAGGGAGAAGACCTCCTGGCGAACCGTGTTCTCGATTTTCCACGGATAGCCGTCGGTATGCTTTTCGGCAAAGGCGATACTGACCTGCATTGGACCACCGGTATGTACCGGATTGAGAGAGCCAAACAGCGTCTGTCCCATCGGCACCATATTGATAAAGTCATCGAAGATGGCGCTGAGCTGCTTCTCGGTTTTCACCGTATCCAGCCGCTCGCTGTAGCTCTTGCCGTTTGGCGATTTGATTTTCAGTGCCGTGTGGACCAGAAACACCGGGATGTGGAGTTTTTCGGCGCGACGGTCAATCTCCTTCCAGGCGATTTTATTCAGCCCCGGCACCGCCGGATCGGACTGATACAGCGACTCCTGCTGTGCCACCGCCAGCACCGAGCAGATATTCTCCTCGGTAGGGGCAATCTTCTGGCTCTCAAAGGTTTTCGCCAGCGCCGAGGCCCACTGGTCCCGGTCTTTTACCGTGGCGGGCATTTTTTGCCGCACCACGCTTGCCACGTCGACGGGCTTTTCGCCCTTTTTCAGCGGCGCAGCCCCTTGCTCAGCACACCCGGCCAACACCAGGGCGGCAAGCAGGGATAAGGGTAACGCGCGCGGTACGGTAAAAGACATAACAGCTCCCTGTATCAACTCAACGTATGGGTAACTTCCTGAAGATCCTGACCATCCAGCTCACGTTCAAAACTGCGCAAACGTTTATAGATGGACATCAGCTCCACCAGCGTGGTCCATGAACTGATCAGATACTGGAACGACCCGCGTACCTGACCGAAGACGTTGGTAATTTGCGTCATCAGACCCAGCGTAATCGTACCGGCTACAATCGACGGGAACAGCAGGAACAAACCGAAAACGTTATCCACCTGCAGATAGAGAATGCGGGCAATGTTGAAATACATGTAGTGGAAATAGAGGCGGAAGTAGTTCCGGCGCACCGCGCCAAACAGCTCACGCACCGTTGGCGGCGAGGCGCGGCTGGCATCGTCTTCGCCGTAGACCAGCTCTTTACGGTAGGCGGCCTCAACGCGCTGGTTTTTGAACTCCAGCCCCGGCAGTTTGATCCCTACCACCGCCAGCAGGCCGGTGCCCATCAGCGACCAGACAATCGCGGCGATCACCAGGCCATAGGGCAGATGACCGACAATCGGCAGGTCCGGCACGTGCGCCGACAGTGTGACCAGCACCGGCAGGAAGGCGATCAGAGTCATAATAGCGTTGATAAAGCTGACCCCCATATCCTCAAGCGTGGAGGCAAAGCGCATGGTGTCTTCCTGCACACGCTGGGCGGCACCTTCAATATGGCGCAGCTGCTGCCAGTGGGCCATATAGTGTTCGTTCATCGCGGTACGCCAGCGGAAGACGTAGTGGCTGACGAAGAAGTTATTCATTACGCCAATAACAACGGCGATGAGCGCGATGCCGAGGAACACGCCTACTTCATGATAAAACTGATTGATAGAGACTTTGTGCGGCGCGCTGAGGGCGGTCTGGATCAGGTCATAGAACGGGGCATACCAGGCGTTGACCGCCACGCCCACCTCCACCAGAAACCAGGTGACGAAAATAATCAGCGCGGTGCCGAGAATCGACCAGTACTGCCAGCGGTGCGGCGACCAGACAAACCAGAACAGGGCAAACGCCCCGACGCAGAACGCATAATAGGCGTAGAAGATCAGATAGCTGCGTGACCAGAAACGTGCCGCGCTGATCGGCACATCACCCGTAGCGCCAACCAGACGCTCAAACCAGGCCCCGCCACCCGCCTGCCAGAAAATGACCGCGATCAGAGCCCAAATAAAGGCCGAGAGAAAAAAGGGTCCCGGTTTTGGGAAAAACGACTTAAACATAACGCTTCCTTCTTGTAGTTATCGCTACTGCTGTGGACGACGGATTATCAGACCTGTTGGGCTTGTATTAGTTCGCCGTCAACCGCCACCCGAGCGGAAAAGCCAATGAACCTGGCAGGTATCATAAGCGCAATGTCACAAAACATGAGATCGGTAATAACGAAATTGTTCGTATTTACCCGCGGTTACGTTTTTCACGCTATCGTTATGCTGTTCAGGCCTTTGCATTATGGTGTTTAGTAGTATAAATACGCATACTTTTTCATTCACTTCATGGATACTTTCGTTGAAACGTTGTCTGTTCCTCTCCGCCGCGCTGTATGCGGCCAGCCTCACCAGCGCGCAGGCTGTCGAGCCGATTACCGACCCGGCTTTTGCCTCCGATGTGGTTGATCGCTACGCGAATCATATTTTTTACGGCAGTGGCGCAACGGGGATGGCTCTGGTGGCGATTGACGGCAACCAGCGCGTATTCCGCAGCTTTGGCGAAACGCGCCCGGGCAATAATATCCATCCGCAGCTTGATTCTGTAGTGCGCATCGCCTCCCTGACCAAGTTAATGACCAGTGAGATGCTGGTGAAACTGCTCGATCAGGGCGTGGTTAAGCTCAACGATCCGTTAAGTAAATATGCGCCACCGGGCGCCCGGGTGCCGACATATCAGGGCGCGCCGATTACGCTCGTCAACCTGGCTACCCACACCAGCGCCCTGCCGCGCGAACAGCCAGGCGGCGCGGCCCACCGTCCGGTCTTCGTCTGGCCAACCCGCGATCAGCGCTGGAACTGGCTGTCGACAGCCACCCTGAAATCATCCCCGGGCTCCCAGGCCGCCTATTCGAACCTGGCGTTCGATCTGCTGGCCGATGCGCTGGGCAACGCCGCGGGCAAGCCCTACGCCCAGCTGTTCGAAGAGCAGATCACCCGTCCGCTGGGGATGAAAGATACTACCTTTACTCCGTCACCCGATCAGTGCAAACGCCTGATGGTGGCAGAGAAAGGGGCCAGCCCGTGTAATAACACCCTGGCGGCGGTCGGTAGCGGCGGGGTTTACTCCACTCCTGGCGACATGATGCGCTGGATGCAGCAGTTCCTCTCCTCTGATTTCTACGCGCGCAGCAACCAGGCCGACAGAATGCAGACTCTGATCTATCAACGCAGCCAGTTAAGCCGGGTGATCGGGATGGATGTACCAGGCCGTGCGGACGCGCTGGGCCTTGGCTGGGTCTATATGGCACCTAAAAATGGACGGCCTGGCATTATTCAGAAAACCGGCGGTGGCGGCGGATTCATCACCTATATGGCGATGATCCCGCAATCTAACGTGGGCGTATTTGTGGTGGTAACGCGCTCGCCGCTCACGCGTTTCGTCAACATGAGCGACGGCGTTAACCAGCTGGTGGTGGAGCTGAGCGAGAACAAACCGCGGGTTATCCCGGCATCCTGACGCTAATATTCACCGGGCAAGTGGTTGATTCTGACCAGCTTGCCCCTGTCCATAGTGATGTAGTTCCCCTGGCGTAGCGCCGCCAGCACTTCTGCCACCACGGAACGCGAAATACGTGTGCGGCGCTGAATGTAGTTCATGACCCCCACCCGCATACGCAGCGTCTCATCCCACTGGGCCATATCCAGCAACGTGGAACGGATTTGACTGTACGAATTGTTGCCCACCAGCTGTTTGTCGCGGATCTCCATTACCCGGTGGTGCCAGGAGAGCCAGCAGAAGGCATCGGACCATAAACCGGCCTGCTGGATCAGCTGGCGGGCCCCGGATGCAGGCAGCCAGAAACCGGTACAGGGGGATTGCGTCACCAGCAGGTATTCGGTGCTGCAGCCCATCATGCCGGCATTCAGCCCGAAGATATAAGGTGCGGTGACAATCTCTATCAGCAGATCGTCCTGCTGACGGTGGATACTGAGCGTGCCCGACTGCAGCACTACTGCGTTTTCATTTTCTTTATCGCAATCCCCGAAGACAGGATGCATTGCAGGAAGCGTAAATGGTGTGCTGTGCGCCGCCAGGCACTGTTCAAGTCGGGAGAACTCAGAAATGGGTTTTGCATAACGGTTCATGAGATCTCAGGTCATCCTTAACTGACGCTATAACAACGGGGAGGCAGGCCTCCCCGCATCAGACATATTACCAGGTGTATTTCACACCCAGATTAGCGCCCCAGTTTTGATCGACATCCCCCCCACCCAAATAGGTGGCATCAGTGTACGCACTGAAGTTTTTGGTGAAGCTGAACTGGGTCCCCAGGCCTACGCGCACCGCAGAGCCTTTCACACCGTTATCGATGTTGTCGCCGTTAATTTTGGCATCTTCACCGGCATCGTCATAAACGTAGGCCAGTTTGAAGAACGGCGTCAGCGCCTGGTCGTCGCCATAACCGAAGGTATAACCTGCATCGATACCGGCTTCATAACGCATGCTGTCGTAAGACTGGCTTCCCACACGCAGGTCGTTGCTCAGGCGGTAGTCGTCCCCGGACTGGAACAGACCGGAAATGGCTGCATAGGGGGTCAGGTAACCGGCAGTGTTCGGTTTCCAGTCGTAACCCAGTTTCAGCCCAAAGCCCCAGGCGTCAGTCGTGGTATTGCCATCGACATATTCACCATTGCTCATGTTCGCTGAGAGATCGTTATTGAAGCGCGAATAGCTCAGGGAGCTATCGATGAAGAGATCGTTAGCAAAGCGCGCCGCGGAATAGAGCATTGCGGTCTGGCTGTCCTGATCCACCTGGCCGCTGCGGTCATTCATATCGCCTTTCGCAAAGCCCGCTGCCGCACCGACGATCCAGTCAGCGTTATTACCATCAATATGGGTATCGAGGCCCACCATGATGCCGCTAACGTCCTGATCGTAATGGATAGTGCCATTATCGCCGTCAAAATTACCGCCGAAGATGTTCACCCATGCGCCACCGTTGTCTGCCAGGCCATGACGGCTGTTGGTCAGACGATTAGCGAGCGCATCCTGCTGCAGATGCCAGATGTTGGTGTTGGCAGAAGGAATGCTCAGCGCCATGTTGGCGTAATCAGTCAGACGCTCCTGACGCAGCACCACGGTATCGCCCTGCTGCTGTGCCTGATAGGTGTAAGCACCGAGATCCGCTTTATTGGCTGCGGTGAAGCTGGCCTGCGTATCGGCGTTATTGTCGTAGACGCGAATAATTTCCTTATTCTTGTAGTCAGCGACAGAACCCGCGCCGGTTGCGTTATCCAGACGCACTTTATAGTTACCGGACACTTCACCGTTCACCGCCAGATGACCGTCAGAGTTCAGGGCGATCACCCCGTAATCGTAATCAGCCTGGTGGATATCATTGGTGATATAGCGAGCATTGTTCAGATCGGAATTGAACACATAATCACGGCTGGCAACATTCAGCACGCCGCCATCGGTCAGCACCATTTTGTGGGTATCGACCTGGCCCAGACCCAGCGCCAGTTCAGCATGGTTATCCACGGTAATGGTGTTGGCATACAGCGCCGCCGTTTCCTGAGTCAGGGTGGTCCGGCTTGCGCTGTCGAGATAGAGGCTGTCGGTTGCCACATCACCGGAATCGCCAATGTTTATGGTCGACGCGTTGGTCAGAGTGATGCTGTCCGCCAGTAAGCCAGAGCTTTCTACGTTGACCTGCGAACGGTTATTGACGGTCAGCTTGTCAATGTTGGATTGCTTACGGGTATCCCATTCGGAACCGTTATCCAGCGCGACGTTGAACAGACCGCTCTGATAAACCTGGTTGTCCACCAGATGACCATTGCTGTTGAAGGTGGATTCAGGCCAGATGCTGTTTGGCTCCAGGCTACGCCAGTCGACGCTGCTGTAGCCCAGACCATACATCTGAGAAGGCCCAATCGCCTCGACGCTGGAGACGGCTGCGCCGACCCACTTACTGCCGTTGGTAAGGGTCAGATCCAGTTTGTCAGTGCCATCCCAGCCGTTGGTGGTCGGGTTGTAGACGCCGTCAGCGGTGGTATCGGTAGCCGGATCGCCATTTGGATAGAAGTTGTTGTCGAAGGTGCTGGTGAACAGTACATCGCCGCTCAGCGTGGAGTGATCGAAGTTAGCCGTGGTCTGCATGGCGTTATCCGCGCTGCTGGCACTGACGATCAGCGCTGCATCATCCGCAGCCGTGGCGTTGCTCTCGCCGTAATCGCTCGGTTTCGCCGACTGACCGTAAAAACCGTTGGTGCCCAGATCGCTGTAGGCGCCGGAGGTGACAACCGAATCGTTAACCTGCAGGGTGTTGGTAAAGACATGGCTGTTGTCTTCAATGCCGGTCACAGCATCATACGGCGTGTTATCCAGCTGCTGATAGCCCTGAGTCAGAGTGATACCGGCCACGTGGGAGTTGTTTTGAATAACGATGTCCGATTCTACGTCGAGGGTAATGGCATTGCCCAGCGCGTAAGTATCCCAGTAACGGGTGGTCGTGCTGGTGCCGTCAACGACGTCATAAGCGTAGTGCTCGTAGGTATCGTTGATGGTGGAATTGTCGACATTCAGGCTAAAACGATCGTACTGGTTATGCGTTGTACCATCCGCATTCAAACCGCCAGCACATTCGGTGGTCATGCAACCGGAGGTGATCATACCGTTGACGGTGCTGTTGGAGATTGACAGCGAATTGGCATGCCCGCCCGCGCCATCATCAAGGTAATACGTTGAGATAACGCCGTTTACCGTCGACTTGTTAATGACAGGATAGATATCGTTGTCGTGGGTCGCGCTGGAGTAATTCCAGTCGGAGTAGCCGTTATACCAGGCAGAGGTAGACGTATTATCATATCCAAAAGTGTTATAAGTGCTACCAGAAATATCTTTTGCATTGGCCTGAGAAGCGATAGCCAGCGTACAGGCTAATGCAAGTTGAGATACAACAAATTTCTTTTTCCATGTTTGCATTGGGTCATCCCTCCTCAGGGACGTAAGCAAGTTTGTCCGTAAATACAGTGCAAATATATTGCGAGGAGAATTATGCAGTCGCTAAAGAAAATAGTTCAATGAATGTAGTAATTATGTCCGAAAACAGACAATATAATACAGGAACTTTTTAAAATATAAAAAATAATAATAAAAAGCACAAATAACAAAGAGTTGCATTCAATCGAAACAAAAGAAACACAAGGCGAAAGATCATCAGAAATTATTAAATAAAAGCGAATGAGAAATATAACATATAAATAATAATAGCAATTTTAAAAAAACAATGAGAAGGATTAGGATATTACCAGGGCTAGCTATATCCAGATTCAGATAATTTTCGCGCGATATTATAATGTAAACTTATTTCAGGAAGTAAAATATAAAACCATAAATAATACCGCTCCCACCGCCCTGCATTCTCAACCTAAACGACAACTTTAGTAAAACAGTCCGGCTGCATTTCAGGTACACTGTCCCTCTTCGATTCACTACCTCAGGCATATCATGACCGATTTAATTGCTCGTCCCCGTCGCCTGCGCAAAACCCCGGCGTTGCGCGCATTATTTGAAGAGACAACCCTGTCCCTGAACGATCTGGTGTTGCCGATTTTTGTTGAAGAAGAGATCGACGACTACAAAGCCATCGACGCCATGCCGGGCGTGATGCGCATTCCTGAGAAGCATCTGGCGCGCGAAATTGAACGCATTGCCAACGCAGGCATCCGCTCAATCATGACCTTCGGCATCTCCCACCATACCGACGCCACCGGCAGCGATGCCTGGAAAGAGGATGGTCTGGTGGCGCGTATGTCGCGCATCGCCAAACAGACGGTGCCAGAGATGGTCGTCATGTCCGACACCTGCTTCTGCGAATATACCTCCCACGGCCACTGCGGCGTGCTGTGCGATCACGGCGTGGATAACGATGCCACTCTGGAGAACCTGGGCAAACAGGCGGTGGTGGCTGCCGCCGCAGGCGCGGACTTTATCGCTCCGTCTGCTGCTATGGATGGCCAGGTGCAGGCCATTCGCCAGGCGCTGGATGCCGCTGGCTTCACTGATACTGCGATCATGTCCTACTCCACCAAGTTCGCCTCCTCCTTCTACGGTCCGTTCCGTGAAGCGGCCGGTACCGCCCTGAAGGGCGATCGCAAAACCTACCAGATGAACCCGCTCAACCGCCGCGAAGCGATCCGTGAGTCGCTGCTCGACGAAGCGCAGGGCGCTGACTGCCTGATGGTGAAACCGGCGGGCGCCTATCTGGATATCCTGCGCGACATCCGCGAGCGCACCGAACTGCCGCTGGGCGCCTATCAGGTGAGCGGCGAGTACGCGATGATCAAATTCGCCGCCCAGGCGGGGGCGATCGACGAAGAGAAAGTGATCCTCGAAAGCCTGGGGGCGATCAAGCGCGCCGGTGCGGATCTGATCTTCAGCTACTTCGCGCTGGATCTGGCCGAGAAGAAAATTCTGCGTTAATCCCTATTGCCGGGTGGCGGCTTCGCCTTACCCGGCCTACGGACCTGGAACACAAGCTTCACCCCCCTGCAATACAATCGACATCTGGCGCTTCTACTGTCTCAGCAGAACAGGAGGAGGAGCCACCATGTTTAGTCTCGACAGCGTTCTCGATGACCTTTGGCCGCAGGCAAAACCTGCACCCTGGCAAAAAAGCGTGTTAAAGAAGCTCTTATACGAAGCGGAATTTCAGCAATTTGCCGCCGACCACCGTCACCTGAAAGGGCTCGATATGGTGGAACAGATTCTGGAGCATCTTGATATCCTCTGTACCCTTCCGGCTCACGACCTCGAACAGATTCCCGCCCACGGCCCGCTGATTGTTATCGCGAATCACCCCACCGGTACGCTGGACGGACTGGCGCTGCTGTATGCCCTCTCCCGCGTGCGCCGGGACGTGAAAGTGGTGACCAACCGCATGCTGACGCATCTGGCACCGTTGAGTGCGCTGTTTATTCCGGTGGATAACATGGGCGGACGGACAGGGAAATCGTCGTTCGCCCTGATGGAGCAGCAGCTGCAAAATGGTGGGGTGCTGATCTTCTTCCCGGCGGGGGAGGTCTCCCGCCCCACGCGCACCGGGATCCACGATAAAAAGTGGCACCCCGGCTTTATCAAACTGGCGGGCAAATTCCGCGCCCCGCTGCTGCCGATTAATATCCCCGCCCGCAACAGCCTGCTGTTTTATGCCACCACCCTGCTCTCGCCGCAGCTGTCGATGCTGCTGCTGATGCAGCAGATGTTTCGCCGTCGCCACAGCCGCCTGCCGGTGAAAATCGGCCAGCAGATCGGCTGGCACCACTGGTACAGCCCCACGCTCTCCGCCCGGGAGCTGGCCGAGCAGTGCCGCCAGCACGTGCTGCGCCTCGGCAAGGGACTGCCGGGTGTGTTCAAAACCGAGTCCGCCATTGCCCGCCCGGAAGACCGTGCCACCCTGAAGCGCGCCCTGGCGCAGGCGGAGCGTCTGGGCATTACCGCCGATGGCAAAAGCATCTATCTGTGGCAGCGCAACGGCCAGGAAGAGGTGCCGATCCTGCGCGAGCTGGGCCGCCTGCGGGAGATTGCTTTTCGCGCCGTGGGCGAAGGCAGCGGTAAACGGCGCGATACCGATCGCTATGACGATGACTATCTGCACCTGATTTTATGGGATGACGACGATCTGGAGATTGTAGGCGCCTACCGCTTTATGCCGACCGCCTTCCAGGGACGGGATGCCCTCTACAGCCACAGCCTGTTTCACTACGGCGACGACATGGATGAGATCCTGGAGCACGGGATTGAACTGGGGCGCAGCTTTATTCAGCCGCGCTACTGGGGACGCCGCGGGCTCGACTACCTGTGGTCCGGCATTGGTGCTTATCTGGCGCGTTACCCGCACTATCGTTACCTGTTCGGACCGGTCTCCATCTCCGGGGGATTACCGCCCGCGGCGCGGGATCTGCTGGTGGCCTTTTACCGGCTCTGGTTCCCGGCCACTCATCCGCTGGCGACCTCGCGCCGCCCGTACCCCGCCTCATTGCCCGACGTGCTGTCGCAGTTTGGGGGCGAAGATTATGTGGAGGATCTGACCCGGCTGAAATCACTGCTTGGCAATCTGGGATGCGGCATCCCGCCGCTGTACAAGCAGTATTCCGAGCTGTGCGAGCCCGGCGGCGTGCAGTTTATCGATTTTGGCAGCGACCCGGCGTTCAACAACTGCGTGGACGGGCTGGTGCTGGTGGATTTGTGTTATCTGAAAGCCAGCCGTTATCAGCGGTATATCGAAGCCCATTTGTAGCGCCCGGTGGCGGCTTCGCCTTACCGGGCCTACGGGTGCCTCTGTCATGGGGCACGATAAAATGGCTTATCCCCTAAAATCGTTGCCCGCTGCATTATCCGCCGCTGCGGCAGGTAATCGGCATTGGCGTAATGCTGCGTCACCCGGTTATCCCAGATCGCCAGATCGTTCTCCTGCCAGCGCCAGCGCACCTGAAACTCCGGTTTGGTGATATGGGCGAAGAGGAAACCTAACAGCGCCTCGCTCTCTTTCACGCTCAGGTCAACAATTCGCGTGGTAAAGCCTTCGTTGACGAACAGCGCCTGCTTGCCGCTCACCGGATGGGTGCGCACCACCGGGTGCAGCAGCGGCGGATGCTTTGCCACCGCCTCCCGCCAGCGCTGGTGCTCCTCTTCCGTTTTACGGTACTTATACTCCGGGAACGATTTTTTGAAATCGTGCTCCGCCCGCAGGCCGCTCAGCAGCTGCTGGAACGGGGTGGATAACGCCTCAAAGGCGGCAATTCCACTGGCCCACAGCGTATCTCCCCCGCTCTGCGGCAGCTGTTTCGCCGCGAGGATCGCCCCGGCGGGCGGGGTCTCGATAAAGGTGACATCGGTATGCCAGTTGTCGTTATCCGGTGGATTATCGTTATGGGTATCCAGCACGATGATCTCCTCCACCCCCTCGGCATGGGGATAGACCGGGTGGATATGCAGATCGCCGAACCGCAGCGCCAGGGCGCGCTGCTGCTGGGGCGTCACCGCCTGCT
This sequence comes from Leclercia sp. LSNIH1, assembly GCF_002902985.1. Lineage (NCBI taxonomy): Bacteria > Pseudomonadati > Pseudomonadota > Gammaproteobacteria > Enterobacterales > Enterobacteriaceae > Leclercia > Leclercia sp. LSNIH1. The sequence continues at coordinate 1,941,029 of NZ_CP026167.1, read as the reverse complement.
CGCGCAGGAATACCACCTGATGGCGCAACACCGCGTGATAGAGCTGCTCAAACTGGTTATCGCTTAATGGGCGGGTCACATCCAGCCCGGAAATTTGCGCGCCGATATACGGCCCCAGCGGGGTAATGGTCAGACGTTCACTCATTGTATCTCTCCATGCCAGGGCGTCAGGCGGCGCTGTAGCGCGCGCAGCCCCAGTTCTAATCCGAAGGCGATCACGGCGATCGCCGCGATCCCTGCCAGTACCACGTCCGTCGCCAGGAACTCCCCCGCCGACTGGACCATAAAGCCTAATCCGCGCGTGGCGGCGATGAGCTCAGCCGCCACCAGCGTTGACCAGCCGACGCCGAGGCCGATGCGCAGCCCGGTCAGGATCTCCGGCAGCGCGCCGGGCAAAATCACAAACCACAGCACCTGCGCACGGCTGGCGCCCAGCGACTGCGCCGCGCGGATCCGCACCTGCTGGGCGCTTTTGACCCCCGCCAGCGCAGACATTGCCACCGGGGCGAAAATCGCCAGGTAGATCAGCAGGATCTTCGAGGTCTCGCCGATGCCAAACCAGATCACCATCAGGGGCAGATACGCCAGCGGCGGCACCGGACGATAAAGTTCGATCAGCGGATCGAGAATGCCCCGCACCGTCGGGCTCAAGCCCATCGCAATGCCCACCGGGATCCCGACGATCGTCGCCGCCAGCAGCGCCACCAGAATGCGCCCCAGGCTGGCCGCCAGATGCTGCCACAGGGTGGCATCCATAAACCCCTGCGGACCGGCGATGGTAAAGAGTTTCACCAGCACCTGGCCCGGCGGCGGCAGGAAGAGCGGGCTTATCCACTGCGCCGCCGCCACTGCCCACCACACCGCAAGCAGCACCAGCAGGGTGGTGACGCTGAGCGTCAACGAACGGGAAAAGGGCCAGCGCAGGGTCAGCCGTTTGCGCGCCGTTTTGTCATTGACCACAATGCTCATGAGAAGGCCTCCCGCTGTTCAAACACGCGGCTCAGCACATATTCGCGCCGGGCAATAAAATCGGGGTCGGACTTGATGCTGCGCACCGGCTCGCCCGCCACGAAGCGGCGGGCAAAGTTGAGCGGCAGACGCTCCAGCACCCGCCCCGGTCCCGGCGAGAGCAGCACCAGCCCGGTGGCCATAAACACCGCTTCTTCGATGTCGTGAGTGATGAGTAGCACCTGCTTGCCGGTCTCATGCCACAGGCGTAGCAGCAGAGTTTGCATCTGCTCGCGGGTAAAGGCGTCCAGCGCACCGAAAGGTTCATCCAGCAGCAACAGTTGCGGATTGGCCGCCAGCGCCCGGGCGATGCCGACGCGCTGACGCTGGCCGCCGGAGAGCTGCCAGATAAAGCGTTTTTCCGCCCCTTCCAGCCCGACTTTTTTCAGCATCTCCCGTGCGGTTGCCAGCCGCTCATCACGCGACGTGCCCGCCAGTTGTAGCCCGAAGGCGACGTTCTCCTGCACGTTACGCCAGGGCAGCAACCCTTCGTTCTGAAAGACCACACCGCGCTCGGCACCGGGTCCCACCACCTTTTTCCCTGCCAGCTGGATAGCGCCATGCTGATAAGCTACAAACCCGGCGATCAGATTCAGCAGCGTGGTCTTCCCGCAGCCGGACGGACCGAGCACCACCAGCAGCTCGCCGCTGTCCAGCGTCAGGTTGATATCCTCCAGCGCAGGCTTGCCAGCGTAATCGGCGTAGAGATTTGTAATATTCAGCATCCGGCCCCCCTTACTTCACAAAGCGATCGGTGACGTACTGGCTGTAGTCCGCCGCCACCGCGGGCACTTTGCCCTGCTCTTTCAGGAAGCCTGCGGTATCAACAATCGCTTTATTCACCGGGCCTGACAGCTGCTGCAACTGCTGGGCAGGCGTCAGGTAGGTATTGCCTTTCACCAGACCCGGCACGTCGGCTTCCGGCACCCCGCTCAGGCGGGCCAGTTTTTCGATATTGGCGGGCTGTTTCAGCCATTCATCCGGGTTGGCAATGTAGGGCTGCTGAGCGTCGATGGCGCTTCTGGCGAAGGCTTTCACCACCTCCGGGTGTTTCTCGGCAAAGTCTTTACGCACCACCCACACGTCGAGGGTTGGCGATCCCCACTGGCCCACCTGGGCGGAGTCGGTCAGCACGCTGCCGTCCTTTTGCAGTTCGTTTACCGCCGGGGACCAGACATAAGCCCCGTCGATATCGCCACGCTGCCAGGCGGCGATGATCGCCGGAGGTTGCAGGTTGATGATCTCCACCTGGCCCGGTTTGATCCCCCAGTGTTTCAGGGCGGCGAGCAGGCTGTAATGGGTGGTGGAGATAAAGGGCACCGCGATGCGTTTGCCGATCAGATCGTCTGGCTTCGTGATGTTTTTCTTCACCACCAGCGCTTCGGAATTACCGAGCTGCGAGGCCAGCAGGAAAACTTCAATCGGCACCTGCTGACTGGCGGCCACCGCCAGCGGGCTGGAGCCGAGATTGCCAATCTGCACGTCGCCGGAAGCCAGCGCCCGCACGATGGCCGCGCCGCTGTCGAACTTACGCCAGTCCACGTTGGCGCCGCTCGTTTTCTCAAAGGTTTTATCCGCCTGGGCCACTTTCGCGGGCTCAGCGGAAGTTTGATACGCAACGGTGACATCTACCGCCTGCGCCTGGAATACCCACAGCGCCAGGGCGCCGAGTAAGGTGATACGCGATGAAATTGCCATGGTGTCTGCTCCCCTCTGTTGTTATGGAGGCAGTATTTCCGCGGCGAGAATTTTGATAAAGGAATTAAAAAGCATCGTTAATGCCGAATCGTTTTTAGAAAAAAAGCGGCAATAGATAGTTGGATTTTAGGGATTGGGGTGAGGGCTATTTGACTCGTGTGGGCAAAGAAATATGTAACGGTAGAGGTAGTTCCGTTCACTTCACGGTCCGTGCTGCTCTGGTATACCAGAACCGGTGAACGTGCCAGGGGGGTGGCGGCTACGCCTTACCCGGTCTACTTTACTACCCAAACCTTTATTGCAATTTTGTTACATCCGTTACATAACCGCAGCTGCACAATTGCCAGCCAACCATTGACAGGCATCATAGGCGAATGACTTCGTAAAGGTATCTGAGATGATCAAAGTGGTGCTGGTGGACGACCATGTGGTGGTGCGTTCCGGGTTCGCCCAGCTGTTAAATCTGGAAGACGATCTGGTGGTGGAAGGCCAGTACAGCAGCGCCGCAGAGGCCTGGGCCGCCCTTAGCCGCGAGGCCATCGATGTGGCGGTGCTCGACGTCGCCATGCCCGATGAGAACGGCCTGAGCCTGCTCAAACGCCTGCGCCAGCAGCGCCCGGGATTTCGCGCCATTATCCTCAGCATCTACGACACCCCCGCCTTTGTGCAGAGCGCGCTGGACGCCGGGGCCAGCGGCTATCTCACCAAGCGCTGCGGCCCGGAGGAGCTGGTCCAGGCGGTCCGATCCGTCGGCATGGGCGGCCATTATCTGTGTGCCGATGCGGTTAAAGCCCTGCGCGGCGGTGAGCCGGTATCACAGGCGCTGGCGGTACTGACCCCGCGCGAGAAAGAGGTGTTCGAGCTGCTGGTCCAGGGCAAAAGCGTGAAGGAGATTGCCTTCCAGCTTAAGCTCAGCCACAAAACTGTCCATGTTCATCGTGCCAACGTGCTGGGCAAACTGCAGTGCAGCAGCACCATTGAGCTGGTGCACTTTGCCCTCGATCACCAGCTGCTGACGGGCCACTAATGCGGCGCGCCCTGCGGCACATCATCCTCTCGCTGTTTATTATGCTGGCCTGGGGCACCGGCTGGCTGATGCTGTGGACGCTGAGCTTTTACCTCACCCGCAACGGGCAGCAGGCGGCCCTGTTTTTGCCTCAGGGCGTCTATCTGGCGCTGCTGATTGTGCTTTCGCGCCGCTTCTGGCCGGCGCTGATCCTCCCTCCGCTGGCGGCGATGTTCTGGCTGCACGGCGAACAGCTGCTGACTCATCACCTGATGCTGGTGGTGCCGCTGGTGGGCACCGTCTGTGCGTGGCTGGCGCAGCACTACTGGCACCGCTATCCCCTCTACTGGCAGCGTCTGTCGCTGCTGATCGCGGCAGTGACCCTCAATGCCCTGCTCCAGACCCTGATCCTGGCGCCATTCCTTGAAAGCCCGGCCACCCTGCTGGTGCTGGCCTCCTTTACCGGCGGGGTGCTGCTGACGCCGTTCGTCTACCTCGTGTTTGAGTTTTTGCGCCAGCAGCATCGCTACCATCTGCTGGGGCTCGATACCAGCAACCCGCCACTGCGCACCTCGCTTATCATCTGGTGTAGCCTCTTTTTTATCATCGGTATCGGCACCCAGATGGTGCTCTCACCCTCCCTGGAGCGACTGCTGCTGATTGTGGTGTTTCTGCCCAACGTGGTGATGGCGTGGAAGTTCGGCTGGCAGGGAGGCGTGCTCTCCGGGCTGCTGGGCAGCATGATGATCACCATTGCCCGTCAGGTCGGCGTAGGGTTCAGCGATCTGCTGGAGCTGGAAATTTTTCTCGCCACCCAGTCGCTGCTGGGGATTGGGCTGGGGATCGCTATCAGCCGCCAGCAACATCTGGCGATGAACCTCGATCACTATCGTCGTCGGCTGGAGGCAGAATTGCAGGCCCGACGCGAGCTGACCGAAAAGCTGATCCATACCGAAGAAGATACCCGCAAGCACCTGGCCCGGGAGCTGCACGACGAGATTGGGCAGAACATCACCGCCATTCAGATCCAGTCCCAGCTGGTAAAACGGGCGGGGGATAATCCGCAGGCGTTAGAGGCCGCCGGGCAGATCAACGAGCTGGCCCGCCGCATTCACCACTCCACCCGCCAGCTGCTGCGCCAGCTTCGCCCCCCGGTGCTGGACGAGCTCTCCCTGAACGAGGCGCTGCACCACCTGGTGAACGAGTTCGCCTTTGCCGAGCGCGGCATTCAGTGTCAGTTTGACTACCGGCTCACCGCTCCGCCGCAGAGTGAAACCCTGGTCTTCACCCTCTATCGCTTACTCCAGGAGCTGCTGAATAACGTCAGCAAACATGCCGATGCCAGCGAGGTCAGCGTCCTGCTCTGTGAGCAGGATAACCAGCTGCGGCTGGAGGTTAAGGATAACGGCAACGGTATCAGCATGCAGCCGATCCCCGGCTTCGGCATCCAGGGGATGCGCGAGCGGGTGCATGCCCTGGGCGGCGAGTTCACCCTGGAGTCCCAGGGCGGCACACGCGTAATTGTTAACCTGCCCACAGTTTTGCAACAAACACACCGCTAACCAGGAAAAAGTCTTAGTCACGCCAGACTTTCTCTCATCCCTTTTTCGTCGCGCTTTCATACAGTCATTGCAAATGGAGAACGCCATGCCCGCACTGTCAGCTGAACAGGTTACACAACGCTACCGCCGGCTGCGCCCGCGACTGCTGCTCTGCATGGTCACTGGCTACGCCGCGTTTTACCTGACGCGTAAAAGCCTCAACTACGTGCTGCCCGCATTGCAGTTGGATCTGGGGTTAAGCAAGAGCGATATCGGCCTGATCGGATCGCTGTTCTACCTCAGCTACGGCCTGTCGAAATTTGCCGCCGGACTGTGGCACGACAGCAAGGGCCAGCGGGCGTTTATGGGCATCGGCCTGATGGCGACCGGCGTGCTGAACGTGCTGTTCGCCTTCGGCGACTCCCTGCCCCTGCTGCTGTTTATCTGGACGCTGAACGGCTTCTTTCAGGGATGGGGATGGCCGCCCTGCGCCAGGTTGCTCACCCACTGGTATTCGCGCAACGAGCGCGGCTTCTGGTGGGGGTGCTGGAACACCTCCATCAACATCGGCGGGGCGATTATTCCGCTGATCTGCGCCTTCGCCGCCCATCGCTGGGGCTGGCAGGCGGCGATGCTGACACCGGGGATCATCAGTATCGTGCTCGGCCTGTGGCTGACCACACAACTGCGGGGCACACCGCAGGAAGAGGGTCTGCCGACGGTCGGGGAGTGGCGCAACGATCCGCTGGAGTTGCGCCAGGAGCAGCAGAGCCCGCCGATGGGGCTGTGGCAGATGTTACGCACCACCATGCTGCAAAACCCGATGATCTGGCTGCTCGGGGCCTCCTATGTGCTGGTCTATCTGATCCGCATCGCCCTCAACGACTGGGGCAACATCTGGCTGGCGGAGAGCCACGGGGTAAACCTGCTGAGCGCCAACGCCACGGTGATGCTGTTCGAGGTGAGCGGCCTGCTGGGGGCACTCTTCGCCGGATGGGGGTCGGATCTGCTGTTCAGCGGCCAGCGGGCGCCGATGATTTTGCTGTTCACGCTGGGGCTGATGGTGTCGGTCGCCGCCCTGTGGCTGGCCCCGGTTCACCACTACGCCCTGCTGGCGATGTGCTTTTTTACGGTGGGATTTTTTGTCTTTGGTCCGCAGATGCTCATCGGCCTTGCCGCCGTGGAGTGCGGGCACAAGCAAGCAGCAGGCTCGATTACCGGTTTTCTTGGCGTGTTTGCCTATCTGGGGGCGGCGCTGGCCGGGTGGCCGCTGTCGCAGGTTATCGAACGCTACGGCTGGTCGGGAATGTTCAGTTTGCTCTCCATCGCCGCCGTACTGATGGGTTTACTCCTGATGCCGCTGCTGATGGCGGGCATCACCGCTTCTCGCAGTCACATAACGTCATAAAAAGGGCTGAATAATGAAAACAACGCTTCTCTCTACCCTCATTGCTTCCGGGATCGCGCTGGCAACCTTAACCGGTGCCGCACAGGCCAAAGGCCGCCTGGTGGTCTACTGCAGCGCCACCAACGAAATGTGCGAGGCCGAAACCAAAGCGTTTGGCGACAAGTACGACGTCAAAACCTCGTTTATCCGCAACGGCTCCGGCAGTACGCTGGCGAAAGTGGATGCCGAGAAGAAAAACCCGCAGGCTGACGTCTGGTACGGCGGCACCCTGGACCCGCAGTCTCAGGCCGGTGAGATGGGGCTGCTGCAGCCGTACAAATCGAAAAACCTGGAGCAGATCATGGAGAAATTCCGCGATCCGGCCAAGGTGAAAGGCAACCTCTCCTCTGCGGTGTACGTGGGCATTCTGGGCTTTGGCGTCAACACCCAGCGCCTGAAAGAGAAAAACCTGCCGGTACCGCAGTGCTGGAAAGATCTGACCAAACCGGAGTACAAGGGCGAGATCCAGATTGCCGATCCGCAAAGCTCCGGCACCGCCTATACCGCGCTGGCGACCTTCGTCCAGCTGTGGGGGGAAGACCAGGCTTTCGACTACCTCAAACAGCTGAACGGCAACGTCTCCCAGTACACCAAATCGGGCATCGCCCCGGCGCGTAACGCCGCCCGCGGTGAAACGGCCATCGGCATCGGCTTCCTGCACGACTACTCGCTGGAAAAAGAGCAGGGCGCACCGCTGGAGCTGATCTCCCCGTGCGAAGGCACCGGGTATGAGATTGGCGGCGTCAGCATCCTGAAGGGGGCGCGCAACGAAGAGAACGCGAAGCTCTTCGTGGATTGGGTGCTGTCGAAAGAGGCCCAGGAGCTGGCGTGGAAGCAGGGCAAGTCCTATCAGATCCTGACCAACACCACCGCAGAGACCTCGCCGAACTCGCTGAAGCTCGATGACCTGAAGCTCATCAGCTACGACATGGATAAGTACGGATCGACGGACGTGCGTAAAGCGTTGATCAACAAGTGGGTCAGCGACGTGAAGATGGGTAAATAAGCCCGCTATTGCTCCTTTGCCGGGTGGCGCTACGCTTACCCGGCCTACAACACCGGAATACCTATGTCACAGACACTCGCTCTCCATCCCGTAAAAAAACGGGATGCGGTCTTCCTTTGGGTTTTTGTTAGCTGGCTGGCGTTTGCCCTTCTGCCGAGCTGGAGCCTGGATTACGGCCTGCTGGAGTCCACCGGCGACGAGATCCTCGACGCCTACAGTTGGTCTCACTTCAACATCAGCTGGCTGTGGTATCTGCTCCCCACCCTGCTGCTGGTGCGCCCGTTCACCGAGGCGAAGCGCGAGCAGCGTAGCCGTCACTACCTGGACGCCGGCTGGGCACTGCTGTGCATGGCCTTTGTGGTCATCAGCGCCACCCTCGAAGGACGCGGCCTGGGCTACGCCACCATCGTGCTGTTTGTAGCGCTGGGGGCGATCATGACCCTGGCCCTCACCCGCCTCGAGTGGCTGGGCGGCGACCGCTTTGTCATCGGCTCGCTGATTACCATTGTCGCCCTGATCGGCATCTTTATCGTCTGGCCGAGCATCGCCATCTTTATTCCGATGTTCACCAACGACGCCGGGGAGTTCGCGCCGCTGGCGTTTATGAATGTGCTCTCCCAGGCGCATATCATCCAGGTGATCATCAACTCGATCCTGCTCTCGATCGCCGTCGGCATCGGCTGCACCTTCTTCGGCCTGGTGCTGGCGATCTACACCACCCGCATCGCCAGACGCAGCGCCATTATTGGCCGTATTTTCTCCATTCTGCCGATTGTTACCCCGCCGTTCGTGGTAGGTCTCGGCGTGACGCTGATGATGGGTCGCTCCGGCTATATTACGGAGCTGATGGTGGACTGGTTTGGGCTGACCAATACCAACTGGCTGTATGGCTTCACCGGTATCTGGCTGGCGCAAGTGCTGGCCTTTACGCCGATGGCCTTTATGATCCTCGACGGGGCGATCAAGACCATTCATCCGTCGCTGGAGGAGGCGTCGTACACCCTGCGCGCCAGCCGCTGGCAGACCTTTAACGGCGTCTTTGTCCCGCTGCTCAAGCCCGCGCTGGCCAACGCCTTTTTGATTGTCATCGTCCAGTCGCTGGCCGACTTCAGTAACCCGCTGGTGCTGGGGGGTAACTTCGACGTGCTGGCGACGCAGATCTACTTCTACATCACCGGCTCTCAGCTCGACTATCAGGCCGCCAGCACCCTCGGCGCCTTTCTGCTGCTCTTCTCCCTGCTGGTGTTCTGCATTCAGTATATGTGGATCGGCAAGCGCTCCTACGTCACCGTCTCCGGCAAGTCCTACCGCGGCGACGTCCAGCCCCTGCCGGTCACCCTGGTGTGGAGCGTGGTTGCCCTGCTGGCGGTGTGGATCGCCTTTAACGCCCTGCTTTACGGCAGCATTTTCTACGGCAGCTTTACCGTCAACTGGGGGGTGGATTACACCCTGACGCTGGATAACTTTATCAAGCTCTTCGGCCAGGGGATGAGCGACGGGGCATGGCCTTCACTGCTCGATACCCTGCTCTACGCCGGGATTGCGGCACCGATCACCGCCGCCTTCGGTCTGCTGATCGCCTGGGTGGTGGTGCGCCAGCAGTTCAGGGGTAAAAAGACCATCGAGTTCACTACCATGCTCTGCTTTGCGGTACCGGGTACCGTGGCGGGGGTGTCATACATCCTCGCCTTTAACAGCGCCCCGGTCTACCTGACCGGCACCGCCGCCATCGTCATTATCTCCATGGTGATGCGTAACGTGCCGGTGGGCATTCGCGCCGGGATCGCGGGTTTGGGCCAGATCGATAAATCGCTGGACGAAGCCTCGCTGAGCCTGCGCGCCGGGAGCCTGCGCACCATTACGCATATTCTGCTGCCGCTGCTGCGCCCGGCCATTCTGTCGGCGCTGATCTACAGCTTTGTGCGCGCCATTACCACCGTCAGCGCCATTGTGTTCCTCGTCACGCCGGATACCCGGGTGGCAACGGCCTACATTCTGAACCGCGTGGAAGACGGTGAATACGGCGTGGCGATTGCCTACGGCTCGATCCTGATTGTGGTCATGCTGGCGATCATTTTCCTCTTTGACTGGCTCATCGGTGAGGCGCGTATCTCCCGTTCAAAAGCCAAAAACCAGGCGTAACACTATGACTCAGAAACATTTCGTTGAACTGCGTAACGTGACCAAGCGCTTTGGCGCCAACACGGTGATTGAAAACATCAACTTGGCGATCCCCCAGGGGCAGATGGTGACCCTGCTCGGCCCCTCCGGCTGCGGCAAAACCACGGTGCTGCGTCTGGTGGCGGGGCTGGAAAAACCCACCGACGGGCAGATCCTCATCGACGGCGAAGACGTGACCCACCGCTCCATTCAGCAGCGTGATATCTGCATGGTATTCCAGTCTTACGCCCTCTTCCCGCACATGTCGCTGGGGGAGAACGTCGGCTACGGCCTGAAGATGCTCGGCGTGTCGCGCGCGGAGATCAAATCCCGCGTCAAAGAGGCGCTGGCGATGGTGGATCTGGAGGGCTTCGAAGACCGCTATGTGGATCAGATCTCCGGCGGCCAGCAGCAGCGCGTGGCGCTCGCCCGCGCCCTGATCCTCAAACCGAAAGTGCTGCTGTTTGATGAGCCGCTGAGTAACCTCGACGCCAACCTGCGGCGCAGCATGCGGGATAAGATCCGCGAGCTGCAAAAGCAGTTCAACATCACCTCGCTGTATGTGACCCACGACCAGAGCGAGGCCTTTGCGGTCTCGGACACCGTGCTGGTGATGAACAAGGGCAACATCATGCAGATTGGCTCCCCGCAGGATCTCTATCGCCAGCCCGCGTCGCGCTTTATGGCGAGCTTTATGGGCGATGCCAACCTGTTCCCGGCCACCTTCACCCAGGATTACGTGGCGATCCACGGCTATCGCCTGCCGCGCCCGCTCCACTTTGCCGCCCAGGGGGCTGGCACCGTTGGGGTACGCCCGGAGGCGATCACCCTGAGCCAGCACGGCGAGACGAGTCAGCGCTGCGTGATCCGCCACGTCGCCTATATGGGGCCGCAGTATGAGGTGATTGTGGAGTGGCACGGCCAGGAGATTTTGTTGCAGGTGAACGCGACAAGGCTGCAGCCGGACGTGGGGGAAGCGTATTTCCTGGAGATCCATCCGTATGGGATGTTTGTGCTGGCAGATGCGGCGTAAACGGCACCGTTTTGTTCCCTCTTCCTGTGGGAGAGGGCTGGGGTGAGGGGGAGCGTGCGGCTCCGGTGGTGGTTCCGGAGGCGTTAAAAGAAAGCCTGACGGTAAAGGATTTCCCGACCCGTCTCCCTGTGTTTGAGCCCGAGGCCGATCACCTCGGGCGCTACTGCCAGGTACTGACCCAGCAGTTGATCAGTGGCTCGCTCACCACGGACGTGGAAAGAGTCATCCAGAATCTGCCCGGAGAACGGGTCAGTTTCTACGCCGATACGCTCAAGATGCCGCGCTGGCTCAGAACCGATGAGGGGGTAATTGAACTCCTGGCGTAATGATTAATGCCCGGCGGCGCTGCGCTTGCCGGGCCTACGGTTGCCATTACCTGTTTCACTTAAAGCCTTTTAATTTTAAGCACTTTTCTGTAAACCACGCTTCCTCTCGCCTGTCGCATACTGTACGATTAACATACAAAACCAACAGCAATTAGAGGGATACTAAATGCCAGTTGATGAAAGTATAAAACCCACATCAGGAACACCGATTGTACCTGGTGGCGTCAGACAACTAACGATAGGTGAAATTGCATTAGCCAGGACTTTATTTGGTGGAAGTCTGATCTATAGCCGCATTTGGGTACATCGTGAAGGGTATTTACCATTCAACCTGCAACCTGTAGATGTTGCAATGGCTCCTGACGGCGAATTATGGTTTAGAGAGGGAACCTATTCACCGGATTTTTCTTTAGAAAGAGACCTGCAGAAGAAACACAGATTTATGCATGAAATGGTTCATGCATGGCAAGCACAAAAGGGAATGTTTGTGAGAACCAGAGGGTTATTCTCTCGCCTGGCTGATTATAGTTACAGTTTAGACAAAGCTGACTTCCTCCATTATGGGCTAGAACAACAAGCATCAATTGCCAGCGATTATTGGCTACTTCTTACCTATGGATTTAATAGTGATACGTTATATTTAACAGAATATAGAGATTATCATCCGAATGTATCCACTTATGAACTCATTAGAAAATACAAATCAGTCCTGAAAGGATTTCCGGGATGAAGAGATTACTCACATTACCTTTTATTGTTATCCTTACGGGTTGCCCTGGTGGAGGAAAACCAGCATCAATACATCGTAGCGTGTATATGCAAAATAACACCATCTGCTTTACTATAAACAAGAGTGATATTCTAAAACGTTATAGCATTTACTATTGGCCAAATAAAAAATACACAGTTATAGAAGCAAAAGATAATATATCTTTATCCTATCCTGACACATGTGTAAACGTTAAATTGCCAAAGGGATATAACTACAATATTGCATATAATTTAAATGGAGTCAGTTATTCTGATTCATTCTTTATCGACAACGATGGGAACAGATAATTATGTCACTACCAGCTTATTTATTTCTGTATGATGAAAATGGAATGCAAATTCCAGGAGATTGCATGGCTTTAGGCCGTGAGGGTGCAATAGAAGTTATGAATAGTAGTTACGGCGTAAGGCAGCCAGTAGACAGCAATACAGGAAACATGACAGGATGTAGACAACATAGTCCTGTAGTAATTCATAAACAACTTGATAAAACCAGCCCTTTCTTTGCTATCGCTGTGTGTGAGCAAAAGAGATTTCAAAAAGCGGTGCTTAAATATTATGAAATCGTAGAAGCAGGAATAGAGACGGAGATTTATAATATTAAGCTAGAGGGTGTTGTCGTTTCTTCTGTAGATTTCACTCATGTTTATTATCCTGGTAGTACTACCCCGAACATGCATGAAGTAGTGGGACTTAGATTCCGAGGTATTGAATGGAATTATGTAAGAGGAAATATTAAATATGATGATGCATGGATGAAGCCAGCAAAACCGAATGAGACGCAAAAATAAAGTAAATGGGGCAATCGTAGAGCCAGTCAGTGGCTTAAATGACTGGCATTACAAATTTGGTTGCCGTTTTCGTATTTGCTGCCTCTCCCATAGGGACAAAGGCTCCACAATATTTCTTAGGTCCTTAAAGCAAGCAACGTATGGTGAAAGGCCCCCTCTTCAGTCGAACGTTCCCTCATCACTCCAGCCCTCTCCATCAATGAAGAGAGAGCCGCCCGAGCAATGAATTTTTAACGAAAGTTCTTCAACCGAAACCGATAGTGCAGCGCTATTCTCAGCGCCGGGCAGTAATCTCAGCAATATCCTTCGGCGTCGTCCTGCAACACCCCCCAATCAGCTTCGCCCCCGCCGCCAGCCACTGCGGCAAATACCCCGCCAGCGTCTCGCACGCTTCCCCGTGATGATGCCAGGTTTTGCTCACCGCATCGTAATGCTCGCCCGAGTTCGGATAGACCACCAGCGGTAACGCGGTCAGGCTTTGCAGGTGTTGCAGCGCGCTAGTGGTCTTCTCCAGCGCGATACAGTTAATCCCTAGCGCAATCACCTGCGGATAAGTCGCCAGCACCGACACCACCTCGCGCAGCGGCGTGCCGTCGCTCAGGTGCTCGCTGTCGCGCAGCGTAAACGAGAACCACGCCCGGGCGCGCGGGTAGGCCGTCAGCAGATCCGCCAGAGCCTTAATTTCAGCAAACGATGGCAGGGTTTCGCAGGCCAGCAGATCCGCCCCGGCATCCAGCAACGCCTCTACCCGCGGACGATGAAAGGCGGTAAAGACCTCTGCGCTGCGTACATAATCGCCGCGGTATTCCGACCCGTCCGCCAGGAATGCGCCATAGGGCCCGACCGAACCGGCCACCAGCCGCGTGCCGGCCTGCGGGTTTTCCGCCAGATACGCTTCCCGCGCCTTGCGCGCCAGCTCAACGCTTTTGCTAATCAGCGCCCGGGAGTGCGCCTCGTCCAGCCCGCGGGCGGCAAACCCCTCCGGCGTGGCCTGATAGCTGGCGGTGATCGCCACCTGCGCCCCGGCACGGAAGTAGTCGAGGTGTACGTCGCGGATCAGCTCCGGGTCCTCCATTAATACCTTCGCCGACCACAGGCTGTCGGCCAGGTTACAGCCGCGCGCTTCCAGCTCCGTTGCCATCGCACCGTCCAGCACCACAAAGGGCTGGCTTTCAAGGAGGGCGGTAAGCGGATTATTCTGCGACATGTTCAGGCTCCTGGGTTTTCAGATTTTGAGTAAGGTAGTACGCGCCATAGCAGAGCGCCACAAACGGCAAACCACAGTAAAGGGCAATGCGCTGGCTCGGGTCAAAGGCCAGGCCGACGCAGGCCACCAGGCAGAGGATAAAGCCCAGCACCGGCACCAGCGGATACCACGGGGCGCGGTAGTGCAGATCGCCAAGCGGTTTGCCCGCCTGCAGATGGCGACGGCGGAAGACAAAGTGCGAGGCGCAGATGCTGATCCACACTGCCACCACCGCAAAACCGGAAATCGCCGACAGCGCGACAAACACCGTATCCGGGGCCACTACGCTTGAGAAGAGCGCCAGCACGCCGCCGAGCATCGACACCGACAGCGCCGTTAGCGGCACGCCGTTTTTATTCAGCCGGGCAAAGCAGCGCGGCAGGGTGTTTTCATTCGACAGGGACCACAGCATCCGCCCGGAAGCGTAGAGTCCGGAGTTGGCCGCCGAGAGGATCGCCGTCAGGATCACAAAGTTAACGATATCCGCGGCATACGGAATGCCCACCTTCTCAAACACCAGCACGAACGGGCTTTTTTCCACCCCGGCCTGCTGCATCGGGATCAGCGCCGCCAGCACAAATACGGTGCCAATAAAGAAGATGATCAGCCGCGCAATGGTGGTGCGAATGGCGACAGGAATCACCTTGTGCGGGTTTTCGGTTTCACCCGCCGCAATGCCGATTAGCTCGGTGCCGGAGAAGGCAAAGTTAACCGCCACCATGGTCATCAGGATCGGCAGGCCGCCGTGCGGGAACCAGCCTTCGGCGGTAAGGTTGCTGAGCCCCGGCGCGGGAGAACCGTCCTGCATCGGGATAAAGCCAAAGATGGCCGCGCCGCCCAGAACAATAAAGGCGATGATGGTGATCACTTTGACCAGCGAGAACCAGAACTCCCCTTCGGCAAAGAAGCGGGTCGAGATGACGTTGAGGGCAAAAATGACCGCGCAGAAGAGTACGCACCACACCCAGACCGGCACCTGCGGGAACCAGTACTGCATGCAGAATCCGGCGGCGGTAAAGCTCGATCCCAGCGCTACCGTCCAGGTGAGCCAGTAGAGCCACGCCACGGTGTAGCCGGTTGCCGGGCCGAGATAGCGTGCGGCATAGACGTGAAAGGCGCCGGTCTCCGGCATCGCCACGGAGAGTTCGCCGAGGCACTGCATCACCAGCCAGACCACCAGCGCGCCAATCAGATAGGCCAGCAGCGTGCCCGCCGCTCCGGTGGTGGAAATAATGTAACCCGTATTAAAAAAGAGCCCGGTGCCAATCACGCCGCCAAGCGACAGCATGATCAGGTGGCGAGTCTTCATGGTGCGCTGTAGCTGTCCGTTTTGTTCTGTTTGCATATCACCTTCTATACGTATGGACATCTAAACATCCAAAAGAAGGTGTGTTTATACCGCGATTCTTAACAAATTGCTAGCCATGCACCAGACGAAGACGCGCGCGACGGGCGCTTAAACGGGGCCGCACCGTATAAATCACGTAGAGATAGGGTCGCCATGCCATAGGACACCTCCTGCAAATCGCTACTTACAGCATGTACCGCACCGGGCCCCACGTCGGTCAGGCGAAAGTGGTATCTGTTTATTAGCCGCTAAACTGGCGAGTGGTGCGGCCTGTCGCCCGGCGGCGCTGCGCTTGCACGGGCCTACGGACTGGCGGGTGTGCGGGCCTTGCCCGGCGGCGCTGCGCTTGCGCGGGCCTACTCATTCACGTAGGCCGGGTAAGGCGCAGCCGCCACCCGGCAGAAGATCGCAATATGTTAAATTACGTAAAACACTCTATAGTCGTAGTGTTTCATTAAAAAAGGATGAGCTGATGCGATTTAACGGACTGACCAAAGGTTTCTTCATACTGATACTGCTGATGGTCTCATGGGCGTTTTTTGATGTGCTGTCGCCCTACTTCTCGGCCATTCTGTGGGCTGCTATCCTGGCGGTGATTTTCTACCCGGTCAAAAACACCCTGCGTATCAAACTGGGGGATCGCAACGGGCTGGCGGCGCTGCTGAGCGTGCTGCTTATCTGCCTCATCGTCTTTATTCCGCTGATGGTGATCTTTTCCTCATTAGCCTTTGAACTCAATATTGTTTACACGCGCCTGCAGCAGAACGACACCCAATTTTCCGGGGTGTTCGCTGGTCTCTTCTCTCACCTGCCAGACTGGCTGCGCGCGCTGATGATCGAGCATGATCTCGACACTGCCGCGCAGATCCAGCAAAAGCTCTCTGAAGCGGCGTTACGCGGCGGGCAATATCTTGCCGGCAGCGCCTTCCTGATTGGTAAAGGCACCTTTGGCTTCGCCATCAGCTTTGGCGTGATGGTCTATCTGCTCTTTTTCCTGTTGAAAGATGGCCCGTGGCTGGTGCGCCAGATCCTCGACAGCCTGCCGCTGTCGAATTTCGCCAAACACCATCTGTTTGCCAAATTTGCTGGGGTTGCCCGAGCGACGGTAAAAGGCACGGCCGTGGTGGCCCTGGTCCAGGGTGTGCTGGGCGGTATCGCCTTCTGGATAGTCGGTATTAATGGCAGTATCTTGTGGGGGGCGCTGATTGCGTTCCTGTCGCTGATCCCGGCGGTCGGCTCGGCCATCGTCTGGGTACCGGCAGCTATTTTCCTCTTCGCCACCCATCAGCTATGGCAGGGCCTGTTTATCGTCGGCTTCTTTGTGCTGGTGGTGGGGCTGGTGGATAACCTGCTGCGCCCGCTGCTGGTGGGAAAAGACACCAAAATGCCCGATTATCTTATCCTCATCACTACCCTCGGCGGGATGGAGATTTACGGCATCAACGGTTTTGTGATTGGTCCGTTAATCGCCGCCCTGTTTATCGCCTGCTGGAACCTGCTTTCGGGTCGCGATCATGCCGGTAATGCCGAAGAGATTGACGATGCGATTATCGAGGAAGGGAAAAATTCGCCTGATTTATGAAGAAGGAATAAGACGTGCGTATCGCCACTATCACTAACTGGGCATACGGTGCCACGGTTTGTCTGACTATCGCTTCCGGCGTGGCTATGTTGATGGCCTCCAGCGCCGAAAGCGTTGAGCGGCAGGCCGTTGAACAGCGCTACGTCTTCGATCAGCTCACCGAAGAGGTGGAAGTTGACGCCTGGGCGCTCTCCGACCTGGCGCGGTTGTACGTCATAAAACAGGATCCCGCGGTGGCAGAGGAGTACCGCCAGAAAGCGGAAACGATGGTCAGAATTGAGCATCGCCTGCAAAAGCTGAAAGATGCGGGTGCCAGTGATGAAGAGCTGGCGCTGCTGCACGAAGGTTTGCAGATGGCCGATGCGCTGCAGGATGAGCAACAGAGTGCTATCGCCAGCGTCGGTCGCGGGCAGCAGCCTCAGGCCATTGAACTGCTTTATAACGAGCGTTACGAGAGCGAGCTGGAGCAGGTCCAGAATCAGCTCGATCATTTTCGTCAGATGCTGGACCGCCGCACCAATGTGGCAATTGAGGATGCCACGGCAAAATCCCGCGCGCTGCGTACCCTCTCCGAGGTGATGGTCGGCCTGACCGCACTAATGTTTTTGTTTGTGCTCGGTTTTATCCTCAAACGCCGGGTGCTGCGCCCGGTGGTGCGCCTGAGTGATGTGGTCAACCGACTGGCGTCTCAGGATTATGGGGTCGAAGCCCCGGATTACCGGCAGATCGACGAGATTGGCGATATGGCCCAGGCGATCCGTATCTTTCGTGAAAACGGTCTGGTACGGCAGCGGCTGGAAAAAGAGCGTGATGCCGACTGGGCGATCCGCGAGCTGCTGGCGCGAATGACGCAGCGGCTGCAAGGGTGCGAGTCCGTCGAGGATGTCCTGAACGTGGCGCAACTGTTCGCGCCCGGCATAGCGCCGGGCATTCCCGGACAGCTCTGGCTTCTCGAAAGGGAGCCGTGGCAGATGCACTGTGCCGCCGAATGGCTCGACCCGCAGGGTGAGTCCGATCCCTTCCATCCGGACCAGTGCTGGGCCGTGCGCCGCGGGCAGAGTCATCCGCCAGTGACCGGCGAGCCGGATATTACCTGTTACCACCTCCCCGACGCCTGTGCCAGCCATGCGCTCTGCGTTCCCCTGATTGCCCAGGGCGAAACCATCGGCCTGCTCTCGTTCCAGAACGTGACCCCGGCGATGGCTCCATCCCGCGCCTATCTGGAGCTGATGGCCGAGGCGCTCGGTCTGGCGCTGGCCAACCAGCGCCTGCGTGATGCCCTGCTGGAGAAAGCGTTGTTCGACCCGCTGACTGGCTTGCGTAACCGCCACCATCTGGAAGATGCTCTGCGCACCCAGATAAACCAGGCGATGCACAGCGGTACGCCATTAAGCTGCCTGATGATCGATATCGATTACTTTAAAGCCATCAACGACAGACTGGGCCACGACGCGGGAGACCTGGTGATTAAAAGCGTGGCGACCATTGTCCAGCGTGCAGTAAGCGACAAAGGCATGGCGTTCCGCTATGGCGGCGAGGAGTTTCTGGCCCTGCTGCCGGGCGCGGATGAAGAGACGGCGTTTACCTGCGCCAGTGAAATTCATACCGCTGTGCATAACCTGACGCTGCGTTATGAGCTCTCGGAGATCGGCCCGGTTGATGTATCGATCGGTATTGCCAGCTATCCGCAGCACGCTCAGGGCGATAACCTGCTGCGTGCCGCCGACGTGGCGCTCTACCGGGCGAAAGAGCTGGGGCGTTCAAGGATCGTCAGCTTTGGGATGCTGGAGGGGGGTTAACGGTTTGCTCAAAGTAAAAGATGCAGATAAATTATTGCTTGCCCTCTGACACTGAGAACGTTTTTCTGCCTTCACGCTAAATATTATCTTCCCGTTGCCGATAATGCCCCTTGATACCCTTAAGCCAAATTCAATGCCGCATTCGTGTGCGCAACGACAAGGAAGAGTGCAATGCCCAGTAAATCAATCAAGGCGATGATTCAGGAAATTAATAATAACGAAGCCGATGGTGGCGGGCTTTGGTTGCCAAATATTCAGCGACAGTTTGTCTGGAATACCGATCAAATAGCCCGCCTGTTCGACTCTGTCATGCGGCAATATCCCCTCTCCTCCCTGCTGTTCTGGAAAACCCGCGAAGAAATTAAGCACCGTAAATTTATAGAGAATTTCAACGACGGCAAGGTCGATTTAAAAGATCACTATCATCACGGCAAAACGAAGTCGAAATGGCTGGTTCTGGACGGCCAGCAGCGCTTACAAAGTTTTTATCTGGCGTTGAAAGGTAGCATTGACGGTAAAGTACTCCATTTCAATGTGCTGAGTGGTACATCGACAAGCAATGAAGAAATTCGCTATCAGTTTGAGTTTCAGGATGCCGCCACAAGCTCCTGGCCATGGATGGTCATGTCAGACATTGTCTACACCAAAAAATTACCCGAACAGATTCTCAGCCAGCGCATTGAAGAAGAAAAGCTGGAACTAAGCGCGAAAGAGCGAGAACAGGCGACAATCAATATTAGTCGTGCAGGTAAAGAGTTTAGTAATGAAGGTAAGTTGCTTTATCACGTGATTGACAGCAGCGAAGACGACAGCGAACTTGATTTTGACGATGTGGTTGAGGTCTTTATTCGGGCGAACTCAGGCGGTACAAGGTTAAGCAAATCAGATCTAATGTTTACGCTGCTCTCCACCGAGTGGTCTGACGCTGACGTTATCTTTGAAGACTTTCTGGAGAAGATTAATGATAGCGGCCGCTTCAACTTCTCCCGCGATTTTCTGATTAAACTTAGCACCACGCTGCTGGGCTTTGGTGCCAAATATGATGTGGATAAACTGCGTGATGATAATGTGCGTAACCAGATCAGTGAAAACTGGCCAGCTATCGCCAAAGCGCTTATGTTTGTGAAAGATGAGATTGTCAGTAAAACCTATATTCGATCCGGCAAAGCACTCACCTCTTATAATGCACTGATTCCCTTAGTATATCTGCAATATCACTTCCCGGGGAAATTAGCGAGATCGCAAGCATTAAAGCAGTATCTGGTGCCTGCTCTGCTGAATGGCGTTTTTTCTGGTCAGCCAGATGGCATTATAGATAAGCTGGTAAAAGTGATCGACGACCAGGAGAGCTTCGATCTGAAAAAGATCCGTGCGGCGATCGTTTCGGCCAATCGTAGCCTGCATTTAACCGAAGAGCGCCTCTTCGGTTGGTGCGGCTACGGTAGCGGGCACATCCACCTGCTGTTTAACTTGTGGTATGGCGGAGAATACAAATCTTCAGGCTTTCAGCATGAACCGCAGATTGACCACATTTTTGCCCGTAGCCTGCTAAAAGAAGAGAAGATTTTAAATGAAGAAACTGGCCGTATGGTACGTGTCTACGAAAACTGGGAAATCGACCAGTTGGCGAACTGTATGCTGTTACCTGCCCATCAGAATGGCGCAGGCGACAAAGGAGCCCAGTCCCTCGATACATGGCTAAAAGATCAATCCCCGGAATTTTTGGATCTGCACTGTATCCCCCGCAGCCCCAGGACCTTATGGAAGCTGGAAAATTACCGGCGCTTTATTGAGAAACGCAAACAGTTGATCCAGGAACGTATCGCCGAAATGGGATTACTGGAGGACGAAGAGTAAGCAGTGTGGAAGGCGGTGGCATAATGCCGCCGCCATTTCAGTTTAAGGGGAAACAGGCATTCGAATGTCTAAGCGTATCAAGAACAGTGATTTAAATTCAGGAAGCAACGTTAGATCTGATTTTGTTCACGCCAACGCTTAACCATATCGGCAGTGACTTCTTTTTCGTAGCAAATCGGTGAATACCCTCCTGCTTTGCTCCACGCACTGCGTCTGCCGCATGCACTTCCATTTCTCGCCTGATTAAAAGGACAGGCACATACCCCAGGATACGAAGCGATTGATTCAGCAATAATCTTTTTTTTAACCGAAGTATCAGAGATCGCATTACCTTTTGCTACTGCATTACCCGCCATAAAAAAAGCACATGCAGTAAACATCATTATTAGTAATTTTTTATTTTTCATATTATTCAAGTTGCGATTATGTATTTAGCTAAAATAATTCACGCATATTTCAAAGAGTTTGATATAAAACAAGGTTATGTATAAATAAAATGAATTTATTGCAAATAAGATATTCTCATCACAAATTAAATTTACCTGCGCTCAAACATAGTTTGACGGTTATTCGCCGAGCCTGTTGCCGCTACTGCAAAATGATAACAAAAGAAAAATCCTGTACGCCTCTACCGACTCTCAGACGCTTATTGAACAGCTCTCCGCGGAGCTTGCAGCGATACCGGCAGCAGTGGAAAAGCCACTTTGGCCCCTATATCGGGCGCGACGAGGCCATCTGTTTTGCCAAACGGTTAACCGGCTAGCCCGGTTACACTCCCGGCAGGATCGCGTATCATCGCCCTTCGGATTGATGACTGATACTGCCTCCCATGAACCTCAATGTCCTCTGTTATCTCCTTTTGGCCCTGGTCGCTGCGGGCAGCGCCTTGTCCCCTCACCCTTTTGCGATGTGGTTTCTGCTCGCCAGCGCGCTGACGTTTATGATCTACGGCGCCGACAAAATCGCGGCCCGCAAAGCCTGGCGCCGGGTTCCGGAGTCGACCTTGCTGATCTGCGGGGTAGTCGGAGGGTGGCCGGGAGCGATCTTTGGCCAGCAGCTGTTTCGCCATAAAACCCAAAAGCAGCCTTTCAAAACCTGGTTTATGTTAAGCGTGATCCTCAACCTCGTGGTGCTGGTCCTGGCGGCATGGCGACTCCACTATTATTGAGAGGACGATGAATGCTAACGGCCTGAGATCATGGCGGAGTGCCTTGGTGAAAGAGGTGTACGCGAAGAGGGACATACTGCATCGGTGAAAGCGCGATTTTCATCGCATTATGCCAGGCTTTATGTTCATCAAAGAAAAGGGATCGCTCATTTGAAAAATGCGAAATACGACATGCCCCAACGTGATAACGGGTTCGTTGGCCTCGGGGACTATGCTGCTATCGGCGAAGGACGCTCGGTAGCGCTCATCGCCCCGGATGGCTCGATCGACTGGTGGGGCGCGCCCAATCTCGATTCCCCGCCTCTCTTCGACCGGTTACTGGATCCCAACATCGGTGGTTTTTTCAGCCTGACACCTGCGGATGAATACACCGTCTCGCGCGCCTATCGCGATGACAGCAACATTCTGGAAACTCGCTATAAGACGAAAGGCGGCACGGTTCTGTTAACCGAATCCATTAACAGTACTCTGGCGGGCCGCCTGCCCTGGAGTGAGCTGGCACGCCGTCTGGAAGGCCTGCGCGGCACCGTGACGTTCAGGCTTCATCTGCGGTTCGGAACGATGATCGAAACCCGCTCGCCCTGGCGCTCCGATACCTTTAAGGGCAGCGTTTATCATATTGGCGACCTGATGGCGATGCTGCACACCAGTGAAAACGTGGTCATTACCCATGCCGATG
The DNA here is from genome assembly GCF_002902985.1 of Leclercia sp. LSNIH1. Taxonomy (NCBI): domain Bacteria; kingdom Pseudomonadati; phylum Pseudomonadota; class Gammaproteobacteria; order Enterobacterales; family Enterobacteriaceae; genus Leclercia; species Leclercia sp. LSNIH1. Next base: position 1,918,563 of record NZ_CP026167.1, on the reverse strand, counting down.
ATGAAGAGATCGAGGCGGAAATCGTCCTGAAGAAAGGGAGCCGGGAGGTGGTCGCCCTGCTGGTGACCCTGAATGAGCCGCTGGCGGTGCCGGACATCCAGGCGATTGATAATCGCATTGAGACCAGCCACACCGCGTGGCAGGACTGGGTGAAGGGGCTGAAATATGATGGCCTGTACAAAGATCACGTTATCCGCTCCGCGCTGGCGCTGAAGTTCCTCTGGTACTCTCCTACCGGCGCGCTGGCGGCGGCGGCCACCACCTCTCTGCCGGAGGGGCCCGGTGGCAGTAAAAACTATGATTACCGTTTTGCCTGGGTGCGCGATGCCTGCCTGATCATCAAAGCCTTTACCTATCTTGGCACCCTTGAAGAGTGTAAGGCGGCCTTCTCCTGGCTGTCGAAAACCATCATCAAACACGGCCCGGAGATGCGGGCCTGCTACACCCTCGACGGCGAGCTGGTGCCGGAAGAGAAGTACGCGGAGCTCCAGGGCTACCGGGATTCGCAGCCGGTACGCCTGGGCAATAACGCCCGAACCCAGCGCCAGCTGAGCATGTATGGCGATATGCTGGGGGTGGCAAAACTGTTCGTCGAGGCGGGCCATATTCTGGATACGGGCACGTCGCGCTTTTTAGGCCATCTTGCCAATCAGTGCGCCGATCGCTGGCGCATGAAGGATTCGGGGATCTGGGAACTGCCGGAAGAGCGGCACTATACCCACTCAAAAATGTCCTGCTGGCTGGCGCTGGACTGCGCCGTGGTACTGGCGGAGGGCAGCCATATCGAACCCACATGGAAAGCGCGCTGGGCGCGGGAGCGGGACAGGATCCGCGACTGGATTGAAGAGCACTGCTGGTCCGAAACCCATCAGTCTTACTGCTTTTACAGCGGCGATGGTGGACTGCTTGATGCGTCACTCACCCTGGTGTCACGCTACGGTGTGAAGGTCAACCCGAAGCGCATGAAGCTCACCTATGAGGCGATCTATCGCGAACTGGGCCATAACAGCGCAATGATCTACCGCTACAGCGGCGTTGAGCAGGAGGAGAGCACCTTTATCGCCTGCGCCTTCTGGCTGGCTGAAGCCTGGGCCTCCATGGGTGAACCGGCGCTGGCGGAAGCGAACATGGATGAAATTCTCAATACCCTGTGCCATCGCGGCAATGTCGAAACCTTTAATGAGATGTTCGATACCCGCACCGGCGAATGGGTTGGCAACATGCCCCAGGGGTTAAGCCATCTGGCGCTGATCTGCGCGGCGCAGGCCATCAGCGATCGCCGGAAGGATAAATAGCGAGAGCGGAAGTGGTACGCCAGCGCCCTGGATAACGGTCTGTCATCATGCTTGTCTGTTCAAAAACAGACAAGCATGAAATGCCGTCACCAGGTGAGCACGCTTTTCAGTTAATTTTTGTTTTTCTTTTCCAGCGCTTCCCACAGCCCCATCAGGTAAGTGACACCCAATGCACGATCGTACAGACCGTAGCCCGGGCGGCCCTCTTCACCCCAGATAAAGCGGCCATGATCCGGACGGATATAGCCATCGAAACCGTTATCATGCAGAGCCTGCATAACGCGATACATATCCAGTGAACCATACCGGGAAGGATGAGCAGACTCGTAGAAGTCTTTATCCTTAATTAACTTAATATTACGCACATGGGCAAAATGGAGACGCTTACGGCGGGTGAATTCGGCCAGAATTTCGTACACGTCATTGTCCGGATCTTCAGCAATAGAGCCGGTACACAGCGTTATCCCATTAGAGGGGGAGTCAACCGCATCGCAAATCATTGCCAGATCGGTGTAATTTTTCACCACTCGCGGCAGTCCGAAAATAGAGTACGGAGGATCATCGGGATGGATCGCCATTTTCACGCCAACTTCTTCACAAACAGGAATAATTTCACGCAGAAAGTAAAACAGGTTTTCACGCAGCTTGTCGTCATCCACGCCGTTATAGCGAGCAAATAATTCCTGCACTTTTGCCAGACGCTCCGGTTCCCATCCTGGCAACGCGAAACCATTCGAATTATCCAGAACCTCCTTCACCACCTCCTCCAGGGTCTTATCTATCCCCTGTTTTTCGAATGCCATGGTCAGGGAGCCATCCGGAAGGCGGTAGTTCATGTCTGTTTTCATCCAGTCAAAGACCGGCATGAAGTTATAACAGATAACCTTTACGCCAAAACCCGCCAGATTACGGATGGTTTGTTTGTAGTTCTCAATGTAACGGTCGCGCTCGGGGGTGCCGATTTTGATGTCATCGTGGATGTTGACGCTTTCGATCACCTCCATCGTTAACCCTGCGGCATGAGCCTGCTCTACCAGAGCCTTAATTTTTTCCACCGGCCAGATCTCTCCGGGCGCAACGTCATACAATGCCCCCACGACACCCTCAACCCCGGGCACCTGTCGAATATACTCAAGGGGAATTTTATCCTCCTGAGGCCCAAACCAGCGCATTGTCATCTGCATTTTGCTTCCACCTGTGTCGTTACGTTTTCGCGTTCTGAATAAGTACCATACTAGTATGAAAAAGCATATTCAGTAATTTTTATGAGATCAAGCCTCGCCGGAAAAATAACGTCTCTTTTACCCTGCAACGCGGTGGAAGCCTGCCTCCCCGTTAGAAGAAATAACCCTTGCAGGAAAGGTTGTTATTTTGTGAAAGATTTTAATAAGAAAAGCATTATGTAATATATATTCTGCTATTTACATTCAGTAATGCACAAATAAACACAACCCTCTCCAAAAAGAACAAATAAATAACATTTGATGACTATGATATGAGTCACACTTTTTTATTTATACTTGTATGGCAGTAGACTTGTAATCCGTGAGAGGTTTAATGTTTATGGCATAAAACATGCGCCGTTGGCCTGCTTCGGCCAAAAAGGGCGGTGTTTAGGTTATAAAAAACTGCGCTCACGGAGACTTTATGTCACTGATTAATAATATCTTTATGATCAACAACATCACAGGGCAGAAGCTATATTCTGAACTGGCAAAATCGCTACCCATTATTGATTATCATTGTCATCTTGATGCAAAAGCGATATGGGAAAATAAACCCTTTACCGATATGACTCAGCTATGGCTGGAGGGCGATCATTACAAATGGCGTGCCATGCGCACGAATGGGATCCCTGAACGGAAAATTACCGGTAATGCCAGTGCGGAAGAAAAATTCGAAGCCTGGGCGCAAACCGTTGAAGCCAGTTTTGGCAATCCGCTTTACCACTGGACCCATCTCGAACTGAAGCACTATTTTAATATCGACGACACCCTCAACAGCAAAAACTGGCGTGAAATTATGCGCCGCTGTAATGAACAGTTACGTGGCAGTGATTTTTTACCCCAGGCATTAATTCGCCGCTCTAACGTTGAAGCGCTGTGCACTACCGATGGCCCGCTTGACGATCTGCACTACCATCAGCAACTGGCAGCGCAGAGCGATTTTGCCACTCTCGTCCTGCCCACCTTCCGCCCGGATGAACTGTTCGATACGGACCCGGATCGCTTCCTGACCTTTGTCGAACGGCTGGCGCAGAAAACAGACATATCGATCGCGTCACTCGAACACTTCCTGGCTGCACTGGCGTCACGCATTGATTTCTTCCACTCCGTGGGCTGCCGAATTTCCGATCACGGGCCGCTGGCAGTGCACTATTGCTGTCTCGATGAAACCGCGCAAGCCGCGCTGTTCCAACGCCGACTGGCGGGTGAAACGCTGACGGAAAATGAACGCCAGGCGTGGGATAGCCTCATTTTTGTCGCGCTTGCCAGAATGTACAAACAGCGCGGCTGGGCGATGCAGATTCACTTCGGTGCGATCCGTAACAACAACATGCCGATGTTCCGCAAAGTCGGCATTAACAGCGGTTTTGATTCAATTGGCGATCAGCCCCATCTCGCCGGGAGCCTGAACGCCCTGCTCAATGCCATGGCTGAAAACGACGGTCTGCCAAAAACGATCCTCTATAACCTTAACGCCAGCTACAACGACGTGGTCGCCTCCACCCTCGCCAATTTCCAGAGCGGTGAAGAGGGCGTGAAGTCCCCGCTGCAATTTGGTTCCGGCTGGTGGTTTAACGATACGCGCCGCGGCATGGTTAGCCAGCTTAACACCCTGGCCGATCAGGGTTTACTGGCCAATTTTATCGGCATGCTCACCGACTCCCGCAGCTTCGTCTCCTATACCCGTCACGATTACTTCCGCCGGATCCTCTGCGATCTGATTGGCGGCTGGGTAGAGAGAGGGGAAGTCCCGAAAGATGAAGCGATCCTTGCTTCCATGATTCGCGGCATCTGTGTTGAAAACGCACGCCGCTATTTTTGTTTTGCTCAAGCCTGAGGCAGGAATAACCTATGTCGCTTAAGAAGAGAAAAGTCACTATTCCTGTCAGTATCGGCTATGGTCTGACAGATATCATGGGTGGCGGGGCTTTTACCGTTATTGGTGCCTGGCTGCTTTTCTTCTATACCACCTTTGTCGGTCTGTCGCCGATTGAAGCAGCCTCTATCGTCGCTATCGCCCGTATTGTCGACGCGATCGTCAGCCTGTTTATGGGCAGTTTTACGGATCATTTTTATAAAAATTACCTGGGCAAAAAATTTGGTCGCCGGCGGTTCTTTCTGCTGATCGGTGCGCCGCTGATGCTGGTTTATATTCTGCTCTGGCTGAACGGGATGAATTTCTGGTTCTATCTCGCCGTCTATCTGGCCTTTGAAATCATTGCTGCAATGGTGCTGATCCCATGGGAAACGCTGCCGTCGGAAATGACCAAAGACTTTAACGACCGTACCAAACTTTCCACCTGCCGTATGTTCCTGTCAGCCTCCGGAACGTTCCTCGCGACCTTTATTCCAGGCCTGCTGATTGGCTGGCTGGGCGATCACAATGCCGATGCTTATCTGATCAACGGCGTGGTGTTTGCCGTGCTGTTCACCGTCTGCGTGTTTATCTCCTGGAAAGTTACATGGGAACGAGAGTTAACCCCAGAAATGCTGGCAGAAATGAAAAAAGCGCCACAGGCAAAAACAGCCGCTGAGCAACTCGCCGCCGTAGGCAATCTGTTTAAGGAGTACGCTTCAACGCTGAAGGTTCGCGCGTTCCGTAAACACCTCGCCATCTATCTTTTCTCCTTTACCGCCAAGGATGTTTACAACACGGTTTTCGTCTTCTTCTGCGTCTACTGTCTGAGCGTTTCCTCCTCGCTGGCGGGCTCCCTGCTCTCTATGAGCATCGTCGGGTTGCCGGTTACGCTGGCGGCAGGCGTGGCAATCATCAAATATGGCCCGTCACGTCTTTATGTCTTTGCTTACTCTGTCATGCTGCTCTGTCTCGGCGGGTTCTTCCTGGTCTATCAGTTCCCGACAGACCACAAAGTGATGCTGCTGGTGATCCTCGCCGGGGTTTATCAGGTGGGCCGCTGCGTGCTGGAATTTACCCCGTGGAACGTCTTCCCGTTTATTCCGGATATCGACGAAATGATCACGCGTCAGCGTCGTGAAGGGCTGTTTGCGGCGGTAATGACCTTCTCCCGTAAGACTACGGTCGCCATTGCGACCTTTGCGGTGGGTCTGTTCCTGCAGAGCGGCGGCTTCGTGAAAGGGAGCCAGGTTCAGCCACAGGAAGCCATCAACACCATCGCCCTGCTGCTGTTTGTGGGTACCGCCGGTCTGCTGATTATTGCCCTGTGGCAGGCGCTCACCTTCCATCTGAACAAGCGCACGCACAAGATCTTTGTAGATGAAATTGAACGCCTGAAGGCACATGGCCGCAAACAGGATGTCACGCCCGAGGCTCGCCATGTCGTGGAAGACCTCACGGGCTATTCCTATGACGAGCTGTGGAATCCCGTGTCCGCAGAGTATGTGACCTCTGCGACGCCCGGTTCCGCGCTGAACGGCTAACCCCCGTCGGCAGCAGGCTTTGCCCCGCCCGCTGCCGACCCTTTCCTGCCCTGTTTAACCCCCTGCTGGATTTAAGAATAATCCCACCAACATCGCCGTCTATGCTTAACGTTTAAAAAAAGACGACAACGTCGCGCCCTCTTTGACCGTTATTTCCCCTTTGCATACCGGAGGCCTGGCATGAGCAACCAAGGCGAATACCCCGAAGATGGTGAGTTCGGGAAGCACGAACAACACGATTTTAGCCTGTCCCGACGGGACCTTTTAAAAGCCAGCGCCGCCGCGGCGGCGACCGCGGCGGTCTATCCCTGTTCCGCCCTGGCCGAGGGCGAATCCGCCGTCACACCCGCACCGGAGAAAATGCCGGTAACGTTTCGCGTCAATGGCGAGGCGCAGCAGCTGGAGGTGGATACCCGCACCACCCTGCTGGATGCCCTGCGCGAGAACCTGCACCTGACCGGCACCAAAAAAGGCTGCGATCACGGACAGTGCGGCGCCTGCACCGTCATCGTTGACGGGCGCAGGATCAATTCCTGCCTCACCCTGGCCGTGATGCACCAGAACGCCGATATCACTACCATCGAGGGGCTGGGCACTCCTGACAATCTGCACCCTATGCAGGCGGCGTTTGTTAAACACGATAGCTATCAGTGCGGCTACTGTACGCCGGGGCAAATTTGCTCTTCGGTGGCGGTGCTGAAAGAGATTGAAGAGGGCATTCCCAGCCATGTGACCCTCGATCTGGTCTCTCCTCCCGAAATGAATGCCCAGGAGATCCGCGAGCGCATGAGCGGCAACATCTGCCGCTGCGGCGCATACGCCAACATACTCGCTGCCATTGAGGATGTCGCCGGAGGGGAAAAATCATGAAAGCCTTCACCTATGAGCGGGTAAAAACCCCAGCTGAAGCCGCCGCCAGCGCCCAGCGCACACCTGGCGCCAAATTTATCGCGGGCGGCACCAATCTGCTGGATCTGATGAAGCTGGAAATCGAGACCCCTGGGCATTTGATCGACGTGAACGGTCTGGGGCTGGATAAGATTGATGCCACTGACGAGGGCGGTCTGCGCATCGGCGCCCTGGTGCGTAACACCGATCTGGCTGCAGATGAGCGCGTGCGCCGCGACTATGCCGTGCTCTCCAGAGCGCTGCTGGCCGGGGCATCTGGTCAGTTGCGCAACCAGGCCACCACGGCGGGCAATCTTCTGCAGCGCACGCGATGCCCCTACTTTTACGATACGAACCAACCCTGCAATAAACGCCTTCCCGGCAGCGGTTGCGCGGCGCTGGAAGGTTTTAGTCGTCAGCATGCGGTCGTCGGGGGGAGCGAAGCCTGCATTGCCACCCATCCCGGCGATATGCCCGTCGCGATGCGCCTGCTGGACGCGGTGGTAGAAACCATCAATGCAGACGGAAAAACGCTCAACATCCCCCTCGCCGACTTCTATCGTGCGCCGGGAAAAACGCCCCATATTGAGACCGTGCTGACGCCCGGCGAGCTGATTACCGCCGTCACCCTGCCGCCGCCCGTGGGCGGGCAACACATCTACCGTAAGGTTCGCGATCGCGCCTCCTACGCCTTTGCGCTGGTCTCGGTGGCTGCGATTGTCCAGCCCGATGGCACCGGCCGCGTCGCGCTGGGCGGTGTCGCCCATAAACCCTGGCGGATGGCGCAGGCCGATGCGCAACTCCCCCAGGGGGCACAGGCGGTGTATGACGCGCTGTTTGCCGACGCGCATCCGACGGCTGAAAACAGGTTCAAACTCACCCTGGCGAAGCGAACGCTTGCCTCCGTGCTGACAGAAGCGAGGGCTCAGGTATGAAATTTGAGAAACCGGCAGGGGAAAACCCAATCGATCGGTTACAGGTGGTTGGACAGCCCCATGACCGTATCGACGGCCCGCTAAAAACCACCGGCAAGGCGCACTATGCCTACGAATGGCACGACACCGCGCCCAATGCGGCCTATGGCTATGTGGTCGGATCGGCGATTGCCAAAGGCGAGATTGCCGCCATCGACACCCTGGCCGCGAAAAACGCGCCAGGCGTGCTGACGGTCGTCACGGCCAGCAGTGCTGGCGAGCTCGGCAAAGGCGAGAGAAATACGGCCACTCTGCTGGGCGGCCCGAAAATAGAGCACTACCATCAGGCCGTTGCGCTGGTGGTGGCAGAGACGTTCGAGCAGGCCCGGGCCGCGGCGTCGCTGGTGCAGGTCCAGTACCGCCGTGAAAAGGGCGCCTGGTCGCTGGCAGAGGAAAAACCCGCCGTCAACCAGCCCCCGGAGAAGACACCTGACAAAAACGTCGGCGATGTTGACGCCGCCTTTGCCGCCGCCGAGGTGAAGATAGATTTGACCTATACCACCCCCGATCAGAGCCATATGGCGATGGAGCCGCATGCCTCTATGGCGGTCTGGGACGGCGACAAGGTGACCGTCTGGACCTCCAATCAGATGGTCGCCTGGTGCCGCACCGATCTGGCGGCGACGCTGAAGATCCCCGAGGAGAACGTGCGCATCATCTCCCCCTATATCGGCGGAGGCTTTGGCGGCAAGCTGTTCCTTAGGAGCGATGCGCTGCTGGCCGCGCTGGCGGCCCGCACCCTGAAGCGCCCTGTAAAGGTCATGCTGTCGCGCCCGACAATTCCCAACAACACCACTCACCGCCCGGCGACCATCCAGCATATTCGCATCGGGACCGACAAGGAGGGCAAGATTACCGCCATCGCCCATGACAGCTGGTCCGGCAATCTGCCCGGCGGCACGCCGGAGACGGCGGTGCAGCAGACCGAACTGCTTTATGCGGGCGCCAATCGTCATACCGGCCTGCGGCTGGCAAAACTGGATCTGCCCGAGGGCAACGCCATGCGCGCCCCCGGCGAAGCGCCGGGCATGATGGCGCTTGAGATCGCCATTGATGAGATGGCGGAGAAAGCGGGCATCGATCCTGTCGAATTTCGCATTCTCAATGATACTCAGGTCGATCCGGCCGATCCCAACCGCCCTTTCTCCCGCCGTCAGCTTATCGAGTGCCTGCGTACCGGCGCCGAAGAGTTCGGCTGGAAGCAGCGCAACGCAAAGCCCGGCCAGGTCCGCGACGGACGCTGGCTGGTGGGCTACGGCATGGCGGCCGGTTTTCGCAATAACCTGTTAGAAAAATCGGGTGCCCGGGTACATCTGGACGCGGACGGAAACGTGACGGTGGAAACCGACATGACGGACATCGGCACCGGGAGCTATACCATCATTGCCCAGACGGCGGCAGAGATGCTGGGCGTGCCGCTGGACAAGGTGACGGTGCATCTCGGTGATTCGAACTTCCCGGTATCGGCCGGTTCAGGCGGCCAGTGGGGGGCGAACACCTCCACTTCGGGGGTTTACGCCGCCTGCGTGAAGTTACGCCATACCATTGCCACGAACCTCGGTTTTGATCCGGACCAGGCGCAGTTCAGCGACGGGAAGATCGTTCTTGATACCCGCAGCGCGGACATTCGCGAGGCCGCAGCCAACGGCACGCTGACCGCCGAAGACAATATCGAGTTTGGCGATCTGGATAAACAGTATCAGCAGTCGACCTTTGCCGGTCACTTTATCGAAGTGGCGGTCGATATGGCGACAGGTGAAGTCCGGGTCCGCCGCATGCTGGCGGTCTGTGCCGCAGGCCGGATCCTCAACCCGAAAACCGCCCGCAGCCAGGTAATTGGCGCGATGACCATGGGGCTCGGCGCGGCGCTGATGGAAGAGCTGGCGGTGGATACCCGTCTTGGCTACTTCGTTAATCACGATATGGCGGCGTATGAAGTCCCGGTCCATGCCGATATCCCGGAACAGAAGGTGATTTTCCTCGACGATACCGACCCCATCTCCTCGCCGATGAAGGCCAAAGGGGTGGGTGAACTGGGGCTGTGTGGCGTCGGGGCGGCCATCGCCAATGCGATCTATAACGCCACGGGGGTGCGGGTGCGGGAGTATCCCATCACCCTGGATAAACTGATCGATGCGCTACCCGATGTGGTGTAAGGAGAGAGCATGCTGCAAGGCGCTGCGCTGAGTGAACAGATTATCCCCGAGCAGGCTTTTGCTACCGACGACAGCGTGGCGGTGCTGCGCTTCGCGGCGGAGGCGTTTACGGCAGGCATGGCGGTGGCGCTGGTGACCCTGGTGGAGATCCGCGGCGGCGCAGCAAGGCCGCTGGGGGCGCAGATGGCCGTTCGCGAGGACGGGCTCTATTGCGGCTATGTCTCCGGCGGCTGCGTGGAGGCCGCTGCCGCGTACGAGGCACTGGAGACCCTCGCCTGCGGCACGGACCGTCAGGTGAAGTATGGCGAGGGATCGCCGTGGTTCGATATTGTGCTCCCCTGCGGCGGCGGGATCACGCTGAACATCCATAAAGTGCGCACGGTACAGCCGCTGCTGGCGGTGCTGAACAGCCTCGCCCAGCGTAAACCGGTGGGACTGCATTACCTCCCCTCTTCCCAATCATTGCAGTCGGCGCCCTGGACACCCAGGACAGGCTGGAAGGACGATCGCTTCGAGCAGGGCTATCGCCCCTGCCCGCGGCTACTGATCTATGGCGGGTCGGTGGAGGCGCAGGCGACAGCCAATGTGGCGCAGGCGGCGGGATACGAGGTGTATTGCAATCCCCCCACGGTTGAGCTGATGGATGCGGACACGGCGGTGATTTTGCTCTGGCACGATCAGCACAAGGAGCTGCCGGTGTTACAGGCCGCGCTGGGAGCGGCGCCGTTTTATATCGGTGCCCTTGGCAGCCAGCGCACCCACCAGCGGCGGGTGGGCAAACTGCGTGAGCTGGGCTGGAAAGATGCGGATATCGCGCGGATTAAGGCCCCGATTGGCATCTTCCCCCAGGCGCGGGATGCTAACACGCTGGCGCTGTCGGTGGTGGCGGACGTGGCGGCGGTAAGGGCCCACACGCGGTGATCCACCAGGATCTGGCGTCAAATGCTGCTGGTCGTGAGCGGCGAATAAGCATGGCGGGAATGCCAGTGACCACCCGTCATCCTGTCGTATGCGGCGGCATAACCAGGGTACCGGCCTTACTGCTTTCTGGTGCTGGCGCGAACTTGTAACGTTGAGGGTAATTCGATGGCTTTATCTGTCGATTTGCCAGCCAGTAGATCAAGCAACGTTTTCCCTGCGACCGTTCCCGTCTCACTCCATGGGAATTCAACCGCCGTCAGCGCCGGGGAACAGACTGCGGCAAGGGTCCCCCCGCTCAGGCTTGCCAGAGCCAGGGCGTCAGGCACTTTTTGCCCTGCACCGTGGCAGGCCATAATGCAGCCGCAGGCAATTTCATCAGAGGTGCAAATCAGCGCATCCAGCTCTGGCCAGGTAATACGAATATCGCCCAGCAGGTTTAAACCGGTCGTAATACCTGCGGGCAGATGAGAAGTCACCACACGGTGGGGCGAGTGGTTAACGGAGAGCATGGCGCTGTTCCAGCCGCTCAGTACCTGGCGAAACATAATGTTATTGGACGCCGTGCAAAGCAGGCCGATATTCTTATATCCGGCCTGCACAAGCGATGTGACCAGCTTTTTGATGGCAGCAGCATAGTCAACGCCAATACTGACCCAGCTCGCATCGCGATTGATGGCACCAATTTCAACCACCGGCACGCCGGTGTTACTGATCATTTGCGAACAACTGCTGATGTTATCAATGTTGAACTGAACAATCGCCGCCGGGTTATAGGCGAGCATTTGCGCAAAAGCGCGCTCTTCGCTCTGCCCTCCCTGACTGGACTCAATAAACATCATGCTATAGCCCTGAGTCGCGAGCACGGTCTGCAGGGTTTCGGAGACGGCAAGAAAGCCCGGAGAAGAAAATGAGGGCACCACGCCCATCACCAGGCTGGAGTCAGCGGAGGCGAGGCTACGGGCCTGGAGATTGGGCACATAGCCCAGCTCACTCACTGCCGCTTCGATGCGGTTACGGAGTTCAGGATTCACTTTTTCAGGCATACGTAACGCGCGCGACACGGTCATCGTGCTAACGCCGACCAGTTTTGCAACTTCAGCGAGCGTAATTTTACCGGTGTTTTTCCTGCGTTTTTCTCTCGCGCTATCGTCCGCTTCTAACGTCTGCACTGATCTCCTCCTTTCGCCTGACTGGGCAACCATTGTAAATGATGTTTAGCGTTTTTCGCATTGCCCAACTGCAAAGTAATTACAAGTATCGATAATAAAGTTAGCGGTAACAAGGATTTTAACATTATTGCCGTGTTAGCGCTAACTTTGCGATACAGATCACGGTAAGCCGCGAAGTCATTCCACTATAGTAAGTTCACTTTCAACGCTATCGGGGTATTTATGATTACAACCTGGCTACCTGTAGAAAATATCCAGATCGTGGATTCAGTCAGCGACTGGAAACAGGCCATTAGGTTATCGGCTCAGCCCTTATTAGCGAAAGAGACGATTACCGAAGAATATGTTGAAGCCATTTTTAAGAGCCATCAGGAGCTGGGTCCTTATTATGTATTAGCTCCCGGCCTGGCGATGCCACATGCTCGCCCGGAGCAAGGGGCGATTAAAAACGGACTGTCGCTTTTACATATTAAACAAGGGGTTTCTTTTAACGCCGACGAGAATGACCCTATTTATGTTGTGATTATGTTGTGTGCACTTTCAGGAGATGAGCATATCAATATGATTACCGCCCTGGCGGAGATTTTTAGCAATGATGAACGACTCTCAGCACTGCTGAAAGCATCAACATTGGAAACAATTCAAACTGTTATCAACGGATAAAGAGGTGAAGATGAAAAAGGTTCTGATTGTTTGCGGTAACGGTTTAGGCAGCAGTTTTATCGTCGAAATGAACGTAAAAAAAATAATTAAAGAGCTGAATAAAGAAGCAGAGGTTTCTCATACCGATCTGACTTCGGCAAAAAGTGAAACTGCCGATATTATTCTTAGCGCTAAGGATATTGCCGAACATCTTTCCAGCCATTCTGCCCAGGTCTTTGGCTTATCTAACCTGCTGGATAACAATAAAATCAAAGAAATTCTTTCCGAAAATCTCTGATTAATTATTTGCGGCCTTACGGAGTTATTCTATGCTGCAGTTTATTATTCATGATGTGTTGGGCACACCAGCAATCCTGGTCGGTCTCTTTTCCCTGATCGGCTTATTATTGCAGAAAAAAGCTTTTTCCGATGTTATTTCCGGAACCCTCAAAACCATTATGGGTTTTGTGATATTAACATCCGGAGCGGCGATTATCGCCACGACATTAACGACCTTTAGCCAGCTGTTTGAGCACTCATTCCATATTCAGGGAGTAGTGCCCAATACGGATGCTATGGCGGCGCTGGCCCAGAAAAACTACGGTACCGCAACGGCAATGATCATGGTCCTGGGGATGTTGTTTAACATTGTCCTGGCCCGTATTACACCGCTGAAGTACATTTTCCTGACGGGACACCACACGCTCTATATGTCGGCGATGCTGGCCGTTATCCTCTCAGTCGGCGGTCTGTCACCCCTGTGGGTGGTGCTGGTGGGAGCGGTGATCCTCGGCATCATGATGGTGGTCTCGCCGGCCATTCTGCAGCCGTTCACACGCAAAATAACTGGTACTGATGACCTGGCACTGGGCCACTTTGGTTCAACTGGCTATCTGCTGTCGGCGCTGGTGGGAAAAGCGATCGGTAAGGGCAGCCCGTCGATTGAAGAGCTGAAGGTACCGAAATCACTGAACTTCCTGCGTGACTCCTCGGTCGCCATCTCGCTGACGATGATGATCCTGTTCGTGATTCTGGTGCTGGTAGCAGGCAAAGAGTTTGTCGAAACCAGTATCAGCGGTGGTCAGAACTTTATCATCTTCGCCATTATCCAGTCGCTGACCTTCGCGGCAGGCGTGTGGATCATCCTGGCGGGCGTGCGCATGATTATTGCCGAAATTGTTCCGGCCTTTAAAGGCATCGCCGACAAACTGGTGAAAGACGCCAAACCGGCTCTCGACTGCCCTACCGTCTTTCCATTCGCTCCAAACGCGGTGATCGTCGGATTCCTGTCAAGCTTTGCCGCCGGTCTGGTGAGTATGTTCCTGTGCCCGCTCTTTGGTTTAAGCGTCATCGTTCCTGGCCTGGTGCCGCACTTCTTCTGCGGCGCGACGGCGGGCGTTTACGGCAACATCTGCGGAGGTCGCCGCGGCGCGGTGGTGGGTGCATTTGCTCACGGTCTGCTGATTTCATTTTTGCCGGCAATTTTGCTGCCTCTGATGGGCGACCTTGGCTTTGCATCCACCACCTTTGGCGATGCGGACTTCGGGGTGGTTGGCATCATTCTTGGGCATGTCGTATCACTGTTTAACTAATTGATTCTTTTGGAGGTAAGTATGGCGGCTAAATTTTCGCCCTCGTTAATGTGTATGGATTTAACGCAATTCAGAGAACAAATTACGGCAATGAACGGGCGGGCGGATTTTTATCACGTTGATATTATGGATGGCAGCTATGTGAAAAATATTACGCTATCACCGTTCTTTATCGAAAACCTGAAGAAAATCACCGATGTGCCAATCGATGTGCACCTTATGGTGAACCACCCGGAAGATATTATTCCGATGTGTATTGATGCAGGGGCCGATATTATCAGCTTCCATCCGGAGACGGCGAATAACAAAATATTCCGTCTGCTGAACCAGATTAAAGATGCGGGCCGTCGCTGTGGCGTGGTGTTGAACCCGGCTACCCCGGCTGATGCCATTAAAGAGTACGCGCATCTGCTGGACAAAGTGACCGTCATGTCGGTTGACCCAGGCTACGCCGGGCAGAAGTTTATTCCGGAATCACTCAATAAAATCAGAGAATTGATTGCGATGCGTGAAGCACATGGTTACCACTATCTGACCGAGATTGACGGCTCCTGCAACGAGAAAACCTTTAATGTGATCGCTCAGTCCGGTGTTGACGTCTTTATTGTAGGAACCTCTGGCCTGTTCTCCCTGGCGGATAATGTGAGTGATGCCTGGGATAAAATGGTCGATATTTACCAGCGCGAAGTCGCTGCCTGAAAATTGCAGTGCGCTCAGCCCTATTAAGCCATCGCGCAGGATAAAGGTCTTTTTAACCGGTCTGTCTCTTTATCCGCGCTTCTGATTAGTACGGTTGAGGGCGCTGTACCTTTTAGCACATAGTTGCCAAAGCAAGAAGCATTTTGTATCCCCACTTATATCAATGCTTTTTTATTATCGAAGGTGAATTATGGATATTTCGGAAGTTCTTAACGTCAAAAATATCAAGTTAAGCATGAGTGCGAGAAGTAAGGAAGATGCCATTGAAGAATTAGCGGATTTACTGGTGCAGGATGGCGCGGTCATTAATAAAGATGAATTTATTCGGGATGTCTGGCTGCGCGAGGAGCAGGGATCAACGGGATTCGAAAATCATATTGCGATCCCGCACGGTAAATCCTCGGCTGTCGCCCATACGGCATTGGCTATTGGGCGTACCCAACACGACATTCCCTGGGAAACGATGGATGGGAGCGATGTCCGCTGTATTATTTTATTTGCTGTTCGTCTGGCAGATCAGAATACCACTCACATCCGTTTATTATCACATGTCTCAGGCTCATTAGCCGACGAGGATATTATCGCTAAGTTGCTGGTAGAAACTGATCCTCAGAAGCTCATTGAGCTATTAAATTCAGAAGCTGAAGACCAGACCGTTTAATTCCGGAAATTATTACCTCTGCCATTATCTGATAAGTTTGAACATCTCAAAGCAAATTATGGAGAATACCCATGAATATCGTTGGAATTACAGCCTGTACTGTAGGTATTGCACATACATACATTGCGCAGAAGAAAATTGAAACAGCAGCAAAAAAAGCAGGTCACAATGTCAAAATTGAAACGCAAGGCACAATTGGTATCGAGAACGCCTTAACCGCTGAAGAAATTGCACAGGCCGATATTGTTCTGCTGGCCGCTGATGTAAAGGTATCTGGAGAAGAACGGTTCGCCGGAAAGCGAGTAGTTAAAGTTCCAACAGAAATGGCGGTTAAATCTCCTAATAAGCTTATTGAAAAGCTCAGTGAATTAGTGAATTCATAACTTTTACCTGTGCGTATCCTATAAATTAAAGGGCGTAATTTATGAATATAAAAGAAATATGGAAAGCAGCCAACCCTAAAGGTCATCTGCTTACTGCTATCTCGTTCTTAATTCCCATTGTCTGTGGTGCTGGATTTATTATTGCCATCGGCATGGGCCTGGGGGGTACGGTTCAGGACGCGTTAGTGCCGGGCCAGTTTGATCTGTGGCAGGCCTTAGCAACGATGGGCGCAAAGGCCCTTGGACTTTTGCCCGTCGTAATCGCTATCGGGATTTCCGGCTCGATCGCTGGCAAACCCGGTATTGCGCCGGGTTTTATTGTGGGCCTGGCGGCTAATGCTATTGGTGCAGGTTTCATCGGCGGCATGATCGGCGGCTACATTTCTGGGTATATTGCGCTTGCTATCATTAAAAATGTGAAGGTACCTGGCTGGGCTCGGGGCTTAATGCCTACACTGATTGTGCCATTTTTTGCCTCTATCATCAGCGCCCTGATCATGGTCTACATCATCGGTACGCCTATCGGTATTTTTACCGATGCGCTTACCTCTTTCCTGAGAAGTATGGGTACCTCTTCCAATCTAGTCTTAGGGGCTGTGATTGGCGCGTTGTGTATTGTTGATTTCGGCGGGCCGATCAATAAAACCTGCTTCGCATTCGTCTTAACGCTTCAGGCGCAGGGCATAAATGAACCCATTACTGCACTTCAGCTAGTGAATACGGCAACCCCTATCGGCCTGGGGCTGGCATTTTTTATCGCCAAACTTCTTCGCAAAAACATCTATAACAACGAAGAGATCGAGATGTTGAAATCGGCGGTGCCGATGGGAGTGGTGAATATCGTCGAAGGCTCTATACCTATCGTGATGAACGATATCATTCGTGGTATCACCGCTGCGGCAATCGGTGGCGCCTGTGGTGGTGCCGTTACCATGGTATATGGTGCTGACGCAACCGTACCTTTCGGCGGCGTGTTGATGATTCCAACCATGTCACACCCCATGGCGGGTATTATGGCGTTACTGGTGAATATCGTTGTCACGGCTACTGTCTATGCCGTCATCAAAAAGGATGTTCCTCGCGACGTGGTTATAAACCACGATGATGAAGAGGAAGATATTAATCTGGATGACATTAAAATAAGCTAAGTCTGGACGTAAGAAAACGCAGGGTAGATTGGCAACATTCTATGTTTCGCCGGGCGGCATCCAGACTACTGGTGCTGCCCGAACACCTTCTCAGGCTTATGTAAACGGTGCAGGCTAAAAATTATGCAAAGAATATGTTCTGTTGATAATACTTGGGACTCACATTCCTGACTGGTGAATATCAGAGGTAACGCGTTGACTTAGATGGTGCCGATAATAGGAGTCGAACCTACGACCTTCGCATTACGAATGCGCTGCTCTACCAACTGAGCTATATCGGCTTTCAGGAGAGGTACTGCGGTGTAAAAGGGTAAGAAAAAGAGCCCACCTCGTCAACCCCTCCTCTTTTAGTCGTTGATTTTTACACCAACTCGCGCAAAAACCATGCAGAAAAAAGGGCTATTTTCGCCTTTCTTCACATTTTGTGGTTATTTGCCTGCATCGGCGATGCCATCTTACCCCATTTCCCAACAGGATCGGCTATCTTCAGTTTTCATTTTGGCATCAAGCCCCGCCAGAACAGGTCGATAACAATTCTAATCGGAACACAGAAATGCCTGAGAGAGTGGGTACATAATGAATAAATTTTTTGTCACCAATGACATAGCTGGCACGGACCTTGAGCCAAAAAGAACCGCCAGCTTTATCAAACGCGCCCTGCTGCTGATGGTCTCTCTGCTAATGGTGCTGTTTATTATCGCCATCATCGCGCTGCTGACGATTGTGCGAAATATCAATGAAGACAGCGATAAGCACAGCGCCATGCTGCTGCAAAAGGCCATTCATAACCGTGTCGATACCCTCGCGACCCACATTAAAGACTATGCCTGGTGGGGAGAAGCCTACCAGCACCTGCATCCGAAGGTGGATATCGACTGGGCCTATACCCGCCAGAATATGGGCGCGACCCTCTGGCGCGATTTTGAGTACGAAGGGGTCTTCGTGCTGGATGTCAACGGGCAGACCCGTTATAGCGTCATCAACGGCAAGCTGGTGACACGCTCTCTGCAAGCCTGGCTGGGCGACGATCCCATGCCCGACCTGATTCAGAAAATAAGCAAACCGGACGCCGTCCCCGTATCTAACACGGTGGTACTGAAGGGAGGTCATCCGGCACTGGTAGCAGTAGCCAACATCACTACGGGCGATGACTCAAGCATTACAGCTGCCCCCGGCCCAGCCTCGGTGCTGGTGTTTGTGGACGTGCTGGATGAGCGTAAACTCGCCGCGCTGGGTGAAGAGTATGGTATCGCCCAGACTCGCGTGCAGCATACGGGCACCTCAACGCTGGCAGGACGACGCGGGGTAGCCACCCTTCCCGTTGATGGTCAGCAGGTTACGTTCGAATGGAAAAGCGAAAATCCGGGTCGGGAGCTGCTGCGCTATATCCTGCCGCTGCTGATCCTGCTGGCGCTGTGCACCGCTATTCCCGGCGTGATGCTGGGGCGTAACGCGCTGAAAAAGGCGCGCATGTATGATGAAAATACCTGGCTGCTGGCGCAGAACCGTCTGGCGCTCACCGCCAGCGAACGGCGTTTTCGTGACGTTGCCGAGGCGACCACGGACTGGATCTGGGAGACGGACACCGAGCTGCGTTTTACCTGGCTTTCGGAGCGTTTTCCCGGGATCACCGGGCACAGCATATCGGCCTGGATTGGCCGTCCGCTCAGCGAGCTGATGGAGGCCGAAAACCAGTCGCTGGCGGAGTGGATCACCCTTCCCGGCCAGACGGGTCATCGCCGCTTGCTGCACTGCCGTTATCTTTCGGCGATGGGCCACCAGCGCTACTGCCATATTGCGATTAAACCGGTTATCGCGCCGGAGGGGATCACCGGCTACCGTGGCACCGCCACGGATGTCACTCTTGAAGTGGAGGCCCAGGCGCGCGTGGAGTATCTCTCCCGGCACGACGATCTCACCGGGCTGCCCAACCGGGTGCGGATGCGCGAGTTCCTTGAGGGCAAGCTGCGGGCGCAGCCTACGCAGATGCATCCGCTGGCGATGCTCAGCCTCGATCTCGATAAGTTCAAACCGGTCAACGATCTGTTTGGTCACAGTGCCGGCGATAGCGTACTGCATGAAGTTTCGACCAGGCTACGAGACTGTATCCGCGATTACGATCTGGTGGCGCGCCAGGGCGGGGACGAATTTATCCTGATTATCTCCGACATTCATGACAGGAAGTACGTTGATACCCTGTGCGAACGTATCATTGCCGAACTTACGCGCCCCTTCCTGATCAACGGGAATGAGATCGTAATCGGTGCCAGTATCGGCGTGGCTATCGCACCGCATGATGGGGTCGACGCGAGCGAGCTCCTGCGCTTCTCAGACATCGCCTTGTACAAAGCCAAAAGCACCGGCCGTAACAAGTGGGTATTTTATACGCCTGAAATGGCTGAACAGATGGTGCAGCGTCGCGAGATGGAAGAGAGCCTGCGCGACGGGATTAAAAAAGAGCAGTTCCATCTGGTCTATCAGCCGCGCTATGGTCATGACTCCTCGCGCATTATCGCCGTGGAGGCGCTGGTTCGCTGGGATCACCCTGAGCTCGGCCTGATCATGCCGGATCAGTTTATCTCCCTGGCCGAAGAGACCGGGCTGATCGTTCCGCTGAGCGACTGGGTGCTGAAAACCGCCTGTCGGGACGCGCAGCAGTCGCTGCACGGCCTCTCCGTGTCGGTGAATATCTCTGCCGTCGAGTTCCAGTCCTGGCAGGTCGTGGAGCGCATCAAAGAGGCGCTAGAGATATCGCAGTTAGATCCATCCCGGCTGGAGATTGAAATCACCGAAAACGCCACCCTGTGGAATCCTGAAAACAGTCTCGAAATCATGCTGGCGCTCAAGAAACTGGGCGTGAAGCTGCTGATGGACGACTTCGGCACCGGCTACTCCTCCCTGAGCTACCTGCGCAATTTCCCGTTCGATGGCATCAAGCTGGATAAATCGTTTATCGACGGTATGCCAGAGAACGACAGCGCCAATACCATCGTCGAAAATATTATCGGCCTGGGTAAAGCGTTCTCGCTGAGTATTACGGCTGAAGGCGTAGAGAACGAAGGACAACTGCAAAAACTGATGATGATGGAGTGCGATGAAACCCAGGGCTATTACATCAGCAGGCCACTCAGCCTGACAGCGCTAAAACAGCAAATCGCCGTGCTGGACCTGGCGGCGCAGAATCGGGCAGGTCTCAACACCAGAGCGAGCGCGGGCAACCGCTGAGGCTGCCCACGCAGGCAATCAGGCGCGAATGGTATCGTCGCCGAAGCCAATCCATTTGTAGGTGGTGAGCGCTTCAAGACCCATCGGGCCGCGGGCATGCAGCTTCTGGGTGCTGACCGCCACTTCTGCGCCCAGACCAAACTGGCCGCCGTCGGTGAAGCGGGTGGAGGCGTTGACGTAAACCGCAGATGAGTCCACCTCGTTGATAAAGCGACCGGCATTGCTCAGGGTGCGGGTGAGGATCGCATCTGAATGCTGGGTGCCGTGTTCACGAATGTGCGCGATAGCATCGTCGAGATCGGCCACCACCTTCACGTTCAGATCCAGCGACAGAAACTCGTCGTCGTACTGCTCCGCTTTCACCGGCTCAACCTTCGCCGGGCCGTTCTGCAGCTGCGTCAGCGCGTTGGCATCGGCATGCAGAGTCACGCCGCTTTCCGCCATCTGCTTGCTCAGTGCCGGCAGGAAGGTCTCGGCGATGCCCTGGTGTACCAGCAGCGTCTCCACCGTGTTACAGGTGCTTGGGCGCTGGGTTTTGGCGTTGACGATGATCTTCAGGGCCGGTTCGAGCTCGGCAGTGTCATCTACAAAAATATGGCACACGCCGATACCACCGGTGATCACCGGGATCGTCGACTGCTCGCGGCACAGCTTATGTAAGCCTGCGCCACCGCGTGGGATCAGCATGTCGATATATTTGTCCATGCGCAGCATCTCGTTGACCAGGGCACGATCCGGGCTTTCAATCGCCTGTACCGCACCAGCTGGCAGGCCGCACTCTTCCAGCGCCTGCTGGATCACCTTTACCGTGGCGGCGTTGGTGCGCCAGGTCTCTTTTCCACCGCGCAGGATGGCGGCATTGCCGGTTTTCAGGCACAGCGAGGCGACATCAACGGTGACGTTCGGGCGGGCTTCGTAGATCACGCCAATCACCCCCAGCGGCACGCGGCGACGTTCGATGCGCAGGCCGCTGTCCAGCAGTCCGCCGTCAATCACCTGCCCTACCGGATCGGCCAGACTGCATACCTGACGCACATCGTCAGCAATGCTTTTCAGACGCGCGGGGTTTAATGCCAGGCGATCGAGCATCGCCTCGCTCAGACCGTTGCGGCGGGCTTCCAGCAGATCCTGCTCGTTAGCGAGCAAAATCTCGTGGGACTGGGCTTCCAGATAGTCAGCGATTTTTTCCAGCACGCGGTTTTTCTCGCGGCTGGAAAGGAGCGCCAATTTGTACGAGGCGGCTTTGGCAGCGGCGCCCATTTGTTCCAGCATGTCCTGCTCCTTAACGGGTGATCATATCGTCGCGATGGACAGCAACCGGGCCGTACTCATAGCCGAGAATGGCATCGATCTGCTGTGAATGGTGGCCTGCAATGCGGCGCAGCGCATCGCTGTTGTAGCGGGAGACGCCGTGGGCAATGTCGCGCCCTTCCAGATTACAGATACGAATCACTTCACCACGGGAGAAGTTACCTGTCACGCTTTTAATTCCTTTTGGAAGCAATGAACTGCCTCTTTCCAGAATAGCGGCGGTGGCGCCCTCATCCACGGTGAGCTGTCCGGCGGGTGGCGCGCCGAAGATCCAGCGTTTGCGATTTTCCAGCGGGGTCGCTTCGGCATGGAAACGAGTGCCCACCGAGATGCCTTCCATGACATCGCCGATAACCCCCGGACGGCTGCCCGCGGCGATGATGGTGTCGATCCCGGCGCGGCAGGCCACATCGGCGGCCTGCAGTTTGGTCCCCATGCCGCCGGTGCCGAGGCCAGAGACGCTATCGCCCGCGATGGCGCGCAACGCATCGTCGATACCTTTTACATCGGTGATAAGTTCAGCCTGCGGGTTGGTACGCGGATCGGCGGTGAAGAGACCTTGCTGGTCGGTCAGCAGCAGCAGCTTGTCTGCGCCCGCCAGAATGGCGGCCAGCGCCGAAAGGTTATCGTTATCGCCGACTTTGATTTCTGCGGTGGCGACCGCGTCGTTTTCGTTAATGACCGGAACGATGTTGTTATCCAGCAGCGCGCGCAGGGTGTCGCGGGCGTTCAGGAAACGCTCCCGGTCTTCCATATCGGCGCGGGTCAACAGCATCTGCCCGACATGGATGCCATAGATGGAGAACAGCTGTTCCCAGAGCTGAATCAGACGGCTTTGCCCCACCGCCGCCAGCAGCTGCTTGGAGGCAATAGTGGCCGGAAGTTCGGGGTAGCCCAGGTGTTCACGCCCGGCAGCAATCGCCCCGGAGGTGACAATCACAATACGGTGCCCTGCGGCGTGCAACTGCGCGCACTGGCGCACCAGCTCAACAATATGGGCGCGATTAAGGCGGCGCGATCCGCCTGTTAACACACTGGTACCGAGTTTTACCACCAGCGTCTGGCTGTCACTCATAGTTCTCTGCCGTTCAACAATAAGGGAAATGATATTAATCAGACTTTTTATCAGGACTGGGGTCCGTTGCCAACCGCCATAACGCAGAGGCAACCACTTTGTTGCGCGGGATCAGGAAGCGTAGCGGCAGAATTTGACGGTTTTATTACTGAAACAGAAAAATACAATTATTTAAAATTATTCTGAGATTGTCATAAAACGTTCATTACAGAACGTTAAAACCCTTCCTGTTTTTTCACGGAACAAAAGCATGAGCTTACTGTTCAGCGAATATTAGCGCGTATATAAAACCAGGATTGAAAATGAAAAAGAGTACTCTGGCATTAGTGGTAATGGGCGTTGTTGCTTCCGCATCTGTACAGGCAGCCGAAGTGTTTAATAAAAACGGCAATAAACTGGACGTTTACGGAAAAGTGAAAGCGATGCGTTATATCAGCGATGATGATGCCAAAGATGGTGACCAGACTTATGTGCGTTTCGGCTTTAAGGGCGAAACCCAGATTAACGATCAGCTCACCGGTTATGGCCGCTGGGAAGCTGAGTTCTCCGGCAATAAAGCTGAAAGCGACTCTTCACAGAAAACCCGTCTGGCCTTTGCCGGTATTAAGCTGAAGGATTTCGGCTCATTCGATTACGGTCGTAACCTCGGTGCGCTGTATGACGTTGAAGCCTGGACCGATATGTTCCCGGAATTCGGCGGTGACTCTTCTGCGCAGACCGACAACTTCATGACCAAGCGCTCCAGCGGCCTGGCAACTTACCGTAATAGTGACTTCTTCGGCGCCATCGATGGCCTGGATCTGACGCTGCAATATCAGGGTAAAAACGAAGGCCGCGAAGCTAAAAAACAGAACGGCGACGGCTTTGGTACCGCTCTGACCTATGATTTCGGCGGCAGCGACTTCGCCATCAGCGGCGCCTACACCAACTCTGACCGAACCAATGCCCAGAACCTGCTGGCGCGCGGCGAAGGTAAAAAAGCCGAAGCCTGGGGTATCGGTCTGAAATATGACGCCAACAACATTTATCTGGCAACCATGTACACCGAAACGCGTAATATGACGCCAATCTCCGGTGGCTTTGCCAATAAAGCGCAAAACTTCGAAGCCGTTGCGCAATATCAGTTTGACTTTGGTCTGCGTCCATCCCTGGGTTATGTCCAGTCAAAAGGCAAGGATATTGAAGGCATCGGTGATGAAGATATCGTGAAATATATCGACGTCGGCGCGACCTACTATTTCAACAAAAATATGTCCGCGTTTGTTGATTATAAAATCAACCAGATTGATGACAACAATAAACTGGGTGTGAGCAGCGATGACATCGTTGCGCTGGGTATGACCTACCAGTTCTGATTTATGACGATCAAAAACCCGGCTAAGCGCCGGGTTTTTTTATTGTCTTTTTGATGCCGGGCTTATGCTGTCAGCTTCACCGGCTCATTGGTGAAATCATCAGCAGGCTCGAGTTTCAGATCGAACGTTGCCAGCAGCGTACGGGCTTTTTCGTGGAATTCACGCAAGGTATGCTCAAGGCGCTGGATCACTTCTGGATCCTTAATGGCCATCTCCTGCCAGTGACCCTCTTTATTGAACAGGCCAAACTGATAGTTGTAGGTGAAGCGTGACGCTTCTGCTTCCATTTCCATCCACCATCCCCAGAATTCGCGCTTCTCCGGCGCTGGCTTTACGTTAACGCAAACTGCCAGGCAATCGAAAAAGAAGCGATTCTCTTCGCACTGCTCTTCGCGGATGTAGGGGCCAAGAGCCATAAACTTCTTGATCATCCTACTTTTCGGATGTCCACTCGGTAACGTCATTGCGATCTCCTTTTGTGAAGCCACTGTTTTACCAAACCCAAAAAAATTAGCAATCTCTTAACTCAATCTCTGATGGATCCAGCGCGTGATCTGCTGCAGTGCTTTGTCAAAATTCTCATACACCGGGCTGAACGGCACCTCCAGCAGCTTGCCATCCACAGATGACGAGGTGATTAAGCGGGACTCCTCTTCCGGGCTGAAGGGATCGTTTTTCCAGAAACCAGAGAGCATTGGCGTAGGGCAACGACGCCCCAGCAGCCCCTGCATTTTCAAAGAGTAGCGGTTGAGCTCTACGCGCAGCGCCTCGTCCGAGGCATCGTGCATACCCAGCCGGCTGGCCAGCACATCAAGGTACATTTCCGGCACGCTGCTCTGGCGGGCAGGTTCGCTTAACAGGGCGTGAACCACCGGCCCCAGACAGGCCACCGCCTTCAGACGTGAAGATTCGAGATAAGCCAGACGGACAGCGACATTGGCGCCAAAGCGGAAACCAAACGCCGCTACGCGGGTGTGATCCACCCACGGGTTTTGCTCCAGCGCTCTCAGCGCATGCTGGTGGAGCAAGCTGGAATCCTGGGTCAGTTTCCATTTTGACGAAAAGCCAATAGAGGGCATGTCGAGGGTCAGCATCGCCAGCCCTTTCGGCGCCAGGTAGCGCTCATACAGGCTGTAGTAATCGGTCTGCAGGGAGTCGAGGCCGCCGCACATCATCACCGTCGGGAAGGGGCCGTCGCCCGCGGGCATATGGAGGAAGCCGGTGACCGCCGGGCCGCCGGGGATGGTAAAGCTGATTTCCCGCATCCGGCCAGGCAGGTGCTGGGCCGCCTCCTGGTAGGCGCGGTTTGCCAGCGCCTGGGCCTGCTCTGCCAGCTCGTCGCCTTTCAGGTGCGGGTAAGCCGCAATGCTGTAGAGGTTAGAGGCGTGCAGCCAGTGCTGGCCGCTTAACAGAGGATCCTCCTCCTGACTGGCCTTCTGCTGCCAGATCATCGCCTGTTTTGCCCATTCATAGATCCAGTTGCCGCCGCGATAGCCCACCACCGTGTCGTACAGTTCACCGTCGGTGCGCTCGGCCTGGCTCATGACAATACGCGCCTGCACGTCGAGAATTTCGCGGGGATCGACACCACGCCAGATCCACATCAGGCGGTTAACCATGCGATACCAGTGCGGGATATTTTTGCCATCGAGCGCGGACTGCACTGACGGCTGTGTACTGCCGTTAAAACGACGAACCAGCGTCGACGTTTCCGGGTGCTTGAACTTGGGCTTGAAGAGAATTTCGCTGAGATTCGCCTGGGACATTGCGCGCTGCCTCTATAGATACGTCAGAGAGGGTCATTGTAACGCGCCAGTGGCGAAAAAATAACGCCCGGCATCACCGGGCGTTAAAAAAATATGGATTAGCGACCAGAAATAGGTGGAACGAATACAACACCCATATCCCATGGCTGCTCGATCCAGGTATCCTGTGGGATATCAATGACATAATCGTCAACCAGCGGCTTGCCGGCCGGTTTCGCGAAGATAGTGACGAAATGCGCTTTTGGATACATTTCGCGGATAGCCACTGCCGTACCGCCGGTATCAACCAGATCGTCAATCACGATGAAACCTTCACCATCGCCTTCAGCGCGTTTCAGCACTTTCAGCTCACGCTGGTTGTCATGGTCGTAGCTGGAGATGCACACGGTATCGACATGACGAATACCCAGCTCACGTGCCAGCAGTGCCCCTGGTACCAGGCCGCCGCGGCTGACAGCGATGATGCCTTTCCACTGTTCGGATGGCATCAGGCGCGCAGCCAGTTTACGTGCATGAATCTGCAACATGTCCCAGGTGACGATGTATTTTTCGCTCATGTGAATTGTCCCAGCCTGTGTTTATACGGCTTAAAAAGTGTTCGAGGGGGAAAATGGTTGCGCGAGATTATAGAGATCTGAAGCACTAAAAACCAGTGCTAAGCGGTTACAGCGGGAGTTTTTACTTGCTTACCCCTACCAGCCGACAGAGAAAGTGGTATTCTCAAACCCACCTCGCAAGTCTGACTTGTGGTAACTCTAAACCTGCTAACCCCGTGACCTGCAAGATTGTCTGCAGGAGATCGACAAGGAGACTTACTGTGTCTGAACTGTCTCAACTATCGCCACAGCCGCTGTGGGATATTTTTGCCAAAATTTGCTCCATTCCTCACCCGTCCTATCACGAAGAACAGCTTGCCGAACACATCATGGGCTGGGCGAAGGAAAAAGGGCTGCACGCCGAACGCGACCAGGTTGGCAACATTCTGATCCGTAAACCCGCCACCGCAGGCATGGAAAACCGTAAACCGGTTGTGCTGCAGGCGCACCTGGACATGGTGCCACAGAAGAACAACGACACCGTTCACGACTTCACCAAAGATCCGATTCAGCCGTACATCGACGGCGAGTGGGTTAAAGCCCGCGGCACCACCCTGGGTGCGGATAACGGCATCGGTATGGCCTCTGCGCTGGCGGTGCTGGCCGACGATAGCGTTGAGCATGGTCCGCTGGAAGTGCTGCTGACCATGACCGAAGAAGCCGGTATGGATGGCGCGTTTGGTCTGCAACCGAACTGGCTGCAGGCGGATATTCTGATCAATACCGACTCCGAAGAGGAAGGCGAAATCTATATGGGTTGCGCAGGCGGTATCGATTTTATCTCCACGCTGCCACTGACCCGTGAAGCGATCCCGGCAGGGTTCCAGACCTTTAAGCTGACGCTGAAAGGTCTGAAAGGCGGCCACTCCGGCGGTGACATCCACTTAGGGTTAGGCAACGCCAACAAACTGCTGGCCCGTTTCCTGGCCGGTCATGCTGCCGAGCTGGATCTGCGTCTGGTGGATTTCAATGGCGGTACGCTGCGTAACGCTATCCCGCGTGAAGCGTTCGCGACCGTGGCGGTTGCCGCAGACAAAGCCGATGCGCTGAAAAAGCTCTCCGCCGTTTATCTGGATATCCTGAAAAACGAACTGGACGCCAAAGAGAAGAACCTGACCGTGGTTCTGGAAGCGAGCACCAGCGATAAAGCGGCGCTGACTGAACAGTCCCGCGACCGCTTTGTTCAGCTGCTGAACGCCACGCCAAACGGCGTGATCCGCAACTCTGACGTGGCGAAAGGCGTGGTGGAAACCTCTCTGAACGTCGGCGTGGTGACCATGGCTGACGACAGCGCAGAGATCATCTGCCTGATCCGCTCCCTGATCGACAGCGGGAAAGATTACGTGGTGAGCATGCTGGAATCTCTGGGCAAACTCTCTGGCGCGCAGACCGTCGCCAAGGGCAGCTACCCGGGCTGGCAGCCAGATGCGAGCTCGCCGGTGATGGCGCTGGTGCGTGAAACCTATCAGCGTCTGTTCAACAGCACGCCGAACATTCAGGTGATCCACGCTGGTCTGGAGTGCGGTCTGTTCAAAAAACCGTACCCGGATATGGATATGGTGTCTATCGGGCCAACCATTACCGGTCCGCACTCGCCGGATGAGCAGGTTCATATTGAAAGCGTGGGCCATTACTGGACCCTGCTGACGGAACTGCTGAAAGCGATCCCGGCGAAGTAATCAGCCGACTGTTGCCCCGCGGCACTGCGTTTGCCGGGCCTACAAGGTCAACATCGTTTGTCATTTGTAGGCCCGGTAAGCAAAGCGCCACCGGGCAGTAGTTTGTAGGCCCGGTAAGCGTGAGCGCCACCGGGCTTTTTTACAGCCCCAGCACCAGCTGCCGCTCAAGCTGCGGATCCAGCAGCGTGACATGTAATCCCACCAGCCGCACCCCGCGCCCTGCCCGACGCTCTTCCCAGGTTTTCTTCGCGGTGGCGATCAGATCTTCCTTGTTGAGCCGAGGCCAGACGTGCTCCTGCGTAGTTTGCTGAAAGTCGTTGAACTTCAGTTTTACCCCCTGCCGGGCAATCAGCAGATCCGGTTTGACCTTCGCCAGCCGCCGTTCCAGTTCCGGATAAAGCTGTTCGACAATAATGGTTTCACAGGCTGCCCACTCGTGGATATCCTCAGCCAGGGTCCGTTCCACACCGACCGATTTACGCAGCCGCTCGCTGTTAACGTTGCGCTCGTCAATGCCCTGGCTTCGCTCCCAGAGCACCCGGCCAAACTTACCAAAGCGCTTAAGTAACATGCCCAGATCGCTGTTCTGCACATCCTCGCAGGTGCCCAGTCCCATCTTCTCCAGCTTTGCCGCAGAGACTTTACCCACGCCGGGGATCTTGCTGAGCGGCAACGTTTTGATAAATGCCGGGACCTCGTCGGGGGTGATCACATACTGACCGTTGGGCTTATTGAGATCCGAGGCAATTTTGGCGAGAAATTTTACCGGGGCGACGCCCGCCGAGGCGGTGAGCTGCAGCTCATTGAAAATCGTCTGGCGGATCTCCTGCGCCATCAGCGTGGCGGAGCCGTGACAGTGCAGGCTGTCGGTGACATCCAGATAGGCTTCATCCAGCGACAGCGGTTCAATCAGGGAGGTGTAGCGGGAAAAGATGTCGCGGATATGGCTGGAGGCTTCTTTGTAGGCATCGAAACGCCCCGGCAGTAAGGTGAGATGCGGGCAGAGTTTTAACGCCATGGCGGTTGGCATGGCGCTGCGCACCCCGAACTTACGCGCCGGATAGTTAGCGGTACTGATCACGCCACGCCGCTCGCGACTGCCGCCAATGGCAATGGGGATATCCCGCAGCGCCGGGTTATCCCGCATCTCCACCGCAGCAAAAAAACAGTCCATATCGACATGGATGATTTTGCGCATCGTCTTCACCACACCTGTAATTACATCCAGTATAACAAAGTACAAAAAATGCGTCAGCAGTTTTACTGTCTCACTTCTGTCATTAAATCGTGGTACAAGATGGAGCCAATAAACGCTTTAAATTCATCAATTTAATGCATTTAAAATGGAAATTTATTCATGAAAAAGATGATTGTCGCTTCACTGCTGATCGCCTCAAACGCCTGGGCTGACCCGCAAATTATTGCTCACCGGGGCGGAACCGCCGATGCGCCGGAGAATACGCTGCCTGCCATCGCCCTGGCGCTGGAAAATCATGCTCAGGCTATCTGGATAACCGTGCAGCTCAGCCGTGACGGCGTTCCCGTTCTGTATCGTCCCAGCGATTTGAGTGCGTTAACCCCCGCTCAGGGAAAAGTGTCCCAGTACACCCAGGCAGAGCTGGCGACATTTAACGCAGGTGCGAAATGGAAAGAGAGCGTTACCGGCGCCACTATTCCAACGCTGAAAGCCGTGCTTGAACGCTGGCCTGAGACCCGCTTCTATATTGATATTAAATCCCCGGATGCTGATGCGGTCGGGATGGGCAAGCAGCTGCTGACCGTGCTGAAAGAGACCAACAGCCTGAACCGCGTGCGCGTGTACTCTACCGAAGATCGCTATCTGGATGCGCTGCCTGCAGAAATACCGCGTTTTGTCACCCGCAGTGAAACGCGTACCCGGCTGGCAAATATCTCGCTGAACCACGTGTGCCAGGCACCAGCAAAGACAATGGACGCATACTGGTACGGGCTGGAGCTGAACCGCAAGGTCGAGGTGGTGGAGAAATTTACCCTGGGCGAGGGGATCTCTCCGGCAACCCTGACATGGGACAAAGAGGCGATGGACTGTTTCCGCTCGCAGGGTAATGGTCACATTATCCTGCTGGGGGTAAATTCCGCGGAGGATTACCAGAAAGCAAAAGCGCTGGGGGCCGATGGGGTGATGGTCGATTCCCCAGCCCAGGCGCGGGAGTGGCTTAAGTAAAAAAACAGGCCGCTTGATGCGGCCTGTTTATTTCAGAGGATCCGGTTTTGCTGGCGCTGCGCCTCACGCGCCATACGCTTTTTACGCGCATCGCACGGCTCAGGGCAATCGCAAACTTTCTCCATCCCCAGGGAAGAGATGCCACCACAGCTGCCCTGAATGCTTTTGCGCTTAATCAGCCAGCCGAGGGACATGCCGAAGATCACCAGCACAAAAACGGCAAAGGTCAGCACGAAGGTCATCATCATCAGCCTCCAAAATCATCCAGCATGATGTTCTCATCTTCCACGCCCAGATCCTGCAGCATTTTAATGACTGCGGCGTTCATCATCGGCGGACCACACATATAGAACTCACAGTCTTCCGGCGCGGCATGGTGCTTCAGATAGTTTTCATACAGGACGTTATGAATAAAGCCGGTATAGCCGGTCCAGTTGTCTTCCGGCTGCGGATCGGAAAGCGCAATGTGGAAGGTAAAGTTCGGGTTGTCCCGCGCAAGCTGTTCAAACTCATCCTGATAGAACATTTCGCGCAGCGAACGGGCACCATACCAGAAGCTGATTTTACGCTTACTGCCGAGGCGCTTAAGCTGGTCAAAAATGTGCGAGCGCATCGGCGCCATGCCGGCGCCCCCGCCGATAAAGACCATTTCGGCGTCGGTATCTTTAGCAAAGAACTCACCAAATGGACCGGAGATAGTAACTTTATCTCCCGCTTTCAGCGACCAGATATAAGAAGACATGATCCCCGGCGGTGCGTCCGGCACGTTTGGTGGCGGCGTGGCAATACGCACGTTGAGCATGATAATGCCCTTCTCTTCCGGGTAGTTAGCCATTGAATAGGCGCGCAGCGTCGGCTCTTTTACCTCAGAGACAAAACGGAACAGGTTGAATTTATCCCAGTCACCGCGGTACTTCTCAGGCACATCAAAATCTTTATACGCGACAGTATGTTCCGGGCATTCAATCTGAATGTATCCGCCCGCACGGAACGGCACGTCTTCCCCGTCGGGAACCCGCAGCTTCAGCTCTTTAATGAAGGTGGCTTTGTTATCGTTGGAGAT
This sequence comes from Leclercia sp. LSNIH1, assembly GCF_002902985.1. Lineage (NCBI taxonomy): Bacteria > Pseudomonadati > Pseudomonadota > Gammaproteobacteria > Enterobacterales > Enterobacteriaceae > Leclercia > Leclercia sp. LSNIH1. The sequence goes on along the minus strand of NZ_CP026167.1, from coordinate 1,887,137 downwards.
AACTTCACACTGCCACTTCTTAATGCCGAAGATCTCCTCCGGCAGTTCGATCTTCATGTTCTGGCGAACCGCCACCTGGCAAGCCAGACGACAGCCCTCTTTCGCCTCGCGCTTGCTGATGTGCGACAGCTCCGTTGGCAGAATATCGCCGCCACCCTCTTTGACGGTCACGCGGCATTGTCCGCACGAGCCACCGCCACCGCAGGCAGAGGAGATAAAAATGCCATTGCCAGAGAGGGTGTTCAGCAGCTTGTCGCCCGCAGGCGTCAGGATCTGCTTATCTGCCTCATCGTTTATCTCAATGATCACATCGCCGGAATTGACCAGCTTTGAGCGCGCCACCAGAATCAGCCCCGAGAGCACCAGCACGATCAGCGTGAACATCACTACGCCAAGAATAATTTCCATAGATTTTGCCCTTACAGCTGCACACCGGAGAAGGACATAAAGCCCAGCGCCATCAGACCAGTGGTGATAAAGGTGATCCCTAAGCCGCGCAGACCGGCCGGCACGTTGGCATACTTCATTTTTTCACGCAGACCCGCCAACGCCACAATAGCCAGCATCCAGCCAATACCAGAGCCGAAACCGTACACTATCGACTCGGTAAAGTTGTAATCACGCTGAACCATAAACGATACGCCACCGAAGATGGCGCAGTTCACCGCAATCAGCGGCAGGAAGATGCCCAGCGCCGTATACAGTGACGGGAAGTATTTATCGAGGATCATCTCGAGGATCTGAACCAGTGCCGCAATCACCCCAATGAAGGTGATAAAGTTGAGGAAGCTCAGGTCAATCCCCTCAACCAGCGCGCTGTCGCGTAGCACCAGGTTAAATACCAGGTTGTTGATCGGGACTGACAGCCCCAGCACCACCGTGACGGCAATGCCCAGCCCGAAGGCGGTCGATACCTTTTTGGAGACCGCGAGGAAAGTACACATCCCGAGGAAAAACGCGAGCGCCATGTTTTCGACAAACACCGCGCGCACAAACAAGCTAATGTAATGAGCCATTGTCGGTTACTCCTTTTCCTGCTGTTCAGGGCGCCAGGTTCTCACCGCCCAGATCAACAAACCGATAATGAAGAACGCGCTGGGCGCCAGCAGGAACAAGCCGTTTGGCAGATACCAGCCACCGTTTTGTACGGTTTCAAGGACAGGAATACCAAACAGTTTGCCGCTGCCAAGAAGCTCGCGCAGGAAACCGACCGTCAGTAGGATCACGCCATAGCCAAGACCGTTGCCGATACCGTCCATAAAGCTGGCCAGCGGCGGCATTTTCATCGCATAGGCTTCTGCACGTCCCATCACGATGCAGTTGGTGATGATCAGGCCAACAAAGACCGACAGCTGTTTTGAGATTTCGTAGGCAAATGCCCGCAGCAGCTGATCCACCACAATGACCAGCGAGGCGATGATCGCCATCTGCACGATAATGCGCACGCTGTTCGGGATGTGGTGGCGGATCATTGAGATAAACAAGCTGGAAAACGCCGTCACCAGCGTTACCGCCAGGGTCATCACCACGGCGGTCTCCAGTTTTGTGGTGACCGCCAGCGCCGAACAGACGCCCAGTACCTGCAGGGTAATCGGGTTGTTGGCGATGAGCGGCCCAATAAGCACCCGTTTAACTTCTTTCAGTTCGCCCACATCAGCCATTGTTCAGCTCTCCTTCACGTACCTTTTTGAGAAAAGGACCAAAACCCATCTCGCCCATCCAGAAATCAAAGCTATGCTGCACACCGTTTGAGGTCAGCGTGGCGCCCGACAGGCCATCGACGGCGTACTCATCACCCGGACGCGCCCCGCCTTTCACCACTTTAAGCGCCGGCTGGCCGTTATCATCCAGCACTTTTTTGCCGACAAACTGCGCCCGCCAGGCTGGGTTTTCGACTTCGCCGCCCAGCCCCGGGGTTTCGCCCTGATCGTAGTAAGTGATGCCCTTGACGGTGCGTCCATCGGTGTTGAGCGCCACGAAGGCATACATCATCGACCACAGACCATTGCCATAGACCGGCAGAACCAGCTCCTGGACACGGTTTTGTTCATCGCGTACCAGATAAATCTCCGCCGTATTGCTGCGGCGTTTGATGCCTGCCGGATCCTGACTGGCCTCCAGTACCGTGCTGCGCTGCGGATCTTTCAGCGCCTGGGCCTGATTGTAAGTGGATGGATCGGTCTCCAGCAGCTCGCCAGTATTGAGATCCACCAGACGTGGCGTGATGCGTGAAGCAAAGGTCTGCGCCACATCCTCAGCCCTCATTTCGCCGTTCATCAGCCCGGCGACGGCCAGGATGTTACGTTGTTTATCCAGGGCGCGTTGCTCCTGCTGACGGGATTTAAGACCCACCGCAGATCCTGCTACCACAATGGAGCAGACCAGGCAAAGCACCACCACCACCATCAGCGTCTTGCCGATAGTGTCATTATTTCTAATCTCAGCCACGCGCCTTCCTCCGTTTGATGTTGGCACGCACCACCAGGTAATCGAACAGCGGCGCAAACAGGTTGGCGAACAGGATCGCCAGCATCATCCCTTCCGGATAGGCCGGGTTCACCACGCGGATAAGGACGCACATCGCACCAATAAGCGCCCCGTAATACCATTTTCCTTTATTGGTAAAGGATGCTGAAACCGGATCTGTCGCCATAAACATCATGCCGAAGGCGAACCCGCCCAGCACCAGATGCCAGTACCACGGCATGGCGAACATCGGATTCGTCGCCGAACCGATCAGGTTAAACAGCGTCGCGGTGAGGATCATGCCAAGCATGACGCCTGCCACAATGCGCCAGGAGGCGACACGGCCAAAGAGAATGATGGCTCCGCCAATCAGGATCATCAGCGTGGAAACTTCGCCGACTGACCCAGGAATGGTACCGATAAAGGCATCGAACCAGCTAACCGGCTGTCCGGTGGCGTTGTTGACCAGCGCCTCACCGCCGCGAGCGGCCCACTGGGAGAGTGGCGTTGCGCCGGAAAACCCGTCGGCGGCGGTCCAGACCAGATCGCCGGAGATTTGCGCCGGATAAGCAAAGAACAGGAACGCGCGCCCGGCGAGGGCCGGGTTAAGGAAGTTACGTCCGGTACCGCCGAAGATCTCCTTCGCCATCACCACACCAAAGGTGATCCCCAGCGCCGCCTGCCACAGTGGCAACGTCGGTGGCACAATCAGGGCAAACAGAATGGAGGTGACAAAGAAGCCTTCGTTGATTTCATGCTTACGCACGATGGCAAACAGCACTTCCCAGAAGCCGCCGACCAGAAAGACCGTCATGTAAATGGGCAGGAAGTAGACCGCCCCCAGCGTCATCATGCTGATCCAGCCGGCATCAGGCGCAAAGCTCACGCCCAGCGTCTGCGCCAGCCGGTAGTGCCAGTCGCCAGCGATAACCTGCTGAAGTTGCTGCGCATCGTACAGATGGTTAAGCGCGGGGATGGTTTGCAGACCGACGTTGTACATGCCCCAGAACATCGCCGGGAACACAGCGAACCAGACGAGGATCATCATACGTTTGAGATCGATGGCGTCGCGCACGTGCGCGGCCCCTTTCGTCACCTGCCCTTGCGTATACAGGAGCGTCGCGGTCGCTTCAAAAAGCGGGTAGTACTTTTCCAGCTTGCCGCCTTGAGTAAAATGCGGCTCCAGTTTTTCAATGAGATGTTTCAGGCCCATCAGTTATCCTTCCTGCTCAATGCGGGTTAACACCTCGCGCAACACCGGTCCGTATTCATATTTGCCGGGGCAAACGTAGGTGCAGAGCGCCAGATCTTCTTCATCCAGCTCCAGACAGCCCAGCGCCTGAGCACCGTCAGTATCACCCGCCAGCAGATCGCGCAGCAGCACGGTCGGCAGGATGTCGAGCGGCATCACCCGTTCGTAGTTGCCGATAGGCACCATCGCCCGCTCGCCGCCGTTGGTATCGGTGGAGAAGTTGAACAGCTTGTTGCGCAGGAAATGGCCCAGCGTCGTACGGGTGACAGAGAACTTCTCTTTGCCCGGCATCACCCAGCCAAAGAGCTCTTTCTCACGCCCTTCCTTCACCACGCTGACCTGCAAATGGAAGCGCCCGAGGTACGCCTGCACCCCGACGGCATGTCTGCCGCTCAGTACAGAACCCGAAATATGACGGTTTTCACCTTCCAGGGTTTCGTCCACCAGCAGCTCGTTGATGTCTGCGCCAAGGCAGGTGCGTACCAGGCGCGGATGGCGCATCTGCGGGCCGCCCAGGGCGATAACCCGCTCGGTGCAAAGCTGGCCGGTAGTGAACAGCTTGCCGATAGCGATAACGTCCTGATAGTTCAGATGCCAGACCTGTTTGGTCAGGCTCACCGCCTCCAGGAAATGGATGTGCGTACCCACAAGCCCTGCCGGATGCGGCCCGGCGAAGGTATTAAAGGTGACTTGCCCCTGCGGGTGTCCGCCCAGTTTGCCGCCGCTTGCCTGGCAGACATGCACTTTGCCCTCCGTCAGACGCGTGAGCAGGGTTAGCCCGGCATCAAATGCCTGACGCTGCGCCAGAATGAGCGGCTGCGGGTCGGCGCAGAGCGGGTTGGTGTCCATGGCGGTGACAAAAATGGCTGCCGGGACGGTGCCGGGCACCGGGGTTTTGCTGAAGGGGCGGGTACGAAATGCCGTCCACAGTCCCGACTCCAGCAGTTGGGATTGCACAGCCTCACGGGTAAGGGTGGCGAGCGCCGTCGCATCGTGACGGGTAAACTCGCGCTCACCCTCACCTTCGATGCGGATCACCACCGACTGTAGTACCCGGCGTTCGCCACGATTGATGGCGACTACCGTCCCGCTGGCGGGTGCGGTAAAGAAGACCCCAGGATTTTTTTTATCCTCGAATAGCGGCTGCCCCTTGATGACGCTGTCGCCTTCCTGTACCAGCATCGTGGGGCGCATGCCCACGTAATCGTCCCCCAGAAGCGCAACATGGCGAGGCATCGGACAGGGCGAAATCTGCTGATCGGGAATGCCAGAAATCGGCAAATCAAGTCCTTTTCTGATTCTAATCATAGTGTTAGTTGTTATCCATGAAAAATCGTTCCGGCCAGATAGCCGGACGAGTCAGAAGTCGTTTCACAGGAGAAGAAAGGCGGTGAACGCTCACTCATGTTACATGCAGGATCGTGGCTGACCCTGAGAAAAGCATCCTTTCTTCACCTTCGGTCGTAAGACGCGGGGAGTGTACCATTTCTGCCAATCAGGCGGCAGCGATAACGCAGCGGCGGGTGCTAAAATGCGACCGATTACGCAAAGTTCTCAATGCCAGCACGGCCAATCCAGGTTATAAGGAGAACTATTTTGTAAACCGACGCGCTGACGCTTGCGAAAAAATGCAGTGGTGCTAATGTGAGCGCTCCTAATGCAGATTAATCTGATTTCGGGTCTCTTTTGCCGTCCTGGCAAGTTGGTTAGGTTTTATCAAGGAACATGTAGTATGCGTAAAATCGCATTGTTCATTGCGATGCTTCTTATTCCGTGCGTTTCGTTTGCCGGGCTGCTCAGCAGCAACAGCTCAACAACGCCGATTAGCAAAGAATACAAACAGCAGTTGATGGGCTCTCCGGTCTATATCCAGATCTATAAGGAAGAGCGCACGTTAGACCTGTTCGTGAAGATGGGTGAGACGTATCAGCTGCTCGACAGCTATAAAATCTGCAACTACTCCGGTGGCCTTGGCCCGAAACAGCGTCAGGGCGATTTCAAAAGCCCGGAGGGGTTCTACAGCGTTCAGCGTAACCAGCTAAAACCTGACAGTCGCTTCTATAAAGCGATCAACATTGGTTTCCCCAATGCCTTTGACCGTGCGCACGGCTATGACGGTAAATATCTGATGATTCATGGTGCCTGTGTGTCAGTGGGTTGCTACGCCATGACCGACAGCGGTATTGATGAGATCTTCCAGTTTGTAACTGGCGCGTTGGTCTTTGGCCAGTCTGCGGTGCAGGTCAGCATCTATCCGTTCCGCATGACCGATGCCAATATGCAGCGTCACAAGAGCTCATACTACGCCGATTTCTGGAAACAGCTGAAGCCGGGTTATGACTACTTCCAGCAGACGCACAAGCCGCCGACCGTTTCGGTGGTGGATGGACGTTATGTGGTCAGCAAGCCGCTGAGCCACGAAGTCGTCCAGCCACAGCTGGCGTCAAACTACGCGCTCCCCCAGACAAAATAAGATCCACTCGCCTGGCATGATTCTTTGCCAGGCTTCATTGCCCGTCAGCGGCTGAGTGGCGATGACCGTGACCACATCGTTGGGTGTGGTTTCGGTCTGAAAATCGATTTCCACATCCTGATCCAGCAGTTTTGCCACGCCGAACGGCGCCCGCCGGGTGATCCAGAACAGGTTCGTCGAGCAGAACGCCATCACATACCGCCCGTCCGACAGCAGCATATTAAAGACCCCTTTCTCCCGCAGCTCCGTCGCCAGCGAGGCCACGTATTTAAAGACCGCGGTCATGTTGCCCGGCGTGCGCGGATAGCGCTCGGTCAGCTTATGCAGCAGCCAGCAAAAAGCCTTTTCGCTGTCGGTTTCACCAACCGGGCGAAAATTACCGGTCTCCAGCGACTTATAGCCCGTAAGTTGCCCGTTATGCGCGTAGGTCCAGTTACGGCCCCACAGCTCACGGGTAAACGGATGGGTATTTTCCAGCGCCACTTCACCGCGGTTGGCCTGGCGAATATGCGCCACCACCGAGCAGGATTTAATCGGATAGTCCTGCACCAGTTTGGCAATGGGGGAGTTGAAGCTGGGTTGTGGGTCCTTGAACGTGCGACAGCCTTTTCCTTCGTAGAAGGTGATACCCCAGCCGTCTTTATGCGGCCCGGTTCCTCCACCGCGCTGCACCAGTCCGGTGAAACTAAAGCAGATATCGGTTGGCACATTGGCGCTCATCCCGAGCAGTTCGCACATATCTCACCTCCACAACAGCGGGGGGCGCTCACCCCCCAGCGAAGTCTTACTTAACCATCTCTTTTTCAATCAGCTGGATCAGGATGTGGATCACTTTGATATGAATTTCCTGAATACGGTCAGCGTAACCGAAGTGAGGCACACGAATTTCGATATCTGCGGTGCCTGCCATTTTGCCGCCATCTTTGCCGGTGAGGGTGATAACTTTCATCCCCTTCTCACGAGCCGCTTCAATGGCTTTGATGACGTTGCCGGAGTTGCCGGAGGTGGAGATCCCCAGCAGGACATCCCCTTCACGCCCTACCGCTTCAACATAGCGGGAGAAGACATAATCGTAACCAAAGTCGTTGCTCACGCAGGAGATGTGGCTGACGTCAGAGATCGCGATCGCCGGGTAGCCCGGACGGTTTTCACGATAACGCCCCGTCAGCTCTTCGGCAAAGTGCATGGCATCACAATGTGAACCACCATTGCCGCAGGAGAGCACTTTACCGCCCGCTTTAAAGCTGTCGGCCAGCAGGACCGCCGCGCGCTGAATAGCGTGGATATTGGCTTCATCTTTCAGAAAGTTGGCCAGCGTTTCCGCCGCTTCGTTCAGTTCGTTACGAATAAGATCCTGGTACATGAGGATAATCCTTCAGTATTGATGAAATAACAGAGCAAGTTTACCGGATAGCGGTAAAAGCGAGAAGCTAAAGCCATGGGAATCGTCGGGCGTTTTGCGTTTTTGTGCCGGGTAAAACCTGAACAATGTGAACCAGGTTGTAATTATTTTGTGAATGCATTGCTAAAAGAAATAACATCCACTACAACCATATCATCACAAGTGGTCAGACCTCCTACAAGACAGGGAGCAATTCTTTATGATGATTTTAAGTATTCTGTTAACCGTTGTTCTGCTCGGGGTGTTGTTCTATCACCGGGTCAGCTTAATGCTGAGCAGTCTTATCTTACTGGCCTGGACCGCTGCCCTTGGCGTGACCGGCATCTGGAACATCTGGGTGCTGGTTCCGCTGGCAATTATCCTGGTGCCGTTCAACGTGCGCTCGATGCGTAAATCCCTGATTTCTGCCCCGGTCTTCCGTGGTTTCCGTAAGGTGATGCCGCCGATGTCGCGTACCGAAAAAGAGGCGATCGACGCGGGCACCACCTGGTGGGAAGGCGAGCTGTTCCAGGGCAACCCTGACTGGAAAAAGCTGCATAACTATCCGCAGCCGCGCCTGACTGCTGAAGAGCAGGCGTTTATTGACGGTCCGGTTGAAGAAGCCTGCCGGATGGCGAACGACTTCCAGATCACCCATGAGATGGCCGATCTGCCGCCGGAGCTGTGGGCATTTTTAAAAGAGCATCGCTTCTTCGCGATGATCATCAAGAAAGAGTACGGCGGGCTGGAGTTCTCTGCGTATGCCCAGGCTCGGGTGCTGCAAAAACTGTCCGGCGTCTCCGGGATCCTGGCGATCACCGTCGGTGTACCTAACTCATTAGGCCCAGGCGAACTGCTGCAACATTACGGTACTGAAGAGCAAAAAAATCACTACCTGCCGCGCCTGGCCCGTGGTCTGGAAATCCCTTGCTTCGCACTCACCAGCCCGGAAGCGGGTTCCGATGCGGGCGCTATCCCCGATACGGGTGTGGTCTGCATGGGCGATTGGCAGGGTGAGCAAGTTCTGGGTATGCGTCTGACCTGGAACAAACGCTACATTACGCTGGCACCTATCGCCACCGTGCTCGGTCTGGCCTTTAAACTCTCCGACCCGGACAAGCTGTTAGGCGGCGAAGAGGATCTGGGTATCACCTGCGCGCTGATCCCGACCACCACACCTGGCGTGGAGATTGGTCGTCGCCACTTCCCGCTGAACGTACCGTTCCAGAACGGTCCGACCCGCGGTCAGGATATCTTTGTGCCGATCGATTACATCATCGGCGGCCCGAAAATGGCCGGTCAGGGCTGGCGTATGCTGGTTGAGTGTCTGTCTGTTGGCCGTGGTATTACCCTGCCGTCGAACTCAACCGGCGGTCTGAAATCGGTGGCAATGGGGATTGGCGCTTACGCCCACATCCGCCGTCAGTTCAAAATCTCTATCGGTAAGATGGAAGGGATTGAGGAGCCGCTGGCCCGTATCGCAGGTAACGCCTATGTGATGGATGCCGCCGCTTCCTTAATTACCTATGGCATCATGCTGGGTGAAAAACCGGCCGTGCTGTCCGCCATCGTGAAGTACCACTGTACCCACCGTGCCCAGCAGTCGATCATTGATGCGATGGATATTGCCGGCGGTAAAGGCATTATGCTGGGTGAAGGTAACTTCCTGGCACGTGGCTATCAGGGCGCACCGATTGCCATCACCGTTGAAGGGGCGAATATTCTGACCCGCAGCATGATGATCTTCGGTCAGGGGGCAATCCGCTGCCATCCATACGTGCTGGAAGAGATGGCCGCCGCGCAGAACAACGACGTGGATGCCTTCGATAAACTGCTGTTTAAACACATCGGCCATGTCGGTAGCAATAAAATGCGCAGCCTGTGGCTGGGCCTGACCCGCGGCCTGACCAGCGCCACGCCAACCGGCGACGCGACCCGTCGTTACTACCAGCACCTGAACCGTCTGAGTGCCAACCTTGCGCTGCTCTCTGACGTGTCAATGGCGGTGCTGGGCGGTAGCCTGAAACGCCGGGAACGCATCTCCGCCCGACTGGGTGATGTGCTGAGCCAGATCTTCCTCGCCTCGGCGGTACTGAAACGCTATGACGATGAAGGCCGTCATGAAGCGGACCTGCCGCTGGTCCACTGGGGCGTGCAGGATACGCTGTATCAGGCGGAACAAGCCATCGACGATCTGCTGGCCAACTTCCCGAACCGCTTTGTGGCAGGCGCCCTGCGCGTGGTGATCTTCCCGACCGGTCGTCACTATCTGGCCCCGTCCGATAAGCTGGATCATAAAGTGGCGAAGATCCTGCAGGTACCGAGCGCAACCCGCTCCCGTATTGGCCGCGGTCAGTATCTGACCCCAAGCGAGCATAACCCGGTCGGTCTGCTGGAAGAGGCGCTGCTGGATGTGATGGCGGCCGACCCGATTCACCAGAAGATCTGCAAGCAACTGGGTAAAAACCTGCCCTTCACCCGCCTGAACGAGCTGGCTAAAGAGGCGCTGGCGGGCGGCATCATCACCAAAGATGAAGCGGACCTGCTGATTAAAGCCGAAGAGAGCCGTCTGCGCAGTATTAACGTTGATGATTTTGACGCTGAAGAGCTGGCGACACAGCCGGTAAAGCTGAAAGAGATCGTGCGTAAACCTGAAGCTGCGTAAGCCATTTCAGCCCGCCAAAACCCCGCCTCGTGCGGGGTTTTTTATTGCCACCCGTTTCTCTGTTTGTCGTGCTACAGTGTCAAAATGGGGTTATTCGAGGAGTCTTAACTGTGCCTGGTCTGAAGATTACGCTTTTGCAACAACCGCTGGTGTGGATGGATGGTCCGGCCAACCTGCGCCATTTTGATCGTCAGCTGGAAGGGATCGCCGGACGGGATATTATTATCCTGCCCGAGATGTTCACCACTGGCTTCGCCATGGAGGCGGCTAAGCAGTCCCTGCCGCAGGACGAGCTGGTTGCCTGGATGCAGGCCAGAGCGCAACAAACCCAGGCGTTAATCGCTGGCAGCGCAGCGTTGCAGACCGAACGCGGACCGGTGAACCGTTTTCTGCTGGTGGAGCCCGAGGGCAAGGTGCACTTCTACGATAAGCGCCATCTGTTCCGCATGGCGGACGAGCACCAGCACTATGAAGCGGGTAACGAGCGGGTTGTCTTTGAGTGGCGCGGCTGGCGCATTCTGCCGTTGGTCTGTTACGACCTGCGTTTCCCGGTGTGGTCCCGTAACCGCGATGATTACGACCTGGCGATCTACGTGGCCAATTGGCCGGCGCCCCGCTCTCTCCACTGGCAGGCGCTGCTGACGGCACGTGCGATTGAGAACCAGGCCTATATCGCTGGCTGCAACCGGGTCGGTACTGACGGCAACGGGCATCACTACCGGGGCGACAGCCGGGTGATCAACCCGCAGGGTGAGATTATTGCCACCGCTGAGCCGCATCATGCAACCCGGATTGATGCCGAGCTGTCGCTGACCGCGCTGAGGGAGTACCGGGAGAAGTTTCCTGCCTGGCAGGATGCGGATCCGTTTAGTATTGACTGAAGGGTAAAGCCGCACTGTCCCTGTCCCCTCACCTCATCGGCATAAAGGGACAGGAGCGGTGCGGCTCTGCTGTTTGTTACTTCATCTAATGAAAGGCGTCAGTCTTTTTCTTACAGCATGCGTTGCAGGATTTCGCGCTGTCCCTTGAAGGTATATTTGATTACCTCCGCGACATGCCCAAGCAGAATCAGGCCCAGTAAAATGCAGCTAACGCGATGCAATTTAAAGAAGAATTCATTAACTTCAATCGTGTTAATCGGATGAGTAATCGGCAGCAGCCCAAACAGGCTGTAATCTTTGTGCAGCATCAGGAAGCCGCTGGCCAGCACCAACATAATGGTCAGATAAAACAGCTCATGGATAAAAACCACCATCTGCTTTTTCCGCCCCGCCACCGTTGCCGGATAAGGCACTGAAGGACGAAAGAAGCGCCAGACAAAACGCACCAGCATGATTGGCGTTGCAATGGTGCCAAGCGACATATTCAACACAGAAAAAAAGGTAAACCAACGGGTCCCTTCCAGCGCGTGAAGAATGTAGCCCATGCACATGGCGTAGATAATGACGGCTGCAACCACCCAGTGTAAAAGGCGAGAAAAGCGATCGTAACGTGTGGGAATAACGGAAGAAGTTTGCATATCCTTGTCCTCTAAAACGTAATAACCTGGCGTCCTTTGAAGCCATGCGTCCAGAAATCATTCGCCCTGCCCTGCTTTAATCCTGCGCCGGGTTTAACAATGAAATTCTTCTCCGCAAAATAGGATATTGCCCTGCCCCTTAATAGAAGAACGCAGACCATTTTTAACCTCTTCTTTTTTCCCGTTAACCGGTTGGGCGACTGGAGCGTTGTTGAATTTATTATTTATGCAGGCCGGAAAAAGATAAGGAGGAGTCTATCGTTGCGAATACGCTGAATGAGGATAACGGAACCTGGGCATTTTCAGGCTCAACGGCATAAGCCAGACGGAAGATGTTGCTGGGGAAAGTTGCACAAAAACAGAGATCGAAAAAAGGCCCATGTTATTGCCAACATGGGCCTGAATGTGGCGGAACGGACGGGACTCGAACCCGCGACCCCCTGCGTGACAGGCAGGTATTCTAACCGACTGAACTACCGCTCCGCTGTGTTCCCTTGGGAACGAGGCAGATATTACGGTTTACCCTCGATCCCGTCAATGCTTTTTCTCTGCTTTTGAATCGTTTGCTGCAAAAACGATCCAAACGGTTATTTTACCAGCATTTCAGCGGCTTTTAGCCTCGCCAGAGGCAGCTTCCGCCCTTCTTCTGCACCAGATCCAGACGGGATTCATGCGCCATTAACTCTTCATCACTCGCAAGTATAACGCGCAGCGCGCTGGACTTACGAATAATGCGCTGGATTTCACTCTCGCCGGACACTTGCTGCGCCTCGTTATCGGCATTAAACGCCAGGGCGGTCTGGCCGCCCGTCATGATCAGATAAACATCCGCCAGGATCTGGGCATCGAGCAGTGCCCCGTGTAGCGTTCGTTTGCTGTTATCTATCTCATAGCGCGAGCACAACGCGTCAAGGCTGTTCCGCTTGCCGGGGAACATCTTCCTTGCCATCGCCAGGCTATCAGTGACCTTGCAGAAGGCGTCTGTTTTCGGCAGGCCGCGGTTGAGCTTGCTGAATTCGTAATCCATAAAGCCGATATCGAACGAGGCGTTATGAATGACAAGCTCGGCGCCTTTAATGTAGTCGATGAATTCATCGGCAACGTCGGCAAAGGTAGGTTTATCGAGCAGAAACTCATCTGCAATACCGTGAACGCCAAAGGCTTCCGGGTCCACCAGCCGGTCTGGCTTCAGGTAAACGTGAAAGTTATTGCCGGTAAGACGGCGGTTAACCACCTCTACCGCACCGATCTCGATGATCTTATGCCCTTCATAGTGAGCACCGATCTGGTTCATACCCGTCGTTTCGGTATCGAGAACGATGATCCTGTCGGCGTTGTGTGTGTCTGCAATACTCATTCTGTCAGCCTGTTCTTATTAACGATGACATTGTAATCAACCTGACCTGGCGTTCAAAGGCTAATTCACGCGGACTTTATTTTGCCGTGCCGAGGAAGACCATTTATGTCAGACTTACCGTTTTTATTACAGGATGTCTGCCAGGATGCGTAAACAGGTAGAGATTTACACCGATGGCTCGTGCCTCGGCAATCCGGGCCCAGGGGGTTACGGCGCCATTTTGCGGTATCGACAGCACGAAAAAACTTTCAATGAAGGCTTTCGCCTGACCACCAACAACCGCATGGAGTTGATGGCCGCGATTGTGGCTCTTGAGGCACTGAAAGAGCATTGCGATATTGTGCTAAGTACCGACAGCCAGTATGTACGCCAGGGGATCACCCAGTGGATCCACAACTGGAAAAAACGCGGCTGGAAAACCGCGGACAAAAAACCGGTGAAGAATGTCGATCTCTGGCAACGCCTGGATGCGGCGCTCAGCCAGCATAAAATCCAGTGGGAATGGGTGAAAGGCCACGCCGGACATCCCGAAAACGAACGCTGCGACGAACTGGCGCGCGCTGCTGCGCTCAATCCGCAGCATGACGATGTGGGGTATAAACCGGAAGCCTGATCAGGGCTTTCGGTACTGCCGCGTGGCACCTACAGCGGGGCGCAATTGGGTCTTGGCTTTGCCTGGTTTCATGGGATTGAGCGTCAGGGGGATGGTTCTCTTGCGCGCCACAATCAGCTGCATACAGCCCAGCGCCGGAAAATGGGTGCTGAGTAACTTCCCGCCCTGCCGCGTCCAGGGTATCACCTGAAAACCGCTCTGGTGCATCACCTCAAAATTGAGCAGCGAGAGCCAGTCCAGCTGGCGCATCAGCGTGAACATGCGGCTGTTATAGGGTGGCGTGCGACGCAGCACCGGCACCAGCTTTCTCAGCCCCATCAGACTCATCGGGTTAAAGCCGCTAATCACCAGCCAGCCATCATCAATCAAAACCCGATCGGCTTCCCGCAGCAGACGGTGCGGGTCATCGCACCAGGGCAGCAAATGTGCCAACAGGCACGCATCAACGGACTTCTCGGCAAAAGGGAGCTGCAGCGGATTGGCCTTCACCTGAACGGGTTCCCCGCCCAGCGAAACATTGACCTGATGCGAGATGGCGCAGCTTTCAGAGTTGATTTCCGCGCTCAGATTGCCAATCTTAAGCAGGTGAAAACCATACATTTTCGCAAACCAGGGCTTAAGCTGTAACTCGAGCGCTTCACGATAGTATTCACCCCAGGGCAACTCCGCCCAGTGTTTCGGTGCGGTAACAATCTGAGGTATCCTTGCCGGTTTCATCAAAACACCCGCCACGCTATGAGAGGTAATGTATGAATCTTAACAGTATTTCTGCTTTTCAGGACAATTACATCTGGGTTTTAAGCAATGATGAGGGTCGTTGCGTGATTGTCGATCCTGGCGAGGCGGAGCCGGTGTTAAACGCCATCGAGCAAAACCAGTGGCAGCCGGAAGCCATTCTGCTCACGCATCATCACCATGACCATGTGGGCGGCGTGGCGGCACTCTGCGCAAAATTTCCGCATCTTGTGGTATACGGTCCTGCTGAGACACAAGATAAGGGGGCTACGCGCGTAGTAAAAGAGGGAGAAAAGATCCTCATTCTTACGTTGGAATTTTCTGTAATTGCCACACCGGGTCACACTTCTGGACATATTTCGTACTTTAGCTTCCCTTATCTTTTCTGTGGGGACACAATGTTCTCTGGTGGCTGCGGACGACTCTTCGAAGGCACTCCAGCCCAGATGTACCAGTCCTTCCAGAAAATTAACGCTCTCCCCGACGATACCCTTATTTGTTGCGCACATGAATACACTTTAGCGAATATGAAGTTTGCGATGCACGTTCTGCCTGAGGATAGTGCGATTCAGGATTATTACCGCAAAGTGAATGAGTTACGTGCAAAAAACCAAAAAACACTGCCCGTAATTCTGAAAAATGAACGTAAAATTAATTTATTTCTTAGAACAAATGACATTGATTTAGTTAATAAAATTAAAGAAGAAACAAATATGTTACAACCTGAGGATTGTTTCGCGTGGTTAAGGGCAAAGAAAGATGACTTCTGACAATTGCATGTTGCCTTTTTAACTATTCGTCGTTATCATCGCTCGTCTTTTAAGCAACTATTGACACACACATGAAGGCAAAAGCGATATTACTCGCCTCTGTCCTGCTTGTGGGTTGCCAGTCGTCACAGAACACTGGCAACGTACAACAGCACGCACAGAGCCTTTCTGCAGCTGGTCAAGGGGAAGCAGGGAAGTTCACAAGTCAATCGCGATGGGCAGACGATGGGACGTCCTTCGCACAGGATCAAGACTTGTGGGTCTCTATTGGTGACGAGCTAAAGATGGGAATTCCGGAAAACAGCCGGATTCGCGAACAGAAACAGAAGTATTTAAGCAATAAGAGCTATCTCCACGATGTAACTTTACGGGCAGAGCCGTATATGTACTGGATAGCAGGGCAAGTTAAGAAACGTAACATGCCCATGGAACTGGTACTACTACCCATAGTGGAGAGCGCTTTTGACCCACACGCAACGTCTGGCGCCAAGGCCGCAGGTCTTTGGCAGATCATACCGAGCACAGGGCGCAATTATGGTTTAAAACAGACCCGCAACTACGATGCGCGTCGTGATGTGGTCGCCTCGACGACTGCCGCTCTCGATATGATGCAACGTCTGAACAAGATGTTCGACGGTGACTGGCTGCTGACTGTCGCTGCGTACAACAGCGGTGAGGGTCGTGTACTGAAGGCAATGAAAGCGAATAAAGCACGGGGTAAACCTACCGACTTTTGGTCGCTTCCACTGCCACGGGAAACCAAATTATACGTACCTAAAATGCTGGCTTTGAGTGAAATCTTCAAAAACAGCAAACAGTACGGCGTGCAGCTGCCAACCTCCGACGAAAGTCGTGCGCTGGCGAAAGTGCGTATCAACAACCCTGTTGAACTGAAACAGGTTGCGGATATGGCAGGTATCTCGGTGACCAAACTGAAAGCCTTCAACGCAGGTGTGAAGGGCTCTACGTTAGGTACCAGCGGACCAAAATACGTTCTGGTGCCGCAGAAACACGCTGAACAGTTACGGGTATCGTTAGCGTCGGGTGAGATTGCAGCGGTTCAGTCTACGCTGATTGCGGATAACACACCGTTAAATAGCCGTAGCTATCGGGTACGTACAGGCGATACGCTTTCAGGCATTGCTTCACGTCTTGGCGTGAGCACGAAAGATCTGCAGCAGTGGAACAAGCTGCGTGGCTCTACCCTGAAAGTGGGTCAGAACCTGACGATTGGCGCGGGTAACAGCGCGCAGCGTCTCGCCAATAATAGCGATAGCATTACCTATCGCGTACAAAAAGGCGATTCGCTTTCCAGTATTGCCAAGCGTCACGGCGTAAACATCAAAGATGTGATGCGCTGGAACAGCGATACGGATAATCTGCAGCCTGGCGACCGGATAACGTTGTTTGTAAAAAACAACGCCACACCGGATTCCTGATTTCAGAGACCTGATGTAAAAAGGCACCGATTCCCCTCGGTGCCTTTTTTGTTTATCCCGCCTTTTGGGCTTCAGCCAGGAGGGTATCGCTGGTAAAGGAGCCCTCTTCCTGCAGCTCAAAGTAGGCTTTGACCTCGGCCGAGGCACTATCCTGATACAGCCGGATCGCCTGGCTCAACATCTCTGGTGTGCGCATACGCGCAATCCACGAAGAAAACTCCAGCCTTAATCTGTCAGTCTGCAGCGATTGTGCAATCAGCCCGGCATCGGTGAACATGGACAACCACTCGCCGCTGGAGTAGTTCCGGACATGCGAGGTATCCCGCAACGCTTCCACCGTCTGTAACCAGATATCACGTACCGGATGACCCGGCGACATGATATCCATGATGATAACCAGCCCACCCGGCTTCAGCACCCGCTTAACTTCGCGCAACGCCTGGCCGACGTCATGCCAGTGGTGCGCCGAGTAGCGGCTGATCACAATATCAAACATTTCATCATCAAAGGGTAATGATTCTGCATAGCCCTGACGGGTGGCAATATTATTCAGCCCCTTCTCGCTGGCTGCGGCGGCAACCACCTCCAGCATCTGGCTGGATAAGTCATATGCCGTCACCTGAGCCACCTGCTGCGCTGCCACAAAGCTGGCATGACCTGCCCCGCAGCCTAAATCAAGGATGCTGGCTTTCGGAAAATCAGCCAGACGTTCAGCCAGACGCTGCAAATCGCGCCCGGATGCGTGAACCGCGCTGG
The DNA here is from genome assembly GCF_002902985.1 of Leclercia sp. LSNIH1. Classification (NCBI taxonomy): domain Bacteria; kingdom Pseudomonadati; phylum Pseudomonadota; class Gammaproteobacteria; order Enterobacterales; family Enterobacteriaceae; genus Leclercia; species Leclercia sp. LSNIH1. The sequence goes on along the minus strand of NZ_CP026167.1, from coordinate 1,869,711 downwards.
TGAGGTAGGCCTTAGCCTGAGAGCCAAACTGTTTTTCTACGTTGTCATGATGGGACTGTGTTGTCATTTTGCTGTCCTTCGGTTGATGAAAAATAAAGGGCAGCACCCGTACAGGCCTGCCCCACGGCAGACCTGACGCACCTCTATCTCTCAGGTTTGCCGGGACTGAATTCAACGAGTAGCGGATTGTGATCGGATGCGCGAGTGACCAGCACAGAGGCTTCACTCACGTTCAGACCACGATAGAAGACAAAATCGAGCGGACGACCAAAGGCCTTGCGCCGCTGGTCATCGGTAAAACGTACTTCGCGCAGCGACATCTCACGCGCAAAGCGATAAAGCGCATTCATTCGCGGACGGCTCCAGGCATTGAAATCGCCAGCCATAACCACCGGGCCGCTGTGATGGGCAATCTGATCGCCGATAGGCAGCAGCTGCTTGCTGTAGACATCCACGCCAAGGCTGAAGTTAACCGCGTGGATATTGACCACCATCAGCAGCCGGGTATCCGGCAGCGGATACACGGTGACCAGGGCGGATTTCGCCAGGCGCAGAAGCGGTTCGCGCTCGCGCAGTGGGCAGCAATAGACGGGATGAGCGGCAGAGAGCGTCATCACCCCTGACGGATGCTGGGGTAAGACAAATGCCGGCACCTGGTCAGCAGCGAGATAGTTAGTGGTCGCAAACCTGACCAGTTCAGGTGTGGTTTGCGCCTCCTGCAGCAGCACCAGATGAGCATCTTTACCAAAATTCTGCAGGACGGATAACCATTCGGCGCGTTGCTGTTTAAAGATATTCCATACCAGCACCCGAATTTTTTCGTCGCTGCTTAAAGGCGCACCCGCAGGCAATGCCTGGCCAATGCTCGCAAACGACCCCGGAGGTAAAATTCGCTCCGCTGGCTGTCCGGCAACATAACGCATGGCATAGGTATTTTTTCGCACGGTGTGAAACGACCCCTATCAACTTGAACCCGTCCAGAAACAGGAGCGGGTTCTAATGTTATAGGGTTTTCAGCTCACACTTTCAACGCTATTACTAAGAAACTACTGAGTTACTCAGATTCCGCTGAGCTGTTTTGTCGGTAAGTACTTACATAAAGTTATCCGAGAGTAACGCGCGCGGGCTTATCCAGACGACCACTCAGGCCAATCAACAGAAACGCCACGAGAACAATGACCGCCCCAATCCACGGCGTTTGCGACAGACCAAAATGCTCGACCGTCTGCCCACCAATAATGGAACCCAGGGCGATACCGACATTAAACGCGGCGATATTAAGACCGGAAGCAACATCCACGGCGTTGGGTGTATAGTGTTCGGCTTTCTGCACGACATAGACCTGTAAACCCGGTACGTTACCGAAGGCGAAGATCCCCATTACCAGTACCGTACCCAGCGCGGCATACTGTATGGAAGCGGTGAACTGGAAGACCAGTAAAAGCACTACCAGGGCAGCAAAGATAATTTTCAGCGCCGGGACTGCGCCATGCTTATCGGCCAGCTTTCCGCCCCAGATATTGCCGATCGCCACCGAAACGCCATAGCCCAGCAGGATCCAGCTTACTGCGCTCGGTGAGAACCCTGCCAGATCCTGCATCATTGGCGCCAGGAAGGTAAATGCGGTAAACACACCGCCATAGCCCAGCGCCGTAATGGCATAGATCATCAGCAGACGAGGATGAGTCAGCCCTTTCAGCTGATCGCGCAGCGTCGCTGCCGCGCGTCCCGGAATAGTGGACGGGATCAGCACCAGACTGCTAATCAGCGCAATCACGCCCAGCAGAGAGACCGCGGGGAAGGTTTCACGCCAGCCAAAATGTTGCCCAATAAAGGTGCCCAGCGGTACACCTGTCACCAGGGCTACGGTTAAACCGCCAAACATAATGGCAATAGCAGAGGCCGCTTTCTCTTTCGGCACCAGGCTCGTCGCAATTGTCGAGCCGATGGAGAAGAAGACACCATGAGCCAGCCCCGTCAGGAGGCGGGCAATGACCAGGGTTGTATAATCAGGTGCCTGCCAGGCAAGGATGTTGCCTGCGGTAAACAGCACCATCAACGCCATCAGCAGCTGTTTACGCGGCAGACGGCCTGTGAGTGCGGTCAGTACCGGTGCGCCGATAGCCACACCGAGGGCATAGATAGAGACCAGTAAACCCGCCGAAGGCAGCGAGATGGCAAGTTGGTCAGCAATGGTAGGAACCAGACCTACAATAACAAATTCAGTCGTGCCGATTGCAAAGGCACTGATCGTCAGGGCAAGTAGCGCCAGAGGCATAAATAACTCCGTCTCATCAGGATAAAGATGACACGGAGTATGCGCCAGTGTTTAAATAACAAAAATGCTCAAAGTATCAATACAATTTTGCGGATAAAGCAACAATGAAAGCAACGTCTGACGAGCTGGCGATATTTGTCGCAGTCGTTGAGAGCGGCAGTTTTAGCCGTGCCGCAGAACAGCTGGGACAGGCTAATTCAGCCGTCAGCCGATCGGTAAAAAAGCTGGAGATGAAGCTGGGCGTCAGCCTGCTTAACCGGACGACCCGGCAACTGAGCCTGACCGAAGAAGGCGAACGCTATTTTCGCCGCGTGCAGTCTATTCTGCAGGAGATGGCCGCCGCAGAAACAGAGATCATGGAGACGCGCAGCACGCCACGCGGGCTTCTGCGTATCGATGCGGCGACGCCCGTGGTGCTGCATTTCCTGATGCCTTTAATTAAACCTTTCCGCGAACGTTATCCGGAAATGACGCTCTCTCTGGTTTCTTCAGAAACGTTTATCAACCTGATTGAGCGCAAGGTGGATGTGGCGATCCGCGCGGGGACGCTGACCGATTCCAGCCTGCGGGCACGCCCTCTGTTCACCAGTTATCGCAAAATCATCGCCTCCCCGGCCTATATTGCCCGCTTCGGCAAGCCTGAGACGATAGAGGAACTGAAGCAGCATCTCTGCCTGGGCTTTACGGAGCCGGTATCCCTTAATACATGGCCTCTCGCCTGCCATGATGGCCAGCTGCATGAAGTGGTTTGCGGTTTATCATCCAACAGCGGCGAGACGCTCAAACAGTTATGCCTTGAAGGAAATGGGATTGCCTGCCTGTCGGATTATATGATTGATAAAGAGATTGCGCGGGGGGAGTTAGTCGAGCTGATGGCAGACAAGCGCCTGCCGGTAGAGATGCCCTTCAGTGCGGTTTATTACAGTGACAGAGCGGTAAGCACCCGCATCCGGGCCTTTATTGATTTTCTGAGCGAGCATGTAAAACAGCTCCCGAAGGAGCTGTGAGAGGGTTCAGGGTACAGAGGGCGGGCTAGATTAGTCCCACTTCGGCGCCAGACCTTCCGGGCTAACCAGACGATCGTTGCAGTCGAGCGCCGCGATCGCTTTTTTATCATCCAGATCCAGCTTCAGATCCTGTGCCAGCAGATTGCTCGCCAGGTTTTCACGCTTGGTTGAAGACGGGATCACTGCATAACCTTCGCCCATCGCCCATGCCAGGATAACCTGTGCTGCGGTGGCATTATGCCTGGTAGCAATGCGCAGAATGGTTTCGTCTTTCAGAGCCTTACCGTAAGCCAGCGTCATGTAAGAAGTGATATGGATGCCATGCTGCTTCGCCCACTCCACCACCTGCCGGTTTTGCAGATAAGGGGATAGTTCGATCTGATTGGTGGCGATATTTTCTGCGCCAACTGCGGCAACTGCCCTTTCCATCAACGGGATAGTGAAGTTGGAGATACCAATTTCGCGCGTCAGTCCCTGCGTTTTAGCTTCCAGCAAAGCCTGCATGAATTCTTCAACGGACACCGCATCGTTCGGCGATGGCCAGTGAATCAGGGTCAGATCCACATAATCGGTGCGCAGCTTTTTCAGGCTCTCTTTCAGGCTTGGGATTAATTTCTCTTTGCTGAGGTTCTCAATCCAGATCTTGGTGGTAATAAAAAGTTCGTTACGCGGTACGCCGCTCTCTGCGATCGCCTGACCCACAGCGGCTTCGTTGTCGTAGATTTGGGCGGTATCAATCGTGCGATAACCCAGTTCGAGGGCAGTTTTAACGGATGCGATAACAACGTCGTCTTTCAGGCGGAAAGTGCCAAGACCGAATGCAGGGATAGACATGAAATTCCTCTTTTCTTCATCATGTTTGTTAATAAAGAGGATTATCTCTGGCGGGGATATGTGAAAAAAGATCGTATTAAGCAGAGGATTTTTGCGTTTACAGCAATAATCAAACAGCAGGCAAGAAAAAAGCCCTGAGCGTGAGCTCAGGGCTTCTTAATAAGTGGCGGAACGGACGGGACTCGAACCCGCGACCCCCTGCGTGACAGGCAGGTATTCTAACCGACTGAACTACCGCTCCACCGTATTTTTTGTAATTACCAGATATGGTTCTGGTTTATTACGTAATTTGATGCCTGGCAGTTCCCTACTCTCGCATGGGGAGACCCCACACTACCATCGGCGCTACGGCGTTTCACTTCTGAGTTCGGCATGGGGTCAGGTGGGACCACCGCGCTACAGCCGCCAGGCAAATTCTTGGTGCTCTGTACGCAATACTTTATCGCATCAGCCGCGTTGGCTGCGCTCGTAAAGTCAGTCACATACTTCAGTATGCTCCTTTCTTTCCTTCGCTTGCCGCCTTGCTGCTGCGCAAACTATTGTGTACTTAACTCTGAATCAATGCTGAAAATTTTCTCAAACCCACCGAAACAGCTTCGGCGTTGTAAGGTTAAGCCTCACGGTTCATTAGTACCGGTTAGCTCAACGCATCGCTGCGCTTACACACCCGGCCTATCAACGTCGTCGTCTTCAACGTTCCTTCAGGAGCCTTAAAGGCTCAGGGAGAACTCATCTCGGGGCAAGTTTCGTGCTTAGATGCTTTCAGCACTTATCTCTTCCGCATTTAGCTACCGGGCAGTGCCATTGGCATGACAACCCGAACACCAGTGATGCGTCCACTCCGGTCCTCTCGTACTAGGAGCAGCCCCCCTCAATTCTCCAGCGCCCACGGCAGATAGGGACCGAACTGTCTCACGACGTTCTAAACCCAGCTCGCGTACCACTTTAAATGGCGAACAGCCATACCCTTGGGACCTACTTCAGCCCCAGGATGTGATGAGCCGACATCGAGGTGCCAAACACCGCCGTCGATATGAACTCTTGGGCGGTATCAGCCTGTTATCCCCGGAGTACCTTTTATCCGTTGAGCGATGGCCCTTCCATTCAGAACCACCGGATCACTATGACCTGCTTTCGCACCTGCTCGAGCCGTCACTCTCGCAGTCAAGCCAGCTTATGCCATTGCACTAACCTCCTGATGTCCGACCAGGATTAGCTGACCTTCGTGCTCCTCCGTTACTCTTTAGGAGGAGACCGCCCCAGTCAAACTACCCACCAGACACTGTCCGCAACCCGGGTAACGGGTCTACGTTAGAACACCAGCCATTAAAGGGTGGTATTTCAAGGACGGCTCCACGCAGACTGGCGTCCACGCTTCAAAGCCTCCCACCTATCCTACACATCAAGGACCAGTGTTCAGTGTCAAGCTATAGTAAAGGTTCACGGGGTCTTTCCGTCTTGCCGCGGGTACACTGCATCTTCACAGCGATTTCAATTTCACTGAGTCTCGGGTGGAGACAGCCTGGCCATCATTACGCCATTCGTGCAGGTCGGAACTTACCCGACAAGGAATTTCGCTACCTTAGGACCGTTATAGTTACGGCCGCCGTTTACCGGGGCTTCGATCAAGAGCTTCGCGTTGCCGCTGACCCCATCAATTAACCTTCCGGCACCGGGCAGGCGTCACACCGTATACGTCCACTTTCGTGTTTGCACAGTGCTGTGTTTTTAATAAACAGTTGCAGCCAGCTGGTATCTTCGACTGATTTCAGCTCCACCCGCAGGGGCTTCACCTACATATCAGCGTGCCTTCTCCCGAAGTTACGGCACCATTTTGCCTAGTTCCTTCACCCGAGTTCTCTCAAGCGCCTTGGTATTCTCTACCTGACCACCTGTGTCGGTTTGGGGTACGATTTGGTGTTACCTGATGCTTAGAGGCTTTTCCTGGAAGCAGGGCATTTGTTGCTTCAGCACCGTAGTGCCTCGTCATCACACCTCAGCGTTAATAAGGTACCGGATTTACCTGGAACCTCCGCCTACATGCTTAAACCGGGACAACCGTCGCCCGGCCAACATAGCCTTCTCCGTCCCCCCTTCGCAGTAACACCGAGTACAGGAATATTAACCTGTTTCCCATCGACTACGCCTTTCGGCCTCGCCTTAGGGGTCGACTCACCCTGCCCCGATTAACGTTGGACAGGAACCCTTGGTCTTCCGGCGAGCGGGCTTTTCACCCGCTTTATCGTTACTTATGTCAGCATTCGCACTTCTGATACCTCCAGCATGCCTCACAGCACACCTTCGCAGGCTTACAGAACGCTCCCCTACCCAACAACACATAGTGTCGCTGCCGCAGCTTCGGTGCATGGTTTAGCCCCGTTACATCTTCCGCGCAGGCCGACTCGACCAGTGAGCTATTACGCTTTCTTTAAATGATGGCTGCTTCTAAGCCAACATCCTGGCTGTCTGTGCCTTCCCACATCGTTTCCCACTTAACCATGACTTTGGGACCTTAGCTGGCGGTCTGGGTTGTTTCCCTCTTCACGACGGACGTTAGCACCCGCCGTGTGTCTCCCGTGATAACATTCCCCGGTATTCGCAGTTTGCATCGGGTTGGTAAGCCGGGATGGCCCCCTAGCCGAAACAGTGCTCTACCCCCGAGGATGAGTTCACGAGGCGCTACCTAAATAGCTTTCGGGGAGAACCAGCTATCTCCCGGTTTGATTGGCCTTTCACCCCCAGCCACAGGTCATCCGCTAATTTTTCAACATTAGTCGGTTCGGTCCTCCAGTTAGTGTTACCCAACCTTCAACCTGCCCATGGCTAGATCACCGGGTTTCGGGTCTATACCCTGCAACTTAACGCCCAGTTAAGACTCGGTTTCCCTTCGGCTCCCCTATACGGTTAACCTTGCTACAGAATATAAGTCGCTGACCCATTATACAAAAGGTACGCAGTCACACCCGAAGGTGCTCCCACTGCTTGTACGTACACGGTTTCAGGTTCTTTTTCACTCCCCTCGCCGGGGTTCTTTTCGCCTTTCCCTCACGGTACTGGTTCACTATCGGTCAGTCAGGAGTATTTAGCCTTGGAGGATGGTCCCCCCATATTCAGACAGGATACCACGTGTCCCGCCCTACTCTTCGAGTTCACAGCATGTGTGCTTTCGTGTACGGGAGTATCACCCTGTACCCTGCGACTTTCCAGACGCTTCCACTAACACACAAGCTGATTCAGACTCCGGGCTGCTCCCCGTTCGCTCGCCGCTACTGGGGGAATCTCGGTTGATTTCTTTTCCTCGGGGTACTTAGATGTTTCAGTTCCCCCGGTTCGCCTCGTTAGCCTATGTATTCAGCTAACGATAGTGCAACGAATTGCACTGGGTTTCCCCATTCGGACATCGCCGGGTCAAGGGTTCATATCACCTCGCCGGCGCTTTTCGCAGATTAGCACGTCCTTCATCGCCTCTGACTGCCAGGGCATCCACCGTGTACGCTTAGTCGCTTAACCTCACAACCCGAAGCTGTTTCACTTCGTGTTGTGAAAATTTGAGAGACTCGAACACACCTTTATCTGTTCTTATTACGGAGAACAGACACAGTGTGTCGTTTCAATTTTCAGCTTGATCCAGATTTTTAAAGAGCAAAACTTCGCAGCGCACCCTTGCAGGTACACTCTGAAGTTTTCAGGTTTTCGCAGTAAAGATGGTGGAGCTATGCGGGATCGAACCGCAGACCTCCTGCGTGCAAGGCAGGCGCTCTCCCAGCTGAGCTATAGCCCCATCGTGGTCAATCTCTTCCAATTTGCGTTGCAAATTTGGTAGGCCTGAGTGGACTTGAACCACCGACCTCACCCTTATCAGGGGTGCGCTCTAACCACCTGAGCTACAAGCCTGCAGAGATTTTTTACTGCTAATTTTCATCAGACAATCTGTGTGAGCACTGCAAAGGCAGGTTCTTTAAGGTAAGGAGGTGATCCAACCGCAGGTTCCCCTACGGTTACCTTGTTACGACTTCACCCCAGTCATGAATCACAAAGTGGTAAGCGCCCTCCCGAAGGTTAAGCTACCTACTTCTTTTGCAACCCACTCCCATGGTGTGACGGGCGGTGTGTACAAGGCCCGGGAACGTATTCACCGTAGCATTCTGATCTACGATTACTAGCGATTCCGACTTCATGGAGTCGAGTTGCAGACTCCAATCCGGACTACGACGCACTTTATGAGGTCCGCTTGCTCTCGCGAGGTCGCTTCTCTTTGTATGCGCCATTGTAGCACGTGTGTAGCCCTACTCGTAAGGGCCATGATGACTTGACGTCATCCCCACCTTCCTCCAGTTTATCACTGGCAGTCTCCTTTGAGTTCCCGGCCTAACCGCTGGCAACAAAGGATAAGGGTTGCGCTCGTTGCGGGACTTAACCCAACATTTCACAACACGAGCTGACGACAGCCATGCAGCACCTGTCTCAGAGTTCCCGAAGGCACCAAGCCATCTCTGGCAAGTTCTCTGGATGTCAAGAGTAGGTAAGGTTCTTCGCGTTGCATCGAATTAAACCACATGCTCCACCGCTTGTGCGGGCCCCCGTCAATTCATTTGAGTTTTAACCTTGCGGCCGTACTCCCCAGGCGGTCGACTTAACGCGTTAGCTCCGGAAGCCACGCCTCAAGGGCACAACCTCCAAGTCGACATCGTTTACGGCGTGGACTACCAGGGTATCTAATCCTGTTTGCTCCCCACGCTTTCGCACCTGAGCGTCAGTCTTTGTCCAGGGGGCCGCCTTCGCCACCGGTATTCCTCCAGATCTCTACGCATTTCACCGCTACACCTGGAATTCTACCCCCCTCTACAAGACTCAAGCCTGCCAGTTTCAAATGCAGTTCCCAGGTTGAGCCCGGGGATTTCACATCTGACTTAACAGACCGCCTGCGTGCGCTTTACGCCCAGTAATTCCGATTAACGCTTGCACCCTCCGTATTACCGCGGCTGCTGGCACGGAGTTAGCCGGTGCTTCTTCTGCGAGTAACGTCAATCACTGTGGTTATTAACCACAATGCCTTCCTCCTCGCTGAAAGTACTTTACAACCCGAAGGCCTTCTTCATACACGCGGCATGGCTGCATCAGGCTTGCGCCCATTGTGCAATATTCCCCACTGCTGCCTCCCGTAGGAGTCTGGACCGTGTCTCAGTTCCAGTGTGGCTGGTCATCCTCTCAGACCAGCTAGGGATCGTCGCCTAGGTGAGCCATTACCCCACCTACTAGCTAATCCCATCTGGGCACATCCGATGGCAAGAGGCCCGAAGGTCCCCCTCTTTGGTCTTGCGACATTATGCGGTATTAGCTACCGTTTCCAGTAGTTATCCCCCTCCATCAGGCAGTTTCCCAGACATTACTCACCCGTCCGCCACTCGTCACCCGAGAGCAAGCTCTCTGTGCTACCGTTCGACTTGCATGTGTTAGGCCTGCCGCCAGCGTTCAATCTGAGCCATGATCAAACTCTTCAATTTAAGTTTGATGCTCGTGAATTAAACTTCGTAATGAATTACGTGTTCACTCAGAGACTTGGTATTCATTTTTCGTCCGAGGACGTTAAGAATCCATGTCACTTTGAGTGCCCACACAGATTGTCTGATAAATTGTTAAAGAGCAGTGCAACGCGGCTTTCGCTCACCGTTGCGAGGTGGCGTATATTACGCTTTCCTCTTTCAGAGTCAAGCGATTATTTTCGCTTTTCTCCTCAACCGGCCCGGCTGTTTGTGTGAAGTGATTCACATCTGCCGTGTCGATGGAGGCGCATTATAGGGAGTTCTTCGGCGCTGACAAGCGGAAAAAGACAATTTTATTTCAACCGCTCACCTTTTCGCCACAACGCCTATTTTTGCTGCTTTTTGATGGTTTCCGGCAGCACTGCCAGGCTGTTAATCACGCAATCCGCTGCATTTTCCGCTTCAGGCGTGACAGGCTTGCCAGTACGCACCAGAATTTTATGACCCACGCCTGCCGCGGCAGCTGCCTGCATATCTTCCAGTTTATCGCCCACCATATATGAAGCGCTCATATCTATATGAAGGAACTCTTGTGCGGAAGTGAGCATACCCGGGTGTGGTTTTCGGCAATCACAGGTCTGGCGATACTCGTCTACGGTCCCCTGTGGGTGATGCGGACAATAATAGATACCGTCCAGATCAACGCCGCGATCCGCCAGTGACCAGTCCATCCATTCCGTTAAGGTCTCAAACTGTGCTTCGGTGAATTTACCGCGCGCGATACCTGACTGGTTGGTGACGACCACCAGCGCAAATCCCATCTCTTTTAATTCACGCATGGCTTCAATAACGCCATCGATGAATTCAAATTCGTCTATCTCATGCACATAACCATGATCGACATTAATTGTGCCGTCACGATCGAGAAAAATTGCGGGTACTGATTTTGCCACCGGTTTGCTCCTGAATAGGGATGTCTGCGTAGTATCTCATGTTTCACTGCGCAAGAAAGTGCTCATCGCGCAGAGTTGGATTGATTTAGACGTCTGGATGCCTTAACATCCGTTTTGTTGACGGTCATCGCCCGTATCAGGCAGCAGAAAATGCCACGGCTAACTTACATACGATAAAAATAATCTAATGATTAAACTTTCGAATATCACCAAAGTGTTCCAGCAAGGGAACCGTACCATTCAGGCGTTGAACAACGTTAGCCTGCATGTTCCGGCTGGACAGATTTATGGCGTCATTGGCGCCTCAGGTGCAGGTAAAAGTACGCTCATTCGTTGCGTTAACCTGCTTGAACGCCCGACTGAAGGCCACGTTCAGGTTGATGGTACGGAACTGACTACGCTTTCAGAAGCAGAACTGACTAAAGCCCGCCGCCAGATTGGCATGATCTTCCAGCACTTTAACCTGCTCTCTTCGCGCACCGTGTTTGGCAACGTTGCCCTGCCGCTGGAGCTGGATAACACGCCCAAAGACGAAATCAAACGTCGCGTCACCGAACTGCTGGATCTGGTCGGTCTGAGCGAGAAGCACGACACCTTCCCGGCCAACTTGTCCGGCGGACAAAAACAGCGCGTGGCGATTGCGCGTGCGCTGGCCAGTAATCCTAAAGTATTGCTCTGTGACGAAGCCACCAGCGCCCTGGATCCGGCAACGACCCGCTCGATTCTGGAGCTCTTAAAGGACATTAACCGTCGCCTGGGGCTGACCATCCTCCTTATTACGCACGAGATGGATGTGGTTAAGCGCATCTGCGACTGTGTGGCGGTGATAAGCCAGGGTGAACTGATTGAACAAGACACCGTCAGCGAAGTGTTCTCGCATCCGAAAACCCCACTGGCGCAGCAGTTTATTCAGGCCACGCTGCATCTGGATATTCCGGAAGACTATCTGGCACGTTTAAAGGCACAACCAGAAGCAAACAGCGTTCCAATGCTGCGGATGGAGTTTACCGGCAAGTCAGTGGATGCCCCGCTGCTGTCAGAAACTGCCCGCCGCTTCAATGTGAACAACAACATTATTAGCGCGCAGATGGATTACGCCGGTGGCGTGAAGTTCGGCATCATGCTGACTGAAATGCACGGTACGCAAGAAGATACGCAGGCGGCGATCGCCTGGCTGCAAGAGCATCATGTAAAAGTTGAGGTACTGGGTTATGTCTGAGGCAATGATGTGGTTGCTGGCACGCGGCGTATGGGAAACGCTGGCGATGACCTTCGTATCGGGCTTCTTCGGTTTTGTCATTGGTCTGCCGGTGGGCGTGCTGCTGTACGTTACCCGTCCGGGCCAGATAATTGAGAACGCAAAACTTTACCGCACGCTCTCCGCGCTGGTGAACATCTTCCGTTCCATTCCCTTCATCATTCTGTTGGTATGGATGATCCCCTTCACTCGCGTTATTGTGGGCACGTCCATTGGCCTGCAGGCTGCCATCGTCCCCCTGACCGTGGGCGCGGCACCGTTTATCGCCCGTATGGTTGAGAACGCGCTGTTAGAGATCCCATCGGGCCTGATTGAAGCGTCCCGCGCCATGGGTGCGACGCCGATGCAGATCGTTCGCAAGGTCTTACTGCCAGAAGCATTACCAGGTCTGGTCAACGCGGCCACCATCACGCTCATTACTCTGGTGGGTTACTCAGCGATGGGTGGTGCGGTAGGCGCCGGCGGTCTGGGACAGATCGGCTATCAGTATGGTTACATTGGCTACAATGCTACCGTTATGAATACCGTGCTGGTTCTGCTGGTTGTACTGGTTTATCTCATTCAATTCTCTGGCGATCGCATCGTCCGGGCTGTTACGCACAAATAACGTTACACAACACAAACTCGACGAGTTAAGGATAAAAACATGGCGTTTAAATTTAAGACCTTTGCTGCGGTAGGCGCGCTGATCGGCTCTCTGGCACTGGTAGGTTGTGGCCAGGACGAAAAAGATCCAAACCACATCAAAGTGGGTGTTATCGTCGGTGCGGAGCAGCAGGTTGCAGAGACGGCAGCGAAAGTGGCGAAAGAGAAGTATGGCCTGGACGTGGAGCTGGTGACGTTTAACGATTATGTACTGCCTAACGAAGCGCTGAGCAAAGGCGATATCGATGCTAACGCCTTCCAGCACAAACCGTACCTGGATCAGCAGATCAAAGATCGTGGCTACAAGCTGGTTGCGGTGGGCAATACTTTCGTTTACCCAATCGCGGGCTACTCCAAAAAAATCAAATCATTAGAAGAACTGCAGGACGGTTCTCAGGTAGCAGTACCTAACGATCCAACCAACCTTGGCCGTTCCCTGCTGCTGCTGCAGAAAGTGGGTCTGATTAAACTGAAAGATGGTGTTGGCCTGCTGCCGACCGTTCTGGACGTGACCGAGAATCCAAAAAACCTGAAAATTGTTGAGCTGGAAGCGCCACAGCTGCCACGTTCTCTGGATGATGCGCAGATCGCCCTGGCGGTTATCAACACCACTTACGCCAGCCAGATTAACCTGACGCCAGCGAAAGACGGTATCTTCGTGGAAGATAAAGACTCTCCGTACGTTAACCTGATCGTTACCCGCGAAGATAACAAAGATGCGGAAAACGTGAAGAAGTTCGTCCAGGCTTACCAGTCTGATGAAGTTTACCAGGAAGCAAACAAAGTCTTTAACGGTGGTGCAGTTAAAGGCTGGTAATCTTACCTTTGTGTAATATCATTCAGGACGGGCGTAAGCCCGTCTTGTCATTTATGCAGGCAACTGATTCAATATCTGACGATTTGATTATTCATTGAGGAAACAATATGCGTGCTTTACCGATCTGTCTTTTAGCACTGATGCTGAGCGGTTGTTCTATGCTAAGCAGATCTCCTGTTGAACCTGTTAAAAGCACAGCAACCCCGCCGAAAGTGGAGCCTGAAAAGCCAAAAGCACCACGTCCTGCGCCGGTCAGAATCTATACCAAGGCTGAAGATTTAGTGGGTAAACCGTTCCGCGATCTGGGTGAAGTCTCGGGCGAATCTTGCCAGGCCACCAACCAGGATTCTCCTCCAAATATCCCTACTGCGCGTAAACGCATGCAGATCAATGCCTCTAAAATGAAGGCCAATGCGGTTCTGCTGCACAGCTGCGAAGTTACCAGCGGCACACCTGGCTGCTATCGTCAGGCCGTTTGCGTAGGTTCTGCCCTTAACGTCTCGGCGAAATGAGTGCATTCCAGTTCGAGCAGATAGGCGTTATTCGCTCACCCTATAAAGAGAAGTTTGCCGTGCCACGCCAGCCTGGTCTGGTGAAAAGCTGTAGCGGCGAACTTCACTTGCTCGCGCCCTATAATCAGGCCGATGCCGTGCGCGGACTGGAAGCGTTCAGCCACCTGTGGGTGCTGTTTATCTTTCATCAGACCATGGCTGGCGGCTGGCGCCCTACCGTGCGCCCACCTCGTCTCGGCGGTAACGCCCGAATGGGAGTGTTTGCCACGCGCTCGACCTTTCGTCCAAACCCTGTCGGTATGTCGCTCATCGAACTGAAAGGCATTCGCTGCCAGAAGGATCAGGTGATTCTGGAGCTTGGCAGCCTGGATCTGGTGGACGGTACGCCCGTAGTGGATATCAAACCTTACCTGCCCTTTGCAGAAGCCTTGCCGGATGCGCGTGCCAGCTACGCCCAGCAGGCCCCCCAGGCAGATACGCCGGTCTGGTTTACCGATGCGCTCACCCCCCAGTTGATCCAGCTGGAGAAGCGCTATCCTCGACTGCGGGAATTTATCATCGACGTGCTGGCCCAGGATCCCCGTCCGGCCTACCGTAAAGAGGAAGAGGCAGGGAAAACCTACGCCGTCCTGTTGCTGGATTTTAACGTTCGCTGGCGCGTTACCGCGGCGGGCTTTGAAGTGTTTGCCCTCGAGCCGCAGTAATTTTATCCTCTTCTCTTTTGGCATCTTTGCCACACTGGTAAACTAAACCACTTTTTTTGTGTCAGGCTGCCGGTCAGCCTGTTCCACTCTTCGAAATGGAACCGTAACAACATGCGTACTAGCCAATATCTGCTCTCCACTCTGAAGGAGACACCTGCCGACGCCGAGGTGATCAGCCACCAGCTGATGCTGCGCGCCGGGATGATCCGCAAGCTGGCCTCCGGGTTATACACCTGGTTGCCGACCGGCGTGCGCGTCCTGAAAAAAGTCGAAAACATCGTGCGTGAAGAGATGAATAACGCCGGTGCTATCGAGGTGTTAATGCCGGTAGTTCAGCCCTCTGAACTGTGGCAGGAGAGTGGTCGCTGGGAGCAGTATGGTCCGGAACTGCTGCGTATTGCCGATCGTGGCGATCGTCCATTCGTTCTCGGCCCAACGCATGAAGAGGTCATTACCGATCTGATCCGCAACGAGCTGAGCTCATACAAGCAGCTGCCGCTGAACTTCTTCCAGATCCAGACCAAATTCCGTGATGAAGTGCGTCCACGTTTTGGCGTCATGCGCTCTCGCGAATTCCTGATGAAAGATGCTTACTCTTTCCACACTTCTCAGGAATCGCTGCAGGAGACCTATGACAAGATGTACGAAGCGTACAGCAAAATCTTCTCCCGCATGGGGCTGGATTTCCGCGCCGTTCAGGCTGATACCGGTTCTATCGGCGGTAGCGCATCCCATGAGTTCCAGGTACTGGCACAGAGCGGTGAAGACGATGTGATCTTCTCTGACTCCTCTGATTACGCCGCGAACATTGAGTTTGCAGAAGCTCTGGCGCCAAAAGCGCCACGTGCTGCGGCAACCGAAGAGATGAAGCTGGTTGATACACCAAACGCGAAAACCATCGCCGAGCTGGTTGAGCAGTTCAATCTGCCGATCGAAAAAACGGTCAAAACCCTGCTGGTGAAATCCACCGAAGGCAGCGCCTACCCGCTGGTTGCTCTGCTGGTCCGTGGCGATCACGAGTTGAACGAAGTGAAAGCCGAGAAGCTGCCACAGGTTGCAAGCCCGTTAACCTTCGCAACGGAAGCGGAAATCCGCGCCGTCGTCAACGCGGGTCCTGGTTCTCTGGGTCCGGTGAATATGCCTGTTCCTGTTGTGGTTGACCGCACGGTCGCCGCGATGAGCGACTTCTCCGCTGGCGCGAACATCGACGGCAAACACTATTTCGGCATTAACTGGGATCGCGACGTCGCGACGCCAGAAGTGGCGGATATTCGTAACGTGGTGGCAGGCGATCCAAGCCCGGACGGCAACGGCACCCTGATGATCAAACGCGGTATCGAAGTCGGTCATATCTTCCAGCTGGGTGATAAATACTCCCGCGCGCTGAACGCCGCCGTTCAGGGTGAAGATGGCCGCAACCAGGTCCTGACCATGGGCTGCTACGGTATTGGTGTAACCCGTGTGGTTGCTGCCGCTATCGAGCAGAACTACGACGAGCGTGGCATTGTCTGGCCGGACAACATCGCTCCGTTCCAGGTGGCGATCCTGCCGATGAACATGCATAAGTCCTACCGTGTGCAGGAGCTGGCGGAAAAACTCTACAGCGAGCTGCGTGCGCAGGGTATCGAAGTGCTGATGGACGATCGTAAAGAGCGCCCAGGCGTGATGTTTGCGGATATGGAACTGATCGGCATTCCGCACACCATCGTGATCGGCGATCGTAACCTCGATAATGACGAAATCGAGTATAAGTATCGTCGTAACGGTGAGAAGCAGATGATTAAAACCGGTGACGTGCTTGAGTATTTAATCAAAAACATCAAAGGTTGATGTCGTAAGAGGCCCTGATTTTCAGGGCCTCTTTTTTACAAGGATTGTAAAAGATATGAAAATGCACAGGGCGTTGCATCGCCTGCTCGTTCCCTCTCTCTTTTTATTTTCCGGCTGTACGCTTGATGTAAGCAGACAGGAAAGCGCAGCAAATGCGGTAGAGGCTCAGTCGAAAAAATGGGCAATCAAACTGCAGCGCCAGAGTTCTCTTTCAGAAAAAAAGCTGCTCGAAATCACCGAAAAAGAGCTTAAAGCTGGCGATCTTCTCTTCTCATCCAGCATCGGGATTACGTCCCTTGGCATTCGCCTGCTCAGTACCTCGTCCGTCAGTCACGTTGCAGTTTATCTCGGCAATCATGATGTGGCAGAAGCGACAGGCAACGGGGTGCAAATTATAAGCCTGGAAGATGCCATGCAGCACAGCGACAAATTATTCGCTTTAAGGGTGCCCAACCTGACACCCGAGCAAGCGGCAACCATCAGAGTATTTGCTGAGCAGGCGCAACATAGCCGCTATAACTATCGGGGAATAATTGAGTTTGTTCCCTTCATGGTGACAAAACAATTATGTTCGCTGAATCCCTTCTCAGAAACTTTTCGCCAGCAGTGCGTTAGCGGCTTTGCCACTGCGCAATTAAGCAGAACAAGCGAAGATGAAAAAAAGGCGTGGTTTTGTTCGGAATTTGTTAGCGATGCCTTCCTGAAGGCGGGTCACCCGCTGACGATGGCAGAATCGGGCTGGATAAGCCCTGCCGATTTGATGCATATGCGTGAAGGCGATATTTCCACCTATAAACCTGAAACAGAGCTACGGTACATTGGCCATCTCAAACCCGGAATTTACATCAAAACGCGTCGCTTTGTAGGACTCAGGCCCTGATAATTGGGCCGGCAACCCCCTCCGGCCCAGCTTCTCAACGAGACTGACAATCTTTGCCAGCCTGGAAGGCTGCATCTTTATCGACTATCAGCGTTTTAACGCTTTGACCACTGTCCGGGTTGGCCTCAAGAGTAAAATGCCCGTTCACGGTGAGCAGCACCGGTTTAGTATCATTTCCGCGCGCCGCCGCGTAATCCCGCTCCAGCTGCGCGTTATTCGCTACGCTCACCTTTTTGCCGGTGGCACAGTCGGTGAAGCTCGCCGCATCAGCCATATAGAAATACATGCCGCGCATCGCCATTGGCGTTGATGGCAGGGCAGCATTAACGGGCGCCAGGGTGTAGTTAAACTGCGACTCGATCGGATTTCCTTCCCGATCGAGCATCTCCAGCCCTTCGCCTTTCGCCCGGAAATAGTGCTTTTCGCCCTGCGTGTCCGTCAGTACCAGCTTATCCGCTGTTCGCGCCCAACTGCCGTAGCTGGCGAAAGAGGAAGGTGCCTTTGTCCCCTGATAATGTTGGTTCATTACCCAGGTGCCATCTTTTTCCAGAAACAGTGAGGTTTCGATACCTTCGCAGTCGGCGCAGGGTAAAACGCCCCGCCAGCTCTGCTGCATCGGTTTTAGCGCCTCTTCATGGGCTGGCTCCAGCGCCTGCACCTCTGCCCGGTTATGACATCCCATCAGGATGGCCAGCGCGCCTGCAGCCACCACTGAAAATATTGCTGTTTTCACATCAGATTCCTTTTCTCAACCCGCCTGCTCCCCGTTAATCCTGGGGGCCTCGAACTTTGCCACGCAGTGCTTTGACGGTCGATTTTTGTGATTTAGAAGCCAGACGGCGCTCTTTCGATGCGCGTGTCGGGCGGGTTGCCCGCCGGCTTTTTTGCACTGCCGTTAACTCTTGTATTACCGCCACCAGCCGGGCAAGCGCGGCTTCCCGGTTCATCTCCTGGCTGCGGTACTCCTGCGCCTTGATAATAATGATGCCGTCAGAGGTGATCAGATGATGGCTGGCGGCGAGCAGGCGCTCTTTATAATACTCTGGCAAGCTGGATGCCCGAATGTCAAAGCGCAGATGAATAGCCGTTGAGGTTTTGTTCACATGCTGGCCCCCTGCTCCCTGGGCGCGGATCGCGGTGATCTCCACTTCATGATCGGGCAGGGCGACGGTTCGGGAGACTACGATCATGAACGGGACTGCCAGGCTTCCGGATGAATTTCCAGATTATTCTCAGCATCCGACAGCCAGATGGCGCCATCCTGAATGGTTGCCTGCAGAATCATGGTTCGACCGGCAAATGCGCTCAGCTTAGCCAGTTGATCATCATCCAGATACCAGACAGACAGGTTGGCAAACTGGGCGCACTTATTCTTGTTCTGCTGCCACCAGATCTCCGCTGCGCGGCTGTTGTAGGTAAAGAGCGCCACTTCAGCAGATTGCGTGCAGGCTTTCTTGATGCGACGCTCATCCGGCAGGCCCAGCTCAATCCAGAGATCGATACCCAGATGATCGTTGAGCAGCCAGGCTTCCGGCTCGTCTTCCGCGCTTAACCCGCGGGTAAATTGCAGGCGCTCATTGGCGTACTTAATCCACGCCAGCAGGCGCAGCATCATGCGCTCTTGCGTTTCGGAGGGATGACGCGCCAGCGTCAAGGTCGCATCCAGAAACTGATTGCGGTCTAAATCCGCCACATTGACCGCGGCTTTGTAAATTGTCGCTTTAAGCGCCATGAGAGAACTCCTTTCGAATCAGGTGCGCATTGTAGCGAAATCTCCGCCAAAAGGCTGTTACAGGCTTGAGAATGTCTGCGACATCAACCTGCTGATATTGCTTAAATGAGTATGGTATAGTCACCTTGCTAAACCGAGTTTATCTTCGTAGGCTTAATGGTATCTCACAGTAAAGTCAGTGCGCTGGCAGGAGGGGATGTGGATAATTATTGTGAGCTAATTCGCAAACGGTATGCGGAGATTGCCAGCGGCGATCTGGGGTATATCCCCGATGCGTTGGGCTGTGTATTGAAAGTTCTGAATGAAATGGCGTCGGATGACACGCTTTCAGAATCGGTCAGAGAAAAAGCAGCATATGCTGCTGCGAATTTACTGGTGAGCGATTATGTCAATGAATGATACCTATCAACCTATTAACTGCGATGATTACGACAATCTCGAACTCGCCTGCCAGCATCACCTGCTTCTTACGCTGGCGTTAAAAGATGGCGAAGTGCTGAAGGCCAGGGCGAACGATCTGGTTTCCCGTAAGAACGTGGAGTATCTGGTTGTGGAAGAAGGCGGCGCAACGCGCGAACTGCGTCTCGATAAAATAGCCAGCTTCAGTCATCCCGAAATCGGCACCGTTGTGGTGAGCGAGTCCTGATCCCGTGTAACGGGCAGCCTGCTGCCCGTTACGTTTTCCACTCCAGCTCTACGCCCCGCTCCGCTTCAGCCGCCCCTTCATGCGTTATAAACACCCCCGCCGCTGCCACCAACGTTTCTCCGTAAAATAGAAGCGGCGTGCTGTCCCGATGCCAGGGGGCAACGTTAAGTTCCTGCCAGATTTTTTTGATCTTGCGTCCGCCGTTTCGCCCGACAATGTGCAGCGTACCGCTGGCGCGAAAGCGCACCGTCACGGGCTCATCTGCCCGCGGCAGTCGAAGAGCGCCCCCCGTCTTGAGATGAAGCGTACCCAGCCCTTCCGGCAGAGAGAGGGGCCGCTCCAGCAACGGCCAGTCGATAACCCGATCGGCCAGCGAGGCGTGGACTTTCACCCACCACAGCTGACCGCGAAAGCGACGAATTTCACCTTCGCCGGAACGCAGCCGCGGTGCCGCGTCTTCCCGGGCCAGCACCACCTCATCCCAGATGCGATTAAGCATGTCGCGTGACGGCATTAACGCCCCGTGCAGCGCCAGCCATCGGCGCAGCAACGCGGCCCGGCGTACCGCACTCATCGCCTGCAGCGGCGCGATAGCCAGCGCCCCGTCTGGGGAGACTAATGTTGAAAGCTCGTCTGCCAGCAGTTCATCCAGCAGGTGCTCCTGCTCCGCGCACAGCGTGGCGCTGCGGGAGGTGGCCTGAGCAAAATGCGGCCAACGCTCTGCCAGCAGCGGCAGGACGCGCAGACGCAAAAAATTGCGGTCATAGCTGTCGTCCTGGTTGCTTTCATCCTCAATCCAGCGCAGATCCCAACGCTGCGCCCAGGCCAGCAGCGAGTCTCGCGTTTCACCAATGAGGGGACGAATTTGTTCGGTACCGGCAAAACGCGCCCGCGCGGGCATGGCCGACAGCCCCGCCGGGCCACTGCCGCGCTTTAGCGCCAGCAGAAAAGTTTCACACTGATCGTCCAGATGTTGCGCCGTGACCAGCGCTTCATCCGGCAACAGGGCCTCACGAAAGGCGGCATAACGCGCTTTACGCGCCTGCGCCTCCAGCCCCAGCCCCTCCTCCGCCAGCGTTACCCGCGCCACGATCAGCGGGATATTCCACTGCTGGCACAGGTGCTGGCAATGGGCGACCCAGCTGTCGGCGTGGGGGCTCAGGCCATGGTGAATATGGATAGCGCGCAGCTCAAGGTCCGGCTCCTGTTCCCGCCACAGCATTAGCTGATGCAGCAATACCGTGGAATCCAGGCCACCGCTAAAGCCCACCAGCAGTCGGCGGTACGGGTGAAGAGCTTGCTGAAGGTCGGCTGTGGTCATCGTCGTCATTTATCCAGAAAGGTGCCCGGCACGTTACCGGGCATTCCCTGGCGAGGCAAGCGTTACTGCTGGTAGAGCTCCAGCGGCAGGCCATCAGGATCGTTGAAAAAGGTGAAGCGCTTTCCGGTGAAGGGATCGATACGGATGGCTTCGCACTTAACACCGTGGGATTCAAGATGCTCTACCGCCTGGTCAATGTCATCCACACTGAACGCCAGATGACGTAAACCGCAGGCTTCGGGCCGGGACGGACGCGCCGGCGGGAAGGGGAACGAAAAGAGCTCAATGACATACTGACCATTCAGCGCCAGGTCGCCTTTCCAAGAATCACGCTCTTCGCGGTAAAACTCACTTTGCAGGGTAAATCCCAGCGTATCGCAGTAAAACGCCTTACTGGCGGCATAGTCGGTGGCAATGATTGCAATGTGATGAACCTGCTTTAAACCCAGCATAGCCTCTCCTTATTGGTGTGCCTGAACGTTATATCCGAACCCCCTTGCCGTGCAAGGGGTCATGACGCTTTTAAGACCCGTACCCGGTAGATGCCGTTTTCATCCCGTTTGGCACCGTGGATGTCGGTTTCAAAGCCGGGATAGTGGCGGCCAATCGAGCAGAGCATTAACAGGAAATCGAGAACCGCCCTGCTCTTCTCGGTGATCATCTCACCGGGCATAAGCAGCGGCACACCAGGAGGATAAGGGAGGATCATATTGGCCGACACCCGGCCAACCAGATCCTCCAGATCGACCGTCTCTACCTCCCCCTTCACCTGACGCTGCCAGGCGTGATGCGGGGTGAGCTTCATTTCTGGCAGGACATCAAACGCCTGCAGCATCAGTCGCGGCAAGTCGTGCTGACGAATGAGCTTGTGAATGCCTTTAGCCAGATCCTGAATACGCATGTTGCGGTAGAAGTCGGGATCTTCGGCATAGAGATCCGGCAGCATGTTCTTGACCCGCAAATTCAGATCGTAGGCGCGCTTAAACTCCATCAATCCGCGCAGCAAACCCATCGCCCGGGTTTTGTCGATACCGATACTGAACAGGAAAAGCAGATTGTACGGCCCGGTTTTTTCGACCACCACGCCGCGCTCGTCGAGGAATTTCGCTACCAGCGCCGCCGGGATCCCCTCTTCACTCATCACTCCCTGCTCGTCCATACCTGGCGTCAGAATGGTGACTTTGACCGGATCGAGGAACATATGATCCTCATCGGCATCGCGGAAACCATGCCAGCTCTCGCCCGGCGCCACCGGCCAGCATTCAGCTTCGTCAATGTCGTCCGGCTGCCAGATATCGAAGAACCAGCCGTCGGCTTCATCTTTAAGGCGCTGAACCTCTTTGCGGAAGTGCAGGGCGCGCTCAACGGAGCGGTTGATCAGGCGCTTACCGGGATTACCACGCAGCATCGCTGCCGCAGTTTCAATGGAGGCCACCAGCGGATAGCTGGGCGAGGTGGTGGTGTGCATCATAAAGGCTTCGTTGAAGGTATCTTCATCGTACTCGCCCTTAATGTGAATCAGCGAAGCCTGAGAAAACGCAGCCAGCATTTTGTGCGTGGACTGGGTTTCGAAGAACACTTTACCCGGCAGGCGTTCACCGCTCATCCCGCTCTTTCCGGCATAGATGGGATGGAAATTGGTATAGGGGACCCAGGCAGAATCAAAATGGATGGAGGGCACATCGAGGGTCTGTTTCACCCAGTTGGTGTTGTACAGCAGGCCGTCGTAGGTGGAGTTGGTGATCACCGCGTGAACCGGCCAGCTTGCGCCCGGCACGGCTGCCACTTTGCGCTCTATTGCCGCATGAGAAAATTCCCGGCGCGGGATCCCGCCCAGAATGCCCAGCGCGTTGCGGGTCGGCGACAGCCAGAGCGGCACTACGTCACTCATCATCAGCAGGTGCGCCAGAGATTTATGGCAGTTGCGGTCGATCAGTAAAGTGCTGCCGCCCGGCGCGGCGTACATGCCAACGATCTTGTTCGACGTCGAGGTACCGTTGGTCACCATATAGCTCTGCTCGGCACCAAATGTACGGGCGATATACTCTTCAGCTTCGAGATGCGGGCCGGTATGATCCAGCAGCGATCCCAGCTCCGTCACCGAGATCGACACATCCGCCTTCAGGGTGTTCCCGCCAAAGAAGTCATAGAACAGACAGCCCACCGGGCTTTTCTGATACGCGGTTCCCGCCATATGACCGGGGGTACAGAAGGTGTACTTCCCCTCTTTTACGTAGGTGAAAAGGGCGCGGGTAAACGGCGGGGTTATGGTATCGAGGTACTCGCCGGTATATTGCTGAATGCGGGTAGCGATATCCTCGGCCACCCCCAGCGAGTACTCGAAGAACCACAGCGCCATGCGCATATCCTGGGCGCTGATATCCATCGTGGAGTGGGTATTGATAAAGGCGTAGAGCGGCAGGTATTCATTGAGTTGGTTGATGTCGCCGCACAACTCCATATCGTACTCGTCCCAGTCGAAGATGACGCCGCAGATACGGGGGTTATGTTCAATAAACTTCAGTAGATCGGCGCTGTTCTGCGGCCAGATTAGTTGAAACCCGCGCGATGCCAGCGCCTGCTCCAGCTCCTTGATGGGTTCGTCTTTATAAAAGACGCCGTGCGGCCCCATAATGGCAATGATGTTCACGGTTTACCTCCTTAAAAAACATTAGCTAAGCATAGTTGAGGTAAACCATGGACATAAAAAAAGCCGCAACAGGGTGCGGCTTTTAAGATTATTGCGTAGCTTATGCGTAGCCGTAGCTCATCAGACGCTGGTAACGGCGGTTCAGCAGATCTTCTTTGCTCAGCACGTCGAGGTCTGCGAGATCAGCCAGCAGCTGCGCCTTCAGGGAGGCGGCCATCACTTCTGGCTTACGATGCGCGCCACCCAGCGGTTCCGGGATAACGGTATCGATCAGCTTCAGCTCTTTCAGGCGAGGAGCGATAATGCCCATCGCTTCCGCAGCCATCGGGGCTTTATCGGCGCTTTTCCACAGAATGGAGGCACACCCTTCCGGGGAGATAACGGAATAGGTGCTGTACTGCAGCATATTCACTTTATCGCCCACACCAATGGCCAGCGCGCCACCGGAACCACCTTCACCGATAACGGTGCAGATAACCGGCACGCTTAAACGTGACATTTCACGCAGGTTACGGGCAATCGCTTCAGACTGACCGCGCTCTTCCGCGCCGACACCAGGATAGGCTCCCGGGGTGTCGATGAAGGTGATGATCGGCATGTTAAAACGCTCGGCCATCTCCATCAGACGCAGGGCTTTACGATAACCTTCTGGTGCTGGCATCCCGAAATTGCGGCGAATTTTTTCTTTGGTTTCGCGCCCCTTCTGGTGGCCAATAATCATCACCGGACGGCCGTCGAGACGCGCAATCCCACCAACGATAGCTTTATCGTCAGCGTATGCGCGGTCACCAGCCAGTTCGTCGAATTCATCAAACGCCAGGCGGACATAATCCAGGGTGTACGGACGCTGAGGATGGCGAGCCAGTTGAGCAACCTGCCATGCGCCGAGATCGGCAAAGATTTTACGCGTCAGTTCTACGCTTTTTTCACGCAGACGATGCACTTCTTCGTCGATGTTAATATCCAGTTTTTCATCCTGACGGCCCACGGCAGTCAGAGAATCGATTTTCGCTTCCAGCTCTGCAATCGGCTGTTCGAAATCAAGGAAATTCAGACTCATAGTATTCCTGTATTAGTCAAACTCCAGTTCCACCTGCTCCGAACCAATGAGGCCACGTAGATCGTTCAGTAAACGATCGCTCGGAGAGACACGCCACGACGCACCAAAGCGCAACCGTGCACGCGCATCCGCCCTCTGATAGTAGAGATGTACTGGAATGGTCCCCGAGCGGTGGGGTTCCAGAGACTGACGGAGTCGGTTTAAAAGCTGGTCATCAATTTGCCTGTCCGTCAGCGAGATAGCAAGCCCGCGAGCATATTTTTCCCGGGCTTCGTCAATGTCCATCACTTCGCGGGCGGTCATTTTAAGTCCCCCGCTGAAGTCATCAAAGCTGACCTGTCCGCTGACGATAAGTATGCGGTCTTTTTCCAGCAGCTGCTGGTATTTATCCAGCGCGTCGGTGAATAACATCACCTCCAGCCGCCCGGAACGGTCATCCAGCGTACAGATGCCGATACGATTGCCGCGTTTGGTGACCATAACCCTCGCAGCAATGACGAGCCCCGCAGCCGTAGTAATCTTACCACGTTCTGTCGGATGCATGTCTTTCAGCCGGTAGCCTCCGACATAGCGCTCAATTTCTTTAATATACTGATTGATCGGATGCCCGGTCAGATACAGGCCTAACGTCTCGCGCTCACCATCCAGCACGGTCTGTTCCGGCCACGGCTGACAGCTGGCATAGGATTGTTCAATCTGCTCCGGCTCTTCTGCCAGCACGCCGAACATATCCGCCTGCCCAATGGCCTCGGCTTTTGAGTGCTGGTCGGCGGCCTTCAGGGCGTCCCCCAGCGAGTTCATCAGCGCCGCGCGATGCGGCCCGAGACGATCGAACGCCCCGGACATAATCAGCTTTTCCAGCACCCGGCGGTTGAGCTTTTTAATATCGGTACGCGCACAGAGGTCAAACAGCTCGCGGAAGTAGCCGCCCTGGTTACGGGCTTCGATGATCGCTTCGATCGGCCCTTCACCCACCCCTTTAATCGCGCCGATGCCGTAGACAATCTCCCCGTCGTCATTGACGTGGAAGTGGTACTGACCGGAGTTGATGTCAGGCGGCAGGATTTTCAGCCCCATGCGCCAGCACTCATCCACCAGACCGACCACCTTCTCGGTGTTGTCCATATCGGCGGTCATTACCGCGGCCATAAACTCGGCCGGGTAGTGCGCCTTCAGCCACAGCGTCTGATAGGAGACCAGCGCGTAGGCGGCGGAGTGTGACTTGTTAAATCCGTATCCGGCAAATTTCTCCACCAGATCGAAGATTTTCATCGCCAGTTCGCCGTCGATGCCGTTTTTCTTCGCCCCATCTTCAAATATAGAGCGCTGCTTGGCCATCTCTTCCGGCTTTTTCTTACCCATTGCTCGACGCAGCATATCCGCGCCGCCGAGGGTGTAGCCGGAGAGCACCTGGGCGATCTGCATGACCTGTTCCTGATACAGGATGATGCCGTAGGTTGGCTCCAGCACCGGCTTCAGGCTTTCATGCTGCCACTGAACATCCGGATAGGAGAGTTCCTCGCGGCCATGCTTACGGTCGATAAAGTTATCTACCATCCCGGACTGCAGCGGCCCCGGACGGAACAGCGCCACCAGCGCGATCATATCTTCGAAGCAGTCAGGCTGCAGACGCTTGATCAAATCTTTCATGCCGCGGGATTCAAGCTGGAAGACCGCCGTGGTCTCCGAGCGTTGCAGCATGTCGAAACTTTTCTTGTCATCGAGCGGGATCGCGGCGATATCAATCGGCTCCAGGCCCTGCTTGGCCCGGCGCGGGTTGATCATCTTCAACGCCCAGTCGATGATGGTGAGCGTACGCAAGCCGAGGAAGTCAAACTTCACCAGCCCGGCGTATTCCACGTCGTTCTTGTCAAACTGGGTGACCGGATGCAGGCCCGATTCATCGCAGTAGAGCGGCGCAAAGTCGGTAATTTTGGTCGGTGCAATGACCACCCCACCGGCGTGTTTACCGGCGTTTCGGGTGACACCTTCCAGCTTGCGCGCCATGTCGATCAGCGCTTTGACCTCTTCATCCGCCTCGTAGATTTCCGGCAGCTGCGGCTCCGCTTCGAACGCTTTCGCCAGGGTCATGCCCGGGTCAGGCGGCACCAGCTTCGAGATGCGGTCAACAAAGCCGTACGGATGCCCCAGTACGCGGCCCACGTCGCGGATAACTGCTTTTGCCGCCATGGTACCGAAGGTAATGATCTGCGATACCGCGTCACGACCGTACATGTCTGCCACGTGTTCAATGACCTGGTCGCGTTTCTCCATACAGAAGTCAACGTCGAAGTCGGGCATGGAGACACGTTCCGGGTTGAGGAAGCGTTCGAACAGCAGGTCAAATTCCAGCGGATCGAGATCGGTAATTTTCAGCGCATAGGCCACCAGCGATCCGGCACCCGAACCACGGCCCGGCCCTACCGGTACGCCGTTGTCTTTCGACCACTGGATAAACTCCATAACGATCAGGAAGTAGCCGGGGAACCCCATCTGGTTAATAACCTGGAGCTCAACGTCCAGACGCTCGTCATACTCCGGGCGCTTCTCGGCGCGAACGGCCGGATCCGGGAACAGAAACTCAAGGCGCTCTTCCAGACCTTCTTTTGATTTCATGACCAGGAAGTCTTCGGTGGTCATGTCGCCGGTCGGGAACTGCGGCAGGAAGTATTCACCCAGACGGACGGTGACGTTACAGCGCTTGGCGATCTCTACGCTGTTCTCCAGCGCTTCCGGGATATCGGAAAACAGCTCGCACATCTCCTCTTCGCTGCGCATATATTGCTGCGGCGAATAGTTGCGGGGGCGTTTCGGATCGTCGAGGGTAAAACCATCGTGGATAGCGACGCGAATTTCATGGGCGTCAAAATCGTCGGCGTTGATGAAGCGCACATCGTTGGTGGCAACTACCGGCAGGCCCTGCTCTTCCGCCAGCGCCACCGCGGCATGCAGATAGCTCTCTTCATCAGGGCGACCGGTACGGATCAGCTCCAGGTAGAAGCGATCCGGGAAATACTCTTTATAAAAATCGACGCACTGCTCCACCAGGGCAGTGTTGCCGCGCAGCAGGCATCGGCCTACGTCGCCCATGCGCCCGCCGGAGATGAGCAGCAGCCCCTCATTCAGCTCCGCCAGCCACGCGCGATCGATCCACGGGCCCTGCGGGCCGTAGCCGCGCTGATAGGCACGGGAGATGAGCAGCGTCAGGTTCTGATAGCCGGTATTGTTCAGCGCCAGGACGGTAATTTGCGTCATTTCATCGGCGAGAAGCTCGCTCTGTACATGAAAATCAGCCCCAATTACCGGCTTCATTCCGGCACCGTGCGCCGTTCCGTAGAACTTCACCAGACCGCACAGGTTAGTGAAGTCGGTGATCGCCAGCGCAGGCATGCCAAGCGAGGCCGCCTTTTTCACCAGCGGCCCGGTCTTCGCCAGCCCATCAATCATGGAATAGTCGCTGTGCACCCGCAGGTGTACGAAACGTGGTTCAGCCATCTTCAGATTCCGCGTTACTTATTGGCGTCTTGATTCAGGACATCAGTCCCAGTGCGCGTTTTACCGGTCCAAAACTGCGGCGGTGGTGCTCAGTTGCGCCGTGTTCAGCCAGTCTTTCCAGATGGAAAGCGGTAGGATACCCCTTATGCTGGGCAAAACCATACTGGGGAAATGTGAGATCCAGCGCGGCCATTTCAGCATCGCGCGTGACTTTAGCCACGATCGAGGCGGCACTAATTTCCGCCACCCGGCTGTCGCCCTTTACCACCGCCAGCGACGGCATGGGCAGCGCCGGGCAACGATTACCGTCGATCAGCACATACTCCGGCACCACGCTCAGCCCGGCGACGGCACGCTGCATCGCCAGCATGGTGGCATGCAGAATATTCAGTTCGTCGATCTCATGCGGTTCCGCCCGCCCGACACTCCAGGCCAGCGCTTTCTCTTTAATTTCATCGTATAAGGCCAGGCGGCGCTTCTCGGATAATTTCTTCGAGTCATTCAGACCGATAATCGGACGAGCAGGATCGAGGATCACTGCGGCAGTCACCACTGCGCCCACCAGCGGCCCACGCCCTACTTCATCCACTCCCGCCACCAGATGGGCGTGAGGGTAAACAAATTCCATCATTTCGCTAACTCCAGCACCGCGTCAGCTGCCTGCTCGTCGGCATTACAGCGGATTTGCTGATGCAGTTCCCGGAATGTGTCATGCATTTCATGGCTGGTTTTGCCGTTAGCCAGCAGCGGCAGCAACGCAGCGGCTAATGCCTGCGGCTGGCACTCATCCTGCAGCAACTCTTTCACCAGCTCACGTCGGGCAAGCAGGTTCGGCAGGGAGACGTAATCCGTCTTCACCAGCCGTTTTGCCAGCCAGAAGGTAAACGGCTTCATACGATAACCCACGACCATCGGGCATTTTGCCAGCATGCACTCCAGCGCAGCGGTACCCGATGCCAGCAACGCGGCATCGCTGGCCACCATCGCCTCACGCCCTTTGCCATCTAACAGATGGACATGCAGATCGGGGGCGACTTCCGCTTTAATACGCTCGAACTGCTCCCGGCGTTTGGCATTCACCAGCGGCACGACCACTTCCAGGTCAGGGTAAGTCTGACGCAGGATTTGCGCGGTTTTCAGAAAATCAGCGCTGAGCATTTCGACTTCTGCGCCGCGGCTCCCTGGCAACAGCGCCAGGCAGTGGGCATCATGTGAAATACCCAGCAGGTCACGTGCACCATTTTTATCGGGATCCAGCGGCATGGCGTCGGCCATGGTATGGCCGATAAAGCGGCACGGCACGTTGAATTTATCGTAAAACGCTTTTTCGAAAGGCAGGAAGGCCAATACCAGATTCGTCGATCTGCCTATTTTGAAAACGCGTTTCTGTCGCCACGCCCAGACGGACGGACTGACATAATGGATGGTTTTGATCCCCTGTTTTTTCAGATTACCTTCAAGGGTAATGTTGAAGTCAGGCGCATCAATACCCACGAACACATCGGGCTTAAGTTCGGTAAAACGACGCGTCAGATCGGCGCGGATGTGCAGCAACCGGCGCAGGCGACCCAGTACCTCGACGATGCCCATCACCGCCAGCTCTTCCATTTCGTACCAGGCTTCGCAGCCTTCAGCCTGCATCAATGGGCCAGCAACGCCGACAAAGCGCGCGTTGGGAACGCGCGCTTTGAGCGCTCGAATCAGACCAGCACCAAGAATATCGCCGGAGGTTTCTCCGGCGACGAGGGCGATCGTAAGCGGACGACTATCGACCATTAACGAATCAGACCACGGGTTGAGCGTGCGAAGAACTCCACAAACGCGTTCACCTCAGGATGCTGCTTCGCCAGTTCGGCAATTTCCGGCTTAGCCTCTTCCAGCGTTTTACCGTTACGGTACAACTGCTTGTAAGCGTTGCGGATAGCCATAATCGCTTCACGGCTAAAACCGCGACGCTTAAGGCCTTCGATGTTGACGCCAAACGGCGTCGCATGGTTACCCTGTGCAATCACATATGGCGGAACGTCCTGCGCCACGCCGGAGCAGCCGCCAACCATCACATGCGCACCAATGATGCAGAACTGATGGACAGCGGTCATGCCGCCAATGATTGCATAATCATCAACTGATACGTGTCCCGCCAGCGTTGCGTTGTTGGCGAGAATGCAGCGGTCACCCACGGTACAGTCATGCGCGATATGCGCGTTGACCATAAACAGGTTATCGCTGCCCACCTTCGTCAACTCACCGCCCTGTACTGTGCCACGATGAATGGTGACGCTTTCGCGAATGCGGTTACGATCGCCAATTTCCACACGGGTTGGTTCGCCAGCATATTTCAGATCCTGGTTAACTTCACCGATGGAGGCGAACTGATAGATCACGTTGTCGCGGCCAATAGTCGTATGACCATTCACCACGACATGAGATTTCAGTACGGTACCCTCACCAATTTCGACATGGGGTCCAACAATACAGAATGGACCAATGTGGACGTTAGCACCGATAACGGCACCCTCTTCCACAATGGCGGTTGGATGAATAAAGGCGGTTTTATCAATCACGTATCAGGCCTCCCGGCTACGCGCACACATCATGGTAGCTTCGCAAACAACCTTGCCGTCAACCAGAGCTACGCCTTTGAAGCGAGTCAGGCCGCGACGCGTTTTTTCAAAAGTCACTTCCATGATCATCTGATCACCAGGCACGACCGGGCGCTTGAAGCGCGCTTCGTCGATACCTGCGAAGTAATAGAGCTCACCTGGCTCCAGCTTCCCAACGCTTTTAAACGCCAGAATACCGGTAGCCTGAGCCATCGCTTCCAGGATCAATACGCCCGGGAAGATAGGCTTCCCAGGGAAATGCCCCTGGAAGAATGGCTCGTTTACAGAAACATTTTTCACTGCGCGCAGAAAACGACCTTCTTCAAAATCCAGCACACGGTCTACCAGCAAAAACGGATAGCGGTGCGGCAGAAGTTCTAAAATCTCTTCAATATGCAGAGTATGAGTGTCAGTAGTCAAAATACTCTTCCTGTCAAAATATCTGAATGGCAATAATAACACGGCCTGCCGGTTTATAAGAAAGCCGACAGGCCGGGAAGTGTGCGTTAAACGGGTGAACGCTTAGTCTTGTTGATCGATTTTGCGCTCAATGGCCTTGAGGCGCTTGCTCATATCATCAATATTCATCACCAGGGCTGCAGTCTTACGCCACACTTTGTTAGGCTGCAACGGAATGCCTGAAGAGTAGACGCCCGGTTCGGTGATTGGACGCATAACCATGCCCATACCGGTAACCGTAACCTTATCGCATATTTCCATATGCCCGTTAATGACGCTGGCGCCGCCAATCATACAGTAACGGCCAATCTTCAGGCTGCCCGCCATAATAACGCCACCGGCAACGGCAGTATTGTCGCCAATCACAACGTTATGTGCAATCTGGCACTGGTTATCGATGATAACACCATTACCGATGATCGTGTCATCAAGCGCACCACGGTCAATAGTCGTGCATGCACCGATTTCGACGCGATCGCCGATGATCACCCGGCCAAGCTGCGGGATCTTAACCCAGTTACCACGATCGTTGGCGTAACCGAAACCATCCGAACCGATAACAGTACTGGACTGGATCAGGCAGTTTTCGCCAATTTTGATCTCATGATAAACAGAGACATTGGCCCACAGGCGAGAGCCTGCACCAATTTTTGTTTTTTTACCGACGAAGCAACCGGCACCGATGACCACGTTATCGCCCAGCACGACGTCTGATTCGATAACCGCATTTGCACCAATTGATACGTTGTTACCCAGCTGCGCCGTTGGGTCAATCACCGCACTGGGTGCGATGTTTTGCGCCGGCTGCGGCGTGGTATCCAGAATTTGTGCCATACGGGCATACGTCAGGTAGGGGTTCTTCACTACCAGCGCAGCACCTGCGGCAAACGGCAAATCGTCCTGCGTCATGACGACAGCAGACGCCTGGCAAAGCGCCAGATGTTCACGGTACTTAGGGCTTACCATGAAGGTGATATTGCCTGCTTTAGCAGATTGCATGGACGCAACAGCGGTGATGACGATATCGCCATCACCGTGTAATTCTGCATCCAACTGCTGAGCTAAATCAGCGAGTCGAATTGAAGGCATTACTTATTTAACCTGTTTCAGGACATCAGCGGTGATGTCTTTAACATCGCTGCTGTTGAATGCAACGGCGTTGGCATCAACAACCAGATCGATGCTCTGATCGGCAGCTACAGCTTTCACAGCGGACTGGATACGGGTAACCAGCTTGCCGCGCTCCTCGTTAGAACGACGTTGACGATCCTGCTCAAAAGCTTGCGCTTTCTGAGAGAAAGTCTGACGCTGAGCCATTACGTCTTTTTCCAGTTTGCTACGTTCGCTCGCTTTCATGGTAGAACCATCGCGCTGCAGACGCTGCATTTTGGATTGCAGATCGTTTTCCATACCCTGCAGTTCGCTTGCACGGCCTTTGAACTCGCTCTCCAGCTTGGCAGAAACACCTGTTTTCTGCGCAACCTGCTGGAACAAGTTACCCATATTGACGATTGCAATTTTGTCCGCTGCCTGAGCAGAAGTTGCCATCGCTAAACCGAGACCTGCAGCTAATAACCACTTTTTCACAATTAACTCCTTACCATCCCATTGGCACCCGAAGGTACCGTTCTTTGCGTGGCAAGGCGATCCTGCGATCGCCAGTTGTCAGCGCTACACTGCCAACGCATTCCTTTGCGACGGACAATTACCAGGTTTTACCAATGTTAAACTGGAACTGCTCCGCCTTGTCTCCATCATATTTCTTAAACGGCTGGGCGTAAGAGAAGACCAACGGCCCCAGCGGTGACATCCATTGTAGTGCGAGACCCGCAGACATACGAATATTGCTCGGATCGCTGTAGTCCGGAATACCTGCAGCCCTGGTCGCACTGGTATTTTCCCAGTTAGTATCCCATACGGTACCCGCATCCACGAAGAAGGAGGTACGAACGGAGTTGGCATACTTATCGCTGATAAACGGCGTAGGGGTAATAAACTCCAGGCTGGCAACACCCATGGCGTTACCGCCTACTGCATCGTCGGAGCTACATACTTCGCTTGATGAAGACTTATCGCAGTTATCTTCGTCGTTACCGCCGTAGTAGGCTGCTTTCGGACCAATGTTATTGGACTGGAAGCCACGTACGGTACTTGAGCCACCCGCATAGAAGTTTTCATAGAATGGCAGCTCTTTGCCACCTAAACCATCGCCGTAGCCCCAGCGTGTACGACCCAGAACCACCCATTTATGGTCTTCATCGATCGGGAAGTAGGAGGCGGTATCCAGCGTAACCTTGTAGAACTCGTTATCCGAGCCCGGAATGGTCACTTTACCGTTCAGGTTGACGCGCGAACCTTCGGTCGGGAAGAAACCACGGTCGAGGCGGTTGTACGTCCAGCCATAGTTGAAGGTGAAGTCATCTGCGGCAAAACCGTTATCATCATTCGAGGTGCTGGCAGACTGTCCGATAGAGTCCAGATAACGCCACATTGCTACCTGCGGTTGCATGTTCGACAGGTCGTTATGGACGTAACCTAAGCCCGCACGCAGGGTGTTATATTCGTTAACCGGGAAACCGAGCGTACCATCAACGCCGTAGCTTTTGTTGGTATACGAAGACAGGTCCGCATCATCCGCTTTAAAGTCGTTATAGAAGATACGGCCGCCCAGACTCACACCATCCACGGTGAAGTAAGGGTTAGTCACGGAGAGCTCAGAGTAAGTCTGGTAGTCGTTCTTGGTACCGTTGATACCCACGGAGTAGCCCGTACCTAACCAGTTATCCTGCTGTACACCCACCTGGAAGCTAACGCCACTTTCTGTGCCGTAACCGACACCAAAGTTAAAGCTACCGGTGTTACGCTCTTTAACCTTGTAAACGACATCAACCTGATCCGGTTTACCTGGCACACGCTGGGTGTCGGTATCCACCGTTTCGAAGTAACCCAGACGGTTCAAACGCTCTTTACCCTGATCAACCAGGTCGCTGCCCAGCCACGCCCCTTCCATCTGGCGCATTTCGCGGCGCAGGACAGAATCTTTGGAGGTATCGTTACCCTCAAAGCGGATCTTACGCACGTAGAAACGGTTACCCGCATCGACGTTGACGTGCAGCTTAACGGTTTTATCCGCATCGTTGATTTCAGGCTGGGTCTGAACGCGCGGGTAAGCGTAACCATAACGGCCGAGCAGCTTTTTAATGCCATCTTCCATTTTGGTGACTTTGGAACCGCTATAGAGTTCACCCGGCTGCAGTTTGGTCAGGCTCTCAATCTCTGCAGAATGGCCCGCGAGGTTACCGCTTACTTCAACGCCCGAAAGCGTATACTTATCGCCTTCAGTGATGTTAACGGTAATGTAGATGCCTTTCTTGTCCGGAGTCAGACTGACCTGGGTCGAGTCAATGTTGAAACGGGCGTAACCGCGATCCAGGTAGTAACTGCGCAGGGTTTCGAGATCGCCCGCCAGTTTCTGTTTCTGATACTTACGGTCGCCAACAACGTTCCACCACGGCACTTCATCACGCAGCTGGAACGTTGAGATCAGTTCATCGGTGCTGAATGCATGGTTACCAACGATGTTGATCTGCTGAATCTTCGCGGAAACACCTTCCTGGAAGACCAGTTTCAGATCGACACGGTTACGCGGCAGCGGCGTGACAACCGCTTTCACGCTGGCGCTGTATTTACCGACGCTGTAGTAGAAATCTTCCAGCCCTTTCTCAATATCAGAGAGGGTGGTGCGATCCAGGGATTCGCCAACGCGAACGCCAGAGGCCTCAAGGTTCTGCTTGAGCATATCGTCTTTCACCGACTTGTTGCCGGAGAAGGTGATGCTCGCAATTGTCGGGCGCTCTTTCACCTGAACCAGTAGCGTATCACCATCGCGCAAAACGCGAACGTCCTCAAAGTTGCCAGTGGCAAACAGGGCGCGAATGGTATTACTAATGTCTTCATCATTAACCGTGTCGCCTGGGCGCACTGGCATACTGAGGAGGGCCGCACCAACGGCGACTCGCTGAAGGCCTTCGAAATGAATATCTCTCACTACGAACCCGTCAGCACCGTATACGGTCGCGCTGCTAAACAGCAGCGACGCTATGAGCAACTTTTTCATCGCCATCGTTATTATGCGTTCTTCCTAACACTCTCTTACAACCGAGAGAAATCATTGAAAAGTGCAAGCCCCATTAACAGCACCAGTAAAATCGAACCAATGCGATAACTAAAGTCTTGAACTCGCTCGGATACCGGCCCGCCTTTTAGCTTCTCTATCGCTAAAAACAGCAGATGGCCCCCGTCTAAAACGGGAAGTGGGAACAGGTTGATTATCCCGAGGTTCACGCTAATGAGCGCAAGAAACATCAGATAGTAAATCACCCCGAACTCTGCTGACATCCCAGCCCCCTGAGCGATCGAGATCGGCCCACTGAGGTTGTTCAGTTTTACATCACCGGTAATCAATTTCCCCAGCATCTGCACGGTCAGCTTCATCAATTGCCATGTTTTATCCGTGGCTTCAAGGATGGCGCTGAACGGCCCATACTGGCGTATTGTCTTGTACTCATCAGGCAGCGGGATCACTTTAGGCACCACGCCTGCGAACCCTTCAGCCTTTCCGCCGCCCGGCTTGGTATCCGGAATCAACGTTAAGGAGAGCGGACTCCCCTGCCTTTCTATCTCCAGCGCCAGCGGCGTTCCTGGATTATCACGCACCAGAGTAACAAAGGTCATCCATTGCGTTAAAGGCTGACCATCGACTTTAACGATCCTGTCGCCAGCTTGCAAACCTGCTTTACGCGCTGCTGAATCAGCCTGGACTTCAGCCAGTACCGGTTCAATCTGCGCGCTGCGCGGCCGGATACCTAATGCCGCAACAGGATCTTCTTTGTCCGGCTCAAAGGTCCAGTGGCGCAAATCCAGAATTTTATTCTGACGCTGCTCTGAACCGAAAGATGACACGCTGACGGTGGTTCTCTCATCGCCAATTTTGGCGACCAGTTGTAACCGAACGGCATCCCAGTCAGGGGTTTCGATGCCATCAATTGCTTTAAGTTCCATCCCCGGATTAATTTGCGCGCTTGCCGCGATGGAGTTGGGTGTAATTTCACCAACAACCGGACGAACGCCAGGGACACCGATAATAAACACCAGCCAGTAAGCAAAGACGGCAAAGATGAAATTTGCAACCGGACCGGCAGCAATGATAGCGGCGCGCTGACCAACAGTTTTGTTGTTGAACGCGTAGTGGCGCATTTCAGGGGCAACCGACTCTACGCGTTCATCCAGCATCTTGACGTAGCCGCCTAAGGGGATGAGGGCAATAACAAATTCTGTGCCGTGGCGATCGGTACGACGCCAGAGCGCTTTACCAAA
Source organism: Leclercia sp. LSNIH1 (assembly GCF_002902985.1). NCBI lineage: Bacteria > Pseudomonadati > Pseudomonadota > Gammaproteobacteria > Enterobacterales > Enterobacteriaceae > Leclercia > Leclercia sp. LSNIH1. The sequence continues at coordinate 1,833,168 of NZ_CP026167.1, read as the reverse complement.
GCCAATGGAAAAGCGCTCAACACGCACGCCACAGCGCCGAGCAACCCAGAAATGGCCAAATTCATGCACCGTGATAAGTACACCCAGTGCAACAATGAATGCCGCCAGATTCCAGAGAATGCTAAGCATAAAACCTTCCGTTAAATCGTCCCAAACACCAGCAAAAACAGGCAGGCAAACACGGGTACTGCCGCCGTCAGGCTGTCTATGCGATCCAGGATACCACCGTGCCCTGGAATGAGATTGCCACTGTCTTTGATCCCTGCTTCACGCTTAAACATACTCTCGGTCAAATCACCCAGCACGGAAGCCAGCGCTGCGACAATTGAACAGACCAATAATGTTACCGGTGCGACCTCGAGGTTGGCCCATATGCCGTAACCCCAGGAGATAATCGCCGCCGTAAACAGACCACCGATAAAGCCCTGCCAGGTTTTACCCGGAGAGACTTTCGGGGCCAGCTTATGTTTGCCAAACAGTTTACCAAACATATAGGCGCCAGAGTCAGCCCCCCAGACGAGAATCATGACATAAAGCAGCCATAACGCGCCGCTGTATGGGTTATCGTCATAGTGCCAGGTGCGCAGGGCAAGCATTCCCCAGAAGAAAGGAACGATGGTAAATAGCCCAAAGCAGAGACGCAGCACTTTCGAGTTACGCCACAGCGAGGCCGAGCCCGGATAGAAGAGCACCAGCAGCAACGCTGCCAGCCACCATCCCAGCGAAAGCCAGAGCGAACCTGCAATGATCGGTTGATGGATATTGTGATGGTACTCTGGCAGCATGAAGAGCATCAGCGCCAGCATCAGGCCGCACAGCACCGCCAGCCATACCCGCTGGGAACGCGAAGTAAAGCCGCTAAGCTGTCCCCATTCCCACGCCGCCAGCATGCAAACGACCAGTGTGACAATCGCAAATCCCACCGGAGGCAGTAAAAACAGCGCCGCGATGACAACAGGTATTAAAACAAACGCAGAAATCAGGCGATACTTCAGCAAAAGCTACCCCCATCAGGCGTTTTCGCCACCAGGCTCGGTACCACCGAAACGACGCTCTCGATTGGCAAAGGCATGCAGCGCACCTTCAAAGTCTTGTTCATCAAAATCGGGCCAAAGAACATCTGTAAAGTAAAGTTCGGCATAGGCAATTTGCCACAGCAAAAAGTTACTGATGCGATGTTCTCCCCCTGTCCTAATTACTAAATCCACGGGTGTCAGTTCACTCATGCAGATTTGCTTGCTCAGCGCCTCTTCATCAATCTGGTCCGGCCTTAAGAGCCCTTCCTGAACCTGTTCAGCCAAATGCCGCACACCCTGGACAATATCCCAACGTCCGCCATAATTCGCAGCGATATTGAGCGTTAAGCCGGTATTTTGCCCGGTCAACGCCTCCGCTTTACGAATGCGTTCCTGCAGACGTGAGTTAAAACGACTGGTATCGCCGATAATACGCAGGCGAACGTTGTGGCGGTGCAGGCTTTTTACTTCGCTGTCTAGCGCCCACACGAACAATTCCATCAACGCGCTAACTTCCTGCGCAGGTCGATTCCAGTTTTCACTGCTGAAAGCATAGAGCGTTAACGCGTCAATGCCGTTATTGGCGGCAAAAGAAACCGCGCGGCGCACAGATTTCGCCCCAGCTTTATGCCCAAAGGCTCGGATCTTCCCTTGTCTTTTCGCCCAGCGGCCATTGCCATCCATGATGATTGCTACATGACGACAGCCATGAGCCGGCAAGTTTTCGCTTATTGGTTGGTTCGCAGACAACATAACGCGTTTTTGGTCCCTGAAAGGATTTAACGGTACTCAGGAATACTGAAGCCTTTACGTAAAAAAGCCGTGTCATACCACGGCTTACCTGACCACAGAACGTCAACTACCCGCAATCAGGTGGCGCAGACTATATCACTGAAGCCCAACGCTAACAAATAGCAAGACCACCTGCGGGTGGATTATCACCAGCTTGCGAGGTGCGTCACCGCTTTTTGCGCCGTGAGCCTCGCTTTCGCGTCGACGGTCAATACGTCATCCACACTTTGCGGTTCGCGTAGATCCATCGCCTCAAGCACAGACAGGTTCAGCGCAGCGATATCCGTAAAGCGGATCTGCTTTTCGAGGAAGGCGGCGACAGCGATTTCGTTCGCCGCGTTAAGTGCGGTCGTCGCCGCTTGCCCCTGCTCGAAGGCCTCCATTGCCAGCTTCAGACATGGATAACGCTGATAATCAGGCGCGCTAAACGTCAGCGCACTCAGCTTGCAAAAATCGAGTGGCTTAACGCCTGAGCTTACGCGGTTTGGCCAGGCCATCGTATGGGCGATAGGCGTGCGCATATCAGGTTCACCTAACTGCGCCATCACGCTGCCATCACGATAACGCACCATGGAGTGGATCACCGACTGGGGATGAATCAACACTTCCATCTGCGCTGCCGAGGCGTTAAATAACCAGCGGGCTTCAATATATTCCAGACCTTTATTCATCATGGTGGCCGAATCAACGGAGATTTTACGCCCCATCGACCAGTTCGGATGACGGCATGCCTGATCCGGAGTCATTGAGACCAGTTCAGACAGCGGCGTGTCACGGAACGGGCCACCAGACCCGGTAAGCAGGATAGAAGAGACGCCATTCTGCTCGAGATCAGCGTACCCCAGGTTCTCCTGAAAGGGTTGCGGTAAACTCTGAAAAATCGCGTTATGTTCGCTATCTACCGGCAAAAGGCGCGCGCCATTGCGCTTCACGGCGTCCATAAACAGGCGGCCACAGGTTACCAACGACTCTTTATTGGCCAGCAAAACGGATTTTCCGGCATCGATCGCGGCCAGCGTAGGCAGTAACCCCGCCGCGCCGACGATAGCGGCCATGACCTGGTCGACGTCGTCCAGCGCGGCCATTTCACAGGCGGCCTCTGGCCCGCTCAGCACCTCGGTACGGCTGCCCTTCTCCGCCAGCAACGCCTTAACCTGCCGGGCGCTCGCTTCATCATCCATCACCGCGTAGCGCGGGGTGAACTCCAGACACTGTTCCACCATACGATGAACGTTTTTGCCTGCGACAAGGGCGGCCACCGCGTAGTGGTCTGGATTATGGCGAACAACATCGAGAGTGCTGCAACCAATTGAGCCGGTCGAGCCAAGGAGTGTTAATTGCTTCATGAGATGCCCGGAAAAGTGAACAAGAAAAGCAAAACGCCGCCAGCAAAGCCCAAAGGCCTTCTGTACGGCGTTTTATCAGATTACGACAGAAATCAGAACTGCATCAGTTCTGCTTCTTTTTCTGCCAGCGCCGCGTCAATTTTCTTGATAGCGGCGTCGGTCAGTTTCTGAACGTCGTCCTGGGAACGGCGATCGTCGTCTTCGCTGATCTCTTTCTCTTTCAGCAGCGCCTTCACTTTATCGTTCGCGTCACGGCGAACGTTACGTACGGAAACACGGCCCTGCTCGGCTTCGCCACGTACCACTTTGATCAGGTCTTTACGACGCTCTTCGGTCAGCGGTGGCAGTGGAACGCGAATGTCTGTACCGGCTGAGCTTGGGTTCAGACCCAGATCGGAGGCCATGATCGCTTTCTCAACGGCCGGGCCCATAGAGCGGTCAAAGACGTTGATTTTCAGCGTACGGGTATCTTCGACCGTCACGTTAGCCAGCTGACGCAGTGGAGTCGGCGTGCCGTAGTATTCCACCACGATGCCGTCCAGCAGGCTTGGGGAAGCACGGCCTGTACGAATTTTGCTGATTTGGTTTTTGAACGCTTCGACGCATTTATCCATGCGTACTTCAGCATCTTTTCTGATGTCGTTAATCACGTTACGAATCCTTGAAAACTTGTCTCAGGCAGACTATCCGCCAGCACCACCGTTAATGATGTGCTAAGTATAGTCCCGTTTAATTCATGACAACGCCCGGGGCGTGTCCAGGTAAGAAACCCATAGAAAGTAGAGCGGAATCTTACCTGTATTTATCGTCGACGGAAATTATTCCGTGATCAAAGTGCCTTCTTTTTCGCCCATTACAACGCGACGCAGCGCGCCAGGCTTATTCATGTTGAAGACACGAATCGGCAATTTGTGGTCGCGAGCCAGCGTGAAGGCGGCAAGATCCATCACTTTCAGCTCTTTATCCAGTACTTCGCTATAGGTCAGCTGATCGTACATGGTCGCCGCAGGATCTTTTGCCGGATCGGCCGTAAACACGCCATCCACTTTAGTGGCTTTCAGCACCACATCGGCTTCGATTTCGATACCGCGCAGGCAGGCTGCGGAATCGGTCGTAAAGAACGGGTTACCCGTACCGGCGGAGAGGATCACCACGCGGTTATTGCGCAGCAGGCTGATCGCTTCGGCCCAGCTGTAGTTATCACAGACGCCATTCAAAGGAATAGCGGACATCAGGCGCGCATTCACATAGGCACGATGCAGGGCATCACGCATTGCCAGGCCATTCATGACCGTTGCCAGCATACCCATGTGATCGCCCACAACGCGGTTCATGCCAGCTTTTGCCAGCCCTGCACCACGGAAAAGGTTACCACCGCCAATGACTACGCCAACCTGGATGCCCAGTTCAACCAGTTCTTTGATCTCCTGCGCCATGCGGTCAAGGATGCTTGCGTCAATACCGAAGCCTTCCGACCCCTGCAGCGCTTCGCCACTCAGCTTAAGCAGAATACGTTTGTAAACAGGTTTTGCATTGGTAGCCATATTTCTTTCCTGGGACTGTCAACGATTAAGATGAGGTTAATTCTGGCGACATGATATATCGCATCTCAACACAGACTCTATAGGCGTCTGGCTGAATTACACTGCCGTACACAAAAAGAAGCCGCCCTCAGGCGGCTTCTTTTCGCTGATTAAGACTGCTTGGACATTGCAGCAACTTCTGCTGCGAAGTCAGTCTCAACTTTCTCGATGCCTTCGCCCACTTCGAAGCGGATGAAGCCAGTTACGTCAGCGTTGTGCTCTTTCAGCAGCTGCGCAACAGATTTGCTTGGATCCATAACGAATGGCTGACCAGTCAGAGAAACTTCGCCGGTGAATTTCTTCATGCGGCCTTCAACCATTTTCTCTGCGATCTCTTTTGGCTTGCCAGACTGCATGGCGATGTCCAGCTGAACCTGGTACTCTTTTTCTACCACTTCAGCAGAGACGTCTTCTGGCTTAACGAATTCTGGCTTGCTTGCAGCAACGTGCATTGCCAGCTGTTTAACCAGCTCTTCGTCAGCGCCTTTAGCCGCAACCAGAACACCGATACGTGCACCGTGCTGGTAGCTGTTCAGAACGTCACCTTCGAGGATAGCAACACGGCGGATGTTGATGTTCTCACCGATTTTCGCTACCAGCGCAACGCGCTCTTCTTCGAACTGTGCTTTCAGGACTTCAACATCAGTCACTTTACCTGCAACAGCTGCGTCCAGTACTTTGTCAGCGAATGCCTGGAAACCACCATCTTTAGCAACGAAGTCAGTCTGGCAGTTAACTTCCAGAATCACGCCGAAGTTGCCTTCGATTTTGGTTTTGATCACGCCGTCAGCAGCAACGTTGCCTGCTTTCTTAGCTGCTTTGATCGCACCGGATTTACGCATGTTTTCGATAGCCAGCTCGATGTCGCCGTTAGCTTCAACCAGCGCTTTCTTACACTCCATCATGCCTGCGCTAGTACGTTCACGCAGCTCTTTTACCAGGGATGCGGTAATTTCAGCCATTCTAAAATCCTCGGGAGATGTGAACTGCCCGGCCTGCGGCCAAACAGTATAAATTGAAAAAAGGGGCCGGTAATGGGCCCCTATTCATACACGGTACTAATAAGGGGTAGAACCTTATTATTCAGCTTCTACGAAGCTTTCTTCCGCCTGAGAAGCCAGATCCTGGGAACGGCCTTCACGAACGGTAGTAGCTACAGCGCTCAGGTACAGGCTAACAGCACGGATTGCATCGTCGTTACCCGGGATAACGAAGTCAACACCGTCCGGATCGGAGTTGGTATCAACGATTGCGAATACTGGGATACCCAGGTTGTTAGCTTCTTTGATTGCGATGTGCTCGTGGTCAGCATCGATAACGAACAGTGCGTCCGGCAGGCCGCCCATGTCTTTGATACCGCCCAGGCTGTTTTCCAGCTTGTCCAGCTCACGAGTGCGCATCAGCGCTTCTTTTTTGGTCAGCTTTTCGAAAGTACCGTCCTGAGACTGGGTTTCCAGATCTTTCAGGCGCTTGATGGACTGACGAACGGTTTTCCAGTTAGTCAGCATACCGCCCAGCCAGCGATGGTTCACGAAGAACTGGTCGCAGCTGTTAGCAGCTTCTTTCACAGCTTCGCTTGCAGCGCGCTTAGTACCAACGAACAGAATCTTACCTTTACGGGAAGAGATCTTGTTCAGCTCAGCCAGGGCTTCGTTGAACATTGGTACAGTTTTCTCAAGGTTGATGATGTGAACTTTGTTACGTGCGCCGAAGATGAAAGGCTTCATTTTCGGGTTCCAGTAACGGGTCTGGTGACCGAAGTGAACACCAGCCTTGAGCATGTCGCGCATGGAAACAGTTGCCATGTTTTAAAACCTCTATTTAAAAGTTGGGGTTATGCCTCCACGTATCCCATATTACCGACCCCAAAGGGCACCCCGGAATATGTGCCGATACGTGTGTGTTGTTACACAAAGTGAGATTTGTCGCTCCCGTCCATCCTGTGTATCTGAAATGGATCGGAAGTCCGGCGCGCTTTATATCACAAATCGCTACCCGAAACCAACAATTGTTGGCGGTGTGTGCGGTAAAGGAATCTCAGTTTGGCAGCATGTGCGCCTGACTGTTACCATTGACAACACTTAGACTAGTATTGTCGAAAAAAACGACACCGATGGACAGATTACATGGCTATCTCTATTAAGACACCTGAAGAAATTGAAAAGATGCGCGTCGCCGGTCGTCTGGCCGCTGAAGTGCTGGAAATGATCGAGCCGTTCGTTAAGCCGGGCGTTAGCACAGGCGAACTGGATCGCATCTGTAACGACTATATCGTGAACGAGCAGCATGCGGTCTCCGCCTGCCTCGGCTATCACGGCTTCCCGAAATCCGTCTGCATCTCTATTAATGAAGTGGTGTGCCACGGCATTCCGGATGACGAAAAACTGCTGAAAGATGGCGACATCGTTAACATCGACGTGACCGTCATTAAAGATGACTACCACGGTGACACCTCTAAGATGTTCATCGTCGGCAAACCAACCATTCTGGGTGAGCGCCTGTGCAAGGTGACCCAGGAGAGCCTTTATCTGGCGCTGAAGATGGTTAAGCCGGGCATTCGCCTGCGTACTCTCGGTGCGGCGATTCAGAAATTCGTTGAAGCCCAGGGTTTCTCTGTGGTGCGCGAATACTGCGGTCACGGTATTGGCCGGGTCTTCCACGAAGAGCCGCAGGTTCTGCACTATGATGCTGATGACGGCGGCGTGGTGCTGCAGGCGGGCATGACCTTCACCATCGAGCCGATGGTCAACTCCGGCGATTACCGCATCCGTACCATGAAGGATGGCTGGACGGTTAAAACCAAAGACCGGAGCTTGTCTGCCCAGTACGAGCATACTATTGTGGTGACAGACAACGGCTGCGAAATTCTGACGTTACGCAAGGATGACACCATCCCGGCGATACTCTCGCAAGACGCATGATAAGAAGCCGGCAAATGCCGGCTTTTTTAATGGCTATCGTTTTTTCTTATGGGTGGCGCGCAATGAGTAACCTTTTACCCGAACAGTATGCCAATACGGCACTCCCCACCCTTCCTGGTCAGCCGGATAACCCCGGCGTCTGGCCCACGGCCGAGCTGACGTGCGCGGGTATTAAAGCGCATATCGACACTTTCCAGCGCTGGCTGGGCGAGGCCTTTGACAGCGGGATCTCCGCCGAAGCGCTGATTGAGGCGCGCACGGAATTTATCGATCAGCTTCTGCAGCGTTTGTGGATTGATTACGGTTTTGGCCAGTTGGCCGACGTCGCGCTGGTGGCCGTTGGCGGCTATGGTCGTGGCGAGCTGCACCCGCTGTCGGATATCGATCTGCTGATCCTGAGCCGCAAAAAGCTGCCTGACGAGCAGGCGCAAAAAGTGGGCGAACTGTTGACCCTGCTGTGGGACGTCAAGCTGGAAGTCGGCCACAGCGTACGTACCCTGGAAGAGTGTCTGCTGGAGGGGTTATCCGATCTCACCGTCGCCACCAACCTGATTGAATCGCGTCTGCTGATTGGCGACGTGGCGCTGTTTCTTGAGCTGCAAAAACATATTTTCAGCGAGGGTTTCTGGCCATCGGAGAAGTTCTTCGCCGCCAAAGTCGATGAACAGCAGGTGCGCCACCAGCGCTACCACGGTACCAGCTACAACCTGGAGCCGGACATCAAAAGCAGCCCCGGCGGCCTGCGCGATATTCATACCCTGCAGTGGGTGGCCCGTCGCCATTTCGGCGCCACTTCGCTCGATGAGATGGTCGGTTTTGGTTTTCTCACCGAAGCGGAGCGTAACGAGCTAAATGAGTGCCTGCACCTGCTGTGGCGCATCCGTTTTGCCCTGCATCTCGAAGTGACCCGCTACGACAACCGCCTGCTGTTCGATCGTCAGTTAAGCGTCGCCCAGCGCCTGCACTACAGCGGCGAAGGCAACGAGCCGGTCGAGCAGATGATGAAAGATTTCTTCCGCGTTACCCGTCGCGTGGGGGAGCTTAATCAGATGCTATTGCAGCTGTTTGATGAGGCGATCCTCGCCCTGACCGCCGATGAAAAACCGCGTCCGATCGACGATGAGTTTCAGCTGCGGGGCACGCTGATCGACCTGCGTGACGAGACGCTGTTCATCCGCAAGCCGGAAGCGATCCTGCGGATGTTTTACGCCATGGTGCGTAACAGCACCATCACCGGGATCTACTCCACCACCCTGCGCCATCTGCGCCATGCCCGCCGCCATCTCACTCAGCCGCTGTGCTACATTCCGGAAGCGCGGTCGCTTTTTCTGAGCATGTTGCGTCATCCGGGTGCGGTAAGCCGCGGGCTGTTGCCAATGCACCGTCACAGCGTGCTCTGGGCCTATATGCCGCAGTGGTCGCATATCGTCGGCCAGATGCAGTTTGACCTGTTCCATGCCTATACCGTTGATGAACACACCATCCGCGTGATGCTGAAGCTGGAGAGCTTCGCCCAGGAGGAGGTGCGCAGCCGTCACCCACTCTGCGTTGAACTCTGGCCTCGTCTCACCAACCCGGAGCTGATCCTGATTGCCGCCCTGTTCCACGATATCGCCAAAGGGCGCGGCGGCGACCACTCGATCCTGGGTGCGGAGGACGTGCTGAAATTCGCCGAACTACACGGGCTCAATTCGCGCGAAACCCAGCTGGTCGCCTGGCTGGTCCGTCATCATCTGCTGATGTCGGTCACCGCCCAGCGGCGCGATATTCAGGATCCTGAGGTGATCAAACAGTTTGCCGAAGAGGTGCAGACGGAAAACCGCCTGCGCTTCCTGGTCTGCCTGACGGTAGCCGATATTTGCGCCACCAACGAGACGCTGTGGAACAGCTGGAAGCAGAGCCTGCTGCGCGAGCTCTATTTCGCCACCGAGAAACAGCTGCGTCGCGGCATGCAGAGCACCCCGGACATGCGCGAACGCGTGCGACATCATCAGATGCAGGCTCTGGCGCTGCTGCGGATGGAGAATATTAATGAAGAGGCGCTGCATCAGATTTGGGCCCGCTGTCGCGCCAACTATTTTGTGCGCCACAGCCCAAACCAGCTGGCCTGGCATGCGCGCCATCTGTTGCAGCACGATCTGACGAAACCGTTGATCCTGCTGAGCCCACAGGCGACCCGCGGGGGAACAGAGATCTTCATCTGGAGCCCCGACCGCCCTTACCTGTTCGCCGCCGTCTGTGCGGAACTCGACAGACGTAACCTCAGCGTGCATGACGCGCAGATTTTCACCACCCGCGACGGCATGGCGATGGATACCTTTATTGTGCTGGAGCCGGACGGCAGTCCGCTGTCGGCAGATCGTCACGAGCCGATCCGCTTCGGGCTGGAGCAGGCGATCACCCAGCGCAGCTGGCAGCCGCCGCAGCCCCGTCGGCAACCGGCAAAACTGCGCCACTTTACCGTCGATACCGAGGTCAATTTCCTGCCCACCCATACCGACCGGAAATCGTTTCTCGAGCTGATCGCCCTCGACCAGCCGGGGCTGCTGGCCCGGGTCGGGCAGGTTTTTGCGGATCTGGGAATTTCGCTGCATGGCGCCAGAATTACAACCATTGGCGAGCGAGTAGAAGATTTATTTATAATCGCCACCGCCGACCGTCGTGGGCTTAATAATGCCCTGCAACAGGAAGTGCAACAACGGTTGACAGCAGCCCTCAATCCAAACGATAAAGGGTGATGTTTTTTTTTACCTGGAAAGAGTTGAACTATGCAGCAGTTACAGAACGTTATTGAGTCCGCTTTTGAGCGTCGCGCCGAAATTACTCCGGCAAATGTGGATACCGTGACCCGCGAGGCGGTTAATCAGGTTATTTCTCTGCTTGATTCCGGCGCGCTGCGTGTAGCCGAAAAGATCGACGGTCAGTGGGTCACTCACCAGTGGCTGAAGAAAGCGGTACTGCTCTCTTTCCGTATTAACGATAACCAGGTTATCGACGGTGCGGAAAGCCGCTACTTCGATAAAGTCCCGATGAAATTCGCCGATTACGACGAAGCGCGTTTCCAGAAAGAAGGCTTCCGCGTGGTGCCACCAGCAGCCGTTCGTCAGGGTGCATTCATTGCCCGCAACACCGTGTTGATGCCTTCTTACGTTAACATCGGTGCTTACGTTGACGAAGGTACCATGGTAGATACCTGGGCGACCGTTGGCTCCTGTGCGCAGATCGGTAAAAACGTCCACCTCTCTGGCGGCGTGGGTATCGGTGGGGTTCTTGAGCCGCTGCAGGCTAATCCGACCATTATCGAAGACAACTGCTTCATCGGCGCACGCTCCGAAGTGGTTGAAGGCGTGATCGTAGAAGAAGGTTCCGTGATCTCCATGGGCGTCTACATCGGCCAGAGCACCCGTATTTACGATCGTGAAACCGGTGAAGTGCATTACGGTCGCGTTCCGGCGGGCTCCGTGGTGGTATCCGGCAACCTGCCTTCTAAAGATGGCAAATACAGCCTGTACTGTGCGGTGATCGTTAAAAAAGTCGATGCGAAAACTCGCGGCAAAGTTGGTATCAACGAACTACTGCGCACCATCGATTAATCGGGTATAACAAAAAGCGGGGGCGACCCCGCTTTTTTTATATCTGAGGGTGGCGAAAATAGATTTTTTCGTGAATTATTCATGGGTTATGTTGAGATCAAGGGTACCGCTATGTACGATAATCTGAAAAGTCTGGGCATTACTAATCCTGATGAAATTGACCGTTACAGCCTCCGTCAGGAAGCCAATAACGATATCCTGAAAATCTATTTTCACAAGGATAAGGGCGAGTTCTTCGCCAAAAGTGTAAAGTTCAAGTACCCGCGCCAGCGTAAAACTGTCGTTGCCGATGGCATCGGCCAGGGTTACAAAGAGGTGCAGGAGATCAGCCCAAATCTGCGCTATGTGATCGATGAACTGGATCAGATTTGCCAGCGCGATCGCACTGAAGTGGATCTGAAGCGTAAGATCCTGGATGACCTGCGTCATCTGGAAAGCGTGGTTGCCCACAAGATCACGGAAATCGAAGCGGATCTTGAGAAGCTGACCCGTAACAAATAAGCCGTTCCTGTGTGCCGGGTGGCGGCTTCGCCTTACCCGGCCTACTCCCGGGTTTTGTAGGCCCGGTAAGCGCAACGCCACCGGGCAAAAATCACCGCTGCTCGTCCAACTGCAAGGCCACATACAGCAACAGACGGTCGTCAAAATTCCCCAGATCCAGCCCCGTTAACTCCGATATCCGGTTCAGGCGGTACTCCAGCGTATTACGATGAATAAAGAGCGCTTTTGAGGTCGCCAGTGGCTGTACGTTATGACGGAACCATGCCTGTAAGGTGCGCCGCAGCAGGCCGTTGTTATCCATCGCTTTCAGACGCACCAGCGGACGCGCCAGTTCGTTGGCCTGCCAGCCGCCGCGCAGGCTGTCGAGGAGCACCGGCAACATCAAATCCTGGTAAAAATAGCTGCGGCTTTCCGGCATACGCTGCTTGCCGACCATCATCGTGGTTCGGGCCGTGCGCCAGGAGCGGGCGATGCTTCCCGGACCGGTAAAATAGTTACCTAATGCCACACGAAAACGCAGCTGCCCGTTCTCTTTCATCCGCGCAATCAGCTGCTCCACGCGGCGACGATGATCTTCTGCATCCCAGCGGCCAAACTGGTTTAACGCCGGTTTCAGCACCACCATTTCCGTTAACGAGACGATCGCCACCAGGTTATTGCGCTCCGGCGTGGCCAGCGCGTTCTGCAGCTGTTGCAGCTCGACCATGGCGCTATCGACGCCCAGCTGCCCGCTATCGACCTCAATGACCGCTACAACGCGGGGCTGGTTAAGGTCGATACCCAGGCGTTGAGCCCACTCCGTTAATGCCGGGGTATGCTCTTCCGCCTGGATCAGGTTCATGACCAGCTCTTCACGCAGGCGGCTGTCCTGCGCCAGTAGGTGCATCAGGCGGGATTGCTCCAGCATCATCTCCGCCGTCATACAGACCAGCTCGCCATATTTGCGCAAAGATTCCGGCTCACCGGTCAGCCCGATAACCCCGACAATTTCGCCCTCAAGGCGCAGCGGCAGGTTGATCCCCTGCCGCACACCGTGCAGATGTCGCGCCACCGCGTCATCAATATCCACCACGCGCCCCTGGGAGAGCACCAGCAGTGCACCTTCGTGCAATTCCCCAATACGCTCGCGATCGCCACTGCCGATGATCCGGCCACGTGCGTCCATCACGTTGATATTGGTGTCGATGATGCGCATTGTTCGCGCCACAATATCCTGCGCCATTTTGGTATCAAGATGCCAGCCAGCCATGTCGCCCTCCTCTGAGCAGAGCTCAATCATAAGGAAGATTAATCAGTGCCGCATTGTGCAAATGCACAAACTCACAGGGAGAAGTATGGACTTGTGGAAGGGTTCACAGAAAGGCAGAAAAAAGCCCCTGTTTCCGTAGGGAAGCAGGGGCTGAACGGATTACTGCATCAGCAGATAGAGAGAGGTGTCGCCACGCTGGATATTCAGCGCCAGTACCGACGGTTTGCTGTCGAGGATTTTGCGCAGTTCAGCGATGTTCTTAACCGGCTGCTGGTTGGCGCCGATAATCACATCCCCTTTCTTCAGGCCGATACGGGCAGCCGGGCTGTTGGCTTTAACGTTGTCCACCGACACGCCTTTATCCTGGCCTTTGTTGCTCATATCCGCACCTTCGATGCCGCTGAAGATGGTGCCGGCATCCACCTGATTCTGGCTGCTCTGCTGCAGTTCCAGGTTCACATTAACCGGTTTACCTTCACGGAGCAGACCCAGGGTCACTTTGCTGCCTACCGGCATGGAGCCCACTTCCGCACGCAGTGCCGCAAAGCTGCTTACCGGTTTGCCGTTCAGGGTGGTGATCACGTCACCGGCCTTTATCCCCGCTTTCGCTGCGGAGGAGTTTGGCATGACCTGGCTGACAAAGGCGCCGCGCTGGGCATCAACCTTCATCGCTTTCGCCAGCTCGGAATTCAGCTCGGTGCCCAGAATACCCAGCTCACCGCGCTTAACCTGACCAAACTCAACCATTTGCGCCGTCAGGTTTTTCACCATATTACTTGGGATAGCGAAGCCAATGCCGATGTTGCCGCCGTCCGGGGCGAGGATCGCGGTGTTAATCCCGATCAGCTCACCGTTCAGGTTGACCAGCGCACCACCGGAGTTACCGCGGTTAATCGCCGCATCCGTCTGGATAAAGTTTTCATAGTTTTCTGCGTTCAGACCGCTACGGCCAAGGGCAGAAACGATACCAGAGGTGACCGTCTCACCCAGACCGAACGGGTTACCGATAGCCACGGTGTAATCCCCCACGCGCAGCGCGTCAGAGTCGGCGAGCTTAATCGCGGTCAGGTTTTTCGGATCCTGAATCTGAATCAGGGCGATATCAGAGCGAGGATCTTTCCCGACGATTTTGGCGTCGAGCTTACGCCCGTCGCTCAGTTGTACCTTAATGCTGGTGGCGTTATCCACCACGTGGTTGTTGGTGACGACGTAGCCTTTGGCGGCATCGATGATGACACCAGAGCCCAGCGCCATAAACTTCTGCTGCTGGCCGCCGCCGTTACCGCCGCCATCGCCCTGGCAGAATGGAGAGCTCTGGAACGGTGAACCGTCCTGGCAGAACGGCGAGTTATCGCCGAAGAACTGCTGGAAGTTACGTGGCATGCGTGGCGTGTTGACGGTGGTGCTGCCCTCGACATTGATACTGACCACCGATGGCATCACTTTTTCCAGCATCGGCGCCAGGCTTGGCATCTGCTGTGCAGTGGCGGCCGACGATACGGTCTCCGCTGCGCTAGCAGACAGTGGAGACAACGCTAATCCTAAACTCAGAGCCAGTGCACTCATTGCTAAAGTGGTTTTTTTCATGTTTCTTAATCTCGATTTACAGGTCACGCACAATTGCTGTGTATATCAGATTCGTTTTGCTGCGCTTAGTTCCGGTATTAAGTTTCTGGAAAAAGTAAAAATTTATTGTCCGTCTTTACAAAACTCCCCTTTATTCCACCGCCATCAACTTGCGGTATTCATCCCATGCATACAAGTCCGTCATTCCGCTGATATAGTCCTGAATCAGCCGGCAGCGATAATAAAACTCCAGCACCGGCCAGTCTGCCTGCTGGCGATTTAATTTACCGATAGATTCCACATATGCCAGCCGATGGCGCGTCGAAAGTTTATGAAATAGCCGGGTTTCAATCGGAAAACGGCGTACCCGTTCCTTTTCAACCAGCTCACTAAAGTCGTCCACCGATAATTGCAGCAGCGGGCGATAGATCTCCAGCAGGCCGGTTATCACGCGATAGCCCTGTAATTCCAGCTGCTCGACATCCGGATGGCTGAACACGTGCCGCATCGCCACATTCTTATAGAGCTCAAGGAGTTGACTGAATCCACTGTCATCCTCAAGCAGCGCATGGTTAAATTCCCCGCGGTAGATCTGTTCAATATTGTCTATAAAACGCTCAGCCGCATAGGGCACCAGTTTATTAAGGGTATTGACGCGTAAATACATAAAGAACTGATCTTCGGTGCTGCGGCTGAGGGTGTTCGAACGTGATTTCTCCCACGCGTTTTCGACAACCTGCGAAAACAATGAACCTTTTTCATGGTTACCCCAGGCATCATAAAGATGCTGATAAAGCCCCTCGACACTGAATATTCTTTTTTCGACGGCATCTTCCAGATCGGCAACGCAATAGGAGATATCGTCTGCCGCTTCCATAATCCAGGTTAATGGAAAACGACCATACTGCGGAAGAGAGAGCTCCTGACGCAGCCGCTCTATATACGCCTCTTCAGAGAAATAATAGCCCGGCTTTTTCATCAAATAATTGTGCGTCGCGGGGGGATCGCCCTGCCACCAGGCGGGGCGAGTATATTTCAGAATGCATCCCACCTGTGCCCAGGTGAGGTTCATGCGCATCAGGGAGTGCACCATCCGGATGCCCTGTGCATTCCCCTCAAAGTGACACAAATCCTGGCGCACCTTGCGACGAAGCGCGTTCAGCGCCTCTTCGCCTTCACGCAGCCGCAAATCCTGCACCACGCAGCGATCGTCGCTCAGCGGCTGGCTTGCCGCATCGGCAGGGTACAGACGCTGGCGGAACCAGTCATTGATCGCCGCTTCGCCAAAATGACCAAAGGGGGGATTACCGATATCGTGCATCAGGCACGCCATCTCAACGATGCTTTCGAACGGCCCCGTCAGCTCGTCCAGGCCGTAGGTTGCCAGCAGGCGCTGCTCTTTGAGGCGGCTCAGGATCTCTTTGGCGATGTAGCGCCCCACCTGCTGAACCTCCAGCGAGTGGGTGAGCCGGGTACGCACGGCGGCGTTGCGTTCGAGCGGAAAGACCTGCGTTTTTTGCTGTAACCGACGGATCGCCGGAGAGTTAATGATGCGCCCGCGGTCGCTTTCGAAGATCCGCAGGATCTCGTGTTCGCTCTTGTTCCCCTGCGGAGAGCGGTAGCGACGCTGCCAGTTAATTTTGGTGCGAAAATCGATTGGTGCCATGTGCTCCCCCGCGTGAGAATGCGTTTCCCCTTAACCGCATGATAGACTATGCATCTTAACAAGGCACATCGCGAGTAAATCTATGAAAATCGGTATTATTGGAGCAATGGAAGAAGAAGTTACGCTGCTGCGTGACAAAATTGAGAACCGTCAGACCCTCTCTCTGGGCGGTTGCGAAATTTACACTGGCACGCTGAACGGAACTGAAGTAGCTCTGCTGAAATCGGGTATCGGTAAAGTTTCCGCCGCGCTGGGCGCCACCCTGCTGCTGGAGCGCTGCAAGCCAGACGTGATTATTAACACCGGCTCTGCGGGCGGTCTTGCATCAACCCTGAAAGTGGGCGATATCGTGGTCTCTGACGAAGCGCGCTACCACGACGCCGATGTGACCGCCTTTGGTTACGAGTATGGCCAGCTTCCGGGCTGCCCGGCAGGCTTTAAGGCCGATAAAAAACTGGTTGCCGCTGCGGAAAGTTGCATCGCAGAGCTGAACCTTAACGCCGTGCGCGGCCTGATTGTCAGCGGCGACGCCTTTATCAACGGCTCCGTGAACCTGGCGAAAATCCGTCACAACTTCCCGCAGGCGATCGCCGTGGAAATGGAAGCGACCGCCATCGCGCACGTTTGCCATAACTTCAGCGTGCCGTTTGTCGTGGTTCGCGCCATCTCCGACGTTGCCGATCAGCAGTCCCACCTGAGCTTCGACGAGTTCCTCGTAGTTGCTGCCAAACAGTCCAGCCTGATGGTTGAGACGCTGGTGCAGAAACTGGCGCGTGGCTAAGCCGCTCAAAAGGGCGCTGCTTGCGCTGCTTCTGCTGACACCGGCGTGGCTTCTGGCCGCGCCGCGTGTAATTACCCTCTCCCCTGCCAATACCGAACTGGCGTTTGCCGCCGGGATCACCCCCGTCGGGGTCAGCAGTTATTCCGACTATCCTCCCGAAGCCGCTAACATTGAACAGGTCGCCACCTGGCAAGGCATAAATGTTGAACGCATCGTCGCGCTGAAGCCCGATCTGGTGCTGGCCTGGCGCGGCGGCAATGCCGAGCGTCAGGTCAACCAGCTCACCTCGCTCGGCATAAAAGTGCAGTGGATCGATGCCACCCGCATAGAGCAGATTGCCCGGGCCCTGCGCGATCTTGCCCGCTGGAGCCCGACACCGGGGCAGGCGCAACAGGCCGCACAGCAGATGATGGCTGATTTTGCCGCCCTCAAGGCCACCTACGGCGCACTGCCGAAAAAGCGGGTATTCATTCAGTTCGGTCAACAGCCGCTGTTCACCACCAGCCAGGGCTCACTGCAACATCAGGTTGTTGAGCTGTGTGGCGGAGAAAATATCTTCGCGGCCAGCCGGGTTCCCTGGCCCCAGGTGAGCCGTGAGCAAGTACTGGCGCGCCAGCCTCAGGCGATTGTGGTGGGCGGTTCGGCGGGCGATATTCCTAAAATAGAACAGTACTGGCAAGGTCAGCTAAAAATACCCGTGATTCCGCTGAACAGTGACTGGTTTGAGCGCGCGAGCCCGCGTATTATCCTCGCCGCAAAACAACTCTGCTCTGCGCTGTCGCAGAGTCACTAATTTCTCGAGGATTACGATGCTCGTTTACTGGCTGGATATTCTTGGCACAGCCGTTTTTGCGATTTCCGGCGTTCTGCTGGCCGGTAAGTTACGCATGGATCCGTTTGGCGTGCTGGTGTTGGGCGTGGTCACGGCCGTCGGCGGGGGAACGATCCGCGACATGGCGCTGGATCATGGCCCGGTATTCTGGGTCAAGGATCCCACCGACCTGGTGGTCGCCATGGTCACCTGTATGTTAACCATCATTCTTGTTCGCCAGCCGCGTCGCCTGCCGAAATGGCTGCTGCCGGTGCTGGATGCGGTGGGCCTCGCGGTGTTCGTCGGGATTGGCGTAAACAAAGCCTTTATGGCTGGCACCGGCCCGATGGTGGCGATCTGTATGGGGGTGGTGACCGGCGTGGGCGGCGGGATTATCCGCGATATTCTGGCGCGCGAAGTGCCGATGATCCTGCGAACGGAAATCTACGCTACGGCCTGTATTCTGGGCGGGATCGTTCACGCCACGGCCTGGTATACCTTTCATGTTCCGCTGGAACAGGCAGCGATGCTGGGGATGGTGGTAACGCTGGCAATCAGACTGGCGGCAATCCGCTGGCATCTGAAGCTGCCAACCTTTGCGCTGGATGATAATGGAAGATAGCGAGTAGGCCCGGTAAGCGAAGCGCCACCGGGCATTACCGTCAGATGCTGAACGAAGAACCACACCCGCAGGTGCTGGTTGCGTTCGGGTTGGTTACCACAAAGCGTGAACCTTCCAGACCTTCGGTGTAGTCAACAGAACCACCGACCAGATACTGCAGGCTCATCGGGTCTACGACCAGCGCGACGCCCTGCTTCTCAATGGTCATGTCGCCATCGTTAACCTGATCGTCAAAGGTGAAGCCATACTGGAAGCCGCTGCAGCCGCCGCCAGTAATGTATACACGCAATTTCAGCTCCGGGTTGTCTTCATCGGAAATCAGGTCTTTTACTTTTTTGGCTGCTGCTTCGGTAAACTGCAACGGCAGCGCTACGTCATCACTCATCTTATGCTCCCATGAATACTGCTAGTGGGTAAAAATCACCCAATTCTTGTTGTCATTATCTAATACCCTGGTAATTCATTCAAGTATTCTGCTTCGCCAGGGTACGGGCAAGAATGGTGGAGTATAGCGGTTGTCCGCCGAGGAACTGGGCTAATAGTGTGGCCCCCAGGCAGGTAATGATCATTGGCAAAATGAGCTGGTAATTATCGGTCATCTCCAGCACCAGCACAATGCCGGTCAGCGGCGCGCGCAACGATGCCGCCAGCAGCGCCCCCATTCCGGCGATGGCAAAGGTACCGGCCTCAAGATGATACGCCGGGAAGCCTGCGGCGGCAGCCATGCCAAAGGCCGTACCCAGCAACGTACCCAACGCCAGCATCGGGGCAAAAATGCCGCCAGGGGCGCCGGAAGAGAAGCAGAGTACGGTGGTGATGACCCGCGAGATAAACATAAACAGCAGCAGGCCAATGCTGAAGTTACCCGCAGCCGCAATAGGGATCAGCCCAAAGCCACCCCCAGCCGCGTTGGGTTCGATAAAGCCCAGCACTCCGCACACGCCCCCCAGCAGGCCACCCACCAGCACCCATCGGGTTGTATTGCCGCCGTGGATCCGCTGGAACATATCCTGAGCGCGAATAATAAGGGCATTAAACAGCGGGCCAACAATGCCAAAAATCATGCCGAGGATCAGATAGAGCCAGAGCGTATTGACCGGGGCGTTGGTCAACTTACCGACCTCAATGACCGCCCCTTCGCCATTGAAAAGCCGAAAGACAATGCTCGACATAATCACGCCGGTAAAGACCGCTTTAATCGAGATCAGGTTATAGCGAAACTGGGCGCGCATCTCTTCAATGATAAAGAGGATCCCCGCCAGCGGGGCATTAAACGCAGCGGAAAGCCCCGCGGCGGCACCGGTTGCCAGCAACGTATGGCGTGCTTCAGCGCTGCGCATTCTGAACAGATCGCTGACCATACGGCCAACATTACCGCCCAGCTGTACGGTCGGCCCTTCCCGTCCGAGCACCATCCCCGCTCCAAGCGTCCCCATTCCGCCGATAAACTTAACGGGCAGTACACGCCACCAGCGGACCGGACGCAGCTCTTCGAGCGCCCCTTCTATCTCAGGGATCCCCGAGCCGCCCGCTTCCGGGGCGAATTTACGCACCAGAAAATAACCGACCATCGCAAGCAGGGCAGATAAGCCGAACGCCAGGATCCAGACTACCCCTTCACGATCGGCATAACCCGCAACGGTGCCAATACGCCAGTTCAGCACGCCATTAACGGCCCTTTCAAACGCGACGCCCACCAGCCCTGCCAGCGTGCCGACAACGGCTGCGCCCAGCAAAATTGCCAGCGGCGTCTTGTCGCGGTTGAGCAGCCGACGGATGCTGATACGATGTTGCGCACGCGCAAATTGTTGTTCTTCAAATGAGGGGGAATCTGATTTCATTGCCTGTTAGTTTTCGTCATACAAATCGCCGCAGGGATTTTACCAGAGACCGTCCAGCCGTCTCCTGAAAATTGCTTAACAATTGTTAATGCATTACCAGGGTAAAAATTTCATAACCTTCCACGAATCACTTAGAATAGTGCGCTTAACCATTTTATACGAGCCAGGAATCACGCCATGAGTAAGTCTGAAACGCTTTACAGCGCTGCCCGCGAGCTAATCCCTGGCGGTGTTAACTCCCCGGTCCGTGCCTTTACCGGCGTGGGCGGTACACCGCTGTTTATTGAACGTGCCGATGGCGCCTATCTGTATGATGTGGATGGCAAAGCCTATATCGACTATGTCGGCTCATGGGGCCCGATGGTACTGGGACATAACCACCCGGCTATCCGTAACGCGGTCATCGAAGCGGCGGAGCGCGGTTTGAGTTTCGGCGCGCCAACCGAGATGGAAGTCAAAATGGCGGAGCTGGTGACTGAACTGGTCCCGACCATGGATATGGTGCGCATGGTGAACTCCGGTACCGAAGCGACCATGAGCGCCATCCGTCTGGCCCGTGGTTTTACCGGCCGTGACAAAATTATCAAATTTGAAGGCTGCTACCACGGTCATGCCGACTGTCTGCTGGTGAAAGCCGGTTCCGGCGCCCTGACCCTCGGCCAGCCGAACTCTCCGGGCGTGCCGGCGGATTTCGCGAAGCACACCCTGACCTGTACCTATAACGATCTCGATTCGGTGCGTGCCGCCTTTGAGCAGTATCCGCAGGAGATCGCCTGCATCATCGTTGAGCCGGTGGCGGGCAACATGAACTGCATTCCACCGCAGCCGGGCTTCCTGCAGGGCCTGCGTGCGCTGTGCGATGAGTTCGGCGCGCTGCTGATTATCGACGAAGTGATGACCGGCTTCCGCGTGGCGCTGGCGGGCGCCCAGTCTTATTACGACGTGGTGCCGGATCTCACCTGTCTGGGCAAAATCATCGGCGGCGGCATGCCGGTGGGCGCCTTCGGCGGTCGCAAAGAGGTGATGGATGCGCTGGCCCCAACCGGTCCGGTCTACCAGGCGGGCACCCTCTCCGGTAACCCAATTGCCATGGCCGCCGGTTTCGCCTGTCTGACCGAAGTGGCCCAGCCGGGGATCCACACCACCCTGACCGATCGCACTACCCAACTGGCAAACGGTCTGCTGGACGCGGCGGAAGATGTGAGTATTCCGCTGGTGGTAAACCACGTGGGCGGCATGTTCGGCCTCTTCTTCACCACGGCTAAAACCGTCACCTGCTATCAGGATGTGGTGCAGTGCGACGTTGAGCGCTTCAAGCGCTTCTTCCATCTGATGCTGGACGAGGGCGTTTACCTGGCGCCGTCGGCGTTTGAGGCGGGCTTTATGTCGGTTGCGCACAGCGAAGAGGACATCAACAAAACCATCGAGGCGGCGCGCCGGGTGTTTGCGAAGCTCTGATGATGTTGTTTGCCGGGTGGCGCTAACGCTTACCCGGCCTACAAAACCCTCGAACCGTAGGCCGGGTAAGGCGAAGCCGCCACCCGGCATTTTTTACCTGCTCTGCTTCCTCAGCAGATAGATAAAGTACGGCGCACCGATAAAGGTGGAGAGCAGCCCCGCCGGGATCTGATACGGGAACAGCACCATCCGGCCGCACCAGTCGGCGAACACCAGCAGTATCCCTCCGATTAACGCCGACATCACAATGTGCGGCATCGTCCGACGGAAGCCCATCATCCGCGCGATGTGCGGCGCCATCAGCCCGATAAAACTCAGCGGGCCAATCGTCAGGGTCGCCGTCGCCGTCAGCGCTGCCGCCAGCAGCAGCAGGCCGATTCGCGAGCGGTTCAACGCCATGCCCACCGAACGGGCCGTGTCGCCCCCCAGCGGCAGCACCGTCAGCCAGCGACGGCAGAGCGGCACCAGCGCCAGCAGGAGGAGCATTGCTATCCCGGTGCTCATAACCTGTTCGGTCGTCGCATTATAGGTTGAGCCGGAAATCCAGGTCAGGATCTGCGCCATACGCGGATCGCCGCTGGCCTGCAGCATCATCAGCAGCATGGTGAAGGCGGTGCTCAGCGCCATCCCCGCCAGCAGCATCCGGTGCGGCGAGAAGCCGCCGCGCCCGGCGGAGACCAGGATAATCAGCAGCGTCGCTGCGGCACCAAGGCTACCCGCAGGCATCAGCCAGCCGAAGGCATTACCCGGCACAAAGAAGAGCATCAGCACCACGCCGAACGCCGCACCGGAGCTGATCCCCAGCACTTCCGGGCTCGCCATCGGATTACCGGTAAGACGCTGAATAATGCAACCCGCCACCGCCAGCATCACCCCGGCCATCAGGGCGGCAAAAATACGCGGCGCGCGCCACGGCAACAGTTCGTCAAGCATTGCTCCGCTCGCCCAGTGCCATCCCTGAGCATCCCGGCCAAACGCCATCGCCGCTATCACCGCCAGCAGCAGTACCGCGCCGCCTGCCAGGGCAAACGACACCACGTGGTGGCGCTCGGCCTGCACTTTATCGCCCGCGTTCATCGCCGGGGCGCTCATGCTGCGCAGACGCGGCAGCAGCCAAAGCAGCAGCGGCGCGCCGATCAGGGCGGTTACAGAACCGGTGGAGACCTCCATCCACACCCGGGTAAGCCAGAGGATCACCTGGTCAGAGAGCCAGAGGATCAGCGCCCCAATCAGCGGGGCCAGTATCAGTCGGGAGAGCAAGCGCCGCGCCCCCAGCATTTTCGCCAGCAGCGGCGCGAACAGGCCGATAAAGCCGATGATGCCCACAGCATTCACCAGCAGAGCACTGATAACAATCGCCAGCGTCAGCGCTGCCAGACGCGCCAGGGAGAGCGCCAGCCCGAGGTTACGCGCCACGCCATCATCCAGCCCCATCAGGGTAAGCGGGCGCAGCAGCAGCAGAGTCAGCAGCACGCCGCCGAGTAGCTGCGGCCACAGGCGCTGGACGATGCTCCAGTCGGTTTGCGTCAGCGTCCCGGTGCTCCAGAGGAACATGCTTTGCAGCTGGTCGTGATGGAAAATCACCAGCAGTTGGTTAACCGCGCCGCAGTAAAGGCTCACCACCAGGCCTGCCAGGATCAGCGTGACCGGCGAGAGGCGTTTACCCCAGGCCACGCCAAAGACAATCGCCCCGACGACGCAAGCGCCCACCAGCGCGGCGAACTGCGCCGCCAGTACGCCCGGTAGCGCCCACAGGGTGATGATGGTCATCCCCAGCTGGGCGCCGGTCGCCACCCCCAGAGTGGTTGGCTCGGCGAGCGGGTTACGCAGCACCTGCTGGAACAGTACGCCCACCAGCCCGAGTCCGGCCCCCACCAGCAGCGAGATCGCCAGCCGCGGCAGCAGGCTGTAGTGGAACAGCATCTGTTGAATATTGTCGATATCCGGGGCGGCCAGCGCGCTGCCCCACTCGCTGCGCGGCAGCGCAATGCTCAGGTTCCACCAGGTTAAGCCCAGCGCAACGGCCAGCAGCAGCGCCATAAAGAGCGCCGGGAAAAGGGCAATCCGTGACCTCATGCCTGGCCTCCCAGGGCGCTATCCAGCACGCGGGCAAAGTGCATCGCCGACAGCGTCGCGCCGTAGAACCACACCGCGGGAACGCGCTTCACGCGCTGCTGGCGGACAAACGGCATCGCCTGCCACAGCGGCGTCGCCATTAGGGTCTGCATTTCCCGTTCATTGCCGTGATCGAAGCAGAGCACATCCACATCCTTAAACGCCGCCAGACGGTCGATCCCCACGGCGGTACTCCCCCAAAAGGTCATCTCCCCTTCCCAGGCGTTTTTAATCCCATAGCGATCCAGCACTTCCTGGAACAGGCAGTTATTGCCAAACACCAGCATATGACGGGCATCGAGCAGCGTCACCATCAGTAGCGGGCGATCTCCACGACCGGCGAAGCGCGGTTTGAAACTGTCAATCACGCTGTCGAAATGGTCGAGATGCTGGCGGGCCGCACTCTCCAGATTCAGAAGCTGCGCCATCTCGGTTAACGATTTGCGGGCGTTAGCCAGCGGCTTTTTCCCGTCGCTAAAGGCAAAACCCCGCCCCGGCGCAATGCGCGCCAGCTTCTCTTCTGACGGGCCATACCCGGCCGACCAGACCAGGTACGAGGGTTTCATCTGGGTGAGCAGTTCGAGGTTGGGCTCGGTACGCAGGCCGATGTCGATAACCGACTCTGGCAGCCGGGGCTCGTTCACCCACAGGGTGTAATTGGGAATATCGGCCACGCCGTAAGGGGTCACGCCGAGCGCCAGCAGCAGCTCAACGGGGAGCCACTCCAGGGCCACAATGCGCTGCGGATCGATAGCGGCAGCCTGCGCCGTGTTCATTTTCCACAGCAGCGGCGAGAGGGCCATGGCCGCCAGCAGGCGGCGACGGCTAATCATAAAATCAGGCATCAGTAGACAAAGCTCACCGGTGCCGCTCCCGCAGGATGCGGCAGAATACCCATAGGAATGCCGTAAATGTTTTCCAGCGTCTCGCTGCGCATCAGCTCGGCAGGCGTGCCCTGGGCGATCATCTCCCCGCCGCGCAGCGCCACCAGGTAATCGCAGTAACGCGCCGCCATGTTGATGTCGTGCAGCACCGCAATCACCATCAGTCCGCGCTGCTGGCTTAAGCGATGCACCAGCGCCAGCACATCCACCTGATGGGCGATATCGAGGGCCGATGTCGGCTCATCCAGCAGTAAACAACGGCTATCCTGCGCCACCAGCATGGCGATCCATGCCCGCTGGCGCTCGCCGCCGGAGAGGCTATCCACCAGACGATGGGCCAGCGGTTTTAACCCCACCAGCGCAATCGCCTCTTCCACTTTCTCGCGGTCGGCCACGCCAAAACGCCCCAGCGCGCCATGCCACGGATAACGGCCAATCGCCACCAGCTCGCGGACGGTCATCCCTTCCGCCTGCGGCAGTTGCTGCGGCAGATAGGCCACCTTGCGGGCAAAGGCCTTGCTGTTCCAGCTATCCAGCGGCTGTCCATCCAGCAGGATATCGCCCTCAGACGGCGGCTGATGGCGGCCGAGCATTTTCAGTAAGGTGGATTTGCCAGAGCCGTTATGGCCGATAAGGCCGGTCACCTGGCCTGCGGGGAAGGTCAGCGAAAGGGGATGCAGCAGCGTGCGTCCGGGAACGCGAAAGGAGACGCCATCGAGCGCAAAAGTGGTATCGGATTGCGGGTTGTTTTCCTGCATGTCAGCCAACTTAAGTAAAGAAAAGGGCACGAAAAACGTGCCCAAATTTAAAGGTTAGAAGCGGAAGGTCGCAGTCGCAACAACCTGGCGTTCTGCTCCCCAGAAGCAGCCATAGGTGTTGAAGCAGCTGGCGACGTATTCACGATCCAGCAGGTTGTTCACGTGCAGCGCCACGTTCGAGCCCGCCATGCCAAAGCGCGCCAGATCGTAGCGCACCAGCGCATCCATCACCGCGTAGCTGCCCACCTTGAAGGAGTTCGCCGGATCGCCATAGCTGGAGCTGGAGAAGCGACCGCCGGTGCCCAGGGTCAGGCCAGAGAGTGCGCCATCATAGAAGGTGTAATCCCCCCACAGGGAAGCCATATGCTCAGGCACCTGCGCCGGGGTGTTGCCTTTGTAGTTGGTGTCGGTGGTGTACTCCACGTCGGTGTAGGTGTAAGACCCCACCACGTTCACGCTGGCAGACAGCGCTGCTTTGGCTTCGATCTCCACGCCGCGGGCGCGGATCTCGCCGCCTTCAACCGAGAAGAACGAGCCCGCAGGATCGGCCATCAGGTTGTTGGTTTTGGTCAGTTGATACAGGGCACCGGTCAGAACGATCGGACGATCGCTCGGCACGTACTTCACGCCCACTTCGTACTGCTTGCCTTTTGACGGGGCAAACGGCTTGCCTTGCGCGTCGGTCTGGGAAGAGGGCTCGAAAGATTCGCTGTAGCTGAAGTATGGCGTCACGCCGTTATCGAACAGGTAGTTCACCCCGCCGCGCCAGGTGAACTGGTTGTCATCACGTGATGCGGTGGTGCCCGCGACGCGGTTAAACGAATCCTGCTCTGCCCAGTCGTAGCGGCCCCCCAGGGTGACCAACACCTTGTTCCACTGCGCCTGATCCTGCACGTAGAGACCGGTCTGCTGCTGCTTGTTCAGGATCTGATACGGACCGGAGTTCGCCGGATTTTTTGAGTCGAAATCGAAATCGCTGTAGACCGGGTTGTAGAGATCCAGCAGCGGAACGGAAGCGTCATAGCCAAACCAGGCGTTGATATCGTTACGCATACGCATATAGTCAACGCCGGTCAGGAGGATATGGTCAACGTCGCCGGTGGCGAATTTGCTCTGCAGCTGGGTATCAACGGTGAAGTTTTGCAGCTTCTCGTCGTCAACCACATATTTACGCGCCAGGTAATGGCCTTTGTCCGCAGGTGATAACGCGTTACAGAGGGCGTTGCCACTGTTCGCCGCATCGGAGCAGACGCCGTAACCATAGACGCTGTTCTGCGAGGTTTTATTCTCGGCAAAACGCAGGTTCTGACGCACGGTGAAGGTGTCGTTGAATTCGTGATCGAAGCTATACCCGACCATCTTCTGGTTACGGGAGTAGGTGTTGTTTTTCGCCCCTTCGTTGAAGTCGGTCGGCAGGCGATCGCCGTTTGGCAGTGGATCAACCGTGCCCTCTTTCGGCAACCAACCGTAGTAACCGGTCTCCGGTTCGTTCTGGAAATAGGAGAGGAAGGTGAAGTTGGTTTTATCAGACGGACGCCAGGAGAAGGATGGCGCAATGGTGTAACGCTGCTCTTCCGCACGCTCCTGCTGGGCGTTGTTAGAACGCGCCAGACCGGTCAGGCGATAAGAGTAAACCCCGTCGTCGTCCAGCGCATCGCTGAAGTCAAACCCGGTCTGGAACAGGCTATCCGTCCCGACCTTAAACTGAACCTCTTTCAGCGGCTCGGTCAGTGGACGTTTGCTGACCATGTTCAGCAAGCCACCCGGGCTGCTTTTGCCGTAGAGAACGGAGGTCGGGCCGCGCATCACTTCCGCGCGCTCAATCATATAAGGGTCAATTACCGCGTCGTTATAGAAGTTGCCCTGCATCTTCATGCCGTCGAGGTAGTTGTTCTGGCTTTGGCCATCGGCAGCAAAGCCACGAATAATCAGGTAGTCGTAAGTATTGGACGCGCCACGCGTACCGACTGCCACCCCTGGCGTATAGCTCAGTGCTTCTTTCACCGAGCGCGGCTGGTGCAGCGCCATCTCTTCCGCGGTCACAACGGAAATCGACTGCGGCACCTTCTCAATGGAGGTATCCGTCTTGGTGCCGGTAGCGGACTGGCGTGCCGCAATGGTCGCCGCCGGTCCCCAGGCGCTCTCCTGCGGAGCAGGCGCTGCGGTGACGGTGATGGTTTCTTCTTTTTTAGGGGTTTCGGCAGCGTGAGCGTAAGCAGACATGCCGCTAACCGCTGTGGCTACAACAACTGCGATTTTACGCAGTGAAGATTGCATTGGCTGAGCAGTTTTTGAAAGCGCCATTGGTATATCTCTGATGAAAGCGTGAATGATAACGTAAACGAGAATTATTATTATGACCGCAGCATATTATGCGAAACATTCACGGCATAGCAAGTGATATGCGCCCCTACAGGAAATGAGGGTATAAGAATTAAACAATGGAAAATAGAGGGTTAATAAATGGAGATTTGAGTGTTGGAGGGATGTTTAATTGAGGTGAAAATTCCCTCTCCCGCAGGAGAGGGAATAGTGGTGAGTTAACCGCCGAACATATCCTTGATCCAGCCCGCGACGCCGTCGCTCTCCTTCTTCTCGGGCTGCTGCTGCGGCTGCTGTTGTTGCGGCTGCGACTGCGGCTGAGAAGACTGGTCAAACGGATTACCCGATGGTTCCGGGGCAGCCTGCTGACACAGGGAGTCCGGGTTGCTGGTCCAGACCGGCAGGCGACGCATACCGCCGCCACACACAAAGTTGCCCGACTCATCCACGCCCATATCGACGATATCTTCCGGTGGCGTCAGGGTTAACGGCACTGGCGACTGGTTAGCCAGATAGCGCTGGTAGATAGACATCGCCCCGCTGGCACCATACAGCTTGGTTGGCTGGTTGTTATCGCGCCCTACCCAGGTGATCACCACTTCACGTCCGTCGATACCCGCAAACCAGGTGTCGACGTTGTTGTTGGTGGTCCCGGTTTTACCCGCCAGATGCAGGCCAGGGTACTTCGCCCCCAGCTGACGCCCGGTACCGCGCTGCACAACCTGCTGCATGGTCCAGAGGGTCATATAGGCAGCCTGCGCCGGTACGGCACGCTCCGCCTGCGGGAAGCTCTGGTACAGCGGGGTGCCGTCTTCGGCAATCACTGAACGCAGCGCAGAGAGCGGAGCACGGTTCCCGCCGCTGGCGATGGTCTGGAACGCCTGCGCCACTTCAATTGGCGTCAGGTTCAGGGCCCCCAGCAGCATGGCCGGAACCGGATGCAGCTGATCTTTCGGCACGCCCAGTTTTAGCCAGGTATCGGTGACTGCTGGCAGGCCAAGCGCCATCCCAAGGTTAACCGTCGGCACGTTCATGGAACGCGTCAGGGCGTCCACCAGCATCACCTGGCCGCTGTACTGCTTATCGTCGTTCTGCGGCGACCAGACCTGGCCATTCGGCTGGCGCAGGGCAATCGGGGCATCGGCGATCCAGGTGTTGAGACGATACTGGTTCGGCTGGCTCAAAGCGGTGAGATAGGTCGCCGGTTTAGCCAGAGAGCCGATCGAACGGCGTGCCTGCATGGCGCGGTTATAGCCCGCAAACTGCGGCTCTGCCCCGCCGACCATCGCCCGCACTTCGCCGGTGGTGCGATCGACTACCACCATCGCGGTCTCCAGATCGTTCAGCTTGCGCTGTTTTTTCAGCGCCGGAATACCTTCTACCGCCGCCTTCTCTGCGGCATCCTGCGCCACGGAGTCAAAGGTGGTGAAGATCTTCACGCCGGAGAGATCTTTAACCTTATCGCCCAGTTTGGCCTGCAGCTCCTGACGCACCATCTGCATAAATGCAGGCTGCGGGGAGATGACGCCGCCGCGCGGCTGTACGCCCAACGGACGTGCGCTGAGCATGTCATACAGCTCCTGGTCGATCACCTGCTGCTGTTGCAGCAGACGCAGCACCAGATTACGCCGCTCCAGAGCCAGTTTCGGGTTACGCCACGGGTTGTAGATGGAGGCACCCTTAACCATGCCCACCAGCAACGCCTGCTGGTCGAGGCTCAGCTCTTCCACCGGACGGCCAAAGTAGTAGAGGCTCGCCAGCGGGAAGCCGCGAATTTCATTGTCGCCGCTCTGACCGAGATAGACCTCGTTCATATAGAGCTCAAGAATGCGGTCTTTGCTGTAGCGCGCATCCATCAGCACGGCCATGTAGGCTTCGTTGGCCTTACGCCAGTAGGAGCGTTCGCTGGAGAGGAACAGGTTCTTCACCAGCTGCTGGGTCAGGGTACTTGCCCCCTGCACCGTGCGTCCTGCGGTCAGGTTCGCCAGCACCGCACGACCAATGGAGTAGAGGCTGACGCCATCGTGCTCATAGAAGTGACGGTCCTCGGTCGCCAGCAGGGTATCCACCAGCAGATCCGGGAAGCCATTACGCGCCACAAACAGGCGCTGCTCGCCATTTGGCGAGGAGAGCATGGTGATCAGCCGCGGATCGAGACGGAAGAAACCGAACTGACGGTTGTTCTCCATGTTCTCAATGGTTTCCAGATGATCGCCGTCGAAGGTCAGACGCGCGCGCACCTGCCCCTCTTTACTGTCCGGGAAGTCAAACGGACGGCGGATCATCTCAATGCTCTTCGCCTGCACCGTAAACTCGCCGGGACGGGTCATCTTCGTCACCTGGCGGTACTGGGTCGCCTCCAGCAGCTTGACCATCTCGTTCTTGCTGATGGACATATCCGGCTCAAGGTTAACCATCCGGCCATAGACCGCCGCCGGCAGCTGCCAGACTTTGCCGTCAATGCGGCTGCGGATCTTTTGATCCAAATAGACGCCATAGACCGCCAGCAGGATGAGGAAAACAATAAACAGCTTCAGCAGCAGCCAGAACCAGCCGCGCTTGCCACGAGGTTTACCTTTTTTGCCTTTTCCTTTACGTGGCGCAGGTGCGTCATCGTCATACTCATTATCAACATCGTCGTACTCTTCATCTCTGAGGCGTCGACGGCCTGCCTTTTCTTTTGCCGGACGGGCAGGTCTTCCTTTACGTCCAATTGGCTCGCGGTCATTCCCCGCCATGCTTTCTCTCCGCAACTATCAGGCGCAAAGGCCCGATTCTCTGGTCTTCCCCCTGATGGAGGAAGAAGAAATCTCTCAAATTTACCCTCTCAGAGGGTATTGCCGGGTGGCGCTACGAATACTTCTTCGTGCGCCGGGTCGGCGCGGTATTTGCCGGGTCGTCCGGCCAGACATGTTTGGGATAACGCCCTTTCATCTCTTTTTGCACCTCGCGGTAGCTGCCAGCCCAGAATGCACCCAAATCCCGGGTGATCTGCAGCGGACGCTGGGCCGGTGACAACAGCTCCAGCACCAGCGGCACCCGCCCCTGCGCAATGGCAGGCGTGGTCGCCTCGCCAAACATCTCCTGCATGCGTACCGCCAGCGCCGGAGGATTATCTTCATGATAACGAATGGCTATCCGGCTGCCGGTGGGCACAGTGTAATGCCCTGGAAGCTCGGTATCCAGACGTTGGCGTAACGACCAGTCGGTTAAGTTCTGTAATGCCGCCTTAACATCCAGCGCTTTTAGCGCGCGCAGGGAGTGTACGCCACTCATTTGCGGCAGTAACCAGTTTTCCAGATTTGCCAGCAGCGAGGCTTCGTCTACCGCGGGCCACGCGTACTCCGGCAGCCACTGCGCCGCGCAGTGCAGGCGAAGCCGGTACTGCTCCGCCTCCGGGGTCCAGTTCAGCACGCTGAGCCCTTTATCGCGGATGCCGTTAAGCATCGCCTGATGCAGCTCCTCTTCCGAGGGCTTCGCCAGCGGCTTGACGCTCACCGTCAGGCGGCCAATCTGCGAACGCCGCAGCGCCTTCAGCGTGCCCTGCGCTTCATCCCACTCCACGGTGTCAGACTGTTCCACCAGGCCCGGAGAAGCGGCGATCAGAGTATCAATATCCACTGCTATAGCCTGCAGAATACGGGCATCCGGCGACTGGCTGCCCTGCAACAGTAGCGGGGCAATCAGCCACTCGTGGCGGGTCATGGCGTCGTCGCTCTGTAGCATCGCGCCCATGCCATTTGCCAGTTGATAGCGTCCATCAAGCCCACGGCGGCGGGCGATCCGGTCGGGAAACGCCTTCGCCAGCAGCACGGGCACCCGGTCGCTCTCCGGCGCCCCGCCCCGGCTGTTCAGGCGCGCACTCAACTGCCGGGCACGCTGCTGCCACTCCGGCTGATTGCGGGAGAAGGCCTGAGCCAGATCGCTACTGGTGCCACGCGGCGGCTGTTCAAGGATAGCGGCCAGCTTTGCCGCCGTCGCAATATCGTCGTCATCCGTCGCGCTGGCCAGCATGGCCGCCAGCCGCGGATCGTTGCCAGACTTCGCCATCTTCTGACCAAAGGCGGTGAGCTTCTCTCCCGCCAGCGCCCCAAGCTGCGTTAATAAGCGCCGGGCCGCCGCAAGGTTAGTCGCAGGCGGCAGATCCAGCCAGTTTAATTGCGAGGGTTCCCGGCAGCCCCACTGCAACAGTTCCATCAGCAGGCCGCTGAGATCGCTTTGCATAATTTCGGGCGTGCCCTGCGCCGCGGCGCGTTCTGCCTGCTCAAACGGCGTAAGATGCAGGCAGATTCCCGGCTCCAGTCGCCCGGCGCGCCCGGCGCGCTGGGTCATGGAAGCCTGGCTCACGCGCTGGGTCAGCAGGCGGGTCAGGCCGGTGCGCGGGTCGAAATTCGCCACCCGCTCCTGGGCGGAGTCCACCACCAGCCGGATGCCCTCGATGGTCAGGCTGGTTTCGGCAATATTGGTCGCCAGCACCACTTTGCGCTGCCCTGGCGGGGCTGGCAGGATCGCTTTACGCTGCTCGGCCAGCGGCAGCGCGCCATACAGCGGGCAGAGCACCACGTCATCACTTACGCGACGTGACAGCTGCTCCTGTACCCGCTGGATCTCAATCACGCCGGGTAAGAACAACAGCAGCGAGCCCGGCTCCTGGCGCAGCAGCTCGGCGGTGGCGACCGCCACCGCTTCGTCGAAACGCAGATGGGTGGAGAGCGACTGATAGCGCCGCTCCACCGGAAAAGTACGGCCCTCAGACACGATGGTGGGCGCCTCCGGCAGCAGGCGCTGGAGCCGCTCGTTGTCCAGGGTCGCGGACATGATCAGCAGTTTGAGATCGTCCCGCAGTCCCTGCTGGACATCCAGCAGCAGCGCCAGCGCCAGATCCGCCTGCAGGCTGCGCTCGTGGAACTCATCGAGGATCACCAGCCCTGTGCCGTTAAGCTCGGGATCCTGCTGCAGCATCCGGGTGAGGATCCCCTCGGTGACCACCTCCAGCCGGGTGTTGGCCCCCACGCAGGTTTCGGCGCGCATCCGGTAGCCGACCGTCTCGCCGGGCTTTTCCCCCAGCAGCTCCGCCAGGCGCTGCGCCACGTTGCGGGCCGCGAGCCTGCGCGGTTCGAGCAGGATGATTTTGCCGTTGATCGCCCCCTGCGCCAGGATCTGCAGCGGCAGCCAGGTCGATTTGCCCGCACCGGTTGGCGCGTTCAGCAGCACCTGGGGGGCATGTTGTAAGGCGTGAAGGAGATCGGGAAGGACAGCGGCGACCGGCAACAAGGACACGAATGGCTCCAGAGGGTTAACTTTAGACGGCGTACATTGTAGCATCGGCACAATTCATTACCGAGTGCGCCGTATGTCCGAGTCAAAAAGGTTGTTTTTTGCCATTGAAATGCCTGCCTCGCTCCAGCGGCAGATCGTCCGCTGGCGCGCCGACCACTTTGCGCCGGAAGCGGGCCGTCCGGTGGCGGGCGGCAACCTGCACCTGACGCTGGCGTTTTTAGGGGATGTCAGCCCTGAGAAACAGCAGGCGCTGGCGGCAATGGCCGGACGCATCCGTCAGCCGGAGTTTACCCTGACGCTGGACGATGCCGGACAGTGGCTGCGCTCCCGCGTGGTCTGGCTGGGTACTCGCCAGCCGCCGCGGGGTTTATTACAGCTGGCCAACATGCTGCGGGCCCAGGCGGCGCGCAGCGGCTGCTATCAAAGCCCCCAGCCGTTTCATCCGCATATCACCCTGCTGCGCGATGCCAGCCACGCCGTGGCCATTCCGCCACCGGGTTTTCACTGGTCGTTTGCGGTGAAAGATTTTGTCCTCTACGAGAGCCGTTTCGCAGGCGGGCGCACGCGCTACACGCCGCTCCAGCGCTGGACGCTTACCGAATAACAAGGAATTTGCATGCAGTTTACCCCTGCCCTACAACCCGCCACGCTGGTACAACGCTATAAACGTTTTCTTGCCGACGTGGTAACGCCTAACGGTGAAACCCTGACCCTGCACTGCCCCAATACCGGGGCGATGACCGGCTGCGCCACGCCGGGGGATACCGTCTGGTACTCCACCTCCAGTAATATCAAACGTAAATATCCTCACACCTGGGAAATAACCCAGACCGCGGACGGAGAATATATTTGCGTCAATACGCTGCGAGCGAACCAGCTGGTCAAAGAGGCGATTAGTCTGGATTTTATTCCGGAACTGCGCGGCTATAACACGCTAAAAAGCGAAGTAAAATATGGCAGCGAAAGCAGCAGAATCGACTTTATGTTGCAGGCAGACGATCGCCCCGAGTGCTATATTGAAGTGAAATCAGTGACGTTAGCTGAGAAAGATAACGGTTATTTCCCGGATGCGGTGACGCTGCGAGGGCAGAAGCACCTCCGGGAGCTTATGAGTGTAGCGGCGGCGGGCAAACGCGCCGTGCTGTTATTTGCAGTATTGCACAGCGCAATTGGGCGATTTTCACCCGCCCGCCATATTGACCTTAAGTACGCGCAACTGTTGAATGAGGCACAAAAGCAGGGGGTAGAGGTTTTGGTGTATAAAGCTGAACTTTCTGCCGATAATATCACTCTGAGATCCGCTCTCCCCGCCACGTTATGAAAGGGGTTGAGCGTTGGCTAATAAGTATTCTGGTCGTGTGCGCAAATACGCTTTTCCTCACAGGCTTGTCAAGTGTTACGTTTAGATAATTGCCTTACGGAAAAGCATCTGCTATTTATAGCGGCCTGATTTTTCCCCCAACACGGGGATCGATAGTGCGTGTTAAGGAGAAGCAACATGCAAGAAGGGCAAAACCGTAAAACATCGTCCCTGAGTATTCTCGCCATCGCTGGGGTGGAGCCGTATCAAGAGAAGCCGGGCGAAGAGTATATGAATGAAGCCCAGCTATCACACTTCAAGCGAATCCTTGAAGCATGGCGTAATCAACTCCGGGATGAAGTCGATCGCACCGTTACACATATGCAGGACGAAGCGGCTAACTTCCCGGATCCGGTAGACCGTGCCGCCCAGGAAGAAGAATTCAGCCTCGAACTGCGTAACCGTGACCGCGAGCGCAAGCTGATCAAAAAGATTGAGAAAACGCTGAAAAAAGTCGAAGACGAAGATTTCGGCTTCTGCGAGTCCTGCGGTGTCGAAATCGGCATTCGTCGTCTGGAAGCCCGTCCGACAGCCGACCTGTGCATCGACTGTAAAACGCTGGCAGAAATCCGCGAAAAACAGATGGCCGGTTAATGCCAGCCCTGTTATGACGCTACCACAGGCGGGAGTTCTCTCCCGCCTGATTACTTTCTGCGCCGTGTAATTATGCCTGCTGACTATATTGGGCGCTTCGCGCCATCCCCCTCTGGCGAACTGCATTTCGGCTCGCTTATTGCCGCCCTTGGCAGCTATCTGCAAGCCCGTGCCCGACAGGGTATCTGGCGCGTGCGTATTGAAGATATCGACCCTCCGCGTGAAGTTCCCGGTGCGGCAGAGTCCATTCTGCGACAGCTGGAACATTACGGCCTGCACTGGGACGGCGATGTTCTCTGGCAATCCCAACGCCACGAAGCCTACCGCGAACGCCTGGCCTGGCTGCATGCCGAGGGCCTTTCGTACTACTGCACCTGCACCCGCGCCCGCATTCAGCGCGTCGGCGGCGTCTATGACGGCCACTGCCGCACCCTGCATCACGGCCCGGAAAATGCGGCGGTGCGGGTGATGCAACAGCATCCCGTCACCTGCTTTACCGACCGGTTACAGGGTGAACTCCACGCCGATGCGCGTCTGGCGGGCGAGGATTTCATTATCCATCGGCGGGACGGGCTGTTTGCTTATAACCTGGCGGTGGTGGTGGATGACCATTTCCAGGGCGTAAACGAAATTGTGCGCGGGGCCGACCTGATTGAACCTACCGTCCGGCAGATTTCGCTCTACCGGCTGTTTGGCTGGCCGGTTCCTGACTACATTCACCTGCCGCTGGTGGTGAATGAAAAAGGGATGAAACTCTCGAAACAGAATCATGCCCCCGCATTACCGACCGGCGATCCTCGCCCTGTTCTTATCAATGCTTTACAATTTCTAAACCAGGATGTAACAAATGAGTGGCAGGATCTGCGCACCGAAGAATTGCTGGAAAAAGCGGTGGCCAACTGGTCGCTCATTCGCGTGCCGAAAATCCAGCATTCTCAAATGCGTCTCGCTGAGCTATGATTAGCCGCTATTTTTTGTCCTGAATTCTGAAACACACACTACCGAGGTGTACTATTTTTACCCGAGTCGCTAATTTTTGCCGTAAGGTGCTGAGCCGCGATGAGAGCATGGCGGATGACGTCATTGTTCAAAATACGATGTCGGTTATTCCGCGCGAACAGCATGCTATTTCCCGCAAAGATATCAGTGAAAACGCCCTTAAGGTGCTTTATCGCCTGAATAAAGCTGGCTATGAGGCGTATCTCGTTGGTGGCGGGGTGCGTGACCTGTTGCTGGGCAAAAAGCCGAAAGATTTTGACGTGACCACCAGCGCCACGCCTGAGCAGGTGCGGAAATTATTCCGCAACTGCCGTCTGGTTGGCCGCCGCTTCCGTCTTGCTCACGTCATGTTTGGGCCGGAGATCATCGAAGTGGCCACCTTCCGTGGTCATCACGAAGGCACGCCAACCGATCGCACCACTTCCCAGCGCGGCCAGAACGGTATGCTGCTGCGTGACAATATCTTCGGTTCTATCGAAGAAGATGCCCAGCGTCGCGATTTCACTATCAACAGCCTGTATTACAGCGTGGCTGACTTTACCGTCCGCGATTTCGTGGGTGGGGTGCCGGATCTTAAAGCGGGTCTGATTCGCCTGATCGGCAACCCGGAAACCCGCTACCGCGAAGATCCGGTGCGGATGCTGCGTGCCGTGCGTTTTGCCGCCAAGCTGGGTATGCACATCAGCCCGGAAACCGCCGAGCCGATCCCGCGCCTGGCGACGCTGATCAACGATGTGCCCCCGGCGCGTCTGTTTGAAGAGGCGCTGAAGCTGCTGCAGGCTGGTCACGGTTTTGCCACCTATCAGCTGCTGCGCGAATACAGCCTGTTCCAGCCCCTGTTCCCGACCATTACGCGCAACTTCACCGAAAAAGGTGACAGCGCGATGGAACGTATCATCGACCAGGTGTTGAAGAATACCGATAACCGCATTCAGAACGATATGCGCGTTAACCCGGCATTCCTCTTTGCGGCGATGTTCTGGTATCCGCTGCTGGAGACGGCACAGAAGATTGCTCAGGAGAGCGGTCTGGCCTACTACGATGCCTTCGCCCTGGCCGCTAACGATGTGCTGGATGAAGCCTGCCGTTCGCTGGCGATCCCGAAACGCATCACCACGCTGGTGCGTGATATCTGGCAGCTTCAGCTGCGGATGTCCCGTCGTCAGGGTAAACGCGCATGGAAGTTAATGGAGCATCCAAAATTCCGTGCGGCTTACGATCTGATGGCCCTGCGTGCCGAAGCGGAGAACAACCGCGAGCTGCAGGCGCTGGTGCAGTGGTGGGGTGAGTTCCAGGTTTCTGCGCCACCGGCGCAGAAGGACATGCTGACCGGTCTCGATGAAGAGCCGGCGCCGCGTCGCCGCCATCGTCGTCCACGTAAGCGTGCTCCACGCCGCGAAGGGGCCGCATGACGCTGACCTATATCGCCATCGGCAGTAATCTGGCCTCTCCGCTGGAGCAGGTCAATGCTGCCGTCCAGGCGCTGGGCGACATTCCGCAGAGCCGCGTTGTCGCCCTCTCCTCTTTCTATCGCACGCCCCCGCTGGGCCCGCAGGATCAGCCCGACTACCTCAACGCCGCCATTGCGCTGGAAACCGCCCTTAGCGCCGACGCGCTGCTGGACAACACCCAGCGCATTGAGCTGCAGCAGGGGCGAGTGCGTAAAGAAGAGCGCTGGGGACCGCGCACCCTCGATTTGGATATCATGCTGTTTGGTGATGCGGTGATTAACACCGAACGCCTGACCGTGCCGCATTACGACATGAAACGCCGCGGCTTTATGCTCTGGCCGCTGTTTGAAATTGCCCCCGACCTGATCTTCCCCGACGGCGAAAGTCTGAGCGCCCTGCTGACGCAGCTTAACGCCGAAAAACCAGCTCACTGGTAACAGTAAATTTCCGTTGATTAACCATGAAATATTTATGGTTAATCGGTTACGTAAAATCATTGTTCCCCCGAATGTTACTGTTAGAATGCGCAAAGATTCGCTTTGGGCTATCAGGAAACAGTATGAAACCAACCACCATCGCCACCCTGCAGAAATGCAAACAGGACAAGCAGCGCTTCGCCACCATTACCGCCTATGACTACAGCTTCGCCAAACTCTTTGCCGAAGAGGGGATTAACGTCATGCTGGTCGGCGACTCGTTAGGGATGACGGTCCAGGGACATGACTCCACTCTGCCGGTAACGGTAGAAGATATTGCTTATCATACCCGGGCGGTTCGCCGCGGAGCCCCAGCTTCTCTGCTGCTCGCCGATCTCCCGTTTATGGCCTACGCCACACCGGAGCAGGCGTTTGAAAATGCCGCCACGGTGATGCGCGCCGGTGCCAACATGGTCAAAGTGGAAGGCGGCGCCTGGCTGGTTGAGACCGTACGCATGCTCACCGAGCGCGCGGTGCCGGTATGCGGCCATCTGGGGTTAACCCCGCAGTCGGTCAATATCTTCGGTGGCTATAAGGTGCAGGGCCGCGGTGACGCTGCCCAGACCCTGTTTGATGATGCGCAGGCGTTAGAAGCCGCAGGGGCACAGCTGCTGGTGCTGGAGTGCGTGCCGGTGTCGCTGGCGAAACGCATTACCGAGGCGCTTTCTATTCCGGTGATCGGCATTGGCGCCGGTAACGTCACCGACGGACAAATTCTGGTGATGCACGATGCGTTTGGCATTACCGGCGGGCATATCCCAAAATTTGCGAAGAATTTCCTTATCGACGCAGGCGACATGCGCGGCGCAGTCAGGCAGTATATTGCCGACGTTGAATCGGGTGTTTACCCGGGTGAAGAACACAGTTTCCAGTAAGGAGTCTTGTTGTGCTAATCATTGAAACCCTGCCGCTGCTGCGCCAGCATATTCGTCGCCTGCGCCAGGAAGGTAAACGTATCGCGCTGGTTCCCACCATGGGCAACCTGCATGACGGCCACATGAAGCTGGTGGACGAAGCCAAAGCCCGTGCCGATGTGGTAGTGGTGAGCATTTTTGTTAACCCGATGCAATTTGACCGTGCCGACGACCTGGCCCGCTACCCGCGCACGCTGCAGGAAGATTGCGAGAAGCTGAAAAAGCATCAGGTCGATTTCGTCTTCGCCCCGGCACCGAATGATGTCTATCCTAAGGGTACGGAAGAGACGACCTATGTGGACGTACCGGGTATCTCCACCATGCTGGAAGGCGCCAGCCGTCCGGGTCATTTCCGCGGTGTTTCTACCATCGTCAGCAAGCTGTTTAACCTTGTGCAGCCGGATATCGCCTGTTTCGGCGAGAAAGATTTCCAGCAACTGGCGCTGATCCGCAAGATGGTAGCCGACATGGGCTACGACATCGACATCGTTGGCGTACCGATCGTGCGTGCCAAAGATGGCCTGGCGCTGAGCTCCCGCAACGGCTACCTCACCGCTGACCAGCGTAAAATCGCGCCGGGTCTGTATAAGGTGATGAGCGCGATGGTTGAAAAGCTGCAACAGAAGGCGCTGAGCAGTGAAGAGATTATCGCCATTGCCGAGCAGGAGCTGAATGACAAAGGCTTCCGGGCTGATGATATTCAGATCCGCGATGCCGATACGCTGCTGGAGCTCTCTGTCACCAGCAAACGCGCGGTGATCCTGGTTGCTGCGTGGCTCGGTCAGGCGCGCCTGATCGACAACAGTGTCGTTGAACTGGCTCAGTAATGACTGAGCTGATAGATAGCTAATGGATTAGTTTCCCTTCCCACTTGCGGGCAAGTGGGTTACGAAGAAGAGTAAAGGTAACATCATGATTCGCAAAATGTTGCAAGGTAAGCTTCACCGTGTGAAGGTCACTCAGGCCGATCTGCACTATGAAGGCTCCTGCGCGATCGATCAGGATTTTCTTGACGCGGCGGGTATTCTTGAAAACGAAGCCATTGATATCTGGAACGTGAGTAACGGCAATCGTTTCTCAACCTATGCTATCGCGGCTGAACGGGGTTCTAAAATCATCTCCGTGAACGGTGCGGCCGCGCACTGTGCCAACGTGGGCGATATCGTCATCATCGCCAGCTTCGTTATGATGTCCGACGAGGAAGCCCGCCGCTGGCAGCCGAAAGTGGCCTATTTCGAAGGCGACAACGACATGAAACGCACCGCGAAAGCGATCCCCGTTCAGGTTGCCTGATGCTACCCCTGCGGCTGATTGCTGATCAGCCGCGACATGGTCTCTAAAGAATCCGTTCTGAGAACGTACAAACGCTTTAACAAGAACGGATTATCTCCCGGCTTTACCTTGCCTTTTACCGTCGTCACCGCCAGATGAAAACCGGCGTCATTCGCCGCTTTTACCGCATTATCGTTGTAACCGCCAAACGGGTACGAAAGATAGAGCACGTGCGGGTTAAACTGCGCCAGCGCGCGGCGGGAGTGTTTGAAATCCATCACGATGTTGTGGTAACTGCGGCTGAGCAGGATCGGATGGCGGTTATTGTCCACCCGGTGCAGGAAATGGGTGTGCGACTGCACGTCAAAAACATCCTGGATCTCCCGCAGCTCGGAAATGCTCATAAACTGCAGCGTCTTTGGATCCCATTTTTGGGGATGCGCTTTGATGCGCGAGGAGATAATAAAGGCCGTGGCGTGAAAGCCGTACTGCCTGAGGATTGGCCAGGCGTAGCGGCTGACCGACTTCAGGCCGTCGTCAAAGGTGATCACCACTGCCCTGGCGGGCAGGTTCATTTTGTTACGCACATAACCTTCGAGCTGATACAGGGTCAGCGTGGTATAGCCCTGGTCGCGCAGCCAGGTCATCTGGTTATTGAAGGCACGTACGCTGGTGGTGGTTGAGGTATGGCGGAAACGGGTGTTCTCTTCATCGCGCAGGATATGGTGATAAGTGAGCACCGGCAGGCCATTATCTTCCTGCGCATCCAGGCTGCTGACCCAGGCCAGACGGTTAGCGATGCGGATCTGATACCACGTCTGATTCAGGCGATCCTTGAGTTTATTGAGGATCGGATAGCGCAGATTATCTGCCAGCGTACCGAACGGGGCGCTACCGGCGCTGGGCGCGTTGTAGATCGGCGTATCTTTCCACGTAATCAAATTCTGGTTGCTGAGAGGCTTATTCAGATCGCCAAGGCTATCCTCCACCCGCTGTTTGCCCTGCACTTCGCCCAGATGCCCTTTGTCGATAAAACCGGTGCCAAAGCCAAACCGGAACTCATAGTAATCTGCCGGGGTGGGAGAAACGGCGATGATCTGCCCGGCGCGCACATTGCCGACGGTCACGACGCGGTTACCTACCTGCGCCCAGATGGTGGCATCTTCGGTGGTTTGCATATAACGGGCCGGAGCCCCTTGCGGGCTTAGCAGACTGGCAGAAGCGCCGCCGGAAACCAGCAGAAGAAGCAGAAGAAAAATACGCGAGAACATAGAGAATTATTCAGTACGAAAATCGGACGACATTGTAGCAAAAGCACCGGTAATACCAATGTTTAATATTTCTCCGGTCCATGCAGCAGAACGAAGGGCGGGTTTTTCTGCTGCTGGTGCCACAGGCTGCTGACGTCCGGCGCGCCGTGGGCCACGATGGTGTTACGAAAGCTGACGCTGTCGGTCGTTTCACGCAGGGGGTACATCATCTCCAGCAGCGGATAGCTTATCCCGGAGATCACTTCGCAATTCTCATGCTTATGGCTGAGCAGGGCGGCTGCGCGATACGGCGCAGCGCCGGAGATGTCGGTCAGAAAGATCACCCCGTCACCGCTGTCGGCTTGATGCTGGGCATCACACAACATACGGCTGAGCATATTGCAGCTTAAGCCGCGCCAGAAATTGACCACCTGGCATTGCTCCAGCGGCCCAAAGCGAGCGGCAAGCCGATCCGCCATCAGCTGCGCGTGTTCTTCATGGCACGTTATTACCCAACCCAGCATCGTCACCTCTCATCAGAAAGGGGTAGTGTAGCGGGAGAGATAAGGTATGGGGGTGACGGTGGTCAATAAAGCGGCCCGGCAACAGAACGCCGCCGGGCCTGATGGTTAGCTACGCAGCCCACGTCCGCGCTGGATCAGATTCCAGCACAGCAGATAGAAGGCAACGATAAAGATCACCAGCACGCCAACGGTCGTCACCAGCGGCACATCGGAAATGCCGAGGAAACCAAAGCGGAAGCCGCTGATCATATAGACGATAGGGTTCAGGTGTGACAGCCCCTGCCAGAACGGCGGCAGCAGCGTCAGGGAATAGAAGACCCCACCGAGGTAGGTGAGCGGCGTCAGAACGAAGGTCGGGATCAGGCTGATATCGTCAAAGGTTTTGGCGAATACCGCGTTCAGCAGCCCCGCCAGAGAGAACAGTATCGCCGTCAGCAGCAGCGTCAGGCCGACAAACAGCCAGGAGTGCACCTGGAATGGCACAAAGAACAGCGAAACGGCGGTGACCAGAATGCCGACGCAAAGGCCGCGCGCGACTCCGCCCCCGACGTAACCGGCGATGATGACGTGGGTAGGCACCGGCGCCACCAGCAGCTCTTCAATGTTGCGCTGGAACTTGGCGCTGAAGAACGACGACGCCACATTGGCGTAGGCGTTGGTGATGACCGCCATCATGATCAGGCCCGGCACAATAAACTGCATATAGGTAAAGCCGTGCATCTCGCCGATGCGCGAGCCAATCAGGTTGCCGAAGATAATAAAGTAGAGGGTCATAGTGATCACCGGCGGAACCAGGGTCTGGATCCAGATACGCATGAAACGGTTGATCTCTTTGGCCCAGATACTTTTCAGCGCCACCCAGTAAAGCTGCATCATGCGCGATCTCCTTGTTTCTCATGGACCAGCGAGACGAAGAGCTCTTCCAGTCGGTTTGCTTTGTTACGCATACTTAATACCTGAATCCCCTGCTCGCTCAGCTGGCTGAAGACGCTGTTGATCCCCTGCTCGCGCAGCACTTCCACTTCAAGCGTGGAGGTATCCACCAGACGGTACTGATAGCCGACCAGCTTCGGCAGCGGACTTTTTGCCGCCAGGTCGAGAATGAACGTCTCTGACTTCAGCTTGGAGAGCAGATCTTTCATTGAGGTGTTTTCCACCAGCTCGCCGTGCTGAATGATGCCGATATTGCGACAGAGCATCTCAGCCTCTTCCAGATAGTGGGTGGTGAGGATAATGGTGGTGCCTTTGTCGTTTAAATCCTTCAAAAAGCTCCACATTGAGCGGCGAAGCTCGATATCCACCCCGGCGGTGGGCTCATCGAGGATCAGCAGCTTTGGCTCGTGCATCAGGGCGCGGGCAATCATCAGACGACGCTTCATGCCGCCGGACAACATCCGCGCACGTTCGTTGCGTTTCTCCCACAGATCGAGCTGCTTAAGATACTTTTCGCTGCGCGCGACCGCCTCTTTGCGCTCGACGCCGTAGTAACCC
Source organism: Leclercia sp. LSNIH1 (assembly GCF_002902985.1). NCBI lineage: Bacteria > Pseudomonadati > Pseudomonadota > Gammaproteobacteria > Enterobacterales > Enterobacteriaceae > Leclercia > Leclercia sp. LSNIH1. The sequence continues at coordinate 1,789,732 of NZ_CP026167.1, read as the reverse complement.
GCCTGGTTCACCACAATCTGCTGTACGGTCTCAAACGGATTGAAGTTAAACTCCTGCGGCACCAGCCCCAGCTGGCGTTTGGCGTTGACCACATCTTTCTCCAGGTCATAGCCAAACACGCTCACCCGGCCGGAGGATTTGTTCACCAGCGAGCTGATGATACCGATGGTGGTGGATTTACCTGCCCCGTTAGGCCCCAGAAGCGCATAAAAATCACCGGCTTCTACTTTGAGATCTATCCCGCGCAGCGCCTGGACGCCGCCCGGATAGGTTTTTTTAAGTTGCTCAAGCTCAAGTGCAATCGCCATGAAATAAACTTACCTATAGTTCTGACACACGTTGTGTGGTTTCATTAAAAGTCGGGTTACCCTATAGTAGCGCAACGCAATCACTCGGTTACAGGCCGTTAGCCTCCATGAACGACATAGATACACTCATCAGCAATAACGCACTATGGTCAAAGATGCTGCTGGAAGAAGATTCCGGATTTTTTGAGAAACTGTCTCAGTCTCAGAAACCACGCTTTCTCTGGATTGGATGCTCCGACAGCCGCGTTCCGGCTGAACGTCTTACCGGCCTTGAACCTGGCGAACTCTTTGTTCACCGCAACGTTGCGAACCTGGTGATCCACACTGACCTGAACTGTCTCTCTGTGGTGCAGTATGCAGTAGATGTTCTGGAAGTCGAACACATCATCATTTGTGGTCACTACGGCTGCGGCGGCGTGCAGGCAGCGGTTGAAAATCCGGAACTGGGCCTTATCGACAACTGGCTACTGCACATTCGTGATATCTGGTTCAAACATAGCTCACTGTTGGGTCAAATGCCGCAGGAGCGCCGCCTGGACACCCTGTGCGAGCTGAACGTGATGGAACAGGTCTACAACCTCGGCCACTCCACCATTATGCAGTCGGCGTGGAAACGTGGGCAGAAGGTGACGATCCACGGCTGGGCGTATGGCATTCACGATGGCCTGCTGCGCGATCTGGAAGTGACCGCAACCAACCGAGAGACGCTGGAGCAGCGCTACCGTCAGGGTGTCTCTAACCTGACCCAGAAGCACGTTAACCACAAGTAAACGCAAAACGGCAACGCAAGTTGCCGTTTTTAGTCCGCAGGCCCGTTAAGCGTAGCGCCAACGGGTAATATCCGCCTTACTCGTCCAGCAGCACCACTTTGCCGACATACGGCAGATGGCGATAGCGCTGCGCGTAGTCAATCCCGTAGCCCACCACAAATTCGTCCGGGATCGAGAAACCGACAAACTCCACGGGAACGTCCACTTCACGGCGGGTCGGTTTATCCAGCAGGGTACAAATCGCCAGCGATTTTGGGCCGCGCAGGCTGAGAATTTCGCGTACTTTTGACAGGGTGTTCCCGGAATCGATGATGTCTTCCACAATCAGAACATCTTTGCCACGAATGTCTTCATCCAGATCTTTGAGAATTTTAACATCACGGGTGGTCGACATGCCGCTGCCATAGCTGGAGGCGGTCATAAAATCGACTTCATGGGAGACCTGCACTTCGCGGCAGAGATCGGCCATAAACATGAAGGAACCGCGTAACAGACCCACCAGCACCATCTCACTGCCGCTGTCTTTATAATGTTCGGTGATCTGACGACCAAGTTCGGCGATACGCGTTTTGATCTCCGCTTCAGGGATCATCACTTCAACAGTATGTTTCATTTTACTAACCGTATGATTTTATAACGAATTTCTCAATGCCTATGGATTCGCGTCCGGCATCGCTTCATAAGCCCTGAAGTATACCAGCAAATGGATCCTCCTGGCGCATGAGTTCACAAAAGCCATATTTGTGATTCCGATCACACTTGTTAAGTCCTATAATTAATTGCTACTAAATAATTAACAAACTTATCGAGTGTCTTTTATGGCGGAAACAAAAAATCAACATTCACGTTTGCTCGTGAGGCTAACAGCCCTGTTCGCTGCATTTTGCGGACTGTATCTGTTAATCGGCGGGGTCTGGCTGGTAGCCATTGGCGGCTCCTGGTACTACCCGGTAGCAGGTGTGGTTATGCTCGGCGTCACCCTGCTTCTCTGGCGTAGTAAACAATCGGCACTGTGGCTCTACGCGGCCCTGCTGCTGGCTACGATGATCTGGGGCGTATGGGAGGTCGGCTTCGACTTCTGGGCCCTGACCCCGCGTAGCGACATTCTGGTCTTCTTCGGTATCTGGCTGATCCTGCCTTTCGTCTGGCGTCGTCTGCTTGTGCGCTCCAGCGGTGCGGTTGCCGCCCTGGTCGTGGCGCTGCTGATTAGCGGTGGCATCCTGACCTGGGCTGGCTTTAACGATCCGCAGGAGGTGAAAGGCACCCTGAATGCGGAATCTACGCCTGCGGCGGCGATCTCCGACGTGGCAGATGGTGACTGGCCTGCCTATGGCCGTAACCAGGAAGGTCAGCGTTACTCCCCGCTGAAGCAGATCAACGCGGACAACGTGAAAAACCTGAAAGAAGCCTGGGTATTCCGTACCGGCGATCTTAAGATGCCGAACGATCCGGGTGAACTGACCAACGAAGTGACCCCGATTAAAGTGGGCAACATGCTTTACCTCTGTACGGCGCACCAGCGTCTGTTCGCGCTTGATGCGGCCACCGGTAAAGAGAAATGGCACTTCGATCCGCAGCTGAAAACCAACAACCAGTTCCAGCACGTGACCTGCCGTGGCGTCTCTTACCACGAAGCGCGTGCCGATAACGCCAGCCCGGAGGTGATCGCCGACTGTCCGCGCCGCATCATGCTGCCGGTGAATGACGGTCGTCTGTTTGCCATTAACGCCGAAACCGGCAAGCTGTGCGAAACCTTTGCCAACAAAGGTGTGCTGAACCTACAGACCAACATGCCGGATCAGACCCCGGGTCTGTATGAACCTACTTCACCCCCGATCATCACCGATAAAACCATCGTGATTGCCGGTTCGGTAACGGATAACTTCTCCGTTCGCGAAACCTCTGGCGTGATCCGCGGTTTTGACGTTAACACCGGTAAGCTGCTGTGGGCCTTCGATCCGGGTGCGAAAGATCCAAACGCTATCCCGTCGGATGAACACACCTTTACCTTCAACTCGCCAAACTCCTGGGCGCCAGCCGCCTATGACGCGAAGCTGGACCTGGTCTACCTGCCGATGGGTGTGACCACGCCGGATATCTGGGGTGGCAACCGCACGCCAGAGCAGGAGCGTTATGCCAGCTCTGTTCTGGCGCTGAATGCGACCACCGGTAAACTGGCATGGAGCTACCAGACCGTTCACCACGATCTGTGGGATATGGACATGCCGTCCCAGCCGACGCTGGCAGACATTACCGTCAACGGTAAAACCGTACCGGTGATCTACGCCCCGGCGAAAACAGGCAACATCTTCGTGCTGGACCGTCGTAACGGCGAGCTGGTCGTGCCGGCACCGGAAAAACCGGTTCCGCAGGGCGCGGCGAAAGGCGACTATGTCACCAAAACCCAGCCGTTCTCCGATCTGAGCTTCCGTCCGAAGAAAGATCTCAGCGGCGCGGACATGTGGGGCGCCACCATGTTCGACCAGCTGGTGTGCCGCGTGATGTTCCACCAGTTGCGCTATGAAGGCATCTTCACTCCACCATCCGAGCAGGGCACGCTGGTGTTCCCGGGTAACCTGGGGATGTTCGAATGGGGCGGTATCTCCGTTGACCCGAACCGTCAGGTGGCGATTGCCAACCCGATGGCGCTGCCGTTTGTCTCTAAACTGATCCCACGCGGCCCGGGCAACCCGATGGAACAGCCGAAAGATGCCCAGGGCACCGGTACGGAATCCGGTATTCAGCCGCAGTACGGCGTGCCGTATGGCGTGACGCTGAACCCGTTCCTCTCTCCGTTTGGCCTGCCGTGTAAACAGCCTGCCTGGGGTTATATCTCTGCGCTGGATCTGAAAACTAACCAGGTCGTCTGGAAAAAACGTATTGGTACGCCACAGGACAGCATGCCGTTCCCGATGCCGATCCCGGTGCCGTTCAATATGGGTATGCCGATGCTGGGTGGTCCAATCTCCACCGCTGGTAACGTGCTGTTCATCGCGGCAACCGCAGATAACTACCTGCGCGCGTACAACATGACCAACGGTGAGAAACTGTGGCAGGGCCGTCTGCCTGCGGGTGGACAGGCTACACCGATGACCTATGAAGTGAATGGCAAGCAGTACGTTGTCATCTCTGCGGGGGGTCATGGTTCGTTTGGGACGAAGATGGGCGACTATATTGTTGCCTATGCGTTGCCTGATGAAAAATAAGTGACTAAAAAGCCGGGTGGCGGCTTCGCCTTACCCGGCCTACAGTTCGAGCTCACGTAGGCCCGGTAAGCGTAGCGCCACCGGGCTTTTTTTATACCGTGAACCCCAGCATCATCCCGGTATCTTCATGCTCTAACAGATGGCAGTGCGCCATATAGGCATACTCTTTCGGCGCGTCATGATCGAACTTCACTAACACCTCGCTCACTCCGCCTTCAACGCGCACCGTATCCTTCCAGCCTGCGCGATGCACCGCTGGCGCTTTGCCGTTTTCCGTCAGGATGCGGAACTGGGTGCCGTGAATATGGAACGGATGCAGCATCATGTCCCCTTCCCCGGAGATCGTCCAACGTTCATACTGCCCTTTAGCGGCGGCAAACTGCGGCGTGTGCATATCGAAGGCTTTGCCATTGATCCGGTTGCCGTTGTGGAAATCGAACCCATGCATGCTGTGATCCATTCCCCCCATCTGGCCATGATTCATATGACCCTGCATCTGGCCGTGATGCATCCCCGCCATCGCCTGGTCGCCATACTTCTTCATTAACGCCTGCATGCCCATCATGTCGAGCATCGGGTCCATGGAGAGCTGGAGCTTGCGCTGGGTCAGCCCCTCCAGCGACGGCAGTGCGGGCAGCGTGGTCAGGGCGTCCGGCAGTGCACCAGACGCGGTCACCAGCAGCGGCTGAATGCGCAGTACCGGCTGCGGTTTATCGAACGGCGCCACCGCCATCCCCATCTGGCTTACCGGCAGGGTTATCAGGTCAAAGGGCTTGCCGTCGCTGATGTCCACCAGCACCTCGAAACGCTCCCCCATCAGCATCGGCAGTTCGGTCACTTTTACCGGCTCAGCCAGCAGCCCGCCGTCGCTGGCGACGACATAGAGTGGACGCTTATCGCTGGCGGCGAAATTGAGCGAGCGGGCATTACAGCCGTTGAGCAGACGCAGGCGCAGCCACCCTTTCGGCGCATTGTGCTGCGGGTAGATCGCCCCGTTGGTCAGCAGCGTGTCGCCAAACCAGCCCACCGCGGCGCTCATCACATCCAGCTGATAGTCAATTTGCCCGTCGGCGGTAAATTTCTTGTCCTGCACGATCACCGGTACATCGTCAATGCCCCACTGCTTTGGCAGGCGCAGCAGACGGCTTTCGTCATCCTCAATCAGTAACAGCCCGGCTAACCCCATCGCCACCTGATGGCCGGTTTTACCGTGCTGATGGGGATGAAACCAGCAGGTCGCCGCTCGCTGCTCCGGAGTAAAGGTCACCGTCCGCTGGCCGCCGGGCTTAATGATACCGTGCGGTCCGCCGTCTACCTCACCCGGCACCTCCAGACCGTGCCAGTGGACGGTGGTCTCTTCGTTCAGGGTATTATGAATGTTAACGGTCAGCGCTTTTCCCTTGCGTAGCTGAATGGCCGGGCCCAGCAGGTTGCCGTTGTAACCCCAGGTGGTAGCGTGATGCGCACCAAAGGCGGTTTTCCCCGCCTGCACCATCAGATTCACCTGATTGCGTGCATCGGGAGCGAGTAAATTCGGGATCGGCAGAACAGGCCGCTCGGCGGCAAATGCCGCGCGGCTCCAGAGGGGAAGCGCACTGGCGACGCCCAGTGCGGCAGAATATTTTAAAAAATCACGGCGTTGCATGTTCATCTCCTTATTCGCAGCAGTCAATGATCTGAGCATAAACCCTCCCCTTGCCGGAAGGTCAAGAAAAGCCGCAATAATAAAGATCGTCGCACCGGCGGGAAGTGTGCTAACGTTGAATTTCCGTGACGTATTGGTAGAAGCAATGAAGACGTTTTTCCGAACAATTCTGTTCAGCACCCTGATGATTAGTTGCGCAAACAGCTATGCGCTGAGTGAAAATGAAGCCGAAGATATGGCGGATTTAACGGCGGTGTTCGTGTTCCTGAAAAACGACTGCGGCTACCAGAATTTACCCAACGGTCAGATTCGCCGCGCCCTGGTCTTTTTTGCTCAACAGAACCAGTGGGATCTGAGCAACTACGACAGTTTTGACATGAAAACCCTCGGTGAAGACAGCTACCGCGATCTCAGCGGCATCGGCATTCCCACGGCAAAAAAATGTAAAGCCCTGGCTCGCGACTCGCTGAGCCTTCTTGCCTACGTTAAGTAAATCCTCATCCGATGCCCCTTTGCTGAATTTATGACCGTGCAACCACGGTCATAGTTAGCTATGATGTTGCCCCCGTTTTATGCGGGTGTTAACAAAGGAGGTATCATCCCATGGCCGAAAAAAATATGTGGCATGAAACGCTGCATGACCATTTTGGACAGTACTTTGCCATTGATAACGTGCTCTATCATGAGAAAACCGATCATCAGGATCTGATCATTTTCGAAAACGCGGCCTTTGGCCGGGTGATGGCGCTGGATGGCGTGGTGCAAACCACCGAGCGTGACGAGTTCATTTATCATGAAATGATGACCCACGTCCCGCTGCTGGCACACGGGAATGCGAAACATGTGCTGATCATCGGCGGCGGCGACGGCGCTATGCTGCGCGAAGTCTCCCGCCATAAATCCATTGAAAGCATCACCATGGTCGAGATTGACGCGGGCGTCGTCTCTTTCTGCCGCCAGTACCTGCCGAACCATAATGCTGGCAGCTACGACGATCCGCGCTTTACGCTTGTGATCGACGACGGCGTCAATTTTGTTAACCAGACGACGCAGACCTTCGATGTGATCATCTCCGATTGCACCGATCCGATTGGTCCCGGTGAGAGTCTCTTTACCTCGGCCTTCTATGAAGGCTGCAAACGCTGCCTGAACCCTGGCGGTATCTTCGTTGCCCAGAACGGCGTCTGCTTCCTGCAGCAGGACGAGGCCATCGACAGCCACCGCAAGCTGAGCCACTACTTTACCGACGTCAGCTTCTACCAGGCGGCAATCCCGACCTATTACGGCGGTGTCATGACCTTTGCCTGGGCCACGGACAACGATGCCCTGCGCCATCTCTCCACCGGCATCATTCAGGCGCGCTTCCAGCAGGCGAATCTGACCTGCCGCTATTACAATCCGGCCGTCCATACCGCAGCCTTTGCCTTACCGCAATATTTGCACGATGCTCTGAGGGGGTGAACGAATTGAAAAAGCTGAAACTGCATGGCTTTAACAACCTGACCAAAAGCCTGAGTTTTTGTATTTACGATATCTGCTATGTAAAAACGGCGGAAGAGCGCGATGGTTATATCGCCTATATCGATGAACTCTATAACGCCAACCGACTGACTGAGATCCTGTCAGAAACCTGCTCTATCATTGGCGCCAATATCCTGAACATTGCGCGTCAGGATTATGAACCCCAGGGTGCCAGCGTCACCATTCTGGTCAGCGAGGAGCCCGTCGATCCCACCCTTATCGACCATACGGAGCATCCCGGTCCGCTGCCGGAAGCGGTGGTTGCCCATCTCGATAAAAGCCATATCTGCGTACATACCTACCCGGAGAGCCATCCGGAAGGTGGGCTGTGTACTTTCCGCGCCGATATTGAAGTGTCCACCTGCGGCGTGATCTCCCCGCTTAACGCGCTGAATTACTTAATTCATCAGCTTGAGTCCGATATCGTGACCATTGACTACCGTGTGCGCGGTTTTACCCGCGATATCAATGGTATGAAGCACTTTATCGACCATGAAATTAACTCCATTCAGAACTTCATGTCCGAAGACATGAAAGCGCTGTATGACATGATGGATGTGAATGTTTATCAGGAGAATATCTTCCATACCAAGATGCTGCTTAAGGAGTTCGACCTGAAGCACTACATGTTCCATACCCGGCCGGAAGATTTAAGCGAAGATGAGCGCAAGGTCATTACTGACCTGCTGTGGAAAGAGATGCGCGAAATTTACTACGGCCGCAATATCGCGACCGTATAAGATGCGTCAGGAGCAGGGATGCTCCTGATACTATTTCTGCTTCACGAACTCGCGGTAGGCCGCCACCACCTGCAAGAAATCCTCTACGCCACACAGCGACAGACTCTCTTCATCGTAGTAGCTCATCCCCTCTTCCATCTCGTCGCCGGAAAACTCCAGCTGATTGGCACGAACCATGACCTCTTCGCCATCCATCCACAGCGTGTATTCATGCCCGGCGCGTTGCCAGGATCGTTCACTGCCTTTGACCGTGCGCGCAGCCTGTTCCACTTCATCGAGCAGGCCCAGGTTCTCTTTTACTTCCTCGTTGAACCAGTGACCGACCACCTCGTGGCCCATCGACATCCGCACTTTCACCACACCGGTGATATCACGCAGAAATTCGTAATCCATAGTATTTTCCTCTGCAAAGCTCTTGCAGTAATTATCGCAGCAGCGGGGAAGAAAAAAAGCCGAACGGGTGGAAGGAATGAAAATAAAAAACCCACCGCGTGTGCGATGGGTTTGACAGGCCCGGTAAGCGTCGAGCCACCGGGCAATGAGGCGTTGATTACACCGCCGTCTGGAAGATCACCCCGTCCGCTTTCTCGGTGTACTGAGAGAGCTGGTCGAAGTTCAGATAGCGATAGGTATCCACCGCGGTCTTATCTACCTGCGACACGAAGGTCTGGTACTCTTCCGGCGTTGGCAGTTTACCAATCAGCGCAGCAACCGCCGCCAGCTCCGCAGAGGCCAGGTAGACGTTTGCACCAGAACCTAAACGGTTCGGGAAGTTACGGGTAGAGGTGGAAACCACCGTCGCACCGTCAGCCACGCGCGCCTGGTTACCCATACAGAGGGAACAGCCAGGGATTTCGATACGCGCCCCGCTCTTACCAAACACGCTGTAGTAGCCCTCTTCCGTCAGCTGAGCCGCATCCATACGGGTTGGCGGCGCCACCCACAGACGGGTTGGCAGCTGGCCTTTGTGGGTATCCAGCAGTTTACCGGCAGCGCGGAAGTGACCGATGTTGGTCATGCAGGAGCCGATGAACACTTCGTCGATCTTGTCGCCCTGAACGTCAGAGAGCAGACGCGCGTCATCCGGATCGTTCGGCGCACAGAGGATTGGCTCTTTGATGTCAGCCAGGTCGATCTCGATCACCGCGGCATATTCTGCATCGGCGTCGGCTTCCAGCAGCTGTGGATCTGCCAGCCATTTCTCCATGCCCTGAATACGACGCTCCAGGGTACGGCGGTCGCCGTAACCTTCAGCAATCATCCACTTCAGCAGCACGATGTTGGAGGTCAGGTACTCGATAATCGGCTCTTTGTTGAGCTTGATGGTACAGCCCGCAGCGGAACGCTCGGCGGAGGCATCGGTCAGCTCGAACGCCTGCTCCACTTTCAGCTCCGGCAGACCTTCGATCTCCAGGATACGGCCAGAGAAGATGTTCTTTTTACCTTTCTTCTCAACGGTCAGCAGGCCCTGTTTGATGGCGTACAGCGGGATCGCATGCACCAGGTCGCGCAGGGTGATGCCCGGCTGCATTTTACCTTTGAAACGCACCAGCACCGATTCCGGCATGTCCAGCGGCATGACGCCGGTCGCGGCAGCAAAGGCCACCAGGCCGGAGCCCGCCGGGAAGGAGATGCCAATCGGGAAGCGGGTGTGGGAGTCACCACCGGTACCGACGGTATCCGGCAGCAGCATGCGGTTCAGCCAGGAGTGGATCACGCCGTCACCCGGACGCAGGGAGACACCGCCGCGGTTCATGATGAAGTCTGGCAGCGTGTGGTGCGTGGTGACGTCAACCGGCTTCGGATAGGCCGCGGTGTGGCAGAAGGACTGCATCACCAGGTCTGAGGAGAAGCCCAGGCACGCCAGGTCTTTCAGTTCGTCACGGGTCATCGGACCGGTGGTATCCTGAGAGCCCACGGAGGTCATCTTCGGCTCGCAGTACGCACCCGGACGGATACCGGCTACGCCGCATGCACGGCCAACCATTTTCTGCGCCAGAGAGTAACCACGGTTGCTTTCCGCCACGTCTTTTGCCTGACGGAATACGTCTGAGTGCGGCAGACCCAGCGCTTCACGCGCTTTGGTAGTCAGGCCACGACCGATGATCAGCGGGATACGGCCACCGGCACGCACTTCGTCAATCAGCACGTCGGTTTTCAGTTCAAAGCTCGCCAGCAGCTCGTTGGTTTCGTGGTTACGCACTTCGCCTTTGAACGGGTAAACGTCAATCACGTCGCCCATGTTCAGGTTAGAGACATCCACTTCAATTGGCAGTGCACCCGCATCTTCCATGGTGTTGAAGAAGATTGGCGCAATTTTGCCGCCGAGGCACAGGCCACCGCCACGTTTGTTCGGCACGTGTGGGATATCATCACCCATGAACCACAGCACGGAGTTGGTCGCGGATTTACGGGAAGAGCCGGTACCGACTACGTCACCCACATACGCCAGCGGGAAGCCTTTTTTCTGCAGAGCTTCGATCTGTTTGATCGGGCCGACAGCGCCTGGCTGATCCGGCTCAATGCCTTCGCGGGCGTTTTTCAGCATCGCCAGGGCGTGCAGTGGGATATCCGGGCGTGACCACGCATCCGGCGCCGGAGAGAGGTCATCGGTGTTAGTTTCGCCCGTCACCTTGAAGACGGTAACGGTCATTTTTTCCGCCAGCGCAGGGCGGCTCAGGAACCACTCGGCATCCGCCCAGGACTGCATCACCTGCTTCGCGTAGCTGTTGCCCGCTTTGGCTTTCTCTTCTACGTCGTAGAAGTTATCGAACATGAGCAGCGTATGGGACAGGGCTTTGGCGGCGCCAGGCGCCAGCGTGTCGCTGTCCAGGGCATCGATCAGCGGATGAATGTTATAACCACCCTGCATGGTGCCGAGCAGTTCAATCGCTTTTTCAGGGGTAACCAGTGGGGAGGTTGCGTCGCCTTTGGCAATCGCAGCAAGGAAACCGGCTTTTACGTAGGCAGCTTCATCTACGCCTGGCGGTACGCGGTTGATCAACAGATCTAACAGGAATTCTTCTTCGCCTTTTGGCGGATTCTTCAGCAGCTCGACGAGCGCGGCCATTTGGGTTGCATCTAACGGTTTGGGTACAATCCCCTCGGCGGCACGTTCTGCTACGTGCTTACGGTATTCTTCTAGCACGACGGTTCTCCTCGCTCTCATTGTCATATGCGGCGGGCGTTCTCTTCACGCTCCTGTGAGACAGCAGTTTGTAGGGTATATGCCCGATACCGCGTCGGGCAGCATAGCAGGATTTTCAGACAGTGTTAATCCGTTTACAAAAAAGCAACATTAAATTGTTTGCTGAATCGTTAAGCATGGTGTAGCGGCACGCTGCTGTGTAATAAATAGTCACACTCTTTGCCCGATGAAGGCCCACGGTTCCACCCGTAAAGTCAAAAAGCGAGGGACGGGAAGATTATACTCCCGGCATAACTCTTCTCTTCGGAGTCTTTATGAAGCTGCCCTTTTCCCCAACGTTGCTCGCCCTTCTCTGTAGCGTCGGGCTATTTGCCGCCTCCGGGGTGATGTATGTTAAAAGCCGCGCACCTGAGTCCGTAAGCGAAACTGCGCCAGCTACAACGGCTGCCACTCCACCAGCGCCCGTTGCCGCCCCAGTCTATAGCGCCGCACAAATTGACCAGTGGGTTGCGCCCATCGCGCTCTATCCCGACCCCCTCCTGTCACAGATTCTGATGGCCTCGACCTACCCTTCCAGCGTTATCCAGGCGGCGCAGTGGTCGCAGGATAATCCCAAAATGGAGGGTGATGCCGCCATTCAGGCCGTCTCCGGTCAGCCCTGGGACGCCAGCGTGAAATCCCTGGTCGCCTTCCCGCAGCTTATGTCGTTGCTGGGCGGCAACCCCGAATGGGTACAAAATCTGGGAGACGCTTTCCTGGCGCAGCCAAAAGATGTGATGGACGCCGTGCAACGCCTGCGCGCGCTGGCGCAGCAAACCGGGGCGTTAACATCGACGCCGCAGCAAAAAGTGACGGTAGCGACAGTACCCACCTCAACCGCTACGGTGAAAACAGCCTCCACGCCCAGCCAGACGGTGATCAAAATAGAGCCTGCCGACCCGCAGGTGGTCTATGTGCCATCCTATAACCCATCTGTGGTGTATGGAACCTGGCCCAACGCCAGCTATCCGCCGGTATATCTGCCCCCTTCTCCCGGTCAGCAATTTACCAGCAGCTTTGTGAAAGGGTTTGGCTATAGCCTGGGTGTCGCCACCACCTACGCGCTCTTTAGCAGTATCGACTGGGATCATCACGACGATGACCACCATCATCACGATGACGATCATCACGACGACCATCATCATGATGGTTATTCGCATAATGGCGATAATATCAATATCAACGTTAACAATTACAACAAGATAACCGGAGAGCACCGCACAGATAACCACATGGCCTGGCAGCATAACCCGGCTTATCGCAACGGCGTTCCCTACACCAATAGCCAGCTCGCCAGCCACTTTCACCAGACCCATATTTCCCAGGGGCTGAGCGCGACAGAGCATCAGTCGGTCAACCGCGACAGCCAGCGTCAGGCGGCGATGGCGCAGGTGCAGCAGTCGACGGGCAAATCGCTGACCCAGCTCAGGCAACCTGCAACCCTGCATGGACAGCACCCGACCTCCAGCCAGCAGCTTAAACAGATCTCACAGCGGAACAATTTCCGTGGTTACGACAGCCCACCGCCCCGGGTGCAGCATCGCCTTAGCCAGCCGCATACTGAGCACAAACAGGCTGCACGCCCTGTGGAGCATGACTCCCGACCACTACGCGCCAATGCGCTGAGCGGTAACGACAGCCGCTCAGCTAACTGGCGGGCCCAGCAGCAACGCGGGCTGGAAAGCCGCCAACGCGCTTCGCTTAACGGCGAGCAGCGTGCGGACCTGCGAGATCAGCGGTTCGAACGCCATGTTGAACACCGTGAATTACGCCATCGTTAAGGAAGCCGTCATGAAAAGTAAACCGATCGCGGGCGTCTTATTGCTGATGGTTTCATCATTTGCCGTCGCCCAGGCGCATTTTCCTACGCCCGACGGGGCTGCCAGCGCGCTGACCAAAGCCATTAGCGAGCAAGATCAACGCGCCATGCAGGATCTGCTGGGTGATAACTGGCACGATGCGCTACCGCCGGAAGGGGTCGATCCTGACGCGGTGGATCGTTTTCTGCGCGACTGGCAGGTTAAGCATGAGATAGTCCTCGACGGAGAGGTTGCCCATCTGGCCGTTGGCAGCAGCGGCTGGCAGCTACCTGTCCCGTTGGTTAAAACCGCCGAAGGCTGGCGCTTTGATATGAAGGCTGGCGCAGAGGAAATTCAGACCCGGGAAATCGGTCGAAATGAACTGGCGGCCATGGAAGCGCTGCATGCGTATGTTGATGCCCAGCAGAGTTACTACGCGCTGAATCATCGGTATGCACAAAGCATCGTCAGCACTCCGGGGAAAAAAGAGGGTCTTTACTGGCCCACAGTCCCAGGCGAAGCGCCAAGCCCGCTGGGTCCGGCATTCAACCCGCCGCAACCGGGCGAAGGCTACCACGGCTATCATTTCCGCATCTTACCCGCTCAGGAGGGATTTGCGATGGTCGCCTGGCCCGTAAGCTACGGTCAGACAGGGATAATGAGCTTTATCATCGATCAAGATGACAAGGTGTATCAGCGCAATCTCGGCGCGGATTCACAGCAACAGGCGCAGGCGATGAGCGCCTTTACGACGGCGCCAGGCTGGCAGCCGGTGGCCCGCTAAGGAATGGGCCCGGATGCGGCTTCGCCTTACCCGGGCGATTATAAACAAGCCCGGATAAGGTGTTTGCTCCGCATCCGGGAATCAGCATTATCCCTGATGCGGCATCAGCTCAGGATAGCCTTTAAAAGCCGATTTCGTGCTGGTTAAGGCCGCCTCATCATCATGAATACTGCCAGAGTTCGCTGCCCAGACGCCTTCCTGAGTATGGGTGATCTGTTGGTGCCGCGCATTCAGATCCTGCCCCATCGCAGCAATGTGCGTACTTTCGGTTACCCCGCTGTTAGCGGCCCACGGAATCACCGGATCGCTGGCGCAGGCCATACCGGATACCAGAACAGTCATTAACAGAGCAGGCTTTAAAAAGCGTTTCATTACATTCCCTCAATTTAATTACCTTGCTACTAGTTTACTACGTTACCAGTGTCAGGGAATGACAAGTTACTGGGAATTATTTCTTGTGAAACAAGGTGTTGTTTAGATAATCAATTGTCAAAATTGTTAACACACCGGCAGGTTGGCAGGCACAAAAAAAGCGGCCACAGGCCGCCTGATTAAGAGCCAGAAAGCAGAGAGCGCCTTCTGGCTGGTCAGCGTAAGCTTACTTCTTCTTCGCTTTCGCGTTTGGCAGGTCGGTGATGCTGCCTTCAAACACTTCTGCCGCCAGGCCAACAGACTCGTGCAGAGTCGGGTGAGCGTGGATGGTCAGCGCGATGTCTTCAGCGTCGCAACCCATTTCGATCGCCAGACCGATCTCGCCCAGCAGCTCGCCGCCGTTGGTGCCGACAATCGCACCACCGATCACACGGTGAGTCTCTTTGTCGAAGATCAGTTTGGTCATACCGTCTGCGCAGTCGGAAGCGATAGCACGGCCAGAAGCAGCCCACGGGAAGGTGGCAGTTTCGTAGCTGATGCCTTTCTCTTTCGCTTCTTTCTCGGTCAGACCGACCCATGCCACTTCTGGCTCGGTGTAGGCGATAGATGGGATCACTTTCGGGTCGAAGTAGTGCTTCATCCCGGCGATAACTTCTGCGGCAACGTGGCCTTCGTGAACACCTTTGTGCGCCAGCATTGGCTGACCGACGATATCGCCGATAGCAAAGATGTGCGGCACGTTAGTGCGCAGCTGTTTGTCAACGCGGATGAAACCACGGTCGTCCACTTCCACGCCCGCTGCACCTGCATTGAGGTTTTTACCGTTCGGCACACGACCGATCGCCACCAGCACGGCGTCGTAACGCTGCGCTTCAGCAGGGGCTTTTTTACCTTCCATGGAAACGTAAATACCGTCTTCTTTCGCTTCAACGGCAGTCACTTTGGTTTCCAGCATCAGGTTGAATTTCTTGCTGATGCGTTTGGTGAAGACTTTAACGATGTCTTTGTCAGCAGCCGGGATAACCTGGTCGAACATCTCAACCACGTCAATGTCTGAACCCAGCGCATGGTAAACGGTACCCATTTCCAGACCGATAATACCACCGCCCATAACCAGCAGGCGTTTTGGTACTTCTTTCAGCTCCAGCGCATCGGTGGAGTCCCATACGCGCGGATCTTCATGTGGAATGAATGGCAGTTCGATCGGACGGGAGCCCGCCGCGATGATCGCGTTGTCGAAGTTGATTACGGTTTTGCCGTTTTCGCCTTCCACTTCCAGGGTGTTGGCCCCGGTGAATTTACCCAGACCGTTAACTACTTTTACTTTACGGCCTTTAGCCATACCAGCCAGACCGCCGGTCAGCTGATTGATGACTTTCTCTTTCCAGGTACGAATTTTATCGATATCGGTTTTCGGCTCGCCGAAGACGATACCGTGTTCAGCCAGCGCTTTGGCTTCTTCGATAACTTTCGCTACGTGCAGCAGCGCTTTAGAAGGGATACAGCCGACGTTCAGACAAACACCACCCAGGGTGTTGTAGCGTTCTACGATGACGGTTTCCAGACCTAAATCAGCGCAACGGAAGGCAGCAGAATAACCTGCCGGGCCTGCCCCAAGTACCACGACCTGAGTTTTGATTTCAGTACTCATCATGACCTCTTATTGATTTCCGGCGGTCCAGGTACTTTGTCGCCCTTCATCCACCGGGACGTTCTATCCGCCCGCAGTTTACAAAATTGTTAACAATTTTGAAACAACAAACGGCTCACGAATTTCCGCTTTCGCCAATAACCCCACGAACTACATGAGATTAACAGAAAAAAGCCGGCCGTCAGGCCGGCTTTTTTACTTACATCACCAGGCGGCGAATGTCGCTCAGCATGTTGTTGATGATGGTGATAAAGCGCGCACCATCAGCACCGTCGATCACGCGGTGGTCGAAGGAGAGAGAGATTGGCATCATCAGACGCGGCACAAACTCTTTACCATTCCACACCGGCTCCATCGCAGACTTGGAGACACCAAGGATCGCC
Source organism: Leclercia sp. LSNIH1 (assembly GCF_002902985.1). Classification (NCBI taxonomy): domain Bacteria; kingdom Pseudomonadati; phylum Pseudomonadota; class Gammaproteobacteria; order Enterobacterales; family Enterobacteriaceae; genus Leclercia; species Leclercia sp. LSNIH1. The sequence continues at coordinate 1,773,366 of NZ_CP026167.1, read as the reverse complement.
ACTTCCGGCGCGTTAACAATCGGCGCGAAGTGGGTAGTACCCAGGCCGCCGATGCTGGAGATAGTGAAGCAGCCGCCCTGCATTTCGCCGGCAGTCAGCTTACCATCACGCGCTTTCTTGGAGATGGTGGTCAGTTCACGAGACAGCTCGGTAACGCTCTTCTTGTTCACGTCTTTAAAGACCGGAACAACCAGACCGTTTGGCGTATCAACCGCAACACCGATGTTGATGTATTTCTTCAGCGTCAGCTTCTGGCCATCTTCGGACAGGGAGCTGTTGAAGCGTGGCATCTGTTCCAGAGCCGCAGCAACTGCCTTCATGATGAAGACCACTGGGGTGAATTTCACGTCCAGTTTACGCTTCTCAGCTTCGGCGTTCTGCTGTTTACGGAACGCTTCCAGATCGGTGATATCGGTTTTGTCGAAGTGGGTAACGTGCGGGATCATCACCCAGTTACGGCTCAGGTTAGCACCAGAGATTTTCTGGATACGGCCCAGTTCCACTTCTTCGATTTCGCCGAACTTGCTGAAGTCCACTTTCGGCCAAGGCAGCATGCCCGGGATACCGCCACCGGTGGCAGCAGCAGGTGCCGCTTCAGCGCGTTTAACCGCCTCTTTCACGTAAGCCTGAACGTCTTCACGCAGGATACGACCTTTACGGCCAGTCCCTTTCACTTTCGCCAGGTTCACACCGAATTCGCGCGCCAGGCGACGAATCAGCGGGGTCGCGTGGACGTATGCGTCGTTTTCAGCGAACTCAGATTTGCCTTCCGCTTTCGCAGCCGGAGCGGCAGCTGGTTTAGCAGCCTGAGCCGGTGCAGCAGCAGGTGCTGGCGCAGCAGCAGCGGCCGGAGCGGCTGCAGGCGCAGCGCCTTCCACTTCGAAGACCATGATCAGGGAGCCAGTAGAAACTTTGTCGCCGGTGCTGATTTTGATCTCTTTAACGGTACCGGCGAACGGCGCAGGCACTTCCATAGAAGCCTTGTCGCCTTCAACGGTGATCAGTGACTGTTCAGCGGCAACTTTATCGCCCACTTTCACCATCACTTCGGTGACTTCAACTTCGTCACCACCGATGTCAGGAACGTTAACCTCTTTCGCACCGCCAGCCGCAGCTGGAGCAGCAGCCTGAGCCGGAGCAGCTTCCGCTTTCGCTGGAGCCGCAGCGCCTTCAGCACCCGCCACTTCGAAGACCATGATCAGGGAGCCAGTAGAGACTTTGTCACCGGTGTTGATCTTGATCTCTTTAACGGTGCCCGCGAACGGTGCTGGCACTTCCATAGAAGCTTTATCGCCTTCTACGGTGATCAGGGACTGCTCAGCCGCAACGGTATCGCCCACTTTCACCAGGATCTCAGTGACTTCAACTTCGTCACCACCGATGTCAGGCACGTTAACTTCTTTCGCTGCCGCAGCAGCTGCTGGAGCAGCGGCGGCTGGAGCGGCTTCTTTCTTCTCTTCCTGCGCAGGTGCAGCAGCGGCTGCACCATCGGCGGAATCGAAAATCATGATCAGTTTGCCAGTCTCGGTTTTATCGCCAACAGAGACTTTGATCTCTTTAACGATGCCAGCCTGAGGAGACGGGACTTCCATAGAGGCTTTGTCGCCTTCTACGGTGATCAGCGACTGTTCAGCTTCAACTTTGTCGCCTACTTTGACCAGGATCTCGGTGATTTCAACTTCATCAGCCCCGATGTCCGGTACATTGATTTCGATAGCCATTATTCTTTTACCTCTTACGCCAGACGCGGGTTAACTTTTTCTGCATCGATGTTGAATTTGGTAATTGCGTCCGCAACCACTTTCTTATCGATTTCGCCACGTTTAGCCAGTTCGCCCAGGGCTGCTACAACCACGTAAGAAGCATCAACTTCGAAGTGGTGACGCAGGTTTTCGCGGCTGTCAGAACGACCGAAGCCGTCAGTACCCAGTACGCGATAATCATCAGCTGGAACGTAAGTACGAACCTGCTCTGCGAACAGTTTCATGTAGTCAGTAGATGCTACGGCCGGAGCGTCGTTCATCACCTGAGCGATGTACGGAACGCGCGGAGTTTCCAGCGGGTGCAGCATGTTCCAGCGCTCACAATCCTGGCCATCACGCGCCAGTTCAGTGAAGGAGGTTACGCTGTACACGTCGGAGCCCACACCGTAGTCTTTCGCCAGGATCTGCGCTGCTTCACGGACGTGACGCAGGATAGAACCGGAGCCCAGCAGCTGAACTTTACCTTTGCTACCTTCAACGGTTTCGAGTTTGTAGATACCTTTACGGATACCTTCCTCGGCACCTTCCGGCATGGCCGGCATGTGGTAGTTTTCGTTCAGGGTGGTGATGTAGTAGTAAATGTTCTCTTGCGCTTCACCGTACATGCGCTGCAGACCGTCATGCATGATGACTGCCACTTCGTACGCGTAAGACGGATCGTAAGAGATACAGTTCGGGATAGTCAGAGACTGAATGTGGCTGTGACCATCTTCGTGCTGCAGACCTTCGCCGTTCAGGGTCGTACGACCGGAAGTACCACCGATCAGGAAGCCGCGAGCCTGCTGGTCGCCTGCCTGCCAGCACAGGTCGCCGATACGCTGGAACCCGAACATGGAGTAGTAGATGTAGAACGGGATCATCGGCAGGTTGTTGGTGCTGTAGGAGGTCGCAGCAGCCAGCCAGGATGCGCCTGCGCCCAGCTCGTTGATACCTTCCTGCAGGATCTGGCCTTTCTCGTCTTCTTTGTAGTATGCAACCTGCTCACGGTCCTGCGGGGTGTACTGCTGGCCGTTCGGGCTGTAGATACCGATCTGACGGAACAGACCTTCCATACCGAAGGTACGCGCTTCGTCCGCGATGATTGGCACCAGACGATCTTTGATCGACTTGTTCTTCAGCATCACGTTCAGGGCACGCACGAAGGCGATAGTGGTAGAGATCTCTTTGTTCTGCTCTTCCAGCAGCTGAGAGAAGTCTTCCAGCGCTGGGAGTTCCAGTTTCTCAGTGAAGTTCACCTGACGGGACGGCAGGTAGCCGTTCAGTTTCTGACGCTGCGCGTGCAGATAGGTGTGCTCTTCAGAACCTTCCGGGAAGGTGATGTAAGAGAGGTTTTCAACCTGCTCGTCGGTCACTGGAACGTTGAAACGGTCGCGGATATAACGCACGCCGTCCATGTTCATTTTCTTAACCTGGTGCGCGATGTTTTTACCTTCGGCAGTGTCACCCATGCCATAACCTTTAACGGTATGAGCCAGGATGACGGTTGCTTTGCCTTTGGTTTCCTGCGCTTTTTTCAGTGCAGCGTAGACTTTCTTCGGATCGTGACCACCACGGTTCAGGGCCCAGATCTGCTCGTCAGTCCAGTCTGCAACCAGGGCTGCGGTTTCAGGATATTTACCGAAGAAGTGCTCACGAACATAGGCACCGTCTTTGGATTTGAAGGTCTGGTAGTCGCCGTCAACGGTTTCGTTCATCAGCTGGATCAGCTTACCGCTGGTATCTTTACGCAGCAGCTCGTCCCAACGACCGCCCCACATCACTTTAATCACGTTCCAGCCAGCACCTGCGAAGATGCCTTCCAGTTCGTTGATGATCTTGCCGTTACCGGTTACCGGACCATCCAGACGCTGCAGGTTACAGTTGATGATGAAGCAGAGGTTGTCCAGCTTCTCACGGGTCGCGATGGTGATCGCGCCTTTGGATTCTGGCTCATCCATCTCGCCGTCGCCCAGGAAGGCGTAAACGGTCTGCTGAGAGGTATCTTTCAGGCCACGGTGTTCCAGATATTTCAGGAATTTAGCCTGGTAGATCGCACCGATTGGGCCCAGACCCATGGAAACGGTCGGGAACTGCCAGAATTCTGGCATCAGTTTCGGGTGCGGATAAGAGGAGAGGCCTTTACCGTGAACTTCCTGACGGAAGTTGTTCATCTGCTCTTCAGTCAGACGACCTTCCAGGAAGGCACGTGCGTAGACGCCCGGAGAGATGTGGCCCTGGAAGTAGACCAGGTCGCCGCCGTCTTTCTCGGTGCGCGCGCGGAAGAAGTGGTTAAAGCACACTTCATAAACGGTTGCAGAGGACTGGAAGGATGCCATGTGGCCACCCAGCTCCAGATCTTTTTTGGATGCGCGCAGAACGGTCATGATGGCGTTCCAGCGGATTGCAGAACGGATACGGCGTTCCAGATCCAGATTGCCCGGGTATTCCGGTTCGTCTTCAACGGCAATCGTGTTTACGTAGTTGTTAGCCCCTGCACCTGCAGCTACTTTCACGCCGCCTTTGCGGGCTTCAGAAAGCATCTGTTCAATCAGATACTGAGCGCGCTCAACACCTTCTTCACGGATGACCGATTCGATCGCCTGTTGCCAGTCGCGAGTTTCGATCGGATCCACGTCATTTTGGAGACGTTCTGACATGGGGGTATTCCTTATCTATCTAATACGTTGATTTGTCTGGAACCTGTCCCATTGCATTTTCGCCAGAAAACGCAATAAGACAGGTTCTGCGTTTAGTTGCCGCGCTCTAAAAAACTGGCGCTTAATCCTTTCGTTGCTGTATGCGGCGTAATGAACGTTCGCGACGCGACTGTTCACGGCTGCGGTCCAGCAAGATTTCCTCAATGAAAGCCAGGTGACGGTGCGACGCTTCACGCGCCTGCTCCGGCTCCCCGGCCATTATCGCCTCGAATATTCGGGTGCGATGGTTGCTGACCAGCGGAAGCATCTCCCGGCGGGCATACAACAATTCAAAATTCTGACGAACGTTCTGGGCAAGCATTGGCTCCATGCAGCGTAGCAGATGGAGGAGCACCACGTTGTGGGCCGCTTCAGTGACGGCGATTTGATACTGGACGACGGCGTCGGACTCGGCGTCGAGATCGCCGGATTCCTGAGCCCGTTCGATGGCCTGATGCAGTTCGCGGATGCGCTCGCGATCGGCATCATTGCTGCGCAGCGCCGCGTAATAAGCCGCGATGCCTTCAAGCGCGTGACGGGTCTCAAGCAGATCAAACTGGGATTCTGGGTGGTCGGAGAGCAGCTCCACTAACGGGTCGCTGAAACTCTGCCACAGGCTGTTTTGCACAAAGGTTCCGCCACCCTGGCGACGAAGCAGCAGGCCCTTGGCTTCAAGGCGTTGGATCGCCTCACGCAGCGAGGGACGGGAAACGTCGAACTGTTTAGCCAGTTCGCGTTCAGGTGGTAGTTTTTCACCGGGGCGCAGGGTCCCCTCAAGGATCAAAAACTCCAGCTGCTGCTCAATCACATCGGATAATTTTGGTTGGCGAATTTTGCTGTAGGCCATATTCCCTGTCTTACGCCTTTTTGCCCGGAGTCAATTGGTCTTACCAATTTCATGTTCGTATCGCTAAAGTAACAAAGTATTCACCTTGTGTCCATATTGGTTTTGATTGAAATCATTAAACCCTGCTTATTTTAACAACCTTACAGAAATAACGTTTCAAAAATGTAACTCTGCACAAATGAATTGATTACCCCGAAAGAGGCAGTTTTAACTTTATTGAAACGGTGAAAAGTGCGATCTGAACCGATTTAGCGGAGTAAAAAATGAAATTCTGCCCACTTATGGCGCATTTTTATTCTATAGGTTGATAAAGGGAATTAAACGGGACGATTTACAAATGCTTTCTTTTTATTCGAACTCGCTTTCTCCTCGCATAAAGCAGGTGCATTCGCCGTCGCTTACCACTATTCTTCCGAATACGGAAGACACAGCCGGTTATTTCAGCCAATTGAACCGTAAACTAATAAATACATGAAATGGAATTTCATAATTACACACGCCAGAGCGTGAACATAACAACCACACACGAGGTTTTATAATGGAAGGTCAACAGCACGGCGATCAGCTAAAGCGCGGCCTTAAAAACCGCCATATCCAGCTTATTGCCCTCGGTGGTGCGATCGGTACCGGCCTGTTTCTGGGTAGCGCATCGGTTATTCAGTCTGCCGGGCCGGGTATTATTCTGGGCTATGCCATTGCCGGTTTTATCGCATTCCTTATTATGCGTCAGTTGGGCGAGATGGTGGTTGAAGAACCGGTAGCCGGTTCCTTCAGCCATTTTGCTTATAAATATTGGGGCAGTTTTGCCGGCTTCGCGTCCGGCTGGAACTACTGGGTCCTCTATGTTCTTGTCGCGATGGCGGAACTGACCGCGGTCGGTAAATATATCCAGTTCTGGTGGCCTGAAATCCCAACCTGGGCCTCAGCGGCAGTCTTCTTTGTGGTCATCAACGCCATTAACCTGACCAACGTGAAAGTGTTCGGCGAGATGGAGTTCTGGTTTGCCATTATTAAAGTTATCGCCGTTGTGGCGATGATCCTGTTCGGCGGCTGGCTGCTCTTCAGCGGCAATGGCGGCCCGCAGGCAAGCGTCAGCAACCTGTGGGATCAGGGCGGCTTCCTGCCGCACGGCATGACCGGACTGGTGATGATGATGGCGATCATCATGTTCTCCTTCGGGGGGCTGGAGCTGGTGGGTATCACCGCCGCGGAAGCAGACAACCCGGAGCAGAGCATCCCGAAAGCGACCAACCAGGTTATCTACCGTATCCTGATCTTCTATGTGGGCTCGCTGGCCGTGCTGCTCTCCCTGCTGCCATGGACCCGCGTCACCGCAGATACCAGCCCGTTTGTCCTCATCTTCCACGAGCTGGGCGACACTTTAGTAGCGAACGCGCTGAACGTAGTAGTACTGACCGCGGCGCTGTCGGTTTACAACAGCTGCGTCTACTGCAACAGCCGTATGCTGTTCGGCCTGGCCCAGCAGGGCAACGCCCCGAAAGCGCTGCTCTCTGTGGATAAACGTGGCGTACCGGTGAACACCATCCTGGTGTCGGCTGTGGTGACCGCACTCTGCGTGCTCATCAACTACCTGGCGCCGGAATCGGCCTTCGGCCTGCTGATGGCGCTGGTGGTCTCTGCCCTGGTGATCAACTGGGCGATGATTAGCCTGGCGCACATGAAGTTCCGTCGTGCCAAGCAGCAGCAGGGCGTGAAAACACGTTTCCCTGCCCTGCTCTACCCGCTGGGTAACTGGGTTTGCCTGCTGTTCATGGCCGCCGTACTGGTTATTATGCTGATGACCCCAGGCATGGCCATTTCGGTCTACCTGATCCCGGTATGGATTGTGATCCTCGGGGTGGGCTACATGTGTAAGCAGAAAAATGCTAAAACGGTAAAAGCGCACTAATCCTCTCCCCTCTGCGTCCTCCCGGACGCAGAGGGTTGTTACCTTCCTCACACTTTCCCTTCAACAGCAATTTTATCCATATCAGCGACGTTATATTGCAACGCATATTTTCCTTTGCCAGCGAATAATTCTCTCCATACCGCTACTCGGAGAAACGTCGATGGATAACAATAAATTATCAGTGAAAGAAAAGATCGGCTATGGGATGGGTGATGCCGGGTGCAACATCATCTTTGGCGCCATCATGTTGTTTGTGAATTATTTTTATACGGATATTTTTGGCCTGGCACCGGCCCTGGTGGGCGTACTGCTGCTCTCGGTACGCGTAATTGATGCCGTTACCGACCCGATTATGGGGGCTATTGCCGACCGTACCCGCAGTAAGTATGGGCGATTTCGTCCATGGCTGCTGTGGATCGCCTTCCCCTATGCGCTCTTCAGCATCCTGATGTTCACCACCCCGGACTGGACCTACAACAGCAAAGTTATCTATGCCTTCGTCACCTACTTCCTGCTCTCTCTGACCTATACGGCGATTAACATTCCCTACTGCTCGTTGGGCGGGGTGATCACCAACGATCCTAAAGAGCGTGTTGCCTGCCAGTCCTACCGCTTTGTGCTGGTGGGTATTGCCACGCTGCTGCTGTCGCTGACGCTGCTGCCGATGGCCGACTGGTTCGGCGGCGAGGACAAAGCCAAAGGTTATCAGATGGCCATGACCGTGCTGGCGCTGATTGGCACCTGCATGTTCCTGTTCTGCTTCGCCACGGTGCGCGAACGTGTGCGCCCGGCGGTACAGACCCATGACGAACTGAAAAACGATCTGAAAGATGTCTGGAAGAACGACCAGTGGGTGCGCATCCTGCTGCTGACCCTGTGTAACGTCTGCCCTGGCTTTATCCGCATGGCGGCCACCATGTATTACGTCACCTGGGTGATGGGCCAAAGCACCCACTTTGCGACCCTGTTTATCAGCCTGGGTGTGGTGGGCATGATGCTCGGCAGCGTTATGGCAAAAGTGCTGACCGACCGCTGGTGTAAACTGAAGGTCTTCTTCTGGACCAACATTGCGCTGGCGATCTTCTCCTGCGCCTTCTATTTCTTCGATCCAAAAGCCACCGTGACCATTGTGGTGCTCTACTTCCTGCTGAACATCCTGCACCAGATCCCATCCCCGCTGCACTGGTCCCTGATGGCCGACGTGGATGACTACGGCGAATGGAAAACCGGGAAACGTATCACCGGGATCAGCTTCTCCGGCAATATCTTCTTCCTCAAGCTGGGTCTGGCCATTGCCGGTGCCATGGTGGGCTTCCTGCTCTCCTGGTACGGTTATGATGCCGGCGCAAAAGCGCAAAGCGCTGACGCCATCAACGGTATCGTCCTGCTCTTCACCGTTATCCCTGGCATCGGATACCTCATTACCGCAGGCGTGGTGCGTCTGCTGAAGGTCGACCGCGAAACGATGAAGCGGATCCAGGAAGACCTGGAGAAGCGTCGCAATAACTACCGCGAGCTGAACGAGTATCAGGAACTCAGCGCCGCTGAGACGAAATAAGGAGAGCCGAATGCAAACCTGGCCAAACCCGTTTATTGAACAACGCGCCGATCCGTACATTCTTCATCATGAAGGGCAGTACTACTTTATTGCCTCGGTTCCGGAGTATGACCGGCTGGCAATCCGCCGCGCCGACTCGCTGGAAGGGCTGCGCAGCGCACAAGAGGTCGTGGTCTGGCATAAGCCCGACAGCGGCCCGATGGGTAATCTGATCTGGGCCCCGGAACTGCATGCTATCGACGGCAAATGGTACATCTACTTCGCGGCGGCCCACACCCAGGCGCTGGACGAGCTGGGCATGTTCCAGCACCGGATGTATGCCCTGGAGTGCGCCGACAGCGACCCGCTCACCGGCAAATGGGTAGAGAAGGGGCAGATCAAAACGCACTTTGATACCTTTGCGCTGGATGCCACCACCTTTGTCCATCAGGGTAAACGCTGGTATCTCTGGGCGCAAAAAGCCCCGGATATCACCGGTAACTCGAACCTTTATCTGTGCGAAATGGAAAACCCATGGACGCTCAAAGGCGATCCGGTGATGCTCAGCAAACCGGAATATGACTGGGAGTGCCGCGGTTTCTGGGTCAACGAAGGTCCGGCGGTGCTGTTCCACGGCGATCGGCTATTTATCAGCTACTCCGCCAGCGCCACCGATGAAAACTACTGCATGGGACTGCTCTGGATCGACCTCAATGCTGACCCACGTAACCCGGCGAACTGGCATAAATCCCCGCAGCCGGTGTTCACCACCAGCTACGAGAATCGCCAGTACGGACCGGGACATAACAGCTTTACCCAAACGCCGGAGGGGGAAGACGTGCTGGTTTACCATGCGCGCAACTACACCGAAATCGAAGGCGATCCGCTGTACGATCCAAACCGCCACACCCGCCTGAAAACCGTAAACTGGAACGAAAACGGGATGCCCGATTTCGGCATCCCGTCAGCTGATACACTCTGAAGCCTGCGGCGCGCTGGTTTAGATCAGCGTGCCGTAGATGGTCAGCAGCGCCACAATCACCACCACCACAAAAGAGGTTTTCTTAGCCATCGAGACCGCCGCTTTCGGCGTTGCGATCTTATCCGTGTGCGGCTCGCGGGCCAGGGAGAACTGGGCCAGACGTGTTAACACCAGATATTGCGAGGTGTGGCGATCGCCCAGCGAGGCGAACCATGCCGGCAGGGCTTTCTCGCCGTGGCCGATCAGGGCATACACCACGCCGAACAGCCGCACCGGCAGCCAGTCCACCACGTGCAGGATCGCATCGATACCAGACTGCAACCGCTCGTGCGGGGTCAGATAACGTGCCAGCCAGCTCTGCCAGGCGCGTAAAAACGCATAGCCCATCAGCAGAACCGGGCCCCACGCGCCGCCCACCACAAACCAGAACAACGGCGCCAGATAGAAGCGGTAGTTAATCCACAGCAGCGCATTCTGCAGTTCGCGTAAAAACTCGCGTTCATCGCACTCCGGCGGAATACCGTGAATTAAGGTCAGCTCGCTGGCCATCGCCCCACGGGCATGCAGGTCACCGTTAGTGGCCGCCTTCAGGTAGGCATGGTAGTGCAGACGAACCTTACCTGCGCCAATACAGAGTACACCGAGCAGGATCCACACCACCAGCAGCGGCACGTTGAAGAAGAGGCCATACAGCGACCGCAGCAGCAGGAATACCACCACCATCACGCCCGCCGTCATCAGCAGTGTGCGAATCATGGAAAAGTGGCGGATGCGACGAAACAGCACTTCCATCCGATGATCCAGATGCCAGTGCTCGCCCAGCTTAAACAAACGCTCGGCAATCAACACCAGCAGCATGGTAAATAACGTCATGTCATCTCCTTTTCTGACAGGGCGGTAAGCAGGGTTTTGAATCGTTCCCAGTCAAACGCCGGGCCGGGATCGGTCTTGCGCTGCGGCGCAATATCGCTGTGCCCAGTCACGTTGTGGGCGATACCCGGGTAGAGTGAAATCAGCGTGCGCGTTACCGCAGCCAGTTGCTGATATTGGGCATCGGTGTAGGGCAGCGTATCTGTCCCTTCGAGCTCAATACCGATGGAAAAATCGTTGCAGCGTTCACGCCCCTGATACTGAGAAACGCCCGCATGCCAGGCGCGTTTATCGAAAGGAACATACTGGACGATCTCGCCGTCACGACGAATCAGACAATGGGCAGAAACGCGCAGGTGGGCAATTTCTGCGAAAAAGGGGTGAGCATCGGGATCGATTGTCCCGGTGAATAACGCGTCAATCCACGGGCCGCCGAACTCGCCGGGCGGCAGGCTGATGTTATGCACAACCAGCAGCGACGGGATTTCATCCTCTGGACGGCAATCATGGTGTGGCGAAGGAACACGCCGAGCCTCCACCAGCCAGCCATGTTCTGAGTGCATGCAGGATCTCCTTATATATGGTGCTGATTCCCGGTTCAGAGTAGCATGTTTCAATCTTATGATTCGTTACCAATTTGGAGTTTTAACATGCCGCCACGCCGCTACAACCCCGACCACAGACGTAACGTACTGCTGGAACGTATAAATATGGATATTCCGGCAAGCGTCGCCAATGCGCTGCGCGAAGATCTGGGTGGAGACGTCAACGCAGACAACGACATTACCGCCCAGCTGCTGGCGGAGGATGCCCGTTCCCATGCGGTTGTCATCACCCGTGAGGATGGCGTTTTCTGTGGCAAACGTTGGGTGGAAGAGGTCTTTACGCAACTGGCCGGGGATGGCGTTCAGGTGACGTGGCATGTCGAAGATGGCGACAGCATTGTGGCTAACCAGCCGCTCTTTGAACTGGAAGGGCCATCGCGCGTCCTGCTCACCGGTGAACGCACCGCGCTGAACTTTGTCCAGACGCTCTCGGGCGTGGCAAGCGAAGTGCGCCGCTACGTCAACCTGCTGGAAGGCACAAACACCCAGCTGTTGGATACGCGCAAAACCCTGCCCGGCCTGCGTACCGCGCTGAAATATGCCGTGCTGTGCGGCGGCGGCGCCAACCATCGCCTGGGGTTGTCCGATGCCTTCCTGATTAAAGAGAACCACATTATCGCCTCCGGCTCCGTTCGCCAGGCGGTAGAAAAAGCCTTCTGGCTGCACCCGGATGTGCCGGTCGAAGTAGAAGTAGAAAGCCTGCAGGAACTGGAAGACGCCCTGAAAGCGGGTGCCGACATCATCATGCTGGATAACTTCGAAACTGAGCAGATGCGTGAAGCCGTGAAGCGTACCAATGGTCAGGTCCGTCTCGAGGTCTCTGGCAACGTGACGCGTGAAACCTTACGTGAATTTGCCGAAACCGGCGTCGATTTCATCTCCGTTGGCGCACTGACTAAACACATTCGCGCCCTCGATCTGTCGATGCGCTTTCGCTAGCTGACTTCAGCCCGGTCTGCCGAGGCCGGGCTCCCCCGATTTCCGACCCTTCTCGCAACCCCCTTGTATCACGCTGTAACATCAACACTCCTCGCTGAATCCTGCTTCCCAAAATGATTTTTGCCGCTCGCCCCTGCTCTGCCGTGCTGCCACAGTAGCGCCAGTTCACACAAGGAGCGACTCATGGAAAGACAAAAAGGATTTACCCTCATCGAGCTAATGGTCGTCATCGGCATCGTCGCCATTCTTAGCGCCATCGGCATTCCGGCCTATCAGAACTACCTGCGAAAAGCCGCCCTCACTGACATGCTGCAAACCTTCCTGCCCTACCGTATCGCCGTCGAACTCTGCGCGCTCGATCATGGCGGGACAGAAAGCTGCGACGCGGGCGTCAACGGCGTTCCCTCCCCTGCCACCTCCCGCTATGTCTCAGCCATGAGCATTGTCAAGGGTACCGTTACCCTGACGGGTCAGGAGAGCCTGAACGGTCTGGAGGTCGTGATGACGCCGCAATGGAATAACGGCAACGGCATCACCGGCTGGACGCGCGTTTGCACCATTGCCAACGACAGCGCGCTGAAGCAGGCCTGTGAAGAGGTGTTCCGCTTTACGGCTGGCGAGGAGAACGTGCAATGAATTCTGACCAGCTCACCGCGCTGTGTCAGCGTCACAACGCTTTGTTGCTGACCAGCGCCCCGGACAGCATCACGATTGCCGTGGTGGGTAACCCGCCTGTTGGGCTGCTGGAGGCGTTACGTTTCGCGACGCAGAAAAGGATAGATATCGAATGCTGGACCAGCGAGAGAATGGAAAAGCACCGGCAAACCGCGTCAGACTCGCATCTGCCTGTGGCCGCCATCTCAACCCGCTCCGCCATTGAGATCCTCAACCGCACCCTGATGCAGGCGATGAGCCAGCGGGCATCGGATATTCACATCGAGCCCGCCGACGAGAGCTGGCAGATCCGGTTACGCATCGACGGCGTGTTGTATCCGCAACAGCCTCTTTCGTCCGAACTGGGCACTACGCTGATCGCCAGGCTGAAGGTGCTGGGCAATCTGGATATCGCCGAGCGGCGCTTACCCCAGGATGGACAATTTACGGTTGAGCTCTCCGGCGCCCCCGTCTCGTTTCGAATTGCCACGCTTCCCTGTCGCAATGGAGAAAAAATCGTGCTGCGGCTTTTGCAGCAGGAGCAGCAGGCGCTCCTGCTGGATCAGCTGGGCATGAGCACCATCCAGCAGCGATTATTCGCCGAAGCGCTGCATAAATCCCAGGGGCTGATTCTGGTGACGGGCCCCACCGGCAGCGGTAAAACCGTTACCCTTTACAGCGCGTTACAGGCCCGGAATACGCCCGCTGTGAACATCTGCAGCGTAGAAGATCCTGTCGAAATCCCGCTCGAGGGGCTAAACCAGACCCCCATAAACCCCCGGGCGGGGTTAACCTTCCAGAGCGTATTGCGTGCATTTCTACGCCAGGATCCAGACATCATCATGGTGGGCGAAATACGTGATGGCGAAACGGCCGGGATCGCGATCAATGCCGCCCAGACTGGCCATCTTGTGCTGTCGACGCTGCATACCAACTCTACCGCCGAAACGCTCGTTCGCCTGCAGCAGATGGGCGTGGCGCGCTGGATGATCTCTTCGGCATTGTCTCTGGTGATCGCCCAGCGGCTGGTACGTCGGCTGTGCCCGCACTGTCGTCAGGAGGCCCGCCGGGATGCCCCCCTGCCCCAGGCGTTGTGGCCTCGCCCTTTGCCGCACTGGCTGCCGGTGGGTTGCGACCGCTGCTACCACGGTTTTTATGGCCGGGTGGCAATCTTCGAGGTGATGGTAATCACCCGCGAGCTGCGCACCGCCATTGCCAGCGGAGCGTCGGTGGAAGAGATCGAAAAGCTGGCCCGACAGACGGGTATGACCACGCTGTTTGAGCATGGCTGCATGGCGGTAGAACAGGGGCACACCACCCTCGAAGAGCTGGTGCAGATGCTGGGCGCGCCCGATGGCAGGTAATCAACTCTGGCGCTGGCGGGCACTCAGCCCGCAGGGGGAGCGGCAGGCGGGCGCGCTTTGGGCACCCGACAAACAAACGGCATGGGCTATCCTGCATGGCAAAGCGCTCGTTCCCCTGGAACTCAGGCGATGCGTGCAACAGACACGGTGGCAGGCGCAGCATCGCTACGACATTATCCATCAGCTGGCGACATTGCTACAGGCGGGGTTAACCCTGTCGGCAGGGCTGGCGCTTCTGGCGCAGCAGCACCCGGCCAGACAATGGCAGGCGTTGTTGCAAAGCGTCGCCGACGATCTCAGTGCCGGGTGTGCCTTCTCTGACGCCCTGAAAAAATGGCCGCATGTTTTTCCGCCGCTTTATGTTTCGATGATCAAAACCGGGGAGCTGACCGGCAAGCTGGACGAATGTTGTCGCCAGCTCGCGCAGCAGCAAAAAACCCAGCAACAACTCAGCGCAAAGGTAATAAAAGCGCTGCGTTATCCGGTAATCATTCTCGGTCTGGCTTTCGCCGTAGTGCTGGCGATGGTGACGCTCGTGCTGCCGGAGTTTGCCGCTATCTATAAAACCTTTAACACCCCGTTACCTGCCCTGACGCGGGCAGTGATGGGGCTGGCAAACGTGCTTCAGGAGCGGGGGGCGGCGCTACTGTTCAGTCTTATAGCGATAACATCCGGCCTGCTGTTTCTTCGCCGCAAACGACGATGGCGATATGCCACCCAGCGTCTGCTGCTGAATAGCCCGGTGATTGGTCCGCTGGTACGGGGGCAAAAGCTCAGCCAGATATTCACCGTTCTCTCGCTCACGCAACAGGCGGGCATCGCCTTTATACAAGGGCTGGAAAGTACGGAGGAGACGCTGGAGTGCCCCTTCTGGCAGGAGAAATTACAGGCGATACGGCATCGCATTATGCAGGGGTTGCCCATCTGGTCAGCCCTGAATGAGGCAGAAATTTTTACGCCACTCTGCATTCAGCTGGTACGCACAGGCGAAGCATCGGGCGCGCTGGACACCATGCTGAGCAACCTGGCGCAGCATCATAATGAGCAGACCTTTCAGCAGGCCGACAATTTAGCCTCACTGCTGGAGCCAGTACTGCTGATTGTGACGGGATTGATTATCGGCACGCTGGTGGTCGCGATGTATCTACCGATTTTCCATCTGGGGGATGCGATGAGTGCGGGATAACGCTGGCGCGAAAACGCGCCAGCGAGAAGCATTACAGGCTGTTGAAAACGCGGTTTTCCTGCTCCTGAACGCGGATAAAGGTCGTGCGCTTGGTCAGCTCTTTCAGGCGGGACGCCCCCACATAGGTACATGCTGAACGCAGGCCACCCAGGATATCACGCGCGGTATTTTCAACCGGGCCACGCAGAGGCAGCTTAACGGTTTTACCTTCAGCGGCACGATACTGCGCAACACCACCCACGTGGCGGTTCATGGCCGATTCAGAGCTCATGCCGTAGAACAGCATGAATTTTTCACCGTTTTCTTCAACAACGGTACCGCCGCTCTCTTCGTGGCCAGCCAGCATACCGCCCAGCATCACGAAGTCTGCGCCGCCGCCGAATGCTTTTGCCACGTCGCCCGGCATGGTGCATCCACCGTCACTGATGATCTGACCACCCAGACCGTGGGCTGCGTCAGCACACTCGATCACTGCTGACAGCTGCGGATAACCAACGCCGGTTTTAACGCGCGTGGTGCAGACAGAACCCGGACCAATCCCCACTTTCACGATATCTGCCCCGGAGAGGATCAGCTCTTCACACATTTCACCGGTAACCACGTTACCTGCAATAATGGTTTTGGTCGGCCAGGCCTGACGCGCCTTGCTGACGAACTGAACGAAGTGTTCAGAATAACCATTCGCAACATCAATACAGATGAAGTTAAGGTTTGGGTTAGCAATCAGGATCTGTTTCGTTTTTTCGAAATCGGCATCAGAGGTGCCGGTAGAGACCATCACGTGCTTCAGCACGTTTTCAGATACGGAGCCTGCAAACGCATTCCACTCTTCCACGCTGTAGTGCTTGTGTACAGCGGTCAGAATGTCGAAGGAAGCCAGCGCTTTTGCCATCGCAAACGTTCCGACGGTATCCATGTTAGCGGCGATAACAGGTACGCCAGACCAGGTCTGACCGGAATGCTTAAAGGTGAATTGACGTTCAAGTTCAACGTCGGAGCGACTTTTCAGAGTAGAACGTTTAGGGCGGATAAGAACGTCTTTGAAACCTAACTTCAAATCTTCTTCGATACGCATTTGCGGATTCCTGGGGTACTGGGGTAAATGTCGAAAAACGTAACACACAACTCCAGTGACGCTATCATACGCACTAATACCTGTTGCGCAAGACTGCGAAAATCACTTTTTTTACGCTACAATCCTATAAATTTACCTGGTAAAAAGTACGTAAGCAGGGCTTAATCTTCGCTGATAAAAGATTAAATCTTAAGCAATTGATATCAATAATGAATATTTCCCAGGATTTTATTTAATGGGGTACATCGTTGCATTAACGGGAGGCATTGGCAGTGGCAAAAGCACTGTGGCTGACGCCTTCTCTCGTCTGGGTATCACGATAATTGATGCCGACATCCTTGCCCGCCAGGTGGTAGAGCCAGGTACACCCGCACTACGCGCTATTGCAGACCATTTCGGCAGCGACATTATCGAGCCTGACGGCACCCTTAATCGTCGAATGCTGCGCGAACGCATTTTCACGCATCCTGAAGAGAAAGCCTGGCTTAACGCCCTGCTTCACCCGCTTATCCAGCAGGAGACGCAGAAACAGATAGCACACGCGACTTCACCCTATGTGCTCTGGGTTGTCCCGCTTCTTGTGGAAAATAATCTCCATGACAAAGCGGACCGGGTACTGGTTGTGGATGTCTCTCCGGCAACACAAATTCAGCGCACCATCGCCCGTGATAACGTCGGGCGTGAACATGCGGAACAAATTCTTGCCGCGCAGGCCACGCGTGAAGCGCGCCTGGCCGTCGCGGATGATGTGATTGATAATAACGGCTCACCGGATGCCATTGCATCGGATGTGGCTCGCCTGCATCAGCAATATCTGGCGCAGGCCGTTTTACAGGAAAAAGCCTAATGCACACCCATGTTCTTTTCGAGCATCCCCTCAATGAAAAAATGCGCACCTGGCTGCGCATCGAATTTTTGATCCAGCAGCTTTCCGGCCTGCTTCCGGTTCATGACCACACCACGGCGCTGCACTTTTTCCGCAACGTGAGCGATCTGCTGGATGTGTTAGAGCGTGGCGAAGTCCGCACAGAATTACTGAAAGAGCTGGAGCGCCAGCAGCGTAAACTGCAGGCCTGGGCAGAAGTGCCGGGGGTGGATAACAGCCGCATCGACAGCCTGCGCCAGCAGCTGAAAAACAGCAGCGGCGTATTAATGGCGGCGCCGCGTATCGGCCAGTTTTTGCGTGAAGACCGCCTGGTCGCCCTGGTGCGTCAGCGTCTGAGCATTCCCGGCGGCTGCTGCAGTTTCGATTTACCGACCTTGCATATCTGGCTGCATATGCCGCAGGAACAGCGCGATATGCAGGTGCAAAGCTGGCTGAACAGCCTTGAGCCGCTGAACCAGGCGCTGTCGCTGATCCTGGATTTAATCCGCAATTCAGCGCCATTCCGCAAGCAAACCAGCCTGAATGGTTTTTATCAGGATAACGGTGAAGATGCGGATCTCCTGCGCCTGCAGCTCTCCCTTGCCGATCAGCTTTACCCGCAAATTTCAGGCCATAAGAGCCGCTTTGCGATCCGTTTCATGCCGCTCGACAGTGAACATGGTCTGGTGCCGGAACGCCTCGACTTTGAACTGGCGTGCTGCTAAGGAGTTAAGATGTCTGAAGTCACCACCGTGAACTGCCCCACCTGTGGCAAGCCCGTTGTCTGGGGCGAACAGAGCCCGTTCCGCCCTTTTTGCAGCAAGCGCTGCCAGCTAATCGATCTGGGCGAGTGGGCTGCGGAAGAGAAACGCATTCCAAGCTCAGGCGATATGTCCGACAGCGATGACTGGAGCGAAGAGCAGCAGTAATGTCCCCATGGCCTGCCGGCACCTCGCTCGCAGGCCAGTCAGTCCGCCACTAAACGCGCAATGACAGGCGCATTTGCCGGTGGGAATTTATCGGCATCCAGCGCGTTCAGCGTCACCCAGTTTCCAGGCTGTCCCTCTTTGCCCCAGGGTTCCCCCTCCCAGTTTTCCACCAGCCAGAACCACAGCGTGATATGGCGATCGGGAAAGGTATATTCCAGTTTATCGAACAGGGTCGCACCGCGCGGCGTGATGCCCACCTCTTCCTGAAGCTCGCGGATAAGCGCCTGTTCCGGCGTCTCGCCGGACTCAATCTTACCGCCAGGAAACTCCCACTTATTCGCCATGTGCGCATCGGCCGCGCGCTGGGTAATAAAGATTTGGTTATCGGAATTACGAATGATCCCGACAGCGATTTGCAGTATTTTCATTGTCTTGCATCCATAAAAAAGGCGCAGATATCTGCGCCTTTTACGTGTTTTACAGGCTTAGCTCAGACGGCCATGGCACTGTTTGTATTTTTTACCGGAACCGCACGGGCACGGATCGTTACGACCGACCTTACGATCACCGGACTGCGCGGCAATTGCGGCGGCGGCGGCTTCTTCGTCGTCCTGATGGCTAAGCTGCTGCATCTGAGCCAGACGCTCCGCTTCTTCACGACGCTGCTGTTCCATCTCTTCCACTTCTTCCGGCATGCGCACCTGGACTTTGCTCAGGGTGCTGATCACTTCGTACTTCAGTGATTCAAGCATAGAGGCAAACATCGCAAAGGATTCACGCTTGTACTCCTGCTTCGGATCTTTTTGCGCATAGCCACGCAGGTGAATACCCTGACGCAGATAGTCCATCGCTGCCAGGTGCTCTTTCCACAGGGAGTCCAGGGTTTGCAGCATCACGCCTTTTTCGAAATGACGCATCATCTCAGCGCCAACCACCTCTTCCTTACGCTTATAGACCTCAAGGGCGTTAGCGAAAATACGCTCGCGCAGGGTCTCTTCATGCAGCTCCGGCTCTTTATCCAGCCACTCCTGAATCGGCAGATCCAGGTCGAAGTCGTTTTTCAGACGCGCCTGCAGACCTTCAACATCCCACATCTCTTCCAGAGATTGCGGTGGAATATGGTTATCGATAGTCGCTTTGAAGACATCTTCGCGAATGCTGTTAATGGTTTCGCTCACGTCGGAAACGTCCAGCAGTTCGTTACGCTGGGTGTAGATAGCGCGACGCTGGTCGTTGGCCACATCATCATACTCAAGCAGCTGCTTACGAATATCGAAGTTACGGCTTTCCACTTTACGCTGGGCGTTGGCGATGGCTTTGGTCACCCACGGGTGTTCAATCGCTTCGCCCGGTTTCATACCCAGTTTACGCATCATGCCCGACACACGGTCAGAGGCGAAAATACGCATCAACGCATCTTCCATCGACAGATAGAAGCGTGAAGAACCGGCATCACCCTGACGACCCGCACGGCCACGCAGCTGGTTGTCAATACGACGGGATTCGTGACGTTCCGTACCGATGATGTGCAGACCGCCCGCAGCCAGAACCGCATCGTGACGAACCTGCCAGTCGGCTTTGATCTGCGCGATCTGTTCCGGGGTTGGGTTTTCCAGCGCAGCCACTTCAGCCTGCCAGCTACCGCCCAGCATGATGTCGGTACCACGACCCGCCATGTTGGTGGCGATGGTCACGGCTGCCGGATAGCCCGCCTGGGCAACGATATCGGCCTCTTTAGCGTGGAACTTGGCGTTCAGGACGTTGTGTTTGATCCCGGCTTTGGTCAGCTCATTGGAGACCACTTCCGATTTTTCGATGGAGATAGTCCCCACCAGAACCGGCTGGCCTGCGGCGGTACGGTCGCGAATATCTTCGATGATGGCCTGAATTTTTTCCGCTTCGGTCATGTAGACCAGGTCCGGCATATCCTTACGGATCATTGGACGGTTGGTTGGAACGACGACGGTATCCAGCTTATAGATGGAGCTGAATTCGAAGGCTTCGGTATCCGCCGTACCGGTCATCCCTGCCAGCTTCTCGTACAGACGGAAGTAGTTCTGGAAGGTAATGGATGCCAGCGTCTGGTTCTCGTTCTGGATATCGACATTTTCTTTGGCTTCAACGGCCTGATGCAGACCGTCGGACCAGCGACGACCCTGCATGGTACGGCCGGTATGTTCGTCGACGATAATAACTTCGCCATCCTTAACGATGTAGTCCACGTCACGGGTAAACAACACGTGGGCGCGCAGGGCGGCAGTGACGTGGTGCATCAGCATGATATTGCCTGGGGAATAGAGTGACTCGCCCTCTTCCATAATGCCCTGGGCAACCAGCAGCTCTTCGATCTGCACCAGACCGCGCTCGGTCAGGTTCACCTGGCGGGCTTTTTCATCAACGGAGAAGTGACCTTCACCCTGGAAGGTGTCGGAGTCCTCTTTTTCCTGACGGATCAGGTGCGGAATGATTTTATCGACTTTGCGATACATCTCGGAGCTGTCTTCAGCCGGACCAGAGATGATCAGCGGCGTACGCGCTTCGTCGATCAGAATGGAGTCCACCTCATCCACCAGCGCATAGTGCAGCTTACGCTGTACGCGCTCTTCCGGGCTGAAGGCCATGTTGTCACGCAGGTAGTCAAAGCCGTATTCGTTGTTGGTCCCGTAGGTGATGTCGGCGTTATAGGCTTCGCGTTTCGCAGGGGCCGGCAAACCAGACATGTTGATCCCGACGGTCATACCGAGGAATTCGAACAGTGGACGGTTGTTTTCGGCATCACGCTGCGCCAGATAGTCGTTGACGGTAACCACGTGCACACCTTTACCCGACAGGGCGTTAAGATAGGCAGGCAGGGTTGCGGTCAGGGTTTTACCTTCACCGGTACGCATCTCAGCGATGCAGCGGTCGTTCAGCACCATCCCGCCCAGCAGCTGCACGTCGAAATGACGCATGCCAAACACGCGCTTACTCGCTTCACGCACCACGGCGAACGCTTCCGGGATCAGGCTTTCAACGGTTTCACCTTTTTCAAGGCGGGCACGGAATTCAGCGGTTTTGGCTTTCAGCTCTTCATCAGAGAGTTTTTCCATCGCCGGCTCAAGGCTGTTGATGACGCTGACGGCTTTGCGCATGCGGCGCAGGGTACGATCGTTACGACTACCGAAAACTTTTGTTAGTAATTTGATTAACATAATAAATTCTCAAACGCCCCATGATGGGCAGTTAAATTAAGGTATTGAACAACGGTTAATTTAGCTGAGGCGTTGAGGTCCGGCGCGGATGCCCTGCACCTGGCTAATCCAGGCGGACACAGAGAAAGCGGTTTGTGGATAAAGTGTGGCAAGCGCGACCTGACGGACAATAACCGGCGGCTTGCTTTGCTGCGTAAGCAGCGTGGTGAGTGTATCGAGCAGCGCCAGATGGTGCGCCTGTACCGGTAAAGGCTCTTCGACAACAGGTAACGCCTGCGGCGCCATGGCAAAGGAGAGATGCCGGATGACGGTACGAATCGCATGCTGATGCCAGTAATCCACCGTGAAATTGGGTCGGCGGTTCGCTTCCAGCAGGGCGAGATTCGTGAAATTGACCCGCGTGCTCAGATCGTGGCGGGTGGTGGTGGTCTTTGCCGGATTTGCGGTTTCGGTGTTACTGCTGAGCGCGGGCAGGCCAAGACTCGCCGCGACCATCCCCAGAAGGAGATGCGGCCAGAAGTAACGTCTGCCAAATTGTCGCCAGCGCGTCAGAATTCCGCTCAATTGCCCCACCACAAGTAAGTGAACCTTCAGGCTCACCGTATGATTTTTATATTTTCGCGCCCAGATAGTAACACTAAAGCCGGGTTGCAGCAGCAGTAATGCGCCACAGAGGAGGTTAAAAATGGTGATGAAATCAGCAAACGAGCCATTGACTACAGCAATACGGGGAAGATAAAAACAAAAACGACTGGTCTTCCTGGCCGGAGAGAGTGCCAGGTCAACCAGTCGAATTTACATAACGGAATTTACCGTTACGCCAGAACCGTGCTCGGTGCTTTGAATGCCAGAGGCAGTTCAGCTTCGTCTTCGAAGGTCACATATTCCCAGGCTTCCTGTTTTGCCAGAACAGCCTGCAACAATTTGTTGTTCAGTGCGTGACCGGATTTATACGCGGTAAACGCACCAATGATGTTGTGACCACACATGAACAGGTCGCCGATCGCATCCAGCATTTTGTGACGAACGAATTCGTCTTCAAAACGCAGGCCGTCTTCGTTCAGTACGCGATAATCGTCAACAACGATGGCACAATCGAAGCTGCCGCCCAGGCACAGGCCGCGGGACTGCAGATATTCGATATCACGCATGAAACCAAACGTACGCGCTCGACTGATCTGACGCATAAACGCATCAGCAGAGAAGTTCATCGCATAGCGCTGGGTGCTGGAATCAATCGCCGGATGGTTGAAGTCGATGGTGAAATCCAACGAAAAACCATTAAACGGCTTGAATTCAGCCCATTTGTCGCCATCCTGGACACGAACGGTCTCTTTGATACGTACGAATTTCTTCGCACTGTTCAGTTCTTCGATGCCGGCGTCCAACAACAGGTAGACGAACGGTGCAGCACTGCCATCCATAATCGGGATTTCCGGCGCATCGACTTCAACAATAATGTTGTCGATACCCAGACCCGCCAGGGCGGCATTCAGGTGCTCTACGGTAGAGATCCGCACGTCATGCTCATTCACCAGGCAAGTACAGAGCATGGTATCACGCACAGATTTGGCATCAGCCGGGAAATCTACCGGTGGATTCAAGTCGGTGCGACGATAGATGACCCCGGTATTGGCCGGCGCAGGGCGCAACGTCAGGGTGACTTTCTTGCCGGTATGTAAACCGACACCTGTCGCCTGAACGATACGTTTTAATGTCCTTTGTTTGATCATCGTATAATCTCGCCAAGTTACTTATCCAACCGAGAGTGTACATCACTATCGGGCGGCCAGTTTAGCACAAAGAGCGTAAATTCCCTAATTCCAGCTAATTCTTAATCAGCTTGTTTACGCAGGAATGCTGGAATGTCCAGATAATCCGGCTCTTTCTGCGTTTGTGGCGTATTGTCATTCACCACCTTAGCTGCGGGTTTCTGCTCCTGGGTCAATGGTGCCATGCCGTGCGGCTGGTAGCGATCCATCACCGGCTGCTGTGCAGTTTTGTTGGTCACCAGGGTGATCTCAGGACGTTTGTCCATACCGATACCGGTCGCAACAACCGTTACGCGCAGCTCATCGTTCATTTCCGGATCAAGGGAAGTACCGATTACCACGGTTGCGTTATCAGAGGCGAACGCACGAATGGTGTTACCCACGGTTTCGAACTCATCCAGACGCAGGTCGAAGCCCGCAGTGATGTTAACCAGCACGCCGCGCGCGCCAGACAGATCGATATCTTCCAGCAGCGGAGAAGAGATCGCCATTTCAGCGGCTTCTTCTGCACGGTCTTCACCTTTCGCCACGCCGGAACCCATCATCGCGTAGCCCATTTCGGACATCACGGTGCGCACGTCAGCAAAGTCGACGTTCATCAGGCCTGGACGGGTGATCAGCTCGGCGATACCCTGGACTGCGCCTTTCAGAACATCGTTCGCCGCGCCAAAAGCGTCCAGCAGAGAGATGCCACGACCCAGCACTTTCAGCAGTTTGTCGTTTGGAATAGTGATCAGCGAGTCCACATGCTTGGACAGCTCGGTGATACCCTGCTCTGCAAACGCCATACGCTTCTTGCCTTCAAAGTTGAAAGGCTTGGTCACAACGGCAACAGTCAGGATACCTAAATCTTTAGCCACTTCAGCAACAACTGGCGCAGCACCGGTTCCGGTACCACCGCCCATGCCTGCGGCAATAAACACCATGTCTGCACCATCAAGTGCCGCACGCAGTGCTTCACGATCTTCTTCTGCAGCGTTACGGCCGACTTCCGGGTTTGCCCCAGCGCCCAGCCCTTTGGTGATGCCGCCGCCGATCTGAATTGTCTGGCCAACAGCCGTCTTACGCAGTGCCTGCGCATCGGTGTTCACCGCGAAGAATTCAACGCCTTCGATGCGCTCGCGCACCATGTGCTCTACAGCATTACCGCCGCCGCCACCGACGCCGATGACTTTAATCACCGCGTCGTTGGTCAGTTCCATAGGTTCAAACATAGTTTCTCTCCGTTTTGTGCCTGTCGCCTGAAACCGTTAATTCTCTCCGGTCTCTTACAAAAATTAAAACTCTTTTCGCAGCCAGGTGTTGATTCGTTTAAACCACGAACCCACCGACGTGCGTTTTTCTACTTCTGCTTCGCCACTAAGATGGGTTTCCTTCCCGTAATGAAGCAAGCCCACTGCCGTTGAGTAATACGGCTCCTGAGCATAATCCGTCAGACCGGTGATGTTCAGCGGTGCCCCAATGCGCACCTGCGTATGGAACACGCGCTGAGCGCAAGCCGCAAGACCTTCAATTTGCGCCGCGCCGCCGGTTAATACAATCCCCGCCGCAAGATGATGTTTAACCCCCTGCTGGCGAAGCTGTTCCTGTAATTGCAAAATCTCTTCGTTCACGAGGTTGAGCAGCTCGGTATAACGCGGCTCAATGACCTCGGCCAACGTCTGGCGCTGCAGGCTGCGCGGCGGACGACCACCGACGCTCGGCACTTCGACGCTCTCATCTTTACCAACGATAGAGCCCAGCGCACACCCGTGGCGCACTTTAATCGCCTCAGCATCGCTCGGTGGCGTACCAAAGGCATACGCGATATCGCTGGTGACCACATTCCCTGCATAAGGGATAACTTTGGTGTGGCGCAGCGCTCCGCCGGTGTAGACGGCCATGTCCATAGTACCACCGCCGATATCGACGACACAGACGCCCAGCTCACGTTCGTCTTCAGTCAGCACCGAATAACTTGCCGCCAGACCGGCGAAAATAAGTTGGTCAACTTTCAGGCCACAACGTTCCACGGCTTTAACAATGTTCTTCGCCATATCGTTGTGACATGTGATCAAGTGCACTTTTGCCTGCATACGCACGCCTGAAAGCCCCACCGGATTTTTAATGCCTTCCTGATAATCGATGGCGTATTCCTGCGGGATCACATGCAGTACGCGATGTTCATCGCGGACACGCACCGACTTCGCAGTATGCACTACGTTCTCGACGTCTTCCTGCGAGACTTCTTCTTCTGAGATCGGCACCATACCGATCTCGTTCTGGCAGCTGATATGTTTGCCAGAGAGTGCCAGATACACGGAGGAAATCTGGCAATCTGCCATCAGTTCGGCCTGATCGATGGCGCGCTGTACGCATTTCACCACCGACTCGAGGTCGTTTACCCCACCTTTATCCATACCACGGGAGGGGCAGCTACCCACACCAATGATATTGACCATACCGTCGGGCAGAACTTCCCCTACTAAAGCAGCAACCTTCGCAGTGCCAATCTCCAGTCCTACTACCAGTTTTCTGTCCGTCGCCTTGATCATTGTTATTCTGCCTGTACCTGAGCCTGATTCTGTTGCTGATTAGGTTCCTCAACCGGGGCCGGGGTCCACCCGACCGATGCGCCTGAGTCATAGCGCAAATCAACGTAGCTAATCCTTTTGCCTTCAGCCTGCGCCTGCTGCTGCAGAACGGGATAGAGTTCTACAAAACGTTCCAGACGCTTCATCGTGTCACCCCGCCCCAGGTTCAGCTTAATATCGTTCGTCAGCGTCAACTGCCAGGAACGACGCGCCGTCATTGCAGCCTGTTTCAGGGTAAAACGATCCTTAGCCAGCACCTTCCCCATGCTACGAAAACCTTCCAGCACTTCGTTTTCGCTGCCTTCCGGCCCATATAACATAGGTAAATTTTGCTTGCTGACACGATCGGCCGGGACGCTGAAAGAAACTCCCTCTACGTCAACCATATGCTGATCATTCCAACGCGCAATGGGTACATATTCAACCAGATGAATCTTCAATTCATCAGGCCATTGCTTTCTGACGCTTGCCTGTTTAATCCACGGCAGGCGCTCAATCTGACTCTGAATAATGTTCACATCCTGCGTCATGAAGGTGCCAGGCGATCCCAATGCCAGGATCGACTGACGGATATCATCATTACGCGTGTAGTGACGGTCACCCGTTACCACCAGTTTCGACAGAGGCAGACGTTGTGCATCTTCCATCCAGCCGAGCACCATCCAGCCGCTAACAAACACAGTACACAGCACGGCGAGCAGGAAGGTAATCCCTGCAAGACGCGTTCCATTACTCCGCCGGGAAGTATATTCTTCTTCCTCGTCGCGGTTTCGCGTGTTCAGCGCAGCCTGAGACATATCAGCCCGCCTGATCCAGAATGCGGACCACCAGCTGCGAGAAGCTCATTCCCGCCTGGCGAGCCGCCATCGGCACCAGACTGTGGCTGGTCATACCCGGTGAGGTATTGGCTTCCAGCAGATAAAATTGCCCGTCGCTATCCTGCATGACGTCGATTCTTCCCCAACCACGGCAGCCAAGAACATGCCAGGCTTTTAGCACCAGAGCGCTTAATAATGCTTCACGCCCGGCATCCAGACCACTTGGGCAGAAATATTGCGTCTCATCAGAGAGATACTTCGCCTCATAATCATAGAAGGTTCCGGCAGGTTGGATACGAATTGACGGTAAAATTTCTTCCCCGAGCATCGCAACGGTAAATTCCGGTCCGCTTAGCCATTTTTCAACCAGAACTTCTTCATCATGTTGAAATGCCAGCGCTAATGCAGATGATATATCGCCTGCTTCGTCTACTTTAGACATTCCTACGCTTGAGCCTTCACGGCTGGGTTTCACAATCACTGGCAATCCCAGCGCTGCAATACGTTCAGTGACGCTGGCGTCAAGGCCCTGCTCAAATTCACGGCGTGTCAGTGCCACCCAAGGCGCAACCGGTAACCCGGCGCCCTGCCAGAGCAGCTTGCTGCGCAGTTTGTCCATAGAGATGGCCGACGCCATCACGCCGCTGCCGGTATAAGGCAGGCCAATGATATCCAGCAAGCCCTGCAACGTGCCGTCTTCACCGCCGCGACCGTGCAGCGCGATAAACACTTTGTCAAAACCCATCTCTTTCAGGCGCGTCACGTCGATCTCTTTCGGATCGACCAGGTGCGCATCAACGTCGCCTTCCCGCAACCCGGCCAACACCGCGGCGCCAGAGTTCAGGGAGACCTCGCGCTCAGCCGAGGTGCCGCCAGCGAGGACCGCAATCTTATCAGCCATGATGCTCTTCCTCCGAAATTTGCGGCTTAAGTTTGATTTCGGCCAGTGTACGGGCGATTTTGCCGATATTTCCTGCCCCCTGCACCAGAATCAAATCATTGCCGGTCAACACTGGGGCAAGCATGGCTGCCGCCTGTGCATGATCGGAGACCAGAATCGGGTCGACCTTGCCGCGCCCACGAATGGTACGGCACAGCGAACGGCTGTCGGCACCCGGAATGGCCGCCTCACCCGCTGAGTACACTTCGAGCATCAGCAACGTATCAACCTGCGAGAGCACATTCGCGAAATCATCGTACAGGTCACGGGTACGGGTGTAACGGTGTGGCTGGAACAGCATAACCAGATTTTTGTCCGGCCAGCCCGCGCGCGCCGCTTTGATCGTGGCATCCACTTCTGTCGGGTGGTGTCCGTAGTCATCCACCAGCATCGCGGTGCCGCTTTTGCCGTTAACCCCCTCCAGCGGAAACTCGCCGAGGAAATCAAAACGGCGCCCGGTTCCCTGGAAGCTTTCCAGGGCCCGCAGAATCGCCTCGTCGTCAATGCCTTCCTCTGTGGCGACCGCAACGGCTGCCGCAGCGTTAAGGGCGTTATGACGTCCTGGCGCGTTAAGCGTCACATGCAGCAGCTCTTTATCCTGACGTGCCAGGGTGAAATGACCCTGCGCACCAATCTGTTTGAAGCTCTCTATGCGGACATCAGCATCTTCGCTGAAACCGTATGTGGTGATCTGACGTCCGACACGCGGCAGCAGCTCGCGGATCACCGGATCGTCAACGCACATGACCGCACGTCCATAAAACGGCAGGTTGTGCAAAAAGTTTATAAAGGTTTGCTTTAAATTTTCGAAGTCGCCCTGGTAGGTATCCATATGGTCGGCTTCGATGTTGGTCACAATCGCCACCATCGGCTGCAAATGCAGGAACGAGGCGTCACTCTCATCCGCTTCCGCGATGAGATAACGGCTGTGCCCCAGGCGAGCATGCACGCCCGCCGCTTTGACCAGGCCGCCGTTCACGAAGGTCGGATCGAGACCCGCTTCGGCATAAATACTGGAGACCATCGCCGTGGTGGTGGTTTTACCGTGCGTACCGGCAATGGCAATACCGTGACGAAAACGCATCAGCTCGGCCAGCATCTCCGCGCGGCGGATCACCGGGATACGCGCTTCATGTGCGGCAACGATTTCCGGGTTATCGGCGGGAATGGCGCTGGAGACCACGACCACGCTCGCATCCAGCACATTTTCCGGACGGTGATTAAAATAGATGGTCGCACCCAGCGACGCCAACTGTTGCGTAACAGGGTTCGGCGCCAGATCGGACCCGCTGATCTGGTAGCCTTCATTCGCCAGCACCTCGGCAATACCGCCCATACCGGCGCCGCCGATGCCAACAAAGTGAATGTGCCGGACGCGACGCATCTCGGGCACGATTGAACGCAGTTTCGCCAGTTGTTGTGTATTCATTCTCTAAACGCCATCGACTACTTCAAAAAAATCGTGCAGCGCAACACGCGCTGCGAGGGTTACGCCTGGGCTGCCAGGCTCACTTCTTTCGCCACCCGCTCCGTTGCATCCGGGATCGCGGCGGCACGTGCGTGCTGCGCCATCGCCAGCAATGTCTCCCGGTCCCAGCCCGCCAGGGTGGTGGCGACCGCGTCGGCGGTAAACTGCGGCTGTTCAAAAATTTTCGCGGCACCGGCTTTTTCAAGCGGCAGCGCATTCCAGTACTGCTGACGGTCTTTGTGCTGGAACGGCACAAACAGCGCCGGCAAGCCAGCGGCGGCGATCTCGCTCACCGTCAGCGCGCCGGAGCGGCAGACCACGACATCGGCCCAGGCATACGCCGCCGCCATGTCGTCGATAAATTCGGTCACTTTATGCTGCGGCTGTCCGGCTTCGGCATAAGCTTGCTCTACCGTTTGCTGCGCGCCTTTTCCGCTTTGATGCCAGATGGTCACCGCGCTGCCGAGCTTCGCCGCCACCTGCGGCAGGGTCTGGTTCAGCACGCGCGCGCCCTGTGAGCCGCCCACGACCAGCACCCGCACCGGCCCTTCACGGCCAACGAGTCGCTCCTGCGGCAACGGCAGGGCCAGCACGTCAACACGCACCGGGTTGCCTACCACGTCGGCTTTCGGGAATGCCCCTGGAAAAGCCTGCATCACTTTGCTGGCAATTTTCGCCAGCCATTTATTGGTGAGGCCCGCGATACCGTTCTGCTCGTGAAGCACAACCGGAATACCGAGCGACCACGCCGCCAGTCCGCCTGGGCCGGAGACATAACCGCCCATCCCCAGCACCACGTCCGGCTTAAAACGCTTCATGATCGCCCGCGCCTGACACCAGGCGTTGAAAATACGCACCGGCGCCAGCAGCAACGCTTTGATCCCCTTGCCGCGCAGGCCAGAAATACGAATAAAGTCGATCTCAATCCCGTGCTTCGGCACCAGATCGGCCTCCATGCGGTCGGCGGTTCCCAGCCAGCGTACCTGCCAGCCCTGATCCATTAAATGGTGCGCAACCGCGAGCCCGGGGAACACATGCCCGCCAGTACCGCCCGCCATCACCATTAACCGCTTCGGTTGATTCATCGTGAACCTCGTGTAAACGCCTGGGCATTTTCCAGACGCGTTTCATAATCTATGCGTAACAAGAACATAATGGCGGTCGACATGATCAACAGACTCGAACCACCGTAACTGATTAACGGCAACGTCAGACCTTTGGTTGGCAGCATACCTGCTGCGGCACCTACGTTAACCAGCGCCTGGAAGCTAAACCAGATCCCGATTGAGCAGGCTAAAAAGCCTGAAAAACGGTGATCGATAACCAGCGCTTTTCGGCCAATCGACATCGCACGGAAAGCGACGAAGAATACCATTAATAGCGCTAATACCACACCGATATAACCCAGTTCTTCCCCAATAATGGAGAAGATGAAGTCGGTATGCGCTTCGGGTAAATATTCCAGTTTCTGGACCGAGTTCCCCAGCCCCTGGCCCCACATTTCACCGCGGCCAAACGCCATCAGCGACTGTGTCAGCTGATAACCGCTGCCGAACGGATCTTCCCAGGGGTTCCAGAAAGAGGTCACGCGGCGGATACGATACGGCTCGGCGAGGATCAGCAGCACGACCGCGGAGATCCCCATCCCGATGATGGCGATGAACTGCCACAGTTTCGCCCCCGCCAGGAACAGCATCGCCAGCGTGGTGACGAACAGTACCACCACGGTACCGAGGTCCGGCTGGGCCAGCAGCAGTACCGCCAGCACCAGAATTACGCCCATCGGTTTTAAGAAGCCGCGCAGGTTGTTACGCACCTCATCCACCTTACGCACCAGGTAGTTGGCGAGATAGCAGAAGAGCGACAGCTTGGTAAATTCCGCCGGCTGAATACGCAGCGGGCCAAAAGCAATCCAGCGCGATGCCCCGTTCACCGAGCTCCCGACCACCAGCACGATCAGCAGCATCACGATCGAGGCGATGAGCATGGCGGTACTGTGGCGCTGCCAGAACGCCATCGGCAGGCGTAACGTCACCATTGCCAGACAGAACGCCAGGATGATGTAGAGCCCATCACGCTTGGCAAACAGGAAAGGATCGTTCGCCAGTCGTTGCCCGACAGGCATCGATGCCGAGGTCACCATAATAAAACCAATCGCCGCCAGCCCCAGCGTGAGCCAGAGCAGCATGCGGTCGTACATCACCAGGCTATCGGAGTCTTTATCCCGGGAGCCCATGACCCAGCCTTTTAATGCCGACGAGATCCAGACCAGGATGCCAAATCCTGGCAGGCGCGGCATTTTTGGGCGAGGGAGAGAGAAACGCATCAGCCTAACTCCTTCGCCAGGCGGGTAAAGAGATCGCCCCGCTGTTCGAAATTCTTAAACTGATCGAGGCTGGCGCAGGCCGGAGAGAGCAGCACCATATCGCCCGGCTTCACGCGAGGGGCAATCAGGCGCATTGCCTGTTCCATGGTTTCGGTCTGCTCGGCAATCTCAGGACGCAGTTCAGCCAGTTCCCTGCCGTCACGACCAAAGCAGTAGAGACGGATGTTATCGCCGGAGAGATACTGCTTCAGGGAGGTGAAATCGGCAGATTTACCGTCGCCACCCAGCAGCAGATGCAGAGTGCCGTCGACGTGCAGGCCGTTCAGCGCCGCTTCGGTGCTGCCGACGTTGGTGGCTTTGGAATCATTGATCCAGCGTACCCCGTTATTCTCCAGCGCCAGCTGGAAACGGTGCGCCAGTCCGGTAAAGGTGGTTAACGCCTGCAGGCTGGAGGAACGTGGAAGACCGACGGCATCCGCCAGCGCCAGCGCCGCCAGCGCATTGGTGTAGTTATGCTGACCGGAAAGCTTCATCTCCTTCACGTTCAGCACTTTCTCACCTTTCACCCGCAGCCAGGTTTCACCCAACTGCCGGTTCAGATGATAATCACCCATGGTGATACCAAAACTGATGCAGCGGTCATCAGCGCCGCGTACTGGCATGGTCAGGGCATCATCGGCGTTAACGACGCAGACTTTCGCATTTTCGTAAATACGCAGTTTGGCTGCGCGATACTGCTGCAGACCAAACGGATACCTGTCCATATGATCTTCGGTCACGTTCAGGATCGTGGCCGCGGCTGCATGCAGGCTGGAGGTGGTCTCCAGCTGGAAGCTGGAGAGTTCCAGTACGTACAGCTCGCAGCCTTTGTCCAGCAGCATCAGCGCCGGCAAACCAATGTTGCCGCCAACGCCGACATTTTTGCCCGCCGCTTTCGCCATCTCACCCACCAGGGTGGTGACGGTGCTTTTTCCGTTAGAGCCGGTAATGGCGATAACAGGCGCCTGCGCTTCACGGCAGAACAGCTCGATATCACCGACAATCTCAACGCCCGCATCGGCCGCGGCGCTCAGTGAAGGGTGCGCCAGCGCCATACCGGGGCTGGCCACAATCAGATCGGCTGCCAGCAGCCAGTCATCATTCAGACCACCAAGGTGGCGTTCAACCTGTTCCGGCAGTTTATCCAGACCAGGCGGAGAGACACGCGTGTCCATCACACGCGGCGTCACGCCCCGCGCGAGGAAAAAGTCCACGCAGGAGAGGCCGGTTAAGCCTAACCCGATGATAACGACTTTTTTACCCTGGTAATCTGCCATGATTAACGTACCTTCAGCGTTGCCAGGCCAATCAGCACCAGCATCAGCGAAATAATCCAGAAGCGCACGATGACGCGCGGTTCCGGCCAGCCTTTCAGTTCATAGTGGTGATGGATAGGTGCCATCCGGAAGATGCGCTGACCGCGCAGCTTGAAGGAGCCTACCTGCAGGATCACCGACAGGGTTTCAACCACGAACACACCGCCCATGATCACCAGCAGGAACTCCTGGCGCAGCAGCACGGCGATAATGCCCAGCGCGCCGCCCAGTGCCAGAGAACCGACGTCCCCCATAAAGACCTGCGCCGGGTAGGTGTTGAACCACAGGAAGCCTAAACCTGCGCCGACAATCGCCGTGCAGACGATCACCAGCTCACCGGCGTGACGCAGATAAGGAATATGCAGATAGCTGGCGAAGTTCATGTTGCCGCTCGCCCACGCCACCAGAGCAAAGCCCGCTGCGACAAAGACGGTTGGCATAATGGCCAGGCCATCCAGGCCGTCGGTCAGGTTGACGGCATTGCCGGTACCGACAATCACAAAGTAGGACAAGAGGATGTAGAACAGGCCCAGCTGCGGCATGACATCTTTAAAGAACGGCACCACCAGCTCGGTGGCCGGGGTGTCTTTTCCTGCCAGATAGAGCGCGAAGGCCACGCCCAGTGCAATCACCGACATCCAGAAATATTTCCAGCGGGCGATCAGACCTTTGGTGTCTTTACGCACCACTTTGCGGTAGTCATCAACAAAACCGATAATCCCGTACCCCACCAGTACCACCAGCACGCACCAGACGTACGGGTTTGACGGGTAAGCCCACAGCAGCACCGACACCACAATCGCGGTGAGGATCATAATGCCGCCCATGGTCGGCGTACCGCGTTTACTGAAGTGTGATTCCGGACCGTCGTTACGCACGACCTGGCCGAAAGAGAGTTTTTGCAGACGGGCAATCATGCGCGGACCCATCCACAATGAGATGAACAGCGCAGTCAGCAGGCTGACGATGGCGCGAAACGTCAGATAGGAAAAGACGTTAAAGCCGGAATAATATTTGACCAAATGCTCGGCCAGCCAAACTAACATGTCCTGTTCTCCTGTAAAGCGTGCACGACCTCTTCCATGGCGGCACTGCGTGAACCTTTCACTAAAACTGTCACAATTTGTTGTTCTGCAACCAGTGCCTTAAGGCGAGCGATCAACGCCGCTTTATCGGCAAAATGCTCACCGACGCCGCTGGCCTGGCTGATAAAATTGCTGAGATGTCCCGCGCTTAACACGCGATCGATACCGGAGGCTTTTGCCGCCTCACCCACTTGCTGGTGGCAGGCTTCGCTTTCATCGCCCAGCTCGGCCATATCGCCAACCACCATCACGCGATAGCCAGGCATCTCAGACAGCACCTGTACGGCGGCAGTCATGGAGCCGACGTTGGCGTTGTAGGAGTCGTCCAGCAGCAGTTTGTTTTCCGCCAGCGGGATCGGGAACAGGCGTCCGGGAACGGCTTTCAGGTTTGCCAGCCCGCTTTTGATAGCAGACAGCGGCGCGCCGACGGCCATCGCCAGTGCACTCGCCGCCAGGGCATTGGCGATGTTGTGGCGACCCGGCAGAGGCAGCAGCACCTCCACATTCCCCGTTGGGGTCTGCAACGTAAATTCGGTGCCGTGAGAGGTCACGTGAATGTTGTTGGCGGTGAAGTCGCTGTTCGCGGCATTAGGCGAAAAGCGCCAGGTTTTGCGATCCCCGATAACACTTTGCCAGTTCAGCCAGTCGTTATTATCGGCATTCATAATGGCGATACCGTTGGCCGGCAGGCCGGTGTAGATCTCGCCCTTCGCTTTTGCCACGCCTTCGAGCGAGCCGAAGCCTTCGAGGTGCGCCGCCGCCAGGTTATTCACCAGCGCCGCTTCCGGTTGCGTCAGGCTAACGGTCCAGGCGATTTCACCCTGGTGATTGGCACCGAGTTCGATTACCGCAAACTCATGCTCGCGGGTCAGACGCAGCAGCGTCATCGGTACGCCAATATCGTTGTTCAGATTGCCTGCGGTATAGAGGGTATTGCCACACTGGGTGAGGATGGCGGCCGTCATCTCTTTAACGGACGTTTTACCAGAGGAGCCGGTCAGCGCCACAACGCGCGTCGGAACCTGCTGGCGAACCCATGCCGCCAGTTCACCAAACGCCAGACGGGTATCTTTTACCACCGCCTGCGGCAGGTCGATATCCAGTTTACGGCTTACCAGCAGCGCACCTGCCCCGGCGGCTTTCGCCTGTTCGGCGAAATCGTGGGCATCGAAACGCTCACCCTTAAGCGCCACAAACAGGCAGCCGGGAGTGATTTTACGCGTGTCGGTGGTCACCGCATCGAAACTCATCTCATCGCCGCTGACGTCTGCGCGCAGGATCGTCGCAAGCTGGCTTAGCGTTACGCTGATCATGCCACCACTCCCAGCAGACGCGCCGCGGTTACACGGTCGGAGTAATCCAGACGGTTGGTGCCGACAATCTGATAATCTTCGTGGCCTTTACCGGCCAGCAGCACCACATCGTTCTCGTTAGCCTGCATGATGGCGTTGGTCACCGCTTCTGCGCGGCCTTCCACCACACGGGCACGGCCCGCATCCAGCATACCGGCCAGAATGTCGTTGATGATGGCGCGCGGCTCTTCGGTGCGCGGGTTGTCATCGGTCACGACCGCGATATCCGCGAACTGTTCAGCAATGGCACCCATCAGCGGACGTTTGCCTTTATCACGATCGCCGCCGCAGCCAAAGACGCACCACAGTTTACCGGCGCAGTGCAGGCGCGCGGCTTCCAGCGCTTTCTCCAGCGCATCCGGCGTGTGGGCATAATCCACCACCACCGTCGGTTTGCCTGGGGCGGTGAAGACTTCCATGCGGCCACAAACCGGCTGCAGGCGCGCGGAGGTACGGAGCAGTTCCGCCAGTGGATAGCCGAGCGCCAGCAGGGTCGCGAGGGCCAGCAGAAGATTGCTGACGTTGAACGCCCCCATCAGACGGCTTTCGATTTCGCCCTCGCCCCAGCTCGAGGCAAAGCGAATGGTCGCGCCGCTATCGTGATAGGTCACGTCGGTGGCCTTCAGCCAGCGGCCGTGGCAGTTCGGGTTGATACGATCGGCCATGGAGACCGCAACGGCATCCGGCAGTTTAGCCAGCCAGCGGCGACCCACTTCGTCATCGGCGTTGATAATCGCCTGACCGCAGTGATGCGTGGCATAGAGCTGCCATTTCGCCGCTTCGTAGTTCTCCATGTCGCCATGGTAGTCGAGGTGATCCCGGCTCAGGTTAGTGAACACAGAGGCGGCAAATTTCAGCGCCGCGACACGGTGCTGTACCAGCCCGTGAGAAGAGACTTCCATCGCCGCAAAGGTCGCACCCTGCCCCGCCAGACCGGCCAGCACGTGCTGTACGTCAACGGCAGAGCCGGTGGTATTTTCCGTTGGGTTCACTTTGCCCAGCAGACCATTGCCCACGGTACCCATTACCGCGCTGGTTTCACCCAGCAGTTGCGCCCACTGCGCCATCAGCTGCGTGGTGGTGGTTTTACCGTTAGTGCCGGTCACGCCAACCAGACGCAACCGGTCAGAAGGTTCGTTATAAAAACGTCCCGCCAGCGCAGAGAGACGTTCATTCAGCTGGCTGAGATAGATGACCGGCACGCCGTGAATTTCACGGATTTCACCGTCAGTGGCCTCATCTTTTGCCTCAGCAATAATGGCAGCAACACCTTGCGCTATCGCCTGCGGGATATAGCGACGCCCGTCCGCCTGATGACCTACGACTGCCACAAAAAGATCGCCCGAGGCAGCCACACGGCTGTCGAGTACCATCTCTCGCAGTTCTCTCGCAGGTAAGCCTGTTACCCACGGAGCAAGAAGGTCGCGCAAATTACGATCTGCCACCTGTTCCCTCGTCTTGATTAATTACAAATTCACTTTTCTCGCCCGTTGCCAGCGCATCCGGCTCGATGTTCATGGTGCGCAGTACGCCGCCCATGATGGCACCGAAGACCGGCGCGGAAACGGCGCCACCGTAGTATTTACCCGCCTGTGGATCGTTGATGACGACCACCAGCGCAAAACGCGGATTACTCGCAGGCGCAACGCCTGCGGTATATGCAATGTATTTATTGATGTAGCGGCCATCTGGCCCGACTTTTTTCGCCGTACCGGTTTTGATGGCGATGCGATAGCCTTTGATCGCCGCCTTCACGCCGCCGCCGCCGGGCAGCGCCACGCTTTCCATCATGTGAACGACGGTACGGACGATCGATTCCGGGAAGATACGCTCACCGGGAACCGGGGGATCAACTTTGGTAATTGAGAGCGGGCGATAGACGCCATAGCTGCCAATCGTTGCATAGACACGCGCCAACTGTAACGGCGTTACCATTAGCCCGTAGCCGAAAGAGAAGGTGGCCCTCTCTATGTCAGACCACCGTTGTTTTTGAGGATATAAGCCACTGCGTTCTCCGACCAACCCCAAATTGGTCGCCTTTCCCAGCCCAAAACGTGAGTAAGTTTCTACTAACGCTGAGGACGGCATCGCTAACGCCAGCTTAGAAACACCAACGTTACTCGACTTCTGTAAAACCCCGGTGAGGGTCAATTCGCTGTAACGCGCCACGTCTTTGATCTCGTGACCGTTGATGCGGTAAGGCACGGTATTCAGCACGGTGTTTTCATTGACGATACCGCGCTGCAGGGCGGTCATCACCACCATCGGTTTCACCGTGGAACCCGGCTCGAAGACGTCGGTGATGGCACGGTTACGCATGGCGTCTTTGGCCGTGCCGGTAAAATTGTTCGGGTTGTAAGACGGGCTGTTGGCCATCGCCAGCACTTCACCGGTGCTGACATCCACCAGCACGGCGCTGCCGGATTCCGCTTTGTTAAAGGCGACGGCGTTATTCAGCTCACGGTAGACCAGCGCCTGTAAACGCTCGTCAATACTCAACGCCAGATTGTGCGCCGCCTGGCTGTCGGTTGAAGAGATATCTTCAATCACGCGACCATAACGGTCTTTACGCACCACGCGCTCGCCCGGTTGACCGGTCAGCCATTTATCGAAACTCTTCTCAACGCCTTCAATCCCCTGGCTGTCGACGTTGGTAAAGCCAATCAGGTGGGCGGTCACTTCCCCGGACGGGTAGTAGCGACGCGACTCTTCACGCAGGTGAATGCCGGGCAGCTTCAGCTTTTTGATGTAGTCGGCCATGTCAGGGTTAACCTGACGTGCCAGATAGATAAAGCGCCCTTTCGGGTTAGCATTGACGCGAGCGGCCAGCTGATCGAGCTGCATTTTCAGCGCATCCGATAGCGCCTTCCAGCGGTTATCCAGTGAGATCCCGCCAGCGTCATGCAGCTCTTTAGGATCCGCCCAGATCGCTTTTACCGGTACGCTGACCGCCAGCGGACGACCAGAACGGTCGGTAATCAGGCCACGCGATGTCGAGACTTCCTGAACGCGCAGAGAGCGCATATCGCCCTGGCGCACCAGCATGTCGGGGGCAATGATCTGCAGCCACGCCACGCGTCCCAGCAGGAAACCCAGCGCCAGTAAAATGCAGCCGCACAGCAACGCAAAACGCCAGCTGATAAAGCTGGCCTGTTCTTCCTGACGTTTTGGTTTTAGCGCCTTCGCCGCGGATTTCATGCGTCGCGTTTTTCCTTATTTTTGTACTACGATATTTTCCTGAGAGGGATCAACATGCTGCATCTGCAGCTTTTCCGTTGCGATCCGTTCCACCCGGCTGTGATCGCCGAGCGCATTTTCTTCGAGGATCAGATTTCGCCACTCGATATCCAGCGCATCACGCTCCAGCACCAGCTGTTCGCGCTGCGCCGTTAACAAACGGGTATGGTGAGCGGTGGTCACAACGGTGACCGCCGACACAATGATGCAAATAAACAGGCACAGTGGCAGCTTGCCGAAACGCAACAGATCGTCCCAGATCACGCCCGGCAACGCATGACGCTCGTTGCTGCCTAACGTCTCTTTGACCTTGCTTAAGGTGCCTGCCACTTTGCCGATCATGCACTCGTCCTTTCTGCAATGCGCAGCACTGAACTACGGGCGCGGGGATTCTCTTCCACTTCTGCCTCGCCCGGCATTAACTTGCCCAATGCGCGCAGCTGACGGCCCCCCAGCTTTTTGAGCTGCTCTTCCGTCATCGGTAACCCGGCCGGCACCTGCGGACCACGGCTTTGCTCGCGCATAAAACGCTTCACGATGCGATCTTCCAGCGAGTGGAAGCTGATAATCGACAGGCGACCACCCGGCGCGAGTACGCCAAGCGAACTTTTCAGCGCCTGCTCGATCTCCTCGAGCTCGCTGTTCACCCAGATGCGAATTGCCTGGAAAGTACGGGTGGCGGGATGTTTGTACTTATCCTTCACCGGCGTTGCCGCCGCGATCACTTCAGCCAGCTCTTTGGTGCGCGTCATCGGCTCAATGCGGTTGCGCTCAACGATGGCGCGCGCGA
Organism: Leclercia sp. LSNIH1; assembly: GCF_002902985.1. Classification (NCBI taxonomy): domain Bacteria; kingdom Pseudomonadati; phylum Pseudomonadota; class Gammaproteobacteria; order Enterobacterales; family Enterobacteriaceae; genus Leclercia; species Leclercia sp. LSNIH1. Next base: position 1,734,259 of record NZ_CP026167.1, on the reverse strand, counting down.
TACGCTTGCCAAAACGCTCTTCGCCGAAGGTTTTGATCACCCAGGCGATATCCGCTTCATCAGCCGTTTGCAGCCACTCGGCGGCGGACTGGCCGCGCGTCGGATCCATACGCATATCCAGCGGACCGTCGCGCATAAAGGAGAAGCCACGTTCAGCATCATCAAGCTGCGGTGAGGAGACGCCAAGATCGAGAAGAATGCCGTCGATCTTGCCGGTTAAATCGCGCTCGCTGACGTAATCAGCCAGCGCGGAGAAAGGACCATGAACGATAGAAAAGCGTGGGTCATCAATAGTTTTTGCCACCGCAATCGCCTGCGGATCGCGATCGATCGCCAGCAAACGGCCTTCCGCGCCCAGTTGGGAGAGGATTAAACGTGAGTGGCCACCCCGGCCAAAAGTGCCATCAATATAGATGCCATCAGGACGAATATTCAGGCCATTGACGGCCTCATCCAGTAGCACCGTCGTATGTTTATAATTTTCCATCATATTTATAGAGACAAATCCTGCAATCGTTCCGACAATGTCGCGGAATCAGACTGCTCAGCGTCGATATCTTCCTTGACCCGTTGATACCAGGCCGTTTCATCCCACAGTTCAAACTTATTGAACTGTCCGACCAGCATCACTTCTTTTGTCAGACCCGCATGCTGCCGCAGCACTGGCGCAATCAATAAACGCCCCGCGCTATCCATCTGACATTCACTGGCATGACCCAATAACAGCCGCTGTACGCGACGCTCCTGCGGGTTCATGCTCGACAGTCGAGACAGCTTTTGCTCAATGATTTCCCATTCAGGCAAGGGGTAAAGCAGCAGGCAGGCGTGGTTGATGTCAATGGTGCAGACCATTTGACCAGAAGCGCTCTCGTTCAGCTGGTCGCGATATCGGGTTGGTACCGACAAACGCCCTTTGCTGTCGAGATTGACTAACGTCGCTCCACGGAACATGCCAGTCTCACCCCTCCTCACCACTTTTACCCACAAATTCCCACTTAAGGGAGTTTACGGAGCGATGGAAAAGCTTGTCAAGCCAGGACTTCCGCGACATCAGTCTAAATGTTACTGATTTACGAACGGAAGTTAATCAGGCTATTAACCGTACAACTGGCGAGGCAAAATTAACGTGATGAATATTTGTGAGAAAAAACTCGAATATGCAGACCAGCGTTAAAAATCACTCATCTCGCCGCAACCAAATATAAAGTGTCAGTTTGCGACGCGGGCGGCATTTTAAGCCATATCGTCAGGGGTGAACAGCGCCAGATTCAACGCTGACGCCGCGTCGAACGCTGGCAAGCGGATGGCGGCAAATTTGCGGGGTAAAAATGGCTGATAATTCAGAAATGATGATCGGTTATGTAACAAAATAATACAAATAATCTCATTAATGACAATTAAATAAACATGAAAAGAAGTTTTAAATAGCAAAGTGAAATAAAAAGGCGCTCAGGCGATACTTTTTAAAGAATTATCTTAAAAAGAGTAGGGGAATTGCTGAGTGGATAAATGCAATAAATTCAGGGCAGTTTCCACTGCCCTGCGTCCCTTATGACCGGCTCAATATGCCGCGACGATAGAGGTTACGACGGATGCGCGTCAGCCCCGGTTTAGGCTTACGCGGCTCATCGAGACTCGCCAGCACAATCTCCAGCACCCGCTCTGCCACGTCACGATGACGCTGGGCGACTGCCAGCACCGGACACTGCAGGAAATCGAGCAGTTCGTGATCGCCAAAGGTCGCAATTGCCAAATTGGAAGGCAGCTTACCTTCGCGGCGCAGCGTCACGTCCATCACGCCCTGCAACAGGGCAAAAGAGGTGGTGAACAGCGCCTGCGGCATCGGATGAGTTTCCAGCCACTTCTCAAACAGCTGCGCCGAGGCTTCGCGCTCGTAGCTATTGGCATAGAGGAAATCCACTTTACGGGGATCGTCTTTCCAGGCGGTGCGGAAACCCTGCTCGCGCAGGAAGCTCACGGAGAGTTCCGGCAACGCCCCCAGGTAAAGGACATTTTCCGCCGGGAAGGTGCGCAGCTCCGCCGCCAGCATTTCAGCATCGTCCTGATCGGCACCGACTACGCTAGTGAAATGCTCGCGATCTAACGCACGGTCGAGGGCGACAATCGGGAATGAATCATTGGCCCAGCGCTGATAGAAAGGATGCTCCGGGGGTAACGAGGTTGAAACGATAATGGCATCGACCTGACGCTGGAGCAGATGTTCAATGCAACGCATTTCGTTATCGGGCTGATCTTCTGAGCAGGCGATCAACAGTTGATAGCCGCGCTGACGCGCCTGGCGCTCAAGATAGTTTGCGATCCGGGTGTAACTGGTGTTTTCCAGATCCGGGATCACCAGGCCGATCGAACGGGTGCGTCCGGCACGCAGGCCCGCGGCGACAGCATTCGGATGGTAGTTATGTTCACGAACCACTGCCATGACTTTCTCAACGGTCTTGTCGCTGACCCGATACTGCTTCGCTTTACCGTTAATCACATAGCTTGCCGTAGTTCGTGACACGCCGGCGAGCCTGGCGATTTCATCCAGTTTCACAATTGCCCCTTAAAAAATATAAAAGAGTCCATGACCTTGTCAGGGTTATGACTTAATCTTGTAACATCTAAACGCAGAATAGTCTGTGCGGCAACCGCTTTTGTCGCGACTCCGGCATCGGTGCGCAAAAAAAAGCCCGGTAAATCGCACCGGGCAATAGAGAGGCGAACTTTTTATCTTTAACGCATCACTTTGTCACCGCGGGAAAGTCCCACAACGCCTGAACGCGCCACTTCGACAATTTTTGCCACATCCCGCACCGAGGCGAGGAAAGCATCCAGCTTATCGCTGGTGCCGGCAAGTTGAACGGTGTAGATAGAGGGGGTGACATCAATGATCTGCCCGCGGAAGATATCCGCATTGCGTTTCACCTCTTCACGCCCATAACCGGTGGCCTGAATTTTCACCAGCATAATCTCACGTTCAACATAGGCTCCCTGCCCCAGCTCGCTGACGCGCAAGACATCCACCAGTTTATGCAGCTGCTTTTCGATCTGCTCCAGCACCTTGGCATCGCCCACCGTCTGGATGGTCATGCGGGAAAGCGTGGGATCGTCCGTCGGCGCTACCGTCAGGCTTTCAATATTGTAGCCACGCTGTGCAAAGAGCCCAATCACGCGCGACAGCGCACCGGACTCGTTTTCCAGTAATACAGATAATATCCGGCGCATCAGGTTCTCTCCGTTTTGCTTAACCACATTTCATCCATACCGCCGCCGCGAATATGCATCGGATAAACATGCTCGGTGCCATCCACAACCACATCGACAAAGACCAGGCGGTTATTTTTAACGTGCTCAAGGGCTTCACTGAGCTTCGCTTCCAGCTCTGCCGGATGACTGATACGCATACCAATGTGGCCGTAAGCCTCTGCCAGACGCACAAAATCCGGCAATGAATTCATATAGGATTGCGAATGGCGACCGGAATAGATCATATCCTGCCACTGCTTCACCATCCCCAGATAGCCGTTATTCAGATTGAGCACCAGCACCGGCAGTTCGTACTGCAGCGCGGTGGAGAGTTCCTGAATATTCATCTGGATACTGCCATCGCCGGTCACGCAAACCACTGTCTCTTCCGGTAATGCCAGCTTCACGCCCAGCGCGGCAGGCAGGCCAAAGCCCATAGTGCCCAGACCACCGGAGTTGATCCAACGACGTGGCTTATCAAACGGGTAATAGAGGGCGGCAAACATCTGGTGCTGGCCGACATCCGAGGTCACATAAGCGTCGCCTTTGGTCAGCTGCCAGAGCGTTTCGATCACCGCCTGCGGCTTAATGTTCTCACTTTGGGTATCGTATTTCAGGCACTGACGCGCACGCCACTGCTCAATCTGCAGCCACCAGTCACGAATCTCATCCAGCGGCTGAGCATAATTTTCCTGCGCCAGCAGCTCCAGCATCTGATCCAGCACATGACGCGCATCGCCCACAATGGGCACATCCGCCGGCACGGTTTTGGAAATCGAGGTGGGATCGATATCAATGTGCAGCACCGTGGCATCAGGGCAATATTTCGCCAGGTTATTGGTGGTGCGATCGTCAAAGCGCACCCCAACGGCAAAAATGACATCGGAGTTATGCATCGTCATATTGGCTTCATATGTGCCGTGCATACCGAGCATGCCAAGCGCCTGTCGATGGGTGGCAGGAAACGCCCCGAGCCCCATTAATGAAGAGGCCACCGGCAGGTTCAGCTTTTCGATAAGCGCGCGCAGCTGTGCTTCACACTGGGCGTTCACCGCCCCGCCGCCAACATAGACCACCGGCTTTTTAGCCGCCATCAGGGTTTGCAGGGCGCGCTTAATCTGTCCCTTATGTCCCTGGGTCGTGGGGTTATACGAACGCATGCTGACCGACTCCGGCCAGACATAAGGCAATTTATTGGCCGGGTTGAGAATATCTTTCGGAAGGTCAACTACCACCGGCCCGGGACGCCCGCTGGCCGCCAGCCAGAAGGCCTTTTTGAGCACGCCCGGAATATCTTCCGTCTGCTTGACCAGGAAACTGTGTTTCACTACCGGACGGGAGATGCCGACCATGTCACACTCCTGAAAGGCATCATAGCCAATCAGCGAGGTTGCAACCTGACCGGAGAGCACCACCATTGGAATGGAGTCCATATAGGCGGTGGCGATACCCGTAATGGCGTTCGTCGCGCCAGGACCGGATGTTACAAGCACGACCCCCACCTCACCTGTCGCGCGTGCCAGTCCATCAGCCATATGCACGGCAGCTTGCTCATGACGCACCAGGACGTGATCGATACCGCCAACGGTATGTAGTGCGTCATAAATATCGAGGACCGCGCCTCCCGGGTAACCGAACACTTGCTTCACGCCCTGATCGATTAACGATCGGACGACCATTTCGGCGCCAGACAACATCTCCATGATTTGCCTCCAGGCTTATCGTTTCAGACGGACAGGAGAAATATGCACTGCGCCGTCTTTTTTGTCAGGGTTACCCCTGGCGATTTTTATTGTGCAGAGTGACAGTTACCATAACCGCTAGCCGTGAGGCAGGCAATTAGCAAACCTCGGCTGGCGCGGGATCCCAAAAGAAGAAAGATAAGGTATTAATAATTGTTATGGATAAATCTACTGCGAGAACGGGAGGGAGTGAGCGTTCATCATTTAAAAAGGCGGCGCCACAGTAATTCATCCATTTTTACGGCCAGGAAAAGGCAATGAAAATATCTTCAGCAGAATAATATTTCAGAAACGATAAGAAAGTCAGGATAAATAGCAATAACACTGAAATTTATCCTGACCGCATTTATCGCCGGCAGACGTTAACCAGCAGCTCTTCCATCCACTGATGGCCTTTATCGCGACCGGCTGCTTCATGCCATGAGAGATAGCAGGTGCGTGAGTTAAGGTTCAGCGGCAACACCATAATTCGCAGGTTCAACGGATCGGCAAACTCTTCAGCCAGCCAGCGCGGGGCGATGGCAACCAGGTGAGTTTGCGAGACAACATTTAATACGCTGACCATTGCCATCCCCTGATAGGCTACACAGGCCTGCTTATCTGGCGTGTCGTACCACGGCTGGCTAAAAGAGGCGTAGCGATCGAGGGCAACAACCGCATGCTGTTCGCGATAAATATCGCTCTCCTGCAACATACCATTAAGGCGCGGATGCGCTTTGCTGGTAACCAGTACCATTTCGTCCTTAAATAATGGTACGCAAGAAAATTCGGGGCGACGAAATTCTTCGTAGCCAATAACAAACTCCGTCTCCTGATATCGCAGCTGATGTTCCGTATTCTGGTTAAGGGATGACTTGAAAACCAAATGTATATTGGGCGCAACTTCCTCGACTTTATTATAAATAAGTGAGGTCAGATAATTATCCAGAGGGCTGCAAACGCACAGATGGAAAACACGCTCGCTGCTGCTTGAATCAAACCCGGAGCCCGGAAGTTCATTCTGCACAAGCTGAAGCGCCTGACGTACCGATGCAAACAGCTGATAGGCACGGGCAGTAGGCTGGATACCGCGGCCATAACGAACGAATAACTCGTCATTAAACATAACCTTGAGTCTTGCAACGGCATTACTGACAGCGGGCTGAGACATTCCCAGCGACTGGGCGGCACGCGTAATATTTTGTTCCTGCATGACCGCATCGAAAACCGTTAAAAGATTCAGGTCCACCGTACGGAGCTGTGGTTTTGCCCCCTCTGACACAGACGATTTTTCGCTACTTTCTTCACACATACCCTGCTCCACTGTCACGCTGAACTCCTTTCCTCGTGTGTAACAATAAATTTAGAAAATATGATTTATCACGCATATAAAACAAGCTAAAGAGAAATGTTACAAATTAGGAATATATAAATACCCGCCAGCCGTGACAGAGCTCAGGCATAAGATAAGAAAACATGCTTAAAAAAGCGAGAAAGCATATCGATTAGTTTATATTGCGAATGAAACCATAGATTTCATAAATAAACAATATGGCATTTCGTTAAGGCCTATTTAAGTTTTAATGAAATATTAACAGTGACTTAATTAAATTAGTTAACATTCTCTTATCAGACCAATCACCTTCTAACCTGCAACACCCAAATTATTATGGTAACGTGATGAAAGTTAAGGAATTCAAAACGCTGGCTTATTATTCCTGGATTTTAAACAATTGCAATAAAGTATATGCAAACGATTCAACTGATAAATTCGCACACATAACTCAGAATAAGAAAATGGCAAAAAAGGGAAAAACCAGCACAATAAGCTAATTCTTTCTGCCCGGGTCGCGAAGGCGAAGAGGTGTTTTCGCTTGGCAGGGGTTGACATCATTCCGCGTATCCAGTACCACTAAAAGCATATCTTATTTATCTGGAGCTTGATTCATGATTCGCAGCATTCGTTTCACAGGTCTACTACTACTAAACGCATCCACTGTGCGCGGTAGACTGGCGGGCGAAATTCAGCGTTGAATCGTTCTCTGGTTAAGACAAAAAACCCGCGCCACTGCGCGGGTTTTTTTATGCTCGTAGCAAGGCGCCCAAATTCAGACAAGGACCTAACCCATGAGCCAGCAAGTCATTATTTTCGATACGACCTTACGTGACGGTGAACAAGCATTACAGGCAAGCCTGAGCGTTAAAGAGAAATTGCAGATTGCTCTGGCCCTTGAACGTATGGGCGTAGACGTAATGGAAGTGGGCTTCCCGGTCTCTTCCCCGGGGGATTTTGAATCCGTTCAGACCATCGCCCGCAGCGTAAAAAACAGCCGTGTGTGCGCCCTGGCTCGCTGCGTCGAGAAAGATATCGATGTGGCCGCCGAGTCGCTGAAGGTCGCCGAAGCCTTCCGTATTCACACCTTTATTGCTACCTCGCCGATGCATATCGCCACCAAGCTGCGCAGCACCCTGGATGAGGTGATCGAGCGCGCCATTTATATGGTGAAACGCGCCCGCAATTATACTGACGACGTTGAGTTCTCCTGTGAAGATGCAGGCCGCACGCCGATTGAGGATCTGGCCCGTGTGGTTGAAGCGGCCATCCGTGCTGGTGCCACCACTATCAACATCCCGGACACCGTCGGCTACACCATGCCGTTCGAGTTCTCCAGGATCATTACTGGTCTGTATGAGCGTGTGCCGAATATTGATAAAGCGATTATCTCCGTTCACACCCACGACGATTTAGGCCTGGCTGTCGGCAATGCCATTGCCGCGGTCCACGCCGGGGCGCGTCAGGTTGAAGGTGCCATGAACGGTATCGGTGAGCGCGCCGGCAACTGTTCACTGGAAGAGGTGATCATGGCGATCAAGGTGCGCAAGGACATCATGGATGTGCATACCCGCATCAATCACCAGGAGATCTGGCGCACCAGCCAGACCGTGAGCCAGATCTGCAACATGCCGATCCCAGCGAACAAAGCGATTGTCGGCACCGGTGCCTTCGCTCACTCCTCCGGTATTCACCAGGACGGCGTGCTGAAGAACCGCGAAAACTACGAAATCATGACCCCGGAATCGATCGGTCTGAATCAGGTGCAGCTGAACCTGACCTCCCGCTCTGGCCGCGCGGCGGTTAAACACCGCATGGAAGAGATGGGCTATAAAGAGACCGACTACAACATGGATCATCTGTACGACGCCTTCCTGAAGCTGGCCGATAAAAAAGGCCAGGTATTTGACTACGACCTGGAAGCGCTGGCGTTTATCAACAAGCAGCAGGAAGAGCCAGAGCATTTCCGTCTGGACTACTTCAGCGTGCAGTCGGGTTCAAGCGACATCGCGACCGCCTCCGTCAAGCTGGCCTGCGGCGACGAGATCAAAGCCGAAGCGGCCAACGGCAACGGTCCGGTAGATGCCATCTACCAGGCCATTAACCGCGTCACGGAATATGACGTTGAGCTGGTGAAATATGACCTGACGGCGAAAGGCCAGGGTAAAAACGCGCTGGGCCAGGTAGACATCGTGGTCAACTATAACGGCCGCCGCTTCCACGGCGTGGGCCTGGCGACCGATATCGTCGAATCCTCCGCCAAAGCGATGGTTCACGTCCTGAACAATATCTGGCGCGCCGCGGAAGTCGAAAAAGAGTTGCAACGCAAAGCTCAGAATAAAGAGAACAATAAGGAAACCGTGTAATGTCGAAGAATTACCATATTGCTGTGTTACCGGGCGACGGAATTGGCCCCGAAGTTATGGCACAGGCGCTGAAGGTGCTGGACGCTGTCCGCACCCGTTTTGCGATGAAAATTACCACCAGCCACTACGATGTAGGCGGTATCGCGATCGATAACCACGGTACGCCCTTGCCGCAGGCAACCGTGACCGGCTGTGAGAATGCCGACGCGGTCCTGTTCGGCTCCGTAGGCGGCCCGAAATGGGAACATCTGCCACCGGCCGAGCAGCCAGAGCGCGGGGCGCTGCTGCCACTGCGTAAACACTTCAAGCTGTTCAGCAACCTGCGTCCGGCCAAACTCTATCAGGGGCTGGAAGAGTTCTGTCCGCTGCGCGCCGATATCGCCGCCAACGGCTTCGACATTCTGTGCGTCCGTGAGTTGACCGGCGGTATCTACTTTGGTCAGCCGAAAGGCCGCGAAGGCAGCGGTCAGCACGAAAAAGCGTTCGATACCGAGGTGTATCACCGTTTTGAGATTGAACGTATCGCCCGTATCGCGTTCGAATCTGCCCGCAAACGCGGCCATAAAGTGACCTCGATCGATAAAGCTAACGTGCTGCAATCCTCCATCCTGTGGCGCGAAATCGTTAACGAGATTGCTCAGGCGTATCCGGACGTTCAGCTGGCGCATATGTACATCGACAATGCCACCATGCAGCTGATTAAAGATCCGTCCCAGTTTGACGTCCTGCTCTGTTCCAACCTGTTCGGGGACATTCTCTCTGACGAGTGCGCGATGATCACCGGCTCCATGGGGATGCTGCCGTCCGCCAGCCTGAACGAAGAAGGTTTTGGCCTGTACGAACCGGCTGGCGGATCCGCACCGGATATCGCGGGTAAAAACATCGCCAACCCGATCGCGCAGATCCTCTCTCTGGCGCTGCTTTTGCGCTACAGCCTGGATGCTAACGAGGCAGCTACCGCGATCGAAAACGCCATCAACCGCGCCCTGGAAGAGGGTGTGCGCACCGGCGATTTAGCCCGCGGCAACGCGGCGGTCAGTACTGAAGAAATGGGCGATATCATTGCCCGCTATGTCGCTGAAGGGGTGTAATCATGGCGAAGACGTTGTACGAAAAAATTTATGATGCTCACGTGGTCTATGAAGCGCAGAACGAAACCCCGCTGCTCTATATCGATCGCCATCTGGTGCACGAAGTGACCTCGCCGCAGGCGTTCGATGGCCTGCGCGCGCACAAGCGTCCGGTGCGCCAGCCGGGCAAAACCTTCGCGACGATGGACCATAACGTCTCAACCCAGACTAAAGACATCAACGCCTCCGGTGAGATGGCGCGCATTCAGATGCAGGAGCTGATCAAGAACTGCAACGAGTTTGGCGTTGAGCTGTACGATCTGAACCACCCTTACCAGGGCATCGTCCATGTGATGGGCCCTGAACAGGGTATCACCCTGCCGGGCATGACCATCGTTTGCGGCGACTCCCACACCGCGACCCACGGCGCGTTTGGTGCCCTGGCCTTTGGTATCGGCACCTCCGAAGTGGAACATGTGCTGGCGACCCAGACCCTGAAACAGGGCCGTGCGAAGACCATGAAAATTGAGGTGACCGGCGAGGCCGCACCGGGCATCACTGCCAAAGACATCGTGCTGGCGATCATCGGTAAAACCGGTAGCGCAGGCGGCACCGGACATGTGGTGGAGTTCTGCGGCAGCGCAATCCAGGCCCTGAGCATGGAAGGCCGTATGACCCTGTGCAACATGGCGATTGAAATGGGTGCGAAAGCTGGTCTGGTTGCGCCTGACGAAACGACCTTCAACTATGTGAAGGGGCGTTTGCACGCCCCGAAAGGCCAGGATTTTGACGACGCGGTCGCGTACTGGAAAACCCTGAAAACCGACGAGGGTGCGGTATTCGACACCGTGGTCACCCTGCGGGCCGAAGCGATTGCGCCGCAGGTCACCTGGGGCACGAATCCGGGGCAGGTCATCTCCGTTAACGACAGCGTTCCCGATCCGGCCTCGTTCGCCGATCCGGTTGAGCGCGCCAGCGCAGAGAAAGCGCTGGCCTATATGGGGCTGAAGCCGGGCGTACCGTTGACCGACGTGAGCATTGATAAAGTTTTTATTGGCTCCTGCACCAACTCGCGCATCGAAGATCTGCGCGCCGCGGCAGAAGTGGCGAAAGGCCGTAAAGTGGCGCCGGGTGTGCAGGCGCTGGTGGTTCCAGGCTCCGGCCCGGTCAAAGCGCAGGCGGAAGCTGAAGGTCTGGATAAGATTTTCATTGAAGCAGGCTTTGAATGGCGTCTGCCGGGCTGCTCCATGTGTCTGGCGATGAACAACGACCGCCTGAACCCGGGCGAGCGCTGCGCTTCCACCAGTAACCGTAACTTTGAAGGTCGTCAGGGGCGCGGTGGACGCACGCATCTGGTCAGCCCGGCGATGGCCGCGGCAGCCGCAGTGACCGGCCACTTCGCCGATATTCGCAGCCTGAAATAAGGAGACCATCATGGCAGAGAAATTTACCCAACATACTGGCCTGGTGGTCCCTCTGGACGCGGCTAACGTCGACACCGACGCCATCATTCCAAAGCAGTTTTTGCAGAAGGTAACCCGCACCGGTTTTGGCGCGCACCTGTTTAACGACTGGCGTTTTCTGGATGACAAAGGCCAGCAGCCGAACCCGGAGTTCGTGCTGAACTTTCCTGAGTACAAAGGCGCATCTATCCTGCTGGCGCGGGAAAACTTCGGCTGTGGCTCATCGCGCGAGCATGCGCCGTGGGCGCTGACCGATTACGGTTTCAAAGTGGTAATTGCCCCGAGCTTTGCCGACATCTTCTACGGCAACAGCTTCAACAACCAGCTGCTGCCGGTCACGCTGAGTGATGAACAGGTCGACGAGCTGTTTACCCTGGTGCAGGGCAACCCGGGCATGACCTTTGAAGTGGATCTGGAAGCGCAGGTCGTAAAAGCCGGGGATAAAATCTACAGCTTTAACATCGACGCGTTCCGCCGCCACTGCATGATTAACGGCCTTGACAGCATCGGACTGACCCTGCAGCACGAAGAGGCCATTGCCGCCTACGAGAGCAAGCAGCCAGCCTTTATGGGCTAATGGCTTAGCCCTCACGCTAAAGAGTCCATTGCACAGTCAATGGACTCTTTTTTATTCAGACATCTTTAACTCGCCAGGTGAGCACCAGCGTCACCAGCGAAATCCCCGCAATAGCCATGTAAACCGCAGAGTGGCCGTAGCTTTGTGCCAGCGCGCCCTGAATCACCCCCGCCAGGATCACGCCGGTAGAGATACTGTTGGTAAAGAGCGTGGTCGCCGATCCTGCCCTGCCCGGCATCAAATCCTGGAACCAGAGCATCCCAATCCCGGCGATGATGCCAATAAAAATCGCGTTAAAGAGTTGCAGGCCAAGCAAGGCCTCGCGGCTATGGAAGAGGATCAGCCCCAGATAAAAGAGCACCCCTGCCGCCACCGCCATCACCATCATCCGCCGTTTACCAACGTGTTTGACGTAATATCCCGCAAGGATCATTGCCGGGATCTCCAGCCCGGCGGCAGTCCCCATTAAGATCCCGGCCAGCTTGTCCGGCAGCCCCAGATCGCTGCTGATCCATAACGGCATATCGATGATATACATGGTGTTGCAGGTCCACATTAGCGTGGACGCGATAAACAGCCTGCGGACATTTTTATCTTTCCAGCCGCTGACCTCCGTCACCGGAACGGCGGCCGCTGAATCCACCCTGGCCACAGAGGGCAGCGCGAAGGCGATCAGCGCCAGGCTGATGGCAAAAATGGCCGCCGCAATAGAGAACATGGTGGTAAAGCCGTAATTCAGCGCCAGCATAAACGCCAGCGGCGGACCGATGACCCACGCCAGCGAAAGCTGCGCACGCATCACCGAGCTGAACATCACCACCTCACGCGCAGAGCTGTCGGCATATTCCCGCGCCAGAGCAAACAGCTGCGGCATGGCGGTGTTGGCAATCGAGGCCAACAGCACACCGCAGGTTAATAAGGTCAGATAGTGGCGGTTAAAAGCAAACAGCAGCGCGTTGCCAATCGCCATCGCGCAGCAAAAGAGGATCAGCTTGCGGCGATCGCCCTGGCTGTCTGAACGCTTCGCCAGCCACAGGCTGACCAGGATCCCGGCGACGGCGTTGACGGTATAGAACAGCCCCACCCAGAACGGTTGGGCGCCCACCTCGCGGCTCAGGAACAGACTCAGGGTCGGCGCCTGCAGTGCCCCGGCTACGCCCATCATAAACGCCACCATCAAAAAAGCGGCATACACACCGTTGAGACGGCGTCCCATCGTCATTAACCAGAGCATCACTGTTCCTTTAGCGCACGAGAAAACGAAAAAAGCCAGCAGATGATACCTGCTGGCGTGGTGATTAGCACCAATACTCAGTCACACATGATCGAAGCAATTCAGCGTTCCGAGGTCGACGTTGTCACCTCCCACTGCATCAGCTCTTCCAGTATTTTCAGCCGCTGCTCTGCGCACCGGCGGGCCAGCCAGGACACTCCCTTTGTCGCTGAGAAGTACTGTTGGTAAAACTGATTTGTGGCAGACCTCTTCATATTTACCTCCTCGCTTCATCGAAGTGAATTATTGGCTTAATATAGGGATTAATAAATTGCTGATTTTTTGTCAGGAGTTCCTCTTTTATGCCCTCTGGTCGTCTGCAACAACAATTCATTCGCCTGTGGCAGTGCTGTGACGGCCAGACCCGGGAGACCACGCTCAGCGAACTGGCCGACCTGCTCAGCTGTTCACGCCGCCATATGCGCACCCTGCTCAACACCATGCAGCAGCAGGGGTGGCTGAGCTGGGAAGCGGAGGCCGGGCGCGGCAAGCGCTCGCGTCTCACCTTTTTGTATACCGGCCTGGCGCTTCAGCAGCAGCGGGCGGAGGATCTGCTGGAGCAGGATCGCATCGAGCAGCTGGTGCAGCTGGTCGGCGATAAAGCCGCGGTGCGCCAGATGCTGGTCTCCCACCTCGGGCGCAGCTTCCGCCAGGGCAAGCACATCCTGCGGGTACTCTATTATCGCCCGATGAAAAACCTGTTGCCGGGGAGTGCATTACGGCGCTCCGAAACCCATATGGCGCGGCAAATCTTTAGCGGGCTGACGCGCATAAATGAGGAAAATGGGGAACTGGAAGCCGACATTGCCCACCACTGGCAGCAGCTTTCTCCTCTGCACTGGCGATTTTTTTTGCGGCCTGGTATCCATTTCCATCATGGCCGCGAGCTGGAGATGGCTGATGTTATCGCCTCGCTACAGCGCGCCCGCGAATTGCCCCTCTATTCACACATCAGCCGGGTCCAGTCGCCCACCGCCTGGACGCTCGATATTCAGCTTACGCAGCCCGACCGCTGGCTGCCGTGGCTGCTGGGGTATGTGCCATCTATGATCCTGCCGCGGGAGTGGGAAACCATGCACAACTTTGCCAGCCTGCCGGTGGGCACCGGGCCGTATGCGGTTTCCCGTAATAACAATAACCAGCTGAAGATCCGCGCCTTCGATGATTACTTCGGCTACCGGGCGCTGATTGACGAGGTGAACGTCTGGGTGTTGCCGGATATCAACGAAGAGCTTAGCGTCGGCCTGACCCTGGAGGGGCCAACCGAGGGGGAAAAGGCAGTGGAGAGCCGCCTCGAAGAGGGCTGTTACTATCTGCTGTTTGACGCCCGCTCCCACCTCGGGGCCAGCGCCGAGGTGCGCCAGTGGGTAAGCCGGATCCTCTCCCCGGCGAACCTGATCTATCAGGCTGAGGAAGTATATCAGTCCTACTGGTTCCCGGCGTATGGCCTGCTGCCGCGCTGGCACCATGCCCGTCCGGGACGCGGCGACCAACCGGCCGGGCTGGAGAGCCTCACCCTGACCTTCTACCGCGAACATATCGAACATCGGGTGATCGCCAGAATGATGAGCGAGCTGCTCGCCGCCGAACAGGTGACGCTGAACATTCAGGAGGTCAGCTATGAGGAGTGGCATCGCGGCGAGATCGTGAGCGACATCTGGCTCAACAGCGTCAACTTCACCCTGCCGCTGGATTTCTCGCTGTTCTCACATCTCTATGAGGTGCCGCTTCTGCAAAACTGTATTGAGCGGGACTGGCAACAGGACGCCGCCGAGTGGCGCGCGGGTGAGATGAATCTTGCGGTCTGGTGCCAGCAGCTGCTCGCCCAGCAGGCGATCGTCCCGCTGATCCACCACTGGCTGATGATCCAGGGGCAGCGCAGTATGCGCGGCTTGCGTATGAATACGCTGGGGTGGTTTGATTTTAAATCGGCGTGGTTTGCGCCGCCGGAACCATAACACTTTCGTAATATTCACCAAATCATTACAATACTGCCGTTCTCAACGGGGTGCTGCGTGAAAGCGTGTGCTGAGAAAATACCCGTCGAACCTGATCCGGATAACGCCGGCGAAGGGATTTGAGGCTGTTGCTCAAAATCCTTTGCCACTCTCAAACAATGAGGTGCAAAGTGTTCAAAACTGTTCTTCCCCTGTTGGCGCTGGTTGCGCTGCCTGCCGTTGCCAGTCCTGTCCTGACGGTCTACACCTATGACTCTTTCGCTGCCGACTGGGGCCCGGGCCCGGCGGTCAAAAAAGCCTTTGAGGCCGACTGCAAGTGCGAGCTGAAGTTCGTGGCGCTGGAGGATGGCGTCTCGCTGCTGAACCGCCTGCGCATGGAAGGCAAAAACAGCAAAGCCGACGTGGTGCTGGGGCTGGATAACAATCTGCTGGAAGCAGCCACCCAGACCGGGCTGTTCGCCAAAAGCGGTGTGGCGGCCGAGGCGGTTAACGTCCCTGGCGGCTGGAAGAACGACACCTTTGTGCCTTTCGATTACGGCTATTTCGCCTTCGTCTACGACAAAAACAAGCTGAAAAATCCGCCAAAGAGCCTGAAAGAGCTGGTTGAGAGCGACCAGAAGTGGCGGGTGATCTACGAAGATCCCCGCACCAGCACCCCGGGGCTGGGTCTGCTGCTGTGGATGCAAAAGGTCTACGGCGACAAGACCCCGGAAGCCTGGCAGAAACTGGCCGCCAAAACGGTCACCGTGACCAAAGGCTGGAGCGAAGCCTATGGTCTGTTCCTGAAAGGGGAAAGCGATCTGGTGCTGAGCTATACCACCTCCCCGGCGTACCACATCATCGCCGAGAAAAAAGAGAACTATGCCGCCGCTGACTTTGCTGAAGGTCACTATCTGCAGGTTGAGGTCGCCGCCCGGACCGCAGCCAGCAAACAGCCGGAGCTGGCTGAGAAGTTCCTGAAATTTATGGTTTCTCCGTCGTTCCAGAACGCCATCCCGACCGGCAACTGGATGTACCCGGTGACCAATGTGACGTTACCGGCAGGTTTTGACACCCTGGTGAAACCGCAAACCACGCTGGAATTTACCCCGCAGGAAGTGGCCGGGAAACGTGCAGCATGGGTCAGTGAATGGCAACGCGCCGTCAGCCGTTAATCGCCGGCTGGTTGCTGCCGGGGCTGCTGGCCGCCACGCTGATGGTGGCCGTCGCCCTGGGCGCATTTCTGGCGCTGTGGTTTAACGCGCCAGCCACCGACGTCGCGGCGCTTCTGCACGACAGCTATCTGTGGCACGTTATCCGCTTCTCGTTCTGGCAGGCGTTTCTCTCCGCCCTGCTCTCCGTCGTGCCCGCGATATTTCTTGCCCGCGCGCTCTACCGGCGTCGCTTCCCTGGCAGGCAGGCGCTGCTACGCCTGTGCGCCATGACCCTGATCCTGCCGGTACTGGTGGCGGTATTTGGCATTCTCAGCGTTTACGGGCGTCAGGGCTGGCTGGCCGCGCTATTCCAGGCGCTCGGGCTGGAGTGGAATTTCTCGCCCTATGGCCTGCAGGGGATACTGCTGGCGCACCTCTTTTTCAACATGCCGATGGCAACGCGCCTGCTCTTACAGGCGCTGGAAAATATCCCCGGCGAACAGCGCCAGCTTGCCGCCCAGCTCGGGATGCGCGGCGGGTCATTTTTCCGTTTTGTCGAATGGCCATGGCTGCGCCGCCAGATCCCCCCCGTCGCCGCGCTGATCTTTATGCTCTGCTTTGCCAGCTTCGCCACCGTGCTCTCACTCGGCGGCGGGCCGCAGGCCACCACCATCGAGCTCGCCATCTATCAGGCCCTGAGTTACGACTACGATCCGGGCCGCGCGGCGCTACTGGCGATGGTGCAGATGGTCTGCTGTCTGGGGCTGGTGATGCTGAGCCAGCGGTTGGGAAAAGCGATCCCCATCGGCGCCAGCCAGCTTGCCGGCTGGCGCGATCCGCAGGATAGCCTGCGCAGCCGTCTGACCGATGGCCTGCTCATCACCCTCGCCCTGCTGCTGTTGCTCCCGCCGCTGCTGGCGGTGGTGGTCGATGGTCTGAACCTGAATTTGCTGTCGGTGCTGCAACAGCCGGTGCTGTGGCAGGCGCTGGGCACTTCGCTGCGCATTGCCCTGGGCGCCGGGCTGCTTTGCGTGCTGCTGACCATGATGTTGCTGTGGAGCAGCCGGGAGCTCTATGCCCGTCAGGCGATTGTGGCCGGACAGGCGCTGGATCTCAGCGGCATGCTGATCCTGGCGATGCCCGGCATCGTGCTGGCGAGCGGCTTTTTCCTGCTGTTCAACAGCACCATTGGCCTGCCCGAATCGGCCGATGGCATTGTCATCTTCACCAACGCCCTGATGGCGATCCCCTACGCGCTGAAAGTGCTGGAAAATCCGATGCGCGACCTCAGCGCCCGCTATACCCTGCTTTGCGACTCGCTGGGGATGCACGGCTGGCAGCGGCTGAAGGTGGTAGAGCTGCGCGCCCTGAAGCGCCCGCTGGCCCAGGCGCTGGCCTTTGCCTGCGTACTGTCGATCGGCGATTTCGGCGTGGTGGCGCTGTTTGGCAATGATGATTTCCGCACCCTGCCGTTCTGGCTCTATCAGCAGATCGGCTCGTATCGCAGCCAGGACGGGGCCGTCACAGCGCTACTGCTGCTGCTGCTCTGCTTTGCGTTATTTACCGTTATCGAAAAACTACCGGGGCGTGATGTTAAAACTGACTGATGTAACCTGGCTTTATCAGCACCTGCCGATGCGCTTCAACTTGTCCGTGCGCCGGGGCGAACTTATCGCCGTGCTCGGCCCCAGCGGCGCCGGGAAAAGCACCCTTCTCAATCTGATCGCCGGTTTTCTGCAACCGGCCAACGGCAGCATCATCCTTAATGGTCACGATCACACCCGCACGCCGCCTGCTGCGCGCCCGGTGTCGATGCTGTTTCAGGAAAACAATCTCTTCACTCATCTGAACGTGCGCCAGAACATTGGCCTGGGCATGCATCCCGGCCTCAGGCTCAACGCAGTGCAACAGCAGAAGCTAAGCGACATCGCGCTGCAGATGGGGATCGGCGATCTGCTGGAACGTCTGCCTGGTGAGCTTTCGGGCGGTCAGCGTCAGCGCGTCGCGCTCGCGCGCTGTCTGGTGCGTGAGCAGCCTGTCCTGCTGCTGGACGAGCCCTTTTCGGCACTCGATCCCGCCTTACGCCAGGAGATGCTGCTGCTGGTCAAAGAGGTGTGCGGGCGCCAGCAGCTGACGATGCTGATGGTATCGCACAGTGTGGAAGATGCGCTCAGGATCGCCCCCCGGTCGGTGGTGATTGCCGATGGCCGTATCGCCTGGGATGGCGATACGGAACAGCTGGCAAGCGGAAACGCGAGCGCGTCGCGCCTGCTGGGGATCCACTGATGCCGATCAGCGGCTGACAACCTTAAGCAGGATCTCGCCATACACCGGCATCATCGGGTGACGGACCAGCATCACCAGTGCCACCAGCGCCACGCCCAGGGTGACGGGAGCCAGCCAGAATAAGCGTCCACGCGGCAGATAGCGGCTGAGGCGATCCGAGGACGCTTTCCCGCTGCGCCACAGCCGCCAGCAGAGCCAGGCCGCCAGCCACAGCAGCAGCGCGGTCGCCAGCAGCAGCCAGCGGAAGCCCCCGCTCTGTACACCGGCAGGAATATCGATTGCCGCGCCGGCCAGGATGCCCGGCAGGAAGTAAATTGGCGGCCAGAACAGACAGCCAATCAGGTTCGGCACGATAAATTTCGCCACCGGCAGATCCAGCATCCCCGCCACCATCGGCACCAGGGGGCGCGTCGGGCCAACAAATCGCCCCACCAGAATGGTGAACATGCTGTGTTGATGCAGGGCATGCTCGGTTTTATCGAGCAGGGCTTTGTTCTTTTTCATGAATGACCAGCGGTGCAGCGGCTTTTTAAAGCGCCAGCCCAGCCAGAATGAGATCCAGTCGCCCAGCAGACAGCCGACGATCCCCGCCAGCCACGCCTGCCAGAAGTTAACCTCGCCACTGCCAATCAGCGCGCCGAGCCCGGCCATCATCACCGTGCCGGGCAGGATCAGTCCAACCAGCGCCAGAGATTCCAGGAAGGCCACGAGCGCGACGGCGACGAGCGAATAGGTAACGGACTGGGTAATAAAATGTTCCAGCAATGCCTGCATAACAGTTCCGGTCAGGTGACGAAGCAGGGATTCTGCGAAGAGCGCCCTGCTGCGTCAAGACAACAATTGTCTGAATAGTTTACCGGGTGTGAACAGGATCCAGCGAACTTGTTTAGTTTTATTTACTTTCTATTCACACCCTGCGCGAAATTCGCTGGGGCTGGCGCCGGTGCATTTTTTAAAGACCCGGGAAAAGTAGAGCTGATCCTCAAAGCCCACGTTGCGCCCGACGGTGGCAATTGGCATGCGGGTGGTGCTGAGCAGCAGCTTGGCCTGGCTGATGCGCTGATCCTCGCGCCAGCTCAGTACGCTCACCCCCAGTTGCTGGCGGAACAGGTGCGACAGACGCGACGGCGACAGGCAGACATGCTGGGCGACGCTGGCGATATCAAACTGGCTGTCCGCCAGGTGGTCGCTGATGTACTGGCAGGCTTCGCGCACCCGGTGATCCAGCGGCGGGTTGAGCGATTCATTGATCGCCTCCATCCGGCGCAGCAGCAGCTGTTCCAGCAGGTTGATGGCCAGCAGCTCGGCATAGCGCCCCCCGCCCTTCCCGGCCTCGATGATCTGGGCAAACAGCTCCCGAAACTGCGGCTGATGCGCTTCATCCGGGCGATAAAAGCCGGTATGGGCAAACATCGACGGCCAGGCCAGCCACTCCTGCCAGTAAGCGCGCGGGCGGAAGTAGACCCACTGGTGATACCACTCCCGGGCATCGGGATGACGGCCATAGTGATGAATTTCACCCGGCGGGAAGAGCAGAATATCGCCCGGACGGCAGACGAAGGTCTGATCGCCATTCTTGATCACCCCCTCTCCGCGCACGGTCAGGTTGAGGATATAGCCCTTCATCCCCAGCGGTCGGTCAACGTAAAAATCGAGATAGCCGTCAGCCTCAATGGGCGTCAGTCCCGCCACCAGATGCGCGTTAAACGAGTAGCCCGGCAGCAGCGGATCGCTTTGCGTTTCAGCCATATTTTCAGTCCTCCTGGCAGTCCTGAAGGAAACCATTTGTCCATATCATCAAAAGCGGCATAAAAACGGGCTACACAAAGATCGAAAAGGTATCAGCCCGCTTTCAGATCCGCCATCATAACGCTTCCGTTGCGATTTATCCGTAACATCGAGCGGGTCGGCGGTAACAAAAGTGTCTATAACCACGGCAGAAATGTCCACATGGATTATTTGCTCGGCGTCACACTTTCCCATGTCACAGCAAAATCATCCATAAGATTAGCGGATCCCGCCTGACGATTTTCCCCCTCACTCTCTAATGTTCATTCATATCTGTTTTTTGATGGAGCAACACCATGGCAATTGCGATTGGCCTCGATTTTGGCAGTGACTCAGTACGCGCCCTGGCAGTGGAATGCACTACGGGTCAGGAGATAGCAACCAGCGTCGAGTGGTATCCGCGCTGGCAAGAGGGGCGCTATTGCGATGCGCCAAACAATCAGTTCCGCCATCATCCACGTGACTATATCGAGTCGATGGAAGCGGCAATCAAAACCGTGCTGGCAGAGTTAAGCGAGGCGCAGCGCGCTCAGATCGTCGGGATTGGCGTGGACAGCACCGGCTCTACCCCGGCGCCGATTGACGCCGATGGTCACGTTCTGGCACTGCATCCGGCATTCGCCGATAACCCGAACGCCATGTTTGTGCTGTGGAAAGACCATACCGCGGTGGAAGAAGCCGAAGCCATCACCCGTTTGTGCCATCAGCCAGGCAAAAACGACTACTCCCGCTACATCGGCGGCATTTACTCCAGCGAGTGGTTCTGGGCGAAGATCCTGCACGTTACCCGTCAGGATCCGCAGGTGGCAAAAGCGGCAGTCTCCTGGATTGAGCTGTGTGACTGGGTTCCGGCCCTGCTCTCCGGCACTACCCGTCCGCAGGATATCCGTCGCGGTCGCTGTAGCGCCGGGCACAAATCCCTCTGGCATGAAAGCTGGGGTGGCCTGCCGCCTGCCGCCTTCTTTGACGAACTCGACCCGATCATCAACCAGAACCTCGACTACCCGCTCTTTACCGATACCTGGACCGCTGATATCCCGGTCGGCACGCTCTGCGCCGAGTGGGCGGAACGCCTGGGCCTGCCCCAGACGGTGGCCATTTCCGGCGGCGCTTTTGACTGCCACATGGGCGCAGTCGGCGCGGGCGCACAGCCCAACACACTGGTGAAAGTGATCGGCACCTCCACCTGCGACATCCTGACAGCGGATAAAGCCAGCGTCGGGGATCGCGCCGTAAAAGGTATCTGCGGCCAGGTTGACGGCAGCGTGGTACCGGACTTTATCGGATTGGAAGCGGGTCAGTCCGCCTTTGGCGACATCTACGCCTGGTTTGGCCGCTTGCTGGGCTGGCCGCTGGATCAACTGACCGCCGCCCATCCGGAACTGAAAACCCAGATCGCAGAGAGCAAAAAACAGCTCCTGCCGCAGCTGACCGACGCCTGGGCGAAGAATCCTTCCCTCGATCATCTTCCGGTCGTTCTCGACTGGTTTAACGGCCGCCGTACGCCGAATGCCAACCAGCGCCTGAAAGGGGTGATTACCGATCTGAATCTCGCCACCGACGCCCCGGCGCTGTTTGGCGGGCTGGTAGCGGCTACCGCCTTTGGCGCGCGCGCCATTATGGAGTGCTTTACCGAACAGGGGATCGCCGTCAATGAGGTGATGGCGCTGGGCGGTATCGCCCGTAAGAACCCGGTGATCATGCAGGCCTGCTGCGACGTGCTGAACCGTCCGCTGCAGATTGTCGCCTCGGATCAGTGCTGTGCCCTGGGCGCGGCGATCTTCGCGGCGGTGGCGGCGGGCGTACACACCGACATTCCGACAGCGCAGCAGCATATGGCGAGCAAGGTGGAAAGTACCCTGCAGCCGCGCGCGCAGCAGGCGCAACGTTTTGAACAGCTTTATCAGCGCTACCAGCAGTGGGCGAAGAGCGCTGAGCAGCACTATCTCCCTGTCGCCGCCCCGGTTAAGAACATCCCGGAATCTACGGCAACCCTGACACATTAAGGACACGATAATGACGATTTTTAATAATTATGAAGTGTGGTTTGTGATTGGTAGCCAGCATCTTTATGGGCCGGAAGCCCTGCGCCAGGTGACTCAACACGCAGAACATGTCGTAAACGCCCTGAATGCGGAAGCAAAATTGCCGTGCAAGCTGGTGCTGAAGCCGCTGGGCACCTCCCCGGATGAAATTACCCATATCTGTCGCGATGCTAACTACGACGATAAATGCGCGGGTCTGGTGGTGTGGCTGCACACCTTCTCTCCGGCCAAGATGTGGATCAACGGCCTCTCCATCCTCAACAAACCGCTGCTGCAGTTCCATACCCAGTTCAACGCGGCGCTGCCGTGGGACAGCATTGATATGGACTTTATGAACCTGAACCAGACCGCGCACGGCGGCCGTGAGTTCGGCTTCATCGGCGCGCGTATGCGCCAGCAGCATGCTGTCGTCACTGGCCACTGGCAGGACAAGCAGGCGCACCAGCGGATTGGTTCCTGGATGCGCCAGGCCGTATCGAAGCAGGATACCCGCCAGCTGAAAGTGGTGCGCTTCGGCGACAACATGCGTGAAGTGGCGGTAACGGACGGCGATAAAGTGGCCGCGCAGATCAAATTTGGTTTTTCCGTCAACACCTGGGCGGTGGGCGATCTGGTGCAGGTCGTCAATGAAATCAGCGATGGCGACGTCAATGCGCTGGTGGATGAGTACGAAAGCAGCTATCGCCTGACGGCGGCGGCACAGGTGAATGGTGATAAGCGCCAGAACGTGCTGGATGCAGCCCGTATTGAGCTGGGCATGAAACGCTTCCTGGAACAGGGCGGCTTCCATGCCTTTACTACCACCTTTGAAGATCTTCACGGCCTGAAGCAGCTTCCGGGCCTGGCGGTACAACGTCTGATGCAGCAGGGCTACGGCTTTGCCGGTGAAGGCGACTGGAAAACTGCCGCTCTGCTACGCATCATGAAAGTGATGTCGACCGGTCTGCAGGGCGGCACCTCCTTTATGGAGGATTACACCTACCACTTCGAGGACGGCAACGATCTGGTGCTGGGTTCGCACATGCTGGAAGTCTGCCCGTCGATCGCCGTGGATGAAAAACCAATCCTCGACGTTCAGCATCTCGGCATCGGCGGCAAAGCCGATCCAGCGCGTCTGATCTTCAACACCCGTACCGGTCCGGCCATTAACGCCAGCCTGATCGATCTGGGCGATCGCTTCCGCCTGCTGGTGAACTGCGTCGACGCCGTTGAAACGCCGCATTCCCTGCCGAAACTGCCGGTGGCGAACGCCCTGTGGAAAGCCCAGCCGGATCTGGCAACCGCTTCCGAAGCCTGGATCGTAGCAGGTGGCGCGCACCATACCGTCTTCAGCCATGCGCTGGATCTCAACGACATGCGTCAGTTCGCGGAACTGCACGATATCGAACTGACGGTCATTGATAACGACACCCGTCTGCCAGCCTTTAAAGAAGCGCTGCGCTGGAACGAAGTCTACTACGGTTCAAAACGTTAACAGGGGAACCTTTGGCCTGCCGCAGGGCGGGCCTTTTTTCCTGGAGGATACATGCTGGAAGATCTCAAACGTCAGGTGCTTGAAGCCAACCTCGCCCTGCCGGAACATAATCTCGTTACCCTGACCTGGGGCAACGTCAGTGCCGTGGACCGCGAAGCAGGGGTGTTCGTCATTAAACCGTCCGGCGTCGACTACCGGGTAATGACTGCCGACGATATGGTGGTGGTGAGCATCGCCACCGGTGAAGTGGTTGAGGGGAAGAAAAAGCCCTCCTCCGATACGCCAACGCATCGCCTGCTCTATCAGGCCTTCCCGTCCATCGGCGGCATCGTCCACACTCACTCCCGCCACGCCACTATCTGGGCGCAGGCAGGCCAGCCGATCCCGGCGACCGGCACCACCCACGCCGACTACTTCTATGGCACCATCCCCTGCACCCGCAAGATGACCGATGCCGAGATCAACGGCGAGTATGAGTGGGAAACCGGCAACGTGATTGTTGAAACCTTCGAGAAACAGGGTATCGACGCCGCGCAGATGCCGGGGGTGTTGGTTCACTCTCACGGCCCGTTTGCGTGGGGTAAAAATGCCGAGGATGCGGTGCATAACGCTATCGTGCTGGAAGAGGTGGCCTATATGGGCATCTTCTGCCGCCAGCTGGCGCCGCAGCTGCCGGATATGCAGCAGACGTTGCTGGATAAACACTATCTGCGTAAGCACGGCGCGAAGGCCTATTACGGGCAGTAAAACCCGCCCGGTGGCGCTACGCTTACCGGGCCTACAGGTCTCCCAGGCCGGATAAGCGCAGCGCCATCCGGCAAAGCATACCTGTATAAAACCCCAGCACCCCCCCCTTAACCAGGCTATAATCAGGCCTGGTTTTGTTTTATGAGAGAACGGCGTGGCGCAGGCGCAACAAGGCTTTTTACTCACCCGGCACTGGCGGGATACGCCCCAGGGTACCGAAGTTGAATTCTGGCTGGCGACAGATACCGGCCCGCTAAACGTCACCCTGTCTGTCCAGGAGTCCGTTGCCTTTATTCCCGAGCCTGACGTCGAAAAAGCCCGCCAGTTGCTGCAGGGTGAAAACGGCTGGCGGCTGACGCCCCTTGAGCTGAAAGATTTCCACCGTCGTCCGGTTTACGGCCTATACTGCCGTGCCCACCGCCAGCTGATGCGTTATGAAAAGCTGCTGCGCGAGGCGGGCGTGACCCTCTTTGAGGCCGATATTCGCCCCCCGGAGCGCTTTCTGATGGAGCGCTTTATCACCGCCCCGGTCTGGGTGGACGGTACGCCCCAGGGCGCACGGCTGATCAACGCCCGTCTCAAACCCAATCCGCACTATCGCCCGCCCCTGAAATGGGCGTCGCTGGACATTGAAACCACCCGGCACGGGGAGCTGTACTGCATCGGCATCGAAGGCTGCGGCCAGCGGGTTGTCTATATGCTGGGCCCGGCCAACGGCGATGCCTCGGGGCTCGATTTCCAGCTGGAGTACGTCAACAGCCGCCCGCAGCTGATCGAAAAACTGAATGCCTGGTTTGCCCGGCACGACCCGGACGTCATCATCGGCTGGAACGTAGTGCAGTTTGATTTGCGCATTCTGCAAAAACATGCCGAGCGCTACCGCATCCCTCTGCTGCTCGGACGCGGCAACAGCGAGCTGGAGTGGCGCGAGCACGGCTTTAAAAACGGCGTCTTCTTTGCCCAGGCGAACGGGCGCTTAATTATCGACGGCATCGAGGCGCTGAAATCTGCCTTCTGGAGCTTCTCGTCATTCTCGCTGGAATCGGTATCGCAGGAGCTGCTCGGGGAAGGTAAATCCATCGACAATCCCTGGGACAGGATGGACGAAATTGACCGCCGCTTCGCCGAAGATAAACCGGCCCTGGCGACCTATAACCTGAAAGACTGCGAGCTGGTGACGCGGATTTTCCACAAAACCGAGATCATGCCGTTTCTGCTGGAGCGCGCCACGGTCAATGGCCTGGCGGCCGACCGCCACGGCGGCTCCGTGGCCGCCTTCAGCCATCTCTACTTTCCGCGCATGCACCGGGCGGGCTATGTAGCCCCCAATCTCGGTGACGTGCCGCCCCAGGCCAGCCCCGGCGGCTATGTGATGGACTCCCGCCCCGGCCTGTACGACTCGGTGCTGGTGCTGGATTACAAAAGCCTCTATCCGTCGATCATTCGCACCTTTCTTATCGATCCGGTCGGCCTGGTGGAAGGGCTCGCCCAGCCGGATGAGCAGCACAGCACTGAGGGCTTCCTCGGGGCGCGTTTCTCCCGGGAAAAACACTGCCTGCCGGAGATCGTCAGCCAGATCTGGTACGGGCGCGAAGAGGCCAAGCGCCACGGCAATAAGCCGCTTTCCCAGGCGCTGAAGATCATCATGAATGCCTTTTATGGCGTGCTCGGCACCAGCGCCTGCCGTTTCTTCGACCCGCGCCTGGCCTCGTCGATTACCATGCGCGGCCACGAGATCATGCGCCAGACCAAAGTGCTGGTGGAATCCCAGGGCTATGATGTGATTTATGGCGATACCGATTCGACCTTCGTCTGGCTCAGGGGCGCCCACGCCGAAGCGGAGGCTGCCGCCATTGGCCAGTCGCTGGTGGAATTTGTTAACAGCTGGTGGCGAACGCATCTGCAACAGGCTGGCCTGACCAGCGCTCTGGAGCTGGAGTATGAGACCCACTTCTGCCGTTTTCTAATGCCCACCATTCGGGGAACCGATCAGGGCAGCAAGAAGCGCTATGCCGGGCTTATCCAGGAGGGGGAAAAGCAGCGGATGGTATTTAAAGGGCTGGAAACCGTCCGTACCGACTGGACCCCGCTGGCGCAGCGTTTCCAGCAGGAGCTTTATCTGAAAATTTTTCGGCGCGAACCCTACCAGGAGTTTGTGCGCGAGACCATCGCCAGCCTGATGGCGGGCGAACTGGATGACCAGCTGGTCTACCGCAAGCGCCTGCGTCGCCCGCTGGCGGAGTATCAGCGCAACGTGCCGCCCCACGTTCGTGCCGCCCGGCTTGCCGATGAAGAGAACGTCCGTCTTGGGCGCGCGCCGCAATACCAGAACCGAGGCACCATCAAGTATGTCTGGACCACCAGCGGCCCGGAGCCGGTGGATTATCAGCGTTCGCCCCTTGACTATGAGCACTACCTCACGCGCCAGCTACAGCCCGTCGCAGAGGGAATTTTACCGTTCATGGACGACGACTTTGCTACACTGATGACAGGTCAGTTGGGGCTATTTTGACAGGTGACGAAATCGCTGCCATCCAGTACCATAGCGCCCTTTCCATTCCCGGACCCATTATTCGACGACCGTCATTCCTGAACGGTGGTTGAACTATTGCCTGCAATTAAAGATTAGAGCCGAACAAATATGCCTTTTACACTTGGTCAACGCTGGATCAGCGACACAGAAAGCGAACTTGGGTTAGGAACTGTAGTGGCGCTGGATGCGCGTATGGTGACTCTCCTTTTCCCCGCCACCGGTGAAAACCGTCTGTATGCTCGCAATGATTCCCCTGTCACCCGCGTGATGTTCAACCCGGGCGACACCGTTACCAGCCATGAAGGCTGGCAGCTGAAGATTGAAGACGTAAAAGAAGAGAATGGACTGCTCGCCTATATCGGAACCCGACTGGATACCGAAGAGACGGGTGTCATGCTGCGCGAAGTGCTGCTCGACAGCAAACTGGTCTTCAGCAAACCTCAGGATCGCCTGTTCGCCGGTCAGATCGACCGTATGGATCGCTTCTCGCTGCGCTACCGTGCGCGCAAGTTCCAGAGCGAGCAGTACCGCATGCCGTGGAGCGGTCTGCGTGGCCAGCGCACCAGCCTGATCCCCCATCAGCTCAACATCGCCCATGACGTTGGCCGCCGCCATGCGCCGCGCGTCCTGCTGGCGGATGAAGTCGGTTTAGGTAAAACCATCGAAGCGGGCATGATCCTGCACCAGCAGCTGCTCTCCGGCGCGGCCGAGCGCGTGCTGATTGTGGTGCCAGAAACCCTGCAGCACCAGTGGCTGGTGGAGATGCTGCGTCGCTTCAACCTGCGTTTCTCCCTGTTTGACGACGAGCGCTACGCCGAAGCCCAGCACGACGCCGATAACCCGTTCGAAACCGAACAGCTGGTGATCTGCTCCCTGGACTTCGTCCGCCGCAGCAAGCAGCGTCTTGAGCACCTCTGTGATGCCGAGTGGGACATCATGGTGGTCGATGAAGCGCACCATCTGGTGTGGAATGTCGACGCGCCGAGCCGTGAATATATGGCGATTGAACAGCTGGCCGAGCGCGTACCTGGCGTACTGCTGCTCACCGCTACGCCGGAACAGCTGGGTCTGGAGAGCCACTTCGCGCGTCTGCGCCTGCTGGATCCAAACCGTTTCCATGACTTTGACCTCTTTGTCGAAGAGCAGAAAAATTATCGCCCGGTGGCGGATGCCGTTGCCCTGCTGCTGGCGGGCAAGCACCTCTCCAACGACGAGCTCAACACCCTGAGCGATCTGATTGGCGAGCAGGATATCGAGCCGCTACTCCAGGCGGCCAACAGCGATCGTGAAGGCGCCGACGCCGCACGCCAGGAGCTGGTCTCCATGCTGATGGACAGGCACGGCACCAGCCGCGTGCTGTTCCGTAATACCCGTAACGGGGTGAAAGGCTTCCCGAAACGCGAGCTGCATACCGTTCGCCTGCCGCTGCCCACCCAGTATCAGACGGCGATCAAGGTCTCCGGCATCATGGGCGCGCGTAAAACAGCGGAAGAGCGCGCCCGGGACATGCTCTATCCGGAACAGATTTATCAGGAGTTTGAAGGCGATACCGGCACCTGGTGGAACTTCGACCCGCGCGTTGAATGGCTGATGGGCTATCTGACCGCCAACCGTTCCCAGAAAGTGCTGGTCATCTGCGCCAAAGCTACCACCGCGCTTCAGCTTGAGCAGGTTCTGCGCGAGCGGGAAGGTATTCGCGCGGCGGTGTTCCATGAAGGCATGTCCATTATCGAGCGCGACCGCGCGGCGGCATGGTTCTCCGAAGAGGACAGCGGCGCCCAGGTGCTGCTCTGCTCCGAAATCGGCTCCGAGGGGCGTAACTTCCAGTTCGCCAGCCGTCTGGTGATGTTCGATCTGCCGTTCAACCCGGATCTGCTGGAGCAGCGTATCGGTCGTCTGGACCGTATCGGTCAGGCGCACGACATTCAGATCCACGTTCCGTATCTGGAAAAAACCGCCCAGTCGGTGCTGGTGCGCTGGTTCCACGAAGGGCTGGATGCGTTTGAACATACCTGCCCGACCGGTCGTACCATTTACGATAGCGTGCATAACGAGCTGACAGGCTATCTGGCGGCGCCGGAAAACACCGACGGCTTTGATGAGCTGATCAAAACCTGCCGTGAACAGCATGACGCCCTGAAAGCGCAGCTGGAGCAGGGCCGCGACCGCCTGCTGGAGATCCACTCCAACGGCGGCGAGAAAGCCCAGCGGCTGGCAGAGAGCATTGAAGAGCAGGATGACGATACCAGCCTGATCAGCTTCGCCATGAACCTGTTTGATATCGTCGGTATCAACCAGGACGATCGCGGCGAGAACTTGATTGTGCTGACCCCGTCCGATCACATGCTGGTGCCGGACTTCCCGGGCCTGCCGGAAGATGGCTGCACCATCACCTTCGAGCGTGATGTGGCGCTGTCCCGCGAGGATGCGCAGTTCATCACCTGGGAACACCCGCTGATCCGCAACGGTCTGGATCTGATCCTCTCCGGCGACACCGGCAGCAGCACCATTTCGCTGCTGAAGAACAAGGCGCTGCCGGTGGGTACCCTGCTGCTGGAGCTGATCTACGTGGTAGAGGCCCAGGCACCGAAACAGCTGCAGCTCAACCGTTTCCTGCCTGCCACGCCGGTGCGTCTGCTGCTGGACAAAAACGGTACCAACCTGGCGGCGCAGGTCGAGTTTGAGAGCTTTAACCGCCAGCTGAGCGCGGTGAATCGCCATACCGGCAGCAAGCTGGTGAATGCGGTGCAGCAGGATGTCTACGCCATCCTCCAGCAGGGTGAGTCTCAGGTTGAGAAAGCAGCGCGCGCCCTGATTGACGCGGCGCGCAGCGAGGCGGATGAAAAACTGTCTGCGGAGCTCTCTCGTCTCGAGGCCCTGCGTGCGGTGAACCCCAATATTCGTGACGATGAACTGGCGGCGATTGAAACCAATCGTCAGCAGGTGCTTGAGAGCCTGAATCAGGCGGGATGGCGTCTGGATGCGCTGCGCCTTATCGTTGTGACGCATCAGTAAGCGGAGCGAAACATGTTGATGGAACCCTACAATCCGCCGCAGGATCCGTGGCTGGTCATTCTCTATCAGGATGAGCATATTATGGTGGTCAACAAGCCAAGCGGCCTGTTGTCCGTGCCGGGCAGGCTGGATGAGCACAAAGACAGCGTGATGACGCGCGTTCAGCGCGATTATCCGCAGGCGGAGTCCGTCCACCGTCTGGACATGGCCACCAGCGGAGTGATTGTAGTGGCGCTGACCAAGGCGGCAGAGCGCGAGCTGAAACGTCAGTTTCGAGAGCGTGAGCCGAAGAAGCAGTACCTGGCGCGCGTCTGGGGTCATCCACAACCGGCGGAAGGGCTGGTTGATCTGCCGCTGATCTGCGACTGGCCTAACCGCCCGAAGCAGAAGGTCTGCTACGAGACCGGCAAGGCGGCGCAAACCGAGTATGAAGTGCTGGAGTACGCGGCGGACAACAGCGCCCGCGTGCTGCTAAAACCGATTACCGGCCGCTCGCACCAGCTGCGTGTGCATATGCTGGCGCTGGGTCACCCGATTCTGGGGGATCGCTTTTATGCCACGCCGGAAGCCCGGGCGATGGCGCCGCGTCTGCAACTGCATGCACAGATGCTCACCATCACCCACCCGGAATACGGTACGCCGATGACCTTTAAGGCACCGGCAGACTTTTGATCCGTTGCCCGGCAGCACCCCTTGCCGCCGGGCCAACCGCTTCCTTACTTAAAGCCCTTCTGCTCTTTGATAAGCTCGTAGGCTTTCTGAATTTCCTGCGCTTTTTGCTTCGCCATCTCCATCATCTCTGGCGGTAAACCTTTGGCCACCAGCTTATCCGGGTGATGCTCGCTCATCAGCTTACGGTAGGCCCGCTTGATGGTTGTCGGTTCATCGGTTGGCTTCACGCCCAGCACATTACAGGCATCTTCCAGGGTAGGACCACGCTGCGCCTGCTGCCAGCCGCCACCGCCCGCCTGCTGTTGCTGATAGCCGCCGCCAAACTGTGCGCCGCCCTGCATCATGCGCAGGAACTGATCGAACTGGGTGCGGGAAATGCCCAACTCTTCGGCGATAACATACAGCACTTCACGTTCGTTCGGGTGGAGCGACCCATCGGCAAACGCCGCCTGGATCTGAATCTCCAGAAACATCCGAATTAAGTCGAAGCGCCCGAAGCAGATGCTGCGGAACTGACGCATTTTTTCGCGCAGGGGATAGTTATCCGCCTTACCGATACGAAATGCGTTTTGCGCGGCCGCCCGGGAGTCACCGTGCAGGTTCATGCGATCCATAAACTGGCTGGCGACATGGATGTCGGCCTCGGTGACACGCCCTTTCGATTTGGTCAGATGGCCCATTACCTCGAAGGTTGTCGCAAAAAAAAGCGCCTGGCGTTCACGCTGGTTAGCGAACCAGGCCATCTTGCGACTGCGCGCTTTATCAAACATATGGCCGATAAGCAGCCCCAGAACGATACCCCAGAAGCCCGCGCCCATCAGTAAAGCGAACGCTACGCCGATAATTTTTCCCCAATACTGCATATACTCCCCAAATGGTGATCGATTTGATCCAGCGCAACGCCATCATTCCGGTGGCCTGGCCACGGTCAAGTGAAGGACATCGCCTATAATTTGCATTATCATACTCGTCATTCAATAACGAGCCTATCACCATGGCTCGTTTACGGGCAGGATTAACGCTGGCACTGTGATGATGAGTAAGATAGTCTCTGACCGTTTGCCAGCGATAAGCCACTGATGACGGAACAATAAATAAAACGTATGAAAAAACGTATCCCCACCCTTCTGGCCACGATGATAGCTACGGCTCTGTACAGTCAACAGGGTCTGGCAGCCGATCTCGCCTCGCAATGTATGCTGGGTATCCCCAGCTATGATCGCCCGCTGGTACAGGGTGATACGAACACGCTACCGGTTACCATCACCGCTGACAACGCAAAAGGGAACTATCCTGACGACGCCCTGTTTAGCGGGAATGTGGATATTAACCAGGGCAACAGCCGTTTGCAGGCCGATGAAGTGCAGTTGCACCAGAAACAGCCAGAAGGCGCAGCCGAACCGGTACGTACGGTCGATGCGCTGGGTAATGTGCACTATGACGATAATCAGGTCATCCTGAAAGGTCCGAAAGCCTGGTCGAACCTGAATACCAAAGACACTAACGTCTGGGAAGGTGATTACCAGATGGTTGGCCGCCAGGGTCGCGGTAAAGCGGACCTGATGAAACAGCGCGGTGAAAACCGCTACACCATTCTGGAAAACGGGACCTTTACCTCCTGTCTGCCAGGCTCGGATACCTGGAGCGTGGTAGGTAGCGAAGTGATCCACGATCGCGAAGAGCAGGTTGCGGAGATCTGGAACGCCCGCTTTAAGCTCGGCCCGGTGCCGGTCTTCTATAGCCCCTATCTGCAACTGCCCGTGGGTGACAAACGTCGCTCCGGCTTCCTGATCCCGAACGCCAAGTACAGCACCTCAAACTACTTTGAGTTCTACCTGCCGTACTACTGGAATATCGCGCCCAACATGGACGCGACGATCACGCCGCACTATATCCACAAGCGCGGCAACATCATGTGGGAGAACGAGTTCCGCTATCTGACGCATGCGGGTTCGGGTCTGATGGAGCTGGACTATCTGCCATCGGATAAAGTGTATGAGGATGATCCAAGAAACACCTCCGGGGATAATCGCCATCGCTGGTTGTACTACTGGCAGCACTCGGGCGTAATGGATCAGGTGTGGCGTTTTAACGTCGACTACACCAAAGTCAGCGACTCGAGCTATTTTAACGACTTTACCTCTAAATACGGCTCAAGTACCGATGGCTACGCCACGCAGAAATTCAGCGCGGGCTATGTAGTACAGAATTTTGACGCGACCGTTTCCACCAAACAGTTCCAGGTCTTTAGCGACCAAACGCAGAGCACCTATGCTGCAGAGCCACAGCTTGATGTTAACTGGTACCAGAATAATGTGGGTCCTTTTGACACCCGGGTCTACGCCCAGGCGGTGCATTTCGTCAATACTGACTCTGACATGCCTGAAGCAACGCGTCTGCACCTTGAGCCAACGATTAACCTGCCTGTTTCAAACGACTGGGCCAGCCTCGATACCGAAGTGAAGCTGATGGCGACCCACTATCAGCAGGATAATCTGGAAATGTACAATGCCAATCATGGCACGCGTCTGGAAGATTCCGTTAACCGCGTGCTGCCGCAGTTTAAAGTGGACGGCAAGCTCGTCTTCGAGCGCGACATGAACTGGAGCGAGGGCTATACCCAGACGCTGGAGCCGCGCGCCCAGTATCTCTATGTGCCGTACCGCGATCAGAGCAATATCCAGAACTATGACTCTTCATTCCTGCAATCTGATTACAGCGGCCTGTTCCGCGACCGTACTTACGGTGGTCTGGACCGTATTGCATCGGCCAACCAGGTGACCACCGGGGTCACAACGCGTATTTATGATGATGCTGCAGTTGAACGTTTTAATGCTTCTGTGGGTCAAATCTACTACTTCACCGAAGCACGTACCGGTGATGACAATATCCAGTGGGAGAAGGACGACAAAAAAGGATCGCTGGTATGGGCCGGAGATACTTACTGGCGCATAACCGATCGTTGGGGTCTGCGCAGCGGCGTGCAATATGACACGCGGCTGAACAATGTTGCCACCGGTAGCGGTTCAATCGAGTACCGTCGTGATGCAGACCGAATGGTACAGCTCAGCTATCGTTACGCCAGCCCGGAATATATCCAGGCGACGTTACCTAACTTTGCCACGTCCGAACAAACGAAAGAGGGCATTTCGCAGGTGGGAGGCATCGCAAGCTGGCCAATTGCCGATCGTTGGTCGGTGGTGGGAGCCTACTACTTCGATACCAACCAGAATAAGTCTGCAGATCAGATGCTGGGTGTGCAGTACAACTCCTGCTGCTATGCGATTCGCGTTGGATACGAACGTAAGCTTAACGGCTGGGATCCAGACAAAAATCAGAGCGAGTACGATAACGTCATCGGCTTTAACATCGAACTCCGTGGCCTGAGTTCCAACTATGGTCTGGGTACTCAGCAGATGCTGCGCTCACCGATTCTGCCGTACCGTAGTTCATTGTGATGTACTTGATTTAACACGTAATCCGCTTTGCGGTTAATTGATATGGAAAAAGTATGAAGAACTGGAAAACGCTGCTGCTCGGTATCGCTATGGTCGCGAATACCAGCTTCGCGGCCCCACAGGTTGTCGACAAAGTCGCTGCCGTTGTGAACAACGGTGTGGTACTTGAGAGCGACGTTGATGGTTTAATGCAGTCTGTGAAGCTCAACGCGGGTCAGGCAGGTCAGCAACTTCCGGACGATTCCACGCTGCGTCATCAGATCCTTGAACGTTTGATCATGGATCAAATCGTTCTGCAGATGGGTCAGAAGATGGGTGTGAAGATCTCTGATGAGCAGCTCGATCAGGCTATCGCCAACATTGCGAAGCAGAACAATATGTCCCCGGACCAGATGCGCAGCCGTCTGGCCTATGACGGCATCAGCTATTCGACCTACCGTAATCAGATCCGCAAAGAGATGCTGATTTCAGAAGTGCGCAATAACGAAGTGCGTCGCCGCGTTACCATCCTGCCGCAGGAAGTGGATGCCCTGGCGAAACAGGTGGGCAACCAGAACGATGCCAGCACCGAACTGAACCTGAGCCACATCCTGATCCCCCTGGCAGAAAACCCATCTTCTGACCAGGTGGCCGAGGCGGAAAGCCAGGCACGTTCCATCGTCGATCAGGCGCGTAATGGCGGTGATTTCGGCAAACTGGCGATCACCTATTCCGCTGACCAGCAGGCGCTGAAAGGCGGCCAGATGGGCTGGGGTCGTATTCAGGAGCTGCCTTCTATCTTTGCCCAGGCGCTGAGCACGGCGAAGAAAGGCGACATCGTGGGTCCAATCCGTTCCGGCGTGGGCTTCCATATTCTGAAAGTGAACGATCTGCGCGGCCAGAGCCAGAGCATCTCCGTGACGGAAGTGCACGCCCGCCACATTCTGCTGAAAACCTCGCCGATCATGTCTGATACGCAGGCGCGTACCAAGCTGGAGCAAATTGCCGCCGATATTCGCAGCGGTAAAACCTCCTTCGCCAACGCCGCGAAAGAGTTCTCTCAGGATCCAGGTTCCGCGAATCAGGGCGGCGATCTGGGCTGGGCGGCTGCGGATATTTACGATCCGGCCTTCCGCGATGCGCTGATGAGAATGAACAAAGGTCAGATGAGCGAACCGGTTCACTCCACCTTCGGCTGGCACCTCATCGAGCTGCTGGATACCCGCAATGTGGATAAAACCGATGCGGCGCAAAAAGATCGTGCATACCGTATGCTGTTCAACCGTAAGTTCTCTGAAGAAGCAGCGACCTGGATGCAGGAACAACGCGCCAGCGCCTACGTCAAAGTCCTGAGCAACTAATGAAACAACATCGTGTTGTCATCACTCCCGGCGAACCCGCCGGGATTGGTCCCGACCTGGTCGTCCAGCTTGCCCAGCGCAGCTGGCCGGTCGAACTGGTGATCTGCGCCGATGCCAGCGTGCTCGAAGCGCGAGCGAAACAGCTTAATCTCCCGCTCACGCTTCTGCCGTATCAGGCAGAAAACGCTCCCCTTCCCCAGCAAGCAGGCACCTTAACGCTGCTACCTGTCCCGCTACGCACGCCGGTTATCCCCGGCCAGTTGAGCACTGAAAATGGTCATTATGTGGTGGAGACGCTGGCGCGCGCCTGCGATGGCTGTCTGAGCGGGGAATTTGCCGCGCTGATCACCGGCCCGGTCCATAAAGGGGTGATCAACGATGCCGGCGTGGCCTTTACCGGTCATACCGAGTTTTTTGAAGAGCGGTCGCACAGCGCAAAAGTGGTGATGATGCTGGCAACCGAGGAGCTGCGGGTCGCCCTGGCGACGACGCACCTGCCCATCAAAGCCATTTCCGACGCCATTACGCCGGATCTGCTGCGCGACGTCATTACCATCCTGCACCACGATTTACGCACCAAATTCGGTATTGCCGATCCGCACGTGCTGGTATGCGGCCTGAACCCACATGCGGGTGAAGGTGGGCATATGGGTATGGAAGAGATCGACACCATCATTCCGGTGCTGGAAGAGATGCGCGCGAAAGGCATGAATCTCAGCGGGCCGCTGCCTGCCGATACCCTGTTTCAACCGAAATACCTGGATCATGCAGACGCCGTGCTGGCGATGTACCACGATCAGGGCCTTCCCGTGCTAAAATACCAGGGATTTGGCCGCGGGGTGAATATTACCCTCGGTTTACCCTTTATTCGTACTTCTGTTGACCACGGTACTGCGCTCGATTTAGCAGGCCAGGGAAAAGCAGATGTCGGCAGTTTTATTACGGCGCTTAATCTCGCCATCAAAATGATTGTTAATACTCAATGAATAATCGCGTCCACCAGGGCCATTTAGCCCGTAAACGTTTCGGGCAAAACTTCCTCAACGATCAGTTCGTGATCGAAAGTATTGTTTCGGCTATCAATCCACAGAAAGGCCAGGCAATGGTCGAAATCGGGCCGGGCCTCGCCGCTCTGACCGAACCGGTTGGCGAGCGTCTGGATGAACTTACCGTCATCGAGCTGGACCGCGATCTGGCAGCGCGCCTGCAGACGCACCCGTTCCTCGGGCCGAAACTGACCATTTATCAGCAGGATGCCATGACCATGAACTTCGGCGAACTGTCGGAGAAAATGGGCCAGCCGCTGCGCGTATTCGGCAACCTGCCGTATAACATCTCCACGCCGCTGATGTTCCACCTGTTTAGCTATACTGATGCCATTGCTGACATGCACTTCATGTTGCAAAAAGAGGTCGTTAATCGACTGGTTGCAGGGCCGAACAGTAAAGCGTATGGTCGTTTAAGCGTGATGGCACAGTACTACTGTAACGTGATCCCGGTACTCGAAGTACCGCCATCGGCATTTACGCCGCCGCCAAAAGTTGACTCAGCGGTTGTGCGCCTGGTGCCGCATAAAACGAAGCCGTATCCGGTGAAGGATCTGCGCGTGCTGAGCCGCATCACCACCGAAGCCTTTAACCAGCGTCGTAAAACGATTCGTAACAGCCTTGGCAATCTGTTTACTGTTGACGTGTTAGCTCAGTTGGGTATCGACCCGGCGATGCGCGCGGAGAACATTTCCGTAGAGCAGTACTGCAAGCTGGCTAACTACATCAGCGAAAATGCGCCGCCGAAGGAGAGCTAAGCCATGATTAATTCGCCCCGCGTATGTGTTCAGGTGCAAAGCCTTTACATCGAGTCTCAATCCACACCGGATGAAGAACGTTTTGTTTTTGCTTACACCGTGACCATTCGCAATCTCGGGCGAACCCCTGTCCAGCTGCTGGGGCGTTACTGGCTTATCACTAACGGCAATGGCCGTGAAATTGAAGTGCAGGGCGAAGGTGTGGTGGGTGAACAGCCGCACATTGCGCCCGGCGAAGAGTATCAGTATACCAGCGGTGCAGTAATCGAGACGCCGCTGGGAACCATGCAGGGCCATTATGAAATGGTCGATACCGAGGGCAATGCATTCCGCGTTGCCATTCCTGTTTTCCGTCTGGCTGTACCAACACTCATTCACTAAACATGTCTACATATCTCATTGGCGACGTTCACGGTTGCTACGATGAACTGATCGCCTTGCTAAAGCAGGTGGATTTTACCCCAGGTACAGACACGCTGTGGCTCACGGGCGATCTCGTTGCCCGTGGCCCTGGCTCGCTGGAAGTCCTGCGCTATGTCAAATCGCTCGGCGACAGCGTGCGGATCGTCCTCGGCAACCACGACCTGCATCTGCTGGCGGTCTACGCCGGGATCAGCCGCAATAAACCGAAAGACAGGATCACGCCGTTGCTGGAAGCGCCCGACGCCGATGAGCTGATTAACTGGCTACGTCGCCAGCCGCTGCTGCAGATCGACGAAGATAAAAAAGTGGTGATGGCGCACGCGGGCATTACCCCGCAGTGGGATCTGCAAACCGCCAAAGAGTGTGCCCGGGACGTCGAAGCGGTGCTCGCCAGCGACTCTTACCCGTTCTTCCTCGATGCGATGTATGGCGACATGCCCAACAACTGGAGCATGGAGCTCAGCGGCGTTGCGCGCCTGCGTTTTATCACGAACGCCTTCACCCGCATGCGTTACTGCTTCCCGAATGGTCAGCTGGATATGTATTGCAAGGATGTGCCGGAAAACGCGCCGACGCCGCTCAAGCCGTGGTTTGCAATCCCTGGCCCGGTAACGGAGCAGTACAGTGTCGTCTTCGGCCACTGGGCATCGCTGGAAGGGAAAGGCACGCCTGAAGGCATTTATGGGCTGGATACGGGTTGCTGCTGGGGGGGAGAACTCACCTGTCTGCGCTGGGAAGATAAAGCCTGGTTTATGCAGCCTTCGAACCGGCATCTGGATTTGGATGAAAATGAAGCCGTAGCGTCGTAGAAGAGCGCTGCACCTCTCCCGGCGGGAAAGGTGCAGTAACCACATTAGCGGCGTTCAAGGATCTCGAAGCAGTAGCTATGCGAGTTTTGCGCATCCGCGTCGTGGAATTCGCTGAACACCGATTCCCACTCGTCAGGATCGTAGTCCGGAAAATGGGTATCCCCTTCCACTTCAGCATCAATGTGGGTCAGATATAATTTCTGCGCTTTCGGCAGGAATTGCTCATAGATACGCCCCCCGCCAATCACCATGATCTCTTCAGCATCGCCGCAGGCAGCAATGGCTTCGTCGATGGATTTAACCCACTCAACACGATCGTCCGTGCCGGGTTGGCTGCTTATTACGATGTTTTTACGGCCCGGCAACGGGCGCCCGATTGACTCCCAGGTCAGGCGGCCCATTACTACCGGCTTGTTCAACGTTGTACGTTTAAACCACGCGAGATCGGCAGGCAGATTCCACGGCATGGCGTTTTCCATACCAATCACGCGATCTACCGCAAGCGCCGCAATCAGACTGATCATTGATTATTTCCCGGATGCAAAAAATTGCCGCCACTATACGGAAAGCTTAATCTTTCGTCGACTGGCGGCAGAGTAAAGAACAGGAAATTTTTTATATTTGCTGGCAACCCCTCTTCACGCTACAGGTTTGCTCTCCGGCTCATCGTGCGGATCGCCGGTATGCTTACCCTCTTCCGTTCCCTGCCAGCCATGACGCTGGGTCAGTGAGAGGTGATTACGATCCTCATTGATGATCTCGGTCAGCATGGCGCTGGTGCGTTTAACCACTGCCGCGCGGGATTTGGCATCGTTCTCCGCCATTTCCGCCATCTCCTCCAGCATCTCAATATTAAAGCGACGGAACAGATCGGCCCGCTCCCGGGCTTCATATGCCCCGAGGCCAAGGCTCTCCAGCGCCAGCCGTCCGGATTTGAGCGCGCCTTCAAAGGTTTCACGCTCCGGGGCATCGACACCTGTCTGACGCAGTTTGATGTAGTGATCGATATCGCGCGCGCGGGAGATGATTTTCAGATGCGGGAAGTGCGTCTTCGCCAGCTCAACCAGCTGCAGGCTGTTCTTCGGATCGTCTATCGCGTTGATCAACACTTCGGCCTTGTGCGCCCCGGCGGATTCCAGCAGGTCCACGCGGGTGGCATCGCCATAAAAGACCTTCATATCAAACTTACGCAAGGTTTCAATATGATCGGGATCGTGATCGAGGATGACCATTTTTACCCCACTGGAGAGCAGCAAACGGCCCGCAATCTGACCGAAGCGACCAAACCCGGCGATGATGACCCGCGGTTGCTCTTCATCAATTTCATCAGCCTCGTGCTGTTGACCACTGTTGGCAGCGTCGAGACGGGTCAGCACCACCAGCAGCAGCGGGGTTACCGCCATTGACAGCGCCACCGCCAGCGTCAGCGCCTTCGCCCATTCGGGATCGAGCACGTTTGCCATGTTTGCCGCGCCAAACACCACAAAGGCAAACTCACTCCCCTGCCCCAGCAGCACCGCAAACCAGCGCCGCTGTTTCGCGGGAACCTTCAACGGGCGAGCTACCAGCCAGAGCATGAGCATTTTAATGGCCAGGAAGCCCACCAGCAGGATCGCGATGCGCAGCGGATGGGTGACTAACGTCCCGAAATCAACCGACATCCCCACGCCAATAAAGAACAGCCCCAGCAGCAGCCCCTTAAAGGGCTCGATATCGCTTTCCAGGGCGTGGCGGTACTCGGAGCTCGCCAGCAGAACGCCTGCCAGAAACGCCCCCATCGCCATAGAGAGCCCGGCCTCTTCCAGCATCAGACCAAAGCCGAAGACCAGGAATAAGGCCACGGCACTGAAGACTTCACGCAGGCCGGAGCGGGCGACAAAACGCAGCAACGGTCGGCTGACGTACCGCCCGAGCAGGACCACCAGCGCCAGCGCCCCGACAACTTTCAGGGCCGAAAGGGCAAAGGCGCCCAGGGTAGTTGACGCCCCGGAAGCGGCCAGCAGCGGGATCATCGCCACCAGCGGAATGGCGGCGATGTCCTGAAAAAGCAGCACTGAGAAGGCGCTGCGACCCATCTGCGAAACCGTCAGGTTACGTTCATTCATGGCCTGCATGGCGATCGCCGTGGATGAGAGCGCCAGCGTCATACCGATCAGCTCCGCCACTTTCCAGTCCATGCCCAGCAGGATGCAGAATCCGCCCAGCAGCAGACCGCAGGCCAGCATCTGCAATGCCCCGCCGCCAAATACCGAGGCGCGCAGTTTCCACAGGCGACGCGGATCCAGCTCCAGACCAATCACGAACAGCATCAGCACCACGCCAATTTCCGCAAAGTGCAGAATCGACTCGGCATCGGTGACCAGCCGGAAACCCCACGGACCAATGACGCAGCCGGCAATCAGATAGCCCAGCACCGACCCCAGCCCCAGACGAACCGCAACCGGCACAATCAGCGCCGCGGCCCCCAAATAGATCAGCGCCTGAATCAGCGTATGGCTATCCATGGTGCGCCTCCTGCCAGTCGAGTAAACGTTGTTTGTAGTGGCGCGCCTGCGCCTGAAGGGTTTCGTCGTCGCAAACGAAGGTGCAGTGCATAGCAAATGGCGGGAGCCAGTTGAGCCCGCAGTAGAGCGCGGTCGCCTGCAGCGGCTGCGCCAGCACCTCAAAGCCGGGGAAGGAACCGATATCGAAATGGCTTTCGCCGCCACCGGTGGTCACCGCCCACAGCAGGCTTTTACCCTTGAGCGCTCTGCCGTTATGACCGTACGCCCAGCCGTGCGAGAAGACTTTATCGATCCACAGTTTCAGCAACGGAGGCGTGCTGTACCACTGCATCGGGTGCTGCCAGACGATGAGATCGGCTCTGGAAATCGCCTCCTGCTCTGCGGCGATATCAATATTAAAGTCAGGATAGAGCTGATAGAGCGAGCGGATTTCTACACCCTCCAGCGTCTTTACCTGATCGAGCATTCGCTTATTCGCATGCGAATGGTGCGGATAAGGATGGGCGTAGATAATGAGTATCATGATTAACCTGGGTAAACGGCTTTCTTGTTGTGACTGTCAGTGTAGTCAGGAAAGCGAGGCGTTTGAAGGGGTCTCTGGCCTTGCTGGCATTAACCGCAAAGATTGGTAAATGGCTTTGCTTGGAAATCTATTATTTTTATTAATTCCATAAAAAATAAACATCATATTTAGCATTAAGATTATTCTCTTTGGATTAATGCAAAAACATTATCAATAAAATGAATTTAATCCATAATTTAAAAACACCATTCATAAAAAACCTCTGACAACTCAATTGGTTAACTTAATATTAATAATACACCATTAAAAAGCAGTGATTTACAAAAAATCACCTCATTACTAAAATACGCTTTCTTAAATCACAAAACGGATGTGACAATGACAAGCAAAACCCCTCAATTAAATAAGACAACGGCATCGTTGAAAAATATTTTTCCAGCTTTATCAGCATTAATAGTATTTACCCCGTTAATGGTATCCGCAGAAATCATAATTAATGACAACACGGATGCCCCACAGACTTTTTCATCAGATAATACATACATCATTCCTGAAGATGTCAGCATTACCAATTCCACTGACATGCCCACTGTTACGGTCAAAGGGCAGGTAATTGACGGTGTCACGAACTATGGGAAAGTGTCTGGCGTAGGCGATGGAATGCTTATCGCTACTGGCTCACAAAAAGTAATCATAAATAACCAGCAAAGTGGATTAATCGAATCCACGGGTGCCACCGGAATTTATGTCGAAAATATGGGTGGGGACATAAACAACGCCGGTAAAATTCTGGGGGCAGAATACGGTATTAAAATTCATGAAGATTCAAGTAACGTCAACATCGCAAATACCGGTACGATCCAGGGTAAAACCGCGTTCACCTCCGGTGCCAGTGTCATCATTGATAATGATGGAATGTTAAAAGGCGGCACCGATAACGGTATCCTGCTTGATGCTTCAGGCAAAAGTAATCTTAATAATCGGGGGCAGATCGAGGCTGATGTTAACGGTGTTGTCGTCACGGGTAATCACAGACTTAATATAGGAAATAATGGCCTGATAAAAGGTTCAGAAAGTGCAATTACCTTTGAGAGTACCCAGGCTAATACGCTGACTTTGGGGCAAGGATCTGTGCTTGATGGCGATGTTATCTCCACCAATTCCACAACAAACACCTTAGCGTTACTGAATAGCGGCTCAGAAGACAGCAATTTCCGCGGCCTGAACGCAGGTGATGGCTTTGCTTCGCTGTCTATGGACGGTACTGACTGGTCACTGACCGGCAACATCGATATTATCGGCGCGGGTGACTCAATTAAGATCAACTCAGGTAAACTGACTCTGGCGGGCATCGTAAAAAACGACGCCGGTAATACCCTGATTTCAGAGGCAGGCCATCTTCAGCTGGGTAATGGTGACCAAACAGGCTTTCTGACCGGCACCCTGACCAATAACGGCACCTTCACGTTCAACCAGGGCTCCGACTCTGTTTTCGCAGGGGATATTACCGGCAGCGGCAACGTTAAAAAAATCGATGCTAATCTGTTAACCCTGACCGGCAATAACAGCTATACCGGCAATACCCTACTGAATAGCGGTACCACCCTGATCGCAGAAGGCGCAACCCTGGGCACCAGCGGCAATACCGCTACCGTCACCGTTGGCAATAGAGCAACCTTTGCCAGCGCCGGAACCGTTAATAACAACATCAATATTCTTAACGGCGGTACCCTCGCCTCCTGGAATGCCATCTCTGGCAATAGCGTAACGCCTTCAACTGCGAATACCATCAACGGTAATGTGACCAACAGCGGTACGCTGCAGGTCAATGGTCTTAATGACCACGTCGGCAACAGATTCGTCATTAACGGCAACTATACCGGGACGAGCGGTAGCCAGATCCTGATGAACAGCGTGTTGGGAGAGGATGATTCTGCTACCGATCACCTGACCATTACCGGTGATAGCGCCGGCCAGTCCGGTATCCGCATCTCGAATATCGGTGGTCTGGGTGCGCAAACCGTTAACGGTATGCAGGTTGTCAAAGTTAGTGGTAACTCCGACGCCGCATTCTCCCTTTCCCGACCTGTTGTTGCCGGTGCCTGGGAATACAGCCTGAACAAGCACACCGACGGTAACTGGTACCTGGAATCTGCGAACACTTCGCCTTCCCCTGCGCCCGAGCCAACACCCGATCCAACGCCAGACCCAACGCCAGCCCCTCAGCCGGCACCAGAGCCGGATGATAACGGCAACAATACCAACCCTGATGATGGTGGCTATACCCCACCAGCACCGTCTAACATGGCCCCTGAAGTCGGCGCCTATATGGGTAACTACCTGGCAGCCCAGGGGATGTTCCTGCACAAACGTGACGATCGCGATCAGCTGACGCTGCGCGATGGTGAGGATCTCAATACCTGGATGTATGTCAAAGGCCGCTATCACGACAATGACGTGGCAGGCGGAAAAGTAAACTATGACACGACCCAGTACGTCATGCAGGTTGGCAGCGATTTCATCAGCAAGCAGATGGATACTGGTGTTCTGCATAGTGGGATGATGTTTGGCGCAGGCCAGGCGAAAACCGACTCCACCTCTACCGGCAGCCACCGTTCCGCGCACGGCAAGGTCGATGGTGTGAACGTTGGCGTCTACGCCACCTGGCAG
The DNA here is from genome assembly GCF_002902985.1 of Leclercia sp. LSNIH1. Taxonomy (NCBI): domain Bacteria; kingdom Pseudomonadati; phylum Pseudomonadota; class Gammaproteobacteria; order Enterobacterales; family Enterobacteriaceae; genus Leclercia; species Leclercia sp. LSNIH1. The sequence continues at coordinate 1,690,028 of NZ_CP026167.1, read as the reverse complement.
GAAGATCAGAAGCTGCGTAAAGGCAGCTATATCGACAGCTGGGCCTCTTACGGCTGGTATCACAACGGCCTGAGAAGCGATGGGCGCGACAATGAATCTTACAACAGCCACGGTTTTGCCGTGTCGCTGGAAGCGGGCCATGCCTGGATTGTTGATTCAGAAAACGAGAGAACCTGGAAAATCGAGCCGCAAATTCAGGCGATTTACAGCTACCTGGACCAGGAAAATCATAAGGATGCCGACGGCGTACGGATCTCTACCCTTGATAACGACAGCGTACTTGGCCGCGTAGGGGTGAAATCCAGCTACTTTGACCAGAAAGATGTTCAGGCGTGGCAGCCTTATGTGGCAGTTAACTGGCTGAAAGGGGCAGGACAGAACGACATCGCTTTCAACGGCGAAACCTTCAGCAACGATACCCCGGACGACCGCGCACAGCTGGAGCTGGGCGTAACGGGCAAGCTGAACGAGACCACCCTGATCTCGCTGCGCGCCAGCGGCGAATGGGGCGAAAACAGCTACGACGCCTATGGCGGTCATATCCTGTTAAATCACCGCTGGTAATCCTGTTACCGCAACAACCGATGCAGTGGCGCAGGCCACTGCATTTTTTTATCAGTTATCCAGTTCACCCATGGATTTCACCTGATCGCGGTTAATCTGTTCCGTCTGACCGGTTTCGGCATTATCAATAGACATCATTCCAGTATCGTCATCTACCTGCGGTTTTCCGTCGGTGACGATGGTTTTACCGTCAGTAGTTTTCACCGCCTGGTTAGAGGAACAACCTGCAACGGTAAATAGTGCTGCGGCAGTAAAAATTGAAGTCAGCAAAAGATTCTTACGCATGGTGTTCTCCCTGCTTTTCAGTTGGATTTAATTATCGACCTGATAATTTTAGGCTAACTGACTGATAGGAGATGAGAAAGCAGAAGGTTCTGAAGAGGGAGGCAGCCATCGTAGGGCGGGTAAGCGAAGCGCCACCCGCCATTTGCCCGGCGTCGCTTTCGCTTACCCGCCCTACGATAACAGGCTTGTTACTTGCTAATCTGCGCGTGCATCTCCTGCACAGAAATCACCTTCTCGGTGGCATCCGCGTTCAGCGCCATCGCTGTCGCAAAACCGCCGTTCAGGGTAGTGTCATAGTGCACTTTGTACTGCAGCGCGCTGCGGCGAATCAGCTTGGAGTCTTCAATCGCCTGGCGCCCTTCGGTGGTGTTGATGATGTAGGTATATTCGCCATTCTTGATACGGTCCTGAATGTGCGGACGACCTTCATGCACCTTGTTCACCAGACGCGGGTTGATACCCGCTTCACCCAGCACAATCGCGGTGCCGTGGGTCGCATCCAGCTCAAAGCCATACTTCAGCAGCTTCGCCGCCAGGTCCACCACGCGCTCTTTGTCGCCTTCGCGCACGGAGAGCAGCGCACGGCCCCGTTTCTTCATGGTGGAGTTACTGCCCAACTGCGCCTTGGCGAACGCTTCCGCGAAGGTACGGCCCACGCCCATGACTTCACCGGTTGAGCGCATCTCTGGCCCTAACAGCGGGTCAACACCCGGGAACTTGTTGAACGGCAGCACCACCTCTTTCACCGAGTAGTACGGCGGGATAATCTCTTTGGTTACGCCCTGCTGCGCCAGCGTCTGGCCAGCCATCACGCGCGCCGCCACTTTCGCCAGCGGGATACCGGTGGCTTTGGAGACGAACGGGACGGTACGTGCCGCACGTGGGTTCACTTCAATCAGGTAGACTTCATTGTCTTTCACCGCAAACTGCACGTTCATCAGACCGCGTACCTGCAGCTCGAAGGCCAGTTTCTGCACCTGCTCGCGCATCACGTCCTGAATCTCTTTGCTCAGCGTATAGGCTGGCAGAGAACATGCGGAGTCGCCGGAGTGCACGCCCGCCTGCTCGATGTGCTCCATGATGCCGCCAATCAGCACTCTTTCGCCGTCGCAGATAGCATCCACATCCACTTCTACCGCATCGTCCAGGAAGCGGTCCAGCAGGACTGGCGCATCGTTAGAGACGCTGACCGCCGTCTGGAAGTAACGGCGCAGGTCGGCTTCGTCGTAGACGATCTCCATTGCGCGGCCACCCAGCACGTAGGAGGGGCGCACCACCAGCGGGTAGGTGATCTCTTTGGCCTTCTCAACCGCCTGCTCAATGGTGGTAACGGTGGCGTTAGCCGGCTGTTTCAGCTTCAGACGGTCAACGGCGTGCTGGAAACGTTCGCGGTCTTCCGCACGGTCAATCGCATCCGGGCTGGTACCGATAACCGGTACACCTGCCGCTTCGAGCGCGCGGGCCAGCTTCAGCGGAGTCTGGCCGCCGTACTGCACGATAACCCCTTTTGGCTTCTCGATACGCACGATTTCCAGCACATCTTCCAGCGTTACCGGCTCGAAGTAGAGGCGGTCGGAGGTGTCGTAGTCAGTCGAGACGGTTTCCGGGTTACAGTTGACCATAATGGTCTCGTAACCGTCTTCGCGCAGCGCCAGGGAGGCATGTACGCAGCAGTAGTCGAACTCGATGCCCTGGCCGATACGGTTTGGACCGCCGCCCAGCACCATGATTTTGTCGCGGTCAACGGACGGGTTCGCTTCGCACTCGTCTTCATAGGTGGAGTACATGTAGGCGGTGTCGGTCGCAAACTCTGCCGCACAGGTATCCACGCGCTTGTAGACCGGGTGCAGGTCGTACTGGTCACGCAGCTTGCGGATCTCCGCTTCGCGTACGCCCGCCAGTTTAGCCAGACGCGCGTCGGCAAAGCCTTTACGCTTGAGCATGCGCAGGAAGTCAGCGTCGAGGCCGTTGATGCCCAGCTCTGCCACCTTCTCTTCCAGACGCACCAGCTCTTCAATCTGCACCAGGAACCAGCGGTCAATGTTGGTCAGGTTGAAGACGCCATCGACGGACATGCCCGCACGGAAGGCGTCGGCGATATACCAGATACGCTCGGCGCCCGCGTCTTTCAGCTCACGACGGATTTTGGTCAGGGCTTCCGGGTCATCCAGGCTTACTTTCGGGTCGAAACCGGTGGCGCCCACTTCCAGACCGCGCAGCGCTTTCTGCAGGGACTCCTGCTGGGTGCGGCCAATGGCCATCACTTCGCCGACAGATTTCATCTGGGTGGTCAGACGGTCGTTCGCACCGGCAAATTTCTCGAAGTTGAAGCGAGGAATTTTGGTCACAACGTAGTCGATAGACGGCTCGAACGAGGCCGGAGTACGACCGCCGGTGATGTCGTTCATCAGCTCGTCGAGGGTATAACCTACCGCCAGTTTCGCCGCCACTTTGGCAATCGGGAAGCCGGTGGCTTTCGATGCCAGCGCAGAGGAGCGGGATACACGCGGGTTCATCTCGATAACAATCAGACGACCGTTCTTCGGGTTAACCGAGAACTGCACGTTAGAGCCGCCGGTTTCGACGCCAATCTCACGCAGTACCGCCATTGAGGCGTTACGCATGATTTGATACTCTTTGTCGGTCAGGGTCTGGGCGGGTGCCACGGTGATGGAGTCACCGGTGTGGATGCCCATGGCGTCGAAGTTTTCAATAGAGCAGACGATGATGCAGTTGTCGTTTTTATCACGCACCACTTCCATCTCATACTCTTTCCAGCCGATCAGTGATTCATCAATCAGCAGCTCGTTGGTTGGAGAAAGATCCAGACCGCGGGCACAAATCTCTTCGAACTCTTCACGGTTGTAAGCGATACCGCCGCCGGTGCCGCCCATGGTGAAGGAAGGACGGATGATGCACGGATAACCCACGTCAGCGGCAACCGCCAGCGCCTCTTCCATATTGTGTGCAATACCGGAACGCGCGGTGTCGAGGCCGATTTTTTTCATTGCCACGTCGAAGCGACGGCGGTCTTCCGCTTTATCAATCGCGTCGGCGGTGGCACCAATCATGGTCACGCCGAACTCTTCCAGCACGCCCTGACGCTCCAGCTCCAGCGCACAGTTCAGCGCCGTCTGGCCGCCCATGGTTGGCAGTACGGCATCCGGACGCTCTTTTTCGATGATTTTGCGTACCACTTCCCAGTGAATCGGCTCGATGTAGGTCGCATCGGCCATCTCCGGGTCGGTCATGATGGTGGCCGGGTTGGAGTTCACCAGAATAACGCGGTAACCCTCTTCACGCAGGGCTTTACACGCCTGGGCGCCAGAGTAGTCAAATTCACAGGCCTGGCCGATAACGATCGGGCCAGCGCCAAGGATCAGGATACTTTTTATGTCTGTACGTTTTGGCATGGTCTTCTCGGCTCCTGATTATTTAGCGGTCTTACGGTATTGCTCGATAAGTTCGATGAAGTGATCGAACAGCGGCGCGGCATCGTGCGGGCCTGGGCTTGCCTCCGGGTGTCCCTGGAAGCTGAACGCCGGTTTGTCGGTACGATGAATGCCCTGCAAGGTGCCATCGAACAGCGACTTGTGCGTGACGCGGAGGTTGGCAGGCATGGAGGCTTCATCGACAGCAAAACCGTGGTTCTGTGCGGTAATCATTACCGTGTTGTTGTCGATATCTTTCACCGGGTGGTTGCCACCGTGGTGACCGAACTTCATCTTCACGGTTTTCGCACCGCTCGCCAGCGCCAGCAGCTGATGGCCGAGGCAGATGCCGAATACCGGAATGTCGGTTTCAAGGAAAGTTTTAATCGCGTCGATAGCGTAATCGCACGGTGCCGGGTCACCCGGGCCGTTAGAGAGGAAGATCCCGTCCGGGTTCATCTTCAGTACTTCGTCTGCCGGGGTTTTGGCCGGCACAACGGTCAGGCGGCAGCCGCGATCCACCAGCATACGCAGGATGTTGCGCTTGGCGCCGTAGTCGTAGGCCACCACGTGGAACGGCAGCTCTTCCTCTTTTTTCGCTTCCGGCAGTTCGCCAGCCAGCGTCCAGCTACCCTGCGTCCAGCTGTAGGACTCAGCGGTGGTCACTTCTTTTGCCAGATCCATACCGTTCAGACCCGGGAAGGCTTTGGCTTTTTCCTGCGCCAGAGCCGCATCCAGGTTGTCGCCAGCGATGATGCAGCCGTTCTGGGCACCTTTTTCACGCAGCAGACGCGTCAGCTTACGGGTATCGATATCGGCAATCGCCACGATGTTATGGCGTTTCAGGTAGGAAGAGAGGTCTTCAGTACTGCGGTAGTTACTGGCAATCAGCGGCAGGTCACGAATGATCAGACCTTGTGCGTGGACCTGGGAGGACTCTTCATCAGCGGCGTTGGAGCCGACATTACCAATATGGGGATAAGTTAAAGTGACGATTTGGCGGGAATAGGAAGGATCAGTGAGGATTTCTTGATAACCGGTCATTGAAGTATTGAAAACGACTTCCCCAACCGCCGAACCTGTTGCCCCAATGGCCCGACCGATAAACTGGGTTCCGTCTTCCAGAACCAATAGCGCTGACTTAATCAAAACACCCTCCAGAGAATATTCACTCACTTTATTTGCATATTAATTCATAACCAGGGTTCAAATCAATGCAAATCTGCTGCCAGTGGATTTTCGGCAAACGGCGGCATTCTGGAGATTAAGCAGGGGAAAGTCAACTCAAAAAGTGGGTTTTGTCTGTCATTTTTATGCCACTGGTGGGAGAGAGAGTTGTTAACGGGCAAAAAGATCAACTAAATCACCTGGGAAAACGCTTGCTAACCCATTTTATTGTTAGAACTGCCGTTGCGGTCCAAAAAAGTGGACCATTTGGTCAAAATTCACAAGTTTGAAACAAAAATAGAGGTGAAAAAGAAGATTTATGGGAAGTTAATATAAAAACTATGCCAAAGACTTCAAAATTAAAGGGCAATAAAATATTGCCCTGTGCAATCAATTAATTACGACTGCAATAACCACATCACGAAGGGTAACTATGATTACAAGTTGTTAAGATCAAGCACATCTCGCATGTCAAAAAGACCATCTTTTTTGCCTTTCAACCAAATAGCAGAACGTACAGCCCCATTTGCAAAAGTCATACGACTGGAAGCCTTATGGGTGATTTCAACGCGCTCACCAATATCGGCAAACATCGCGGTATGTTCGCCTACAATGTCACCGGCACGCACCGTGGCAAAACCAATGGTGCCCGGAACGCGTTCGCCGGTATGACCTTCACGGGTGTAGACGGCACACGTTTTCAGATCCTTATCCATCGCCTGGGCAATCGCCTCGCCCATCGCCAGGGCCGTACCTGACGGTGCATCCACTTTGTAGCGATGGTGCGCTTCAACGATCTCGATATCGGTATAGTCGCCCATCACCTTCGCCGCTTTCTCCAGCAGCTTGAGCATCACGTTCACGCCCACGCTGAAGTTGGCCGCAAATACGACAGGGATGACTTTCGCCGCATCCTGAATCGCCTGTTTGCCCGCATCGTCAAAACCGGTGGTGCCGATTACCATGCCCTTGCCGTGCTGGCGGCAAAACGCCAGGTGATGCAGCGTGCCTTCCGGGCGCGTAAAATCGATAAACACGTCAAAGTCATCTTTTACTGCATCAAGGCTGCTCTGCACGGTAACGCCCGTCTTAGCCACGCCTGCCAGCTCACCGGCATCCGCGCCTAATAAAGAAGAGCCTTCGCGCTCCAGCGCGGCGCCAAGCGCAACGCCATCCATCTGCAGCGTAGCCTGAATTAACTGACGGCCCATACGGCCACCCGCGCCCGCAATTGCGACACGGACCTGTGCATCATGCATAGTTATTCTCTTACGTTAAAATGATGTAAATCGTTTCCAGAGTAACCAGCCAGCAAGATTGCCGCCATCTGAAAACGCCGATAATTAGAATTTAATGATAAAACGGGACAGATATCAGTAAAAAACATAGGTGTCAGCGAAAACCGCACGATTCACGCACTACCAGCGTAGGGGGCAGGATGATCCGCTTTGGCGGCTCGTCATTCCCCTGAATGCGGCTAAAGAGCAGCTCGCCCGCCTTACGACCGATCTCTTTGGCGGCCACGGAGACCGTGGTTAACGCAGGCTGAACCAGTCCCGCTTCGGTAATGTCATCGAACCCGACCAGCGCAAAATCACTGCCCGGCTCGCGCCCCAGCTTGCGTAAACTCTGCATAACGCCCAGCGCCACGATGTCCTGGTAACAGATAGCCGCTGTGATCTGCGGATGGCGCGACAATAGTGCCAGCGCAACGCGCGCCCCGTCACTTTGGCTGGCCTGGGCGGTGACGATCCACTCCGGATTCGGCGTTACGCCATACTCCAGCAGCTTGCTGGTAAATCCCCCGAGGCGCTGCGCCCGCGAGCCGGAGCGCGCGCTTCCTCCGATAAAGGCGATATGGCGATGGCCCATCCGCAACAGATGCTCCGTGGCTAACTGGGTGCCGAGGAAGTTATCAGTGCCAACGAAATCAAAATCTGGATCGTTCAGCGGGCGCACCACCATAATGGCCGGAATAGTGCGGCGCTTCAGGCCATCAAAAAAGGCCTGCGGCGTTTCGCGCGCGGCACACAGCACCATGCCGCAGACGTTGTTGCGCATCAGTGAATCAACAAACTTCTGCTGGCGCGATGAAGACTCTTCGCTGTTGGCCAGGAACAGCAGCAGGTCGTGGCGCTCCATCTCGTGGCTCAGCCCCGCCGTCATTTCGCCGTAGAAGGGGTTGGTAATATCGTGAAGCAGCAGCCCGACCTGGTTACTTCGCCGGTTGCGCAGATTAGCCGCCGTCTGGTTATAGACGTAGCCCGTCTCGTCCAGCGCCCGGAGTACTTTCTCCCGCGTGGCCTGGGAGATCCGCCCCTTGTTGCACAGCACCATTGATACCGTTGCAGTTGATACGCCTGCCCGTTTTGCCACGTCCGCCAGCGTTATTCCCGTCATGGTGACTCCTTTTTTCTTTAGATTAATCGAATAACCTAATTTTTGCATTTTTCCCTGTGACCTCCTTCACAGAACCGCCGCAGATTACCCGTAAATGCCGCGGAATGCCGGGTTAATCGCGTTAACCACTCTTTTCAAAGCCGGTTAATCGAATAACCTAATCAATATTGAAGGAGAGAGACTATGACCACCTACGATAAACACCCTGAAGTCAACATAAGCGGCTTCGACCACCGCGCCTGGCAGGGCTGGGAGGCGATTGGACGTTCGCTTGCACAGCAACAGCTCCCGAAACGCACCGTGCTGGTTATCGACTGCTATCCCGGCGTACGTCTCGACGAACTGGAGCAGATGTTGTTCTCATCGCTCCGTCCGGCGCTGACGATTAATGCCGAACGGGCCCGCCGCGATGAGGATGCGCTGCATGCGATGCTGGCGCGTAACCTCACCGATGACCGCGTTTTTGGCGTGCTTTCATGCCACCAGCTAGTGGAATTTATGGACAGGGAGAGGCTAAAGGTTCTGCAAGAGCAGGTCACCGCTTGTGAAGAGGGGCTGGTGGTGATTTATGGCTCCGGCGCTGCCCTGGTCCATCCGGGCGACGTGCTGGTCTACGCCGATCTGCCGCGCTGGGAAATTCAGCAGCGTATGCGCAAAGGCGAGCTGGGCAACTGGGGCGTCGAAAACCAGACTGAAGATATGCTCCGCCGTTATAAGCGCGCCTTCTTTATTGAGTGGCGGGTGTTCGATCGCCACAAAACACCGCTCCTTAAACGCGCTGATTTCCTGCTGGATACCACCCTCGCTAACGCACCGGCGATGGTCTGCGGAGACGCCCTGCGCGCGGGCCTGGCGCACACCACCCGGCGTCCTTTCCGCGTGGTGCCCTTCTTCGATCCCGGCGTCTGGGGCGGCCAGTGGATGAAACAACAGTTCGATCTCGATCCCGCCGCGCCCAACTACGCGTGGTGTTTTGATTGCGTGCCCGAGGAAAACAGCCTGTTACTGCGTTTTGGCGCGGTGCGGATCGAGATCCCCTCCCAGGACCTGGTTCTGCTTCAGCCCCGCTCGCTGCTGGGGGAAAAGGTTCACGCCCGGTTTGGCGCAGAATTCCCAATCCGCTTCGACTTTCTCGATACCATCGGCGGGCAGAACCTGAGCTTTCAGGTGCACCCGGTAACGGAGTACATCCAGCAGCAGTTCGGTATGCACTACACCCAGGATGAGAGTTACTACATTCTGGAGGCGGAGCCCGGCGCGGTGGTTTACCTTGGCACCGTGAGCGGCACCCACCCACAGGCAATGATGGACGATCTCAAACGCGCCGCTCAGGGTGAAAAAGCCTTCGATGACGCCCGCTTTGTGAACAAGATCCCGGCGCATAAACACGATCACTTCCTGATCCCCGCCGGCACGGTTCACTGCTCAGGTTCCGGCACGATGGTGCTGGAGATCAGCGCCACGCCTTACATTTTCACCTTCAAACTCTGGGACTGGGGCCGTCTCGGCATGGACGGTCTGCCCCGCCCTGTTCACCTCGAGCATGGCGAGCAGGTCATTGACTGGCAGCGTGACACCCGCTGGGTACAGAAGCATCTCGTGAACCAGTTTGAGCCTGTCAGCGAAGGAAAGGGCTGGCGCGAAGAGCGCACCGGCCTGCACGAACGCGAATTTATTGAAACCCGCCGTCACTGGTTCAGCGAACCAGTCCTGCACAACACGGAAGGCGGCGTAAACGTGCTGAACCTGGTGGAGGGGGCAGAAGCGCGAGTGGACAGTCCTGACAACGCCTTTGAACCCTTCGTGGTGCATTACGCCGAAACCTTTATCGTCCCTGCTGCCGTGGGCGAATACCGCATCTCTCCCTGGGGTAAAGGCATCGGCCAGCAACTGGCCACCGTTAAAGCCTGGATAAGGGGGTAAGCATGATTCAGTTTATCGTTGCCACACACGGCCCCCTGGCCGCCGCGCTGCTGGAAAGCGGGGAGATGGTCTATGGCGAACTGCCAAATCTACGCGCCGTATGCCTCACCGGAGAGAGAGGCATTGAAGGATTTCGCCATGATTTCACTACCGCTCTGGCGCAGGCCAGCGAGGGGGCCAGCGGCATTTTGGTGCTGTGCGATATGCAGAGCGGCACGCCCTGGAACGTGGCCTGCGAAGCCGCGTTTAACCCCTTAACCCAGCCGCCCATCGCCGTGGTAGCGGGGGTGAATTTCCCGATGCTGCTGCAAACCGATGAGGTCACTGAGCTGGACGATGTGCAACACGCCGCCGCACAGCTTCTTGAACTGACTTTCCCCACGCTCATCCAGGCCAGGCACGTGGTGACCGAACAGACAGACGATTTTTAAGGAGAGAGCTATGACGATTTCTTTCGTACGCATTGATGACAGGGTAATCCACGGCCAGCTGGTCACACGCTGGGCAAAAGAGCTGCCCTGCGACGGCATCGTCGCCATTGACGATGCCGTCGCGGCCGACCCACTGCTCTCGTCGGTCATGAAAGGGGCGGTATCCGATACCAAAGTGTGGCTATTTGATACCGCTACGGCCATTGAGAAGCTGCCGAAGGTCATTGCCAGCGAGAAACGCTATTTCGTGATCGGCAAATCACCGGTCACGCTGCAGCGCATTGAACAGGCGGGCATTAGCCTGAAAAACAGCAACGGGAAAATTAATGTCGGGCCAATGAGCGCCCGCGCCAACACCACGACCATCGGGCCTAACCAGTCCGTCAGCGCTGAGGAGGCCGCAGCCTTTGAGTGGCTTGCCGAACGGGGCCATGTGATTGAGTTTCGCCTGGTGCCGGATGCCAGCTTCTTTAGCTGGCAGGACGCTAAACAAAAAATAAAATAAGGAGCCAGAAATGATTGTCGAAGCATCATTAATCGGCCTGTTTTGCTATCTCGGGGCGCTCAGCAGTCCCTGGCTGTTCGGCCTGACAGGCGGCTGGTATCTCATCTCCAGGCCGTTGATTTCGGGCATGCTGGTAGGGCTTATCCTTGGCGACGTAAAAACCGGTATCATGATTGGCGTGGCGGTTCAGGCTGTCTATATCGCCATGGTCACCCCGGGCGGCTCGATGCCAGCGGATTTAAACTTCGTCGCCTGGCCTGCGATAGCCCTTGGCATTCTCTCCGGTAAAGGTCCCGAAGTCGCCGTTGCCCTGGCGGCCACCATTGGCATCGCCGGCACCATCCTCTTTAACGCCATGATGGTCCTGAATTCGTACTGGAACCACCGGGCGGATGTTGCGCTGGAACGCGGCGACGAACGGGGACTCTTTCTCAACAGCGCGATCTGGCCGCAGGCGATGAACTTTGTACTGCGCTTTGTTCCGGCCTTCATCGCGGTCTATTTTGGTGCCCAGTACATCAGCAGCTTTATGGATAGCCTGCCACAAATCGTGCTCTCCACGATGAACGTGCTGGGCGGCATCCTGCCTGCCGTGGGCATCGCCATTCTGTTAAAGCAGATCATCAAAAGCTATACCATGCTCATCTACTTCCTGGTCGGTTTCGTCTGCATTGTCTTTCTGAAGCTGAACATGGTGGCGCTGGTGATTGTCGGCGCGCTGCTGGCGCTGATCCATTACAACTACAAGCCGGAGGCACCGCAACCCGTTGCCGCAAGACCGACGCACGACGACGAGGATGAATTCTGATGGAAGAACGTAAACTCACCCGTAAGGATCTGCGCCGCTGCTGGCGGGCATGGATGATGCATAACCTGTCGTCGATGAGCTTTGAACGCCTGGAATCCTTCGGCTTTTGCCTGAGCATGCTGCCGGTGGCAAAAAAGCTCTATCCGGACGCAACGCAGCGCACCGAAATGCTGCGCCGTCATGCCTCGTTCTACAACACAGAACCGCAGATTGGCGCGATAGTTAACGGCATGGTGCTGGGCCTGGAAGAGAAAAAAGCCAACGGTGAACCCATTGACGGCGACACCATCAATACCCTGAAGGTGGGCCTGATGGGGCCGATCGCCGGCATCGGCGACTCAATGATCCCCGGCATGCTGATCCCCATTCTGCTGAGTATCGGAATGGCGCTGGCGGCGGGGGGGAATATTCTCGGGCCGCTTTTTTATGCTATCGCCTGGCTGGCGATCGTGCTCCCTGGCTCCTGGTTCCTGTTTCTTAAGGGCTACCGGATGGGTTCCGGCTCGGTGGAGATGCTGGTAAGCAGCAAATCCGCACGCCTGCGTGAGGCGCTCTCGCTGCTAGGGGTTTTCGTCATGGGCGGCGTGGCGGCAAGCTACGTGAAGCTGGGCACCGGGCTGGAGTTCATCACTAAAGATGGGGTGAATATCCACGTTCAGCAGATGCTCGATGGGATCTTCCCGCAGTTGCTGCCGCTGGCGGTCGTGCTCGGCACCTGGTATCTGATGGCAAAAAAAGGGGTCTCGCCGGTGAAAGCCATGCTGCTACTGCTGGTGCTGGCCGCGCTTGGCGTGGCATCCGGTCTGTTTGCCGGTTAAACGAGCCGGGGCGATGCCCCGGCTTACGTTACGGATGGAAGTTGCGCCATAGCTCCGCCGTTTTATCCGGGCGGGAGATAAACTGAAAGCGGGCGGGATCGTCAATAAACTGCTGGTAGACAGGCGCATCGGTGATGCCAAACTCGCTGTAGCAGCGCGGCGTAATCATCTGCAGCCTGCCTGCCATATAATGCTTATTATGTTGCCAGACGATATGCCTCCCCTGCACCAGCGGATACCAGGCGAGCCCCCTGCGGGCGCGAATGGCCTCATACTCAAAGCCATATTCTCTGTCGCACCAGGCGCCAAAGGTTAAGGGCTCCTCCGGCGAGGCGGAAATAGTGGCATGGCCCCACCCCGGCGGCACCAGTACCTTTTCACCCGGCCCCGCCAGCACCGCAAAGCAGCGGCCGGGATCGTCATCAACATACTCTTGCATGTAGACGATCGCTTTCCCCTGCCAGATCTCATACAGTTCGGGCGGTGACCATCCACTGTGTTGGCTGATACGGTGAACATGCCCCTGGCTACGCACCGGCTCATCGCCGAGCGTACCCGCGGCATAGGTGACCACGCCAAACAGCAGTTTCCGCTTTTCCAGCTCCTCTCTGTCTGCAAGCCTCGCCACGTCCATCGCGATGGCATACACCTGCTCTGGCCCTTCGCAGTCCGGATTGCGCAGCGACGGACGGATCTGATCCAGCGTTCGGATCTCCGGCATCGGGCCAGTGACGTCGCCTCCGTAGCTAAAACCCAATGGACGGTGTGTAATGGTCATATCCAGCCCAACGTTAAGCATGGCTGACCTCCCATCCCTGTGGGTGAAGTTCAGCGGCAAATACGCGAAGCGCATAACCGCCGGCCGATGCCACCTGGGGTGGCGGGGTAATATCAGGATTCATGTTTATCTCCGGCCCGAGGAGAACAACACAACAAGCTTACCAGATTAACCTGTCCCCCTCCCGCGAAGCCTTCCGCTCTGTCGGGTTAATCACGCTCCAGTTACGCCTGCTCGTGAAGGGCATAAGTGACGACCAACTGCCCTTTTTTTATTTTCATCCCCAGGATCTCCATCTCACCTATTTCCGCCAGCTGGCTAACATGCGTTCCGCCACAGGCATAAGCAGGAAGATCGCCAAAGCGAACCTGGCGTCTGCCCGCTTCTATTGCTGTATGACGGGGCAGATTGTCCGCTTTCCAGCCGTTAATAAGAACTGTCAGCGCGCTAGCATCAGGCATTGCGCTATTAAGGTCCCGGGCCGTAAAGGTAATTCGTCCTTCACCGGGCCAGTGGTGGGCTTTTACCGGTTCCCAACCACATCGCTCGCCGGCATAACCGATCAAATGGCCTGCGCTGTGCCAGCGGGAATGTCGCACCCGCGCACTTTTATCCACCTGAATGTCCACCTCACCAGGCATAAGCGGCCGGGCCAGAATGTGAATGACCTGCTCTCCACGCAGGTTCACGCTCTCCACCGCGATCCCAGCGATGAAGCCCCGATCTGCTGGTTGTCCGCCACCCTGCGGATGGAAAAGGGTTTGATCCAGCTCGACGGCGTAACGGCCATCCGCCTCTTCAGTGCAACGGATGACTTTCGCGCGGCCTTCCGTCGCTTCACTGATGTAATAAAGTCGTTCTGTCATGGTTGTTCTCCTCTGTACCCTGACAGTATATTCATCACTTAAGCATCGATAATCTGGCTTTCAATCAATGCACTCTTGCCTGGTATGCACAAATGAAACATGCACTGCTTCCCGATCTCGCGACCTTCGTTACCATTGTCGAACATGGCAATTTTTCAACCGTAGCCCGTATTACGGGCGCGACCCCCTCAGCGATCAGCCGCTGTGTTTCACGCCTGGAGAAGGAGATGGGGTGTAAGTTACTGAACCGTACCACGCGCAAACTGGCGCTTACCGAAACCGGAAAATCGGTCTATGAACATGCCCTGGATATGCTGGACGCGGCCCAACAGGCAATGGATTCCGGCAGCAGTCTGCAAACCATTGCGCAGGGAAAGCTCACGATAAGCGTACCGAAAGCCGTGGGACGGTTCGTGATCCATCCGCTGATGCCAGCATTCCTGGCGCGCTATCCGCAAATAGATGTCTGCCTGCGCCTAGAAGATCGCTACATGGATCTGATCGATGACGGTGTCGATCTGGCATTGCGGATCACCGATACCCCTTCGCCAGGCCTGTACGGAAAACCGCTGATGCCGGTAACCCATATTATTTGCGCGACGCCAGAATACCTTCGTCGCGCAGGCACGCCTCAGCATCCGCACGACCTCCGGGGGCATAGTTGTATTTCGCTCGGTGAAACCCCGGCCGATTCACGCTGGAAATTTACCTCGCAGGGAAAAACGGAGATGGTACAGACACACGGCCGCTACGCGGCTAACCACACGGGCGTGCGGCTGGATGCGGTCAAACACCATGTAGGTATCGGGAGTTTACCGCTGTTTACGGCGCGTGAGGCGCTTGAAAAAGGGGAAATAGTACAGGTTCTGCCGGAGTGGACGTTTATCAGCAGCTATTCGGGCGATTTATGGCTGCTCTGGACGCGTAACAAGCATATGCCAGCCAGAATGCGAGCCATGATCAACTATCTGAATGAAAAAATGCCAGTCACCTGATGACTGGCATTTTTAAACCTTATTCTACTTCGCGGGCGTCGATTCGCAGCTCTTTCGGGACTTCGAAGACGATGTTCTCTTCGCGCCCTTCCAGCGGAACGGCTTCACCCCCACCCAACTCCTGAAGGCGAGCAATCACATTCTGCACCAGAATATCCGGCGCGGAAGCCCCGGCGGTGACACCGACACAGGCCGCGTTTTTAACCCACGCTTCCTGGATGTCCGTCGCGTCGTCGATCAGGAACGCCGCCTTGCCCATTCGCTGCGCCAGTTCGGCCAGACGGTTGGAGTTAGAGGAGTTTTTCGAGCCGACTACCAGCACCACATCCGCCTGTTCAGCCAGGGCACGCACCGCTTCCTGACGGTTAGTGGTTGCATAGCAGATATCATCTTTACGCGGCCCGACGATTTTCGGGAAGCGCTGGCGCAGGGCGTCAATCACATCCGACGTATCATCAACCGAAAGCGTGGTCTGCGTCATAAACGACAGACGGGCTTCGTTTTTCACGTTCAGCGTCAGGACATCTTCCGGGGACTCAACCAGATACATCCCTCCTTCCGGGTTGCTGTACTGGCCCATGGTACCTTCGACTTCCGGATGACCGGCGTGGCCAATCAGGATCGACTCTTCACCACGACGGCTGGCGCGGGCCACTTCCATATGCACTTTCGTCACCAGCGGACAGGTAGCGTCGAATACGGTCAGATCGCGGCTTTTGGCTTCGTTACGCACGGCCTGGGAAACGCCATGAGCAGAGAAGATCAGAATAGCGCCGTCCGGCACTTCGCTGATTTGCTCGATAAAGATCGCCCCACGCTCGCGCAGACTGTCGACCACGTAGCGGTTGTGTACCACTTCATGGCGCACGTAAATCGGCGCGCCGTAGATCTCCAGCGCGTTTTCAACAATGCTGATAGCGCGGTCTACACCGGCGCAGAAGCCGCGCGGGTTAGCCAACAGGATCTGCATTTCAGGCCTCCAGTGCCGGATCGATTTCCAGCACTTCTACATCAAAATGAACGGTACGCCCGGCAAGCGGATGGTTGAAGTCAACGGTAATCGAGTCGCCGTTGATTTCACGGATCACACCTGGCATTTCGCTGCCATCCATAGCGGTAAAGAGCATAATCGCCCCGATCTCAGGCTCTCCTGCATCCATAAATTCACGACGCGAGAAGTACTGGATCAGGTCCGGGGACGGCACGCCAAACGCAGCATCCGGCTCCAGTGAAAAGCTTTTTTTATCCCCCTCTTTCAGCCCCAGCAGCTGTTGCTCAAGACCTTCAGACAGAGAGGTATCACCCAGACGGAACAGCGCCGGTTTGCCGTTATTGCGGGTGGACTCCGCCGTGGAGCCATCATCGAGTTTCAGCGTGAAATGAACCAGCATCGCGCTGTTGGACTGTACGGATTTAGACATGCAGAGTGCTCACTCATTTTGCCCGGTGGCGCTGCGCTTACCGGGCCTACTCATTGTAGGCCGGTGCAAGCGCAGCGCCGCCCGGCGGGTTTGTTACGCCTGCTCTTTCGCTGCGGGCTTCGGCAAGAAGCCTTCCAGCACAATCAGCGCCGCACCGATACAAATCGCCGTATCGGCCAGATTGAAGGTGGCGAAGTGCCAGTTGCCGACGTAGAAGTCGATCATGTCGACCACAAAGCCGTGCCACAGACGGTCGAACAGGTTACCCAGCGCGCCGCCAATGATCAGCGCGTAGGCGATGTTGTTCAGCTTTTGCGTGGCTTTCGAACGGTACATCAGCACGGCCAGTACCACGCAGATACCGAGGGCGATACCGGCAAAGAACCAGCGCTGCCAGCCGCCGCTGTCCGCAAGGAAGCTAAACGCTGCGCCATAGTTACGCGCATAGTGCAGATTAAGCGACGGGAACAGCGGAACCGTATCCCCCAGAGCAAAGTTCTGGAGGATCAGGTACTTGCTGCCCAAATCAATAATCAGCACGACCACCACCAGCCACAGCCAGCGCAGCCCTGTTGAAGAGAGTGATTTACTCATCAGGCAAACTTACGTTTTTCGCCATCACCGGCGACGTTGTTGACACAGCGTCCGCAGATCTCTGCGTGTTCCGCCACCTGACCGACATCGGTCGTGTAGTGCCAGCAGCGCGGGCACTTCTCGCCGTCGGCTTTTGCCAGCGCCACTTTCAGCCCTTTGAGCAGTTCGCTCTGCTGGGCATCAGCGCTCGCACCGGCATAATCCGCAACTTTTGCACCGGAGGTCAACAGGACAAATCGTAATTCATCACCCAGCGCAGTCAGCTTCGCCGCCAGCTCTGGTTC
Organism: Leclercia sp. LSNIH1; assembly: GCF_002902985.1. Taxonomy (NCBI): domain Bacteria; kingdom Pseudomonadati; phylum Pseudomonadota; class Gammaproteobacteria; order Enterobacterales; family Enterobacteriaceae; genus Leclercia; species Leclercia sp. LSNIH1. The sequence continues at coordinate 1,672,758 of NZ_CP026167.1, read as the reverse complement.
AGCGAACAGGGTTACTGCCGCTTCCAGAGAGCCGCCCACTTTCTTGTCGGTACGCGCCTGCTCGATGACTTTGTTCACTTCGCCGCGCACTTTCAGCAGCTCGTCCCAGAAGGCATCGTTCATGGCTTCGGTTTCGCCCAGACCAAACAGACCTTCATACCACTCGCCGGTGAAGACATACTTCTCACGGTCGCCTGGCAGGTAGCCCCAGATCTCATCTGCGGTGAAGGACATGATCGGCGCCATCCAGCGCACCAGCGCTTCCGCGATGTGGTACAGCGCAGTCTGGCAGCTACGACGCGCCACGCTGTCCGCTTTGGCGGTGTACTGACGGTCTTTGATGATGTCGAGATAGAACGAGCCCATCTCGATGGAGCAGAAGCGCATCAGGCGCTGCACTACTTCGTGGAAGTCGTAGGAGTCGTACGCCTTGACGATATCTTCCTGCGCCGCCTGGGCACAGCCTACCGCCCAGCGATCCAGCACCACCATCTCTTCCGGTTTCACCATATCTTTTGCCGGATCGAAACCATTCAGGTTCGCCAGCAGGAAACGCGCGGTGTTACGGATACGACGATAGCTGTCGGCAGCACGCTTCAGGATCTCGTCAGAAACCGCCATTTCGCCGGTGTAGTCGGTAGATGCCACCCAGAGACGCAGAATATCCGCGCCCAGCTTGTTCATCACGTCCTGCGGAGAAACGGTGTTACCGATAGATTTAGACATCTTGCGGCCCTGGCCATCGACGGTGAAACCGTGGGTCAGTACCTGACGGTAAGGCGCTTTGCCCTTCATGGCGGTGGAGATCATCAGGGATGACATGAACCAGCCGCGGTGTTGGTCAGAACCTTCCAGATACATGTCGGCAGCGTGACCGGCAAACTCAGGACGCACGTCAACCACGGAGGCGTGGGTAGATCCGGAGTCGAACCAGACGTCCAGCGTATCCGGCACCTTCTCGTAGCTATCCGCATCTGCGCCCAGGATGTCGCGGGAATCGAGATCCCACCACGCCTGAATGCCGTCCACTTCAACGCGCTTAGCCACTTCTTCCATCAGCTCCAGCGTGCGCGGGTGCAGCTCCTGCGTCTCTTTATGCACGAACAGAGACATCGGTACGCCCCAGGTACGCTGACGGGAGATACACCAGTCAGGACGGTTCGCCACCATGGACTCGATACGCGCCTGGCCCCAGTCCGGGATCCACTGCACGCCTTTGATCTCTTTCAATGACTGCGCGCGCAGCCCTTTCTGATCCATGCTCACAAACCACTGCGGGGTCGCACGGAAGATGATCGGCGTTTTGTGGCGCCAGCAGCATGGATAGCTGTGCTGCATTTTTTCAACGTGCAGCAGCGAGCCGTTGTCGCGCAGCATGTTGACGATGATATCGTTGGCTTTAAAGACGTTAACACCGTCCAGCGTCGGGTATGTGCCAGGCAGGTACGCGCCATCCGGGCCAACCGGGTTAGCGATTTCCAGACCGTACTGCAGGCTGATGTTGTAGTCGTCCGGGCCGTGGCCACCGGCGGTATGTACCGCACCGGTACCCGCTTCCAGGGTAACGTGCTCGCCCAGGATCGCCGGAACATCGAAATCGAGGAACGGATGCTTAAAGCGCATCAGCTCCAGCTCAGCGCCCTTCACGGTGCCGAGTACCTTATAGTCGGTGATATTCGCGCGCTTCAGCACGCTCTCAACCAGATCTTTCGCCAGAATCAGCGCGCGGCCTTCAACCTGTACCAGCGCATATTCGAACTCCGCAGAGAGGGAGATCGCGCGGTTGGCAGGTAGGGTCCACGGCGTGGTGGTCCAGATGACCAGCGAGATTGGGCCGTTGACGCCCGGCAGACCAAATTTGCCCTGCAGCGCATCCTGATCGACGCCTTCAAAGGCTACGTCGATGGACGGAGAGGTTTTGTCGTAATACTCAACCTCTGCCTCTGCCAGCGCAGAGCGGCAGTCCACACACCAGTGCACCGGCTTAGCGCCTTTGTGCAGGTGGCCGTTGCCGATGATTTTACCCAGCGCACGGATGATGTTGGCTTCGGTTTTGAAGTCCATGGTCAGGTACGGATGCGACCAGTCGCCCAGTACGCCCAGACGGATAAAGTCTTTACGCTGACCATCCACCTGCGTGGCGGCATATTCGCGGCATTTAGCACGGAATTCAGCAGCGGTGAACTTCTCGCCCGGCTTGCCAAACTCCTGCTCCACTTTCAGCTCGATCGGCAGACCGTGGCAGTCCCAGCCTGGAACGTAAGGCGAGTCATAGCCCATTAAGCCTTTAGACTTAACGATAATGTCTTTCAGAATCTTGTTTACAGAGTGACCAATATGAATGCTGCCATTCGCATAGGGAGGGCCATCATGCAGAATGAAAGTTTTTTTACCTTTTTTGGCTGCACGGATGATGCCGTACAGGTCATCATCGGTCCAACGCGCCAGCATTCCCGGTTCGCGCTTGGCGAGATCGCCGCGCATCGGGAACCCTGTTTCCGGCAAATTCAGGGTTGATTTATAGTCACTCATCAGATTCTCGGTTCCGTATTTATATCTCAGGCATTAAGCCGGGTTCGATAGCCCAAATATTTCGCGGGCTGTTAATTCATCTCTCACGATTTGCGCTTTCAGCTCATCAAGCGAGGCGAATCGCTGCTCATTGCGTATTTTTTTACGCAGGATTACATCTATATGGCGACCGTAGAGGTCCATTACAACGTCCAGCAAATGCACTTCGAGCTGCTGGCGCACGCCAGCAACTGTCGGACGGGTACCAATATTGGCAACACCCGGTAAAGGCTTATCACCCAGCCCCGTCACTTCTACCGCATAAACCCCTTTAACCGGGGAAACCTGACGGCGCAGCGGTACATTCGCCGTAGGGAAACCAATGGTGCGACCCAGTTCATCGCCGTGCACGACGCGTCCGGAAATGGAGAACGGGCGTCCGAGCAGTTTTGCGGCGGTATCCAGATCGTCATCGGCTAAAGCCTGGCGAACCGCCGTGCTGCTGATGCGCACGCCGCCTTCGCAAAAGGTCTGGGTGCTGGTGACGTCAAAGCCATACTCCAGACCAGCCTTCTGTAATAGCAAGAAATCCCCCTGACGACCAGCGCCAAAGCGGAAATCATCACCCACCGCCAAAAACTGTACCCCGAGGCGATCGACCAGCAGGTCGCCAACAAAATTTTGTGCCGTCAGGGCGGCAAAGCGTCGGTCGAACCGGACGCACAGGACATAGTCCACGCCACACTGCGCCAGATAGCGTAATTTTTCACGCAGACGGGTCAGTCGCGCAGGCGCCTTCTCGCTGGCGAAGAGCTCCAGCGGCTGCGGTTCAAAAATCATTACGACGACCGGCAGACCCCGTGCCCGTCCCTCTTCACGCAATCCCTGCAACAGCACCTGATGCCCACGATGCACGCCGTCGAAATTACCAATAGTCAGCACACACCCGTGCGGGGCCTGACTGAGATTATGTATGCCGCGTATCAGCTTCATGACTGGCTCAAAACAGTGAAAATCGCCAGAGTATACCTTGTACAGCGGTTAAGGTTAACCGGCGATTGTTGCCGCAAAACAGAAAGCTGTAATGATTTCATCATGCTGACCTTTCAGAGCGAAAAAAACTGTCGGCAGATAACGTTTTTTGTGCCGAAAAGCTGTATTCAGACACGACAAGCTGGTAGAATCCTGCGCCATCACTACGTAACGTAGCGTCGCCACATTAACGGCGCTTATTTGCACAAATCCATTGACAAAAGAAGGTATAGAGGGCATATTCCTCGGCCTTTGAATTGTCCACATAGATCATATTTGGGAGTTGGACCTTGGCTAATATCAAATCAGCTAAGAAACGTGCTATCCAGTCTGAAAAGGCTCGTAAGCACAATGCAAGCCGTCGCTCTATGATGCGTACTTTCATCAAGAAAGTATACGCAGCTATCGAAGCTGGCGACAAAGCTGCTGCGCAGAACGCATTTAACGAAATGCAACCAATCGTGGATCGTCAGGCTGCTAAAGGTCTGATCCACAAAAACAAAGCAGCGCGTCATAAGGCTAACCTGACCGCGCAGATCAACAAACTGGCTTAATCGCTATTTGTTGTTGCTTGTTTTAAAAGAACCCGCTTAATGCGGGTTTTTTTATGCCTTCAGAGTACCGGTGGCGTAAACAGCGCAGCGTAATCCTGATTACAGATACGCTGCACCGCCGGATGCTGGATCATCCTTTCGGCAAAAATGGCGTGATACTCTTCCATCACGTTGTCCACCCGGCCTATCTCGGTAATCTTCTCATCCGCATAGAGATCCTGCGCATAGAGCGTCGGGGCGACAAAAATGGCGTTATGCGCTTCCCCGAACGCTTTCATCAATGCGGCATCGTCAAACTCACCCAGAATTTCAACGTTCAGCCCCTGGGAGTTAAACCAGTTCAGCAGCTTGCGTCCCAGCATCGAACGACGCCCGGGAACCAGTAAACGGCGCTCTTCCAGACAGGCGGGGAACGGTTTTTCTGGCGGCGGATTGCTGCACCAGAAGCTGACGCCGCATTCGCCAATCTTCACCGAAAAAAGGCCTTCCTGCTGCGTGGAGTCGATGGGGCAGTCAGAGATAATCATATCCAGCTTATGCTGGCTCAGCTGCTCCAGCAGCATCTCGTGCGTCGATTCAAAACAGCGCAGGTGGATCTGCTCATCCTTCACGACTGCCGCATCCAGCACCCCGCTGACCAGCCGCTTTGACAGCGCATCTGCAATGCCCACATCAAAAAGCAGGTTCGACTCCTTACGGTAATTCACAATATCGAGCATCTCCTGGCTCAGGGTGAACATTTTGTCGGCGTAGCGAAACACCAGTTCACCCAGTTCGCTTGGCTCAATACCGCGCCCCTTACGCTTGAAGAGCTTGCCCTGCAGGCGCTCCTCCAGCGCTTTTATCTGCCCGGTAATCGTCTGCGGCGTCAGGTAGAGCGCCTCTGCAGCGCCGACAACCGACCCCTCTTTGTAGACATGCCAGAAGTAGTAAAGATGGTTGTAGTTAAGATGAGACATATGATCCTCGCTCCCTGATTGTGTTAACGGGAGGGCTGCCTGTCCCTCCCGGAGTCCCGTTACGCCGGATGCGCCTGCGAGGGCAATTTCGTCTTCAGCAACATATAACCTACAAACGCAGCCAACAGCGATCCGGTTAAGATAGCCAGCTTAGCCCAGATGATAAGCTCAGGGGCATTCGCGCCAAACGCCAGTGTTGAGATAAAGATCGACATAGTAAAGCCGATCCCGCACAGCACGCCGACGGCCATGATCTGCCGGCAGGTGGTTCCGTGCGGCAGGGTGGCAAGCTTCAGTTTCAGCGCCATCCAGCAGAAGAGGCCAATCCCCAGCGGCTTACCGATAAACAGCCCGGCGATGATCCCCAGCGGCAGCATCGACATCAATCCATCCAGCGTGACGCCCTCAAGGGAAACACCCGCGTTTGCGAAGGCGAAGAGCGGCAGGATCATAAAGGCGACCCACGGATGCAGCACGTGCTCGAGCTGCTTCGCCGGCGATTTACCCTCTTGCGCCTTCAGCGGCACGAAGAAACCGATAATCACGCCGGCCAGAGTGGCATGCACGCCCGATTTCAGTACAGCCGTCCACAGCACCATACCCACCAGGAGATAGATACCAATACGACGGACATTGCAGATATTGAGCAGCGCCAGTACCACGATGGCCGCCGCCGCAACCGCCAGCGACAGCACCGACAGCTCGCTGGTATAGAACAGGGCAATAATGACGATTGCGCCCAGGTCATCGATGATCGCCAGGGCCATCAGGAAGATTTTTAACTCCATCGGCACGCGATTACCTAACAGCGCGAGAACGCCCAACGCAAAGGCGATGTCCGTTGCTGCCGGGATCGCCCAGCCATCCCGGGCAATGGGATCCTGATAGTTAAAAGCCAGAAAGATGAGGGCCGGAACCACCATCCCGCCGATGGCGGCAATCACCGGAAACGCCGCGCGCTGACGGCTTGCCAGGGAGCCCTGGACCAGCTCACGCTTGACCTCCAGCCCCACCAGCAGGAAAAAGACCGCCATCAGTGCATCATTGATCCACAGCAGCATGTTCTTGTTGATTTCCAGCACGCCGACGCGTAACTCAACGGGTGTTTCCAGAAAAGCGTGATACAGGCCGCGGGTTGGGCCCAAGTTTGCCAGCAGCATAGCGATGGCTGCAGCCAGCATGAGTATGATGCCCCCAGAGGCCTCATTGCGGAAAAAACGATTCAAAAGTTTCACTATTACTCTCTCTTTTTACGACAATCCTTCGTTAAAACCATCATACGCACGGATATTCATCGGCAAAAGCAGGTTAATGTTAACTATAGACTCAGTTTTTTCGATCTGATTACTTCAGGGATAAAAAAGCCCGGAATCGCTTCCGGGCTTCGGGGACAACGTTAGCTCAGCATTAGCGAGTCAAATCGTCAAAGAATTTTTTCACGCCATCAAAGAAGCTTTTGGAGCGCGGGCTGTTGTTTTCACCTGTTGGGCCACCAAAGCTATCCTGCAATTCTCTCAGCAGTTGCTTCTGTTTTTCGTTCAGGCCAACCGGGGTTTCTACCACCACGCGGCAAAGCAGGTCGCCCTGCGCGCCGCCACGGACGGATTTCACCCCTTTGCCGCGCATACGGAACAGCTTGCCGGTCTGGGTTTCGCCAGGCACTTTCAGGTTTACACGACCGTCCAGCGTTGGCACTTCAATCTCACCGCCCATCGCCGCCATCGCAAAGTTGATCGGCACTTCGCAGTACAGGTTGTTACCTTCACGTTCAAAAATCGCGTGCTGCTTCACCTGTACCTGAACGTACAGATCGCCTGCCGGTGCGCCATGCTCGCCTGCTTCGCCTTCGCCAGAGAGACGAATACGATCGCCGGTATCCACGCCCGCCGGGATTTTAACGGAGAGGGTTTTGGTCTTCTCGACGCGACCGTGACCGTGACATTTGTTGCACGGATCCTTGATCAGCGTACCGCGACCCTGACAGTGCGGACAGCTCTGCTGCACCGCGAAGAAGCCCTGACGCATCTGCACCTGACCGGAGCCATGACAGGTTGGACAGGTCTGCGGCTTGGTGCCCACCTTCGCGCCGCTGCCGTGGCAAACGTCACACTCTTCCAGCGTCGGGATGCGGATCTCTTTCGTCACGCCACGGACCGCCTCTTCCAGCGTCAGCTCCATGTTGTAACGCAGGTCTGCACCACGGGCTGCACGCTGGCGACCGCGGCCGCCGCCGAAGATATCGCCGAACACGTCACCAAAGATATCGCTGAAATCTGCGCCGCCGCCGCCAAATCCGCCGCCACCCATACCGCCCTGTTCAAACGCGGCATGACCGTACTGATCGTAAGCCGCACGTTTCTGCGCATCGGTCAGGACTTCGTAGGCTTCTTTGATCTCTTTAAATTTGGCTTCGGCCTCTTTGTCACCCTGGTTGCGGTCCGGGTGATATTTCATGGCCAGGCGCTTGTACGCCTTTTTGATTTCACGCTCTTCCGCTGTTTTGGAAACGCCTAAAATCTCGTAATAGTCTTGCTTTGCCATCTTGTTTTATCTGCCCCTAACATGCGTGCACGGGCGGAGAGGAAACCTCTTCGCCCGTGCCAGTGTATTACCCGTTCAAAGGGCGATTATTTTTTGTCTTTCACTTCTTCAAACTCTGCGTCGACAACATCGTCATCTTTCGCGTTGTTCGCAGAAGCGTCAGCGCCTGCGCCAGCCTGCTGCTGTGCGTGCTGCTGCTGTGCGATCTCCATCAGCTTCTCGGAAACCTGCGCCAGTGCCTGCATTTTCGCTTCGATATCGGCTTTGTCTTCACCTTTCAGGGAAGTTTCCAGCGCGCTCAGTGCAGACTCGATAGCCGTTTTGTCGTCAGCAGGCAGTTTATCGCCCGCTTCTTCAACCTGCTTACGGGTGCTGTGCAGCAGATGGTCACCCTGGTTGCGGGTCTGAACCAGCTCTTCGAACTTACGGTCAGACTCGGCATTCGCTTCTGCTTCGCGAACCATTTTCTGGATCTCTTCTTCGTTCAGACCAGAAGAGGCCTTGATGGTGATCTTCTGCTCTTTACCGCTGTTTTTGTCCTTCGCGGAAACGTGCAGGATACCGTCAGCATCGATGTCGAAGGTGACTTCGATCTGAGGCATACCGCGCGGCGCCGGGCTGATACCGTCGAGGTTAAACTGGCCCAGATCTTTGTTATCTGCGGCACGTTTACGCTCACCCTGCAGCACATGGATGGTTACCGCAGACTGGTTGTCTTCAGCGGTAGAGAACACCTGGCTGTGCTTGGTCGGGATGGTGGTGTTTTTGGCGATCAGCGGAGTCATCACACCGCCCATGGTTTCGATACCCAGAGACAGCGGGGTAACGTCCAGCAGCAGTACGTCTTTAACATCACCGGTCAGTACGCCGCCCTGAACAGCAGCACCGATAGCAACGGCTTCGTCCGGGTTAACGTCTTTACGCGGCTCTTTACCAAAGAATTCAGCGACTTTCTTCTGAACCATTGGCATACGAGTCTGACCACCTACCAGGATAACGTCCTGGATTTCAGATACGGACAGGCCCGCATCCTGCAGCGCAACTTTCAGCGGCTCGATGGAACGGTTAACCAGGTCTTCTACCAGGCTTTCCAGTTTCGCGCGAGTCACTTTGATGTTCATGTGTTTTGGACCGGTGGCGTCTGCAGTGATGTACGGCAGGTTCACGTCGGTCTGCTGCGCAGAAGAGAGCTCGATTTTCGCTTTTTCTGCGGCTTCTTTCAGGCGCTGCATCGCCAGCGGATCGTTACGCAGGTCAATGCCCTGATCTTTCTTAAATTCGTCAACGAGGTAGTTGATCATACGGCTGTCGAAGTCTTCACCACCCAGGTGGGTATCACCGTTGGTTGCCAGTACTTCGAAGGTTTTTTCGCCGTCAACTTCGTCGATTTCGATAATAGAGATATCGAAAGTACCACCACCAAGGTCGTATACCGCGATGGTGCGGTTGCCAACTTCTTTATCCAGACCGTAAGCCAGTGCCGCTGCGGTTGGTTCGTTGATGATACGTTTGACTTCCAGGCCCGCGATACGGCCCGCGTCTTTGGTCGCCTGACGCTGTGCATCGTTGAAGTAGGCTGGTACGGTGATAACCGCTTCAGTTACCGGCTCACCCAGGTAATCTTCCGCCGTTTTCTTCATTTTTTTCAGCACTTCAGCAGAGATCTGCGGCGGTGCCATTTTCTGGCCTTTAACATCAATCCAGGCGTCGCCGTTTTCAGCGCCGATGATTTTGTAAGGCATGATGGCTTCATCACGCTGAACTTCTTCGTCCTGGAAGCGACGGCCAATCAGGCGCTTAATCGCAAACAGCGTGTTTTGCGGGTTTGTCACTGCCTGACGTTTAGCCGGCTGACCAACCAGAGTTTCACCATCCTGGGTATAGGCAATGATAGAAGGCGTGGTGCGATCGCCCTCGGCATTCTCCAGCACACGTGCAGTTGTGCCGTCCATAATCGCTACACAAGAGTTGGTAGTACCCAGGTCGATACCAATAATTTTACCCATCTAAACGTCTCCACTATAAATTCGGTCAACATGTGGTTGTGTACCTGTAATAAGGGCAAAAGGTGCTTTTTCAACTGCCCAGATTTGAATTTTTTCAGGTCCACACACTGCGGTTGACTACAAGATGGGGTCGCAACGGCATCCATCAAGGGGGACGGATAAAAAATTTTTTAATTTCACCCTGATTAGATCATAGACGGCATCGATGGCGCCCATTATGATGCCGCGCCCCGCCAGGGAGTATTGGCGTGGGAACCACTATTTCACCATATTAATGATGATTTTTTTGAGGACTTATGGGCAACACTAAGTTGGCTAATCCGGCTCCGCTGGGCCTGATGGGTTTTGGCATGACCACCATTCTGCTGAACCTGCATAATATCGGGATGTTCCCGATGGATGGCATTATCCTGGCGATGGGCATTTTTTATGGCGGTATCGCACAGATCTTCGCGGGCCTGCTGGAATATAAGAAAGGCAATACCTTCGGTTTAACCGCATTTACCTCTTACGGTTCATTCTGGCTGACCCTGGTCGCCATTCTGCTGATGCCGAAAATGGGCCTGACCGATGCGGCTAATACGCCGTTCCTGGGTGTCTATCTGGGCCTGTGGGGCGTCTTCACGCTGTTCATGTTCTTCGGCACGCTGGTGGGTAACCGCGCGCTGCAGTTCGTCTTCCTGAGCCTGACCGTGCTGTTCGCCCTGCTGGCAGTGGGTCACCTGGTGGATAACGGCGAAGCCATTATCCACGTGGCGGGCTGGGTTGGCCTGGTCTGCGGTGCCAGCGCCATCTACCTGGCAATGGGTGAAGTCCTGAACGAGCAGTTCGGTCGCACCGTTCTGCCGATTGGTGAAAAACACTGATCCCCTTCGTGCCCGCTCCGCGGGCACGACTCCCCTCTCCGGTTACACCTTCCCCTTCTAATCTGCTTGTTTTTTGCCCGCTTCAGAAACGATACGTAAACAGAACGGCAATAATCATCATATTCAATTGATAAGCATTATCATTGCGAATAGTGTTGCCCGGGCATCCCCGATAATGGATATCAGACGGCCGCCAAAATGGAACGCGCAGGGGATAAATGATTCTTTTGTGTTGCATAGGGTTATCTGATGAACTCCAGCCTTGCCGCTCGCGAGCAAACTGGCGAAGCCATTATCGCGTCGCATTACCGTAAAGTCCTGGTCAGGCGTTTTACTCTGGCAGGCGTACTGCTCTTCTTCATTATCTGCTCCCTGATCCTCGATTTTATCCTCGGCCCGTCGGGCATCTCCGTTTCCACGCTCTGGCACACCTTAATGGATGCCGCTTCTGTCGATGCCGGCACGCGCGTTATCGTCTGGGAACTGCGGCTGCCGTTCGCGCTGATGGCTGTCGCCGTTGGCATGGCCCTGGGGCTTGCCGGGGCAGAGATGCAAACCATCCTGAATAACCCGCTCGCCAGTCCATTTACGCTGGGCGTGTCGTCTGCCGCCTCCTTCGGTGCCGCGCTGGCGATAGTGCTCGGGCTGGGCGTTCCCGGCATTGACGATAAGTGGTTTATTCCGGCAAACGCCTTTATCTTTGCCCTGCTGGCCTGCTTTATTCTGGATGGCATCAGCCGCTGGACCCGCGTGGCCACCTCCGGCGTGGTGTTATTCGGTATCGCGCTGGTCTTTACCTTTAACGCGCTAATCTCCATCCTGCAGTTTGTCGCCAGCGAAGATACGCTGCAGGGACTGGTATTCTGGACGATGGGCAGCCTGGCAAGAGCCTCATGGGATAAGCTGGCGATCCTGGCCGTAGCCCTGCTGATTATCGTGCCGCTGTCGCTGAAAAATGCATGGAAACTCACGGCGCTGCGTCTGGGCGAAGATCGTGCCGTCAGCTTCGGCATTAACGTAAAAAAGCTGCGTCTGGCGACGCTCTTACGCATCAGTATTATCTCGTCGCTGACGGTCGCCTTTGTCGGGCCAGTGGGTTTTATAGGCCTGGTGGCGCCGCATATCTCCCGCATGATGTTTGGCGAGGATCACCGTTTTTATCTCCCCGGCAGCATGCTGGTTGGCGCCCTGGTGCTTTCGCTGGCCTCCGTTTTTTCCAAGAACATCGTTCCCGGCGTCATTATTCCTGTAGGGATTGTCACCTCGCTGGTGGGCGTGCCGTTCTTCCTGAGCATCATTATTCGCAACCGGGGGAACGTATGACCGACGGCCTTCGCGTCCGGGAACTGCACACCGGCTATCGCAAGACAAAGATCATCAGCGGGCTCACCACGCCCCTGCTCCCCCGCGGCGAGATCACCGCCCTGCTGGGGCCGAACGGCTCCGGTAAATCGACCCTGCTGCGCGCCCTGGCGGACCTGAATCCTGCGCAGGGCGAGTTACGGCTGAATGGCGAGGATCTGATGATGCTGCCCTCGGCAACGCGGGCGCAGAAGGTGGTTTATCTCCCGCAATCCCTGCCTCAGGGTGTGCACCTGCATGCGCTGGAATCGGTGATTGTCGCCCGTCGGGCCAGCGGCAGCGTCGATACGCAAAATGTTGAACAGGAGGCGTACGCCATCCTTGAAAAACTGGGTGTTGCTCATCTGGCGATGCGTTTTCTCGACCGGCTCTCCGGCGGGCAAAAGCAGTTGATTGGCCTCGCTCAGTCCCTGATCCGCCAGCCCGATTTGCTGTTGCTGGACGAGCCCCTGAGTGCCCTCGACCTCAACTATCAGTTCCATGTGATGGATATCGTCGCCCGCGAAACGCGGCTGCGCAACATCGTCACTGTCGTGGTGATCCACGACATCAACATTGCCCTGCGCCACGCTAACTATGCCCTGATGCTGAAAGGCGGCGAACTGATTGCCAGCGGCCTGCCGGGAGAGGTTGTTACCCCTGCTAATCTGGCGACGGTATATGGCGTGGAGGGACGAGTCGAATACTGTTCCCGCAGGCTGCCCCATGTGGTGGTCGACGGATTAACACCCTAAAAGAGATGGAAAACAGGATGCTAAAAAAACTCATCGCAGCCGCCGGGGGGCTGGCACTCTTCATTACCCCGCTTATCGCCCAGGCGCAAAGCTGGCCCGTGACGGTCAAGGATATGGATAACCGCACGGTGACGGTGGAACACGAACCGCAGCGCATCATTTTGCAGGACGGGCGGGACATCTTCGCGCTGGCGCTGTTGGTGCGCGAGAACCCGTTCGCCAGGGTGGTGGCGTGGAACAATCTGCCGAAAAAGCAGGATACCGAAACCTGGAACGTGCTGAAGCGGAAATGGCCAGAAGCGGAGAAGATCCTCGACATGAAGTTTTCCGACCAGGGCAATGTCGATCTCGAAACGGTGCTCTCCCGCCAGCCGGACCTGATGATCGCCCAGCTTCGCGCTAAACCGTCGCTGGTGCAATCTGGCGTACTGACGAAGCTCGAGGCCCTGCACATTCCGGTCCTCTTCGTGGATTACGAGCTGCATCCGGTAAAGAATACCCTGCCGAGTATCGCCCTGTTGGGCCAGGTGCTGGGTCAGACCGAACGCGCGCAAGCCTACATCGATTTCTATCAACAGCGTCTGGATAAAATCCACCAGCGTCTGGCGACCGTCAGCAAAAAACCGCTGGTCTTTATCGAACCGATCGCCGGTGTTGGCGGGCTGGATAATGGCTGCTGTTTTACCCATGCGCGTAACGGCTGGGGGGGACTGGTTGAAGCGGCGGGTGGCACCAACATAGGCTCACAGCTGCTGCCTGGGGCGAGCGGGAATGTTTCGGTGGAAAAAATAATCTCCCTCAACCCGGACTACTACCTGATGACCGGCTCTAAGCGTCCGGGCAAAGGCTCGGCCATTATCCCGTTTGGCTATAACGTCCCGGCAGAGAAGGTCACCGCAGCGTTCAATGCGCTTGTGGCGCGTCAGGGGGTTGCCGCTATTCCGGCGGTGGCGCAGGGTCATACCGGGGCGCTGTATCACCACTTCTATAACAACCCATACAACATCGTCGCCATCGAGGCGTTGAGTAAAATTTTCTATCCAGCACTCTTTAACGACATGGATCCACAGGCGGATTACCACGCGATTATCGCTGACTTCACCCATATCCCGGATGAGAACATCATCCTGAGCTACACCCCTTCGCACTCATAAAAATGCCGGGCCCAGCCCGGCATTTTGCTATCCCGCGAGGACCGGTGCTTCTACCGGTTTCTGGCGCAGCCAGATCCCCAGCGCCAGTCCCATCAACGAGAGCGCCAGCACATACCAGGCGGGCGCCATCGGCGATATCCCCATCAGCAGGGTTACGGCAACCGGCGTCAGGCCGCCGAAGATGGCGTACGAGACGTTATAGGAGAACGAAATACCGGTGAAGCGCACCTCAGGCGGGAAGGCGCGGACCATCACATACGGCACCGCCCCAACCACACCTACGCAAAGCCCCACGGTGCCATACAGCAGGAACAGCTGTTCAGGATGGCTACCCGCAAGATGGTAAAACGCCCAGCTCGACCCGGCCAGCAGCAGGCTGCCAATAATAAAGGTCAGGCTGGAGCCGATACGATCCACCGCCAGCCCGGCAATCAGGCAACCAAAGCACAGCATGATGGTGGCGATGCTGTTAGCCTGCAGCGTCACCGCCGGCGCAAAGCCATACTGTTTTTGCAGCCAGACCGGCGACATCAAAATCACCACCACGATACCCGCCGAGAGCAGCCAGGTGAGCAGCATTGACACCACCACCGCCTTTCTGTGCCGCACCACCACCGCTTTCACCGGCAGCTCCTGCGCCAGCGTCTTACGCTGCTGCATCTCAAGGAATACCGGTGTCTCCTGCAGCCAGCGGCGCAGATACATGGCGACCAGACCAAACGCGCCGCCCAGCAGGAATGGAATACGCCAGCCCCAGTCGTGTACCGCCTGTTGGGTCATGCTGGTATTCACCAGCGTCGCCACCACCGAGCCCAGCAGAATGCCGACGGTCAGTCCTGCGGTCAGTGTGCCGCAGGCAATGCCGATCCGCCGGGCCGGAACATGTTCCGCCACAAATACCCATGCCCCTGGTACTTCACCGCCGATCGCCGCCCCCTGCAGAATACGCATCAGCAGCAGCAGGACCGGCGCGAGAATGCCCATGGAGGCATAGGTAGGCAGCAGGCCAATCGCCAGGGTAGGTACCGCCATCAGCAGGATGCTGAGGGTGAACATCTTCTTGCGCCCGACCAGATCGCCGAAGTGGGCCATCACGATGCCGCCCAGCGGGCGCGCCAGATAACCAGCGGCGAAAATGCCAAAGGTCTGAACCTGACGCAGCCATTCGGGAATGTCAGCCGGGAAGAATAGCTCCCCGACGACAGCGGCGAAGAAGACGAAAATGATGAAGTCATAAAACTCCAGCGCGCCGCCGAGTGCGGCAAGCGTGAGGGTCTTATAATCCTGTCGATTGAGGGGCCGGTTGTAATGTGACATAGCGAACCATTCTGGGCTGAATTGTTGAGTTATATTTACAGCTATCGTAAAGAAAAAATTACTATACCGTAAATCAATCAGCACGCTACTGCCGTTACAGCTTATGTCACATTCTGGTTAATTTCAGGATATTGTTTCACGTCTCGCGCTTTTAGGGCGAAAAGCTGCTACTACCTGCGGATCGGTTTCGACGTAAGGTCCTTCCAGAAGCTGTACACAATACGGTACACTTGCAAAGATTCCCGCCACCACCACTTTGCCGTCAGCCTCTTTAACGCCTTCCAGCGTCTCTTTAATCGACTTTGGCTGGCCCGGGAGATTGAGAATCAGCGCCTGCTTGCGGATCACACCGACCTGGCGTGACAGGATGGCCGTTGGCACAAAGTGTAGGCTAATCTGGCGCATCTGTTCGCCAAAGCCCGGCATTTCACGGTCGGCGACGGCAAGCGTTGCGTCCGGGGTCACATCGCGTCGTGCCGGACCGGTACCGCCGGTTGTCAGCACCAGGTGACAGCTCATTTCATCCACCAGTTCACACAGGGTTTGCTCAATCACGGCCTGCTCGTCGGGGATCAGACGGGTTTGTACTTCAAACGGCGTAGTCAGGGCAGACGCCAGCCAGGCTTCCAGCGCGGGGATGCCTTTATCTTCATAGACACCGCTGGAGGCGCGATCTGAGACGGAAACTAAGCCAATGCGTAAGGTATTCATATCCATTCCATTCAAACAATACAGATTGAGGGGAATGATACACGCAGGAAGGCGATTCAGACAGGGTATGAGAAAGGTAGCGTGACCGGGAGCCCGGTCACGCTGGAATGATTACAGCAGGTCGCCGATCATTTTTTCCAGTTTTTCCTGGTCGATGGCAAACTTACGGATACCGTCCGCCAGTTTGTCTACCGCCATTGGATCCTGGTTGTGCTGCCACAGGAACTCAGATTCAGTGATGCGCTCTGGACGGGCTTTCACTTCACCGCTGAAGCTCAGCTTACGCTCGATTGCGCCTTCGCTTTCTGCCAGCTCTTTCAGCAGCGCAGGGGCGATGGTCAGACGGTCACAGCCAGCCAGTTCCAGGATCTCGCCCACGTTACGGAAGCTTGCGCCCATCACCACGGTTTCATAACCGTGCTGTTTGTAGTACTCGTAGATCTCGGTAACGGAAACCACACCCGGATCTTCCGCTGCCGCGTACTCTTTCTTATCGGTGTTGGCTTTGTACCAGTCCAGAATACGGCCCACGAATGGCGAGATCAGGTAGACACCCGCTTCTGCACACGCACGCGCCTGCGCGAAGGAGAACAGCAGGGTCAGGTTACAGTTGATGCCCTCTTTTTCCAGCTGCTCTGCAGCGCGAATGCCCTGCCAGGTGGAAGCCAGTTTGATCAGGATACGGTCGTTGCTGATACCCGCATCGTTGTACAGCTTGATCAGGCGTTTGGCTTTCGCGATGGACGCTTCGGTGTCGTAAGAGAGACGCGCATCCACTTCAGTGGAGATGCGGCCCGGAACCAGTTTCAGGATCTCCAGACCGATGTTCACTGCCAGTTTGTCGGTAGCATCCACTACCTGCTGTGCGCGATCGCTGCTCTGGCTTTTCGCCCAGGCAACGGCATCGTCGATCAGTTTACGGTATTCAGGGATCTGTGCAGCGTTAAGGATCAGAGAAGGGTTCGTTGTGGCATCCTGCGGCTGGTACAACTTCATTGCCGCGATATCTCCGGTGTCAGCGACAACAGTCGTGAACTGACGAAGGGAGGTTAATTTATCCGTCATGATAGTGTTTCTCTTTAACTTGCCCTGGATAATTCGCGTTACCAGCAAGATGCCAGAAACGGAAAAATGACAGGTTTACTTGTTAGGGGGATGTAACCGGTCTGCCCTGATGATAACACGACGGAAGGTCAGCGCAACCGCAGACAATGCGCTGAAAGATACTGTGATAAACTCAGCAAATTAACAGATTACCCATTCACTGTTTGTTCAATCGCTCGAAGCGATTACCTATGCACTTTGGCATCAACACGAGGGACGTTAGTGCCTGATTATCTGTCGTTTATTAATGAAATTCTGTGGGGTTCGGTGATGATATACCTGCTTTTTGCGGCAGGTCTTTGGTTCACTGTTCGCAGCGGGTTTATTCAATTTAGCTCCCTTCCTCAACTGCGCATTAATCTGAAAAATAGCCTGAGCCCCCAGCCGGGAGGCTTAACCTCATTCCAGGCGCTCTGTACCAGCCTGGCGGCCCGGCTCGGTAGCGGTAACCTGGCCGGAGTCGCGCTGGCCATCTCCGCTGGCGGCCCGGGGGCGATATTCTGGATGTGGATGACCGCCATTATCGGCATGGCGACCTCCTTCGCAGAGTGCTCGCTGGCGCAGCTTTATAAGGAAGCGGATAAACAGGGGCAATTTCGCGGTGGCCCGGCCTGGTACATGGCCCGGGGCCTCGGCATGCGCTGGATGGGCGTGCTCTTTTCACTCTTTTTGCTCGTCGCCTACGGTCTTATTTTTAACACCGTCGAGGCCCACTCGGTGGCCCATGCGCTGCGCTTCGCCTTCGACTGCCCGGAAATCATCACCGGCGGCATGCTGGCCGCGTTCACGCTGCTGGCGATCGTCACCGGCATCAAAGGCGTCGCCCGGCTGATGCAGTGGATGGTGCCGACGATGGCGCTGCTGTGGGTCATGAGCAGCCTGGTCATTTGCGTCTGGCATGCCGGACAGTTACCCGCCGTCTTCAGCCTGATCGTCAAAAGCGCCTTTGGCTGGCGCGAAGCGGCCGCCGGGGCGCTGGGCTACACCCTGAGCCAGGCCCTGACGGCAGGTTTCCAGCGCGGCATGTTTTCCAACGAAGCGGGCATGGGCTCAACCCCGAATGCCGCCGCAGCCGCCGCCTCCTGTCCCCCTCACCCGGCCTCTCAGGGACTGGTGCAGATGATCGGCGTCTTCGTCGATACCATCATTATCGGTACCGCCAGCGCCATGATTGTGCTGCTGGCAGGGCCTATGGATCTGCCAGCAGATACCGCAGGCATACAGCTGCTGCAACAGGCCCTGATAAACCTGACCGGGGGCTGGGGAGCGGGATTCGTCGGGTTTATCCTCATCCTGTTCGCGTTCAGCTCCATCGTGGTGAATTACATCTATGCCGAAAATAACCTGATCTTTCTGCATCCCGATGCCCGGCGATCGCGCTGGGTATTACGGGGCGGCGTTGTGCTGATGGTGCTGCTCGGATCGCTGTTAAGCCTGCCGACGGTCTGGCAGCTGGCGGATATCATCATGGCCCTGATGGCCATCGCCAACCTGACGGCTATCCTGCTGCTCTCCCCGGTGGTGACCCTGATTGCCCGGGACTATCTGCGTCAGCGCAAGCT
Organism: Leclercia sp. LSNIH1; assembly: GCF_002902985.1. Taxonomy (NCBI): domain Bacteria; kingdom Pseudomonadati; phylum Pseudomonadota; class Gammaproteobacteria; order Enterobacterales; family Enterobacteriaceae; genus Leclercia; species Leclercia sp. LSNIH1. The sequence goes on along the minus strand of NZ_CP026167.1, from coordinate 1,654,345 downwards.
GGGTGTCCAGCCGGTCTTTGATGTCTCGCGTTATCCCGAGATTGAAGCACAGCTCGCCCCCGGCGCCTGGGATGATTTGCCGCGTCAATAACAGCCATCGATCACCCAGGGCGTTTTTTTTGCTAAAGTCGCACTCATTCTTCTGCAAGGACTGGATATGCTGATTCTGATTTCACCTGCCAAAACGCTCGACTACCAGAGCCCGCTTGCCACCGAGCGCTATACCCAGCCGGAACTGCTGGATCACTCGCAACAGCTGATCCGCGAGGCGCGTAAGCTTTCGGCTCCGCAAATTGCGACCCTGATGAGCATCAGCGACAAGCTGGCGGATCTGAATGCCACCCGTTTTCACGACTGGCAGCCCGATTTCACCCCATTCAACGCGCGTCAGGCGATTCTGGCCTTTAAAGGCGATGTTTATACCGGCCTGCAGGCAGAAACCTTTAGCGAAGCGGATTTTGATTTTGCCCAGCAGCATTTGCGCATGCTCTCCGGCCTGTACGGGGTGTTGCGCCCGCTGGATCTGATGCAGCCTTACCGCCTGGAGATGGGGATCCGCCTGGAAAACGCGAGAGGGAAAGATCTCTATCAGTTCTGGGGAGAGACCATCACCGATACGCTGAACGCGGCGCTGGCGGCCCAGGGTGATAACGTTATCATTAACCTGGCATCAGATGAGTACTACAAAGCGGTCAAACCGAAAAAGCTGAACGCGGAGATCGTCAAGCCGGTCTTCCTGGACGAGAAGAATGGCAAATTCAAAGTGATCAGCTTCTACGCCAAAAAAGCCCGCGGGTTGATGAGCCGCTACATCATTGAAAACCGTCTGACCCAGCCAGAGCAGCTGAAAGCATTCGACAGCGAAGGCTATTTCTTTGATGAGGAAGCGTCAGGGAAAGGTGAGCTGGTGTTTAAGCGTCACGAGCAGTAATCACCTTCCCCGCCGCCCGGCGGGGAAATCTTAGTGATGCTTCCAGCCCGGTCCCGGACGGTGGTCATCATGGCGATCGTGATGGCGATTATCGTGATGCTCGCCATGCGGATGCCAGCGGTTATCCCGCCACTCGTAGTGAGATTTCCACCAGTCATGGTCGCGCCAGTGACCGCCATCCCAGTAGTGTCCACGATTATCCCGATCGCCAATTTGCAGTTTGACCGCCGGTACCAGAGTGATTTCAGAGGCCTGAGCCGCCATCGGAGCCACCAGCATCAGAGAAAGCGCGATCAGCACAGGTTTCAGTTTCGACATAGGTTACTCCTTATTCATCCTGCCCGTTGTGGGCCGATGTAAGGAGATTACGTGAGGGATAGGTAGGATGTTATTCTCTGCAATCCTATTCTGTAAGTATCCGCATTAATTGGGAATTTCTACTTTTTCCCTGCTATTTCTCTCCTTAATTTCTCCATAAAAAAGCCGGGTAACGCAGAGGCGTCCCCGGCTGGATTGTGCGGCCTGATGCCCGGCGGCGCTGTGCCTGGCGGGCCTACAATTCGAGCTCGTGTAGGCCGGGTAAGCGAAGCGCCACCCGGCAACAAACAATCACCCGCGCGTCATCATCAACTTACGCAGCGCCGCAAAATCGGCCGGCAGGTTGTGCGACAGCAGCGGCAGATCGGCACGTTCGGCCAGCTCTTTCGGCAGCGGCAGGGAATCGCCCAGGATCGCGTCCACGCTCTCTTTGAACTTCGCCGGGTGCGCGGTGCCGAGGAACAGGCCGTACTCGCCCGGGTTCAGCTGATCGCGCAGGGCGCGATACGCCACCGCGGCATGCGGTTCAGAGACGTAGCCCAGCTGCTTCAGCTCACGCATTGTCTCTTTGGTGGTTTCGTCAGTCACCGCAGCGTAGCCCAGCTCATTCAGACGCCAGATTTTACGGCGGAACAGCTCCTCCACACGCGGCCAGTTATTAGGCTGTGACACATCCATCGCGTTAGACAGGGTGGCCTGCGTCGCATTTGGCGTCCACTTGCCCTCTTTCAGGAAGCGGGGAACGGTGTCGTTGGCGTTGGTGGCCGCGATAAAGCGTTTCACCGGCAGGCCCAGAGACTTCGCCAGCAGGCCGGCTGTCAGATCGCCAAAGTTGCCGCTCGGCACCGAGATCACCAGCTGATTACGCGCTTCCTGCGGCAGTTGCGCCACCGCTTCGAAGTAATAGCAGATCTGCGCCAGCAGGCGGCTAATGTTGATGGAGTTGGCAGAGTTCAGACCCAGCGCCACTTTCAGCTCTTCATCATCGAAGGCCTGCTTAACCAGCGCCTGACAGGCATCGAAATCCCCGTCGATAGCGACGGTTTCAATGTTGCCGCCGAGCGTACAGAAGAGTTTTTCCTGCAGCGGGCTGATTTTACCCTGCGGGTAGAGGATCACGACGCGGACGTTTTTCAGGCCGTAGAAGGCATGCGCGACCGCCGCCCCGGTATCGCCAGAGGTAGCCGTCAGGATGGTTACTGGCTTATCGCCGCTGATGTGAGTCAGCATCTGCGCCATAAAGCGGCCGCCAAAATCTTTAAACGCCAGCGTCGGACCGTGGAACAGCTCAAGGCAGCCGACATCCGGCTCGACCTGGCTTACCGGTGCCGGGAAGGCAAAGGCCGCACGAACGCGCTCTTCGAGCAGCTCTGGTGGGATCTCGTCGCCGATAAACGCCGAGAGAATTTTGGTGCTGCGCGTGACGAAATCCTGCTTCAGCATCTCGTCAATTTCGGTCAAACCGAATTCCGGCAGATCGTGCGGGAAGAACAGCCCCTGGTTTTTGCCCAGCCCCTGCGTTACTGCCTGTGCAAAGCTTACCTGCTCGTTATGATCTTTAAGATTGTAGAGTTTCATCGTTTATCCCAGTACTCGTGCGCCCGCCGTATCCAGACGGCAAATATGAACAAAGCCTTCCTGATTTTGCAGGTAATTTTTCTCCAGCCAACCTGCCACCCGCTCAGCCGTATCCGGTTTGTCGCACAGCGCAAACAGGGTCGGTCCGGAACCGGAGATGCCGCAGGCCAGTGCGCCAATATCCAGTGCGGCACTGCGTGCCTCGTCAAAGCCAGGCAGCAGTTTAGTGCGGTACGGCTCGGCAATAACATCTTTCATCAGTTTTGCTGCAAGCCCTGGCTGACGGGTATAGCAGGCATGAATAAAGCCTGCCAGATGACGGCCATGGGCGATGCAGTCCTGACGGCGATACTGCGCCGGCAGAATAGCGCGCGCTTCCGCGGTCGACACTTTGATGCCCGGATAGGCCAGCACCCATAGCCACTCATCAAAGCCTGGCACCTGCTGGCTGATAATGCCGTTCTCTTCGATCATCAACTGCATGCCGCCCAGGAAACAGGGGGCGACATTATCATAATGAATGCTGCCGGAGATGCGCCCTTCCAGCTCGCCCATCAGGGCCAGCAGGCGGGTGTTATTCAGCGGCTTGCCGCAATGTTCGTTCATCGCCACCAGCGCAGCGACGACGGAACAGGCGCTGGAACCCAGCCCGGAGCCAATCGGCATGCTTTTTTCCAGCGTCATGGCGACCGGGACGTTTTTACCGATCTCCTGACAAAAACGCTCCCAGCACTGATAGACAATATTTTCGCGCGGTTCGCTCGGCAGCTTGCTGGCGAAACGCCCGACGTTGTTCAGACTGAAGCTATCCGCCGCTTCTACCGTAACCGTATCACCCAGCAATGCGCCATTCACTGGCGTCACCGCCGCACCCAGCACATCAAACCCGACGCTCATATTGGCGCTGGAAGCCGGGGCATAAACTTTGACCATATTAAACTCCTAACTTCCATGACAGGGTACGCAGCAGGTCGGCAAATACGCCCGCCGCCGTCACATCATTTCCCGCGCCATAGCCGCGCAGGACCAACGGCAGAGGCTGATAATAGTGGCTGTAAAACGCGAGGGCGTTTTCGCCGTTTTTCACTTTGAAGAGCGGATCGTTACCGTCTACCGCCGCCACTTTGACACGGCAGACGCCATCTTCTTCAATGTTGCCAACATAGCGCAATACCTTGCCTTCATCACGGGCTTTTGCCACCCGGGAGGCGAAAGCGTCATCCAGCTGCGGCAGATTCGCCATAAAGGTGGCGACATCGCCAGCGTGGTCAAAACTCTCCGGCAGCACCGGCTCGATGACGATATCCGACAGCTCCAGCTCACGCCCCGTTTCGCGGGCGAGGATGAGCAGCTTGCGCGCCACATCCATGCCGGAGAGATCGTCACGCGGATCGGGCTCGGTGTAGCCCAGCTCACGCGCCATTTTGGTCGCTTCCGACAGGCTCATGCCTTCGTCCAGCTTGCCAAAGATAAAGGAGAGCGAGCCCGACAGGATGCCGGAGAAACGCTGCAGTTCATCCCCGGCATTGAGCAGGTTTTGCAGGTTTTCGATAACCGGCAGCCCGGCGCCGACGTTGGTGTCGTACAGGAACTTACGGCGGGATTTTGCCGCCGCGTGGCGCATCTGATGGTAGTAATCCATCGACGAGGTATTGGCCTTTTTATTTGGCGTCACCACGTGGAAGCCTTCACGCAGGAAGTCGGCATACTGATCGGCCACCGCCTGGTGGGAGGTACAGTCGACGATCACCGGGTTCAGCAGATGGTACTCTTTGACCAGGCGGATCAGGCGGCCAAGGTTAAACGGCTCTTTCGCTTCCGCCAGCTCTGCCTGCCAGTTCTCCAGATTCAGTCCGTGGACGTTAGTCAGCAGGGCTTTTGAGTTAGCGATGCCGCAGACGCGCAGATCGATATGCTTTTTCTTCAGCCACTCCTGCTGGCGCTTCAGCTGCTCCAGTAACGCACCGCCGACGCCGCCGACGCCAATCAGGAACACCTCGATCACCTGGTCAGTGTTAAACAGCATCTGGTGGGTGACGCGCACGCCGGTGGTCGCATCATCATTATTCACTACCACGGAGATGGAGCGCTCCGATGAGCCCTGGGCAATGGCGACAATATTGATGTTCGCCCGCGCCAGCGCCGCAAAGAACTTCGCGGAGATACCACGCAGGGTGCGCATACCGTCACCGACCACGGAGATGATCGCCAGATGCTCCTGAATCGCCATCGGCTCCAGCAGCTCCTCTTTCAGCTCAAGATAGAACTCCTCTTCCAGCGCACGGCGGGCGCGCAGGCAGTCCACCTGCGGGACGCAGAAGCTGATGCTGTATTCAGAAGAGGACTGGGTGATTAACACCACCGAGATGCCGTTGCGCGACATGGCCGCAAACACGCGCGCCGCCATGCCAACCATCCCTTTCATGCCTGGCCCGGAGACGCTGAACATCGCCATATTATTGAGGTTGGAGATACCTTTTACCGGCAGGCCATCTTCATTGCTGCTGGCGCCAATCAGCGTGCCTGGCGCCTGTGGATTACCGGTGTTTTTAATCAGGCAGGGGATCTGGAACTGGGCGATAGGGGCGATAGTACGCGGGTGAAGCACTTTGGCCCCGAAGTAGGAGAGCTCCATCGCCTCCTGATAAGACATCGACTTCAGCAGGCGGGCATCGGGCACCTGGCGCGGGTCGCAGGTATAGACGCCGTCGACGTCAGTCCAGATCTCACAACAGTCGGCGCGCAGGCAGGCGGCCAGCACGGCAGCGGAATAGTCGGAGCCGTTACGGCCCAGCACCACCAGCTCCCCTTTTTCATTCCCGGCGGTGAAGCCCGCCATCAGGATCATATGGTCGGCAGGAATTTTGCCTGCCGCAATGCGACGGGTAGATTCGGCGATATCTACAGTTGATTCGAGGTAATGGCCAACAGCGAGCAGTTTTTCGACGGGATCGATCACCGTGACGTTATGACCACGGGCTTCCAGCAGACCCGCCATAATGGCGATAGAGAGTTTCTCACCGCGGCAAATCAGCGCCGCGTTGATGCTGTCCGGGCACTGCCCCAACAGGCTGATACCATGCAGAACGTGTTTAATCTGAGCGAATTCTTGCTCAACGAAGGCTTTCAGCTGGGCGTGAGGAAAGCCAGGCTGTGCATCCGCCAGGCCCTGCAGCAGGCTGGCAAAGATCTGCTCAGCGTCGCTGATGTTCACCAGTGCATCCTGACCCCCGATGGTTTTTTCAATCATCGCCACCAGGTGATTGGTAATTTTAGCCGGGGCAGAGAGAACCGTCGCCACCTGCCCCTGCCTGGCATTACTCTCCAGGATGTCGGCAACACGCAGAAATCGTTCTGCATTTGCCACTGATGTACCGCCGAACTTCAACACTCGCATGGTTGTTACCTCGTGATCTTTAGCCGAAAAAAAAGCCCGCACTGTTCAGGTGCGGGCTTTTTTCTTTTCTTTCCTGTACGCGTCAGCCCGCACCGTTACCTGTGGTAATGATGATGGTGGTGGTAATGGTGGTGATGCTGATGCGTTTCATGGATGTTGTGTACTCTGTCATTATTATCTGTCTGTGCTGTCTGACCCTATTGGTTAAAGCATACGTGCCGGTAAGTCAACGAATTTCTAATTTGATCACATTTTCCGGCCCTTTCACGTATCTCTGCCTGAGTTTTTATTTCCGTCCGGATCGGACCGTACACAGTACGCTTTTTGGCGCATTCAACCATAACAAAAAAGTATGACAGAATTTTACTCTGCCAGTTTTTTTTCGATATCGTGCAGTAATCGGTGCAACATTGCCGTGTCTCGCTGACCTAACAGACCTAACCGCTGCTGTAGCCACTCCGCCATTTTTTGATCGTCGGCGACATTCAGCGAGGTCAGCAGGCGTTCGGTACGCGCACGCAGAGCAGAAAGCTGGTTTTCATCCACCTCAGCCGGAGGTGGAGCAGGATTTTGCATCAAGGATGCTAATTGATAGCAGTACACCATCACGGCCTGACCTAAATTTAGCGACGGATAATCTGCCACCATCGGCACGCCGGTCAGCACGTCTGCGAGTGCCAGTTCCTCGTTCGTCAGGCCGGAATCTTCCCGGCCAAAAACCAGCGCCATGTTGGGCAGCCACTGGCTTTTTTCTGCCAGTAACGGCACCAGTTCAGCGGGCGTGGCGTAGTAATGAAACTTAGATCGGCTGCGTGCGGTGGTAGCGACGGTATAAGAGATATCGTGCAGCGCGTCGGCCAGCGTTTCGTAAGTCGTTAAATTATCTAAGATATCTCCAGATCCATGGGCAACCCAACGCGCCGCAGGTTCGTTGTGCGCGTCGCTGGCAACGATTCGTAAATCGGTAAACCCCATGGTCTTCATTGCCCGTGCGGCGGCACCGATATTTTCTGCTCTTGCTGGGGATACCAGTACGATAGACAAATGCATTTATGCTCTCTTTTTAGGCAGTTAGCCGATAAAAATGTGATACACATCATCATATTACGCATCACGAATTTACAAATTCGTAACAGAAATCACTGAAATAGCATTTCACTACAAATTAAAAATACTAAACTATTTCGTGAATGAACTTTAAGCGATAATGTTAATGAACAATACTTATCCCTATGTTTAATAATGATAATGATTTCTCAGGTTCAATGTTGACATTGGATTCACCTTGTTTATTAATTAACGGTCGCAACTAGTTGGTTTGTTGAAAATTTGTGACAAAGGCTAGCGATCCGCTACGATGATTTCATCAAACTGTTAACGTGCTACAATTGAACTTGATATATGTCAACGAAGCGTAGTTTTATTGGGTGTCTGGTGTCACTTAGCCTGTTATGTTGCTGTTAAAATGGTTAGGATGACAGCCGTTTTTGACACTGTCGGGTCCAGAGGGAAAGTACCCACGACCAAGCTAATGATGTTGTTGACGTTGATGGAAAGTGCATCAAGAACGCAATTACGTACTTTAGTCACGTTACGCCGGTCATGTTAATTTGTGGCATGTATCAGGCAGGTCAGGGACTTTTGTACTTCCTGTTTCGATTTAGTTGGCAATTTAGGTAGCAAACATGCAGACCCCGCACATTCTTATCGTTGAAGACGAGTTGGTAACACGCAACACGTTAAAGAGCATTTTCGAAGCAGAAGGCTACGATGTCTTTGAAGCTACCGATGGCGCAGAGATGCATCAGATCCTTTCTGAAAATGATATCAACTTGGTTATCATGGACATCAACCTGCCGGGTAAAAACGGCCTTCTGCTGGCACGTGAACTGCGTGAACAGGCGAACGTTGCGTTAATGTTCCTGACCGGCCGCGACAACGAAGTTGATAAAATTCTTGGCCTGGAAATCGGCGCGGATGACTATATCACCAAACCGTTTAACCCACGCGAGTTAACCATTCGTGCACGCAATCTGCTGTCCCGCACCATGAACCTGGGCACGGTCAGCGAAGAGCGTCGTAGCGTAGAGAGCTACAAATTCAACGGCTGGGAACTGGATATTAATAGCCGTTCTCTGGTGAGCCCGCAGGGCGACCAGTACAAACTGCCGCGCAGCGAATTCCGCGCCATGCTGCACTTCTGCGAAAACCCGGGCAAGATCCAGTCCCGTGCAGAACTGCTGAAAAAAATGACCGGCCGTGAGCTGAAGCCACACGACCGTACCGTTGACGTGACTATCCGCCGTATTCGTAAACATTTCGAATCCACGCCGGATACACCAGAAATTATCGCCACCATTCATGGTGAAGGCTATCGTTTCTGCGGCGACCTGCAGGAATAATTCTGCACATAAGTCATAAAAAACGGCGCCCTGGCGCCGTTTTTTTTATTTCCATAACCGCATCGTATCTTTATCCGATGACCCGGATGGCGCCGTGCGCTTCGGCTGGGAGAGCGAGTACCAGTCAAAGTGGCGCGTGAGATACATTACCGCGAACAGGGCCAGCACCAGCACCGCAGAGCCCAGCAGCAACGCACTCTCTTCTGAACGCAGCAGGAACCACATCACCACGTCCAGCCCCAGCAGCGCCAGCACAAACAGGCCACTGCGTTTCCAGCTTTTCAGCACTGCCTGCAGATAGACGCCGTTCATTAGCGCCCCTACCAGGCTGGCGATAATCCATGCGGGTGTAAAGCCCACATGCTCAGACAACGCCAGTAGCACCAGATAGAACAGCACCAGCGCCAGTCCCACCAGCAGGTACTGCATCGGGTGCAGCCGCAATCCGGTTAAAGTTTCAAAGACGAAGAAGGCCATAAACGTCAAAGCAATCAGTAAAATGGCGTACTTAATCGCGCGGTCGGTCAGCTGATACTGATCCGCGGGGGTCGCCACCGTGACGCTAAACGCCGGGATCGCACTCCATTCAGGGATCTCGTTGTCGTTGAACCAGCCCGCAAGATTGTTCGCAAACCAGCTACTTTTCCAGTTTGCCTGGAAACCAGACGCGCTAATCTCGTGCTTAACCGGCAGGTAATTGCCCATAAAGCTCGGGTGCGGCCAGTTACTGTTCAGGGTCATTTCGCTGTTACGTCCCACTGGAACCACGGCAAAGCTGCCGGTACCGGCCAGATTGAGCGACATCTCCAGCGAGACGGTTTTTGCCGCCAGCGCGTTGTCGGTCAGTGGGATGTGAATGCCGGATAACGCCCCGTACACCCCGGCGCCAGGCTCGATGCTTAACGTCTCACCATTGATTTTTGAGATGCTCACTGCCCCTATCCCGCGCGCATCCCCGACGCCGACCACGATAAACGGCTTGCCGAGCGTCATCGTCTCACCCTGCAACTCCGCCAGTTTTTCCGTCGTAAACTGCGCCTTAATGTTGAGATCGGTATTCCAGATTTGTCCGTCATAGATGCCGATATTGCGCGTTTGCACGTGCTGATTGCCCTCAACCAGTAGCGTCTCCGGCAGAATGAAGTGCATATAACGCTTCTTATACTCCACCTTTTTCGCCTCTTCCTGTTTGTAATAGATCTCCGTTACCGGAATGGCGATCAGCGGGCCCACCAGCTGCTGCGGGCCGCTGGTACTCTGGCGAAGGGTGTTTTCGACCTCGTTGCGATAGCTCTCACGCTCCGAAATCAGATTGCCCACCAGCATCAGTGGGATGAGTAACAGCAGAATGCACCCTAACAGGGTGCTGACTTTCCAGAACAGGGGGGATTTCATATCAGGTCTCCTTTGTGATGAGGAGAGCCTAACCAGGCTATGTGGGGTCAGTTTGAAGTTATGTGAAGGGACGGTGAAGTATCAGGGTGGCCGTCACGCCGCCGTCAGTCCGGTTTCGCAGATCGATGCTCCCCTGATGCAGACGCGCCACCTCCAGCACAAAGGCCAGCCCCAGCCCGCTACTTTTCAACCCGTTCTCGCGCGGGAGGGAGTAGAAGCGCTCAAAGATTCGCGCCTGCGCATAATCCGGGATGCCGCTTCCGTTATCCGTCACGGTGATGGTGACCTGCCTGAACGCCTGCGTAGCGGCAAGCTGGATCGCCCCACCCGGCGGGGTAAAGTCGATAGCGTTATCCAGTAAATTGCCCAGCGCCTGCTCAAGCAGATCGGCATCGCCCTCCACGCAGCACCCGCTCCTTTGCCAGTTCAGAGTGATGTTTCGGGAGGCGAGCGTCGCCGCGCGCGCATCGGCAAGGCGTGTGAACAGCTCATCAATGCTGACACTGACCGGAACGATCTCGACCCTGTTTTCCAGCCTGGCCTGAGCGAGAAGTTTTTCAACCAGCGACTGCATGCGCGCGTTTTGCGCCAGAATATTATCAATAAACCGCGCCGCCACCTGCGGCGGGGGCTGCTCTGCCAGGATCTCGGCCGCACCGCGGATCGCGGCCAGCGGGCTTTTCAGTTCGTGGGTGAGCGCATGCACATAATTTTCGATATCATTTTTTCCCTCCAGACGAACACGCATGTTCTCCAGCGCCTGCGCCAGTTTGCGCAGTTCACTGCTGCCCGGATCGGGCAACGGCAGCGGGGTATCATTGGTCACCGAGTCGGCATAGCGCGACAGGGTGTTAATCGAGCGGTTGATCCACCAGGCCACCGCCAGACCAATGAGCAACGCAATCCCCAGCAGCGCGCCGCCGGCCCACAGGATCCGTCGCTCGCTGCGCTGGATCACCGGCGCCATCGCGCTATTGGGCTTTCCTACCGACAATACGCCTATAATCTTGCCCCGATCGACCACCGGCGCGGCAACGTACATGACCGTACTCTCCGGATCCTGCGGATCGCTCGGCGTACTGCGGGCGCCATACTCCCCGCGCAGCGTCAGCCAGACGTCATTCCAGCGCGCGTAATCCTTCCCCACGGCCAGGCCGGTGGAATCAAATACCACCCGGCCGCGGGCATCGGTCATGTAGACGTGATATTCGTTACGCACTTTATGAATGCCGCCAATATTGGCGCGAAACGGGCGCTGGTGGAGCCGGGAAAAGGCCTGCGCCAGCTTGCCCTCCTGCGGGTTGCCTGCGAGCAGATCGTCTCGCCCCACTTCCGCCAGCAGCGTCGCGGTGTCAATCAGCGTGCCTTCGGTTGCCCTGCGCACGCCGGGCTTGATCTCCTGAACAAAGATCGACAGCACAAACCACGCGGCGATGGCCACAATCAGGAAGTATCCCAGCAACAGCCGCATGCCTATGCGCATTAATATAATCCCAGGCTATAACCCATGCCGCGGTGGGTGCTGATAGGGGAAAGCTGGTCATTCACGGCCCGCAGTTTGGCGCGCAGGGTTTTAATATGGGTATCCACGGTGCGATCGAAGCTGTCGCCCTCCTCTCCCCAGACTTTATCCATCAATTGCTGGCGGGAATAGACGCGGCCCGGCGCGTTCAGCAGCGTTTTAAGCAGCAGGAACTCGTAGCGTGTCAGGGGTAATGGCTCACCAAACCAGCTGATCCTGGCGGCAGGTTCATTCAGTTCAAACTCGCCGATACGGACAATCTCTGAAGGCGCAGCGGACTTTTGCATGCGCCGTAAAATGGTCCGCACCCGGGCGCATACCTCACGGGGCGAGAAGGGTTTGGCGACGTAATCATCTGCGCCAATCTCCAGACCGAGCAGCTTGTCCACTTCATCGCTGCGGGCCGTCAGGAACAGCACCGGTAGCGAAGGATGCCGGGCCAGCAGCTGACGGCAGAGCTCAAAACCGCTGATATCCGGCAGCCCCACGTCCAGGATGGCGAGCGCCGGGCTTTGTCGGCGCGCTTCCTCCAGCACCGGAAGGCCACGTTCAAAGGCCTTTACCGCAAATCCCTCCTGCTGGAGCATGTAGATCAGCGTATCGGCGATGCTGATTTCGTCTTCAACCAGCCAGACCACAGGTTGCTGCATGGCGTGTCCCTGAATTAATGCCACGGCATAATGGGCACCGCGCTCAGCGCGTTCTTAGGTGAACCTTCAACGACCTTATCCGAGTAGGCCAGGTAAGCCAGCGCGTTACGTTTCGCATCATAGAAACGCACCACCTGCAGTTTTTTGAACACCAGCGAGGTGCGTTTCTGGAATACTACATCGCCCTGTGCCTTACCGTTTTTGATCTTGTCGCTCAGCTCAACTGGCCCCACCTGCTGACAAGAGATCGCCGCGTCGGAGGTGTCTTCCGCCAGCCCAAGGCCCCCTTTTATCCCGCCCGTTTTTGCCCGGCTGATATAGCAGGTCACGTTCTTTACATCGGGATCGTCAAAAGCTTCGACAACAATTTTATGGTCCGGCCCGAAAACTTTGAATACGGTATCGACAGAGCCAATCTCCTCGGCCTGCACGGCGCGCCCCACTAATAACAGCAGCGTCATAACGATCAATGTCTTGTATTTCATATTGTTACCATATTTGAAGATTGAACCGCGTAATTATTCAACAATGATATAAAAAAAGCAGCAAGATCACAGCATTAGAAAATATCTCCCTGGATAACAAGGAAAATCGCATTTAAGCGCAAAAAAAACACTGAATGCTAAAACATCAAAAAATGCTATTATCCGCTAACCTGTTAGCAGGGTATCTGCTGTTTAAAGGATGAGGATAGTATATGGATCAGGCTGGAATTATTCGCGATCTTCTTACCTGGCTGGAAGGCCATCTGGATCAGCCGTTGTCACTCGATAATGTGTCGGCAAAAGCGGGATATTCTAAGTGGCATTTACAGCGGATGTTTAAGGATGTCACCGGTCATGCCATTGGCGCCTATATCCGCGCACGTCGCCTCTCCAAGTCCGCCGTGGCGCTTCGCCTGACTGCGCGTCCAATTCTGGATATCGCCTTACAGTACCGCTTTGATTCACAGCAGACCTTTACCCGCGCGTTCAAAAAACAGTTCTCGTTGACCCCTGCGCTCTACCGCCGCTCCCCGGACTGGAGTTCATTCGGTATGTGCCCGCCGCTGCGCCTTGGCGAGTTCACCCTGCCTCAGCATGAGTTCGTCACTCTGCCAGAGACGCATCTGGTCGGCACGACGCAAAGCTACTCCTGCTCGCTGGAACAGATCTCCGAATTCCGTCATCAGATGCGGGTTCAGTTCTGGCGTGATTTCCTCAGCCATGCGCCGGCCATTCCGCCGCTGCTGTATGGCCTGAACGAGACGCGTCCAAGCCTGGAAAAAGATGACGAGCAGGAAGTGTTCTATACCACCGCATTAACGCCGGAAATGGCCAATGGCTATATTCAGGGGTCGAAACCGGTCGTGCTGGAAGGCGGCGAATATGTGATGTTCACCTATGAAGGGCTGGGTACCGGCGTGCAGGACTTTATCATGACGGTGTACGGCACCTGTATGCCGATGCTGAACCTGAACCGCAGAAAGGGGCAGGATATTGAGCGTTACTATCCGTCAACGGATGTGAGACCGGAAGAACGCCCAATCGACCTGCGCTGCGAATACCTGATTCCTATCCGCCGTTAACGCTGTAGCTCATCTAACGCAGGGGCATCGAGATGCGAGATATCCCCTGCCATCTCCACAATCCAGCCTGAAGCCAGCCACGGACTTTGCTGATAGTCGATGCGGGAAAGCGAGCAGTTACGCAGACGCAGGCGGCGTTCAGCCCAGGCCGGAAGCCCAAGGATGGTGCTGACCAGACAACCCAACGCCATCCCGTGACTCACCAGCAATGGCCGACTGCCCTCGGGAAGATCCAGACAGGCTGCCAGCGCCGCATGCATCCGCTCGCTCAGCTCCAGCATGGATTCGCCTTGTGGAATTCGGCCATCTTCGCTGCCGTTGACCAGCGTACGACGCCAGGACTCTTCTTCTTCCGTCAGGGTATCGATAAGACGCTGTTCCAGCACGCCCATATCCAGCTCACGCAGGCGGGCATCCACGGTGACATCGCAGCCGCAGGCCTGCGCGATAATCTCCGCTGTGCGTCGCGTGCGACCTAAATCGCTGGCGATGATGTGGGTGATGCCCAATGTTTTGGCACGTTCGCCAACCTGCCAGGCCTGATGTTCGCCCTTGGCAGTGAGTGGACTGTCTGACTGGCCTTGAATACGTCGCTCGGCGTTCCACTGCGTTTCACCGTGGCGAACAAGGTATACCTGTAACATGCTTTTTTTCCGTTATACTGCGATGATATTTTTAGAGTTAGGCTTAATTATGCACCAGGTTGTCTCTGCTACCACTAATCCTGCCAAAATTCAGGCAATTCTAAGGGCATTTGACGAGATCTTCGGCGAAGGATCCTGCCATATTGAATCCCTCAACGTCGAGAGCGGCGTCCCGGAACAGCCAATCGGCAGCGAAGAAACCCGCGCTGGCGCACGGAACCGCGTAGCCAATGCGAAGGCCGCCTGTCCAGATGCGGACTTTTGGGTGGCGATTGAAGCGGGCATTGACGAAGGCGCAACTTTTAGCTGGGTGGTTATCGAGAGCCGGGAGCAGCGCGGCGAAGCCCGTTCCGCTACCCTGCCCCTTCCGGAGATCATCCTGGATAAAGTGCGCGAAGGGGAAGCCCTTGGGCCGGTGATGTCGAAATACACCGGCATTGATGAGATTGGGCGCAAAGAGGGGGCGATTGGGGTCTTTACCGCCGGGGCGCTGACGCGCTCAAGCGTTTACCATCAGGCGGTGATCCTGGCGTTAAGTCCGTTTCATAACGCGATATACAGGTAATTACGCCTTATCCGGCCTACGGTACACACCTCTTGTGTAGGCCTGATAAGCGCAGCGCCATCAGGCGTTTTTCAGCAGCACCTGCTCCAGCCACTGGCGCAATTCAACCGGCGCCGATTTCAGGCTGTTCGATCCGCGGGTGATGGTGGCGATCCCCGCCCCCAGCTCGCTTTTCAGCTCGCGCTGGCTCATCTCACCGCGCAGCAGCTCCTCGATGATCCGCACCCGGGTGCCCAGCGCCTCGCGCTCGTCGGGGGTCAGCATCAGCTGCAGCAGCGGCAGATGCAGATCCTGTTCATAAGACTGACGAAGCAGCTCCACAAAACGAAGCCACTCCTGATGACGTTGCTCGGCCATCGCCGATGAATAAGGGGAATGCTGGGTCATGTTATGCCGCCTTTCGTACTCTTAAACGAGTACAAGCATAACATAACCCCACCGATCAGTAACGTCGCTGCCACTCACTGTCGCTCATCAGGGTATCTTTCTCTCCCATGAAGTAGCGATAGTAAGCATCATACGCCAGGACGTTCTTCACATAGCCGCGGGTTTCTGAGAACGGAATGCTCTCGACAAACGCCACCGCGTCAATGCGGCCGGCACTGTTGCCAAGCCAGGTGCGCACGCGGCCCGGACCGGCGTTATAGGCCGCCGAGGCGAAGATACGGTTATCGCCGAACTGATCGTAGACGCTCTGCAGATAGGTGGTGCCAATATTGATATTGGTCTCCGGATCCAGCAGCTGCGACGGGCTGGTGTAACCCGGGATACTAAACTTCTTCACCGTATGGGCGGCGGTGGCGGGCATCACCTGCATCAGACCGCTGGCCCCCACCGGCGAGCGCACTTTCGGGTTCCAGGCGCTCTCCTGACGGGCAATCGCCATCGCATAGCTCTGCGGGATAGTTTTGCCGCGGGTATAGCGTTCGAACAGATCCTTATAGGCCAGCGGGAAACGCTCCTCAAGATGATCCCACAGCTTACCGGCGATCGTCGCCTGGACGCTGAGATCCCACCAGTGATTATCAAAGGCATAGCGCGCCAGCTGCGCTTTTTCGTCGACGGTGCGGCTGGTGACCAGGTTCGCCCATTCGCTGCGGGCGGTGTTGTCCAGATTCCAGTACATCAGCTCGCGCACCCGCGCCATCTCCGGCCCATTTACCAGAGCCGCGTTGACGCCGGACGGCGCTTTATCAATCTTTAAGGTGTACTCCTCGCCGAGTCGCTGGGCCGCGACCATCGGATAGAAACCGCGCTGCTGCATCAGGCTGTGCAGAATGGATTTCGCCTCCTCCTCACGCCCCCGCTCCAGCAGAAGATCCGCCTGCCAGTAGCGCCATTCATCCTTCTCTTTCGCCTCCATCGGCAAGCGCGCCAGCCAGGTATTCAGGCCGCGGCGATCGCCGTTGCCCAGCGCCATGCGCACGCGGCGCTCCACCAGCGAGGTGGACTGGGAACGCATGATGGCGTCATCGCGCCAGCGCGCCTGTTCATCGGTGACATCGCTGCCCATCAGTCGCCACGCCACGATATCGCGCAGCTCCTGGGTCTGATCCTCATTGAGCTGCTGCGCCTGGGCAAGGGATGGGATCATCAACCGGGCGTTTTCCACGTCGTCCCGCGCCACGCTGGTGAACGCCACTGCCGCCATCTGGCGGGTAAAATCGGTGGCGCCCGTGGTGCGGGCAAAGTCCATCACCGTCTTCGGATCGTTCGCCAGCTGGATCAGCGCGCTGGAGATGGTCTGATACTCCGGCGGCATCTGTCCGGCGAGCGCGGTCACCAGACGGGTGTTGCCCGCTTTCATCGCCAGACGGATGCGCTCCAGATACGCTAAAGGATCCTGCTTGCCGGAGGCGCGCCAGGCGCCGAACAGCGAGTCGCAGGCGTTGGGCTGGCTTTTACCGGTGAGCCATAGCGCTTTGGCGCCGTTCCAGGCCTCTTCCTGCTGGCCTGTCGCCCACTTCGCGTAGTAGTAGTTACACTGCGCTTCGGTGGTACCGGGTTTTTCAGGGCTAAAGGCCAGCAGGCCGCGCCAGTCTTCACGGCGGGCCAGCTCGTTGACAAAGCGCGACTGTAGGGTACGCGCCGGAGGCAGCGTCGGGTTGGCCTGGATAAAGTTTTGGACGGTGATCGTCGGCTGGTTCATCAGATCGTCGGTGAGCTGGCGGTATTCCAGATAGGGGTAGAGCGGGTAATCTTTCAACGTCGGCATCAGGGCCTGCACCGTCTCCATCTGTCGCTGATCCCATGCCTGTTTGATCTGGGCATAGCGGTTACGTTGTTCATCCAGTGAATCGGCTCGCGCCGCGCTGCTAATGGTCAGCACGCAGACGCTGGCAGCCAACAGTCGCCAGCCCACTTGTTTGGCTTTTACCACACGCTCATCCTCTGTTAATCGTCATTAAATGCAGCATCGTGCCGCGCAAAAACGTAATTAACTTATGCTAACCAGGCATCCCGCAACGCGCCACGTTACCGACACATTTTTACCTTTCTTGCGCGTTTTAACACTCCTGCCGTCGATGGCTGGGATTAGGCGGGGAAAAAGGCTACACTTCGCCACTATTCTCATCACGATAAAAGAGGCGAAGTCCAACGTGGCTCAATTCGTTTATACCATGCATCGTGTCGGCAAAGTGGTACCGCCGAAACGTCATATTCTTAAAAATATCTCGCTGAGCTTCTTCCCGGGCGCAAAAATTGGTGTGCTGGGTCTCAACGGTGCCGGTAAGTCCACCTTGCTGCGCATCATGGCGGGCATCGATACAGAGATCGAAGGTGAAGCCCGTCCGCAGCCTGGCCTCAAAATCGGTTACCTGCCCCAGGAACCGCAGCTGAACCCGGAGCACACCGTTCGTGAATCTGTTGAAGAAGCCGTTTCCGAAGTGGTTAACGCGCTGAAAGGTCTGGACGAGGTGTACGCGAAGTACGCAGAGCCGGATGCAGACTTCGATAAGCTCGCGGCCCAGCAGGGTAAATATGAAGAGATCATCCAGGCACACGACGGTCATAACCTGAACGTGCAGCTGGAGCGTGCGGCCGATGCCCTGCGCCTGCCAGACTGGGATGCAAAAATCGCCAACCTCTCCGGTGGTGAGCGCCGCCGCGTGGCGCTGTGCCGTCTGCTGCTGGAAAAGCCAGACATGCTGCTGCTCGACGAACCCACCAACCACCTGGATGCGGAATCTGTGGCGTGGCTGGAACGCTTCCTGCACGACTTCGAAGGCACCGTGGTGGCGATCACCCACGACCGTTACTTCCTTGATAACGTTGCCGGCTGGATCCTGGAGCTGGACCGCGGGGAAGGTATTCCGTGGGAAGGTAACTACTCCTCCTGGCTGGAGCAGAAAGACCAGCGTCTGGCGCAGGAAGCCTCTCAGGAAGCGGCCCGTCGCAAATCCATTGAGAAAGAGCTGGAGTGGGTTCGTCAGGGCACTAAAGGCCGTCAGTCTAAGGGCAAAGCCCGTCTGGCGCGCTTCGAAGAGCTGAACAACACCGAATACCAGAAACGTAACGAAACCAACGAACTGTTTATTCCACCTGGAGCCCGTCTGGGTGACAAAGTGGTTGAAGTCAGCAACCTGCGTAAATCCTACGGCGATCGCGTGCTGATCGACGATCTGAGCTTCTCGGTACCGAAAGGCGCGATCGTCGGCATCATCGGTCCGAACGGCGCGGGTAAATCGACCCTGTTCCGCATGATGTCCGGTCAGGAACAGCCTGACAGCGGCACCATCACCCTCGGCGAAACCGTGAAGCTGGCCTCCGTGGATCAGTTCCGCGACGCAATGGATAACAGCAAAACCGTCTGGGAAGAAGTTTCGGGCGGCCTGGATATCATGCGTATCGGCAACACCGAAATGCCAAGCCGCGCCTATGTGGGCCGCTTTAACTTTAAAGGGGTTGATCAGGGTAAACGCGTGGGCGAGCTGTCCGGCGGTGAGCGTGGTCGTCTGCATCTGGCAAAACTGCTGCAGGTTGGCGGTAACATGCTGCTGCTCGATGAACCGACCAACGACCTCGACATCGAAACCCTGCGCGCGCTGGAAAACGCCCTGCTGGAGTTCCCGGGCTGCGCCATGGTGATCTCCCACGACCGTTGGTTCCTCGACCGTATCGCAACCCACATTCTGGATTATCAGGATGAGGGTAAAGTGGAGTTCTTCGAAGGTAACTTCACCGAATACGAAGAGTACAAGAAACGCACGCTGGGCGCTGACGCGCTGGAGCCAAAGCGTATCAAGTACAAGCGTATCGCCAAGTAAAGGCAAAACGGCAACCCACGGGTTGCCGTTTTTATGTGTGCCGGGTGGCGGCTTCGCCTTACCCGGCCTACAAAAACGTAGTCCCGGCAAGCAGAGCGGCAGAGGGCTTACCCCTTCTCGCCCATCATCTCTTTCACCAGCTCCACGCAGCGCAGGAATCGGTTGTCATAGTCCGCCTCTTCCACATGCACAAAGTCGATATTATTCGCTTCAAGCATCTCCACCAGCATGGTCTGGAACTCTCTCCTGTCCACCGAGCTGCCCAGGCTGCGCATCCCGTCCGCCACCCAGGGGGTGTTGTTCTCCAGCAGGATCACTAAGTCGAAGCGGTACTCGTCGATCAGCGCCTGCACAAACGGGTGCTCGCGCCCTTCATATTTTTTACAGAACGCCTGGGTAGTGACGAAATCGGTATCGACAAACGCCACTTTATTGGCGTATTTCACCGCAAAATCAATGTACTGGGCGTGCCCCAGTGCAATCTTGTCGTAGTCGGAATATTGCAGCGCCATCTCGTCGCCGCCGAGGTGCGAGAAGACGTAATCCCGGCCATACTCCCAGGCGCTGGTGGTGTTGAAGATGTTCGCCAGCTTGTTGACCAGCGTGGACTTACCGCTGGACTCACCACCGAGGATCGCCACGGTGCGCACGAAGAACGGCTTCACTTCCGTCGGGATGTATTCCCAGTAGCGGAACGGGTTTTCGCGGATCTGGGCGCCACTGATATTCATAAAGGTACGTTTAGGGTCGATCAGCACCGTTTCCGTGCCCAGATGTTCGGGATATTGCGAGGCGTCAGACTCTTCAGAGGTGTAGATCCAGTTTGGCTGGATCCCTTTCTCTTCCATAAAGGCTTTTATACCGTTGCTCCAGACATCCCAGCCGTGGGGATAGGGCTCCATCCCCTCTTCGTTAAAGGCATGAATGCGGATGTTTTTCTGGTACTTGAAGGTCTGAAGCAGCCAGCGCAGGCGGTCCGGGACGGTGGGCTGCTGGGACATGGCGCTCGCTTCAAACAGCTCGCGGTCGCGCTTGTCGTCGTAGCCCATGATGATGTGCAGCTCGTCCACCTGGCTACAGGCGCGCTGGATGAGGTAGATATGTCCGGTATGCAGCGGATAAAACTTGCCGAACACCACGCCGATGTTCTTCTGCATACGTGGAAACTCAAGCCCCAGAAAGCGGTGCAGCGCTTCCAGCTTCTGCGCGCTGGGGCTTTTGATTTTGGCATTCAGCAGCTGGCTTAAATAGCCCTTGGTCATACCGCTGGCTTCCGCCACCTGCTGCAAGGTGCAGCCTTTCTGGCGGATCGCGGTCTTGATATAGTCAAATGACGACATAAATTATGGTGCCTCCTGCAACATCGATCAGATAATTATAAGTCGTCAAAGACATTTAACGCATCAGCAAGTTTTTTCACGCCAAAGACCTTCATCCCTTCCGGCACCTTTTTCGGCACGTTGGCGGCGGGGACAATCGCCCGGCGGAAGCCATGTTTTGCCGCCTCGGAGATGCGCTCCTGACCACTCGGTACCGGGCGGATTTCGCCAGCCAGACCGACCTCGCCAAAGACCACCAGATCCTGCGGCAACGGACGGTCGCGCAGGCTGGAGACCATCGCCAGCAGCAGCGCCAGGTCGGCACTGGTTTCGGTGACCTTCACGCCGCCGACCACGTTGACAAACACATCCTGATCCGCCATCTGCAGGCCGCCGTGACGGTGCAGCACCGCCAGCAAAATTGCCAGACGGTTTTGCTCCAGCCCCACCGCCACGCGACGGGGATTGCCCATCATCGAGTGATCGACCAGAGCCTGGATCTCCACCAGCAGCGGGCGCGTCCCTTCCCAGACCACCATTACCGAGCTGCCGGAGGTGACTTCGTCGCCGCGGCTCAGGAAGATGGCGGACGGGTTGCTCACTTCACGCAGCCCCTGCTCGGTCATGGCAAAGACGCCCAGCTCATTCACCGCGCCAAAGCGGTTCTTATGGCTGCGCAGGGTACGTAAACGGGTATCGGCATCGCCATCCAGCATCACGGAGCAGTCGATACAGTGCTCCAGCACTTTCGGCCCCGCCAGGGCGCCATCTTTGGTGACGTGGCCGACCATGATGATCGCCACGCCGCGCGTTTTCGCAAAGCGCGTCAGGTAGGCGGCAGTTTCGCGCACCTGGGCGACGCTCCCCGGCGACGACTGGATATCGGCCATGTGCATCACCTGAATGGAGTCGATCACCATCAGCTTCGGCTGCTCTTCTTCAGCAATCATGCAGATCTGCTCGATGCTGGTTTCGGAGAGCATATTCAGCTCGCTGGTGGGCAGCCCCAGCCGGTGGGCACGCATCGCCACCTGCTGCAGCGACTCCTCCCCGGTGACGTAGAGTGTTTTCATCTGCGCCGCGAGCTTGCAGAGGGTTTGCAGCAGCAGGGTCGATTTCCCGGCGCCCGGGTTTCCGCCAATCAGAATGGCGCTGCCCGGCACCACGCCGCCGCCCAGCACCCGGTCAAACTCTTTAAAACCGGTTGAGAAGCGCGGCAGGGCTTCAAGGCTGATGTCTGAGAGCTTCTGGACTTTCGATACACCTGCGTTGCCCGCATAACCGCTCAGACGCTCGTTACGGGCAACGGTGGGTGAAGCGGCAACTCCGCGCACTTCGGTGATGGTGTTCCAGGCATGACAGGCGCTGCACTGCCCCTGCCAGCGCGGATAATCCGCACCACATTCATTACAGACAAATGCGCGTTTTGGAGCTTTCGCCACGTTTTACCTCTTTATTTCTGGTTTACGCTGCCAGAGAGAATGCAGAACACCCCCATCAGGTCAGCATGACGGATAGTGACTTCCGTCTTTTCGTTCACGGTCGGTTTGGCATGGTAGGCGATGCCAAGCCCGGCCACTTTAATCATCGGCAGATCGTTCGCGCCGTCGCCAATGGCCACCGTCTGGGCAACCGGGATCTCATATTTTTCCGCCAGACGCGTCAGGGTGTTGGCCTTGAACTGGGCATCAACGATATCGCCAACCACGTTTCCGGTCAGTTTGCCGTCGCGGATCTCAAGCTCGTTGGCGACCACCGCGTCCAGGCGCAGCTTGTCACGCAGATACTCGGCAAAGAAGGTGAACCCGCCCGACGCGATGGCCACTTTCCAGCCCAGGGTTTCCAGCTTCAGCACCAGCTGCACCAGCCCCGGCATCAGGGGGAGCTTTTCCCGGACCTGCATCAGGATATTTGCGTCGGCATCTTTCAGGGTCGCCACGCGCTGTTTCAGGCTGGCGGTGAAGTCCAGTTCGCCGCGCATGGCCCGTTCGGTCACTTCGGCCACCATCTCGCCAGTACCCGCCAGTTTAGCAATTTCGTCGATGCACTCGATCTGGATGGCGGTTGAATCCATGTCCATCACCAGCAAGCCCGGCGTTTTCAGATGTGGGATTTTACCCAGCGGCGCGACATCGAGACCCGCATCATGCGCCAGACGGGTGGCACGCTGGGTCAGAGAACCGGCCAGACGAATCACCTGATAATCTTCCACACACCAGGCTGCCACGATCACCATTGCCGCGCCCAGCTTGCGCTGATACGTCGTTAACTGCTGTTTATCCAGGCCGCGTCCATACAGCAGCCAGCCGCTACGACCAGCATGGTAATCCAGTGGCATTACCTCATCACCACTTAATGAGAGCGGCAATCCTGGCCAGAGAGAGAGATCATTGGGCAGGTCGCACCAGGTAATGTTTGGCATTAAAGCTCCTGTAAAATCGTTCGCGCCGGGAATCATCCAGGGGAGGGAAAATAACGCATGAGGCTACCTTGTAACCATCACTTCTGGCAACATTAACCCCGAAAATTTTCAGCAGGTGGAATATGGCTCGTGCAAAACTGAAATTCCGGCTTCATCGTGCCGTGATTGTCCTCTCCTGTCTCGCCCTGTTAGTGGCGCTGATGCAGGGCGCATCGTGGTTCAGCCAGAATCATCAACGGCAGCGTAATCCGCAGCTTGAAGAGCTGGCGCACACCCTTGCGCGTCAGGTGTCGCTCAACATCGCCCCGCTGATGCGCACCGAAACGCCGGATGAAAAGCGCATCACCCAGGTGCTGCATCTTCTGACGGAAGAGAGCCGCATCCTGGATGCCAGCGTTTACGATGAAGAAGGAGCCCTCATTGCCCGCTCCGGCGAGCATGTCGACGTGCGCGACAGGCTGGCGCTGGATGGTAAAAAAGCGGGCGGCTACTTTAACCAGCAGCTGGTGGAGCCGATTCAGGGTAAAAACGGCCCGCTCGGCTATCTGCGTCTGACGCTCGACACCCATACCCTGGCCACCGAGGCCAAGCAGGTGGATAACACCACCAATATTCTGCGCCTGATGCTGCTGTTGTCGCTGGCGATCGGCGTGGTGCTGACCCGCACGCTGCTGCAGGGCAAACGCACCCGCTGGCAGCAGTCGCCATTCCTGCTCACCGCCAGTAAATCGGTGCCTGAAGAGGAAGAGAGCGAAAAGAAAAGCGAGTGATTGAGTCGATAACCGTTTCAGGAAAGGAAATCTGCATGTCTACATTGCGTCTGCTTATCTCAGATTCATACGATCCCTGGTTTAACCTTGCGGTAGAAGAGTGCATCTTCCGCCAGATGCCCGCCACGCAGCGGGTGCTGTTCCTGTGGCGCAACGCCGACACGGTGGTCATTGGCCGGGCGCAAAACCCGTGGAAAGAGTGCAACACACGACGCATGGAAGAGGACAACGTGCGCCTGGCCCGTCGCAGCAGCGGCGGCGGCGCGGTATTCCACGACCTCGGCAACACCTGCTTTACCTTTATGGCCGGAAAGCCGGAGTACGACAAAACCATCTCCACCAGCATCGTACTGAACGCGCTGCAGGCGCTGGGGGCCACGGCGGAAGCCTCCGGGCGCAACGACCTGGTGGTAAAAACAGATGAAGGTGACCGGAAGGTCTCCGGCTCGGCCTATCGCGAAACGATGGACCGGGGTTTCCATCACGGCACCCTGTTATTAAATGCCGATCTCAGCCGCCTGGCGAACTACCTCAATCCCGACCAGAAAAAGTTGCAGGCCAAGGGCATTACCTCCGTGCGCGGGCGGGTTGCCAATCTGGTGGATCTGCTGCCGGGCATCACCCATGAGCGGATCTGCGATGCTATCCGCGAGGCGTTTTTTGCCCATTACGGCGAGCGGGTTGAAGCCGAACTCATTTCACCTGACAAGACGCCGGATCTGCCGAACTTTGCCGAAACCTTTGCCCGCCAGAGCAGCTGGGAGTGGAACTTCGGTCAGGCGCCTGCCTTCTCGCACCTGCTGGATGAGCGCTTTACGTGGGGCGGCGTGGAGCTGCACTTCGACGTCGAGAAGGGCCATATCTCGCGTACCCAGGTCTTTACCGACAGCCTGAACCCGGCGCCGCTAGAGGCGCTGGCGGCGCGTCTGCAGGGCTGTTTGTACCGTGCGGATAGGCTGCAACAAGAGTGCGATGCCCTGATCGGCGATTTCCCGGAACAGGAAAAAGAGCTGCGGGAGCTGTCAGCCTGGATTGCACGGGCGGTACGGTAATAAAAAAGCCCGCTTGCGCGGGCCTGTAACCGTAGGCCGGGTAAGGCGAAGCCGCCACCCGGCAGAACATTCACGCCATTCTCTGGACCATTACCGCAATATCGCTTAACCGCGTTTTCATCCCCGCGGCGATCGTGCGGAAATTTTCACTTATCCGCTTTTCATCCATCACCTGCTGCCAGAATTGTGCCGCCAGTGGCAGGGCAAATTCCCATGCCTGACGCGATATTGTGCTATCGAAACGCAACTCGCACGCTTCTTCCCGCATCATACCCGCGCTGGAAGGCGCAAACGCCATGGGCAACATGTCATAAACCGGGGCAAGGGATAACGGGAACGCGGAATAGTAAAAAGAGAGGTTCCCCGCGTGCATATCGCTGTTAGCGATAAGGCGCCCAAACGCCCATATCTTTTCGACCTGTCCCGCAGCGGTTGCCTCTACGATGCCAGCCTGCACGAGCTTCTCAACCGTGTGCGGCCATGCTCCGCTCGCGGTGACAAATTCACTTTGTACCGCCTCAAGGGAGAGGATGGCGCGTCTGCCCGTGACGCCTTCGCAGTCAAAGCGTTTAGCCTCAAGAAAAACCTGGCCGCTTTCCCCTTGTAGCGCGATGGCATCGCTTGCCGCGAGCCCTGCCCGGGTAAGCGTGCTGTGCGCGATAGCCTCGGCAAACAGCAGATCGCCCCATCGTACAGAGACTGCGCTACTTTGTGGCGCAGTAAACTTGACCAGCATATGCTCGTCACCCGTTGCCGTTTGGACAAAGCAGGAGAACTTGGGTTGTTCCCCACCCGCAGAAGAACCTACGATCTCCCCTGCCAGCGCCTCCCGGGATAGCTGCGCATAGACCCGGTTTTTTTGAAAGTCGGTAATGGGCTGCGGAGGGGTTGCACAGAGCCAACGTTGGTAGTTCTTCTCACCCACCAGCCAACCGCCGGAATGCTCACCAGAAAACTGGCTAAGGGCATAAAGCACATCGCTTTCCTGCCAGAGACGAATATCTTCCGGCAGCGAGAATTGCTGTGCCAGGCGGCGGCCCCACGCCCGTCCTAAAAAACCCTGAGGGCGAAGGTCGGTCAGATACCAGGGAAGACTATCAAACCATTGCCATTGCCCATCAGCCTGTAGCACAAGGCAGCTTCCCTGCGGCCAGGTGGGGTAAATCTCCCCGCCTTTGATGGCCCGACCCTCAGCATTCACTTGCCAGAAAGGAAATACGCTGATGCCCCGCACAGGGCGCAGCAGGGCGTAGCGCGTGGCGCGCGCTTTTCCAAACTGGATCACCTGTTGCTGGGTAGCCACCAGACGCGAAAATGTCGCCTGGCTGATGCCCAGATGCTGGCGAAGCTCAGGCGCTCCACGCGGGCCCTGTAGCAGCAGATCATTAATCGCTGTCATCAGTGAATGGTTTCATGAATAGATACTTGAATAAATTTCATAGCATATTCAGATGAAATGTAAAGAAAAATGCGGAGGTTGGATGTGAAAGGTGAATAGATAAAAAAACGGGGGCAGAACGCCCCCGCAGTAAATCTTACTCTTTATCGCCCAGCAGGACGGATTCCAGCGCGATCTTGATCATGTCGTTGAAGGTGGTCTGACGCTCAGCGGCAGTGGTCTGCTCGTGAGTACGGATGTGGTCAGACACGGTGCAGATGGTCAGGGCTTTCGCACCGAACTCAGCCGCCACACCGTAGATACCCGCCGCTTCCATCTCCACGCCCAGGATGCCATATTTCTCCATCACGTCGAACATCTCGCCGCCGTCTGGCGCGTAGAAGAGGTCCGCAGAGAAGATGTTACCCACGCGCGCGTCCACGCCCAGCGCTTTGGCGGCGTCAACGGCGTTACGCACCATATCAAAGTCGGCAATCGCCGCGAAGTCATGATCTTTGAAACGCATGCGGTTAACTTTGGAGTCGGTGCAGGCGCCCATGCCGATCACGATGTCACGCAGCTTAACGTCCATTCGCACGGCACCACAGGAGCCGACGCGGATGATTTTCTTCACGCCGAAATCGGTGATCAGCTCTTTGGTGTAGATGGAGCAGGATGGGATACCCATGCCGTGACCCATAACGGAAATTTTGCGGCCTTTGTAGGTACCGGTGAAGCCCAGCATGCCGCGAACGTTGTTCACTTCACGCACATCTTCGAGGAAGGTTTCGGCGATGTGCTTCGCGCGCAGCGGGTCGCCCGGCATCAATACGACGTCAGCGAAATCACCCATCTCTGCATTAATGTGAGGAGTTGCCATCTTCAGTTCCCTTATTAGTATGTTGTTTTGCCGGGCGGCGGCTGCGCCTTACCCGGCCTACAAAAAACGTAGGCCCGGCAAGCCACGCGCCGCCGGGCAGCGTCATCAGAACATGGCTTTGCCATATTCCATGTCAGACGTACCAAAGTATTTTGCAATCGTCTGGCCGATATCCGCGAAAGTTTCACGATGGCCCAGAGAGCCTGGTTTCACTTTCGGACCGTAGACCAGCACCGGAATGTGCTCGCGGGTGTGGTCGGTACCGGTCCAGGTTGGGTCGCAGCCGTGGTCGGCGGTCAGGATCAGAATGTCATCTTCACCCACCAGCTCCATCAGCTCCGGCAGACGGCGGTCGAACAGCTCCAGACCGGCAGCATAACCCGCAACGTCGCGACGGTGGCCCCAGGAGGAGTCGAAGTCCACGAAGTTGGTAAAGACGATGGTGTTATCACCCGCCTCTTTCATCTCTTTGACGGTGGCGTCGAACAGCGCATCCAGACCGGTGGCTTTCACTTTTTTGGTGATGCCGCAGTTAGCGTAGATATCGGCGATTTTACCGACAGAGACCACCTGGCCCCCTTTCTCATCAACCAGTTTCTGCAGCACGGTCGGCGCTGGCGGTTCAACGGCCAGGTCGTGACGGTTACCGGTACGCTGGAAGTTGCCCGGCTTGTCACCCACAAACGGACGCGCGATCACGCGGCCAATGTTGTAGCCGCCTTCGGTCAGCTCTTCACGGGCGATTTCGCACAGCTCGTACAGGCGATCCAGACCAAAGGTCTCTTCGTGGCAGGCAATCTGGAACACAGAGTCAGCGGAGGTGTAGAAAATCGGCTTCCCGGTTTTCATGTGCTCTTCGCCGAGCTGATCCAGAATGACGGTACCGGAAGAGTGGCAGTTGCCGAGGTAACCCGGCAGGTTCGCACGCTCAACCAGCTTATCGAGCAGCTCCTGCGGGAAGCTGTTTTCGTGATCGGAGAAATAGCCCCAGTCAAACAGAACCGGCACACCGGCGATTTCCCAGTGACCTGACGGGGTGTCTTTCCCGGAAGAGAGCTCGTGCGCCCAGGCGTACGCGCCCACCACTTCCGCGTTAGCGTCCATACCGGCGGCAACGTTGCCGGTAGAACCTTCGTGGGCCTTAACCAGACCCAGGCGGGTCAGGTTTGGCAGATTCAGAGGGCCCTGACGACCGTTGTTCGCTTCGCCTTTTGCACAGGCTTCAGCAATGTGACCCATGGTGTCTGCACCGTTGTCACCAAAGCGATCTGCATCTTCTGTAGCGCCGATGCCGAAAGAGTCCAGCACCATAATAAATGCACGTTTCATATGTTCTCCGTACTCAGTGCTTCATAAAAAAGCGATCAGATCAGTATACCGCTATTCGGTAATACGACGATAGACCGAAGGCGAGCTTTCTGGGGCATTATCTGCCAGGGTAATGGCCGCTTTCACCGCTTTCGCCGCCTCCTGCCAGCTGTTTTCATCCTTCGCATGGATCACCGCCAGCGGACGTTGACCGTCAACGCTGTCGCCCAGACGGGCCATATCGGTGAAGCCGACGCTGTAATCAATGCTGTCGGAAGCCTGACGACGACCGCCGCCCATCGACACCACCGCCATCCCCAGCGCGCGGGTGTCCATTGCCGAGACAAAGCCTTCGGTATCCGCATAGACCGCTTTGCTGAGCATCGCGGTAGGCAGGTATTTGGCGTAGTTTTCCACGAAGTCGGTCGGGCCTTTTTGCGCCGCCACCATGCGGCCAAAGATCTCCGCCGCTTTGCCGTTGTCCAGCACCGCCTGCAACTTCGCGCGGGCGTCGGCGTCATCTTTCGCCAGCTTACCGGAGATCAACATCTCGACGCACAGCGCCATGGTGACGTCAAACAGACGCGGGTTACGGTACTCACCGGTCAGGAACTGCACCGCTTCGCGGACTTCGACCGCGTTACCCGCGCTGGAGGCGAGCACCTGGTTCATATCGGTAAGCAGCGCGGTGGTGCGCACCCCAGCGCCGTTAGCCACGCCAACAATCGCTTCGGCAAGCTGGGCTGAGAGTTCGTAAGTCGGCATAAAGGCGCCGCTGCCCACTTTGACGTCCATCACCAGCGCATCCAGCCCTTCGGCCAGCTTCTTGGCGAGGATCGAGGCGGTGATCAGCGGGATGGAATCGACGGTCGCGGTAATGTCACGCGTGGCGTAAAAACGCTTATCCGCCGGGGCAAGGGAGCTGGTCTGGCCGATAATCGCCACACCCACATCTTTAATAATGTCGCGGAAGCGATTGTCATCCGGGAAGATATCGAAGCCCGGAATGGCTTCCAGTTTGTCGAGCGTGCCGCCGGTATGACCGAGGCCGCGCCCGGAAATCATAGGAATGTAGCCGCCGCAGGCAGCGACCATTGGCCCCAGCATCAGCGAGGTGACATCACCCACGCCGCCGGTGGAGTGTTTGTCCACGATTGGGCCATTAAGGTTAAGGCCTTTCCAGTCCAGAACGGTTCCTGAATCCCGCATTGCCATGGTCAGCGACACGCGCTCCGGCATCGCCATATCGTGGAAGAAAATGGTCATCGCCAGGGCGGCAATCTGCCCTTCAGAGATGGTATTGTCGCGAATGCCGTTGATAAAGAAACGGATCTCTTCGTCGCTTAAAGCATGACCATCACGTTTTTTACGAATAATTTCTTGTGCGAGAAACAAAATAACCCCCTGAGGAAGTGAGTCGAAGGCTAACCGTAGGCCGGGTAAGCGTAGCGCCACCCGGCGAAGCGGAATAACGCCGGAGGGCGGCTACGCCTTATCCGGCTTACAACGAGTAGTGCTATTAGTAGCTGCTTGCGCTCTTACCGTCGCCGTGACCCAGCGCTTTCAGCAGGCTCGCCAGCAGGCTGGATGCGCCAAAACGGTAGTGACGGGCATCGGCCCAGTCGGCACCGAACAGCTCATCGGCAATCGCCAGGAACTGCTGCGCATCTTCTGCGGTACGCACGCCGCCCGCCGGTTTGAAGCCCACGGTTTTTTCCACGCCCATGTCGCGGATCACTTCCATCATGATGCGTGCGCTTTCCGGAGTGGCGTTCACCGGCACTTTACCGGTGGAGGTTTTAATGAAGTCTGCCCCGGCTTTGATGGAGATTTCAGACGCTTTGCGAATCAGCGCCTCTTCTTTCAGTTCGCCGGTTTCGATGATCACTTTCAGCAGTACGTTTGCCGCGGCGCAGGCCTCTTTACAGGCTTTCACCAGATCGAAACCGACCTGCTCGTTACCCGCAATCAGCGCGCGGTACGGGAAGACCACATCCACTTCATCAGCGCCATAGGCAATGGCGGCGCGGGTTTCGGCCAGCGCGATCTCGATGTCGTCGTTGCCGTGCGGGAAGTTCGTCACCGTGGCAATACGCACCTCCGGCGTGCCCTGCTCTTTCAGGGTCTTACGCGCGATGGGAATGAAACGCGGGTAGATACAGACAGCCGCGGTGGTGCCCACCGGGGTTTTCGCCTGATGACACAGCGCGATCACTTTTTCGTTGGTGTCGTCGTCATTCAGGGTGGTCAGATCCATCAGTTTCAGTGCGCGCAGGCTGCTGGCGGTTAAATCGGTCATAACATTCTCCGGGCGTATAGCCGTAAAATTTCACCTTGCGGGTCTGTGAGTATTCTAACATTCACCCGCATTCTCACTTCGACATTCATCACAGTTAATGAAAAATGCATACAAATTTGCATTACCGTAATGCGATCAACTTCAAATAATTAAGCTGCAACTGCGGATTAAAGCGTCAGGCACCCGCGCAGGATCAAAGGCAGCAGGCGGGACTCTTTTTACACTCTTCCTCTGTCCATGCAGAACAATAAGGAAGCGACAATGTCCCTCTCCACACCCGCCGCCCTGCAACAACGTTGCCAGAAAATTGTGACAAGCCCGATGTTAAGCCCCGAACAAAAACGCCATTTTCTGGCGCTGGAGGCGGAAAACAACCTGCCCTATCCCGCGCTGGATAACGATGCGCGCCTGGCGCTGGCCGGGGGGTTTATCTGCGATATGTTTGAAGGCCACGCGCCTTACAAACCGCGCTACGTGTTGCCCGACTATGCGCTGTTCCTGAAACAGGGTTCGGCGTGGCTGGAGCTGGAGGGCGCTCAGGATCTGGATGATGCGCTGTCGCTGCTGACAATCCTTTATCACCATGTTCCCTCCGTCACCGGCATGCCGGTCTTTCTCGGCCATCTCGATACGCTGTTGCAGCCGTATGTTAAAATTCTAACACAAGAAGAAATCGATATTCGAATAAAACGTTTCTGGCGCTACCTCGATCGCACCCTGCCTGATGCCTTCGTCCATGCCAATATCGGCCCGGCAGAGGGGCCAGTCACGCGCGCCATCTTACGTGCCGATGCAGAGCTTAAGCAGGTTTCACCCAACCTTACCTTTATTTATGATCCGGATATCACCCCGGATTCCCTGCTGCTGGAGGTGGCGAAAAACATCTGCGAATGCAGCAAGCCGCACATTGCCAACGGTCCGGTGAATGATAAAATTTTCACAAAAAAGGGCTACGGTGTGGTCAGCTGTTACAACTCGCTGCCGCTGGCGGGCGGAGGCAGCACCCTGGTGCGCCTCAACCTGAAAGCCATCGCCGAACAGAGCGAGACGGTGGAGGCGTTCTTTACCTGCACCCTGCCGCACTACTGCCAGCAGCAGATAGCCATTATCGATGCGCGCTGCGACTTCCTGTACCAGCGTTCCGGCTTCTTTGAGCATAGCTTCCTGGTTAAAGAAGGGCTGATCGATCCCGACAGCTTTGTGCCGATGTTCGGTATGTATGGCCTGGCTGAGGCGGTGAACATGCTGTGTGAAAAGGCCGGGATCAACGGGCGCTACGGCCAGGATGACCAGGCTAATGCGCTGGGATATCGCATCAGCGAACAGCTGGCAGCGTTCGTGGAAGCGACCCCGGTTAAACATGGCTGGAAAAAACGCGCCATGCTGCATGCCCAGTCGGGGATCAGTTCCGATGTGGGCACCACGCCGGGGGCGCGTCTGCCGTATGGGGACGAGCCCGACCCCATCAACCACCTGCTGGCGGTGGCCCCGCATCACCGTCACTATCACGCCGGGATCAGCGACATCCTGACGCTGGATAAAACCGTGAAACGCAATCCGCAGGCGGTGGTGGAACTCTGTCTGGGTGCCTTCCGCGCCGGAATGCGTGAATTCAGTGCCAACGTGTCGGGCAACGATCTGGTTCGCGTGACGGGCTATATGGTGCGGCTGTCCGAGCTGGAAAAATATCGCGCAGAAGGTTCCCGCACCAACACCACCTGGCTGGGAGAAGAGGCCGCCCGCAACACCCGCATTCTGGAGCGCCAGCCGCGCGTGATAAGCCATGAACAACAGATGCGCTTTAGTCAGTAAGGTTATCCCGTTCTCCTGCGTCGACGGGCCCGGCAGCCGCCTGGCCCTGTTTCTGCAGGGATGTAACCTGCGCTGCAAAACCTGCCACAACCCGTGGACAATAGGGCGTTGCAACGACTGCGCCGCCTGCGTGCCGCACTGCCCGCATGAGGCGCTGAACGTTCAGGCCGGGCGCGTCTGGTGGGATGAGGCGCATTGCCAGCAGTGCGACACCTGCCTGCAAATGTGCCCGCAGCAGGCGACGCCTATGGCGCAGCGCTATAGTGTGGAAGAGATGGTGGCGCAGATCCGCAAGGTCGCGCCGTTTATCTCCGGCATTACCGTCAGCGGCGGGGAGGCCACCACTCAGCTGCCGTTTCTGGTGGCGCTGTTTTCGAGGCTAAAAGCCGATCCGCAGCTACTGCATCTGACCTGCCTGGTGGACAGCAACGGCCTGCTAAGCGAAACCGGCTGGCAGAAACTGCTCCCGGTGTTTGATGGCGCGATGGTGGATCTCAAGGCCTGGGGTAATGAACACCACCGCTATCTGACCGGACGCGAAAACCCCCTCATCAAGCACAGCATCCGCTGGCTGGCAGCGCACAGCCGGCTGAGCGAGCTGCGCCTGCTGGTGATCCCGGATCGCTGTGATTACCTGACGCACCGTCGCGAACTGATCAAATTTATCCGCCAGTTGGGGGATGTTCCCGTCAGGATCAACGCCTTTCACGCGCACGGCGTCTATGGTGAAGCCCGGCACTGGCGCAGCGCAACGGCTGAGGATGTTGAGCCCCTGGCGCAGCTGCTGGAGCGCGAGCAGATCAGCGTGATCCGCCCGGCGCTCTATCTATAGCGACAGGCCGAACAGCGCGCGGGTATTGTCCAGCAGCGCCTGGGCGATCTCCTCCGCGGGCTCCGGGCGCAGTTCACACAGGGTGGTAAAGACCCTTGCCGCCTGCTCCGGGCGGTTCGGCTGCCCCTGAAACCCGTTGAGCGGCATATCCGGGGCATCGGTTTCCAGCACCAGCGCGGAGAGGGGGAGCTGCGCCATCACCTCACGGGTTTTGTTGGCGCGGGGATAGGTAATGGTGCCGCCGACGCCAATGTTATAGCCCAACGCCACAAAGCGCTGCGCCTGTTGCAGGCTGCCGGCAAAGCCGTGTACCACCCCGGTACGCGGCAGATTGTGGCGCTTAAGGTGCATCGCCAGCTTGTCATGGGTGCGCCGGGAGTGGAGGATCACCGGCAGATCGTAGCGTTTGGCCAGCTTCAGCTGCGCATCGAGGATCGTCTCCTGCCGCTCGAAGTGAGGATCCTCGCGATAGAGATCGAGGCCGATCTCCCCCACCGCCACCAGCCTTTCCGGACGTGCCGCGAGCGCCGCCTCCAGCTTTTCCAGATCGGCATCCTGATGGTTTTCGATCACAATCGGATGCAGACCCAGCGCCATATAGAGCGCCGGGTAGCGCGCGCCGAGATCCAGCACGCGATCGATGCTCGCCGCATCAATGGCCGGCACCACGATCGCCATAACCCCCGCTCCGGCGGCACGCTGGATGCTGGCGGGCTCATCGCCGGTGAAGGGAGAAAAATCAAAGTGGCAATGGGTATCAATAAAGCGGTAAGTCACGCCAGATCCTCATTATCAAACAGAGTGTCGTTCGCCTGCGGGGCATCGATTAACGGTGTGGCAACAACATCGTTGGCCACGCTTGCCGGGGGAACCACCACCGTAGCAGGGGCGATGATCCGCTGATGGCGGCGCAGCGGTGGACGCTCGGCCAGCATTTTGCCCACCGTCGCCAGGAAATAGCGTCCGCACAGACGCCCGGTTTTGTAATCGTCCCGCAGGGCCGGTACGCGGCTGCCCAGCGCCATGCTGTTGAGCGGCTTTGGCGGATAGATTTCAAAGATCCTCAGTTTACCCGGTGGTTTTTCAATAAACTGCTGGATGGCGTGATAGCTCGCCTCATGGTGCGACACCAGATTGAGCATCGGTTGCAGACTGCTTTCACCCAGCCAGCGTTCCATCCGCTTAAACCACTGCGGCGTATAGTACATCTGCGAGGGCACGGTGCGGATCACCACAATGGTGTTTGCCCCCCGCCGGGCCGCTTCCTGCACCGGGACCGCATCGCTGACACCACCATCGAGATAGCTTATCCCATCCAGCAGCGCCCCCGTCCGGTAGAAGCCGGGGATGGCGCTGGTGGCGCGAAGAATATCGAGCCAGGTCTCTTTTTGCGGCGAAAAATAGCTCGCCGAGTAGTCGTCGCCGCGGCAGGCGCACATCCAGAAGGCTTTGCCGGTATCGAACAGGCGCGAGGCGTTGTCCATCGCCAGCGGCATTTTGCTTGCGGTAGCATCCAGCAGCCAGTCGAGATCGATAAGGTTGCCGCCACGCACAAAGCGCAACGGATCGAAGAAGTCGCGGGAGGTGGTGTAACGCATGATCACTTTGCGGGCGTAGCCCGGCTGATTACAGACGTAGGCCGAGAGGTTCTGCGCCCCGGCGGAGGTGCCAAAATAGAGATCGAACGGGTTAAATTGCGCGCGCATAAACTCATCCAGCACGCCAGCCGTGAAGATCCCTCGCTGCCCACCCCCTTCGCAAACCAGCGCAATCTGGCCTGGCCGAAAGGGTTTCAGTGCTAACGGCGCAATATTGCCGAGCGTAACCGGAATTCGCTGCCCCACCTCTGCTTTCCTGTTTTTTATTTGTTATGTCACTACACAGTAGCCTACACCGGCGGGTTTCCCAAACAGGATGTATGCGAAAAGGTCAGCCAAAGAAAAAGGCCCATGCTTAACATGGGCCTTTTCATCAACATACGGTTACCTGAGCTATGGACGACGACGTCCGGTGAACAGGCTTACCAGGAACAGGATAATACCGACGACGAAGACAATTTTCGCCGCGCCCGCCGCGGTACCCGCCAGACCACCAAAACCCAGAGCGGCGGCAATTAACGCGATAACCAGAAAAATGATGCCCCAACGAAACATATGACTCTCCTTTACCATAGTTAATGTCGACCGCATGGTGAGCGCTCAGGTTGCTCACGGCGATATCTACATGTGTAATTCTTATCTCGCCTTCTGGCCTCAGCCAGAAGGACGAATTTTGGAGTTTTATTTCACTTTCAGATCGTTTTTAACGCTTTTCACGCCATCAATGGCTTTAGCGATACTTTCAGCACGGTCGCTCTGTGCCTTAGACTCGACTTCACCGCTGAGCTGTACCACGCCGTCGGTGGTTTCCACTTTCACATTACGTGAAGGGACGATGTCATCGGCAAGCAGTTTCGCTTTGATTTCGCTGGTAGTAGCAGCGTCACCGGCATAGCCTTTAGCAGACTGTTCCTTGCCGTCGCGAACATGCAGTTTGTCGCTGACAGATTTTACGCCCTCAATGCCTTTCGCCACGGAGACCGCTTTTTCAGCCTGCGCCTGGCTTTCAACGAAGCCACTCAGCGTGACGACGTTTTTATCGGTTTCTACAGAGATATCGGTGCTTTTAATGTCATCAGCGTCTACCAGCGCAGCTTTTACTTTTGCTGTGATAGAGCTGTCATCCATGAAGTTACCGACTTTATTCATAGAGTTATCGATTTTTTCCCCTGCGGTGTTCGCGGTGGATTGCGCTTTGTCGGTTGCAGTGGTTTCTGCCATTGCAGAACCGCATACCAGAGCGCTACCCATCATTACCGCCAGCAGAGTTTTCGAAATCTTCAGTTTTTTAGTATTCATCGATGTATTCCTGTGGTTTGCTCCGAATTCGAGCGTCAAACATCACGTGCAAGTAGTCTTTAGTACTACCAATCAACACTCGGGCGAGATGAGAACCTTATCAACACGCATTGAATGAAACTTTCATCTGCGCCCGGTGTTAAACACTGAGTTAAATATAGATCACTCTCACAGGTCCGCTTTCAGAATTGGGCAAAAAATGAGCAATAAGCAGCAAAAGCCGTTGAATTAAGAACATTCCGCAAGGGATTAATAAGGCAGGGATTTAAGCAGAGCACGGCGGCTGCCGTGCTCCGGGAAGGGATTAATGCTCGCGGGTTTTGCGGAACTGAATATCGGGATAACGCTCGTGCGCCAGGTTCAGGTTAACCATGGTTGGGGCGATATAGGTGAGATTATCACCGCCATCGAGCGCCAGCTGAACCTCGTTTTTACGCTTGAACTCTTCGAATTTCTTCACGTCAGAACACTCTACCCAGCGCGCCGTCGCCACGTTGACCGATTCGTAAATCGCTTCAACGTTGTACTCGCTCTTCAGACGGGCAACCACCACGTCAAACTGCAGCACGCCCACGGCGCCGACAATCAGATCGTTATTGGCGATAGGACGGAATACCTGCACCGCCCCCTCTTCCGACAGCTGAACAAGCCCTTTCAGCAGCTGTTTCTGCTTCAGCGGATCTTTCAGGCGGATACGGCGGAACAGCTCCGGTGCGAAGTTCGGAATACCGGTGAACTTCATCATCTCACCCTGAGTAAAGGTGTCGCCAATCTGGATGGTGCCGTGGTTATGCAGGCCAATGATGTCGCCCGGATACGCCTCTTCCACGTGGGAACGGTCACCGGCCATAAAGGTCAGCGCGTCGGAGATCACCACATCTTTACCGGTACGCACCTGGCGCAGCTTCATGCCCTTTTCATATTTGCCGGATACCACACGCATAAACGCCACGCGGTCGCGGTGTTTCGGGTCCATGTTGGCCTGAATCTTGAAGACGAAGCCGGTGAACTTCTCTTCGCTGGCAACTACTTCACGGGAGTCGGTATTACGCGGCATCGGCTGCGGCGCCCACTCCACCAGACCGTCCAGCATATGGTCCACGCCAAAGTTACCCAGCGCGGTACCAAAGAAGACCGGCGTGATTTCACCGCTCAGGAACAGCTCTTTATCAAATTCGTGGGAAGCGCCTTTGACCAGCTCCAGCTCTTCACGCAGCTGTTCTGCCAGCTCTTCGCCGACAGCCGCGTCCAGATCAGGGTTATCCAGCCCTTTAACGACGCGCACTTCCTGAATGGTGTGACCTTTACCGCTCTGGTAGAGGTAGGTTTCGTCTTTGTAGAGATGGTAAACGCCTTTAAACAGCTTACCGCAGCCAATTGGCCAGGTGATTGGCGCACAGGCGATCTTCAGCTCACGCTCTACCTCATCCATCACCTCCATCGGATCGCGGATGTCACGGTCGAGTTTGTTCATGAAGGTCAGGATCGGCGTGTCACGCAGACGGGTAACTTCCATCAGCTTACGGGTACGATCCTCAACGCCTTTTGCGGCATCGATCACCATCAGACAGCAGTCCACCGCCGTCAGGGTACGGTAAGTATCTTCGGAGAAGTCTTCGTGCCCCGGGGTGTCCAGCAGGTTCACCAGGCAGTCGTGATACGGGAACTGCATTACGGAGGTGGTAATCGAGATCCCACGCTGCTTTTCCATCTCCATCCAGTCCGATTTTGCATGCTGGCTGGAGCCACGGCCTTTTACCGTACCGGCGGTCTGGATCGCCTGTCCGAACAGCAGCACCTTTTCGGTGATGGTGGTTTTACCGGCATCCGGGTGAGAGATAATGGCAAAAGTACGGCGTTTCGCCACCTCTTGCAGATAAGGAGACAACGTCATAATTCAATCTTCTTTAAAAAGCGCGGCAGCGGGCCGCGCATCATGAATACGAAAATGCGGCTATTTTACCCATCAATGGGGGGCAGGCAATCAATGTTTACACAGGAGTTGCTCCAGTTCGCTCAGGGAGGTCACGGTCCAGGTCGGTGTGATCCCCTCCGGCAGGGTGCGGTTGTGCGCGTTC
The DNA here is from genome assembly GCF_002902985.1 of Leclercia sp. LSNIH1. Classification (NCBI taxonomy): domain Bacteria; kingdom Pseudomonadati; phylum Pseudomonadota; class Gammaproteobacteria; order Enterobacterales; family Enterobacteriaceae; genus Leclercia; species Leclercia sp. LSNIH1. The sequence goes on along the minus strand of NZ_CP026167.1, from coordinate 1,616,061 downwards.
AGCCAGCAGGTGGAGAGCCCGGCATTCATCCCACCAAGGATATCCGACTCCGCCGTATCCCCCACCATCAGCACTTTCGCCCGGTCAGGGTTTCCGGCCTGGGCCAGCGCATAATCAAAGATTTGCGGGGCCGGTTTCGCCACGCCCACCTGTTCTGAAATCACTAATAAATCAAAGTAGTCACGGAAACCGGTCCGCTCAAGGCGGATCTGCTGGAGCGCGGTAAAGCCGTTGGTGATGATCCCGAGCTTCGCCTTGCCTTTCAGGGAGGCGAGCAGCGACGCGGCGCCCGGCAGCGGGGCGCAGATTTCAGCCATTGCATTAAGGAAGGCGTCGTTCAGATCGCCTGGCGGAACGTTCAGGCGCTCCGACCACCCCTGAAAACGCTGGTGTTGCAGCTGTAACGCGGTGATTGCGCCGTTCTGGTAATCCACCCACAACGGTTTATTCACCGTCTGGTAAGCCTGGAAATCTTCAGCAGTAAAGGTCACGCTGTAGTCGAGAAACATCCGCTGTAAGCCGCCGTACGAATCGAAGGTAAACAGCGTTTCATCGGCGTCAAAGAAAATCCAGTCCCAGTTCATTGTTACAACCTTTTTTAGTTATCCAAGCGGCAGAGCCATGATGATGGCGTCTTCACGTCCTTCTGCGGTGGGGTAATAGTTACGGCGGATCGTCGCCTCGTTAAAGCCCAGGCTCTCATAGAGTGCGATGGCGGCGACGTTCGACGCCCGTACTTCCAGCCACAGCGTGAACACGTCTCGTGCTTCCAGCTCGCGAATTAAATGTTCCAGCAGTTCTCTGCCCAGCCCACGGCGCTGGAAAGCAGGATCCACAGCGATGTTAAACAGCGTCGCTTCATCCAGAACGACCTGCGTGATGGCAAATGCCGCCAGCTGATTATCGACATCCAGCCGATAGTTCAGGTAACGCTCACCCTGGTTGCTGGCAAAGGTTTTTTCACTCCACGGAAAGGCGTGGGCGCGTTTTTCGATCTCAAAAGCCTGCGCTAAATCAGTCGTCGTGAGGGAAGAAATTGTGTTCATGTTCGCAGATTTGTTGCCACAGCGCGCGACGTGCCGCCGGGTTTACGTTAAGTTCGTCCAGCGCCGGAGAGGCCATACTCGCCCCCTCCAGAGCAATCTCTTCTCTTACGCCAAGCTGCCAGCTGTTGCAGCGGCTGCCCTCGGGCAGCATGGCCACGCGATCGGGCGTCAGTTGTAGCACCTGATCGGCACCCAGCCTCAGCGCCCGAAGTACGTCGGCGATCACCGGCTCGCTCAGGGCGGGCAGGCTTTGCGCCACCATCACCAGACGAATATGCGCCGGTAGCGAGATGGCGATTTCGCCCTGCAATGCCGCCGGGCGGCGCAGCGCCCACTGGGTGATGCCCAGTTGCTGTAGTTGCCTGTCTCGTCGGGATGCCATTGCAAAAACTCCTGTTTGTCAGGCGCGCAAATATACCAAATGTGTCGAATCTGCGCCATCTACCTACTATAATCCCCGCCTGTGTTTATTGAGGAACAATTCATGTCTGCATTTACCCCGGCAAGTGAAGTCTTGCTGCGTCACAGTGATGATTTCGAACAAAGCCGTATTCTGTTTGCCGGAGATATGCAGGATGACCTGCCTGCCCGTTTCGAGTGCGCCGACAGCCGTGCGCACACCCAGCAGTATCACCACTGGCAGGTCCTGAGCCGTCAGATGGGCGAGCGCGCCCGTTTCAGCCTGGTGGCGGAACAGGCCGACGTGGCCGACTGCGATACGCTGATCTACTACTGGCCGAAGAACAAACCCGAAGCCCAGTTCCAGCTGATGAACCTGCTCTCCCTCCTGCCGGTGGGTTGCGATATCTTCGTGATCGGTGAAAACCGCAGCGGCGTGCGCAGCGCTGAGCAGATGCTGGCGGAGTACGTCACGCTGAACAAAGTCGACAGCGCCCGCCGCTGCGGCCTCTACCATGGCCGCCTGGACAAAAAACCCACCTTCGACGCGGAAAAATACTGGGGCGAATATCAGCTGGATGGCCTGACCATCAAAACCCTGCCGGGCGTCTTCAGCCGTGATGGTCTGGACGTGGGCAGCCAGCTGCTGCTCTCCACCTTTACGCCGCACACCAAAGGCAAAGTGCTGGATGTCGGCTGTGGCGCAGGCGTGCTCTCCGCTGTGCTGGCAAGCCACTCGCCGAAAGTGCGTTTAACCCTCACCGATGTGGGTGCATCCGCTATCGAAGCCAGCCGCGCGACCCTGGCGGCCAACAACATTGAAGGCGAAGTTTTTGCCTCCAACGTCCTCTCCGACGTGACCGGCCGTTTCGATATGATTATCTCTAATCCGCCATTCCATGACGGTGTGGAAACCAGCCTCGAAGCCGCGCAGACCTTGATTCGTACCGCGGTACGCCATCTGAACAGCGGCGGTGAGCTGCGAATCGTGGCGAACGCCTTCCTGCCGTACCCGAAAGTGCTGGATGAAGTCTTCGGCTTCCACGAAGTGCTGGCGCAAACTGGCCGCTTTAAGATCTACCGCGCCATCATGACTCGCCAGGCGAAGAAGTAACGTCTCCCGCTGGCCTGAGCCGCCCGTTCAGGCCATTTTTGCAGCAAATAATATCTCCCGCACAATTATCTGTTGACGAAAAGCTGAAAACATCTAGAATGCGCCTCCGTGGTTACGATACTTTTACTGTATCGATGGTCTGCGAAGGTGGCGGAATTGGTAGACGCGCTAGCTTCAGGTGTTAGTGTCCTTACGAATGTGGGGGTTCGAGTCCCCCCCCTCGCACCAATAACCATGATTGATATTGCTCGCACTGGGCGAAGGTGGCGGAATTGGTAGACGCGCTAGCTTCAGGTGTTAGTGTCCTTACGGATGTGGGGGTTCGAGTCCCCCCCCTCGCACCAACGAGGCGATATCAAAAAATAAGATGACTGTGCGAAGGTGGCGGAATTGGTAGACGCGCTAGCTTCAGGTGTTAGTGTCCTTAGGATGTGGGGGTTCGAGTCCCCCCCCTCGCACCAATTATCTTATCTCTCCTGATTTTCTCTCTTTTTCTCCCGTTAGTTCAGATTCATTACCAGCACCCACATTCCCGCAATCAGCGCAACACATGATGGCAGCAGCACGAAATGCCGCAGTTGTTTATGCCAGATCATGGCGGATGAAATCAGCAAGCCCGACGCGATAATCACTTTCCAGACCGCTAACGACAGATCGGTACACGCCAGCCCGGCCATGACCATTCCCGGCAGTATCACGCCCCAGCCACTTCCCAACGCTCTGCTCAACATGATTCATCTCTCAAACCGATAATGATAACCAATATCATATGATAGATTTTCTCATTTGTCAGCGTTAAACCTGAATGTGTAAAAAGCCTTGCGCACGGATTTATCTATAGTTAGGATTGGCAATCATTATCATTTAGATTTTTATCCAGCTAACTTATGGCCACACGTTCCGCACACGCTGTTGAGAATATTATCTGGCAAACGCCACTGTCGGCCGGGCCTTCAGGGCTTGCGGACGCGATGCGTGAGGCTATCGGTCAGACGCGTGCCTATCTGCTGGATGTCATCAAGCTGGATGAACCCCATCCTCATCACGCCATGACGCTGGCGCAGTGGCAGCGTCCTGCCGAACTGCAGTCTTTGCTGGCGACCTACTCCGATCATATCTACCGCAACCAGTCCACGATGGCGCGGGAAAACAAGCCGCTGCTGTCGCTGTGGGCACAGTGGTATATCGGGCTGATGGTCCCACCGATGATGCTGGCCCTGCTGACCCAGGATGTGGCGCTGGATATTTCCCCGGAACATTTCCACGTTGAGTTTCACGAAACCGGGCGCGCAGCCTGCTTCTGGATCGACGTTCAGGAGGACAGCCAGGCAACCTCCCTTTCGGCCCGGCAGCGTATGGAAATGCTGGTGACACGCGCGCTGGTCCCGGTGGTTGACGTCCTGGAAGCGACGGGTGAGATCAACGGCAAACTTATCTGGAGCAATACCGGCTATTTAATTCACTGGTATTTGACCGAAATGAAACCCCTGCTGGGGGATGAGAAAGTGGACGCGCTGCGTCAGGCGATTTTCTTTGCCCGCCAGCTCTCCGATGGGCGTGACAACCCGCTTTATCGCACCGTCGTCCCGCGCGACGGCCTGCTGGTGCGTCGTACCTGCTGTCAGCGCTATCGCCTGCCGGACGTTCAGCAGTGCGGCGATTGCACGCTGAAATAGTTTGTCAGGTCCAATAGATGAAAACGGCAACCCAAGGGTTGCCGTTTTGCTTTTATTACGCGACCTGCTGACTCTCTTCTTCTGCACGCTGGGCCTCTTCGGCCTCCTGCGCCAGCAGCTGCTTCTCGTACACCTTAAAGAACGGGTAGTAGATGATGGCGGAGACCATCGCTAACAGCAGGACCAGGATCGCCGCCCTGAAGTCCCAGCCCAGCGCCCAGGCAGCCCCCACCGGCGCAGGAGCGGTCCAGGGAACCACCGAAATCACGCGGCCAATCAGATCCAGCTTCATCGCCGCCCACGCCAGCACCGCGTTGACCATTGGCGCCAGCAGGAACGGGATAAAGAACACCGGGTTCATCACGATAGGCGTACCGAAGATCACCGGTTCGTTGATGTTGAAAATACTCGGCACCACGCTCAGCCGTCCAATGGAACGCAGGTGCGCCGAACGGCTACGCAGATAGCAGAACACCAGCCCCATCGTGGCCCCGGAGCCGCCAATCACAATGAAGAAAGTCCAGAACGCCTCCATAAAGATGTGTGGCAGCGGCGCGCTTTGCGCCAGCGCGGTCTGGTTCATCCCCAGGTTGGTGAGCCAGAACATCTGCAGCATACCGGAGACAATCGCCGCCCCGTGGATGCCCGCAAACCACAGCAGGTGACCAATCAGCACCGCCAGCAGGATTGCCGGCAGCGAGTCCGCCGCCGCCACCAGCGGTTTAAAGATGGCCATGATCGCCTGCGGGATCAGCATGCCAAACTGCGACTGAATAAGCAGGCTCAGTGGATAGAGGGTTAGCACCACCACCAGCACCGGGATCAGCAGGTCGAAGGAGTTCTTGATCATCGGCGGCACCTGGTCGGGCAGGCGAATACCGATATTGTGCGCCTTCAGAAAACGCATCATCTCCACGCAGTAGATCGCCACCAGAATGGCGGTGAAGATCCCCGTCCCGCCGAGGCTGTCCACCGGCAATGCGCCTTTGGTTTTTGGCGCGGCGATCAGCAGGAAGGCCATCAGCGACAGCATGGCGCACATGAAGGGATCGAGCTGATACGCTTTTACATAATGCTTGCCCAGGTTGTAGGCGATAGCGGCACAGATATAGAGGGACATCACGCCCATCGTCATATCGAAGGGGGTGAGGATCTGGCCTTCAAACTGTTTTGCCATATCCAGCCAGGCGCGGGCAAAGCCCCATGTGGTGTCCGGCGAAAACGGCGGGTAAGCAAACACTAATAAGAACGAGCCCACAATCATAAACGGCATCGCGGAGATAAAACCGTCGCGGATCGCCATCACGTGACGCTGGGAGGAGATGCGTCCGGCAATGGGGCTGACATAGTTTTCAACAAATCGGAATATCAGGTTAAACGCAGCATGGTTGGCAGACATAACGGCTCTCCTGTCAGACGATCGTTTCGGGCGTTGTGACGCCGCACGGTGTTCCATATACCACTTTCACCACCTTGCTGGCTCGCTTACCAGCGGGACTGCTCAAACGGATAGGTTTCATAATCGACTCTTATTATTGGATACAGGGGAAGTGACGTAATCAGTATTAATCTCCGCATCATGGTCTGCAACCGGTTACTGTAACCGGTTTCCGTGATTGTGAAGATGATCCAGAAATCGCTGATATCAGAAGCGTGTGACCTGGTAAATATTTAAAGGGCATCATCTCTTATGAACGACAACGCAGAATATTTTTCTGGAGGAAACAATGAGTTTGCAGTCTGTGCGCCAGTTTTTCGCTGACCACGCCCCGGATGTTGAAGTCATCGAACTGGGTCAAAGTATCGCTACCGTTGCGCTGGCTGCCGAGGCCCACAACGTCGCGCCGGGTCAGATAGCGAAAACGCTGTCGCTAAAAATTAAAGATGAGGTGATCCTCGTGGTTGCCAAAGGCGATGCGCGTCTTGATAACAAAAAGCTGAAGCAGACGTTTGGCGCAAAGGCCCGAATGCTGAGCAGTGACGAGGTGGTGACAATCACAGGGCATCCTGTGGGTGGCGTCTGCCCTTTCGGACTGGAAACGCCGCTGGCGGTCTATTGCGACATCTCTCTCAGACAGTATGCGGAAGTGCTGCCCGCTGCCGGTGCGATCCACAGCGCGGTGCGTATTTCTCCGGAAAGAATGGCCGAGCTCACTCAGGCAACATGGGTAGACGTTTGTCTGTAAGTCCCGCGCCAGAACCGTTCTGGCGCAGACTTTTGCATGGGTTATGAAAAGTGTTGGGAAATGAAGCGCGAGTTGCGGGGATCCGGGACGGGAAAATGGGTCAGGATATCCGCTGCGTGCAGTAATCCCACGTCGGAACGCACCCCGAGCTTAATCATGGCATTGAATTTATGCGCACGAATGGTTTTGATGTTGCGATCGAGCCGGGTGGCAATTTCCGGGATGGAGAAGCCGCACGACATAAACTGCAAAATGGCGCGCTCGGTTGGGCTAAGCAGTCTTCCACGATGAATATTCCAGTGGTTATTATGCCCGTCATTAACCCGTCGGTTCTCGCTCAATATTTTGCTCAGGTGCTCCTGCAGGTCGGCGAGCGGCTCAGATTTGAGAATCACCCCATGCAGGCGTGACGGCGAAAGCTGATTAATCAGGCTCGCTTCTGCCTCATCTGATGCCAGTACGATTCGCTGAATCATGCCGTATGTGGCAGCCACTTCCTTAATACAGACCAGGCAATTACGCCGCTCTTCCCGCTCATCCGAGAGGGAGTAAATTAACGACGTGTATGGAACAAAACTAAGTGAGGACTGGAAACTATTAATGTTATTAAACAGGTGGACTTCATAATTTTTAAGTGCGGGGCTGGCAAAAAGATGCTTAAGCCCCATACCACTCATCATGCACTTTTCGACGATAGCGATATGTCTTTTGTTCGCGTTCTTTTCCATTCGTCTTGCTCTCCATAGGCAGAGAATAAACTCAGCTCTTTCATTCCCTTAGTGCTGTTAATCCACGCGTACATTTCGGCATTACTCGTTAAAGCAAGTCTTCTCATGGCACTGTTTTTTTGCGCACTTACCGTTTTATTACTCTTTTTCAGCAATGCGGCGATTTGATTAATTCCCCATCCTTTTCCCAGTAAGCGTAATACTTTGCGCTCCGAGAAGGTCAACATGACTTCATCCTGGTTGTCATATAAATCATCTGGATCGGGTATTAATAGCGTCTGGCTAATACGTTCAGCGTTTTCGCTACCCGCCTGGATAGCCTTAACCACACTTTCGACGGGCTCCATGTTGGATAGCAACGTACTTTCTGGACGCATCAAGTGCTCAACAGCGAGGGGATAAATTGCCCGAGAAACCAAAAATATCCAGTGAATATCCCGATACTGATTTTGTAATGCGTGATACTGATTGCATATATTAAGCGGATTACGCTGTTCATCTGAAATATCAACGATGACCACAACTGCGCGACGCAATTGGAGAAGCGTCAGTTCTTCATGGGTCCGACAGTAAGAACGATCGTAGTCCGGGAAATAGCGTGACATAATGCTACCGAGGCCGGTCTGCATTATGGGTGATTTTCCAATTATTATTACACTTTTACAGATCAATGACGGCATTTGCGCTCCGAATCCATTCATACGTTCATTCCACGTCGTTCATCTAACTTAATTACCTGTTTGTTTAACAGGGCGACGTAAAAATGTAATGTCTTTCCTTTTTCATTAGCTGAGCGAAATGAGAGTGCGATAAGAACCAGCATCACAAATATATACACCGCCAAAACAGCATTAATATCGCAAAATAACTCTTCAATGTTAACCTGTAGTGCATTATATTTTTAAAAAGAGAAAGTTAGATATTCTAAATATAGATTTAATAAATATGTAAATATAAAAACCATAGAAATTAATAATTAATTCGCTCAACGAAAAGTATATTTACCGCATCAATCTGCTCAAACCTTGATCTGGCCCAGAGCAAACGCTACCGGCTTGTGTGCTAAAAGTAGACATTCCGGCTATCCACCCGTCACTCTCTCCTCAGGGCAAAAGATGCAGGCAGATCAATCCTCACAACGCGCCGTCACGCGACTGTGTATTCAGTGCGGCCTTTTTTTATTGCAACACGGTGCCGAAAGCGCCCTGGTGGAGGAGCTCTCTACCCGACTGGGGCTGGCTCTGGGTATGGACAGCGTAGAGAGCGCCATCTCCTCTAACGCGATTGTGCTGACCACCATTAAAGCGGGCCAGTGTCTGACCTCAACGCGTAAAAACCACGATCGCGGGATCAACATGCACGTCGTCACCGAGGTGCAACACATCGTGATCATGGCGGAACACAAGCTGCTGGATGCGCAGGGGGTCGAAAAACGCTTCAGCCAGATCAAGCCGTTGCGCTATCCACGCTGGCTGGTGGTGCTGATGGTGGGCCTCTCCTGCGCCTGCTTCTGTAAACTTAACAACGGCGGCTGGGATGGCGCTATGGTGACCTTTATCGCCAGCACCCTCGCCATGTACGTGCGTCAGGTGCTGACGGGCCGGCATCTGCACCCGCAAATTAACTTCTGCATCACCGCCTTTGTCGCCACCACGGTTTCCGGCCTGCTGCTGCGGCTGCCGGGTTTTGCCACCACCCCGACCATCGCCATGGCCGCCAGCGTGCTGCTGCTGGTGCCGGGCTTTCCGCTGATTAATGCCGTGGCCGATATGTTCAAAGGTCACATCAATACCGGTCTTGCCCGCTGGGCGATAGCCAGTTTACTCACCCTCGCCACCTGTATTGGGGTGGTGATGGCCATGACGTTATGGGGACTTCGCGGATGGGCGTAATCGATTTTCTCTGGGCGCTGGCCCAGGACATGATGTTGTCGGCCATTCCGGCGGTGGGTTTTGCCATGGTATTTAACGTACCCCATCGCGCCCTGCCGTGGTGTGCGCTGTTGGGGGCGATCGGCCACGGCTCGCGTATGACGATGATGACCGCCGGGATGAATATCGAATGGTCGACCTTTATGGCCTCGATGCTGGTGGGCAGCATTGGGATCCAGTGGTCGCGCTGGTATCTGGCGCATCCGAAAGTCTTTACCGTCGCGGCGGTGATCCCCATGTTTCCGGGCATCTCTGCCTATACCGCGATGATCTCGGCGGTGAAAATTAGCCACTTTGGCTACAGCGAAGCGCAGATGATCATGCTGCTGACTAACTTCCTGAAAGCCTCGTCAATCGTCGGCGCCCTCTCAATCGGGCTGTCGATCCCCGGGCTATGGCTCTACCGCAAACGCCCCCGGGTTTGAGAGTTGTGTTCTCCCGCTGCCGTGGTGATAATCCTCTGCTCTCATGTGGCTAAGTAAGGAGCAGATGTGTCTAACCCCGGCAGCGAAAACGCGGAAAACGACGACGGCTCCCGCCTGAAAGACAAAATCTTCCTCAGCGCCCTCTCGCTGTTTGCCGAGTACGGGCTTAACGGCGCACGCATGGAGCAGATCGCCGAGAAAGCGGGCACCACCAAACGGATGGTGGTGTATCACTTTAAGACCAAAGAGAACCTCTACCTGCTGGTGCTGGAATATGTCTACACGCAGATCCGCGCCAGTGAGATGCAGCTCAGCCTGGATGCAATGCCGCCGGTAGAAGCGCTGGTAGAGCTGGTGGAAACCACCTTTGACTATCACGCCGACCATCCGGACTACATCCGCATTATCTGTATGGAGAACATGCAGCGGGGCCGGTTTATGCAGCAGTCGGCCTTGCTGCGCCAGGTGAACCGCAGCGCGCTGGATCTGCTGGAAACCATCCTCAAACGCGGCAAAGAGAAGCAACTCTTTAACCAGACGGTGAACGCCCGGGATTTGCATCGCCTCATCAGCAGCTTCAGCTTTCACTATGTGGCCAACAGCTACACCTTCACCCTGCTGTTTGAGGATGGCGCCGATGAACAGGCCCAGCGGCAACACTATCGAAAAATGGCGGTTCAGGTTGCCTTGCGTTATACCTGTCCTTAGCGCTTTCACCCCTGAGATAAGGAACCTACCATGTCTTTAGAAAAAGTTGTCTATACCGCCAAAGCCAAAGCTACCGGCGGCCGTGATGGTCGCGCCACCTCGTCCGACGGCGTGCTGGATGTCAAACTGGGCGTCCCCAAAGAGATGGGCGGCGCGGGCGGTGAAGTCACCAACCCGGAACAACTGTTCGCGGCGGGCTACTCAGCCTGTTTTCTCGGCGCCATGAAATTTGTGGCTAACCGCGACAAAATCACCATGCCGCAGGATGCCTTTATTGAGGGCGAAGTGGGGATCGGGCCGCTGCCAACCGGGTTTGGCATCGAAGCGAAACTGAATATTCACCTGCCAGGGATGGACGCCAGTGAGGCGAAAAAGCTGGTGGATGCGGCGCACATTGTCTGCCCGTACTCTAACGCCACCCGCAACAATATCGATGTGACGCTGAATATTATCTCCTGATTTTTCAGGGGGTCAGGGAGCGGGTTTCAGACCCCTGCCTGCCCCCTCCTCTCTGTGCTACCATAAGCCCATATCTCGTCCGCAGTAACTCAGTAGAGAAGTATTATGTCCTCCAGAATCCTGACCACCAGCGTCACTGGCATTGATGCCTTTATGCACGATCCCCGCGGCGTGCTGTCCAGGGCGCAAGGCGGTACTGTCGCCGTTTTCGCCGATAACGCACCGGCTTTTTACGCCATCACGCCGCAGCGTCTGGCCGAGCTGCTGGAGCTGGAAGCGCGCCTGGCGCGCCCGGCCAGTGACGTCACTCTGGATACCCAATTCTTCGAGGAGCCTACCAGCGCGCCGGTTGCGGTGCCGATGGGCAAATTCGCCATGTACAGTGGCTGGCAGCCGGACCCCGATTTCCAGCGTCAGGCGGCGCTGTGGGGCATTGCCCTCACCCAGCCCGTCGCCCCTGAGGAGCTGGCCGCCTTTACCGCGTACTGGCAGGCGGAAGGGAAAGTCTTTCACCATATCCAGTGGCAGCAGAAGCTGGCGCGCAGCGTGCAGATCAACCGGGCCAGCAGCGGCAACCAGGCCAGACGCGATGTGAATACCTTTTCAGAACCGGATAAACAGATCCCCCACGGATTCCGAGGTGCCAAATGAAAGAGTTCGGCGAACTGATGAAACGTCTGCAGAAGATCATGCCCGCTAACGTCAAACCGGCCTTTACCACCGGTGAAGAGCTGCTGGCGTGGCAAAAAGAGCAGGGTAAGATCCGTGCGGCGGCGCTGGCGCGGGAGAACCGCGCCATGAAGATGCAGCGCACCTTTAACCGCTCCGGCATTCGTCCTCTGCATCAGAACTGCTCCTTCGACAACTACAAGGTGGAGACCCAGGGACAACTCCAGGCTCTGCAACAGGCGCGCCAGTACGTAGAAGAGTTTGACGGCAACATCGCCAGCTTTATCTTCAGCGGCAAGCCGGGCACCGGCAAAAATCATCTCGCGGCGGCCATCTGCAACGAGCTGCTGCTGCGCGGTAAATCGGTGCTGATCATCACCGTGGCTGACATCATGTCCGCCATGAAAGATACCTTCAGCAACCGGGAGACCAGCGAAGAACAGCTGTTGAACGATCTGAGTAACGTGGATCTGCTGGTGATTGATGAAATCGGCGTGCAGACCGAATCGCGCTATGAAAAGGTGATCATTAACCAGATTGTCGATCGCCGCTCCTCCTCCAAACGCCCGACCGGCATGCTGACCAACCATAACGTTGAAGAGATGACCCGTCTGCTGGGCGAGCGGGTGATGGATCGCATGAAACTGGGTAACAGTCTGTATGTGATTTTTGACTGGGAAAGCTATCGCAGCCGCGTTACCGGTAAAGAGTATTAGGATATTTACCCAAGTCCTGCACTGTCGCGAGGTTTATACTGGCTGCCATTCCGCCCCGGCGGGCAATCGACAGAGTAGGTCTTATGAAAACACATTTTCTTCTTAGCGCCGCAGTCAGCGCCCTCCTGATGACCGGTACAGCCCAGGCGGCCTCCTCCTGGCAGGATACGCTCAACAGCGCCGCCAGCCAGCTCAGCGCGGGCAGCAGCAACAGCACCACCACAACCTCCCAGAGCGGTGGCCTCTCCCTCTCCTCGCTCACCGGTCTGCTCAACAACGGCACCCAGTCGCTCTCTGCCAGCAACATGAATAACGCAGCCGGGATTCTCGAGTACTGCGCCAAAGAGAAGCTGGCCTCGATGACCGACGCCACCAACATTAAAAATCAGGTGCTGGGTAAGCTGGGTCTCGACACCCAGGAAGAGCAGCAGCAGGACACCAACTATCTGGAAGGGATCCAGGGTCTGCTGAATGCCAATAACGGCGAACAGCTGAATCTGGAAACCATCGGCAACTCTCCGCTGGCGAAGAAGGTCAAAGCCCAGGCCTGTGATTTTGTCCTGAAACAGGGAATGAGCTTTATCTCCTGATCCCCGACACGCCGCGACGGCTGCCGCGGCGTTTCTCCCCTTCCCCGCAGAAAGCGACGCCCGTCAAACATTCGATTTTCTAAACCAAATCCTAACAACAGCACAATTGCGTGACACTACAATTGCAGCTTGATGGCATCGCCATTACATTGGATCACCCAAAAATTAAACAGTTAATCCGCCAATCGGCGGATGCCTTTGTTGAGGATAAGCTGTTGTCAGAGTTTATTTCTGTTGCCCTGTTTATCGCCTCGGTGGTTATCTATTCCCGCAAAGCGGGTCGTAACACCTGGTGGTTTGCTGTCACCCTGCTGGTGCTGGGGCTTTTTGTCGTACTGAACATTACCCTCTACGCCAGTGACTACTTTACCGGCGACGGCATTAACGATGCTGTTCTCTATACCCTGACCAACAGTCTGACCGGTGCCGGGGTTAGTAAGTACATACTTCCAGGTATTGGTGTGGTGGTTGCCCTGGTGGCGGTATTCGGCCTGCTGGGCTGGATCCTGCGCCGCCGCCGTCATCATCCGCATCATCTCGGTTATAGCCTGCTGGCGCTGGTACTGGCCCTCGCCTCGGTGGATGCCAGCCCGGCGTTTCACCAGATCACCGAGCTGGTGAAATCCCAGTCCCGCGATGGCGATCCCGACTTTGCGGCGTATTACAAAGAGCCGGGTAAAACCATTCCAAACCCGAAACTCAACCTGGTCTATATCTATGGCGAAAGCCTGGAGCGCACCTACTTTGATAATGACGCCTTCCCGGATCTCGCGCCGGAGCTGGGTGCTATCAAAAATGAGGGGATCGATTTCAGCCACACCGCGCAGCTGCCTGGCACCGATTACACCATCGCCGGCATGGTCGCCTCCCAGTGTGGCATTCCGCTGTTCGCCCCGTTTGAAGGTAACGCTTCCGCATCGGTGTCGAGCTTCTTCCCGCAGAATATCTGTCTCGGCGATATCCTGAAAAACTCCGGGTACGAGAACTACTTCATGCAGGGCGCCAACCTCCGTTTCGCAGGGAAAGATGTGTTCCTGAAGTCCCACGGTTTTGACCATCTCTACGGTGCAGAAGAGTTAAAAACCACCGTCGCGGATCCGACCTACCGTAACGACTGGGGCTTCTATGACGATACGGTGCTGGATGAAACCTGGAAAAAATTCGAGGCGCTGTCACAGTCCGGCAAACGCTTCTCGCTGTTTGCCCTGACGGTGGATACGCACCACCCGGACGGCTTTATCTCCCGCACCTGCCAGCGCAAGCGCTATGCCCTTGACGGCAAGCCCAATCAATCCTTTAGCGCGGTGGGCTGTAGTCAGGAGCACATTGCGGCGCTGATCGAAAAAATCAAAGCCTCGCCGTATTTCAAAAACACGGTGATTGTGGTCTCTTCCGACCATCTGGCGATGAAAAACACCGCCTGGGATGCGCTGAACAAGCACGATCGCAGCAACCTGTTCTTTATCCTGCGTGGCGATAAGCCGCAGCAGGAGGTGATGGCCGTGAAGCGCAACACCATGGATAACGGCGCAACGGTGCTGGATATTCTCGGCGGGGATAACTTTATCGGCCTGGGCCGCAGTAGCCTCTCCGGGCAGTCGCTGTCTGAAGTGTTCCTCAACATGAAGGAAAAAGTGCTGGCGTGGAAACCGGACGTCATTCGCCTGTGGAACTTCCCGAAAGAGCTGAAAGAATTCACCATCGACAGCCAGAAAAACATGATGGCCTTCTCCGACAGCCACTTCCGCCTGCCGCTGCTGCTGCGCGTTTCCGATAAGCGAGTGGAACCGCTGCCGGAAAGCGAATACTCGGCTCCGCTGCGCTACCAGTTGGCCGACTTCGCCCCGCGGGATAACTTCGTCTGGGTCGATCGCTGCTACAAGATGGGTCAGCTCTGGTCGCAGCCGCTGGCGCTCTCTACCGACTGGTGTGTTTCTCAGGGCCAGTTAGGCGGCGAGCAGACCGTGCAGCATGTCGATAAAGCGCAGTGGAAGGGCAAGACGGCGTTTAAAGATACAGTGATCAGCACCGATCGCTATCAGCGCAACGTCGACATGCTCAAGGTGTCCGACAACGACATCCGCTACAAGGCTGACAGCTTTGTCTTTAACGTGGCCGGGGCGCCCGAAGAGGTGAAGCAGTTCAGCGGGATCTCGCGTCCGGAATCCTGGGGACGCTGGTCTAACGCCCAACTGGGTGATGAGGTGAAGATCGAATATAACCAGCCGCTGCCGGCGAAATTCGACCTGGTGATCACCGCCAAAGCCTGGGGACCAAACGCTAACAAACCGATTCCGGTACGTATTGGCGATAAAGAGCAGACCCTGACGCTGGGGAACGAGGTCACCACCACGACGCTGCATTTCGACAACCCGTCGCACAGCAGCACGCTGGTGATTGTTCCGCCTGCACCGGAGTCCACTAACGAGGGGAATATTCTCGGCCACTCTCCGCGCCAGCTGGGGATCGGGATGGTGGAGATCAAAGTGGTTAACGCGGAAGGGTAAACCCGGGAGAGGCTCGCCTCTCCCGCTTCGCAAGAAAAAAACAGCGCCCAACACCTCCCCGGGCGCTGCATGGCAACCGTTAAAAGCCAATCACGCCCTTAATCAGACCGCGATTATTAATCACCTCCGCCTCATACACTTCCGCCAGCTCACGAAACGCGTAGCGGTGGGTCAGCATCATCTCTGCCGTCAATTTGCCTTCAGCCATCAGCCGTCCCACTTTGGCGAAATCCTCCCCGGTGGCGTTGCGGCTCCCCATCATGGTGGTCTCTTTCTTATGAAACTCCGGGTCGGAGAATTGCAGATCGCCCTTGTGCAGCCCGACAAAGACGATGGTGCCGCCGTGGCGGATCAAATTGACGGTATTGTTCATCGCCTGCGGATTACCGGTAGCATCAATTACCTTCTGCGCCAGGGCCCCGTCGTATTGCGCCCGCAGCCGATCGGTAAAATCGGCTGCCGAGGGATCGAGCGCCGCTACGCCCAGAGAGCGCTGCACATGTTCTCGCCGGGCGGGACTGGTATCGGCGACCACCACCTGCGCGCCATCCGCATGCGCAATCGCCGCCGCCCCCAGGCCAATCGGTCCGGCCCCCACAACCAGCAGGTGCTCTCACGGCTGAATGGCTGCGCGGCGTACCGCATGGGCGCTTATCGCAAACGGCTCGATCAGGGCCGCCGCCTCGGGGTCGATCCCGTCTGCGGGCAGCAGGTTGCTCACCGGCACCGACAGATACTCACTAAAACCGCCGTCCTGATGTACGCCGATCACCGAGATAGCTTCGCAGCAGTTGGTTTTGCCGCTCAGGCAGGCCGGACACTGCTGGCAGGCGACGTAAGGAATGACGGCTACCTGCTGGCCTTGATGCAGCGTGCGAATATTTTTGCCGATCCCTACCACCTCGCCACATATTTCATGCCCAAGCACGCGGGGATAATTAAAAAAGGGTTGATTGCCGCCCCAGGCATGTATATCGGTCCCGCAAATGCCCACCGTTTTTATTTTTATCAGCGCCTCATCATCGCCGGGAACGGGCACTTCCCGCTGCGTCCAGAGTAATTTTTTCGGTTCCTGACATACCAGCGTATTCATCGTCATCATTTTTTGTTTCTCCCGTTCTGTCGTGGTTTCAGATATTGATGAAAACGCAAAATAACGGGTGGGCAATAAAGGGATTTGTGAATTGCCGCGCATAAAGCCGTTTTAAATAGGGTTTTAATGCCCCCTTTTCTGCCAGAAGGAATCTTTCATGAGCCGTTCGCAAAATTTGCGTCATAACGTGATTAACCAGGTGATCGACGACATGGCGAGGGGCCACATTCCGTCACCGCTGCCCTCACAAAGCGCGCTGGCGGAGATGTACAACATCAGTCGCACCACCGTGCGCCACATCCAGGCCCATCTCTGCGACTGCGGCGTACTGACGCGGGTGAACAATGACTACGTGATTGCCCGCAAGCCCGACGCCAGCGATGGCTTCAGCTGCGAGATCGCGCCGCTGGCCGAGCAGACCCGGCTTTTTGAGCAGAGCTTTTTGTCGATGATCAACCAGCGCATTCTGCGTGCCGGAGAGGCCTTTTCGGAGCTGGCGCTGGCGCGTAGCGCAGGCGTCAGCCCGGTGGTGGTAAGGGAGTACTTACTTAAATTTAGCCGCTACAACCTGATCGAGAGCGAAAAGCGCGGCCAGTGGCGAATGAAGCAGTTTGATCAGTCGTGGGCTGAGCAGCTATTCGAGCTGCGCGAAATGCTCGAAACCCACGCTCTGCAGCATTTCCTCAATCTGCCCGACAGCGACCCGCGCTGGCTCCAGGCCCGCACCCTGCTGGAGGAGCACCGCGCCCTGCGCGACAGCATCGGCGACAGCTTTCGCCAGTTCTCCCGGCTGGATCGCGACTTCCACTCCCTGCTGCTCTCCGCCGCCAACAACATCTTTTTCAACCAGTCGCTGGAGATCATCTCATTCATCTTCCATTTCCACTACCAGTGGGATGAGAGCGACCTGAAGCAGCGCAATATCATCGCCATCGATGAGCATATGACCATCCTTAGCGCGCTTATCTGCCGCAACGATCTGGATGCCAATCTGGCGATGCGTAATCACCTGCATACCGCGAAACAGTCGATGATCCGCTCCATTAACCAGAGCGCGACGGTCTTTTATTAAGTACCGATTAAAAACAGCAAATCTTTACGGACAGCACGCTTCCGCGATCGGACACACGCGGGAAAATAACGGCTGCCTATGCTCACCGGGAGTCGACTTAATTTTTTATTGCGCGGTGAGGAATGCGGATATTCCATCACTTATCGTTATAGATATTTCTCTAATAAAAGATCAGAGAATACCCCTACAATAATTCAGGAGTCCGGCGTGGAAAAAAGCAATATAACTCTCGACCCGCAGACCACCTTTGACAAAGAAAAGACAACAGATATTTCTCTGCCGCCAACAGGTGCTATTCAGCGTAGCGCGCGAATAAAGCGCATCCAGACGACAGCGATGCTGTTATTGTTTTTTGCCGCGGTCATTAATTATCTCGATCGCAGCTCGCTGTCGGTGGCAAATCTTACCATTCGCGAGGAGCTGGGTCTCAGCGCCACCGAGATCGGCGCCCTGCTATCGGTGTTCTCGCTGGCGTATGGTATCGCCCAGCTGCCCTGCGGCCCGCTGCTGGACCGCAAAGGCCCGCGCCTGATGCTGGGGCTGGGAATGTTCTTCTGGTCGCTGTTCCAGGCGATGTCCGGAATGGTTCACAGCTTTACCCAGTTCGTGCTGGTGCGCATCGGGATGGGGATTGGCGAAGCGCCGATGAACCCCTGTGGCGTAAAGGTAATTAACGACTGGTTCAACATCAAAGAGCGTGGCCGTCCGATGGGCTTTTTCAACGCCGCCTCGACCATCGGCGTGGCCATCAGCCCGCCGCTGCTGGCGGCAATGATGCTGGTGATGGGCTGGCGCGGGATGTTTATCACCATCGGCGTATTGGGTATTTTCCTCGCTATTGGCTGGTACATGCTCTATCGCAACCGCGAGGAGCTCGAGCTGAGCGGCGTCGAGCAGGCGTACCTCAACGCCGGTAGCGTTAACACCCGTCGCGATCCCTTAAGCTTTGCTGAATGGCGCAGCCTGTTCCGCAACCGCACCATGTGGGGAATGATGCTGGGCTTTAGCGGCATCAACTATACCGCCTGGCTCTATCTGGCCTGGCTGCCGGGCTATCTGCAAACGGCCTATAACCTGGATCTGAAAAGCACCGGCCTGATGGCGGCCATTCCATTCCTGTTTGGTGCGGCGGGGATGTTAGTCAATGGCTTCACCACCGATGCGCTGGTGAAACGCGGCATGGCGCCGGTACGCAGCCGTAAGCTGTGCATTATCAGCGGGATGCTCTGTTCGGCGGCCTTCACCTTCGTGGTACCGGAAGCGACCACGGCGATGAGTGCGGTACTGCTGATTGGGATGGCGCTGTTCTGCATCCACTTTGCGGGCACGTCGTGCTGGGGATTGATCCATGTGGCCGTGGCATCACGAATGACCGCCTCGGTGGGCAGCATTCAAAACTTCGCCAGTTTCATCTGCGCCTCGTTTGCCCCGATTGTCACCGGGTTTATCGTCGACACCACCCACTCGTTCCGCCTGGCGCTGATCATCTGCGGCTGCGTCACGGCGCTGGGGGCGTTAGCCTATATCTTCCTGGTGCGTCAGCCGATCAGCGATCCGCATCAGCAGTAATAGTGCCGGGTGGCGGCTTCGCCTTACCCGGCCTACAAAATCGTAGGCCCGTGCAAGCGCAGCGCCGCCGGGCACAAAAACAGCGCCCTGCCTGAACAGGGCGCTATTCACATCAGAAGGTTTCCCAGTTGTCACCGCTGTCGGTAACCGCCGCTTTGCGCGTCGTTACCGGCGACGTCACGGTTTTCACCGCCGCGTGTGCATGGGCTTTCTGCTGCTCCTGCTGAATGCGGAACACCGCCACTGCCTGAGTCAGACGGCTCGCCTGCTCTTCCAGTGCCGCTGCCGCAGCCGCAGATTCCTGCACCAGCGAGGCGTTCTGCTGGGTGACGCGATCCATCTCGGCCACCGCCAGACCCACCTGGTCGATCCCGCGGCTCTGCTCATCAGAGGCAGAGGCGATCTCACCCATAATGTCGGTTACGCGGGTCACCGCGCTGACGATTTCACCCATGGTCTCACCGGCGCTTTCCACCAGCGTGGAACCCACTTCGACGCGACCCACGGAGTCCTCAATCAGGCTCTTGATCTCGCGTGCGGCCTGGGCGCTGCGCTGGGCCAGGTTACGGACTTCACCCGCGACCACCGCAAAACCACGCCCCTGCTCACCGGCACGCGCCGCTTCTACCGCCGCGTTCAGCGCCAGGATGTTGGTCTGGAAGGCAATACCGTCGATGACGCTGATGATGTCAGCAATCTTCTGCGAACTTCCGGCGATGTCACGCATGGTTTGCACCACGTTATCCACCACTTTGCCGCCTTTCTGCGCGGTTTCGGATGCGCTCAGCGCCAGATGGCTCGCCTGACGGGCGTTCTCGGCGTTCTGCTTCACGGTGGCGGTCAGCTCTTCCATGCTGGCTGCGGTCTCTTCCAGCGAGGCCGCCTGCTGCTCGGTACGGGAGGAGAGATCGTTGTTACCCATGGAGATTTCGCTCGCGCCGCTGTAGATGGCGTTAGCGCCATTACGCACGTCGCCGACGGTACGCATCAGTTCAGCCTGCATGTGACGCAGCGTATCGGCCAGCTGCCCCATCTCGTTAGAACCTTCCACTTCGATGCGTTTCACCAGATCGCCGCCGGCGATATGACGAATGCTGTCAGTCAGACGGTTCAGCGGAGAGATCAGAGAGTGACGGATACCCAGCCACACGCCGACAATCACCACCAGCACCAGGATCAGCACGCTGAGCAGGATCCAGAGGGCCTGGCTGTAAGAGCTGTTGCTGTCGTCCACGGCGGTCTGATACAGATGATCGTTCTGCTG
This sequence comes from Leclercia sp. LSNIH1, assembly GCF_002902985.1. Taxonomy (NCBI): domain Bacteria; kingdom Pseudomonadati; phylum Pseudomonadota; class Gammaproteobacteria; order Enterobacterales; family Enterobacteriaceae; genus Leclercia; species Leclercia sp. LSNIH1. Next base: position 1,595,909 of record NZ_CP026167.1, on the reverse strand, counting down.
CAGATAGTTAACGTACTGCTTCTCAAAGCCATCCTGGTAGCTCTGGGTCGGCTGATCGAAGAACTCATTGATCTTGCCTGCGCCCAGCAGCTGGATCAGTTCGGCCAGCGCACCATGATAGATATCGTAGTTACGTTTGATTTCCAGCGCGGCGCCTTCACTCTGACGCGGGTCACGCGGCAGGGCTTCGTACTCCGCCCAGCTTTTTTCCGCCTGCTTCAGTGAAGCAGCAGCAATCTGCATCAGATCGTTCACGGTGGCACCGCTACCGATGTTGTTCTGATCCATCATGTAGCGGATGCCCGCGCGGTTCAGGGTGTTACGGGTTTGCAGCAACGCTACCCAGCTGCTGTTAAGCGTGGATTGTTGCTGACGAATGGTTTGCAGGACGGTGAAGTTTTCTTTGTCATGCTTCAGGGCATTAAAGAAAAGACCACCGGATGTGAGCTGTAATAGGCCAAAAATAACCAAAACCAGCAATAAGCTGGTAACAATCTTGATACGATTTAACATGATTTCTCATTCCACCAGACAGGTACAGAATTTTCGGCCTGGAATGGGAAAACTTTACGGAAATTGTGTTGATGACCGAAGCGATCTACTCCTCTTCCTGGCTGTTAACCTGCCCATCGCCCAGCGCAATAAACTCCTGTAGCAGCGCCGTCAGCTGCTGCATTTTTTCCGGCGTGTACCGCGCCTCAATCTGCTGATAGGCCTCTTCCACCTGCGCCTGGGCGCGTTCATACAGGGCGTTCCCCTCTTTGGTGAGGGAGACATAGAGCTTGCGCTGGTCGTTGAGCGGCTTTAAGCGCAGCACCAGCCCGTCGCGCTCCATACGCGTCAGGATCCCGGTCAGGCTCGGGCGCAGAATACAGGTGCGGAAGGCCAGGTCATGAAAATCCATCGACGGATGCTCCGCCAGCACGCGCACGATCCGCCACTGCTGCTCCGTCAGATTCTGCTGCTTGATAATCGGGCGAAAAAAGGTCATCGCGGTTTCCCGCGCCTGGAGTAGTGCGATAGTTAACGAATCGTGCATGGCGCTCCCACCTCAACATCATTAATAACGAAACAATCAATGTATAACGCTCTCTCTGCGCACCAGCGGCGCGACTGAAAAGTCTAACAGATATCACATTAAAATATTAAACTACTGATATATATCATTAATTTTAGGTAAATGTAAATTTATTGTTATCACTATCACAAAATATTCACTTTTGTTTGCCAAACAGACAGCGAGGGACTAAAAACTAATCATTAACATATTAATGAACTCAAAACCCGCGACCCGGGCCCGAGGAGAAAGTAATGAAAGGTACTGTTTTTGCGGTGGCACTCAATCACCGCAGCCAGGTCGACGCCTGGCGCGACGCGTTTAACCAGCCCCCGTACAACACGCCACCGAAAACCGCCGTCTGGTTTATTAAACCGCGCAACACTCTGATCCGCGCCGGCGATGCTATTCCGCATCCTGAAGGGGAACAGGTGCTGAGCGGCGCCACGGTGGCGCTGATTGTCGGCAAAACCGCGAGCAAAGTCAGCCCGGAAGAGGCCGCCGACTACATTGCCGGGTACGCGCTGGCAAACGAGGTGAGCCTGCCGGAAGAGAGCTTCTACCGCCCGGCAATCAAAGCCAAATGCCGGGATGGATTTTGCCCGCTGGGTGAACTCGCCGCCGTCGACAACGTGGATAACCTGAACATCATCACCGAGATCAACGGTCGCGAAGCAGACCACTGGAACACCGCCGATTTGCAGCGTAACGCCGCTGAACTGCTGAGCGCCCTGAGTGAGTTTGCAACGCTCAACCCCGGCGACGCGATTCTGCTCGGCACCCCGCACTCGCGCGTGCCGCTCCAGCCAGGCGACCGCGTGCGCATTCTGGCAGAAGGCTTTCCGGCGCTGGAAAACCCGGTTGTCGATGAACGCGACGTCGCCATCGCTCGGGGTGCAAATCCTCACCCCACGCTGTTCGCCCTCGGCCTGAACTACGCCGATCACGCCAGCGAGCTGGCATTCACGCCACCGACCGAGCCGCTGGTCTTTATCAAAGCGCCCAATACCTTCAACGGCGACAACCAGACCTCGGTACGCCCGGACAACGTTGAGTACATGCACTACGAAGCGGAGCTGGTGGTGGTGATCGGCAAAACCGCGCGTAAAGTCAGCGAAGCCGAGGCGATGGATTTTGTTGCGGGCTACACGGTCTGTAACGACTACGCCATCCGCGACTATCTCGAAAACTACTACCGCCCGAATCTGCGGGTCAAAAGCCGCGACGGGTTAACCCCCATCAGCCCCAACATCGTGCCAAAAGCAGCCATTCCTGATCCGCATAACCTCACCCTGCGCACTTTCGTCAACGGTGAATTACGTCAGGAAGGGACCACGGCGGATCTGATCTTCAGCATCCCGTTCCTGATTGCTTACTTAAGTGAATTTATGACCCTGCAACCGGGGGACATGATCGCCACCGGCACGCCGAAAGGGCTCGCCGACGTGCGCCCGGGAGATGAAGTGGTCGTGGAAGTGGAAGGCGTTGGCCGTCTGGTCAACCGGATTGTCAGCGAGGAGGCCAAATAATGAAAAAGATTAACCACTGGATCAACGGTAAAAACGTGGCGGGTAGCGACACCTTCCACACTACCAACCCGGCTACCGGCGAGGTGCTGGCGGAGGTGGCTTCCGGCGGCGCAGATGAGATCAACCAGGCCGTCGAAGCAGCTAAAGCGGCGTTCCCGAAATGGGCCAACCTGCCGATGAAAGAGCGCGCGCGCCTGATGCGTCGCCTGGGCGAGCTGATTGACCAGAACGTGCCGGAGATCGCCGCGATGGAGACCGCGGACACCGGTCTGCCGATCCACCAGACCAAAAACGTGCTGATCCCGCGCGCTTCGCACAACTTCGAGTTCTTCGCCGAAGTGTGCCAGCAGATGAACGGCAAGACCTATCCGGTCGACGACAAGATGCTGAACTACACCCTGGTGCAACCGGTGGGGGTCTGCGCCCTGGTCTCGCCATGGAACGTGCCGTTTATGACCGCCACCTGGAAGGTCGCCCCCTGCCTGGCGCTGGGTAACACCGCGGTGCTGAAGATGTCCGAGCTGTCGCCGCTCACCGCCGACCGCTTAGGCGAGCTGGCGCTGGAGGCGGGTATTCCGGCGGGGGTGCTGAACGTGGTGCAGGGTTATGGCGCCACGGCGGGCGACGCGCTGGTGCGTCATCACGACGTGCGGGCCGTCTCCTTTACCGGCGGCACCGCCACCGGACGGCGCATCATGCAGAGCGCCGGGCTGAAAAAATACTCCATGGAGCTGGGGGGCAAATCGCCGGTGCTGGTGTTTGAAGATGCCGATATCGAACGCGCCCTGGATGCCGCCCTGTTCACCATCTTCTCCATCAACGGCGAACGCTGCACCGCGGGCTCGCGCATCTTCATCCAGCAGAGCATCTACCCGGAATTCGTCAAACGCTTCGCCGAGCGCGCCAACCGCCTGCGGGTGGGCGATCCGACCGATCCGAATACCCAGATCGGGGCCCTTATCAGCCAACAGCACTGGGAGAAAGTCTCCGGCTATATCCGCCTGGGCATTGAAGAGGGGGCGACCCTGCTGGCGGGCGGCCCGGATAAACCGGCGGATCTGCCTGTCCATCTGAAAGGCGGCAACTTCCTGCGCCCAACGGTGCTGGCGGATGTCGACAACCGCATGCGCGTGGCGCAGGAGGAGATCTTCGGCCCGGTGGCCTGCCTGCTGCCGTTTAAGGACGAAGCGGAAGGGCTGCGCCTGGCGAACGACGTGGAGTACGGCCTGGCGTCCTACATCTGGACCCAGGACGTCAGCAAGGTGCTGCGTCTGGCGCGCAATATCGAGGCGGGCATGGTGTTTGTGAACACCCAGAACGTGCGCGACCTGCGCCAGCCGTTTGGCGGCGTGAAGGCCTCCGGCACCGGACGCGAAGGCGGCGAGTACAGCTTTGAAGTCTTCGCCGAGATGAAAAACGTCTGTATCTCGATGGGCGACCATCCGATCCCGAAGTGGGGAGTATGAAATGGGCAAGTTAGCGTTAGCAGCAAAAATCACCCACGTTCCGTCGATGTATCTCTCTGAGATCCCCGGTAAAAACTTTGGCTGCCGTCAGGGGGCCATCGAGGGGCATAAAGAGATCGGCAGACGCTGCCGCGAGATGGGCGTCGATACCATTATCGTCTTCGACACCCACTGGCTGGTGAACAGCGCCTATCACATCAACTGTGCGGACCATTTTTCGGGCGTCTACACCAGCAATGAGCTGCCGCACTTTATCCGCGACATGACCTACGACTACGACGGCAACCCGGAGCTCGGGCAGTTGATCGCCGACGAGGCGGTGAAGCTTGGCGTGCGCGCCAAAGCGCACAACATCCCGAGCCTGAAGCTGGAGTACGGCACCCTGGTGCCGATGCGCTACATGAACGCGGACAAGCACTTCAAAGTGGTCTCCATCTCGGCGTTCTGCACGGTTCACGACTTCGCCGACAGCCGCAGGCTGGGCGAGGCCATCCTGAGCGCCATCGAAAAGTATGACGGCACCGTGGCGGTGCTTGCCAGCGGCTCGCTGTCGCACCGCTTTATTGACGACCAGCGCGCCGAAGAGGGGATGAACAGCTACACCCGCGAGTTTGATCGCCAGATGGATGAGCGGGTGGTGAAGCTGTGGCGCGAAGGCCAGTTCAAAGAGTTCTGCAGCATGCTGCCGGAGTACGCCGACTACTGCTACGGCGAAGGCAATATGCACGACACGGTAATGCTGCTGGGCATGCTCGGCTGGGACAGATACGACGGCAAGGTGGAGTTTCTCACCGAGCTATTCCCCAGCTCCGGCACCGGTCAGGTTAACGCCGTTTTTCCTCTGCCCGCATAAGGATGTCCCATGCCGCACTTTATTGCTGAATGCACCGACAACATCCGCGACCAGGCCGACCTGCCGGGGCTGTTCGCCAAAGTCAACGAGGCGCTGGCCGCTACGGGCATCTTCCCCCTCGGCGGGATCCGCAGCCGCGCCCACTGGCTGGATACCTGGCAGATGGCCGACGGCAAGCAGGATTACGCCTTTGTGCATATGACGCTGAAGATTGGCGCCGGGCGCAGCCTGGAAAGCCGGGAAGAGGTGGGTGAAATGCTGTTTGCGCTGATCAAAGCGCATTTTGCCGACCTCATGGCCGCCCGCTATCTGGCGCTGTCGTTTGAGCTCGATGAACTGCACCCGACGCTCAATTACAAACAAAACAACGTACACGCGTTGTTTACGTAGCCGTCTTCTCGCCCGGTGGCGCTGCGCTTACCGGGCCTACAACGGCCCCGAACGTAGGCCGGGTAAGCGCAGCGCCACCCGGCAAACAGCAGCATCAATCGTAGGCCGGGTAAGCACAGCGCCACCCGGCAAACAGCAGCATCAACCGTAGGCCGGGTAAGCGTAGCGCCACCCGGCAATGCAATGCCACAGGATATCGCCATGCTCGACAAACAGACCCACACCCTGATTGCCCATCGCCTGCATCAGGCGGAACAGACCCGGGAGCAGATCCGTGCGATCTCGCTGGATTACCCGCAGATCACCATTGACGACGCCTACGCCGTCCAGCGCGAATGGGTAAGCCTGAAAATCGCCGAAGGCCGCACCCTGAAAGGCCACAAGATCGGCCTTACTTCGAAGGCGATGCAGGCCAGCTCGCAGATCAGCGAGCCAGACTACGGCGCCCTGCTGGACGACATGTTCTTCCATGACGGCAGCGATATCCCCACCGATCGCTTTATCGTTCCGCGCATTGAGGTGGAGCTGGCCTTCGTGCTGGCGAAACCGCTGCGCGGCCCGAACTGCACGATGTTCGATGTCTACAACGCCACGGATTACGTCATCCCCGCGCTGGAGCTGATCGACGCCCGCTGCCACAACATCGATCCGGAAACCCAGCGCCCGCGCAAAGTGTTCGACACCATCTCCGATAACGCCGCCAACGCGGGCGTGATCCTCGGCGGGCGCCCGATCCGCCCGGACGAGCTGGATCTGCGCTGGATCTCTGCCCTGCTCTATCGCAACGGCGTGATCGAAGAGACCGGCGTTGCCGCGGGCGTGCTCAACCACCCGGCCAACGGCGTGGCATGGCTGGCGAACAAGCTGGCCCCCTACGACGTGCAGCTGGAACCCGGCCAGATCATCCTCGGCGGTTCGTTTACCCGTCCGGTGCCCGCCAGCAGAGGCGATACCTTCCACGTGGACTACGGCAACATGGGCTCCATCAGCTGCCGCTTTGTGTGAGGAGATAACCATGCAAAACGCATTCAAAGCGGCACTGCAAGCGGGCAAACCCCAGATCGGCTTATGGCTGGGGCTGACCAGCAGCTACAGCGCCGAACTGCTGGCGGGGGCAGGCTTCGACTGGCTGCTGATCGACGGTGAGCACGCCCCTAACAGCGTGCAGACCGTTCTCGCCCAGCTCCAGGCCATCGCCCCCTACCCCAGCCAGCCGGTGGTGCGCCCATCGTGGAACGATCCGGTGCAGATCAAACAGCTGCTGGATGTGGGGGCGCAAACCCTGCTGGTGCCGATGGTACAAAACGCCGACGAGGCGCGGCTAGCGGTGCGCGCAACCCGCTACCCGCCTGCGGGTATTCGCGGCGTCGGCAGCGCCCTGGCCCGGGCATCACGCTGGAACCGCATCCCGGATTACCTGCACCAGGCCAACGACGCTATGTGCGTGCTGGTACAGATTGAAACCCGCGAAGCGCTAAAAAACCTGCCGCAGATCCTGGATGTGGAGGGCGTCGACGGGGTGTTTATCGGCCCGGCGGATCTCAGCGCCGACATGGGCTTTGCCGGTAATCCGCAGCATCCGGAAGTACAGGCCGCCATTGAACAGGCCATCGCGCAGATCCGGGCGGCGGGCAAAGCGCCCGGCATCCTGATGGCGAATGAACAGCTGGCCAAACGCTATCTCGAACTCGGGGCGCTGTTTGTCGCCGTCGGCGTCGACACCACCCTGCTCGCCCGCAGCGCCGAAGCGCTGGCGGCACGCTTTATCGATAACCCGGTTACGTCAGTTAATAACAATAAATCCGTCTACTGAACGATCTGGAGCGCACCATGACGACCTCTACCCTGCAAGATAATAAAGCCGTTGAACATCGCGTCATTAATAAGCTGTTCCGTCGTTTGATCGTGTTTCTCTTTATTCTCTTTGTCTTCTCGTTTCTCGATCGCATCAATATCGGCTTTGCCGGGCTGACGATGGGCAAAGATCTGGGCCTCACCTCCACCATGTTTGGCCTGGCCGCGACGCTCTTTTACGTCACCTACGTGCTGTGCGGGATCCCGAGCAATATCATGCTGGCGAAGATCGGCGCCCGGCGCTGGATCGCCGGGATCATGGTGGTGTGGGGGATCGCCTCCACCTGCACCATGTTCGCCACCAGCCCCGAAACCCTCTATGTCCTGCGCATGCTGGTGGGCATTGCCGAAGCCGGTTTCCTGCCGGGGATTCTGGTCTATCTCACCTGGTGGTTCCCGGCCTATCACCGCGCCCGCGCCAACGCGCTCTTTATGATCGCCATGCCGGTAACCATGATGCTCGGCTCAATCCTCTCCGGCTACATTCTGGCGATGGACGGCCTGTGGAACCTGAAGGGCTGGCAGTGGCTGTTCCTGCTGGAAGGTCTGCCGTCGGTGGTGCTTGGGGTGGTGACCTGGTTCTTCCTGAACGACACGCCGGATCAGGCCACCTGGCTGGACGACGAAGAGAAGCAGACCCTGAAAACGATGATCGCCCGCGAGCAGGAGAACGCCATTGCCCATGCCGCCACGCCGCGCTCGACGCTGCGCGAAGTGCTGACCCCGGCGGTGCTGCTCTACACCCTGGCCTACTTCTGCCTGACCAATACGCTGAGCGCCATCAACATCTGGACGCCGCAGATCCTGCAAAGCTTCAACACCGGTAGCAGCAATATCGTGATCGGCCTGCTGGCGGCGATCCCGCAGTTTTGCACCATCCTCGGGATGATCTGGTGGAGCCGTCGCTCCGACAGGCTGAAAGAACGAAAAAAGCACACCATCCTGCCGTACCTTTTTGCGGCGGCGGGATGGCTGCTGGCGTCGGCGACCGATCACAGCCTGATCCAGCTGCTTGGCATCATCATGGCCTCAACCGGATCGTTTACCGCCATGGCGATCTTCTGGACCACGCCAGATCAGGTTATTAGCCTGCACTCCCGGGCGGTGGCGCTGGCGGTGATCAACGCCATCGGCAACGTCGGCTCCGCCGTCAGTCCGCTGCTGATTGGCATTCTGCGCGATGCCACCGGCAGCTTCAGCTCCGGGCTGTGGTTCGTGGCCGGGTTGCTGGTGGTGGGTGCGCTGGTGCTGACGCGTATTCCGATGACCCGGCAGGAGAGCCGTGCAAACGTGCCGGACATGGCGACGCAGAAGATCCATTGAGGAGCGGTTATGTGCCAGAGCCCGATTGCCAATATCGACATCAGCAAAGAGTACGACGAGAGCCTGGGAACGGACGATGTGCATTACCAGTCCTTTGCGCGTATGGCGGCCTTCTTTGGCCGCGATATGCAGGCCCATCGCCACGACCGCTATTTTCAGATGCACTTTCTGGATACCGGGCAGATTGAGCTGCAGCTGGACGATCACCGTTACTCGGTGCAGGCCCCGCTGTTTGTCCTGACGCCGCCCTCGGTGCCGCACGCGTTTTTTACCGAATCAGACAGTGACGGGCACGTACTGACGGTGCATGAAGATCTGATCTGGCCGCTGCTGGAAGTGCTCTACCCCGGCACCCGGGAGACCTTCGGGCTGCCGGGCATCTGCCTGTCGCTGGCCGATAAACCCGATGAGCTGGCGGCGCTTTCTCATTACTGGCGGCTGATTGAACGCGAATCCACCGCCCAGCTTCCCGGGCGGGAGCACACCCTGGCACTGCTGGCGCAGGCGGTATTCACCCTGCTGCTGCGCAACGCAAAGCTCGACGATCACGAGGCCTTCGGCATGCGCGGCGAACTGAAACTGTTTCAGCGCTTTACTCAGCTGGTTGACGCGCACTTCCACCAGCACTGGACGGTGCCGGAATATGCCAGCGAACTGCACCTCACAGAATCGCGGCTGACCGACATCTGCCGCCGCTTCGCCAACCGACCGCCGAAACGGCTCATCTTCGACCGCCAGCTGCGCGAAGCCAGGCGGCTGCTGGTCTTCTCCGACAGCGCCGTGAATGAGATTGCCTGGCAGCTGGGATTCAAAGACCCGGCCTATTTCGCGCGGTTTTTTAACCGCTTAGTAGGGTGTTCGCCAAGCAAGTATCGGGCACAGAAAGTGCCAGTGTCGTGAGTTTTGCCAGGGGGACGGTGGAGGTTGAAAACAGATGGCCTTGACATCTCACGCAGCGGGTAGTTTACTTTTTTTATTATAGTGACACCCTGAGTGAATCTATGTCATCAAAATTAAACTGGCTACTGCAAAACACCTCTCCTGGCAGCCTGGTTTTGCAGTCCTGGCTGACACGAAACGACATCTCACCCTCTCTGGCATTCAAATATGCGCAAAATGGTTGGTTAAATAAACTGCGTGCCGGCGTTTATGCACGCGCGGGGCGTGAACCGGACTGGAGCGATGCACTGGAATGTCTACAGAACCAGCTTGCTGCCCCTGTTTATCTGGCCGGACTAACCAGCTTGTCCTGGCAAGGCCGTTCTCATTATCTACAGCTTAACCAGAGTCAATGCTGGCTTAGCGCTGAAAACAAAACGCTGCTTCCAAAATGGTTCAAAGAATTTCCCGATGTTGACTGGCGAGTGGTATCAGGTCTGAAGCTTCCTCAACTGGACGAAAAGTACCGTACTGAGCTTGAGATAAAAGGAAAAAAATTAACAGCCAGCGGGCCAGAACTAGCAACTTACGAACTGTTAAGCGCAGTGCCTCAGGACATCTCATTTGAACACGCAGCCGAGCTTTTTCAGGGGCTGGTTAATCTTAACCCACGTAAAATAGAGAGTTTGCTTGTGCTCAGCCAGGCAGTTCAAACCAAGCGTCTGTATCTATTTTTCGCCAGTTTCTATGAGCATGCTTGGCTCAAACGCATTGATATCAGCAAAATTGACCTGGGATCGGGCAACCGACAAATCGTTGCCAATGGCAAGCTGAACACGCAATACCAGATCACCGTACCCGAAAATTTCAATCTGAAGGGAAGAAACTATGGATAGAACCTCCCCCTACCACCGCCAGGTCGCTTTGCTGGTGCGCGCACTACCCTATGTTGCCAACGAGTCCTGTTTTGCGCTCAAAGGTGGAACTGCGATCAATCTGTTTATTCACAATTTTCCCCGATTGTCAGTTGATATCGATCTTGCCTACATACCCCTGGAAAGCAGGGAGGTGGCTCTGCCCAATGTACGCGATGCACTCACCCGCATCGCTAATGAACTGGAGGCTCAATCGGGGATCAGCGCAGTGCTGCAAACGAATAATCCCGACGAGATGCGCATCATTGTCACCACTGACGATGCACAAATTAAAATTGAAGTTTCACCTGTCGCCCGGGGAACGTTGTATCCCCCGCAAGAACGGGATGTCGTGGAAACCGTAGAAGATGAATTTGGGTTTGCCGCGATCCCGGTCGTCTCACTCCCTGATTTGTATGGCGGCAAGTTATGCGCCGCGCTGGATCGTCAGCATCCCAGAGACTTTTACGATGTAAAAATGCTTCTTGATACACAAGGTATCGACCGCGCTATTTTCAATGGTTTTATCGCTTACCTGCTCAGCCATAATCGTCCTCTATCCGAGGTTCTTAGCCCGCGCTGGAAGGATATTACCGGGCCCTTTCAAAACGAATTTAACGGCATGACTATTCAGGATGTATCCCTTAAGGAGCTGGTTAACGTTCCGGAAAGAATGTTAAACGCGTTGAAAGAACATTTCACTCATCAGGATTTCGATTTTCTTATGTCCTTTAAACGTGGTGCTCCTGACTGGAATTTAGCGCCTGAAAGCCCAATTCAACATTTGCCAGCCGTTCAATGGAAATTGCGCAATATCAGCAGGATGTCAGAAGAAAAACGCGCTCAGTCACTGAAGAAACTGGAAAGGGTTCTGGAAAAGTGGATAAGCTAATTTATTAAGCGCCTTCTCCCGCTTGCGCTGCGCTTACCGGGGCTACGGATTGTAGGCCGGGTAAGCGTTAGCGCCACCCGGCAAACCCCATCCCGATCACAATTCTCGCACCTGTCTGAAAAGTACCCGTCGTTGACCCATTCGTCCCTTCACGACCCGCCTCTCTCACGCTTCAATTAAACAACAAAAACAACACATAAATTTAACAATCATCTTCCGATACGAGGTCCCTATGAAACCTGAAGATTTCCGCGCAAGCACCCAGCGTCCGTTAACCGGCGAAGAGTATCTGAAAAGCCTGCAGGATGGCCGTGAGATCTACATCTATGGCGAGCGCGTGAAAGATGTGACCACCCATCCGGCGTTTCGCAATGCGGCGGCCTCGGTCGCGCAGCTCTACGATGCGCTGCACAAACCTGACATGCAGGACACGCTCTGCTGGAATACCGATACCGGCAGCGGCGGATACACCCATAAGTTTTTCCGCGTGGCGAAAAGTGCCAGCGACCTGCGCCAGCAGCGCGACGCCATTGCCGAGTGGTCGCGCCTGAGCTACGGCTGGATGGGACGCACCCCGGACTATAAAGCCGCCTTCGGCTGCGCGCTGGGGGCGAACCCGGCGTTTTATGGTCAATTCGAACAGAACGCCCGCAACTGGTACACCCGTATTCAGGAAACCGGCCTCTACTTTAACCACGCCATCGTCAACCCACCGATCGATCGCCACAAACCGGCGGACGAAGTGAAAGATGTCTACATCAAGCTGGAGAAAGAGACCGACGCCGGGATCATTGTCAGCGGCGCGAAGGTGGTTGCCACCAACTCGGCGCTGACCCACTACAACATGATCGGTTTTGGCTCGGCCCAGGTGATGGGGGATAACCCCGGCTTTGCCCTGATGTTTGTCGCCCCGATGGATGCCGAAGGGGTGAAGCTGATCTCCCGTGCATCTTATGAACTGGTGGCAGGCGCGACCGGCTCCCCTTATGACTACCCGCTCACCAGCCGTTTCGACGAGAACGATGCGATCCTGGTGATGGATAATGTGCTGATCCCGTGGGAAAACGTGCTCATCTACCGCGACTTTGACCGCTGCCGTCGCTGGACCATGGAAGGCGGTTTCGCCCGCATGTATCCGCTGCAGGCGTGCGTGCGTCTGGCGGTGAAGCTCGACTTCATCACCGGGCTGCTGAAAAAGTCGCTTGAATGTACCGGCACCGCCGAGTTCCGCGGCGTGCAGGCCGACCTCGGGGAAGTGGTGGCCTGGCGCAACATGTTCTGGGCGCTGAGCGACTCCATGTGCTCGGAGGCCACACCGTGGGTGAATGGCGCGTACCTGCCGGATCATGCGGCGCTGCAAACCTACCGCGTGATGGCGCCAATGGCCTACGCGAAGATCAAAAACATCATCGAGCGCAACGTCACCAGCGGCCTGATCTACCTGCCGTCCAGCGCCCGCGACCTGAACAACCCGCAGATCGACAAATACCTGGCGAAATATGTGCGCGGCTCCAACGGCATGGATCATGTTGAGCGCATCAAGATTTTAAAACTGATGTGGGATGCCATCGGCAGCGAGTTTGGTGGTCGCCATGAGCTGTACGAGATCAACTACTCCGGTAGCCAGGATGAAATCCGCCTGCAGTGCCTGCGCCAGGCGCAGACCTCCGGCAACATGGACAAGATGATGGCGATGGTCGACCGCTGCCTGTCTGAATATGACCAGAACGGCTGGACGGTTCCGCACCTGCACAACAACACCGATATCAACCTGCTGGACAAGCTGCTGAAATAGGGCAGCGGGAGCTCAAGATGCAACATGATGAACAACGCCTGCGTTTTCGCGACGCGATGGCCAGCCTCTCTGCGGCGGTCAATGTGATTACCACCGATGGCGAAGCCGGACGCTGCGGCATCACTGCTACCGCAGTCTGCTCGGTAACGGATACGCCCCCCTCGGTGATGGTCTGCCTGAATGCCAGCAGCGCCATGAACCCGGTTTTCCAGGGTAACGGCAAGCTGTGCATCAACGTACTCAATCACGAACAGGAGCTGATGGCGCGCCATTTTGCCGGCATGACCGGCATGAGCATGGAGGAGCGGTTCACCCTCTCCTGCTGGCAAAAAGGTGTGCTGGCCCAGCCGGTATTAAAAGAGGCGCTGGCAAGCCTGGAAGGTGAGATCAGCCAGGTACAGGCCATCGGCACCCATCTGGTCTACCTGGTGGAGATTAAGAATATCCACCTGAGCCAGGAGGGACACGGCCTGATTTACTTTAAGCGCAGATTTCATCCGGTGTTAATTGAACAAGAAATGACCGTTTAATCCCCTTCGCCAGCCGAACTACCGGCTGGCGCTTATTTGTTTCTATTCACTGAAATATGAAACAATCACTGCCAGAAACTAATGCTGAATATAAGTTTTGGATCAACCCACCAGAGTTAATAGGCTTTCAGACTTTTCCCCTTTTTCCGGGCAAAATTCTTAAATTTGAAATGACACAAACTGCAAACTTATGTAATCTTCGCCACATAAAAACACTTTCATGAATAATAAAAAACGATTTAGTTGTTTACTGAATAGTTTTTTTATGGCAGCGCCCTAAAGCAAATCGCGCACATTTTAACCGGAATTGTCTATTTCCGTGCGGTAGCCTACCCTTTTTTTGGATTTTCTTACTTAACACCTGCGTTTTTGTTGCTCCTGCACCTGCAAGATTTCTCAACTGCTTCGCTATTAAAATCAGTTAAATACCATCAAAGTTTTATTTCACATTCCAGTTATTGCATTGTTGGAAAATATTGATCTATGAAGAACGCAACTCGCCTTCTGGTGATTTCGCTCGCCCTCATGTTGAGCGGCTGTGCATATTCCCCGAAGCAGGTTGAAGCATCCCGACCGCTTGTGAATCAGACTGCTTCTACCGACCTCCAGGCTATGGCAGCCAATCTGCAACAACCTCTGAACACCCTGCCGCAGGGCGCCGCGCTCAGCGCCAATGGCAATACCTATATTCTGGGCCAGCGTTATGTCTCCGCCCTGGGGCTGGAATGCATAGAACTGCTGCGTAATCGCAACTACAACCAGTCGCAGCACGGTGTGACCTGTAAGAACGGTGATACCTGGTATCTGGTACCACAGCTGGAACAGGCTTCCGCCAGTAACCTGCTTGCCGTGCAATAATTTTGAAGAGAAATGTTGTGAAGATAACGAATTTTCGGCAATTGAGTGCCGTCCTGTTACTGGCCTGCGTCTCCTGCGCCTCTTTCGCCGCCCCCACCCAGCAAGAAGCCCAGGCATTTGGGATGAACACCCCGGCAGACAACGGCGATGGCCGACTGCAGCTTGGCGGCGAGCAAGCGATGAGCGGCCAGGCAAACACCTCCTCCACCACCGGGACTTTCGCACAGCAAAACCGCCAGGGCATGTTACTGCCGGGCGAGTCTGATGTGCGTAAATTACTGCCGCAGTCCGAGTCCGGCCTCCCCCCTCCATACGGTGCCAACCTGTTTGCCGGTGGTTATGAAACCGAGCGCAGCGACGGCTTAAACGATAATTACCTGATCGCCCCCGGCGATAAGCTGAATATCTGGATCTGGGGCGCAGTCAATTTTTCCAACGTCGTGACCGTCGATAATCAGGGCAATATTTTTATTCCCGATGTCGGGCCGATTAATGTCAAGAATGTGGCGGCCAGTAAGGTTAATAACCTGGTTACCAGCCATATCAGCGAAGTTTTCACCAATAACGTTAATGTTTACGTTAATTTACTTACCGCGACGCCGGTCAGTGTATATGTCACCGGACCCGTCATTCGTCCGGGACAATATGCCGGACAATCTTCCGACAGCGTTTTATATTTCCTGAAACGCGCTGGCGGCATCGACTCCGACCGCGGCAGCTATCGTCATATTAAAGTATTGCGCCAGAACCGCGTGATCCAGCAGATCGACCTGTATGAGTTTATGCAGCAGGGCAAAATGCCGAAGCTGTCCCTCAAAGATCAGGATGTGATTCTGGTTGAACCCCAGGGGCCGATGATCAACGTGGCGGGTAAAGTGCGTAACCCATTCCGCTTCGAGCTGAAGAACAGCACCGCGCTCGGCTCAGAGCTGATCGACTACGCCCTGCCCCTCGCCAAGGTGAGCCACGTGGGCGTGATTGGCGATCGCGCCAGTGGCCCGTTCTCGGTCTATATGCCCTATAAAGATTTCGACCGCATTCAGCTGAGCGACGGCGATAAAGTGCTGTTCAACGACGACATGCATGCGCAGGTGTACGATGTGCAGGTGATGGGCAGCTATCGCGGGCCATCCTACTTCACCGTGCGTAAAGAGACCCGTCTGCACGATCTGCTGAACCACATCCCGATTGACCCGAACATGGCGGATTACGGCTCGATCTACATCATGCGTAAGAGCGTGGCCGCGCGGCAGAAAGAGATGCTGGAAGACTCCCTCAACCGTCTGGAGCGCAGCGTCTTTACCGCGCCTGCCAGCTCTGACGGCGAGGCCTCCATTCGCACCAAAGAGGCCGAACTGGTGATGCGCTTTGTGGAAAAAGCCCGCAAGATCCAGCCGCTGGGTAAAGTGGTGGTGTCGGATAAAGGCGTGATCGCCAACATCCTGCTGGAACAGGGCGACCAGATTGTGATCCCGAACAAAACCGACCTGATTCAGGTGGGTGGCGAAGTGATGATGCCGCAGGCGGTGGTCTACAACAAAAACGCCAGTCTGGAAGACTACGTAGCCTGGGCGGGCGGCTATACCGACCGTGCGGACGACAAGCGCATTGCCGTGGTGCATGCCAACGGGCTGATGGAGTTTAAAGACGGTGGCGATGTGATGCCGGGCGATCAGATTCTGGTCATGCCGAAAGTGGACAGCAAAATGATGCAGTCCATCAAGGACATCACCCAGGTCATCTATCAGGTTGCTGTGGCGGCCAACGTGGTCCTGAACTAACCCTCAATGCGGGCTCGCCCCCTCGCGGGCCCGTTCTGTGATATCGGCCTTCTTATGCTTAAACCTGTTCTCAACCAAACGCCCCGCAGCTCGTTCCAGGTGCTGAGGGATGTGACGTTTGGCCTGCTTATCCGTGAACTGAAAACGAGATTTGGGAGTTACCGGCTGGGGTATTCCTGGGCGCTGCTGGATCCGTTGTTGATGATTGGCGCATTTAGTTTGATATTTGGTATGCGTAGTTCTGGTGGGTTTGGAGGAGTTCCTGCACCATTATTTATTACTGCCAGTTATCTACCTTTTTTATTTTTCAGAAATGTTGTAAGCAAAATGCAATCGGCCGTTACCGCTAATATGGGATTATTTTGTTATCGGCAGGTAACTCCATTTGCTACTTTTATAGCTAGATTTATACTAGAAGTTATAATTGGACTAGTAGTTGGTTGTATATTGGTGCTAGGGCTTTTATGGTGCGGAATTAATGCCATACCCAATGACCCTTTACTAGTTATAATCATTTATTCATTATTGATGATATTTTCATTCTCCCTTGGCATTATTTTTTGCGTATTAAGTAATTTATTTAAGGAAGCAGATAAATTCCTTGGATTAATAATGATGCCATTAATGTTCATTTCATGCGTAATGTATCCGCTAGCGACAATACCTGCCCAGTATCAACACTGGTTTTTATGGAATCCTTTGGTACATGCCGTTGAGCTTGTAAGATGCGGTTGGATCTCCGGATATGTCAGTCCAAATGTGAGTTGGACATATTTTTCTGGTTTAACATTGGTACTGCTAACGTTTGCGATGAGTTGCTATCGATTAACTAATCGTCGAATGATCGCCAGCTAAAGTGAAATAAGCATGATCATCCTTGATAATGTATCAAAGTATTACCCCACAAAATTTGGCCGAAATTATGTCCTTCGAGATATTAGCATTACATTACCACGCAATCGAAACATAGGTATTTTGGGCACTAATGGTGCTGGCAAATCTACCCTTTTGCGTCTGCTGGGGGGAATGGATATGCCCAGTAAAGGTAAATTAACACGTCTCTGTCGAGTCTCATGGCCCCTTGCTCTTGGGGGGGGTTTCAAGGAAGTATGACTGGGCGGGAAAATACTCGCTTCGTTTGTCGCATTCATGGAGTTCACAACACCTTAGGGATTGAAGAGTGGGTTAAAGAGTTTTCAGAAATCGGTCAACATTTCGAATTACCTATCAAAGGATACTCAAGTGGAATGAAGTCAAAATTTTCATTTGCTGTGAGTATGGCATTTGATTTTGATATATATCTCACTGATGAAATAATGTCAGTAGGGGATGCTAGATTTAAACAAAAATGTATCGATATATTTAACCAAAAACGTAAAACAGCCAGCTTAATAATGGTATCACACGATATGAAAAACCTTCGTCAACAATGTGATATGGGTATATTGCTGCGCGATAGTAAATTGGAAATATTCGATAATATAAATGATGCTATTAACATTTATCAGAACCTTTAATAAATTAATGAAATTATGACAGAGCCAAGCTATTTAAAAGAACCTTCGAGTTTGATGCGAAAATTGAGAAAATTAAAAACTAAACCCAAAACATTCATAATTGACTCAAGTGGATTTAGGATTGTTCAGCGTTCCTGGAAACAAAGCCTCAAACTTGGGAGTTTTTTATGGGTAGTTGCATTATTTTCAATTGCCGCATTTTACTTTACCTTAATTGCATCTGATCGCTACGTTAGTCGAGCGGAAATAGTAATAAAACAAGCTGATCAAATAAAAATGTTGCCTGATGCTCTATCAATGCTGGGGATAGGGGGCAGCAACCATGAGGATGTACTGTTAATTCAAGATTATTTAAGATCGCTAGATTTGTTAAAGAAAATAGATAAAGAGCTGAGTCTTAAAAGTCATTATCAAAGCCGCAGCGTTGACTACTTTTCTCGTTTATCGGAGAACGTAAGTCAAGAAGATTTTCTTGAATATTATCGAGATCATATGACATTACATCTGGATGAGCTTTCAGGAGTGCTGACAATTGAATTACAAGCGTTTGAACCTGCGTATGGTCAACAAGTAGTTAATTTGATGTTAAAAGAATCTGAGGGTTTTATTAATAAATTGGGACATCAAGTTGCGCTCGAACAGTTATCATTTGTAGAGAAAGAAGTTAATCGAGCATATCAACGAGTTCAGGACGAAAAAGCAAAAGTCCTACAATTTCAAAACACTTATCACTTGCTTAGTCCAGAAGCAACAAGTACAGCACGTTTAAGTGTCGTAAGCCAAATTGAAGCTGAACTAGTACAACGGCAAGCTCAATTAAAACAAATGCAAAGCTATATGAAAACAACAGCTCCAGCTGTTGTTTCTGTCCAAGCAAAAGTAGACGCTTTAACTCAGCAACTTGTTCAGGAAAAGAACCGATTGACTGGTACAGATAAGGATGCCATGAATGAAATTAATGCTCGGTATATGGATATTCAAACCCAAGCAGCATTGGCTGCAGATATTTATAAAACAGGTCTTATCAGTTTGGAACAAGCACGAGTTGAGGTTTATCGTAAGCTGAAGCATTTACTCATTATTAGTCAACCAACGCAAGCCGAAGTAGCAGAATACCCGCGCCGTCTTTATAACTTAGCGACTATAGGTGTACTACTTTGCCTGTTTTATGGATTGTTAGTAATGGGTTTAGCAACTTTGCGGGAACATCAAGACTAAAATGATACTCCAAACTTTAAAAATTCATATAATGGCCATCGTCATTAACACTAAGCATTATTAGACAACCATTGAATAACACACGATTACAGGCAATATTAGTTAGACTTCTTAATTAAATATTGCTTACACAAAACATCTCAATATTTTAATATTGCAGAGAATCAAGGTTATATTAACGGATATTGATAAAATGGCTAGAAATAAAAAATACAAACAAAAATTGCTAACTAACAAACACAGTATTCTTCACACACACACAAAACCAGAAAGTATCGAAGATATCACTTTAGATCTTGAAATTAAAAGCTCCGATGAAAATAAAATAACACTACTTGAACAATCAGCTCCATCAATATCATCAAAGGTAATGTTCTGGCGGCCTCGATATGTAGAACAGTCTCAATGGTTACAACATATCCCATTCTACTTCTGGTTGATAGAAGTATTACATCCTAAAGTAGTAGTTCACCCTAATATCCATACCGGCGTGAGTTACTTCGCAATTTGTCAGGCAATAGATAAACTTAATCAAGATGGCCTAATATATGGTTCTTATGGAGAGCACGGTGATGATGTTCGGATTAACACATATAATCATGAGCATTATCAAGAATTTTCAAGTTTAACAAGCAAAAATGAAAAGCAATTCCTTCAAGAATTCCGCAATCAAAGCATTGATCTTCTAGTATTAAGCAATGATAGTATATTATTAAGTAGCAAATCAGAAATAACTAGTTTACATCATTATATGAGCAATAATGGTATAGTTCTAATTCACGACTCATCATATGAATCAAAGCGAGAAATAATTAAAGAATTAAAATCTCGATACACTTTTTTCGAATGGAACCAAGGCTCGGGATTATTGATGTTATGCCTTGGGAAAAATGTTCCTCCTCGGTTAGGTGCTCTTATCACACAAAGTCAAGAGTTGAGTGGAAAACGTTTAATTCAAAATATCTATACTCGCTTAGGTGTTGCGTGTGAAGATTCATGGTACCGTTCATCTCAAGAAAAAAAAATTAAACAATTACTTGAGGATATGGAAGTAATCAAAGTTCAACTGATAAACTGTCAATCTGAAAAAGATAACTATCACTCTCGTATGAAAGAAATCTCTACCCAATTAAATGAAACCATTAACGAAAAAAACATGTTTCAACAATCCTTCGAGCAAGCTAAAAAACAAATAATAATATCCGAAGAAGAAATTGAAGCTTTCAAAGTAGAAAAAAAATTGTATGAAAAAGATTTCCAAAAGCAGCAGGATGAAATTACCAAGCTCAGAAGTGAAGTTCAAGAACTGAAAAATATAAATCTTATGCTAGAAAGAGATCAGGAAGTAGCTACGCTTAAAATTTCAAAATTGACTCATGCAGAATCAAGCTTACAACAATCATTAAACAAAAGATTCGACGAGTTAGCCATACTTACAAAATTATTGCACGACAAAGAAAATCAGGATAAAACACATTTTACAGAAATTCAACCTTCGCCCATTGAAATATCAACACTTAATAAATCGACACTTACTGATAAGATTAAAGATAAATTCCTAACTACAAAAAAAAACCGAGCAAAAATTCGGCAATTTAAAAAAAATGTAGAGCTTATCCAAAATTCAGAGTTGTTTGATGAAG
This sequence comes from Leclercia sp. LSNIH1, assembly GCF_002902985.1. Lineage (NCBI taxonomy): Bacteria > Pseudomonadati > Pseudomonadota > Gammaproteobacteria > Enterobacterales > Enterobacteriaceae > Leclercia > Leclercia sp. LSNIH1. The sequence goes on along the minus strand of NZ_CP026167.1, from coordinate 1,575,410 downwards.
TTTGGTATTCCGAACAATACCCTGATGCTAAAAACCATCCATATGGTGCAGCAGGTCATTATTTAGAAAAAGGTTTTGAGTTACGTACAAACCCTTCACCTTTATTTAATAGTAATTGGTATCTACAAACGAATAAGGATGTATATAATGTGAGCATGAATCCATTATTTCATTACCTTAAATTTGGTAAAAAAGAAAATCGTTTGTTCAAACGCGTCTAACTTATTGAAATCTGAGAATGTTTACTACAAATATGCAAAATTTAATCAAAGCTATTCAAAACAGTGGATTGTTTGATGGTGATTGGTATCTAGAACAATACCCAGATGTCAATAAAAGTAATCTTAATGCATTAGAGCATTTCCTCGATTACGGATGGCGGATGGGAAGAAACCCATCAGAATATTTTGATACTAATTTTTATTTAAAAAGCAACAATGATGTACAAAGTTGCGATATTAACCCACTAATTCACTATATTCAAAATGGACACAAAGAAGGTAGAAAGATAAAATCCAGTCGAGACCTTGCAGATACTACTCCAATCAAAACTGAGTTAGCTAATTTACATAACGATTATGCTACGAAAATCAAAAAAGATGAACTAGGTTATTTATTGAATTATGCAGCATTCCTAAGAAAATCAGGATGTCTAGAAAGTTACACTGGGATAGTAAAATACTTAATACTTCATTATGATCAATTCATTGGAAGATTACAAAAAGTTCTTTTATCTCATGTTAAAAATGTCATTTTGTTAACTGAAGATTCTGAGCTTACGAATTTTCTTAAAGAGGAAAGAATAGATTTATTACTTAACTTGAACTTACCAAAATCTAAATTAAAAAAAATTTTTGAACTGCACTCTATATCTCAAAACTATCAAGAAATTGATAATAATTGTATATATGATCTACAAAATAGTGATGACATTATTGATTTACTTATACAAAAACCTGAGATATTAGCAAAGAACCATGAGCTAAACATGCTCTTTGCCAATGCTTTTGCACGTCAACAAAACTGCAAATCATATGAGAACATCATTAAAACGTATTTACAGAAAGAAAATAGCAATTATAGTATTAAAATAGACAGCTTCAATGATAATGTCTTAAAAAATATAAAAATCAGTACAAATGATAAAGACTGGATTGATCATGGCATGATATCCATCATAATGTCTGCTTACAATTCAGAATCAACTATTGAATACGCAGTATGTTCATTATTACAGCAAACTTATAAAAATATTGAAATTTTAGTTTGCGATGATAATAGTAATGACCGGACCTTAGAGATAATAAGGAAGCTGGAAAAGCACGATAAAAGAATCAGGGTTTTCAGTTCTAATAATAATCAGGGCACATATAATATTCGTAATCATATGATTGAAAAAGCAAAAGGTAAATATATTACCTTTCAAGATTCTGATGATTATGCTCTACCCACTAGATTACAAAAACAGATTGATGAATTAAAAAAAAATAAATCAACTATATGTTTTACGAAATGGATAAGAGTAACGCCTGAAGGTCAATTTGTATTTTTTATTGATGGAATTCTTAAAAGATTCTGTGTTGTCTCTGCAATGATCACATCTGAATATATCAGAAGCATAGCTGAGTTTAGATCCTCTCTTGTTGCTGCCGATACTGAATTTTATGAATATTGCAAAAATTCCCTACCTTCTTCTCAAATTGTACACGTTGATTCAACATTAATTTTTGGATTGTGGAGCAGCAGTTCTTTGACGAAAATGTCCAACCTTAATGCAGAACATTCAGGATATATCGCACCAAGGAGAATGTTGTACTCTGAGATATCTGGAAAGCAACGTTTATTAGGGCAAAATATTATCACGGATAAAATTGTAGATGATAAATTGAAAGAGCTTAATATTTACATGAATAAAACTATGATAAAGGAATATTGATTATGATCGTCGCCAATATGGCAACATATCCTGCCAGAAAATCAATTATCGAAACAACAGTACCACAAATAGCAAAACAGGTCGACAAATTGACTATTTGTCTTAATGAATTTACATCCATTCCTAACTTTTTAAATGAAATACCCAATGTTGAGCCAATTGTCCCTAATGAAGACTTTAAAGATGTTGGAAAATTCATTTTAAAGCATCAAGATAATGATGATGTTTTTTATGTTGATGATGACATAATTTATCCAGATAATTACATAACTAAAAGCTGGTAATGACTCCAACTTATTGATAGTGTTTTATGTTCAGATAATGCCCGATGACTTTGTCATGCAGCTCCACCGATTTTGAGAACGACAGCGACTTCCGTCCCAGCCGTGCCAGGTGCTGCCTCAGATTCAGGTTATGCCGCTCAATTCGCTGCGTATATCGCTTGCTGATTACGTGCAGCTTTCCCTTCAGGCGGGATTCATACAGCGGCCAGCCATCCGTCATCCATATCACCACGTCAAAGGGTGACAGCAGGCTCATAAGACGCCCCAGCGTCGCCATAGTGCGTTCACCGAATACGTGCGCAACAACCGTCTTCCGGAGCCTGTCATACGCGTAAAACAGCCAGCGCTGGCGCGATTTAGCCCCGACGTATCCCCACTGTTCGTCCATTTCCGCGCAGACGATGACGTCACTGCCCGGCTGTATGCGCGAGGTTACCAACTGCGGCCTGAGTTTTTTAAATGGCGGAAAATCGTGTTGAGGCCAACGCCCATAATGCGGGCGGTTGCCCGGCATCCAACGCCATTCATGGCCATATCAATGATTTTCTGGTGCGTACCGGGTTGAGAAGCGGTGTAAGTGAACTGCAGTTGCCATGTTTTACGGCAGTGAGAGCAGAGATAGCGCTGATGTCCGGCAGTGCTTTTGCCGTTACGCACCACCCCGTCAGTAGCTGAACAGGAGGGACAGCTGATAGAAACAGAAGCCACTGGAGCACCTCAAAAACACCATCATACACTAAATCAGTAAGTTGGCAGCATCACCCTAAAAGCTTAGATAAATATCAAAAATATAAATCATTAAATCCAATAATTGGATATCATGGAGTTATTTATTCTGATTTATTCGATGGCGATCAAAGCCTACGCAATGTCTTTACTTTTAGACTTGGACTTAATAAAGATAAAATCGTAAACCAACTTGGAACAGGAACAATTCATTGTAAAGGGTGGCAGACACCAACTTTAGATTTTATGAGAGGTTCACAAAAGTATGTTGATTTGAGGTTCGCAGTACATGCTAAAAGAAACTTTTTTCCAATGATTTGTGTTACCAGAAATAAAGAATGGATGAAAGAAGTGGACACAGATGAAACTATATATGAAGGATTCACGAAAAAATGGCCTCCACATGTCACGCATGAATCCTTAGAAATTGCTGGATATTCTAAACTAGATTTTAAATCAGAGTTAAAGTTGATGGAAATTATTAACAGTGATTGATGAAAAATTAATTGAACTAAAAAATTCTGACATTATATGGATTAAACACTCAACAGACGAACTCATTAAAACCATATATCGCATGGATATTTCAGATGCATTAAAAAGAGATAATGTATTTGTTTATTGTTACTTTAAAATAATGCTTGCTAAAGATGGGTATATAATAACAATAAATAAACTTCATCATCATGCAAATGAGATCGAAAACCTGTTATATGTTGAAATTGCATCTTATGTTTATTTAACGGTTGGTGAATACGCTTCACAACTTTCATGCTTAGAAACTATCAGGAAAAACTCTTATGGTTGGGTAGAAAGAGCAAAAATAAAATGCTTAATTGCATTAGGTCATATTAGCGAAGCGATAAATCTTACGAATGAATTACTTTATGTTTCTCAAAACAATAATATTGATTTTGCTCAAAGTGTTTACTGGCAACTTAATCAATGGAAACTTTTAAAAACAATAAGTAAAGGTCTTAACAACGATTACCTTTATAAATTAGCAGAATATAGCGAGAGTATATCTTCAAGACCAAATGGTATAGCATTTAAAGTATATTCATTATTTAATTACTACACTATCAACCAACTTAATTTGCAACTGAAAAACTTCAACGCAAATGGGTTAGATATTATCCCATCATTAGGAATATCTTCTGACCGCCTTACCAAAGGTGCAGCAAGTCTTGTGGGTGATGAAACTAAGAGAGGTATAATTGGAGCATCACTTTCTCATATGAAAATACTTGAGGATATTGCTACAGGCAATGATTCCTTTGCATTAGTTACAGAATCAGATTCTTTTTTGAGTAGAGGCTTTGATATTAACTTAATCGAGGAAGCTATTATTGATGAGTATGATTTTGTTCTATGTGCTAATAGACACTTTAAAACAGATATGAAATGCTATAACTTCGAAAAAATAATAAAATTTGAGTTTGAGGGCCGCGCTTCAGGTTTTGATGGCTATTTTGTAAAGAAAAAGTGCGCAGAAGACATATTGAATAAATTCGACCAAAAATTGCACAATGAACATATTGATGGAAAAATAATACATTGGTTATCTACGATGGGTTATAGAATTGGAGTAACAACTCATCCTATTTTTAGCCAAGGTTTTTGTTCAACCTTTTCAACGAGAGCAAGAGTTGAGCTTTTTAAATAACAATGCACATTGAAATCGATTATTTTAAACAGTTCTCTTCTATTGACAACATTGATATTCAATGTTCAAATAGAATAGATTATAACGTCAAGGTCTCAGTTATCATTTCCTTTTTGGATAAAAATGGAAGTCTCGACACTGCAATACGCAGTATACAAAACCAAAGTTATGCAAACCTTGAGTTGTTATTAATCAATGATTCGCACTATGACAAAAAAAGTATTGGCACTAATTCCGCTTACCCTATAGCCTATAACATTATAAATCTTGGAGCTTATGGTGCTAGAAACACTGGGGTAAAATCTGCCTCAGGCGACTTTATTACTTTCCATGACAGTGACGATTGGTCTCATCCAGAAAAAATTCAATCACAGGTAAAAGCTCTTCTAGAAAACCCTCATGCTGTCGCGAGCGTTTCTCACTGGGCGCGCTGTACTTCGGATTTGGATTTTGAAATCAGGCCTGATGGAACCATTGTTCATCGCAACGTTTCATCATTAATGGTCCGTCGTGAAGTAATTGAGAAATTAGGATATTGGGATAGAGTATCCGTTAATGCCGACACTGAATATTACTACCGAATTTTGGCTGCCTATGGTCCTGAAAGTATCGTTGAAGTATTGCCTGGAGTACCATTAGCACTTGGTAGGCGCCATGCGGGTAGTTTGACTATGCAGCCACAAACCCATTGGAAAACCCAATTTGGCGGAGTGCGCAAAGATTACATGGATGCTGCGCATGAATGGCATAAAGAATGTGCAAAAAGAAACGATTGGTATATGCCTTTTTCACCTCTAAAAAGACCATTCCCTGTCCCAGAACTGATTGATCGTTCAGTAGTAGAATTAGGTGAAAGAGTATGGCCTCACATTCTTGGACATCAATCGGTAGCAGGTAATAAACCTTGTATATTATTATGTGGACATGCGTCTAGCACTCAAAATTTTGGAGCAGAACGTAGCTTACTGGATCTAGCCCAGGCTATTTCACAATTAGGTTATCGCTTGATAATAACCTTACCACAACGTAATGATTCATATATTAACCACCTCAAGCCTTTCTGTAGCAATATTATTTTACTGCCTAGTCCATGGCAACAGGATGCAGAGATTTGGCCAATAGCACTTGATGCATACTCCAAACTTTTATTACTCTTCAAAATAGAAATTGTACATGTTAATACTTTAGTTAATCGAATTCCTTTACTGGCAGCTCGCCGACAAGGAACTAAATCAATACTCCATGTGCGTGAGTTACTAGCTTGGGATACAGCACTTCGCCATTCCATGGATTGTAGTACAGATCTATCACAGCTAATATCTGCAGACTTAGTATTAGCAAACTCAGTATATACAGCAAAATGTATTCTTGATAATGGTTTCAAGGGTAAGCTTACGACAATAGCTAATACTGTTGAACTCAAAGGAGTGTGGCGAGCACGTGGATTCATTAAAGATGAATTAATTCGTGTCGGAATGGTAAGTAGCAATCTTCCTAAAAAAGGACTAGAAGATTTTTTTGCTATAGCTTATGCAGCCAAAAAGCTTAATTTGCCTTTACAATTTGTTCTCATTGGACCCATCAATGATTATGTACAAGCCTTACAAAAAGAAAGTCCTGACAACATCACAATATTAGATTATTGCGATACTCCTGAGCAAGCATTTATACATTTGGATATATTACTAAATCTTTCTCATTTTCAAGAGTCTTTTGGGCGCACTGTCGCTGAAGCCATGCTCGCTGGCAAACCGGTTATTTGCTATCGATGGGGGGCGTTACCAGAACTTATTGAAAATGGCAGCAATGGTTTTTTGGTTCATTTGGGGGATATTGAAGGCGTTGTTAACCGCTTGAATTATCTTTGTAATCACCCAGAACTTATAGAAAAATTAGGAAGTCATGGGCAAATGATTGCTTTTTCACGCTTTAATCCAGAAGCATTTCAGAACAGACTAAGCGATGCTTATCTATCAATCTAAGTTTATGCAAAATAATAATTTCTTTTCCTCTCTTAACTTAAAATAAAAATATTAGTTGAATAAAGTTGTCACAATAAGATTTTAAATAAACAGATAATCAAAATTACTTCATTTATATGTGAATGAATGCATAATTTAAAAGGGAATATTGAGATTATGAACATCGCTATTGCCGGAACAGGATATGTTGGAATTTCTAACGCAGTGTTACTGGCACAGCATCATAAAGTAATAGCATTAGACGTAATAACCGAGAAAGTTGAACAAATTAACAAACGCCAGTCCCCCATCACCGATAAAGAACTTGAAGACTACTTAGCCAACAAGCCTCTAAATCTGCGGGCCACGCTGGACAAAGTCGAAGCTTATCAGGACGCCGAGTTTGTCATTATCGCCACGCCAACTGATTACGATCCTAAGACGAATTACTTCAATACCAGTACCGTCGAAGCCGTCATTCGCGATGTGATCAGCATTAACCCGCATGCGGTTATGGTCATCAAGTCCACCATTCCGGTGGGTTTTACCGAACGCATGCGCCAGGAGTTTGGCACCGAGAACCTGATCTTCTCCCCGGAGTTCCTGCGCGAAGGGCGTGCGCTTTATGACAACCTGTATCCATCACGTATTGTCGTGGGTGAGTGCAGCGAACGTGCGCAACGTTTTGCCGATCTGCTGAAAGAAGGTGCCATTAAGCAGGATGTGCAGGTGCTGTTAACCGGCAGTACCGAAGCCGAGGCGATCAAGCTGTTTGCCAATACCTATCTCGCCATGCGCGTTGCCTATTTCAACGAGCTGGATACCTACGCTCAGTCGCATGGGTTAGACAGCCGTCAGATTATCGAAGGCATTGGTCTGGACCCGCGTATTGGCACGCACTATAACAATCCTTCGTTTGGCTATGGCGGTTACTGTCTGCCTAAAGACACCAAACAGCTGTTAGCCAACTATCAGGAGGTGCCAAACAACCTGATCCGCGCTATCGTCGATGCGAATACCACCCGTAAGGATTTTATTGCCGACAGCGTGATTGCCCGCAAGCCTAAGGTTGTTGGTATTCACCGCCTGGTGATGAAAGCAGGCTCTGATAACTTCCGCTCCTCCGCGATCCAGGGGATCATGAAGCGGATTAAAGCTAAAGGGATCGAAGTCGTCGTCTTTGAGCCAACCATCAAAGAGGATAGCTTCTTTCATTCCCGGGTTATTCGTGACCTCGGTGAATTTAAGGCCATCAGCGATGTGATTCTTTGCAATCGGATGGCTCGCGAGCTAGCGGATGTGGAAGACAAAGTCTACACACGCGATCTGTTTGGTTCAGATTAAAATGCACAAGGAAAGAGGGGTAATCCCCTCTTTATTAGCAATGGACACAGGCAATACTGTTCCCGTTATTTGACTGAGAATGCATTTTGAAATTATTTGTCGCCGCAATTATTAAAAACGAAATGGATGCCCTGCTTGAGTGGATTGCATACCACAGGGTCGTAGGGGTAAGCGGATTTATTATTGCGGATAATGGCAGTAATGATGGTTCGCGTGCTTTTCTTGATGGGCTGGAAAGACTGGGCATCGTAACCGTGCTGGATTTTCCTGATGTCGTAGGGCAAAAGCCGCAGTTACCCGCTTACGAACGTATTTTACGCACTTGCAGTACAGATATCGATTTACTGGCCTTTATCGATGCCGACGAATTCCTGGTACCACTCGATCCTGAACAAAGCATTGCCGCCAGTCTGGACAAATGGTTTAGCGATCCCTCTGTCACTGCTGTCGCTCTGAACTGGTCGAACTTTGGCTCAAACGGGGAACTTTTTGCTGAAGAGGGTTTAGTGACCGAACGCTTCACCCAGCGTGCCCCTCAGCAATTTAATGCCAATAAGAATTTCAAGAGCATCGTCAGGCCCAACAGCGCGATTCACTTTAACAATCCTCATCACGCCGAACTGCGCAATGGCCGCTATATCGATACGCTGGGCAACGATCTGGTCTTACATCCAAAACATGGCAGCGGCGTCAGCGAGGAAGTCATCTGGGGAGAGATGCGGGTTAACCACTATGTGGTCAAATCACTGGAAGAGTTCCTGCTCGGTAAGCATCTACGTGGCAGCGCTGCTACAGCAAATCGCGTCAAACACAAAGCCTACTTCAAAGCCCACGATCGCAACGACGAAACCTGCCTGCTGGCGGCGGCTCTGGCCTCTAAAGTCAAAGCCGAAATGGCAGCAATACAGGCGCAGCTGGATGCCTTGCCCGCAGAAGAGAGTCCACAGAAAAGCGACTCCTGGCTGGCGACCCGCGTCAAAAAGTTAATCGGCTAATCTACGTTTTTTATTTCGACAGGAGTCAGAAGCGGGCTTCACCCGCTTCCGGGTAGTGAATCCACTCATGCAAAGCGATTACCATTGGCACCCTCTGGCGCTGCCAGATTCTTCTTTATCCCGTGCGGGCTGGTTCCTGATCCAGGGCACCCTGCGTGCCCGTCAGCCGCGGGGTGAAACCCGCCTGCGCTGGCAGTGTCAGGGCATCTGGCATGAGCAGATCCTGCCCATCACCCGCCGCGGTACCCTACAGGAGCTAGTCTGGTTGCCGGTGGGCGTCACTCAGGTGGGGCTGCTCGCCAGCAGCGAAGGGGCGGAATGTGAGCTTAACATTGCCCGTTTTGCCCAAGTGTCGGCAGCAAACAGCCTCTGGCGCCGTCTGCGCCGGGTGTGGCCTTTTTATCAGCGCCTGAATGCGCAAAAGCGCAAACGTCTGGGGCTGTCGTGGCACCTGTGGTTTACCGATTTACAGCAGGCTTACACGCTGGTGGGCAAAATCCGCGACGACAGGCCGCTGCACGCCTATGAACACTGGCTGGCGAATTTCGATATCGTGCAGCCCGGTGAACGCCGCCTGATCGATCGCCTGCTGGCCCGCTGGGGCAACCTGCCCCGGGTCTGCCTGCATCTGGTGAACGGCGGCGATGAGACAGGACGCCAGCGCACGCTCGACAGCATCGCGACACTCTGTTACCCGGCCACGCATATCACAGTGCTGGAGCACCCCTCTGACAGTGTCAGGCCAGAGGGAGAATGGCAGTGGGCCATTCCGGTTGGGACGGAACTCGCTCCGGCCGCATTAGTGTGGCTGGCGCACCAGCTGCGCCAGACGCCAGAGGCAAAATGGATCTACGGCGATCACGATCTGCTGGATGAAAAAGGAAAACGCCACTCGCCGGACTTCAAACCGGACTGGAACGAAACCCTGCTGCACAGCCAGAACTATGTCGGCTGGAGTGGCCTCTGGCGGGAACAGGGTACCTTCGCCATCCCGCAGGACGGGGGTGAAAACTACCGCGGCTGGTTGCAGCTGGCCCGGCAGCTCGCGCCCAAAGATATCGCGCACATCCCCGCCCTGCTGATGCACGTCCCGGACGCGCTGGTGCAGCACGATGGCTACGAAACCCTGGCAAACCAGCTGCAAGATTTACCCGTCGGGGTAACGCTGGAGTCAGCTCCGCACGGCATCTGCCGCTGGCGCTGGCCGCTGCCGGAACAGCTTCCCCGGGTGTCGGTGATCATCCCCACCCGCAACGGACTGGCGCATCTCAGGCCGTGTATCGAAAGCCTGGTGCAGCACACCCGCTACCCGAATATCGAAATCATGGTGATGGATAACCAGAGCGACGATCCCGACACGCTGGCCTATTTTGGCTACATTACCCGGGAGTACGGGGTGCGGGTTATCGCGTGGGATCATCCGTTTAACTACTCTGCGATCAACAATGCGGGGGTGCGCGAGGCCACGGGCGAGCTTATCTGCCTGCTTAATAACGACACCGAGGTGATTAACCCGCAGTGGCTGGATGAGATGGTCTCCCACCTGCTGCGCCCGGGCGTCGGCATCGTGGGGGCAAGGCTCTTCTACGGCGATGGCCGGGTCCAGCATGCGGGCGATGCCGTCGGGCCGGGTGGCTGCGCCGACCATTTTCACAGTGGGCTGGCCGCCGATGAACCCGGCTACCAGCGCAGGGCGGTGAGTGCCCAGGAGCTCTCCGCCGTAACGGCGGCCTGTCTGCTCACCCATCGCCAGCTCTTTTTGTCCCTTAACGGCTTAGATGAAGTTAACCTGCCGGTGGCCTTTAACGATGTGGATTATTGTCTGCGGGTCGGCGAGGCTGGCTGGCGTATCGTCTGGACGCCCTTTGCCGAGCTGTATCACCACGAGTCGGTCTCCCGCGGCAAAGATGTCACGCCAGAACAGCTGGCGCGCTCCCAGGGTGAGCTGCGCTATATGAAAAAACGCTGGGTGCAGCGGCTCACACACGATCCCGCATACAATCCCAACCTGAGCTATGACCGACCCGATTTCTCATTAAGTCATGCTCCTAATGTGGTGCTGCCATGGACGAACTAATCAGAAAGGCACTCTTTAAACCATATCTGAAGTTGAATAAGCAAAGCAGCGAGACGCCTGCTGACAACTGGGAGTGCCGCTCTCTGTTGATTCTGCATGAAGGGAATTCACCGACGCTGGCCTATTTTGAAGCGGCCATCCGGCGTCGCTTTCCCGGCGCGGTCTGTCAGCTGGTGGATACCTTAACCACGCCCACTATCGACGTGGATAAAGGGGCGGCCATTGTGGTTATCCGCTTTATCTCCGCCGAGTGGCAGCGCGAAATTGCGCGCAACATCGACGATCTCTCCCAGGTGGTCTACTTCATGGATGACGATCTGTTTGACCCGTCCGCGTTAGGCGCACTTCCCAAAGCCTACCGGACGAAGATCATTCGTCGTTCTGCGGCCCAGCATCGCTGGATCACCTCGCACTGCGACAGTATCTGGGTGTCGACGCCCTACCTTGCCAGTAAATATGCCCACCTCAACCCCGATGTGGTGCCCGCGCAGCCCACGCCGCTGCTGCTGGCCGTTAAGCAACCGGTAAAAATTGCTTACCACGGCTCCAGCTCGCACCAGGCCGAAAAGTACTGGCTGCGTGAGGTGATGGACGGGGTGCTGGCCCAGTGCCCGCAGGCCAGCTTCGAAATCTTTGGCGAACACGAAATCTATAAGCTCTATCGCGATCTGCCGCGCGTGACGGTACTGCATCCCATGAGCTGGCAGAACTATCTGGATTACACCCAGCATCACCGAATCGATATTGGTCTGGCGCCGTTACTGGCGTCAGAATTTAATATGGCGCGCGGGCCAGTAAAATTTTATGATTTCGTTCGCATGGGCGCAGTGGGGGTTTACAGCAACTGCGCGCCCTACAGTGACTTTATAGAGCAAAATATCAATGGCGTGCTGCTGAATAACGATCCGCAGAAGTGGATCGATACCCTGGCACTGCTGGTGAATTCCGGGCAAAAACGTCAGACGCTGGCGAAAAATGCGAAGGAATACTCGTACTCGTTAATCAGTTAAAAACGGGACGGCAAGGGAAATAATGATTTCCACCCTGTAACAGGCGTTGTATTTCAGACTGCCTGCCGCTAAAACACGGTCTGAACGGATAGCAGAGATTGTGTTCTGGTGACCATTTCATTCAATAGAAAAGTAAAAATCGCTTATGAAAATCCTTGTAACCGGTGGAGCCGGTTTTATCGGTTCTGCTGTTGTTCGCCATATCATCCGGGATACGCAGGATGCGGTGATCAACCTTGATAAGCTTACCTACGCGGGCAATCTGGAATCGCTGGCCGAGGTCACAGCGAGCGACCGTTACGCCTTCGAACAGGTGGATATCTGCAATCGTGCAGAGCTGGATCGGGTCTTTGCCACCCATCAACCGGATGCGGTGATGCATCTGGCCGCCGAGAGCCATGTGGATCGCTCCATTACCGGCCCGGCTGATTTTATCGAAACCAATATCGTTGGCACTTACACGCTGCTGGAAGCGGCTCGCGCTTACTGGAGCGAGCTGGATGAATCCCGCAAGCAGGCGTTCCGTTTCCACCACATCTCCACCGACGAAGTGTATGGCGACCTGCCGCACCCGGATGAAGTGAGCGCAGGTAGTGAGCTGCCGCTCTTTACCGAGACCACGCCGTACGCGCCAAGCAGCCCGTACTCCGCGTCGAAAGCCTCCAGCGATCACCTGGTGCGCGCGTGGCGTCGTACCTATGGTTTGCCGACCATCGTCACCAACTGCTCCAACAACTACGGCCCGTATCACTTCCCTGAGAAGCTGATCCCGCTGGTGATCCTCAATGCGCTGGATGGCAAAGCGCTGCCCATCTACGGCAAAGGCGATCAGATCCGCGACTGGCTGTATGTGGAAGATCACGCCCGTGCGCTCTACACCGTGGTCACTACCGGCGTGGTGGGCGAGACTTACAACATCGGCGGCCACAACGAGAAGCAGAACCTGGAGGTGGTCCACACCATCTGCGATCTGCTTGACGAGATGGTGCCGAAAACCGGTTCCTACCGCGACCAGATCACCTACGTGACTGACCGCCCGGGCCACGACCGTCGCTACGCCATCGATGCCAGCAAAATGAGCCATGAGCTGAACTGGCAGCCGCAGGAGACTTTCGAGTCCGGCATCCGTAAAACCGTGCAGTGGTACCTGGATAACCAGCAGTGGGTCAACAACGTGAAAAGCGGCAGTTATCAGGACTGGATCGCGAAGAACTATCAGGAGCGTAACTGATGCATATTCTGCTGTTCGGCAAAAATGGCCAGGTGGGCTGGGAGCTGCAGCGCGCGCTGTTGCCGCTGGGTCGCATCACCGCGGTGGATTTTGACTCCACCGACTACTGCGGCGACTTCAGTAACCCTGAAGGCGTGGCTGAGACCGTGCGTCTGCTGAAGCCGGACGTGATCGTCAATGCCGCCGCCCATACCGCGGTGGATAAAGCCGAGAGCGAGCGCGACTTTGCCGAGCTGCTCAACGCCACAAGCGTAGCCGCCATCGCTAAAGAAGCCGAGGCGCTGGGCGCCTGGCTGGTGCACTACTCCACCGACTACGTCTTCGATGGCAGCGGTGAAAAACCCTGGGTCGAGACAGACCAGACTGCACCGCTGAACGTCTACGGTGAAACCAAGCTGGCGGGCGAGCAGGCTGCTGCGCTCTGCTCCCGTCATCTGGTGTTCCGCACCAGCTGGGTCTATGCCGCCCGTGGCGCTAACTTCGCCAAAACCATGCTGCGCTTTGGCAAAGAGCGCAGCGAAATGTCGGTGATCAACGATCAGTTTGGCGCGCCGACCGGGGCAGAGCTGCTGGCCGACTGCACGGCGCATGCGATCCGTATTGCGCAGGATAAGCCGGAGGTCGCCGGCCTTTATCACCTGATCGCCTCCGGCACCACCACCTGGTTCGAGTATGCCCAGCGGGTCTTTGCGACTGCACGGGCGGCAGGCGTTGAGCTGGCGGTCACCCAGGTGAACGCAGTGCCGACCAGCGCGTTCCCGACGCCGGCAAAACGTCCGCATAACTCACGCCTCGATACCAGCAAGTTCCAGCGCACCTTCGGGCTGACGCTGCCGGACTGGACCCTCGGCGTCGATCGCATGCTTGCCGAAATTCTTGGAAAGTAAATGCAACAGGGTATGCTATGCATGCCTTGTTTTATCGACACGGACCTTTGTCAGGGAGCGGCTCGTTTAGCTCCCTCTACAGCAATCAAACAGATGCCGGATGGCGGTTCGCCGCCCTCCCGAGCAAAACAGAAGAAATGAAGGATTATGAACAAGCGTAAAGGTATTATTCTGGCCGGTGGGTCAGGGACTCGCCTCTATCCGGTCACCATGGCGGTGAGCAAACAGCTGCTGCCAATCTACGACAAGCCGATGATCTACTACCCGCTGAGCACCCTGATGCTGGCCGGTATCCGCGACATCCTGATCATCAGCACCCCGCAGGATACACCGCGCTTTGAGCAGCTGCTGGGCGACGGCAGCCAGTGGGGCCTGAACCTGCAGTACAAAGTGCAGCCAAGCCCGGACGGCCTGGCGCAGGCCTTTATCCTCGGCGAAGAGTTTATCGGCGGCGACGACTGCGCGCTGGTGCTGGGCGACAACATCTTCTACGGCCACGACCTGCAAAAACAGCTGGAAGCCGCCGCCGCCAAACCTGCGGGCGCTACCGTCTTTGCCTATCATGTACACGATCCTGAGCGTTATGGCGTGGTGGAGTTCGACCATGAGGGCACCGCCATCTCTCTGGAAGAGAAACCGCTGGAACCGAAGAGCAACTATGCGGTAACGGGTCTCTACTTCTATGACAACCGCGTGGTTGAGATTGCCAAAAGCCTGAAACCATCCCCACGCGGCGAGCTGGAAATCACTGACGTGAACCGTATCTACCTTGAGCAGGGCGATCTGTCGGTCGCCATGATGGGTCGTGGTTATGCCTGGCTTGATACCGGCACCCACGAGAGCCTGATTGAGGCCAGCAACTTCATCCAGACCATTGAAACCCGTCAGGGGCTGAAAGTGGCCTGTCCTGAAGAGATTGCCTACCGTCTGAAGTTTATCGATGCCGACCAGGTGCGCAAGTTAGCTGCACCGCTGGCGAAGAATGCTTACGGGCAATATCTGCTGAAAATGCTCAAGTAGTCACCATTAACACCTGGGGCGTCATGCCCCATTTATCAATCAGGCCGTAATCATGAACGTAATTCAGACCGCAATCCCCGACGTCTTTATCTTTGAGCCAAAAGTGTTTGGCGATGACCGTGGCTTTTTCTTCGAAAGCTTTAACCACCAGCAGTTCGAAGCTGCCATTGGCCGCAGCGTCAACTTCGTGCAGGACAACCACTCTAAATCCTCAAAAGGCGTTCTGCGTGGCCTGCACTACCAGCTGGCGCCACATGCGCAGGGCAAACTGGTGCGTTGCGTGGCGGGTGAAGTCTTCGACGTGGCGGTGGATATCCGTAAAAGCTCCCCGACCTTCGGTCAGTGGGTGGGTGTGCATCTGTCTGGCGAGAACAAGCGCCAGCTGTGGATCCCGGAAGGTTTCGCCCACGGCTTTATGACCCTGAGCGACACCGCAGAGTTCCTGTATAAAACCACCAACTACTACGCGCCGGAGAGCGACCGCGGCATCCGCTGGAACGATGAGACCATTGGTATTACCTGGCCAGAAATCGACAGCGAGATCCTCACCTCCGCCAAAGACAGCGTTGCCAAATCCTTCCCTGACGCAGAGTACTTCTGAGTCCCACGCCCCGCAGTGACGCGGGGCGTTTTCTGATGCACAGAGCGCACATGACATTCTATACAGGTTCAGCCGGGATCCTGGCGCGAAAAGCGCAGCTTGAGCCGATGCTGGGCCACCCGTTACACGCCTTTAAAACCAACACAGCACTGGCGCAAGACGATGTCCTGGTCGGCTGGGGCCAAAAAACCAATACCCGCCAAATCAGACAAAAAGCCCACGATCTAGGCCTGCCGTACTGGCAGCTTGAGGATGGCTTTATCGGGTATATTGGCCATCCCGCCAGGGGGGGCAAAGCCGTCTCCCTGATCGCCGATCCTGTGGGAATTTACTACGATGCCCGCCAGCCGAGCCGCCTTGAAGAGCTGATCGCGACCCCCTGCGATGACAAGATGCTGGCGCGTGCCGAAGCGCTCACAGCTGAACTGCTGCGTCTTGGCATCACCAAGTACAACTGCTATGCCGCAGGCAGCGGCCTGCCGGATACGCTGGCGACCCGTCTGCATAGCGACCCGCGCCCGAAAGTGCTGCTGATTGACCAGGTGGCGGGGGATCTCTCCATCCCGGGTGCGCTGGCAAGCGAAGACGATTTTGTCGCAATGGTGGCGGCGGCCCGACGTAATCACCCCGATGCCCGCCTGCTGCTGCGCACCCACCCGGATACCCGGCTGGGTAAAAAAAGCGGCGTGCTGGCGCGGCTGGCGCTGGACGATGTGGAGGTGGTGGCCGAACACTGCCATCCCCATGCCCTGCTGAACAGCGTAGAGGCGGTTTATACTGTCTCCTCCCAGATGGGCTTTGAAGCGCTGCTGCTCGGGAAAACGGTCTACTGCTTCGGCATGCCGTTTTATGCGGGCTGGGGGCTGACCCACGACAGCAAAACCTGCCCGCGTCGCCAGGGGCCGATCGCCCTGCCCCAGCTGGTGGCGGCGGCGCTGATCCTCTACCCGCGCTATCTGGACCCGATCCTGGGCCAGCGCTGCGAAGTGGAGCAGGTACTCGACATTATTGCCGGTCAGCAGAATCCCGCCCCGCGCTATCGCCGTCTCTATATGGTGGGCTTCTCGCTGTGGAAGCGCGCCTTTATGCGCGCCTTCTGCCAGCCGCTGGCCGAAGAGCTGCGCTTTGTACGCAAACTGCCTGAAACGCTGGCCGCCGACGAACAGGTGCTGGTGTGGGGCAGCCGTCATCCTGAACTCAACAGCGCCATCCGGGTGGAAGATGGTTTTATCCGCTCCCGGGGGCTGGGCTCGAATCTGTGCCGCCCTTCGTCGCTCTCCATCGACCCGGTGGGGATCTACTTCGACAGTCGCCGTCCAAGCGGGCTGGAGCAGTTGCTAAATCAGCATGAGCTTACCGACCAGGAGCTGGCTCGCGGCGAGACGCTGGTGGATCTGCTCCGCCAGCACGGGGTGAGCAAATATAACGTCGGCACCGTACAGCCCTTCACCCCACCCGGTGATGGCCGTTCTCTGGTGCTGGTGGTGGGCCAGGTGGATGGCGATGCCTCGATCCTCACCGGCAGCCCGGTCATCCGCAGCAACGAAGCGCTGCTGTGGGCGGTACGTGACGCCAGACCAGAGGCGCATATCCTGTTTAAACCGCACCCGGACGTGGTGGCGGGCAACCGGGCCGGGGCTATCTCTGCCGAATGTCTGGCAAGCTGCGTCGACAGCCAGGTGCTGGATCTGGGCCTCACCAGTCTCTATCCCCATGTGGATGAGCTGCACACCATGACGTCGCTGAGCGGCTTTGAAGCACTGGTGCAGGGGGTGAAGGTCACCACCTGGGGCCAGCCGTTCTACAGCGGCTGGGGGCTCACCGAAGACAGACATCCCGCCCCGCGTCGTCAGCGCCCTCTTTCGCTGGCGGCGCTGGTCTATCTGACGCTGGTGGCCTACCCGCGCTATATCGACTGGCAGAGCGGGCTGTGGATGAGCCCGGAGCAGTTGATCCGCCAGCTGGCCGCGCAGGGGCACTCCTCATCGCAAAAAGCCAGCCGCTGGCAGCGCTGGCAGCTCAAACTGAGCTATCTCGTTCAGACACTTCGCTAGCAAACTATTTATCCTGATTTACTAAAGAAAAGCGGTCATCAAGCCGTTACTCACTCTTCATCAACGGACCGATCTGGGAAAAATAATGGAAGAGCAAGCTATCCGCCACCTGCTAAATGGCCGTCGATATCTTTTACTACAAGGACCGATGGGCCCCTGCTTTTCACGTCTGGCGATCTGGCTGCAGCACAGCCACCGCGAAGTAAAGCAGGTCTGCTTTAACGCCGGAGACGCCTGGTATGCCGCGAAAGAGACGTCGCTGCACTACACCGGTCCGGTGAAAAATTTTGCCTTCTGGCTGCGCGACCTGCATAAAACCTACCCCTTCGACACCATCGTCTGCTTCGGGGATTGCCGCCCGATGCATGTCGAAGCGAAGAAGTGGGCGCGCGGCAAAGCCATCGACTTTCTCGCCTTTGAGGAGGGGTATTTCCGGCCATTTTATATCACCCTGGAAAAAGGGGGCGTGAACGCCTTCTCCTCAATGCCCATCGATGCGAAATATTATCGCGAGCAGCCGCTGCCGGAGCTGAAAACCCCGACGCCGTGGAAGCCCAGCGCCTTTAACCGTGCCGCCCACGCCATGCTCTACTACGCGGCGGGCTGGTTTGGTCGCCATCGCTATCGCGGCTACCGCCACCACAAGTCGTTCTCCCCGTGGTATGAGATGCGCTGCTGGTTCCGTGCCGGCCGCCGTAAGCTGTGGTATCGCTGGAAGCAGCGCCACATGCTGCGGCATATCACCGAAACGCTGGACAACGCTTACTACCTGGCGATTTTGCAGGTCTACAACGACAGCCAGATCATTCATCACAGCCCGTATAAAGACGTGCGTGACTATATCGAAACCGTGATCCGCTCGTTCGCCCGCCATGCGCCGAAAGAACATCATCTGGTGTTCAAGCATCACCCGATGGATCGCGGTCATCGCTATTATGGCGTGCTGATTAATACGCTGTGCGAGAAGTACGGCATTACGGCTGACCGGGTGATCTATATCCACGATCTCTCCCTGCCCGCCCTGCTTACCCACACCCGGGGGGTGATCACCGTTAACAGCACTGCGGGGCTGTCGGCGCTTATCCACAACAAGCCGCTCAAGGTGATGGGCAAAGCGCTGTACGACATCGAAGGCTTAACCTGGCAGGGGCCGTTGAACCAGTTCTGGCGAGCGGATTTCGCGCCTGACAAGCAGCTGTTCCAGCGTTTTCGTACCCACCTGCTCTACAACACGCAGATCAACGCCGTGTTTTACGGTAAGTCCGACTGGCTTAACGTTCCGACCGAACTCCCCCTGCCGGGTTCCATTACCGATTCCGAACTCGAACGCTAATTCACCCCTACGCCGGGGAGATTGCCCCGGCGGATCCGATCTGCCCCTCGCTTTTATCCCCTCGTTGTAAAAATAACTAATGTTTACCCCTAATCTGGCCGTTATAACCTAAGACAAATTTTCACGCCGCTTTTTGCACTGACATATTTTGTCAGCACGCACCGGCGTAATTCACAGCAATGTTTTAAATCACGGGAAAGCTATATGACAATTCCGACTAGGAGTCGCTCGGCTGAAAGGTTGGTAGATATTCTGCTGGAGCTTCATTTACACGGCGTGGTTAACCGCCAGGCATTGATGCATAAATTTAATATTACTGAGCGCACCGTCTATCGCGATCTGAATGCACTCTCGCCAATTGTGGAGTACACCGGAAACGGGCTGTACCGGCTTATTCATTCCCCGCAAGGACACACCGGACCGGGGCTGCATCACGTCATTGCTAACTTCCTGAATGTGGATGACTATTTTCCTGATAAAGGGCGTGAATTCTGGCAGAAACTGGAGTCACGGGTGGAGGAAAACCATATTATGATCCTCGGTAACGAGGCCGAGCGGAAAGAAAAATGGGATATTCACGCGCAGCTTGCGGCCTTTGAGAAGGCGATTAAGGGCCAGCAGATTTGCCAGATCCTCTATAAAGGAAAATCGCGCCAGGTTAACCCTTATAAAATAATTAACAAAAAAAATATATGGTATTTACAAGCCACCGAAGATGGCAGATTGAAATCGTTTTCTTTAAGCCTTATTCAGTGGCTGGATATTCGCAGCGAAACCTTCTCGCCAGATAATGACACCCTCGAATTGCTGGAAAAAAATCCCGACCCGTGGGTCAGCGAAGAGACATTCGAAGTGGATGTGCTTATTCCCGCCACCATTGCGCACTATTTTAAACGCCGCGATCTGCTGCCCGGCCAGGAAATTCTGGCGGAAGATAAAAACGGCATCACCCTGCGCTGCCATGCCGCACATGAAAACCAGATCCTGCCGCTGCTCTTCTACTGGCTGCCTAACATCGAGGTGCTGGAACCGGCATGGCTGAAGCAGAAGTTCGTTGCCATCCTGGAGAACTATCTGGCTGACGTGGAGTGATCCGCCCCTGACATCGTGATCCCCTTCACACAATTCCCTCCTCTGACGGCGAGCCTGAACCACTCGCCCTCGCAGTTGACCGCTCATCCCGCCATACAACCACTCACCGATTTACCTTCCTTTACACGCGCAAGGCTCTGGCAAGATCGCCGTAGCATTAATCACTCTCTCTACAGCGAACCCTGACGCTTTTTTCATCTAAAAACCAGGTCTTATTATGGATATCAAAAAACTACTTAAGCACGTCCCCTGGCTGCTGCTTGGGATACTCGGGGCATGTTGCCTTGCCGTCGTCGCCCTGCGTCGCGGCGAGCACATCAGCGCCCTGTGGATCGTCGTGGCCTCCGTGTCGGTCTATCTGGTGGCGTACCGCTACTACAGCCTCTACATCGCGCAAAAGGTCATGAAGCTCGACCCGACGCGCGCCACCCCGGCGGTCATTAACAATGACGGCCTGAACTACGTGCCAACCAACCGCTACGTGCTGTTTGGTCACCACTTTGCGGCTATCGCAGGCGCGGGTCCGCTGGTTGGGCCGGTCCTGGCGGCGCAGATGGGCTACCTGCCGGGTACCCTGTGGCTGCTGGCGGGCGTGGTGCTGGCGGGTGCGGTGCAGGACTTTATGGTGCTGTTTATCTCTTCTCGCCGTAACGGCGCTTCTCTGGGTGAGATGATCAAAGAAGAGATGGGCCGCGTCCCAGGCACCATCGCCCTGTTCGGCTGCTTCCTGATCATGATCATCATCCTTGCGGTGCTGGCGCTGATCGTGGTGAAAGCGCTGGCGGAAAGTCCGTGGGGCGTCTTCACCGTCTGCTCTACCGTGCCGATTGCGCTGTTCATGGGGATCTATATGCGATTCCTGCGTCCGGGCCGCGTGGGTGAAGTGTCGGTGATTGGTATCGTGCTGCTGGTGGCCTCCATCTACTTCGGCGGCGTGATTGCCCACGACCCGTACTGGGGCCCGGCGCTGACCTTTAAAGACACCACCATCACCTTTGCGCTGATTGGTTACGCCTTTATCTCCGCCCTGCTGCCGGTATGGCTGATTCTGGCGCCACGCGATTACCTGGCGACCTTCCTGAAAATCGGCGTGATCGTCGGTCTGGCGATCGGCATCGTGATCATCAACCCTGAGCTGAAAATGCCTGCGGTGACCCAGTACATCGACGGTACCGGTCCACTGTGGAAAGGCGCGCTGTTCCCGTTCCTGTTTATCACCATTGCCTGTGGTGCGGTCTCTGGCTTCCACGCCCTGATCGCCTCCGGCACTACGCCGAAACTGCTGGCGAACGAAACCGACGCGCGCTTTATCGGTTACGGCGCGATGCTGATGGAGTCCTTCGTGGCGGTCATGGCCCTGGTGGCGGCCTCCATCATCGAGCCGGGTCTCTACTTCGCGATGAACACCCCACCTGCGGGCCTGGGCATTACCATGCCGAACCTGCATGAGATGGGCGGTGACAACGCGGCGCTGATCATGGCGCAGCTGAAAGACGTAAGCGCCCACGCGGCGGCGACCGTCAGCTCCTGGGGCTTTGTGATCTCCCCTGAGCAGATCATGCAGACAGCCAAAGACATCGGCGAACCGTCGGTGCTGAACCGTGCCGGTGGCGCACCAACCCTGGCGGTCGGTATCGCCCACGTGTTCCACAAAGTGCTGCCGTGGGCGGACATGGGCTTCTGGTACCACTTCGGTATTCTGTTCGAAGCGCTGTTCATCCTTACCGCGCTGGATGCCGGTACCCGTGCAGGCCGCTTTATGCTCCAGGATCTGCTGGGTAACTTCGTGCCGTTCCTGAAGAAGACCGACTCGCTGGTGGCGGGCATCCTGGGTACCGCGGGCTGCGTAGGTCTGTGGGGCTATCTGCTGTATCAGGGCGTAGTCGACCCCCTGGGCGGCGTGAAGAGCCTGTGGCCGCTGTTCGGTATCTCTAACCAGATGCTGGCGGCTGTCGCCCTGGTGCTCGGCACCGTGGTGCTGGTGAAGATGAAGCGCACCAAATATATCTGGGTGACCGTGGTACCTGCTCTGTGGCTGCTGCTCTGCACCACCTGGGCGCTGGGTCTGAAACTGTTCAGCTCCAACCCGCAGCTGGAAGGCTTCTTCTTTATGGCGAACCAGTACAAAGAGAAGATTGCCGCAGGCGGCGGTGAGCTGACTGCCCAGCAGATTGCCAACATGAACCATATCGTGGTGAACAACTACACCAACGCGGGTCTGAGCATTCTGTTCCTGGTGGTGGTCTACAGCATCATCTTCTACGGCATCAAAACCTGGATAAAAGTGCGTAACGCCGAGGGTCGTACCGATAAAGAGACGCCGTACGTACCGGTGCCGGAAGGCGGCGTGAAGACCTCTTCACACCACTAAAACAATGGCGGGTGGCGCTGCGCTGACCCGCCCTACAACGGTACTGTAGGCCCGGATCGCTGCGCGCCACCGGGCTTTTTCTATCTGGATGGCACAATGTTTGGTAACTTAGGCGAAGCAAAAAAATATCTCGGTCAGGCAGCGAAAATGCTGATTGGCATTCCGGACTATGACAACTACGTTGAGCATATGAAGACCAACCATCCGGATAAGCCGTACATGACCTACAACGAATTCTTCCGCGAGCGTCAGGAAGCGCGCTATGGCGGAGGAGGAGAAGGCGGCGTACGCTGCTGCTGAAGGAGAAACCATGACACCGATTGCAGTTACCCTACTCACCGGCTTTCTCGGCGCGGGCAAAACCACCCTGCTGCGTCACATCCTTAACGAACAGCACGGCTTTAAAATCGCCGTCATCGAAAATGAGTTCGGTGAAGTCTCGGTGGACGACCAGCTGATTGGCGATCGCGCCACACAGATCAAAACCCTGACCAATGGCTGCATCTGCTGCACCCGCTCCAACGAACTCGAAGATGCCCTGCTCGACCTGCTCGACAGCCGCGATCGGGGTGAGATCGACTTCGACCGCCTGGTGATTGAGTGCACCGGCATGGCCGACCCCGGCCCGATTATTCAGACCTTTTTCTCCCATGAGATCCTCTGCCAGCGCTATCTGCTGGACGGCGTGATCGCCCTGGTCGATGCGGTCCACGCCGACGACCAGATGAACCAGTTCACCATCGCCCAGTCACAGGTGGGCTACGCCGACCGCATCCTGCTGACCAAAACCGATGTGGCGGGCGAGAGTGAAAAACTGCGCGAGCGCCTGATGCGCATCAACTCCCGGGCCCCCATCTATACCGTCACCCATGGCGATATCGACCTGTCTCAGCTGTTCAACACCAACGGCTTTATGCTGGAAGAGAATGTCACCACTAAACCGCGCTTCCACTTTATGGCGGACAAGCAGAACGACGTGGCGTCGATTGTGGTGGAGCTGGATTACCCGGTGGATATCAGCGAAGTCTCCCGGGTAATGGAGAACCTGCTGCTGTCGTTTGCCGACAAACTGCTGCGCTACAAAGGGATGCTCTGGATCGACGGCGAACCGAACCGCCTGCTGTTCCAGGGCGTACAGCGTCTCTACAGCGCCGACTGGGATCGCCCCTGGGGCGACGAGCAGCCGCACAGCGTGATGGTGTTTATTGGCATTGAGCTGCCGGAAGAAGAGATTCGCGCAGGGTTTGCGGGATTACGGAAGTAACAGTCCGGATGATGCTCATATCAGCATTATGGGCATCATCTTTTATCAGGTTCCGCTCATGTAAAATGTAAATCCACGTTTTTATCTGTTACTTCAGAAACATTTTCGGAAATTATAAGAAACTCAATTAATACTTAACTAATTACTTTTCCCGCCCCGTTCAGTTTCTGTTTAGGCGCTCATCTAAACCTCCGCTCAACGTGAAAAATTTAACGATTGACCCGACGCTATTTAAACTTTTCGCCCACATCAATCGAACAAATTTCAAACAAAATCAGCATAAAACCGCGCTCATGAGCACATTTGCAGCCATAAACCTCGCCTGTTAGGGTGTGCGCAGACAAATTAGATGACGAGGCATAAAACATGAAAAAGCTTAATATCTTCATCCTTGGTGCACTGACCGCGATTTCTGGCTCCGCGATGGCCATGGGCGGCAGCATTGAGCAGAGCAAAAACTTCACCAATCTGAACCTTGAGATGGGTAAATCCTCCTCAGGTCTGTATGCCGAAGGTAACTGGCTGAAAAACACCGATGACGGCACCCAGACCGGCGGTGTTGGCGCGGGTTATAACCTGGAAGTGGGGCCGGTGATGCTCAATGCCGGTGCGAAAGCCATCTACCTCGGACCGAAGAAAGGCGATAACGGCGTGGCATTCCCTATCGGTGGTGGCGTCAACCTGGCCCTGACCGACAGCATCCACGTTTACGGTGAAGGCTATGTCGCGCCGGAAGGACTGAATAACAGCGTGAAAAACTACGTTGAAGCCAACGGCGGCGTGAGCTGGACGCCGGTTACCCCCGTAACCCTGAAGGTGGGTTACCGTCACGTCAGCGTTGACGGCAAAGATGGCCGTCCGGGCCACACCCTGATTGACGGCGCCTACGTTGGCGGCGGCGTCACCTTCTGATAAAGCCAGGCCTGTAGCAGCGCCGCCATGCGGATATTGCTCCAGGCCGAAGCATAAAAAAGGCGGCATCCGCTGCCGCCTTTGTTCCGGTAAAGACTTTTACCGGCGGATCACCACCAGCTTCTGGTTCACAAACTCTTTGATCCCCAGATCCGACAGCTCACGCCCGTAACCAGAACGCTTCACCCCGCCAAACGGCAGCTCTGCCGCGGTATCGGTGAGCCAGTTGATCCACACCATCCCGGTTTCGATCTTCGAGGCCATCTTTCTGGCACGATCGGTATCTTTACTGAAGATCGCGCCGCCCAGACCGTAGTGCGAGTCGTTGGCGAGCTTTACCGCCTCCTCATCATTTTTCACCACATAAATCTGCGCCACCGGGCCGAAGAACTCTTCGAAGTACGCAGGGTTATCGCGGGTGATATTGGTCAGGATGGTCGGCTCAAAGAAGCTGCCCTCGCGTTGCACCGGTTTGCCGCCGTAATGCAGCGTGGCACCATTTTTCACCGCCTCATCGACCTGCTTTGTCAGGGTTTCCAGCGCGTCTTTAGAGGAGAGCGGCCCAAGCGTGGTGCTCTCGTCCAGCGGATCGCCAATCTTCACCTGCTTAAAGGCTTCGGTGTACTTCGCCAGGAACTCCTCCGCCACTTTCTCGTGGATAATAAAGCGTTTGGCTGCGGTACAGACCTGTCCGGCATTGGCCAGGCGCGCATTGACGCCAATTTTTACCGCCTTCTCCAGATCGGCATCGTCCAGCACCACAAAGACGTCGTTACCGCCCAGCTCAAGGGTCGATTTTTTGATGTGCTTCGCCGCCTGGGCCGCCACAACGCTACCGGCCTTCTCAGACCCGGTCAGCGCCGCGCCCTGCACACGATCGTCAGCGATGATATTGGCCACCTGATCTGAAGAGATAAACAGGTTGGTCCATGCCCCATCCGGGGCACCGGCTTCACGCACCAGATGGGCGAAAGCCTCGGCACAGTGCGGCACGATGCTGGCATGTTTGGCGATAACCGGGTTACCCGCCGCGAGGTTCGGCGCCAGCACGCGCATCAGCTGATAGTAAGGGAAGTTCCACGGCTCTACGGCCATCACCACGCCGATGGGGTGATGCTCCACCCACGCTTCGCCAAGCTCCGACGGATACTTCACCGGCGCAAGAAACTGCTTCGCATTGTCAGCGTAGTAGCGGGCTATCTGGGCGCAGAGTTTTACCTCGCCACGGCTCTGGGCTATGAGTTTACCCATCTCCTCGCTGGCGATTTTTGCCAGCTCTTCAGTGCGGGAATCAATAAGGTCCGCCAGCTTATGCAGCACCGCCAGGCGCTTGTCGATACTGCCCTTTGACCAGTCGGAATGGTAGAGCGCATCAGCCGTATTCAGCGCCGCTTCGACGTCAGCATCAGTATGAGAAGGATATTCTTTGATGAGTTTGTTGTTGGCAGGATTCACTGTCTGATAGGCCATTGTTGCCTCCTTTTTTACCGCTTGGGGTATTAAGAGTAGTCAAAATAGCTGGTTTCGCAGGTAAAGTTAGGTATACAGGGTGTGCCACCCGGCGGGTGGCGTGAGATATAATTGCTCCATTCAGGCGACGCAGCGTTCGTTCCAGCTGTCTTTGAAGACAATCTTTTCCTATTCGCTTTTTTTTCTGGCAAGAGATTTTTCTAATACACCAATAACGTTTAAACATACGTAGAATACAACAAGCCATAACGCGGCATAAACGAACTTCATTGGCCACACGACAGGCAACATAAGGCAAACTATAAACCCGCCTACAAATAATACGGCTTCAAACAAACTCCAGATCTGAACCGTCAAGAATATCAAAGCCTTTAAAATATGCTTATACATACAGGAGAAAAAATTGCTATTTTTCATTTAATTTACTGTCACGATTTCTATTTTTCTAAATAGAGCCACCATCGTTGGCTTGCTATAAAAACCGCTTCCACAAAGGGTTTTACGAGGGTGAAGCCAATTATATCGAGCGCGCCACCTTCAGGTGGCATCTGTTATTTTAGATCACTAAAATTTCCCGCGAACCGCATTACCCCACTGTTCATCGGTAGTTTCTGGAATATCGCTATAATCGATTTCCTTATCAGACTTTTCTGCCAATGCTAACAGTTCATTAGTATGCAGGATAATATGTAGTGGCATATCATCGCGTTTGAGTCTCACCACTGCATGCTTTTTCATGTCCATATGAATTAACGTACTCCTGTAGCAGTAAGATTAATCACAGGGATAACCAGATTTTCCTGAGCGTAGAACATTGTAAGATTACTGAAAGAGTAGATACGCCCTGATAACTTAACATTGATAGTATTTCCGTAGCCGCTAATTATGGCACTGCCATTATCTGAAACAAGAAAAGGCTCACTTTCCCTGAGCTGCTCTATCGTCTGATTTTTTTTATCCAGGTAATAACGATAGACATCAGGCACGGTTGCCCCACCCCCATACTGCGTGACGTAAAGCGTCACGTTTTCTGAAATCTCCTTTTGCATCACTAAACGATCGTCGCTTCGACTCTCCATGAAGTATTCATAAGAAAAATAGCCTGCAACGATAATAAGTAACAGGATGGTGATCAGCCGATGTAACCATTTAATAGCCGTGCTGACGTGCATAGTTTATTCCCTGTTTAATCCAAAACTGATCGCGCGGGTCGTCACCATAGGGAAATTCGCCATGCCATGCACCCCATTGTGGACGCGACGTCTTAGCATGTGACTGCGCAAAACCCGCTCCCATATAGAGCGTTTTCTCAGGTATACCCGCGGCAAATCCTGTTGCACCATAATTAAAATTGCCAAAATTTGCCAGTTTTCTGTCTTGCTGTTTGTAATCCCAGGGCCCTCGATTCCGGACTTTTTGATAGAACCAGTAATAAGTTTGCGGCAAGGCCATATTTCTCGACATTCCATTTATACGCGCCTCGCGCATATTCTTATGAATAAGATCCAAACCCTCTTTGGGTAATAATGGTATAACGGCCATATATTCATTCCTTTGATAATTTCACCTATAAGTCCATGATGCGTCGTCGCTATTTTATTTAACCCTGAATTTTATACCACTATTCTAATCACATAACGACCTCTCCCAAATTATTCCAGGCGACACCTTTGTCCGCTCATGCTATAAGCACCGAACCCCCTTTATCCCTCACACCGGTGACCGCTATGCCCCATACCCGCCAAGTCAATCAGACCTTCATACGCCAGCCCGGTATTGAGCTGCGCAGCACCTGGCAGAGCACCCAAGCCTATAAGCGTCACAGCCATGCTCAGCTCTCCATTGGCGCCATCCTCGAGGGGCAAACCTGCTGCACCTGCAACGGCGAGCCGTTTACGCTTTATCCTGGCGACCTGATTGTCATCCCCGCGCATCTGCCGCACAGCTGTAACCCCGTTGCGGGACAACCCCGCAGCTACCACATGCTCTATCTGGAGACTGACCTTCAGCCCGCCATGCAGGTGATCCGCAGCGAAGCGCTTTTCCGCCAGTATCTGGCTGTGGTTGACACGCTGTCGCCCGAAGCTATCGATGCCCTACTGGCAGCGTTGAAAGAAAACCCCTCTCCGCCTGAAACGCTACGCCCCTCCAGCCTTGCACTGTTACAGACCTTACGCCACAGCCTGCAGGCACCGCCCTCGCTGGATGTCTTAGCCCAACGCTTTTCACTGCGCAAAGAGACGTTAATCAGAACCTTTAAGCAGGATACCGGCCTGACGCCCGGCACCTTTCTGGCCATCTCAAGGGTAGAGTTCGCCAAAGCCCGCCTGCGCGCCGGGGACAACATCGCCGACGTCAGCTACCAGAGCGGCTTTGCCGATCAGAGCCACTTCCATAAAACCTTCGTCAGCTACACCGCCGCTACGCCGCGCCAGTACGCCACCGGGCGATCAATATCCGACAATAATTAGCGCGCCATCCCCTGTAGCCTGACCTCAGTTTTGTTGATGAGGTCACTATGGAACTGACTCCCGCTCTCTTCCCGCCCGCTTTTCTGGCGCTCGCGCTGGCGCACTTCGTCGCCCTGCTCAGCCCCGGTCCGGATTTCTTTTTGCTGATGGGTTTCGCCGCCCGTCATCGCCTGCGCGGCAGCGCCGGGCTGTGCGTGGGGATAGCCCTGGGCAACGGGCTTTATATCCTGCTGGTGATCGTTGGCGCCAGCGCGCTGCGCCAGTACACGCTATTGTTTAACGCCATTGAACTCCTGGGCGGGCTGTATCTGCTGTGGATAGGCTGGCATCTGCTCCACAGTCGCGCCCGCACCCTGAAGCTGGATAATGCGGAGCCGGAACGCCCCGGCTGGCGCAGGCAGCTTCTGCTCGGCCTGGGGTCGGCGGTATTAAATCCGAAAAATGCCCTCTTTTATCTGGCGCTGATGACCGCCCTGCTCGGGCCGAATGTGACGCTGCTCCAGCAGTCGGTGAGCGGCATCTGGATGGTCACGGTGGTGCTGGCGTGGGATCTGGCGGTGGTGTCGTTCATCGCCCTGCCCGCCGTTCAACGTCGGCTGAGCGACCACATCTGGAAGATGGAGCGCGTGGCGGGGATGGTGCTGATTGCGTTTGGCACAGGGATTTTATGGCGATTCTTCTTACCCTTGTGAATGCAGAGAAAACGCCTGATGGCGCTACGCTTATCAGGCCTACACCCCCCCCCGCGCACTCCTCGTAGCCCCGGTAAGCGCAGCGCCACCGGGGAAAATGCCCGCTCCCTTGCCCCTTCGCCTTTTCTCCCTCTATCCTTAACCCTATGGAAAAACTCGCTGAACTCAAACGCGCCAAGCTGCTGGCGCTATCGCTGCTGCTGATTGCCGCCGCGACCTTTATCGCTACCCTCTTTCTGCCACAAACCTTCTGGGTGCGCGGCGTAAAAGCCATTGCCGAAGCGGCGATGGTTGGCGCGCTGGCGGACTGGTTTGCCGTGGTGGCCCTGTTTCGCCGGGTGCCGATCCCCTTTATTTCGAAGCATACGGCGATTATCCCGCGTAATAAGGACCGGATTGGCGACAATCTCGGCCAGTTCGTGCAGGAGAAATTCCTCGATACTCAATCGCTGGTGGCGCTCATCCGCAAGCATGAACCGGCGCTGCTTATCGGCAACTGGTTCAGCAAGCCGGACAACGCCGAGCGCGTCGGGCAGCATATCATGCAGGTGATGAGCGGTTTTCTGGAGTTGACCGACGACGGGCGCATTCAACGGATGCTGAAGCGGGCGGTGCATAAAGCGCTGGATAAGGTCGATTTCAGCGAAACCAGCGCCGCCATGCTGGAGAGCATGACGAAAAACGGGCGTCACCAAGTGCTGCTGGACGCGGTGATTAATCGCCTGATTACCCTGCTGCAGCGCGACAGCACGCGCGATTTTATCGCCGCGCAGATCGTCCACTGGCTGAAGACCGAACATCCGCGCAAATCGATGGTGCTACCCACCGAGTGGCTGGGGGATCAGAGCGCCGAGGTGGTTTCAAACGCGGTGAACGCCATCCTGGATGACGTCAGCCACGATCGTACCCATCAGATCCGCCAGGCCTTCGACCGCGCGGTGCATAAGCTGGTCGATAACCTGAAAAACGACCCGGAAACCGCGGCCAAAGCCGAGAACATCAAAACGTATCTGAAGAATGACGAGGCGTTTAACCGCTATCTGGGCGAAATGTGGGCCGACCTGCGCCAGTGGCTGAAGGCCGATATGCAGCGCGACGACTCCCGCGTGAAGCAGCGTCTCGCCAATGCCGGGCTGTGGTTTGGTGAAACCCTGGTGGCAGACAGCAACCTGCGCGCCTCGCTGAACGAACATCTGGAGCAGGCCGCACATCGCGTGGCGCCCGATTTTGCCCGCTTCCTCACCCGCCATATCAGCGACACGGTAAAAGGCTGGGATGCCAAAGATATGTCCCGCCAGATTGAGCTCAACATCGGCAAGGACTTACAGTTTATCCGCGTCAACGGCACGCTGGTGGGCGGCACGATTGGGCTGATTTTGTTTTTACTCTCGCAACTGCCGGAACTCCTGCCGCTGCTGGGCCGCTAAAAAAGGCCGGATCGCCGGCCTTCTGCGCATTATTCCAGCCAGCCGCCCTGATCGATCTCCAGCAGCAGCAGGATGGTTAACGCCTGGGCGTAGGGCACCGGGGCCATCGCGATATCGCAGTAATACTGAATATCCCAGCCCAGCATGGTGCCGCGGGAGGCTTCCCGCACAATCCCCTCCTCGTCAATGCGCGCTATCACCGCGTCGAACGCCCGCAGGGCATGCCTGCTCACCGACGCATCCAGAATCCCCATCCGCACGCCGCGCAGCATCCCCCAGGCGATACCCGCCGTGGCGGAGGACTCCTGGGGCGAGAGCGGATCGTCCAGCACCGTGTGCCACATGCCATTCTCCGCCTGTAGCTCGCACAGCGTGCGCACCTGACGCGTCACCACCTGCGCCAGATAGCGACGCACGCTGGCGTCCAGATGCTCGCCCATCAGCGCGATAAATTCCGGAATGGCGACGGTGATCCATGCGTTGCCACGCGCCCAGAACGCCCCGGCGAAATGGTGCTTATCGACAAAGGTCCAGCCGTGATACCACAGCCCGCTTACCGGATCGCTGAGATAGCGGGTATGGAGCAGGAACTGGTAGCTCGCCTCGTCGATCAGATCCCGGCGTTTGAGCACGATCCCCGCCACGCCGAGGAACAGACAGGTCATAAACAGCGTGTCATCCCACAGCTGGCCGGTGTTCGCCTGCTCTTTCACCACGTGCTGGAATCCGCCCTCTTCGGTTTTTGGCAGATCGCGCAGCAGGGCGTCGGCCCAGTCGTTGACCGTCTTAAGCAGATCCTGACGCTGATGATGCCCGGCCACCAGCGCCAGGGCGATCATCGGCGCGGTGGTGTTGATCTGCATCTCCGGCAGCCCTTTCGCAATCTGCGTTTCGTACCACGCCAGAATCGACTGCTGCAGTACCGCATCCTGCTGGTGTTCCGCAAAGCGCCAGAAGCCATACAGCCCGACACCAATCTCCCACTCCCACTCTTCAAAGTTGATGGAGAACCCGTCTCCAGCCCCCACTTCATCAAGATTTTTCAGTCGGCAGAAACCGCGCACCACGCGATCCAGTATTTTACTCTGCTGCGCGCTGTTCATGCTGTCGCCCCTTCTACAAATGTTTCTGCATGGGCCAGTAATGCCCCGGTATCGGCGGCACGCGCGAGCGCCAGGCGTTGCTGCTGATGCCCCAGGCGGCCAGAGGCGATAAACAGCGCATCCGGGAACAACTTCCCCGCCAGATACTGCGCCGTCTGGAAGGCGAGCACATTCTCCTCGCCCCAGAACGCCATCACGTCGCAGCCCCGCTCATCGTGCCAGTAGCGATAACCCAGCAGCGTGGATTTTACCCGCCGCCACAGCACCGCCGGGAAGTGCTCTCCCCGATGGCGATGCCAGAGGAGGAGCAGCGACAGGAGTGAAAACACCGAGCCCGCCTCCCGGGCGCTGACGCGCGTCAGGGTGCTGTACAGCAGCGCGTCGAGTTCCGGGCCATATTCCCGCTGCGCCATCAGCGCCAACAGGCGTTGGCCGCTATCGTCGTGGGCCGTCGTACTGTGCGCAGGCGGCGTGTACTGCCGTGGGGCGATGAGCTGCGGGCACGCGTCCGGCAGCCCATAGTCAAGCGGGGTCGCGTCGAGGTAGACCATTTGCAGGGCAAATGTCGTATCGCGTTCAAACAGTTCATCCAGATGGATCAGCAGGCGGTTTTTACCGGCGCTCAGCGCCAGCGCGACCTCGGTGTGCTGCATGCGGTTGCGGGTGAAGGGCGTAAAGCAGACCAGCGGCTCGTCGTCACGCCAGAGCCGCACGCCGCCGCAGGTCGTCAGACGAAAGGTAAAGGTGCCGCTATGGGGCGCAAAAAGATCCACCCGCAGCCAGCGCTGCAGATGGTACGCCAGCGGATAAAAGCCCGAAAAAGAGAGAATGTTGTTGTCGCCGCTAAAACCCCTTCCCGGCACGGCAGGGCCTGGGCGGGCTCCACCCGCCGCCGGGCGTGGGTCTTCAGGAACACCCGACGGCAAAACGACGGCGCATCCGGTCCCACCTCACAGGTGGGCTCTGTCGTTTCACCGGTATAGAACTCGGCGAAGCGCTCCGCTTTTGCCGCTGACCCCAGAAAACGCGTGAGTGCGTCACCCTGTGTTAGCTGCCAGTCACCTTGCGACATATCTTCCTCATCAGCCCGTCCATTACGCCGCTATCATCAGCAGATTGGCCTTGCGGGGCGAGCAGCCCAGGAGGGAGACTGATGGGATATGCCTGGCAACTCACAAACCGGACGACGGTCAGCGATGCAGCGTGATGCCGATCACACCACGTAACCGGCAAGGAAGGAGAATGATGAGGGCGATCACGTCAGGTTTTTAGCCCTCTCCATCTGACGTGATATTGATCACACTAAGGCTTTAGTGCCTTCAGCTCTTCGCTCAGGCTGTCCGCCAGGGCGCGCACGCGGGAGGCATCGAACAGCACGTGCATGCCGGGAGAAGCATCGGCGTGCTTTAAGCAGAAATCGTCCAGTTCGGCGGCGCTGCGATAGAGCTCCTGGATGTTGATCTGGCAGATTTCGCGCATGCTCCAGCTGTTCTCCACCTCGCGGGCAAAGCGCAGGGTAAAGAACGCCTTCTGGGCATGGACAAACAGATGGCAGTAGAGGGCAAAGCCCTGCCACTCCTCCAGCCAGCGGCGTTTCAGCGCATACGGGAACGCGGCGGTGTCGGTAAAGCGCAGGGCCGCTTCCTGTAAGGTCTGCGAGGCGTCCCAAGCCTCGTCTTTTTCGCGGGCAATGCGCGCCAGCGACGCGGCAGAGGCTTCAACGTCGCTGGCGCTGAAGAAAATATCGCGCTCCGAACCCGGTAGCCAGTGGTTGCGGTTGAGCTGCCCGTAAAGGCTCCACACTGCCTGGCCATAGCTTTCCGGCACCTGACTGTGGCGATGAAAAACGTGATCGCGCACGTAGATGGCGCCATAGAGCACCTGCCCGGCCTGCTCCAGCAGGGCGTGGAAGGTGGCAAAAGTGTCGGTATCCGGCTGCCAGCCATAGCGCTCATCCAGCCAGCTATTCAGCAGTTGCGCCACGCTAAGGTGGCTGCCATCGCTGGCTAACATCCGGCTACAGGCCACCAGATTGCACTCGCTCAGGGTGCCCATCACCCAGTGGTTATCCACCCCTTCCCAACTGGCTTTGCACACCACGCCGCGGATCGCCGGATTCGAGCGGCACCACAGCAGGCGCCCCTGCAGTTCGTCGATGCGCAGCCAGGGAAAGACGCCCCAGCCCACCTCTTCGCCCACCAGATCGATATCCGCCCACACTTCACGCTCCTCCACCGCCAGCAGGGCCGGGTTATTGGGAAACGACGGCCAGAAACGTTCCGGGGTGAGTTTAATGGAGACGCTGACGCTCTGGGGCTGCGGGCGGATCGCCTCCAGCACGTTGTGCAGATCGTGATTGCCCGCCGGAAACACCCGCAGCACCAGGTGTTTATTTTCAGCCTGCATGGTGCGGGACATGGCATTAAAGCAGCAGCTATAGATGGCCAGGCTCCGGGCGTCGCGCTGGACCTGATTGACCTCGCCCTCTGCCTGTAACTCCCAGTTAGGGCGCGACACGGGCAGCAGGCCGTCGGTGCTGGAGATAGCGACCAGCAGGCCGCTAATGGCAGGAATCCGCTGGCAGATCAGGGCGATTTTACGGGTCAGGAACCCGCACCAGAAATCAACGTCGAGGCGCACGCCGTGGCCCGGCTCAAACAGGTGCGGGTGCGCCAGCAGCAGTTCGGTAGGGAAGCTGAACTCTTTGGCCTGCAGGTAAAAACGCAGCCCCTTTTGCTGGCAGAGTTGGCCCAGCCGGTTGAGGTAGACGCAGCGGGCACGCTGCTGGCTGGAGAGGCGGTCGTTGTCGAGATGCGGCGTGTAGCCTTTCGGGGAGACCAGCTTGTCGAACAGATCCGCCTGCCCGACAACCACGGTGTTAAAGTCATGCGCGACGGCCCAGTCCACCAGTTCGCAAGCCTTTTCCCAGTTCCAGTAAGCCTGATTATTCAGCTCCAGCGCCCGCGTCTGCCACATAGATCCCTTCCCTTTGTCATCCGGTTAGCCAACCGGCATTACTACCACAGAAGGGCGAAGTAATGTGCAGACTACCGCACATTATCATTTATCCCCGGCGGGCGGCGTGATGATATAGCGCGTCGGCGCGAAACAGTTAAGAAACAGGTGCATAAGGAACACGATCGTCAGGGTCGCCACCAGCGCCACCGTCACCGAGACAATACGGTAGAGATCGCTGAACACCAGGTCGCCGTCCGGGTGCATGTTCTGGCCGAACATGATGCCGATGGTGGTGATGCTGGCAAAACCGACCCCGGCTCCCACCTTCTCCATCACGTGCAGGCGGGCGCCAAACGCCAGCCCGAGCCCAATCAGCGGCATCATTAGCAGCATGTGGCTGCTGTGATCGTAGAGCACCATCTGCACCAGCAGAATATAGAGGCAGCCGAGCACCACCCCCACCACGCGCCACAGGGAGCTCATTACCGCGCCGCGATAGTGCATCGGGAAGAGGATCAGGATGCCCGCCATCAGCGCCGACAGCGAATCGCTGAGATCGCTTATCTGGAACACCACAAAGATCAGCGTCGCCACGGTCCCGGAGAGCAGCGATTCATGGCGCACGCGGGCGGCATCTTTCTCCAGCCGCGGCGGTGGCGTGCGTGGCTCGACATCCGGCAGCAGATAGTGCATCAGCGCGCTTAAGCAAACCGCCATCACGCTGGCTTCGAGGTTGGAAAAGAGCAGCGTGTGCCAGTTGGTGGTGGGGTAGCTCATAAAGTTGAGCATGGTGCTCTGGCACACCACCCCCATCGAGCCAAAGAGGAACAGCGGCCCCTGGCTCATAAAGCGAAAACGCATCACGTAGAGGCCAAACACCACCAGGGTCATGATCATCGGCCATTGCGCCAGATAACCGATGATAAACACCATTTCAATGCAGTTCAGGGCGGAACTGAACACAAACTGTTTTGCCACGTGGCGGTTAAAGACCGGCACCAACGACAGCAGCATAATCGGGTAGATGACGAAGAAGACGCCATAGCTGGTGTTGTAGAAGCTCGACACGCTCAGGGCGATCATCCCGGCAAAGACGATGCGCAGCGTCTGGCGAAAGTCGTTGGCGGTATAGACAATGTTGCCGTGCGGGGTAAAGACCCGCGCCAGGGTATTAATAGACATAATCAGTACACATAGTGCAGCAGGCTGACGAGGTGGATCTGCATGCCGGAGAAGAAGCGGGCAAACGGACCTTCGCTGTTATAGAGCTGCACGGTGGCGCGCGCCCCGGTCGGCAGGTGCTTTGGCAGCGGCTCGTCCAGCGCCACGTGAATGCGCATGCGCTGCGCGTCACGCACCCAGCGGTTGGAGGTTTCCGGCTCAGAGAGCTGGCCGTTGACGGCCTCCTGCCCGGCCAGAATACCGGCGTCGCTGCTGGTGACGTGGGCGCGGAAAACGTGGCCCGGGAAGGCGTCAAACACCACGGCGGCATCGGTTCCCTGACGGGTATGGCGCAGGCTCTTTTCCCGGAAATCGGCGACGATATCGCTCTGGTTATTCACCAGCGCCAGCGCCGCCGAACCGGAGGTGGCATAAAAACCGGGGCTCAGCTGCACGTTACTGACGGTCCCATCCGCCCCGGCGTAGATTTTCGTCCAGCGGAGATTGAGTTCCGCCTCGTCCAGCGCATTACGGTATTTTTGCAGGGTCACGTTACGCTTTTCGTCGCGCTCGCCGCGCTCAATGCGCAGCTGATGAATGGTGGCTTCCAGATTCGCCACCGCCTGCTCGCTGCCCTGCCAGGTGGTGCGGACTTTATCCAGATCCGCCCGGGAGACGTTCTGCAACGTGCTGAGTTTCTGATAGCGATCGAAGGTGACTTTGTCGTTACGGGCGGTGAGCTGGGCGGTTTTCAGGCTCGCCTGGGTCGCCACAATTTGCGCGTCCAGCTGCTGATTGGCGAGACACGCCTGTTCCAGCGCAATCTGCGCCGCTTCCACTTTATTACGGAATGGCGTTGGATCGAGTTCAAACAGCAGATCGCCCCGCTTCACCTGGCTGTTGTTATGCACGTGCACCGCCGCCACATAGCCGGAAACGCGCGCGGAAACGGGCGTCACCACGCGCATCACCGTGGAGTCCGGCGTCAGCGGGATCCAGATATCGGCGATAATGAAATAGACAAACATCAGCAGGAAAGAGGCAATACTTACCCTTACCCAGCGGGCAAACTTTTGTTCAGGGGTCATGATTATTCGGTCTTGTTATCTTCTTCGCGGATAGTCCGCAAGTTGCAGGCGATTTGATTGAGTGTGGCGCTGAAAATCTCCAGATGTTCCGGGGCGATATTCTGCGATACCCGCTCCTGGAACGTCTCGATAATCCGGGTCAGGGTTTTCAGCACCGCGTTACCCTCGGGTGTGAGCGTCAGCAGCCGGATACGCTTGTCATAAGGCGATGTGGTGCGCAGCAGGTAGCCCTGCTTTTCCAGCTGTGAAAGGGTGCGCATCAGCGGCGGCAGTTCAATGCCCTGCACCTCCGCCAGTTCGCTCACCGAGACGTTATCCCCCAACTGCTTTAACTGCATCATCACCGTCCAGCTCGACTGGGTTAACCCGGTGTCGAGAATGGCATCGTCAATCACTGCGCGCCACTGACGCACAATCATTGCCATCCGCATGCCCATCGGCCTGCGGCAGAACAGATCTTCTTCACGCATGGGAGGTCCTCGCTTCACACGCTGAGAAGATAATAGTTATCAGGGTAAGTATCAAGAAACGAGGGTGTTAAGCGCAGGAATTGCGAAAGCGGGCAGAGCGTTCATCCCCTGGCAGGTATCAAAATCAACAGCGCTTTTTCCAGGCTTTTTTGTGCCGTCATCCTTCGTTCAATAGAGGTCGCTTGCAGAATCAAGCACGTTGATCAAATTTTTTAAACAACCCGGTCAGATTGGTCACAGCGAATTTACGATAAATATTGCGTCGATGATGGCTTACTGTTTTTCCCGTTACGTCCAGATAGCGGGTAATTTCTTTATTCTTTTTCCCCGACACAATATAGGGCAGCAGCATGGTTTCCATACGGGTTAACCGTTGTTCTTTTTCAAGATGGTGCCAGCGGGCATTTTTAAAAATAGTGACCGGCTGATCTTCCTGGGCAAGATGGGCAAGACATGCGCTTAACTTTCGCACGGCACTTTTACAGTCGATGGTATAATCGGCAATAGTATTAATGAGAATATTTTCAATCGTGCTTTCGTAGCACACATCCCGGGTGATAAAAATAAAATAGCTCTGCTCGTACCGGTTTTTTAGATCCAGTAGGGCATGCAGAACTTTGATATCAGACTCACCATAATCCACTACAATCGCTTTGGTGCGAGAAAGATCCTCTTTCGTCACTTTTTTGATGTCATCAAGATAATGCACCTGCTGAAACGACGGCGCGTCGAACATTAACTGTTCAACCAGCATGGCAAACCCCTGCTGGAAATATCTACAGGATGTTAAAACTATTACCATTCCCTTTAACCTCACCATCACTGTGGATTTATTAATAATCAGTGAGAATGTATTAATTTGCAATTAACAGTTTTCCGGGGGATTGTAGGAATATTCTCAAGTAATTAGCGGCATTTCGTGCTATCGCGCACAAAAAATGATATTTAAAGAAAAGTTTAATCAGTTATAACAGCAAGATATCCGACCACTTAAGACTTTTCCAGGCAAGGAAAGAACAATCCCACCCTCAATATTATTTTCTTTTGTTATGCTGCAAAATGTAACGAAGGATTAAACGGTGTATGTATTTTTATATTCGCTATCGCGAAATAAAATCATTACGTAATAAGAGAGGGACACCTTATGAATAAATCATTTCGCCTGAATCAGCTGGCTATTAGCATGAGCATGATTCTGGGCAGCAGTTTTCTTTTGTCTCCAGCACTGGCAAATACCTGCGCGGGCACTGCATTTACCGGAACCTGCGGATTAACGCAATATGACATGACGTCACCGATAACGCCAAAGCCTACCGCGTGGTATTTCACTCAGAAAACCCAGGATGCGGCCATTGACGGCACGGCCAGGGCCCAGAATATCTATTTTGCCAGCGGCACCTCTTCCCGAACCTCTTCTGATATCCAACAGCTTCTTGTTGATGGCGCGAATCTGAGTGGCCATTATATCAACGTCAGTAAAGAGGGCTCAGCTACCGTTGTCCTGAATAATAAGGCCGCGGTGGACTTCATCGAGGCGGGCGCGAAGAGTTCTAACACCAATACCCATATCGTTGTCGATAACTCTACCCTGAACGGTGCCGCTAAGGGGGGAGATTATGATATAAAAAACGCCCCAAACTCGAAGTACTATCTTGACGGAAACGCCATTCATCTGGACGTCGCTGACAGCGGTGATGCCGATATTGATATCCAGAACAATAGCTTGATTACAGGCCGCATCTACGTGGGCGGCGCGGGGACACACGACGTCACCGTGCAGGACAGCCGTATTCAGGCGGGCAGCATTTTGCTGTACAACGCGACAAATAATAACGCCATTACGGTGCAGAACAGCCTCATCGATACCACTAACGCCGTCTCCAAAACAGCCAATGCGATAGAAATCACAAACCTCACCGCTGCAGATAAAACGCATACGATTGTAGTTGACCATAGCCAGCTGACGGGCTCGGTGGCCCTCTCTACCTCAGGCAGCACCAGCGCGCTGTCGGTTACCGATTCCACCATCACCAAAACCACCCAGAAAAACGGTAACGCCATTAGCCTGTCAAATGGCAAAGCCGCTCAGCTGAGCCTGGATAATAGCGAGATTGTCGGTCATACGGTGCTTTCCGGCTCGGAGAGCGTTACCGCCTCGCTGGCGGACTCCTCCCTTAACGGCAACCTGATTGCCAACAAAGCCGCGCAGATTGCCATGGATATCACCCGCTCCGTGCTGACAGGCAACGTCGATGCCAGCGCCGGCCAGGGCAGCGTGGATCTGCATCTGACCGACAGCACCCTCTCCGGGGATATCAACCTCAACGGTGCCAAAGTGCTCCGCTCCGACATCTGGCTGGATAACGCTGAGGTGGCGGGTAATCTGTACGGCAGCGGCGCTGCGAGCACCCTGCACCTGGCGAACATGCCTGAGTTTAGCGGGACGAAGTTCAGCAACTTCGGCAAGCTGGCTATCGCGGACGATGTGGTCCTCACCGACGGCTTTACCGACACCAACGTGGGCAGCGCCCTGACAGTGAACGGCACTACCGTGACCGCGCCGGTGCAGATGAGCAGCGGCAATTTAACCTTTGATAACACCAAACTTATCGCCGATACCCTGGCGCTGAGCAGCGGCGCATCGTTGAATATGATCAACCATAGCCAGCTGCAAACCCGTTCTGACCAGCTGTTCAACCTGGCGGCCTCATCCCTGCTGCCAGAGGGCTATAACGAGACCGGGGCGAACGTAGGCTTTACTGACAGCACGCTGATCCTGACCGATGACACCTACCATCTGGACTATGTGAAGGCGGTCAATGAGCTGCTGGGCTCCACAGAAGGCAACAGCCTGGTGATGCTCGGCACGCTGCAGAATGCCGATAGCGTGGCGGGCACCGCCAGCGTAATCGAAGCCGCCATGACCCAGGCGGTGCTGGCCCACACCCAGGTTACCTCTGACAAAAACCGGCTCATTATCGGCGAGAAAGATGCGATCACCGATGACACCATTTTCGTGCGGAACGGCTTCGGCGCATCGCAGCTGCGGTTTGAAGGTGAAGGCCAGCCAGCGGTGGATATTGTCGGCGGCCAGACGCTGACTCTGACCGGGGCCGCTGGCGCGTTGATCGACGTGGCCGGCGCACCCGATGAGCCTGTTGCGGTAGCGGTCAATAACGGGACGCTGAACTTAGGCATCGCGGCCATGCAGGATGTGACCGGTCATCTCACCGGTACCGTCACCGTGGCCCCTGAAGGCGCGCTGAACATTGTGGCAGGCGATCACACGCTGGTTTCCGGCGGATCTGCTGCCGGGGTAGTCAGCAGCGGCCTGGTCAGGGTTGAACAACAAGCCACTCTGCACAGCGATGTCGCGCTTCAGGATAGCGCCCAGATGGCGGTTAACGGTTCCCTGCTGGCAGGGCAGCTCTCGGCCAGCCAGGAGGCACAAATCACCGTCGGCGATATCGCCGCCGCGGGCACGCTGGTCGCAGAACGTTTGGATCTGCAGGGGGCCCGGTTGTTTATCGACCCGGCCTGGACGGATGGCGGGACGCTGGCTAACGCCTCCCATGTGGCAAGCGGCGGCAGTGAGATTAACGGGCGCGTCACCGTGGGTCAGAACGCCCTGCTGGTGCTGGGTGATACCTCCACCGCTGCGGCAGAAGCCCGTTTCGCCAACAGCGGCTTAACCTGGGGTGAAAACGCCATCACGGCGGCGGTCTCTGTCCATACCCCGCAATACCTTAACGCCACCCAGGGCGGGCTGCGGGTCGACGGTTCACTGACCGGCAGCTCAGCCGACCGTGACGCCGCCTTTAATACCGTTGACTTTGCCGACCACTCTTTGCTGATGGTCAGCACGAAGGAGATGACCAATGGCCAGGCCGCGCTGAATGCGACCGAGGGTAGTCTGAACGTAGCGGACAGCGCCGCACTTTACGTCGCGGATGCAAAGGCCAACCAGACTTACTCGGTTGCCAGGGGCTTTAGGGATGTCAACATCGCTGGAAACGGCTGGCAGAACGAGAATCTGCTGCTGAATAAACTGCTGACGGCCACGACCCAGGAGCGTGACGGCGAGGTGCGGGTCACCACCCAGGCTCGTGCGGCACAGGACGTCCTGCCGGGCGTGGTCACTACCCATGCGCTGGATCAGCTTATCGCCAGCGGAGAGAACTCACGCTCTGCCAGCCAGGCGGGCGCACGTTATCTGTCGGTTGCTATCGATACGCCACAGGCGAGCGTGGATGAGGTAGTAAGAACCATCAACAGCGCGGCGCAAATCGCCACTGCGGGCGGCGTGCAGCACAATACCTGGGCGGCAGGCAACGCGGCGGTGGATGCCGTTCTGGAGCGTAACTCCATTGCCAACGCGGGCCTGCAACCCGCTGACACTGACGCCAGCGTCTGGGTTCACGCCCTGTACGGTAACCCGCGCAGCAGCGACCTGAGCGCCGGGAATCTGAGCTACGGCCAGAACAGCAAATTCTACGGCCTGATGATGGGAGGAGACAAAGCCTGGCAGACCGAACACGGCACCCTGCGCAGCGGCGCGGCGTTCCATGCCGGTAATGGCGACAGTGATTCACGCGGCGATACCAACGCCACCCACAATGATTTCAGCTTCTGGGGCGTTACCCTGTACCAGAACTGGAACCAGGATCGCTGGAACCTGACGGGCGACGTCAGCCTGACCCAGACCAGCAACGATGTTTACCAGAAACAGCCGGGTTGGATGGAAGCAGGCAACAAGCTGAAGGCAAACGTCGACGGGATGCT
The DNA here is from genome assembly GCF_002902985.1 of Leclercia sp. LSNIH1. Classification (NCBI taxonomy): domain Bacteria; kingdom Pseudomonadati; phylum Pseudomonadota; class Gammaproteobacteria; order Enterobacterales; family Enterobacteriaceae; genus Leclercia; species Leclercia sp. LSNIH1. The sequence continues at coordinate 1,533,024 of NZ_CP026167.1, read as the reverse complement.
GTTCAGCGCGGGCGTGCGGGGCGAGTACCTGATCGAAACCGATGTGCTGGATATCATTCCTCATGCGGGTGTGCGTTATAACCAGCTCAAGACCGAGGCCTTTGATACCAAAAACGATCAGGATGAACGCGTCTTCCATACCGATAAAGGCACGCAGAACATCTGGCAGTTCCCGGTAGGGGTGAAAGTCGCGAAAACCTTCGCGCTGGATTCCGGCTGGAAGATGAGTACCCAGGCCGATGTCGGCGTGGTTGCTGTCACCGGCGACCGGGAGAGTCAAAACACCCTGCACACCGTGGGCATCAGCGCCAGCGATACTCTCCGCGCAGAGATCATGGATGACACCGCCTTTAACGGCCAGCTGGGGGTGAAAATGCAGAAAGGCAATATGACCTTCGGCGTGGGCTATAACGTGAATGCCTCTCATCACGACACCGATCAGACAATGAGCGCCACCTGGTCGCTCAACTTCTAAAACAAACAAGCCGCATACAGAGTATGCGGCTGCTTTTTTGTAGGCCCGGCAAGCTGGCGCCGCCGGGCGTTTCCTCAACGGCTAAAACGCTGCTGAATGGCCCGCAGCCCTGATGCCGTCACCGTCACCTCGCGAAACCCTTCCACCCGCTGGATCCAGCCTTTGGTTTCCAGGAAAACCAGCAGCGCTGCACCCGCCTCACCGCCCAGGTGGAAACGGCGTTCGCTCCAGTCCAGGCAGGCGCTACACGCTTTGCGCCGGGTATTAGCCTTAAGCGCGATCCCCAGCGCCAGGAACGCCTCGCGGCCTTTTCCGGTGAGGGCAGACCCGTCTGCCACCAGCCAGCCTTCGGCCTGCATAAAATCATAGATCTGCACAGCGACCGTGCCCGCGAGATGGTCGTAACAGGTGCGGGCATAACGCATCGACGCAGGTGTGGTGGTTTCCGGCGGCGTGATGCGGTGCCATGATAGACCCATCATCTGCTCTACCAGCTCCGCAACGTCATGCCCCGCCAGACGATAGTAGCGATGCCGCCCCTGAGAAAGGCAGGTAATCAGCCTGCCCTCCACCAGCCGGGCGAGATGGCCGCTGGCGGTTGAGGGTGCCACATCCGCCACCGCGCTGAGCTCCGTGGCGGTCCACGCCCGCCCGTCCATCAGCGCACAGAGCATTTTGACCCGTGACGGATCGGCCATCGCCGCCGCAACAGCCGCAACGGCCAGCTCCAGCGCAGCGCTATTATCAGGAGGTAAACGCGTCTTTAACATTGGCAGCCCACGGCCCGGTGATCTCTGCGGCCAGCTTATCATTATCCGTCAGCAGAATAAGGTGATTCGCATGATCGCTGTACTGGGTCAGGATGGAGACCCCCTGTGCGGCCAGCGCGGCGGCAATCTCGCCCAGCTCGCCAGGGCGCGCCTGTTTCAGCTTACGGATCAGTGGTTTTCGCACCGCTTTCACATTAAAACCCGCGGCAAGGAGGAGGCGCCGGGCTTTTTCGCCCTCCACCACCAGGAAATGCGCCTCCACGCCAAACACGCCGCCGCCCTCCAGCCCTACGCCGTTGCGCCCCAGCAGTTGACCAAAACGTGCCAGCTCGCCTGGGGTGTCGTTGAACCTCACATGAACGTCATACATCGGCATGCCCTCCGGTTTCTGAACTGTACTCCCGCACCACCTGCGCCACGCGAATACGGTAGTGGGTAAAAATCGACGCCCGCCCTTCGGCCTGTGCGGCCTGGTGAAACAGATTTTGTCTCCAGCGGCAAATCGCCTCCTCGTCCCGCCACCAGGAGAGGGAGAGGATTTTGCCCTCGGTGGTCAGGCTCTGAAAACGTTCAATATCGATAAAACCGTCGATATCCGCCAGCAGCGGTTTTAGCTCGGCGGCCAGCTGCAGGTAACGCGCCTGGTGCGCGGGTGCGGCTTTGGCTTCAAACAGGACTGCAATCATGATCTCTCTCCGTTGTGAGGTTAAGGAGAGAGTGCAGGAAACAAAAACGTGATGCTTCGGTGAAGAGCGAAATGTCGCTTTCGTGCGCCGGGGTTGCCGGGTGGCGCTGCGCTTACCCGGCCTACGGAATGGCGGTTGTGGCATCGATGCGCTGGAACCGCCGGGTGGCGCTGCGCTTACCCGGCCTACCCAGGCACGAACCGTAGGCCCGGCAAGCTTGCGCCGCCGGGCGTTTTTTAGCTGAGGATCGACTTCGGCTCCATAAACGCGCTGATGCCCCAGGTTCCCATCTCGCGCCCCACGCCGGAGTGCTTAAATCCGCCAAACGGCGCTTTGGGCTCGTGTGTGAGGGTATTGACCAGCACGCGACCCGCCTGGATCTGCTGCGCCACGCGGCGGGCACGCCCGCTGTCGCCACCGAGCACCAGCGCGCTCAGGCCATAGTCGGTGTCGTTGGCAATGGCGATGGCCTCCGCCTCATCGCGGTAGGCGATCACGCACAGCACCGGACCAAAAATCTCATCCCGGGCGATAGCCATCTGGTTATGCACATCGGTGAACAGCGTTGGCCGGACAAACCAGCCATCCCGGGTGCCCTCCGGCCGCCCTACCCCGCCCGCCAGCAAACGCGCCCCCTCAGCCAGCCCTTTCTGAATATAGCCCTGCACCCGCTGCCACTGTCTCTCGCTCACCATCGGACCGACCACGGTCTTCGCATCGCGCGGATCGCCCGACGCCACCGCCGCGACAGCCAGCGCCAGCGCCTGCTCAAATTCAGCCTTACGCGACTGCGGTACCAGAATACGCGTACCGGCCACACACGCCTGGCCGCTGTTCATCAGCCCGGCCTGGACCGCCAGCGGGATCGCCTGTTTGATATCGGCATCGTCGAGAATCAGCGTCGGCGATTTACCGCCTAACTCGAGGGTGACGCGGGTAAAGTTCTCCGCCGCGTTGCGCAGGATCGCTTTGCCGGTCCGGGTCGATCCGGTAAAGGAGATTTTTGCCACATGGGGGTGACGGCTAATCGTCTCCCCCACCGTATCGCCGCGCCCGGTAACGATGTTAAACACCCCCGGCGGTAGATCTGCGGCGTGCAGCGCCTCGGTCACAATCTGCGTCTGCAGGGCGCTCATCTCGCTGGGCTTGATCACCGCGGTGCAGCCTGCGGCCAGCGCCGCCGCCAGTTTGCCGCAGATAAAGCCCGCATCGCTGTTCCACGGGGTGATAAGCCCGGCGACGCCCAGCGGGGTCATCTCTACTCTGGCCGCACCCGCGACGGTCGTAAATTCGAACGCCTCCAGCGCCGCAATGGCCTGGGCAATCACCTCCGCCGGATAGCTCGCCATCCAGGCCGAGCGTGATGCGGGGGCACCATACTCCTCAACCACCGCCTCCAGCAGATCGTCGTGGCGGGCGGCCACCGTAGCCTGCATCCGTTGCAGGGCGGCAATGCGCATTTGCTTTGTGGCTTTCGACCACGCCGGAAACGCGGCTCTGGCCGCGGCAATGGCACGTTCGCCATCCACCGCATCGGCCAGACGCACCTGACCGATGACGCGCGCCTTCGCCGGGTTATACAAATCGAAGCGCTCCGTGCCGTGTGGAGTGACAAACTCCCCGTTGATATAAACCTGTTCGATGTGATGCATAGTGACCTCCTCAGACTGGATAAAGCGAGTCTGGCACGCCTTCTCCGTTACGATAATCCACGCTATGCTGCAAAGGTTGTTTCGATTTTCAGGATAATCTATGCACCGTTCAGGACTGACAGAGCTGGAAGTGGTCATGGCCGTAGTGCGTCGCGGCAGCTTTCGCGCCGCGGCCCAGGAGCTGGGGATGTCGGCCACCGCCGCGAGTAACGCCATTGCCGGGCTCGAAAGCCGCCTGCAAACGCGCCTGTTCAATCGCACCACCCGCAGCGTGGCCCTCACCGAGGCGGGGCAACGCTTTGTCGCGCGCGTGGGGCCTGCCTTGCAGGAGATCCGCCAGGCCAGCCTGGAGATCCACAGCGATCCCGACGAGCCTGCCGGCATCCTGCGCCTGAACGTGCCGAACAACGTCGGCGCCCTGTTCCTGGACGCGCTGCTGATCGACTACATGATCCGCTACCCGAAAATGCGCGTCGAAGCGGTAAGCGAAGCGCGGATGATCGATATCGTGGCGGAAGGGTACGACGCCGGGATCCGCCTCGCAGAATCGGTCCCGCAGGATATGATCGCCGTGCCGCTTACCCCCGATATCCGCCAGCTCATCACCGCCACACCGGACTATTTTGCCCGTCACGGCATTCCGCTTACGCCGGACGATCTGCTGCAACATCAGGGGATCGGCATGCGGATGGCGCACGGCGGGATCTACCGCTGGGAGCTGGAGCGGCGTGGAGAGCAGCTTGCCCTGGCGGTGGTGCCCCGTTTTGCCACCTCGGATCTGTTTGCCTCGATCCGGGCGGTAAAAGCCGGACTGGGGGTAGGATTTTTACCGGAACTCTATATTCAACAGGAGCTGCAAAGCGGGGAACTGGTGAGCGTGCTGGAGGAGTGGACGCAGCCCTTTGCCGGACTGCGTCTCTATTACCCTGGCCATCGTCACGTCCCGCCTGGGTTGCAGGCGCTGGTGGCGATGATCCGCGAGCGGGGTCTTACTCGAGGTTAGCCTTGTTGAGGCCGTAGGCACCGTCGAGGGAGCCCGGTTCCATACGGGAGGTGATGCCTAAGCGGTTCCAGGCGTTGATCGCCACAATGGCAAAGTTCAGCTCTGAAATCTCCTTTTCCGAGTAGTGTTCCGCCACGCTGCGGTAGAGGACATCGCTGATCCCGTGCGGGCCAATCTGCGTCAGCGCTTCGGCGAAGGCCAGCGCCGCTTTTTCCCGGGCGCTGAACAGCGGGGATTCGCGCCATGCGGCCAGATGGTAGAGGCGCAGCTCACGCTCGCCCGCAATTTTCGCCTCTTTCGCGTGCATATCCAGACAGAAGGTACAGCCGTTGAGCTGGGAGACACGAATGTCGATCAGGTGCTTCAGCGCCGGGTCGATGGAGGTCTGGCTCACCGCCATGCTCAGGTCGGAGAGCGCTTTAGCGAGGGCAGGTGTGGCTTTATGGTGGTTAACGCGAGTGCTCATGGTCTTTCCTCTTTTGTGCGGTACAGGTCATGCGATGGGGCAAATTTACGCCGTTCATGACATAGTAAAAAGATACAAAAACCGCGAAACGAGGTAGGACATGAAACCGGGCTATCACCAGATCTATACCCGCTACCGGGACAATATCACCCGCGGCATACTGAAGCCCGGCGACAAGGTGCCCGCCATTCGCGTGCTGGCGGAGGAGCTGAAGGTCGCGCGCAAAACGGTGGAAACCGCCTACGCCATTCTCATCGGCGAGGGGTATCTGGTGAGCCAGGGGGCGCGTGGCACCCGGGTGAACCCGGACTTAAACCTCCCCGCCGCGCCACCGCCGCCTGACGATACTGTCACCGGCACGTTACCGGAGTCCCTGGTCAGCCAGCGCGAACGGGCCGGCTTTTTACGCCCCGGCATCCCGGCGCTGGACAGCTTCCCGTACAAAAAATGGCTGCTGCTGGCGGGCCAGGCGGTGCGCGCCATGCGCCAGGAGGAGATGCTCAACCCGCCGGTGATGGGCTGGGCTCCCCTGCGCCAGGCGATTGCCCGCTACCTGAACATCTCTCGCGGGCTGACCTGCACGCCGGATCAGGTGCTGATCACCAGCGGCTACAGCGGCAGCCTGCGCCTGATCCTCGATACCCTCGCCAGCCGCAACGACAAGGTGGTGCTTGAAGATCCGGGCTATTTTATGGGCCAGCAACTGCTGCGGCGCATCGTGCCCCGCCTCTATACGGTGCCGGTAGATCGCGCGGGGATGGACACAGACTACCTGCTGCGCCACCACGCCGACGCCCGGTTTGCCATCGTCACCCCGTCGCACCAGAGCCCGCTGGCGGTCACTCTCTCGCTGCCGCGCCGTCAGCAACTGCTCGACTGGGCCACCCGCAACGAGGCGTGGATCGTTGAGGATGACTATGACGGCGAGTTTCACTACACCCGCAAGGTGCTGCCGTCGCTGAAAAGCCTCGATCGCCAGGATCGGGTGATCTACATGGGCACCTTCAGCAAAACCGTGATGCCGTCCCTGCGCCTTGGCTATGTGGTGATGCCCGCCAGCACGGTAACGGCTTTTAACGACTGCGCCGATCTGCTCGCCAGCGGCCAGCCGGTGCTGACGCAAAAGATCCTCACCACTTTCCTCAACGAGGGCCACTTCTTCCGCCATCTGAAAAAGATGCGCGCCCTCTATCAACAGCGACGCGACTGGATGATTGCCGCCCTGCACGCAGTCTATGGCGACCGCTTCTTCACCGAACAGAACGATGGGGGAATGCATATCGTGGCGTTCTTAACCAAAGGCAGCTGTGACCAGGAGATCGCCCACTGCTGGCAACAGCATCAGCTCCAGGTGAACGCCCTGTCGGCGTGGTACAGCGGGTCGGGCAAACGCTACGGGCTGGTGATGGGGTATAACAACGTGCGGTCGTATCAGGAGGCGGTGGCTTTGCTGGAAAAACCGAAACAGCAGACGCTGGCACTGTTGCGCTGACAAGCGCCGGGTGGCGACTACGCCTTACCCGGCCTACGGTTCGTGCCCTTGTAGGCCCGGTAAGCGCAGCGTCACCCGGCGATAACTGCGCAGGCTACAAATCATACCGTGACAGCCCGATGTCTTTTAAATGTTCATCACTTAACTTGCTCAAAATCCGGCGCGTGCGGTTGATGCGATACCAGCGGACGAGGGCTTTTCCCATCCAGATAAAGATCGCAAAGGGGCGTTTGGCTCGATTTTCGTGGAATTCCATGATGCTCTCCTCGGGGGGTCTGAGGGGTTATCATCACGGATCCCACACCTTTCAATACAGATTCAAAAATTACTTTTTTTTAACATACAGATCGTCTAAAACAGGAACTGCATGGCAGTTTTTACCGCCATCTGTACCGGTTTGCTTTTCTGTATGGCGAGAATAAGGGATACAGCATGACGCGCTACCAACATCTGGCCAATCTTCTGGCGGAACGCATTGAACAAGGGCTCTATCGCAGCGGGGAGCGTTTACCCTCGGTGCGTGCCCTGAGCCAGGAGCACGGGGTCAGCATCAGCACCATACAGCAGGCCTATCAGATCCTCGAAAACTTACAGCTAATCACCCCCCAGCCGCGCTCGGGCTATTTTGTCGCACCGCGAAAGGCGCAGCCGCCGGTGCCGGCGATGTCGCGCCCGGTGCAGCGCCCGGTGGAGGTAACCCAGTGGGATGAGGTGCTGACCCTGATGGAGGGGCGCAATAAAACCGACATCACGGCCTTTGGCGGCGGCCAGCCCGACCTGACCCAGCCAAGCCTCAAGCCCCTGTGGAAAGAGCTGAGCCGGGTGGTGCAGCACAGCGTTAAAGAGGTGCTCAGCTATGACGAACTCGCCGGGCGACGCGAACTGCGCGAGCAGATCGCCCGCCTGATGCTGGACGCCGGATCGGTGGTCACCGCCGACGATCTGATCGTCACCAGCGGCTGCCACAGCGCCCTCTCTCTGGCGCTGCTGACCATCTGTAAGCCCGGCGACATCGTGGCGCTGGAATCCCCCTCTTTCTACGGCACCATGCAGATGCTGCGCGGCCTGGGGATCAAGGCGATCGAGATCCCCACCGATCCGGTGACGGGGATCAGCGTCGAAGCCCTGGAGCTGGCGCTGGAGCAGTGGCCGATCAAAGGGGTGATTGTGGTGCCCAACTGCAATAACCCGCTGGGGTTTATCATGCCCGAAGCTCGCAAACGTCAGCTGCTGGCGCTGGCCCAGCGGCACGATATCGTCATTTTTGAAGACGATATTTATGGCGAACTGGCGTTCGAGTATCCCCGCCCCTCCACCATTCACTCGCTGGACATCGATGGCCGGGTGCTGCTGTGCAACTCCTTTACCAAAACTGTCGCCCCCGGGCTGCGGGTGGGGTGGATTGCTCCGGGCCGCTATCACGACCGGATTATGCACATGAAGTATGCCGCCAGCGGCACCAACGTGCCTGCCAGCCAGCTGGCACTGGCTACCTTTATCCGGGAAGGGTATTACCACCGCCACGTGCGGCGGATGCGCCAGATCTACCAGCAGAATATCGAGACCTACACCTGCTGGGTCAGGCAGTTCTTCCCCTGCGGCATCTGTGTGACCCGCCCGATGGGCGGCTACATGCTGTGGGTGGAGCTGCCGGAACATGTGGATATGGTCTGCGTGTCGCGGGAGCTGACGCGGTTTAACATCCAGATCGCCGCCGGATCGCTCTTCTCAGCCTCCGGCAAGTACCGGAACTGTTTGCGGATCAACTGCGCCCTGCCGCCAAACGAGAAGCACCGCGCGGCGGTAGAACAGATGGGGGAAGCGGTGAATATTGCGATGGCGGAGTAGCGCGGTGCGGCCTGTTCGCCGGGTGGCGGCTGCGCCTGACCCGGCCTACGGTTCGACTCTTTTGTAGGCCCGGTAAGCGCAGCGCCACCGGGCATTTTCACATCAGAACGTCCACGACACGCTGCCGACAATGCTGCGCTCGGCGCCAAAGTAGCAGTAGGAGAGCGAGTTACAGGCCGCCACGTAGCTTTCGTCCGTCAGGTTGTTGACGTTGAGCTGGGCGCTTACCCCGGTCAGCCCCACCTTCGACAGGTCATAGCCCACCGCCAGATCCACCAGGGTGTATGACGGCAGGGTGTGGGTATTCATGCGGTCACTGGTCACGCCGTTGACGTAACGCACCCCGGAGCCCACCGTCAGGCCATCCAGCGGCCCGGTTTTCACGTCATAGCTGAGCCAGCCGCTGGCCATATTGCGCGGGGCATAAACCGCACGCTTGCCCTCTTCCTCCGGGCTGCTCTTCTTGTAGCGGATGTCGGTATAGGTGTACGCCGCCTGCAGGCGCAGGCTGTCGGTCAGTTGCCCTACCGCTTCCAGCTCCACCCCTTCCGATTCAATTTCGCCGATGGAGCGGTACGGATCGGTCGGCTCCTCTTTGGTGGCGATGTTTTTCTGGTTGATGCGGAACACCGAGGCGCTGAACTGGCTGTTCATCCCCTCCGGCTCAAACTTCACCCCCGCTTCCCACTGTTTGCCTTTCATCGGGTCCAGCAGATCGCCGTTCTCATCCGCAAAGCTGGTCGGGGTAAAGGCGGTGGAGTAGCTGATATACGGCGCGATGCCGTTATCGAACAGGTAGAGCAGCGCCGCGCGGCTGCTGAAGTTATTCTTGTCCAGATCGCTGCGGGTATCGTTCAGCTTGTCGACATTGGAGACGCTCACCTGGTCATAGCGCCCGCCCAGAGTCAGGCGCCAGCGGTCCAGGGAGAGCTGATCCTGCAGGTAGTAACCGGTCTGGCGCAGCTTGTGCTTCTCCTTGCTGTACATCGTGATGCTCTCCGGCCCGGCACCGTAGACCGGGTTAAAGGCGTCAATCGGCGGGAAGCTGCCGTAATAGCCGGTGGTGTGGTTGCTGCGATCCTGGTAATCGAGGCCAATCAGCACCCGGTGGTTCACCGCCCAGGTATCAAAGCTGCCGTCGATCTGGTTGTCCAGGGTGATGGCGTTCATCTTCTCGTCCGAGCCGGAGTAACCGCGGTTGAGTTCGGTGTCGTTCAGCCAACCCGCGGCATAGACCTGGTTCAGCTCCACTTTGGTGTGCAGATAGCGCAGCTTCTGGCGCACCGACCAGCCGCTGTCGAACAGGTGCTCGATGTTATAGCCGACCATATCCTCGCGGCGATCGTACTTGTCATAATCGTCCTCGCCTTCGAAGAAGGTGTTAGAGATCATCTTTCCGTTGTGCGGCACCACGGTTCCGTCATAGGGCAGGCCGGAGTGGCTCCCGCCCTCGGGATCGCGGTGCAGGTAGGCCATCAGATCCAGGCGCGTGTTATCGGTGATGCGCCAGGTCAGGCTCGGCATCAGGGCGTAACGCTCCTCTTTGAGTGGATCAAACTGGGAATCGGCATAGCGGGTCATACCGCTCAGACGGGCCGCCACGCGGTCGTCGTCGTCCAGCGCGCCGGTGACGTCAAACATCGCCCCGCGCTGATCGTTATTCCCGGCGAACAGCTTAATTTCTCCGCCCGGATCGAACGACGGTTTGCGCGAGGTGAGCGCTACGATCCCCCCCGGCGACGAGCGGCCATACAGCACCGAGGCCGGGCCGCGCACCACTTCGATATTTTCCAGGAACCACGGGTCAACCACCAGCGAGCTGTGGGAGTTGGTGTCGCCCATCATCTTCAGGCCGTCGAGATAGACGTTATCCAGGCTGCCGTCGGAGAAGCCGCGCAGCACGATGTAGTCAAAGCGGTTCGAGGCGCCGATCTGGTTGCTGTAGACGCCCGGGGTGTAGCTCACCGCCTGGCGGACGCTGGTGGCGCCCTGCTCCTCAAACTGCTCGCGGGTAACAATCGACACCGCCTGCGGGGTCTCGATATCCGGCGTCGCCAGCTTGGTGGCGCCACTCTGCATCTGCGAGGTGACAACAACCGTTTCGGTTTTTGGCGTCTCCTGCGCCATCAGGGGGAGCGCGACGCTCCCGGTAACCCATCCCACCAGCAGTGCCAGCCGCGATTTAGCGAACATGAAAATCTCCAGAGCTATTTCTAATTATTAATGAGAATTATTACCTTTTTCATTTAGAAGATAGCTATGCGCGCTGCCAGAGTACGTATGCGCAATGCCAAACCGCACGAATGGCGTTGGCGATGGGGAAAAAACGGATTAGCAGCCGTTACGGACCGCGCCGGGGCAGATGCCGTAGCGACGGCGAAAGGCGGTGGCAAAGTTGGTGGCGTGCTGGTAGCCCGACATCCACGCCGCCTGCTGCACGCTGTGGCCTTCCAGCAGATAGCGGCGCGCCAGCGCGAGGCGGCAGTCGCGCAGGTAGTCGAATACCGTGCAGCCATAGGCCTGACGGAATTTGCTGCGCAGACTGCTCGGGCTCATCGCCGCCCGGGCCGCCAGCTGGGCGAGGGTGTACTCCTGCTCCGGAGCCTGCGCCAGCAGATGACGGATCTGCTCCAGCCGGGCATGCTCACCGCCGGCAGCGCTTACCCGCGCCGCGCCCTCCTGCTCCCGCAGGTGCAGGCCGTGGCCCAGCAGTTGATACATGACTCCTTCCAGCAGCAGCTGCCGCGACAGGCTGCTGCGCTCGCGCTGGCGGGCATGCTGGATCCCGGCCAGCACAAAATCCGGTACCTGCCAGACAAAGGTGGGCGCGTTAAGCTTCTCCCACTGCGCCAGCAGAGAGGCGAGCAGGCTTTCACGACGGGCATCGTCAGGGTAAACCCCAAAAGAGAGGGTTTTCAATGCGATATCAGCGTCATGACGGGCAGACATCGCCTGCTGTTCGCTCAGCCTGGCGCTGAAAGCCATGCCCGGGCGCACCACATAAACGTTGCCGCTGAGGGTCAGGGTCACGCAGCCTTCCAGCACCACCAGCACATAGAGCGGGCTGCTGTGGCGGGAGGTGGTTTCATAGGGTTGCAGAACGCGGACATCGGAGTGGGTTAATGAGATGCCGGACGGCAGAATCATCTCTTCGACATCGCCGTGCAGAACCGGGCTGCTGCTGGCGCATGTATCAGTGAGCAGCGGAAAACGGTAGTCAATGCCGTAGCGCTCGCCAAAGACCTTAAAGTCAGCAACGGAAAAGGTTTTTTTCGCTGTGGGGGCCGGGTGAGGGAGCATTGAGTCGGACATACCTGCGCCTGGAAAAGCATATTAAAAATAAAACAGTATCACTCCTTTAACGCGGCGGCAATGCAGGCAAATTTAATAAATATTAAGCTCCGACAAAATGCCGGAGCTCAAATATATCCGCCTGGTGCTGGCGATTATTACGCTTCTTGCCAGCCAGCAAACACTTCTTTATGGTCTTTGGTCAGAACCACATTATTCCCGTCGATTTTATCGACCCACTCAAGCGGAATATAATGGTGTTTACCGCCAGACTCGGAGTCATTTTTTGCGAGCTTAATGCGGTTGCCGTCAAGATGGTCAACGGTGCCAACGTGGGTACCGCAGCTTGCCATTACCTGAGCATGGTCCTTGATTTCACTCTGGTTTACCATAATTAATTCTCCTCATTTGGTTTCTACGGGTGTGACACGAAACTAACTGTAGTCCATAAATAACGTTTCGACCGCCTCATTAGCATTTCGAAACATTATTTCCCGCCGCGTTTTAGGTTCGCACGAAATATATAAGAATCGACTGAGAAATATTCCAGGCACGTTATTATGTCGCATAATTATCTTCACGCACTCAACATGGAGGCATATATGGTAGAAACCAATCGTACCGAAATATCCCTGGCTCTTGGTGAAGCGGTTTTAGATATCGTCCAAAAAGGCCAGGAGGTGTCGAGAGAGAATCTGGCACGGGCCATGAAAAGTAAAGCGGAGCGAGAACCTGATGACGAGCGCCTTCTTGATTACTGGAAAGCCTGTCATATCCTTGCCGCTTAAAGGTGGCGGCGTGGAGCCTGTGCCCCGCGCCGCCTTTGCGATCACTCGTCGAAGTACCAGTAACCCTGGTTAATCAGCCCGGTCAGTTCGTCCACAAATGCCGGATTTCGCAGGGCATCGCCCAGCTCCGCACGGCTAAGCTCGGTGTAGCGACACAGTGCATCTGCTGCGTTTGCATCCGACACCTCCAGCCGCTCGCTGTTGATAAAGAAGCTGCCCCCGACATTCAGGACCCGTAACCCGCTCAGGCGAGTCAGCGTTTCGCCGCCCGTCAGCGCGTCGAGCACCTCTTCCGGGGTGTACTCCGGTTCCGCCGGGGCAATATCCAGCTCGTGGCGCGGCGTGGAGATGAAGCTGCCAAACCACTGTGTAAAATCGTCTGGTTTGCTGATCATGTCGATCATCATCTTGCGCAGGCGCTCAAGCTCATAGGCCTCAACCCGGCCCGGATGGTCGCGGCAGGTGAGATCCGGATCGCTGTAGTGCTCTCCGCCCAGATCGTTCTCCAGCGCGTAATCGGCAAAGCTGCTGATCAGATCCCGGCCATTCGGCCCGCGGAAACCTACGGAGTAGTTGAGCGCCGTCTCGTGGGTGAAGCCGTCGTGGGGGAATCCAGGCGGAATATAGAGAATGTCGCCCGGGGCCAGATCTTCGTCGATGATCGGCTCAAAAGGATCGACATGAAGCAGCGCCGGATGCGGGCAGAACTGACGCATCGGCAGTTTGTCACCCACGCGCCAGCGACGGCTGCCCATCCCCTGGATGATAAACACATCGTACTGATCGATATGCGGACCCACGCCGCCGCCCGGCACCGAGAAGGAGATCATCAGATCGTCCAGACGCCAGTCCGGCAGGACGCGGAACGGACGCACCAGCTCGGCGGCAGGGGCGTGCCAGTGGTTAACCGCCTGCGCCAGCAGCGACCAGCCGGTTTCGCCTAAGCCATCGAAGTGCTCGAACGGACCGTTGCTGGCGTGCCATTTGCCCTCTTTATGGCTCACCAGGCGACTGTCCACCTCCGGCTCCATCGCCAGCCCTGCCAGCTCATCGGGGCTGATAGGATCGACAAAATTTGGCAGTGCGTTTTTGAGGACAACGGGTTTCTTTTGCCAGTATTTTTCTAAAAATTCCGGCCAGTTCAGGTTGAGTTGATACGCCATGGTTAGCACCAGTTAAAAAGACAAACGGGTGTGATTATAGGAAGAGGTGGGGCCGCGCTGCCTTGTCGTGGGTCAAGGGGGAATGAAAACCTGCCGCATTCAGCCATTCGCATGACACAGGGTGACAGTTTCACGCTTTATCGTGAGCGCAAGTTACAGAGCGACTTATATCGTTAATCACTAAGAGCGTATTGTCATGAGGCCTGCGATGAGCCCGTTTATTGAACTGCCGGTTTCCGCCAGCGTAAAGACCCTGATGGGGGTATATACCCGTAAGGAGAACCCATCCGTTTTCGCACCTGTGGCCGGTGAGCTGCCTGAAGGAAGCGTGGTTCGCATTCAGGCGGCGGTGGTGGGTGATGCGGTGCAGGGCAATCCTCACTGGTACCGGATTGATGAAGAGACCTTTATCTGGGCGGGCGCCTGCACGCCGATCCAGCCCTGTCCCGAATTTCCGCCTGCTACGCGCGTTAACTGGACGGCGGTGGTATTTGCGGTGCGTTAGGCGCTGATAACCCGCACCTCCTCTGCCGTAAACGCCGCGATCGCCTCCTGATCCAGGCTCGCCTCCACCACCAGCACGTCAATATCGCGGCTTTTCGCCACCACAAAGCGCGCCACGCCGGGGATTTTGTCGGTGGTGAGCGCCACGATGGTCTGGCTACTCTGGCCGATCACCGCTTTCTTGAACTCGCAGTCAGCAAAGTCGAAACCGGTCAGCCCCATGCCGGGATCCATGGCGCAGCCGCCGATAAACGCCTGATCGAAAATCATCCCCTGGATCTGGCTGGCCGCCGTCGCCCCCACGGCCCCGCCGGAGCTGCGCTGGATCTGCCCACCGGTGATGATCACCTCGCACAGGGGGTGACGCAGCAGCTCTGCGGCGATGGCCGGGGAGTTAGTCACCACAGTGACGGCCAGATCCGGGGGGAGCGCCTTCGCCAGCGCGAGGTTGGTGGTGCCGGTATCGATAAAGATACAGCTACCCGGCTTGATCAGGGTTGCCGCTTTCTGCGCGATCGTGACTTTTTTTGCGTGGTTTTGCTGCTCGCGGCTGTAGAAGTTCCCGGCATCGGCCAGCTGTAACACCGCCCCGCCATAGACCTTCTTACAGAACCCTTCTTTGCTAAGCTCATGTAAATCACGGCGAATCGTGTGTTCCGATACCTGCATGCGGATCGCCAGGTCAGCGCAGATCACCCGGCCATTTTCTTGCAGGATCTGGCGGATCCGATCTTGTCGTTGTTCCGGGAAAGCTGCATAATCGAGCATAAATTATCTTCTCTGGATTTGAATCGAGCAACAATGCGCATAATGTTGCATGAACGCCTGCTCTGTCAATCCATGCCATCACAACCGGAGCGTCACGATGAAGCGCGATGATGATTACCACCAGCAGGTGCCCGCCACCCAGCCCCATGACGGCTTCCTGTTTGAACCTGTGAACGCAGATGCGCGCGCCGGGGAAAAGGTGCAGCGCAAGACGCCTGCCTCCCCGTTACTGAAACCTGATAAGGATGTGAAATGACCTCTCAGACCACCGGAGCCGTCCAGCGGCTTGCCACCCGGATCGTCTTTTTCATTGCCGGTTATGTCACCGCCACCTGGGCGGTGCTGGTGCCTTTCGCCAAAGCCAATACCGGCGTTAACGAGGCCACGCTTGGCTCGCTGCTGCTCTGTCTGGGGATGGGGGCGCTGATTGCGATGCCACTTACCGGGATACTCACCAGCCGCTACGGCTGCCGCCGGGTGATTATCACCGCGATGGCGATCGTCCTGCTCACTACCCCGCTGCTTGCCATCATCCCGGATCCGCGCCTGCTCGCCGCCGCATTGCTGCTGTTTGGTGTGGGGGTCGGCGTGACGGACTGCGCCATGAATATTCAGGCGATCATCGTTGAGCGCGACGCCCCCGGGCCGGTGATGTCTGGTTTTCACGGCATGTACAGCGTGGGCGGCATTGCCGGCGCGGGGGCGATGACCCTGCTGCTGACCCTCGGGGCCAGCGCTTTTATCGCCTGCCTGATCATCATTCTGAGCGTCGCGCTCATGCTCGCTTTCAGCCTGAAAGGGCTGCTGCCCTGGGCCAATCCCGCCTCTGGCCCGGCCTTTGCCGTGCCGCGCGGCGTGGTGCTGCTGATCGGCCTCATCTGCTTTGCGGTGTTTCTCGCCGAAGGCACGGTGCTGGACTGGAGCGCGGTGTTCCTGACCGAGGTGCGCGGCGTGCCTGAATCCCTGGGTGGGCTGGGCTTCACCTGCTTCTCGGTGGCGATGACCTTTTTCCGCTTAACCGGCGATAAACTGATCGCCCGCACCGGTGCCCTGCGCGCCGTGGTGGGGGGCGCCATCGTGGCCGCCGCAGGGTTTGCGCTGGTGACCTTTGTCCCGCAGTGGCAGCTGTCATTGCTGGGCTACGTGCTGGTGGGCGCCGGTTGCGCCAATATCGTGCCGGTGATGTTCTCCGCCGTTGGCCGCCAGACCCGCATGCCGCAGGCAGTTGCCGTCCCGGCTATCACCACCCTGGGCTATCTCGGCGTGCTCGCCGGGCCCGCAATTATCGGTTTCGTGGCGCACGCCACCTCTTTAACCCAGGCGTTTATGGTCATTATGGTGCTGATGCTGGTCGTCGCCCTGCTCTCCGTGACCGTCACCGCCTCTCAACCCGCCCGCAGCGAGGGATAAGATGAATATTGCACATGTGGCACTCTGGACCCGTAACCTGGACGCACAGGTCCACTTCTGGCAGACGGTTTTTGGCGGCCAGCGTAACGAACGCTACCTCAGCAAAAACCGTCCGGGCTTTGAATCGCACTTTATCACGCTGTCCGACGGACCGACTATCGAGCTAATGACGGTGCCGGATCTGCCCGATCGCCCTTCGCACCCGGAGTTTGTCGGCTGGGCGCATATTGCCCTGAACGTGGGTAGCAGGGCGGATGTGGATCGGATGGCGGAGCAGGCGCGGTTGAGCAATACGCTGCTGAGCGCTCCAAGGATGACGGGAGATGGCTATTATGAAGCGGTAATTGCGGACCCGGACGGGAACCGTATTGAGCTGGTGGGGGAATAATCTGCCAATATTTTACCCCTCGTGAGAGAGCATCAGGCATTGCCGGGTGGCGGCTACGCCTTACCCGGCCTACAAAACCCGTAGGCTGGGACTGCCGAAAACCGTGACTGAGCTGGAAAAAATATCGATTGCTACTCTGGCCCGCTGTCCCATGACGACAATGTAATCCATTCTGGCCTACGCTTACCCGATAAGAAACGCAGATTCACCTATTCCGCTATGCACCTTTCATATAGTTATCATATTGTTAAATGATAATGATAATTAATGTGTTAAAATTGACATGTTCATAAAACTGCCACCTGAAACGCATGAACAGAGGGGGCGGTTTTTACGCTGAGCGAAAATCCTCTCATCTTTGTCAGGCTGAAACATTGGGGCTATTAATGGAACACATTGTCTATGTCGTTGATGATGATCACGCTGTCAGGCGGTCCGTGGTCGGGCTGCTGGAGTCTGCCGGGCTGAACGCCCTCGACTTCTCCTCGGCAGAATCTTTTCTGCAACACACCTTTGAAGATGTGCCCTCCTGCGTGATCCTCGATATGCAGATGCCCACCATCAGCGGGTTTGAAGTGGCGGACTCCCTGAAGGCCAGCGGGCGCGAGATCCCGATAATCTATCTTACCGGCCACGGCACCATTCCGATGACGGTGAAGGCGATGAAGGGCGGTGCGTATGAGTTTCTCACCAAGCCGGTGGCGTCGAACGATCTGCTGAACTCCATTGGCGACGCGCTGAAGCTGGCGGAAGAGAACGCCCTGCAGTTGCGGGAGCAGTACTCTCTGAAGCAGCGCCATCTCTCGCTGACGCCGCGGGAGCAGGAGGTGTTGCAGCTGGCGATCAGCGGGATGCTGAACAAGCAGATCGCCGCCGAACTGGGGGTAAGTGAAATTACCGTCAAAGTCCACCGCCGACGGGTAATGGAGAAGATGCAGGCCCGCTCGCTGGCGGATCTGGTCAGGGCCGCGGAGCGCCTGACCAGAAGCCAGCCCTCAGAGTGACGTCTCGCCCTCCGCCAGCGGCAGGGTAAAGGCAAAGACAGAGCCGTGCGGCTCGCGGTTGCGGGCCGTCAGCTTGCCGCGATGGCGCTCGATAATGCTGTAGCTGATGGTCAGCCCCACCCCCATCCCCTGGGCTTTAGTGGAGTAGAACGAGTCAAAGATACGCTCGGTCTGCCCCTGGGCGATGCCGGTACCGCTGTCGGCGATTTCAAATGTGATCCCGCCCCCTTCCGGGTTCGAGGTGGAGAGTAGCAGCGTACCGGGCCGCGTTTTGATCTCGGCCATCGCCTCCACCGCGTTCATCACCAGATTCAGCAGCACCTGCTGGATCTGTACGCTATCAGCCACAATAAAACTGTTCGCCGCCGCCAGGGCATAGCTGACGCTGATGTTCCGCCGCTCCAGCTCGCTGCGCGAAAGAGTGATGATGTGCCGCACCAGATAGTGCAGATCGATACGGGCAAAGGCCGGATCCTGTTTGCGGGTGAGGGACTGCAGGCTGCGAATGATCTCCCCTGCCCGCTCCCCCTCGGAGACAATCTCCTCCAGCCCGAGCCTGGCCTTATCCAGCCGGGCCGGATCGCGGTTCAGCCAGCGCAGGCTGGCCCCGGCATTCGCGACAATCGACATCAGCGGCTGGTTGATCTCGTGGGCGATGGACGAGGTTAACTGGCCGACGGTGGTCGCCCGGGAGACGCGGGCCAGCTCGGCCTGCGCCACCCGCATGGCATCTTCCGCCGTCCGCTGGGTGGTGATGTCGGTGATGATGCCGTAATACTCGTTCACTTCGCTGCCCACGCCGACCGGATCGCCAATCCCCAGAATGGTGCGCACGGCGCCGTCGGCGCGGATAATGCGGAACTCGGCGCGCATGGTCAGGCCATCGCGCACGCTCTCGGTCACCAGAGTGCTGATGCGCGGATAGTCATCCTGGTGCACAAAGGTGAGAAACTCCGCCATCGAGATCATCTTCTGCTTCTCCGGCAGGCCCAGAATGCGGGCATACTCCTCCGACATAAACATCAGATCCTGTTGCAGCTCCCAGCGCCAGCTGCCGGTATGGCTGATCTGCTCCCCCAGCATCAGCGAGGTCTGGCTGGCCCGCAGCTCTTTCTCCACCCGACGCCGCTGCTGGTTCTCCTCCAGCAGCTCGGCATAGAGCCGGGCGGTCTCCAGCGAGATGGCGGCGTGCGCCCCCAGCAGGCTCACCACCCGGGAGTGCTCGACGGTAAAGACCTCCGGCATCAGGCGGTTCTCCAGGTAGAGGACCCCCACCAGCCGCGCCTGCTTGAACATCGGCACACACATCACCGCCGCGCCGGAGGTGACCAGGACGAACTGGAGCGCGTGGTGCGCCATCTGGTGGAGCACCGCTGGCCGTTCCGCCTGCACGCCACCTACGACGAGTCCATCAGCCGGATGCTGGATGTCTTTGAGAAGGTGAACCGCGAGATCCCGTTCGACGGCCTGCACTGGTTCTTCGACCATGCTGAGACGGTGACCCAGCGCAACATCGACCGCATCAAGGCGCTGGGCGGCGGCATCGCTGTGCAGCACCGCATGGCCTTCCAGGGCGAGTACTTTGCCGAGCGTTACGGGATGGAGGCGGTGCGCCACACTCCGCCGGTCACCCGTATGCTTGAGACCGGCGTGCCGGTAGGACTCGGGACCGACGCCACCCACGTGGCGAGCTACAACCCCTGGACCGCCCTCTACTGGCTGGTCTCTGGCCGTACCGTCGGCGGAATGCAGATGTACGATCACAGCGCCCGTCTGGATCGCGACACTGCCCTGATGCTCTGGACCCAGGGCAGCGCGTGGTTCTCCAACGAGCAGAGCCAGAAAGGCCAGATCAAAAAGGGCCAGCTGGCGG
Source organism: Leclercia sp. LSNIH1 (assembly GCF_002902985.1). NCBI lineage: Bacteria > Pseudomonadati > Pseudomonadota > Gammaproteobacteria > Enterobacterales > Enterobacteriaceae > Leclercia > Leclercia sp. LSNIH1. The sequence goes on along the minus strand of NZ_CP026167.1, from coordinate 1,513,443 downwards.
ATCTGGCGGTGCTGAGCAAAGACTACTTCCGCGTGCCGGAAGAGGAGATCAAGGGCATCGAGTCGGTGCTGACGGTGGTGGATGGCGATATCGTTTACGCCGCGGGTGCCTTCGGTCCGCTGGCGCCGCCTGCCATCCCGGTCCTGCCGGAGTGGTCCCCGGTGGTCAAGGTGCCGGGTCACTACCGCAGCGCGCCACCGCAGGCCGCCCGCGTGGGGATGCAGCCTGCGCACCACTGTAGCGGTCCGTGCGGGGTGCACAACCATTCGCACGACTTTGCCCGCACGGCAGAGATGCCGGTGGCCGATGATAACGCCTTCTGGGGAGCGCTGGGCTGCAGCTGCTTCGCGTTCTGATCATGATGAACTCATCCCAACCCAACCTGCCCCGGATTGACCTGGGGCTGTTCTTCCTGCGCATCACCGGCAGCCTGCTGTTGCTCTACGTGCATGGCCTGCCGAAAGTGCTGCACTTCAGCGAAGAGCTGACGCGGATCGAAGATCCCTTTGGCTTCGGGCCGTACTTCAGCCTGATCCCGGCGATCGTGGCGGAAGTGATCTGCCCGATCCTGATCCTGTTCGGCGTGGCGACCCGGCTGGCCTGCGTGCCAATCATCGCCGTGCTGCTGGTGGCGATGCTGGTAGTGCATCCGGGCTGGTCGATCGCCGAAGGCCAGTTTGGCTGGCTGCTGCTGATCATCTTCACCACCCTGGCCATCACCGGCCCCGGTGGCTGGCGGCTGCGTACACGTGCTACGGAGAGATTCGCATGACCCAGGTGACCGACGCGCACATCGAACACCCCCCTGCCCCGGCGATCTCAACGTGGCAGCCGCTGCACCAGCGGGTATTCCGCATGCTGTGGATCGCCACGGTGGTCTCCAACGTCGGCTCGTGGATGAGCGACGTCGGCGTGAACTGGAGCATGCTGACGCTCAGCGCCGATCCGCTGGATATCGCCCTGGTGCAGGCGGCAAGCAGCCTGCCGATGTTCCTCTTCGCCCTGCCCTCCGGGGTGATGGCGGACATCGTCGACCGGCGCAAGTACCTGCTCTTCTCCCAGCTGTGGGTGTTTATCGCCGCGGCGGGGCTGACGGTGCTGTCATTTACCGGCCAGGTGACCCCGACGGTGCTGCTGGTGGCGGCCTTTCTGCTGAGCGTGGGCAGCGCCATGAGTTCGCCGCCGTTCCAGGCGGTGGTGCCGGATCTGGTGAGCAAGGCGGAGCTGGGCCCGGCGATTGCCCTCAACTCGCTGGGGGTCAACATCAGCCGCGCCATCGGCCCGGCGCTGGGGGGCTTTTTGCTCTCGCTGGCGGGGCCGTGGATGGTATTCCTGCTCAACGCCCTGTCGGTGCTGGGCGTGGCCTGGGTGCTGTGGCGCTGGAAACCTGCGGCATCGGTGCATCGCCTGCCGCCGGAGCACTTCTTCTCGGCGGTACGTGCCGGGGTGCGCTATGTGCACGCCGCCCCGGTGCTGCGTAATGTACTGATCCGCACCGTGGCGTTCTTTCTCTTCGCCAGCGCGGGCTGGGCGCTGCTGCCGCTGGTGGCGCGCCGGGAGCTGGGCCTCGGTCCGGCGGGGTACGGCATCATGCTGGCCTGCATCGGGCTGGGGGCGATTGCCGGGGCGGTGCTGCTGCCGCGTCTGCGCCAGCGCCTCAATGCAGACCAACTGATGGTGGCGGCAAGCCTGGTCTTCGCCATCACCATGCTGGCCCTGGCCTTTGTGCGTCACTTCTGGCTGCTGAACCTGTTTGAGTTTTTCACCGGCTTTGCGTGGATCGCGGTGCTCTCCACCCTCAACCTGGGGGCGCAACGCAGCGCCGCACGCTGGGTGAAGGCCCGGGCGCTGGCGGTCTATCTGACGGTCTTCTTCGGCTCGATGACCGCGGGCAGCGCCCTGTGGGGGCAGATCGCCTCGCACGTCAACACCGCCACCTCGCTCTGCGTGGCGACGATCGGGATGCTACTGGCGAGCGCCACGGTGCTGCGCTGGAAGCTGGAGAAAGATCCCAATCTGAACCTCGACACCAGCGGGCTTATCGCCGACGACGCCCGGGAGAACATCCCCAACGAACGCGGCCCGGTGCTGGTCTCCTGCGAGTACCTTGTCGATCCCGAAGCGGTACCCGATTTTCTGCAGGCGGTACACGAGCTGCGCCGGGTACGTCGCCGGGCGGGAGCCATGAGCTGGGCGGTGTATGAAGATATCGACCGGCCGGGCCTGTATATCGAGACCTTCCTGCTGGGATCGTGGGTGGAACACCTGCGCCTGCAGGAGCGGCACACCATGAATGACCACCTGCTGCAAAGCCGCGTCCTGGCTTTTCATCAGGGCGATGCACCCCCGGCAACCCGCTATCTGGTGGCGCCGGTTTAAAACCTGAAACAACCTTTTGAGGAAGAGACTATGGCTACGATCAAAGCGAAAGACGGCACGCAGATTTACTACAAAGACTGGGGTGCAGGTAAGCCGGTGCTGTTCAGCCACGGCTGGCCGCTGGATGCCGACATGTGGGACAACCAGCTTAACTATCTGGCCGAGCGCGGCTTTCACGCTATCGCCTTCGACCGTCGCGGCTTTGGCCGTTCGGATCAGCCGTGGAACGGCTACGACTACGACACCTTTGCCTCCGACATCAACGACCTGATCACCGCCCTGGATCTGCGCGACGTGACCCTGGTGGGCTTCTCCATGGGCGGCGGCGACGTGAGCCGTTATATCGGCACCTACGGCACCGATCGCGTGGCTGGCCTGGCGCTGCTTGGGGCGGTAACGCCGATCTTCGGCAAGTCTGACTCTTACCCGCAGGGTGTGGATCAGTCGGTCTTCGACGGCATTCGTGACGGCCTGCTGAAAGATCGCGCCCAGTTCATCAGCGATTTCGCCACCCCGTTCTACGGCCTTAACGCCGGGCAGACCGTCTCTGAGGGCGCCCTGACCCAGACCCTGAACATCGCTCTGCTGGCCTCGCTGAAAGGGACCCTGGACTGCGTAACCGCGTTTGCCGAGACCGACTTCCGCCCGGATATGGCAAAAGTCGACGTCCCGACACTGGTGATCCACGGCAGCAACGACCAGATCGTACCGTTTGAAACCACCGGTAAAGTGGCGGCGGAGCTGATCGGCAATGCCCAGCTGAAGGTGTATGACAACGCGCCGCACGGCTTTGCGCTGACGCATCAGGACCAGCTGAATGAAGACCTGCTGACGTTTGTGAAATCGCTGTAAGAGTTAAGTTTGTTGCCGGGTGGCGCTTCGCTTACCCGGCCTACATGGTTTGTAGGCCCGTGCAAGCGCAGCGCCGCCGGGCAGATTACGTTTCTTCTGAGGTAAAAACCATCCCCGCGTAAGGCTTCTCCCGACATGCCGCCAGCCGGGCGGCCAAATCCCCCACGTGCAGTTCCAGCTTGTGCCCGTCCGGGTCGAGAAAATAGAACGACGCCCCTTCGCTTTTGTTCTCTTTCCAGACGGTAACGCCTGCGTCTTTAAGCTTTTGCGTGAAGGTGCCGAATTGTTCTGGTGCGACAGAGAACGCGTAGTGGGTGTAGTCGCTCTCCTGCGGCGGAATAAATTTGCGCGTATCGTCATAGGACAGACAGAGCCAGAGATCGCCGCAGGTGAGATACGCCCCGGTGTGCCATTCGGCGTGCAGGCGCAGGCCAAGGAGATCGCGCCAGAAGGTGATGCTGGCAGGCAGGTTGCTGACGGCGAGGGTCAGGTGGTTGAGGGCGTTGATCATGAGGTTCACTCCTGGATAGAGGTTAACCTCACTTCTTTAGCATGTTTATCGACGTATAAATAGAAGCGATCCTTGCACGCTTTTTTGGGCTGGCACCACATTTCCATTTCACGCTGTGTTCGCTTTTCTTTGATATAGCCTAAATCGGCGAGGTAGACCCGAAGCGGTTCGGCATTAGTCGTATCTTTGAAAATGATGGCATTCGAAGGAGGATATCCGTCACCGGGTTGAGATTCAAAGTAGTAACTTTGGGAAATTCTCGGCGCGTTTTGAATTTTATTATAGGTGAGAGTGTAATAACGATAGCGATCGGTTTCTTTGTAGACCGTCATCTCGTTTATGTCAGATGCGATGAGGTAGATAAACAGCGAGCAGAGAATTAAGACTGTGAGGAAAAAAACAATGAGGTATCTGATAAAGGTAAAGCGCATCATCTAACCCCTGTATATCCAAATGCTGTGCCATTTTCGGTAAGAACATTAACGACGCCAGAAGTAAAATCATCCCAGGGATACAACCATCTCATAAACATGGGAAGCTCAGCGATGTAAGGCTCATGCTTAATACAAGGGTCGTCTGGATCAGGAAAAATGATGGGTTTAAAGCCACTATTTTTAAAAGAGCCAATAGCTCCATAATAATCCCATCGCCGTAATGCAGATTCATAGCTTACAGGCTTCACCAGGTCAGCATAGAAGCCGGGTCTGATAGCACGATAGAATCCAAACAAATCAGAAACTAAATCTTCTCCGCTAAAGCCGCTATCTGTATACCAGGTAAATAGCCGAAGGCTTTGTAAATCTTCGAAATTGAATGCGGTACTCATCATCATCGCCAACATCATACGATTAATTTCGTGCGTATCACGGCCACGTCTGATTTCCCATTTGGCAAACCGTCCAATACCCAGTCGAGAGCTAACTTTTGCTACGCTCATATCCTGACGATACATAACGACATAGTAATTCCGCCCACTTCCCTCACCCTGCACAAACTGTCTTCTGAGTTCTTCGACATCATCGCCACGGGCATGGCCCATATCTATCCAACCCAGCACATCGGTATAAATAAGCCCTCTTAATGAATGTTCGAAGTCAGCACCATCCCTGATATCTTGTCTTGAGCTCACAATATATATCCTTATATGAGTAAAGCTCTGATAGTAAGTAAGATATTTTATCGTTGTCTATATCAGACTTAATTATTCGGAATTTATTGTAATGTATTACTTAATTGTTCTGGAATTAAGAAGGGGATGGAATATATTTTCCCTACTCATTAACCTTTACGCCGGGTGGCGCTGCGCTTACCCGGCTTACGGTGTTGTAGGCCCGTGCAAGCGCAGCGCCGCCGGGCAATGCCTACTGTTCTCTTTTAGCCCAGGCGGCACGCATCACAGGAATAAACACTGGTGGAATTACCCCCATTTTGGGTAACGGCGTATTGATCTCCACGCCCGGCGCAACCGCGAACCACTCCGTATTAAACGGCAATTTTTGCAGGCGATTAAGATCAAACTTTGTCGGCCAGCTTAGCCCTGCCGTATCAAGCTGATCGTCGATGACGAACTCGCCCTGATAAACGTGGTCCGTCCGTGAGGTTCCATAGACGATCAGGACGGCATGAAGATCCGGGAAGACGTTCAGAATCAGCCCGGGACGCGCTTTCGGCCCCGGATGGCCCAGATCCTCATGTTGAGGAAACTTGCACCAGATAATGTCACCGATTGCAGGTAACGGGTTGTAATTATTAGCCATAAGCATCCTGCTTATTTAAATAATGGAGAGTCCAGATCGTCCTCTGAGATGTCGAGGCCTGACAGTTTCTTAACGGCGGCATGTTGCGCGTCGGTCAGCGGGCCGTCGTCCTGTTCGTAAGCGGGAAGCACCTCTTTAGCAAGGTTGCGTAACGCCTTATGGACTAACTCGGTCTGATTCAGCGAGAGCTCCGCCATCAGACGGGCAAAAGTCTCCTCGCTGACGCCAAATTCGTTATCGACAGAACGAAGCTGGAACAGGAATTTTTTCGGAGGAGTACGTGTTGGGGTGGGCATGATTAACCTCTCTATAAAACTATATGCAAAGTATATAGGGAGAGATAAATATGATCCATATAGAAAGTATATACACCTTTCGGTGATCCTTGTTTTAGGTAGTTAGGCATTGCACTTGATGTTCCCGTAAAATGCCAGCAAAAGAAGGATAACTAACTGAAAATCTTGACTGGAGAACATATGGACGCGGCTGAAAAAGATGGCAGATTTGTGTGGGCGAATTTTTATCAGGCTTTTGCCAAACAGCTACTAACATGGCGAAGCAGGCGAGATGAACTGGTCGCAGGCATTCATCAGATCACCACCGAGGTCGCCGGGATGTCTCATCTGCAAGACAAACCAGCCCAGGGCGAGCCTTACCCGTTAAAAGATATTTGTCCATTTACGACAATAGGTTTATTCAATCGCACTCTCACGGACGCCAATCGGAGCAATATCGCCGGTCATCTGGCGAAATTAATAGGCGTTAGCGAAACCGTGCCCGATTCGTTTGCCGGAGTTCCAGTTCTTAACAACCAGAAATCATGGTTTTTTAGTAGTGAAGGAAAACGTCATACCGCTGACATCGATAAGCTGTGGGAGATGTTCGCTCAGGCCCTGAATTATGCGGATAACCCAACAAATTCGGCAAATTTCATTTATAGCTACGATAACGCATCTGGTGTGCGTAATGTAGGCTGGAATCTGACCATCGGGCTGTACTGGTGTTGCCCGTGGTTTTACCCCACCCTGGATAGCCAGTCGAAATCTTATATTCAGAATGTGCTCAATATTACGATTCTACGGGATGGAAAAAAAGGTCGCAGCAGTGGGCGAAACTACCTGAATATCAGATCCGATATTAATAATCTATTCAGTCAACCAGACTGCCCTGTTCATTCTTTTCCTGAACTTTCTCTGATGGCATGGAACAGGGCCGATGATAAGGAACAAAAGGGGTGGAAAGTATCCCTTTTGGACAAAGTAAAAAAATTATGTCTGGCGAAAAACAGTCCTCACTTAACACGCACTGAGTTTATTGAAACCTACCGGGAAGAAATTCAGGCCGAGCATCCTGATAATAATACGATTGAACATACCATTTCTCATTACCTGCAGAAATTACGTAAGGATGGAGAGCTAAGGAAGGTGCGAATAAGCAGGTCATTTCTTCCCAAGCTGACTCGCTGATTAAAATTTCGCGGATCTGGGCCGATTTTTTTCCCGCAAACACATCGAATCAGCCTATTTAGGCTATTTTTTCCACCATTTCTGGCGTTATTTCCGGTTTTTACTGAGATCTCTCCCACTGACGTATCATTTGGTCCACCCGAAACAGGTTGGCCAGGGTGAATAACATCGCCAGTTGGTTATCGTTTTTCAGCAGCCCCTTGTATCTGGCTTTCACGAAGCCGAACTGCCGCTTGATGATGCGAAACGGGTGCTCCACCTTGGCACGGATGCTGGCTTTCATGTATTCGATGTTGATGGCCGTTTTGTTCTTGCGCGGATGCTGCTTCAAGGTTTTTACCTTGCCGGGACGCTCGGCGATCAGCCAGTCCACATCCACCTCGGCCAGCTCCTCGCGCTGTGGCGCTCCTTGGTAGCCGGCATCGGCTGAGACAAATTGCTCCTCTCCATGAAGCAGATTACCCAGCTGATTGAGGTCATGCTCGTTGGCCGCGGTGGTGACTAGGCTGTGGGTCAGGCCACTCTTGGCATCGACACCAATGTGGGCCTTCATGCCAAAGTGCCACTGATTGCCTTTCTTGGTCTGATGCATCTCCGGATCGCGTTGCTGCTCTTTGTTCTTGGTAGAGCTGGGTGCCTCAATGATGGTGGCATCCACCAAAGTGCCTTGGGTCATCATGACGCCTGCTTCGGCCAGCCAGCGATTGATGGTCTTGAACAATTGACGGGCCAGTTGATGCTGCTCGAGCAGGTGGCGGAAATTCATGATGGTGGTGCGATCCGGCAGGGCGCTATCCAGGGATAATCGGGCAAACAGGCGCATGGAGGCGATTTCGTACAGGGCATCTTCCATGGCACCGTCGCTCAGGTTGTACCAATGCTGCATGCAGTGAATACGCAGCATGGTCTCCAGCGGATAGGGCCGTCGGCCATTGCCCGCCTTGGGATAAAACGGCTCGATGACAGCGGTCATATTCTGCCATGGCAGAATCTGCTCCATGCGGGAGAGGAAAATCTCTTTTCGGGTCTGACGGCGCTTAGTGCTGAATTCACTATCGGCGAAGGTGAGTTGATGGCTCATGATGTCCCTCTGGGATGCGCTCCGGATGAATATGATGATCTCATATCAGGAACTTGTTCGCACCTTCCCTAACGTTCCATGGTAATGGAAAATATCAATATATTCACTTCAATAATGCTGCCGTGCCCGGCAAAAATAACGCCTCTTACACTCTTAGCCATCTGATTGAAGAAGGCTGCTTCCTGGATGAAGAGAAGATTCACTTCATCCTTCAGCGGCTAAAAGACAAAAAGAACCTGATCCTTCAGGGCCCCCCCGGCACCGGCAAAACCTGGCTGGCGCGCCGTCTGGCTTACTGCCTGACGGGTGAAAAAGCCCCTGAGCGGATCAGCGCGGTACAGTTCCACCCGAACCTCTCTTATGAAGACTTTATTCGTGGCTGGCGCCCCGGCAAAGAGGGACGTTTAGAGCTTATCGACGGGCCATTCGTAAATGCCATCAACAAAGCGCTTAATAACCCCGCCGCGAAATATGTGGTGATTATTGAAGAGATCAACCGTGGCAATCCGGCGCAAATTTTTGGTGAAACGCTTACGCTGATGGAAGCTGATAAACGCACCCCGACTGAGGCGCTGGAACTCTCCTATCGCACGGCTCCGGATGAAAAAATCTATATCCCCGAGAACTTATACATCATCGGCACCATGAATATTGCCGACCGTTCCCTGGCGCTCCTCGACTTAGCCCTGCGCCGCCGTTTCGCGTTTATCGACCTGAAGCCGGTATTTAATGAGGCGTGGAAAAACTGGGTGAACCAAAAATTTGCGGTCGATCCGGATGTTCTGAATTTAATCGAATCGCGTCTGACGGCACTGAATGAGATGCTGGCAAATGACCTCGCCCTGGGGCCGCAGTTCTGCGTCGGGCACAGCTATGTCACCCCAGCAGCCGGCCAGCAGATTGGCGAGGCTATTGCCTGGTATGAACAGGTTGTCGAAACGGAAATTTGTCCGCTGCTCGCCGAATACTGGTTCGATGCCCCGAACAAAGTCAACGACGCAAGAAAAGTGTTATTAGCACAATGACTTCCGGCGAAGAGCAACTTAAGACGTCGCGCATTCCCGTGCGCAATCTCTGGTTATTGATGCTGTACGCTTCCGATCTGTTTCGCGAGCTGGGGCGGAGCTACGTTGCCGTGGAAGATAATCCGGATGAGATCCCCGATCTGGTGGCGAAGATCCTGCTCCATGAGATTGCGCTGCGCCGCCGTCGCAATTTAAGCATGGGCTATCAAACCCGGCATGCCAGTCTGAACCGGGTACGGGGAAGAATTGATATTCTGCATACCGCCAGCCATCAGCTGCTGGATCGGGGCCGGGTTGCCTGCCAGTTCCAGGAGATGACTCTCGATACGCCGCGAAATCGCTACGTTCGCTGTGCGTTAGAACGCCTCACCTCGCTCATCACTAAACCTGCACTGGCCGCAGAGTGCCGCTATGCGGCAATGGCGCTGCGTCGTGAGGGCATTAACGGCGAGTTCCCTGACAACCGCGAACTGCCCTCGGTGACACGCTTTGGCCGCCATGATGCGGCCGATAAACCGATGGTGGATGCTGCGCAACTGGCCTTTCAGTTGCTGTTACCCACTCAGGATAAAGGTCATCATCTGTTACCCGCCCCTTCAGATAATCTCTCCTGGATGCGAAAGCTGTTTGAGAAAGGCATTGCCGGTTTTTATCGCGTCCACCTCAAAAAAGGGATCTGGCAGGTATCTGCCGGGAAAGAGCTGAAATGGGCATTGAGCGATCAAAGCCCAGGCAGTGCTGATATCTTCCCGACGATGCAGTCAGATATCATTCTTGAACATCGGGTGAATGCGAAGCGCATCATTATTGATACTAAATTTAATGCGATCGTCACTAAGGGCTGGCATCGTGATACGACTCTGCGCAGCGGCTATATTTATCAGCTGTATACCTATCTGCGCACGCAGGAGAGCGATGCCGATCCGTTATCCCTTCACGCCGCAGGCATGCTGTTGCACCCTGCTGTTGGGTACATGATGAATGAATACATTGTCACCCAAGGGCATAAGATCCATTTTGCGACAGTCGATATGGCGGCGGATGCACGATCGATAAAAAATCAGCTCCTGGATTTGGCTTACGACTGCGCGCAGCCATAAAGCAAGCGTGGGCACATTTACGCCGGGTGGCGCTGCGCTTACCCGGCCTACAACACCCCAGGCCCGTACAAGCGCAGCGCCGCCGGGCAATGCCGGTTAGTGCTTCACCATTACGTGCCGCACCACGGTGTAATCTTCCAGCCCGTACATCGACATATCCTTGCCGTAACCGGAGAGCTTCTGCCCGCCGTGCGGCATCTCGCTGACCAGCATAAAGTGGGTGTTCACCCAGGTGCAGCCGTATTGCAGGCGGGCGCTCATGCGGTGCGCGCGACCCACGTCCTGGGTCCAGACCGATGAGGCCAGGCCATACCGGGAGTCATTGGCCCACTCCAGCACCTGCTCTTCGTCGTCAAACATGCTCACGCTCACCACCGGGCCGAAGACCTCGCGCTGGACGATCTCATCCTCCTGTTTCGCACCGGCCAGCAGGGTGGGCTGGTAGTAATACCCGCTGCCGCCCGCCACATTGCCGCCGGTGACCACGTGAATGTGCGGCAGGGCTTTGGCGCGCTCTACCGCCTCGCTGACGCGGGTCAGATGGGCGGCGGAACTGACCGGGCCCAGCTCGGTGGTTTCATCGTCCGGGGCGCCCATTTTCAGGCTGGCGACGGCGACGCCCAGTTTTTCCACCAGCGTGTTATAGACCTCTTTTTGCGCATAGATACGGCAGGCGGCGGTGCAGTCCTGCCCGGCGTTATAGAACCCGAAGGTGCGTACCCCCTCCACCACCGCATCGATATCGGCGTCGTTAAAGACGATCACCGGCGATTTGCCGCCGAGCTCCATATGGGTGCGCTTAATCGACGGCGCGGTATGGGAAATAATGTGCTCCCCGGTGGCGATGGAGCCGGTCAGGGAGACCATGCGCACCTTGTCGTGGCCGGTCAGCGGGTCGCCCACGGTTTTCCCCCGGCCAAACAGGACGTTAATCACCCCGGCCGGGAAGATATCTTTTGCCAGCTCGGCCAGCTTCAGGGCGGTGAGCGGGGTGATCTCAGAGGGTTTAAGCACCACGCAGTTGCCCGCCGCCAGCGCCGGGCCCAGCTTCCAGGCCGCCATCATCAGAGGATAGTTCCACGGGGCGATGGAGGCGACAACGCCCACCGGATCGCGACGGATCATCGAGGTGTGCCCCTCCATATACTCCCCGGCGGCCAGGCCATTCAGGCAGCGGGTGGCACCTGCAAAGAAGCGGAACACGTCGACAATGGCCGGGATCTCGTCGTTCAGCACGCAGTGCAGCGGCTTGCCGCAGTTCTGCGACTCCAGACGGGCAAAGGTGTCGGCGTTCTGCTCAATCACCTCCGCCAGCTTCAGCAAACATTCAGCGCGCGCTTTCGGCGTGGTCTGGCCCCAGGTACGGAAGGCACGATCGGCCGCCTGCACTGCGGCATCCACCTGCTCCGGGCTGGCTTCGGCTATCTCCAGCAGGACCTCGCCGGTGGCCGGGTTGTACACGGGTTGCATCTCACCTGAACCCGCAACCAGTTCGCCATTAATCAGTAAGTTGTGTTGCATAGCCGACTCCATTGTTTTTATGGTCTGAGTGAATTACAGAGATTGTCCCGCGTTAAGGCGTTTTGCGTGCTCGATCGCGTCGTTTTCCGGCGCGTTTGAGCGGCCAAACGGTCGGGCCAGCGCCATGTACACCAGCCCCGAAATCACCACCACCGACAGCCCCACCAGCACCGTCCAGCGGTCGATAAAACTTGCGCTCTCGGCAGGCTGGGCCAGCAACCAGATGCCGCACAGGCCGTAGGCCAGCGCCAGGATATTGACCAGCATTCCCCAGCCGCCGACGCTCCACTCCCCGGCGGGTTTCCAGCCTTTCAGCCGCTGGCGCAGCGCCGCCAGCACCACCATCTGGAACGAAATGTAGATACCGATAACCGCAAAGGCGGTGATGCGCGCCAGGTTATCCGGCTGGAAGTAAACCCACACGCAGATGAGCACCGGCAGCAGGCAGCTGACGATCATCGCGTTGTCCGGGACGCTGTTTTTCGACAGCTTCGACATCCAGGCGCTACCCGGTAGCATCTGGTCGCGGGAGAAGGAGAAGATCAGGCGGCTCAGCGCGGCCTGTAGCGACAGGATGCACGACAGCATGGCGATCACCGCGATGATGATAAATACCGTGGCGCCGGTTTCTCCCAGGGCTTCGTTGAGGATCGCCGGGATCGGATCGGCAATCTGGCCGTTGACGATGTTCATCAGATTCGGGGAGGCGAGCAGGTAGCCGAGGATCGAGATCAGCGCCGAGATGGCACCAAAGACGATGCTCAGGATCATCGCCACCGGGATCTTCTTGCTCGGGTTTTTCACCTCTTCCGCCACGTTGCCGCAGGCTTCAAAGCCGAAGAACATAAACAGGCCGATCAGCGCCGCCGCCATAAACGCCGGCTGGTAGCTGCCATCTTTGGCGATCACGCCCATCGAGTCGAAGACCACCGAGAAGGGCTGCGCGCGATGGAATATCAGCAGGTAGATCCCGAGCGCAATCACGCTGACGATCTCGCACCAGAAGCCAATTCGGGCCACCCGGGCGAGATTTTTGGTGCCCGACATGTTCACCGCCATCATCATCAGGAGCAGCACCACCGAGGTGATCAGCATGTTGCCGGCGGAGATCGCAAAGCCGAACAGTGACCCGACGAAGGTGGCGGTATATTCCGCTACCGAGGTGATGGTCACCACCAGTGCCCAGAGGTAGATCCAGGCGGCGATCCACGCATATTTTTTGCCCCACAGGCGTCTGGCCCACGGGTACAGCCCGCCAGTAATGGGATACTGCGACGCCACCTCGCCAAATACCAGCGCCACCAGCAGCTGTCCGCAGGCGACAATTGGGATCCACCAGATAGCCGGTGGCCCCGCCAGCGTCACCGCCAGGGCAAAGAGGGAGTAGACCGCCGTCAGCGGCGAGAGGTAGGTGAATCCGAGCGAAAAGTTAGAGATAAGGCCGATGGAGCGGTGAAATTGCTGTGTATTATCGCTATGAATTGCTTCATTTTTCTTGCCAGAAGTCTGTTCCATACGTTTTTCTCTGTGTAGTGATTAGGCCGCAGGTAACACGAATCAAGGTATAGAAGAGCGCCTGAAAGCCGTACAGCACCACTCTCGCGATTTGTTAAGATTTGTATGGATATGTCACGTTTTTGTTATGGTTAACCCGCATTTTCCGTGAGGCGCATCACGCCTGCGCGGTGAGATCGCGACCTGAGCGCGCTTTTTGCCGACTATTTCGCCTGTTTTTCCTGCCTGCATCACAGAATTCAAACAATCCCCCCTGAATAAATCCATTTTGCCAAAACGTAGATATTTTTAATTTATGGCTACGAAACACCCCGTTCCCTGAATACTTTCTGAGAGGATTGATTCTGATGAATGCACTGACCGCCGTACAACAGCCCGACGAGGCGTTAGCCCGGACCATCACCGGTTTTAGCATTGCGCCCTCCGCGCAGTCTCCGCGCCTGCTGGAGCTGACGTTCTCCGCGGAGGTCACGCAGCAGTTCCTGCGGGAGGTGGAGCAGTGGCCCATCCAGGCCCTGGAGTACAAATCCTTCCTGCGCTTTCGGGTGGCGAAGATCCTCGACGACCTGTGCGGCAACCAGCTTCAGCCTCTGCTGCTGAACACCCTTCTCAGCCGTGACCAGGGTGCCCTGCTGATCTCCGCCGACGGGGTGGATAACGTCGCCCAGGCCGACGAGATGGTGAAGATCGCCACCGCCGTGGCGCACCTGATCGGACGCTCCAATTACGACGCCATGAGCGGCCAGTACTACGCCCGTTTTACGGTGAAAAACGTCGATAACTCAGACAGCTACCTGCGCCAGCCCCACCGCGTGCTGGAGCTGCACAACGACGGCACCTTCGTGGATGAAGTGACCGACTACGTGCTGATGATGAAGATCGACGAGCAGAACATGCAGGGCGGCAACTCCCTGCTGCTGCATCTTGACGACTGGGAAGCGCTGGATAAATTCTTCAGCCATCCGCTGGCCCGTCGCCCGCTGCGCTGGACGGCGCCGCCGAGCAAAAACGTCTCTCAGGATGTCTTCCACCCGGTGTTCGATGTTGACCAGCAGGGCCGTCCGGTGATGCGCTATATCGACCAGTTCGTCCAGCCGAAAGATTTTGAAGAGGGCGTCTGGCTGAGCGAACTTTCAGACGCGCTGGAGAGCAGCAGGCACATCATCTCCATTCCGGTCCCGGTGGGTAAGTTCCTGCTGATTAACAATATGTTCTGGCTGCATGGCCGGGATCGCTTTACCCCGCACCCGGATCTGCGTCGGGAGCTGATGCGTCAGCGCGGGTATATCAGCTATGCCACCACCCACTATCAGACTCATCAGTAGGGATGGCGCGGATGTATGACTTCGTGATTACCGGCGGCGGCATTATCGGCATGTCGACCGCCATGCAGCTGATTGCGCTCTACCCGGATGCCCGCATCGCCCTGCTGGAGAAGGAGGCGGGCCCGGCCTGCCACCAGACCGGACGCAACAGCGGGGTGATCCACGCCGGGGTCTATTACACCCCCGGCAGCCTGAAGGCGCAGTTCTGCCTGGCGGGGAACCGGGCCACCAAAGCCTTCTGCGATGAGAACGCTATTCGCTATGACACCTGCGGCAAGATGCTGGTCGCCACCTCCCCGCTGGAGATGGAACGGATGCAGGCCCTGTGGGATCGCACCGCCGCCAACGGGATCGAGCGCGAGTGGCTGAGCGGTGCCGAACTGCGCGAGCGCGAACCCAATATCATCGGGCTGGGCGGGATTTTTGTCCCCTCCAGCGGGATCGTCAGCTATCGCGAGGTGGCAGCGGCGATGGCAAAACGCTTCCAGCAACAAGGCGGGGAGGTGATTTTCAACGCCGAGGTCAGCGCCCTGAAGGAGCACGCCAGCGGCGTTGTCATTCATACCCGCGACGGGCGCGAGTTTGAAGCCCTTACCCTGATTGGCTGCGCCGGGCTGATGGCCGACCGGCTGGTGAAAATGCTTGGCATCGACCCCGGCTTTATTATCTGTCCGTTCCGCGGAGAATATTTCCGCCTGGCGCCGGAGCACAATCAGATCGTGAACCACCTTATCTATCCGATCCCCGATCCGGCCATGCCGTTCCTGGGCGTGCATCTCACCCGGATGATCGACGGCAGCGTCACGGTGGGGCCCAACGCGGTGCTCGCCTTTAAGCGCGAAGGCTATCGCAAGAGCGATCTCTCCTTCACCGATATACTGGAAATTCTGGGTTCAACGGGCATCCGCCGGGTGCTGCAAAACAACCTTCTCTCGGGTTTAAGCGAGATGAAAAACTCCCTGTGCAGAAGCGGCTACCTGCGCCAGGTGCAAAAATACTGCCCGAGCCTGACCCTGAAGGATCTGCACCCCTGGCCTGCGGGTGTGAGGGCGCAGGCAGTTTCGCCAGAAGGGAAGCTGATCGACGACTTTTTATTTGTCACCACGCCGCGCACCATCCATACCTGTAATGCGCCCTCACCGGCGGCGACCTCGGCGATCCCCATCGGGGCGCATATTGTCAGCAAGGTGCACACCCTGCTCGCCAGCCAGCACAACCCCGGGCGTTCACTGCGGGCAGCCAGTCGCGCAGAGCCACTACACGCCGCGTATACCCGTTAATCATTCTGAGACAGGAAGCCATCATGCAACTCAACGATCCCAGCTTATTCCGCCAGCAGGCATATATAGAAGGAGAGTGGTGCGACGCCCACAGCGGCGAGACGATTGCCGTGACCAACCCGGCGAACGGCCAGACCCTGGGCAGCGTGCCGAAAATGGGCGCCGGTGAGACCCGCGAGGCGATTGAGGCGGCGAACCGCGCCCTGCCCGCCTGGCGCGCGCTCACCGCCAAAGCGCGCGCCAACATTCTGCGCCGCTGGTTCGATTTGATGATGGCGAACCAGGACGATCTGGCCCAGCTGATGACGCTCGAACAGGGCAAACCGCTGGCGGAAGCGAAAGGCGAGATCGGCTATGCCGCCTCCTTTATAGAGTGGTTCGCCGAAGAGGGGAAACGCGTTTACGGTGACACCATCCCGGGCCATCAGGCGGACAAGCGGTTGATTGTGATTAAGCAGCCGATTGGCGTCACTGCCGCCATCACCCCGTGGAACTTCCCGGCGGCGATGATCACCCGCAAGGCGGGCCCGGCGCTGGCGGCAGGCTGCACCATGGTCCTCAAACCCGCCAGCCAGACCCCCTACTCCGCCCTGGCGCTGGCCGAACTGGCGCACCGGGCCGGGATCCCGACAGGCGTGTTTAACGTCGTCACCGGTTCGGCATCCGATATCGGCAACGAGCTGACCGGCAACCCGCTGGTGCGCAAGCTCTCCTTTACCGGCTCGACCGAGATTGGCCGCCAGCTGATGGCCCAGTGCGCGAAGGACATTAAAAAGGTCTCGCTGGAGCTGGGCGGCAACGCCCCCTTTATTGTCTTTGACGATGCCGACCTGGATAAGGCCGTGGAAGGGGCGCTGGCCTCCAAGTTCCGCAACGCCGGGCAGACCTGCGTCTGCGCCAACCGCCTGTACGTGCAGGAGGGCGTGTACGATCGCTTTGCCGAAAAACTCCAGCAGGCGGTGGAAAAAATGCAGATTGGCGACGGCCTGACCCAGGGCGTCACCATCGGGCCGCTGATTGACGGCAAGGCGGTGGAGAAAGTCGAAGAACACATTGCCGACGCGGTGGAGAAAGGCGCGCGGATTATCACCGGCGGATCGCAGCATAAACTCGGCGGCAACTTCTTCCAGCCGACTATTCTTGTAGATGTGTCCGGTGATGCGAAAGTCGCCAGAGAGGAGACCTTCGGCCCGCTGGCCCCGCTGTTCCGCTTTAAGGATGAGGCGGACGTGATCCATATGGCTAACGACACCGAGTTCGGCCTCGCCGCCTACTTCTACGCCCGCGATTTAAGCCGCGTGTTCCGCGTCGGCGAGGCGCTGGAGTACGGCATCGTCGGGATCAACACCGGCATTATCTCTAACGAAGTGGCCCCGTTCGGCGGCATTAAAGCCTCTGGCCTGGGTCGGGAAGGTTCCAAATACGGCATCGAAGATTACTTAGAAATCAAATATATGTGCATCGGCCTTTAATCTTTCAGGAGATTTCAATGAGCAGCAATAAAGCGTTAATGCAGCGTCGTAGCAATGCCATCCCCCGCGGCGTGGGCCAGATCCACCCGATCTTTGCCGCCCGCGCCGAGAACTGCCGGGTGTGGGACGTCGAAGGCCGTGAGTATCTTGATTTCGCCGGGGGGATTGCGGTGCTGAACACCGGGCATCTGCACCCGGAGGTGGTGAGCGCCGTGGAAGAACAGCTGAAAAAGCTGTCGCACACCTGCTTCCAGGTGCTGGCCTATGAACCCTATCTGGAGCTTTGCGAAACCCTGAACCAGAAAGTGCCGGGGGATTTCCCGAAAAAGACCCTGCTGGTGACCACCGGCTCCGAAGCGGTGGAGAACGCGGTGAAAATCGCCCGCGCCGCCACGAAGCGCAACGGCACCATCGCCTTTACCGGGGCCTACCATGGCCGCACCCACTATACCCTGTCGCTGACCGGGAAAGTGAACCCTTACTCGGCGGGAATGGGGCTGATGCCGGGCCACGTCTATCGCGCCCTCTATCCCTGCGCCCTGCACGGCGTGAGCGATGATGACGCCATCGCCAGCATCCATCGCATCTTCAAGAACGATGCCGCCCCGGAAGATATCGCCGCCATCGTGATCGAGCCCGTCCAGGGTGAAGGCGGCTTCTACGCCACCTCCCCTGCCTTTATGCAGCGTCTGCGCACCTTGTGCGACGAGCACGGCATCATGCTGATTGCCGATGAAGTGCAGAGCGGCGCAGGCCGCACCGGCACCTTCTTCGCCATGGAGCAGATGGGCGTGGCGGCGGATATCACCACCTTCGCCAAATCGATTGCCGGCGGCTTCCCGCTGGCGGGCGTTACCGGCCGCGCCGAGGTGATGGACGCCATCGCCCCGGGCGGGCTGGGCGGCACCTACGCCGGAAGCCCCATCGCCTGCGCCGCCGCGCTGGCGGTGATGAAGGTGTTCGAGCAGGAAGATCTGCTGGGCAAAGCCAATAAGCTGGGCAACACCCTGCGTGAAGGGCTGCTGGCTATCGCTGAAAAACACCGGGAGATCGGCGACGTTCGCGGCCTGGGGGCGATGATCGCTATCGAGCTATTTGAAGAGGGCGACCACCATAAACCGGACGCTGCGCTGACGGCGCAGATTGTGGCCCGGGCGCGGGACAAGGGGTTGATCCTGCTCTCCTGCGGCCCGTACCATAACGTGCTGCGCATCCTGGTGCCGCTGACCGTGGAAGAGGCGCAGCTTCAGCAGGGGCTGGCGATTATCGCCGAGTGTTTTGACGAGGCGAAACAGGGTTAATCTTTATGCCCGGTGCAGGCCGGGCAGTCTTCAAGGAGCAGGACCATGACCATCATTTCCCAGGCGACGGCCATCGACGGCTACCGCTGGCTGAAGAACGACATTATCCGCGGCGTCTATCACCCGGATGAGAAGCTGCGCATGAGCCTGCTGACCTCCCGGTATGAGCTGGGCGTCGGCCCGCTGCGCGAAGCGCTGTCGCAGCTGGTTGCCGAAGGGCTGGTGACGGTCATCAACCAGAAAGGCTACCGGGTGGCACCCATGTCCGAACAGGAGCTGCTCGATATCTTTGATGCACGCGCCAACATGGAAGCGATGCTGGTCCGCCTTGCCATCGAACGCGGTGGCGAAGAGTGGGAAGCGGAGCTGCTCGCCCGGGTGCACCTGCTGAACAAGCTGGAATCCCGCGATGCCAGCGAGACGATGCTGGACGAGTGGGACCAGCGGCATCAGGCGTTTCATACCGCCATTGTGGCGGGGTGTGGGTCGCGGTATTTGATGCAGATGCGGGAGCGGCTGTTTGACCTGGCGGCGCGGTACCGGTATGTGTGGCTGCGGAAGACTGTTTTGTCTGTTGCGATGCTGGAGGAGAAGAATGTGGAGCATCAGAAGCTGATGGACGCGGTGCTGGCGCGCGATGCGGATAAGGCGGGGGAGCTGATGTATCAGCACTTGTTGACGCCGATTCCGATTATTCGGGGGGCGATGGGCTAGTGGGTTACAACATTGGCCCTGGCCCCATATGTCGGCCTTTTTCTATCAACAACAGAAAACATGAATCAACGCATCTCCATGATCGCTTCTGGAGCCCCTTCAAATATAAATGGGTTGAGGAACGCTCGCCCCCACAAAAACCTGCGATCCACTTCACTCAATGAGGCCTCCTTACATATCGCTTCCCAGTTCTCGCGAACCGCCCTGATACAGTGTGTGATCAGTTCAACAGCTTCCTGCTCACTCAGCAGAAATTTAGCCGCCGCCGACAGACAAACCGCCAGATTGCTCATTCGATTTTCACCGCTAATCAGCATTGCCTGGGTTGCTTCATTACCAGAACGACCCTGCGGGCAAATATCATAAGCTGGCGTCAGGCTCAGCGTTTTACCATCCCAAAAAGCGGCATGATTTCGGGCGTGATCGTCCGTGTTACCGCAAATAATATTAAAAACCAGACGACCAAATAATTCCCGTAACGTCTCTTTTGGTGCATCGAAGCGCTGACGAATAATATCCGTCAGATCCTCATAGCTCGCGTATCTTGCCATCATCTCATCAAGACCAAAAATGGTCAGCGCAGAGACCATCATGCGGCGCTGCCATCCTGTATGGCTTCTTATACGATCGAAGCGTTCAACCAGTATGACGTCTTTACCCGTCGTGTGGCGAAGAAGAACAGGCGCAACGTTTAACCCGGCACAATCAGCCAGGCGCATAGCGACATATTCAGCTTTAACAACGTTATAAGTATCAGTGGAAGAGGAGAACTTTGCGATAAATTTACGCTCCCCGGCTTCTATCATTGCCTTTGGCCGCGCTCCTCCCAGGGAACTCCCATGAAATAACGCTTGTTCCAGCTCCGGGGTTAAGGGCCTGCCACTTTCAACCATTGATGCCGCCTGCATCAACTCTTCAAGAGAGGCGCTTTGAGACGCTCGCGGCACGTACTCCGTGGCTGATAGCTGGAAGTCGAGCCCTCCAATTCTGTCTGAGCCAGATTCAAGCAAATAGGTCAGCTCATCCAGCCTGTCCGGATCAACATCCCTTCCCTGAGCGCCCATCAACCTGTTCAGGATCACCCTACGCCCCCAGGCATCCGGCGCTGCATCACGTAATGCACTCGCCTGTTGCAGACCCGGTGCCGGATAAATCGCGCCCCGGATCAGCGGAAGTTCCGGTTCATAGAGAGGGATCGCATCTTCCCGCTCCAGATAACTGCGCCCGTAGTTGAATATATACCGCTTACCATCCCGGTTTAGCACGCCTGCAACAACTGGCTCTGTTGCGCCAGGCAACCAGGCCCACACGTATGCCCGGTCATGATGGTTATCAGAAGTCATCATTTATCACCTTCCTTGAGCGATGCACTGAACGTGGCATCAGCGATAAGGTTTTCTCTGCGTTTGCCGTATGTAATGCCATCGATGCCGGGTCAGGGGTAAAAAGGGGAACGCCTAAAATGGTCGCCAGTTCGAATACCGCGCCAATTGCACACCCCATGTCTCCCTCTTCAGCACGATAAACAAGCCCGCGTGAAACACCCGCACGCTCAGCCAGCTCTTCAACGGTAAGTTGACGTTCAATACGCGCAGTACGAAGCATTAACCCCAGCAGTCGTGCAGCGTCGCGGCTATGGCGGGAATAAGTTCGGGTAGAGGGTTTTGCCATCACAGGCCTCTTTGTTCCATTAACAGGTCATATAAGGCAATTATAATCCGTTTATGGAACAATAAAACTTCTTTGCTTTAGCGATACCTTTGGGTTGTGATTAGTCGAACAACCATTTCCCAGCCCTGGCTGATTCGATCAACATGCTAATCGTAAAATCGGGAACAGGAACAGGGGCAGTTTTCTTAAATGGATTCCAGGAAAAAAACTCGTCGGGATAATAGATCTTTATATTAAAGCTTCCTCTATCAACGTTAAATTCTCTAAAAAATTCCTCCATGAGTTCTTCTGCTTCGTCGACATCCAGCAACATATCCGTATCGAGGTCTGTACTGGCATTGAGTAATTCCTGGTTTTTCTCGTTATTGATGAGGTACACGCCGTTATAGCGTCTGGCAAGCGCATAGATACGTTGTTCGATATTCCCGATCATAACTTATCATTTCCTTATGCGTAAAATTATAAATCACAGCGAATTTATATATTTAATGGATATTCGAAAGCAGCCGAATAACGCTTATTACGTTTTATATTACTCTGGACTTATTTTTATTTACTGGTTAGATTTACAGGTGTTATTTAACGCAATACGGGCATGCGCCAACATGCCCGTATCGCTCATCACAATCACTATTGAAAGAGAATAGTAACCATGACTGATATCGATTGTATTGCAGAATCACTGCAACCAGAAGTCTTTGCCGCTGACGACCGGGTATTTACCGTAAGTTATGCGACGCGGTATGGAGATTATACCCGCATCCCGGCGTTTATTATGAAAGGCCTGTGGCTCAATGAAGCGGGGTTCAGTACCGGAACGAAAGTAGATGTGAAGGTGATGAAGGGCTGCATGATTCTGACCTCCCGGCAGGGAGAGCCAGAGATAGAGACGCTGATGCGTGAGGTGAGTCAACTGTCGGACCAGAAGCAACAGCAGGTGATGGACTTTGTTGGGGTGATCTCCGGGAAGCTTCGAAAGGCTTAAGACAGCGAATGAATGAGAAAGGCGCCGGTGGGCGCCTTTTTTATTGGTTACGAAAGGCTGCCAGGTGCTCCCTGAAAACATACCGGGAGCCCTGAATGTATTATCTCAGGAACTGAGCAATCCAGCGAAGTAATTCGATTAAGGAATAGTGCCCGAAGAGTTCTCCCTCATTTGTTACCCAGATCGGGAAAAACAGCAACAGGCAAACAGTAAGCAGGCTGGTGAGAAGAAGGCTCATAAACCAACCGCTACGTAAAATCTTCTGATTAACCGCCCACTTAGCCAGATGCTGGCCCATTCGCCAGCGGACCCAGCCCCTGCGCCATAAATACCCCAGGAAAGAGATAACAACGGCAGCGATGGCAATAAACAGGCCACAGTAACGCGCCAGTACCTCCAGGGAAGCGAGTAAATTATGCTGATTATCCCAGCGCAGGAACGGCGTAAGATAAACCCGTCCTGTCATGTCGTTGAACCAGATGTTGCTATAGGCGGTATAAAGCGGCATCAACAGATAAATAATGACAGCGCTGAAGATTGCCCACTTCACCACCGACCAGTTTTGCACAGCCTTCGTAATGGCTTGCAGGCTGGTCAGGGCTTCATCAATATAGGTCGTCGTGACCCCACGATTCATCGCTTCGCGGAGCATCTCCCCGGATTTACCCTTGCGGTTCGCATCCAGCATCTCCTGATGGGCTTCCGATTCCATAAAGGTGGCCACCGTTTTACGGCTACATGCCGCAACAAGCGGATTCAGCAACTTCCCTCTGGTGGTTCGATAGACAAGCTCGTTAAGATCGTTTTTCAGCATCAACTCAACGACATGTCCCGCATCCAGTATCTGCGGACGACGACCGTAAACGATCCAGTTAACAGGCTGCGCAGCAAGCTGAGCCTGGCGTAGCTGGCTCGTAAACCGGGCAAAGGGTACGCTGGCGTTGTAGATAAAATTAACGTTACGCAAGCCCTCATCAATACTGGAATCTGCCAGCTCAACGGCACCATAACTCGCCAGTTCCGGGATGCCCGCTTTGTAGAGACCATCTTTGATGAACCTCGGCACATCCTCACGATGGTAGATCAGTTGGTATTGGGGCACGGCAACGCTGGAAAGCCGGGTAATGCGGGTTGTTTCGCCTGTTCCCTCACAGGGTGAACAGCGCTGGTTTCCCGATCCGCTACAGTGGCCGCAGTTCACCTTACCGCCTGTGCAGGTGTAACACATCCGGTAGTGGCTCTCCGTGCGGTACTGATTGGTATAGTGATCGAAATGGCTGCGCTGTTCCAGTACCTGCCCACTTCCTCCACAGGTTGTGCAGCTCACGCGTCCAGTACCATAGCACCAGGAGCAGTTGACCTGTCCGCGGCCATGACAGTTAGTGCAGTTTTCAGTTAAACAGAGACGCGTTGGGTGGGAATAGATTTCCTGCTCTTTTTCAAGTGCCCCGTAAGGCTGGGAAAGCACCAGCGCCTGTGCTTCACGGAGTGTTTCTGCCCGGGACAAGACCGCGCTGGTTTCAGCCTGAAGCGCCTCGGCGTACTGGAAAGTACTGGTGAAAACGCGGGTGCCGTTCCCGGCGCTGACTCTCCCTACCTGCGTGTGATCTGTCGTCTCAATGCGAAAATGGAGACTTAAGTTAATCTGGTAGTCGAAATCAATTTTTTCGACCAGTTCCAGGTCAAGATTATCTGGCTGTAGCCTCGTAGAACGCTCCACGAAGTTTTGGATGGTGGTAGAGCACGTACCCAGCCACGCGTCTTTCATCTTTATTACCTGAATTGAGAGTTGTTATCGGCAGAATGATATGGCTTTGCCTGGGTCAGGCAACTACTAATAAACGGAGTTGAGGATATTAAGCATGACGCATCTTGCGTATATAAAACAAAGCGCGTGGAAATCGAACTGAATTAACGCCTCGCGTAAAACCAATAATTAATACACTTTTATTAAATATCATCCCACGCCCGAAAGTCCTGAAAAACTCATAACCTCATTTTTTGAAGGTTGCTGATGGACTGAAGCCGGAGCCAGCGCTCTTAGACTCAGCACAGCTACCTGCAAAGGTTATGTGATTTCATAATCGACACTGAACCCTACGTTCACCCGCTGGTGAAGGCCTGTATTCTTCGCTTCATGATCGCCCACGAACACCCTTTCAGGTGTCACCATGATTGTCCCGTCTGGTATGCGACAAGATGGGAAATCTTTGTCTTCGATTTGAAGATAGCTTTTTCTTCTGGAATTTCACTTTGAGGCTCAATGCCCAGGATTGCACCTTCCCGGAGATTCTAAACCTCCACCCGTTCAAGGATCCTTCTTAGATATTCCTCAAGCTGATGTTTATGCAAATAAGCTTCAATCTCCCGCGCCCAGTTTTCTCCGTCGCCAAGCAGGGCGCGACTATGGGTAGCAGCATAGAGATAGCGGGTATCATAGAGATTAATCAGCGTCTGATTTATCCCTTCAACGCTGCATGCGGGGTTTTTACGTTGCTGTAGCTCCAGCGCACGGACAATACGCTCCTGATGCTGCGGATCGGAGGGAAACTCTCTCTCATGCAGTTCACTGAGCACTAAAAACTGCGGAGGGATCCCTTCTGCCATTGCCGCCTGCAGACGATAATGACCATCAAGGATCACAAAAGACGCCAGCCCGGCAATGTGCCGGACCAACACCGGCGGCAGTGCGCCTTCACGGCATTTTTTACGCCACCATTTCAGCCGCCCCGCATCGGTGTTTATCGGGTAACGTCCCAACAGCAAATTGCCGCCCCACCACCAGTCCACGTGCCTGACTTTTTGCGGGTCCGCTAAATCAGGGAAGTCCTCGCCATAGAGCACCCAGTTGCAGCCCATGTTTCCGGCGCTGGCAGGGGAATCAAAACGCCAGTCTGCGATGGGTACAGAGGGCTGCGCAGTGCGACTTACCGGTGCCATAGGCCTTAACAGCCAACGGCCCGCAGTCAGCAATGGCGCTGGCGAATCCATCAGCCGCCGGGCAAAGTAGCGACACCATTCGCCTGTCCATGCCTGCGCGCCCTGCGCTTTAACCGACTCCACCTCTGCCGAGGTCACTGACGGTAATAGCGCCTGCTGACCGGGATGGTCGGCGTTAAAGACCAGCCAGACGCCGGAATGATCTTTCAGCATTGTGGCCCAGAACAGCGTCTCGCCCTGAAACTGCAATGCCATGCGCCCATGGTGGCCGCTGAGCATCTCCATGGCATGACCGGGATGCTGCTCGGCCCGGACCGTCAGCTCCAGTCCCTGCCAGCGATTGTTCCGATCCAATAAATCTTTCCACCAGTATTGCGTCATTTTTCCTTCCCTGTGAGCGGCTTGCAGAGCCTTAAAATATAGGTGATGGGAATAGCAGAGTAAATTTGGTCACCTGATTAAAGATGTTGGGGTCCGCCCTTCAACTGTAAAACGTCACAAATTCATCAAATACATAGATTCACCGTTTACATCACCATTCATTTATTGTGTGATCCTGTTACAGGTTTCTGTAGTTAGCTACCTCACCCACCGTAACAGGATTTCATTGATGGATTTTTACCAGGCTGACCCTACGCTGGAGAACTACTGGCGCGGGGTGATTCTTTTTGGAAAGAACGTCGCATCGTACAAGTTTGCGCTTGCCCATGCCCTGTATGAGATTGATAAAACGGGCAGCGACATCATCACCCTCGACGAACTCGCCGTGCCGTTCAGCCGCCATCTTTGCGAACATCTGAAACACGCTCCGAAGCAGATCACTTCGAGCCGCAGCCAGTTTCTGGATACCTGCGCGCAGTTTAATAACAACGAGGTTTCTCATGACCAACTGATTGAAACCACGGTACGGCGTGGTTTTGCCAACGTGATTGATGCCTTTCACAATGTGAATGGCGGCGAGATCGAAAAACGCTTTTTCATTGATGAGCGTAAAACCCATAACGGCATCCGCCTGACGGATAACTTCTTTCATCTGGGCGAACGCCAGCAGTACCAGAACCTGGCTTTTGAAACCACTGCGCGCTGGAACCTTGTCGAGCAGGCCTGGGCGATGGGCGTGTCCCGCAACCTTGTTGGCGTTGAGTTCGACGAAGATAATCAGTTGCTGTTCAGCCATGTGAACGCACGTCGGGTAAATATCACCAGCTGTCGCGACAGTTTGAACGGCTACCAGAAAGGACGCTGCTTCTACTGCTTCAAACCCATCAGCCTGATACCGGGCGATCCTGACCTTGCCGACGTTGACCACTTTATTCCATGGGCGGCACGCGATGAAGTCGCCAATATCAATGGCGTGTGGAATCTGGTCCTAGCCTGCAAATGCTGCAATCGCGGCGTTGAGGGCAAATCTGCTCGCCTGCCGGGAAGCAGACTCCTGGAACGGCTGAATGCCCGCAACGAGTATTTTATCCAGAGCAAACTTCCGCTGCATGAAACCATTGTCCAGCAGACCGGAAAGCAACCCGCCGCGCGGAAAAACTTTCTTGAAAATAACTGGAACGCTGCCAAAGTGAGGCTATTCCATACCTGGGAACCGAAAGCCGAAGGCGAGGCCACATTCTAATGACGCTTAAATACTATCAGGACAATGCACAGACCTTCTTCGACGGAACGGTGAATGTCGATATGTCCTCGCTCTACGAGACGTTTACCAAATATCTTGCGCCTGGGGCTCGGGTGCTGGATGCGGGGTGTGGTTCAGGGCGTGATGCGAAGGCGTTTCTGGAAATGGGATATCGGGTGGAGGCGTTTGATGCGTCTTCTGCGATGGTTGAGCTGGCGCGGGAGTATACCGGATTGCCGGTTCAGCTGATGACCTTTGCGGATGTGGACTGGAAGGAAGAGTTTGATGGGATTTGGTGCTGTGCTTCGCTGTTGCATGTTCCGGCTGTGGAGTTGCCGGAGGTGATGCGGAAGCTTGCGGATGCGCTTAAGCCGGGTGGGGTTTGGTATGTGTCGTTTAAGTATGGGGAGGGAGAGCGGGAGGTTGATGGACGGAGGTTTACGGATATGGATGAGGAGGGGTTGGAAACATTAGTGAAGAGATTAGAGGGCATTAATTTTAACAAACTATGGACTACACAAGATAAGCGCCCATCAAGAAATGAGCTATGGCTGAATGCAATACAACGAAAATTTGAAAATTAAGTCCGAACGTTGTTAAATTAAAAGAAATAATCTGCAATCCTTCGCAATCAAGGCAGATGAATACCAATTTACATCTGTATAATATATACCACTTTTCAATGATGATTCTATTTATTAGCATTGAAGAAGCCCATAGAATAAATTAATCATTAAATTTTTATATAATTGATTCTGTAATCAATACTAAACGGTGAATTTAAAAATTGGCATCGGTTCATTTGCACTCATTTCTGTCGACTGCACACCACCTTTAAGCCACTCATCAATATAGTCAATGAAATCCACAAAATCAATGTCCTTTCGTTTTATCGCACATTCCCATATAATCAATATACGTAAACCTTTCGCCGAGATAATCTTCTGGTCCCGACAATCTCTTTCTTTGTTTTTAATTATTTTTTGCATCCAATATGAAGCATTGTTACGAGGTATATGTGAAATGGGACAATTATCATGACCATGCCAAAAACAACCATGAACAAAAATTACAGCATGGTATTTTGGGAAATACAAGTCAGGCTTACCAGGTAAATCACGGTTATGCAATCGGTAGCGGAATCCTCTAGCAAACAAAGGCTTCCTAATTTTCACTTCAATTTTAGTGTTCTTCGACTTAAATAGTTTCATATTAGGCATATTTATTCCTATTATATTATGGATTTATTAATGACTCACTCATAAATAATATGAAATTAATCTCAAAAGTATTAGGATAGTATAAAACTGAGTTTATGCAGAAATATTATAGATCATACCTAAAAAGATGATTGAAAATTAGGTAAAGTTCCTGTAAAAAAATATCCCGCAACGATCGGGATATTTTTTTTGAAAATTAAAGATAACTTATAGGTATAAAATGTCCATAATGAAGCCCGCTTTATTTTCGTTCTTTTCAGGATCAGGTTTTCTGGACTTAGGTTTCGAAAATGCTGGGTACGAGGTGGTGTTCGTCAATGAATTCCATCCTCCTTTTATGGAAGCATATAAATATTCAAGAGAGAAACTTGGAAAGGAACCACCACGTTTTGGCTATGCCCAGAAAAGCATTGAAAATATTGAGCATTCTGTAATCAAGCATAGTATGGAAACTCTTAAGAATGAAGGCCGTCTTGTTGGCTTCATTGGTGGCCCACCTTGCCCTGATTTTTCAATTGCCGGTAAAAATAAAGGCAAAGATGGAGAAAACGGTAAATTATCAAAAAGCTACGTGGATATGATAATTGAAATGATGCCTGATTTTTTCCTTTTCGAGAACGTAAAGGGTTTGTATCGAACTCTAAAACACCGCGCATTTTTTGAGCAAATTAAGCGGGAGTTAGCTGCCGTTGGATATATTTTGCATGAAAGACTAATAAACTCCATCGAGTATGGAGCACCACAAGACCGAGAAAGAATTATTTTGGTTGGATTTCTTAATAAAAATCTTGCGAAAACATTCAACTGGAGTGAACAAGTATTTCCTAACAAGGAAGCTTTTCAGTATCCATGGCCTACGACAAACATAGTTAAAGAAAATTCAACCGTTGAATGTCCAGAAGACATTCCTATGGAGCTTACTATTGAGCATTGGTTTGAAAAAAATGACGTAAGTAATCATGCAAATGCTAAGCATGTATTTACAGCTAGGGCGGGTCTGGCTAGGTTCCAATCTGTAGAAGAAGGCGATGACAGCAAAAAATCATATAAAAGACTTCATCGCTGGAGGTACTCACCTACGGCAGCATATGGTAATAATGAAGTACATCTTCATCCGTATAAACCTCGGCGTATAACAGTAGCTGAAGCATTAGCAATCCAATCTTTACCCAAAAATTTTGAATTGCCAGAAAATATGACCTTGTCAAATATGTTTAAAACAGTTGGTAATGGTGTTCCTTACCTCGCAGCTTTTGGTATAGCAAAATCCATTTTAAAGCATTTAGGTATAAAAGATGAATTTAACAGCAATGAATCTTGTGAATGCGATAGCAAATCTACCCAAAAACAGGCAGTTTGACTATGTAAATGAGCGTAACGCAGGAAAGATCGTTATCGATTCAATTACATTGCCTGAAGGACCTATACGTATCAAAAGATTTAACCCTGTCAAAGGAAAATCGCTCGATAAATCCGAAACCGTGAGCATCTCTAGACAGATGCTCTGGCGCCTTGCTAATGCAATTCGCGAAGATGCTCCCATAAATTTGGATAGAGTGTTAGGTGCCAGCTATAATACGCGTTCAGTGATTGAAAGTTTACTTGCACACACACCACAATTCTACTGGTGTAAACTCGATCGTTTAGAAGTCATAAATACTCGCCAAACTATCAGGAAAGGTCACAAACACCTTATTTATTTACCAAATTCACCACATGAAAATGGAATCCTGTCTGAATACCAATCCAATATGGTTATTTCAGAAATGAATACTGA
The DNA here is from genome assembly GCF_002902985.1 of Leclercia sp. LSNIH1. NCBI lineage: Bacteria > Pseudomonadati > Pseudomonadota > Gammaproteobacteria > Enterobacterales > Enterobacteriaceae > Leclercia > Leclercia sp. LSNIH1. The sequence goes on along the minus strand of NZ_CP026167.1, from coordinate 1,483,927 downwards.
GGTTGTTTATCAGAGTATTGATCTTGACACTATCCGTCCAGTTGAAGGTATGTCAATTGAAGAGACAAGAAGACATGCACAAATACAAATAGCGCTTGTCAAGATCGGCCATTATTTAGGATATAGAACCTGGGTAGCAGCTAATGATCGCGGCTTAATATATAATGGTCAAGCGATTGCGCAAATGGATGGAGTAATTGATAGTCTTTCAAATGAAAAAGTTTTAAGTTCTTACAGTGATGCAATCAACGGAGCGAAAATGATAGATTGTATCTGGTTTAGGAATGGAAGGCTTATGCCTGCTGTGTTGGAAATTGAGCATAGTACCGGTATTAAAAGTGGTTTAACTCGAATGAAAAACTTTTGCGATTATGCACCTCGCCTTCAAGATATCAGGTGGACAATCGTAGCCCCAGATGAATATCGTGAAAAAGTTATTGAATTCGCAAATATGCCACAATTCAGAGAGTTAGATACAAAATTCTTTCCTTATTCTGCGGTTGAAGAATTATATTCTTTATGCGAACGCCGTAAACCTCAAGGAATTACAGATCAATTCCTTGATTCATTTATGGAAAATTGCATAACTCACTAAAAAACATTACTGGGAGTAATCCCAGTAATATTATCTTAGATAGTTGATTATTTCATCTTGAATATTATGTTAGTATATGACCCAAGTCTTTATTAGCTCAAATCAGCATTAGTCGAACACTTACTGCTTTCAATAATCAATTCTATCAACTAATGGCTTTCCTCGCCACTCACCTAAATATACAGATCCATATTGTTCCCAATTATCAAAGTCAGTTGCTATATCATCTTGTAATATATTTTTAATTACCTCAACACTCTTAAGAAGAATATTAACATTTTCTTTATCAAGCCCACATTTTTCTTCAAAGAATTCTATCAGATTATTTAATCTGTCAATTGGTTCTGGATGCGTCTTTATAAGTGTAAAAGATGGCGAAATCTGTTCTCTTACGTTTTTAAGAATATCAATATAAGCAAAGAAAAAGATAGCAGCCGTAACTATACGATGTAATGAAGCATCAGTTAAATCTTGTCGATTTATTGCATCTATATCTGCATCCAGCTCTTGATGTTGGCTATGTGTGAAATACTTAGGTGTCTTACCATCAATATTTTCTATAGCATGGTGCATCGTGTCATCAATTAAATTTGGATCATCCATATGCCCTAATAAATAATGCGAATATTCATGAGCTATTAGAAATAACATCTGATCATCAACGTACCGGGATAATTCCCTATCTATCTCTTCAGGTATAATACCTCTGGGATCAATATCGAAATCAAGTGCTTCAGATTTTAACATTATTCTTAATGCTATTTTTAAAGCAGAGTACCTAACGTTGTCCGGTATTACAGCCTCGCTATTAAAGCTTAAAAAAGATAAATTCATAAAATATAAAAAATATCGCAGAGATTCTGATAGCGTAATTATATTGCCGTAGGGTGTGCTTATTATCCTACCGTTGGGGTCATTACAAAACACTAAGCCAGAAGCTATGTTCGCAACCTTTTCTCTATCTTCATCTCTAATACTATCTAAATATCTATCAAAAACATTATAATTAAAACTTGCCTCGAAAGACCACTTATCTTCGCCCTCTCTCATTCTTGCGAGGAAAACCCTATGTATTCTTATATTTTCGATAGTCGCATTAGCACGGAGTTTTAAAAGATAATCCTTTTCATTTTTAACATCAAATATACGTTCAATTTCATCCTTACCACACAAGGACATATAGAAATGTTTATTATAAGTTTCAAGCTGCATAAATAAAACCTTTATTATAAATATAAATTATTAGCCGCAACCCTTGTTTTAAAATATAAAATAGTGATATTTTTATACAAGTACAAAATTAAAAAATAACCATGAGGAAAATGTTGCGAACAGATAGTGAAAGCGACCTTAAACTAGAAAACTGCACCAGAAGTTATGTTTTCAAATCAATAGGCTATTAGCCATTTGATTATACCAATCATATCTTTATTGGCAGCGTTCGTCTTTACCGCTGTTCTTAGTCCTCTTCGATAGTTCGTTCATTACCGATACTCAACATTTCGCAGGACTATTTCTACACCATCTCACATCACAAATCTATTATCATTGCGTTCACTAAGCGAAAAATCCCGTTAACAATATGTTGCTCACGGAATTTACTCATGAAAAATAGACACAAAAAAAGCCGCCTTAAGCGACTTTTTTCACATCTTATGGTGCCGAAGGCCGGACTCGAACCGGCACGTATTTCTACGGTTGATTTTGAATCAACTGCGTCTAACAAGTCATTGATTATCATCACTAACTTGTTACGCACCTACGGTTCGTACAGCCAATTTCGCCAACAGATTGCCCCAGCAAAATAGCAGGGGTTTACATGGATCACAAGAGGGCAAAGCCGAAGGACAAACGCGATCGTTATCTGATTCTCGATCCGTGCGGTGTGTACATGGTACGCATAGCTGTCCCGGCATACATGGCGGCACACTTTGGCAATAAAACATACTTCATGAGGTCAACTGCGACTCGCGATATTCGTCAGGCGCGTCTATTCAGGGATGCCATAGCGTTGGAATGGTACAAGCTGCGCGATCAGCTTAAACCAGTACGTTCAGGTTCACGGGTTGAGCAGATCCTTGATGAACTTCGAGGTATTGGCAAACAAGCAAAGGACACACCGCCCACACAATTGAACTTCCCCGCTCAAGTGCAGGCTTGCCCTTCTCTTCTGGCGATGCGGGATCAGTACATTCTGCAATTCAGTGAGAAACGTAAACTGACCACCCTGTCAAAGACGAACAAGGCCGTCGAGGTCTTATTGTCCCACCTTCGCAAGCGCGATATTCCATTGAAAGATATCAACCGAACCATAGTTACTGGCTGGCTGGATAAACTGAAATGCGAGAGAGCGCCCCAGACTATTCAAAACTACATCAGCGCCCTTGCTCAAATCTGGGACTTAGCCCGTAACCGATATCACGACGCACCACAGGATAACCCCTGGCGTGGTCATGGCCTGGAAGCGAAAAGTAGCAAGGTAAGCTATGAGGTTTTCACCCATGTGGAACTGGCGAAGGTCTTCACTGCCCTGGAGGGTGACGAAGAGATGCAAGCGGTTACGCTGATCGGCATGTACAGCGGCATGAGGCTGAATGAAATTTGCTCTTTGTGTGTTGGAAACATCCGCGAGATTGAGGGCGTCCTTTGCTTCGAAGTCACGGAGGGAAAAACCAAATCAGCAGCGCGTATCATCCCGGTTCACAGCCGTATTATTGATCTGGTGGAGTCCCTTCTCCAGAAGCCACATAACGGCTTCCTTTTCTACCGTGCGTCAATCATTGACCGTGCAGACGGCAAGCGCTCAACGTGGCATACGCAGCGTTTTACACGGGCTAAACGGCTTGCGCTGGGTGAAGTTGGAACAGAACGAAAGGTGTTCCACAGCCTGCGCCACGAGGTAGCCCAGCAGTTAGACCGGAACCAGGTTCCAGAGGACAGGATAGCCCTTCTAATGGGCCATGAACGCGGGAAAACGGAGACCTTCAAGACGTACTCAAAAAATGCGGCGTCACCAGTGGAGCTATCAAGATATGTCGAGATTGTTAATTTTCAAGTAACGTGAAGAGATCAATGAACATGATGGGATGGTCTGCTACTTGATTTTCTTCGGTATCAAGCAATTCCATCCCTTGTTTATGGTAAAAATCCATTGCACCCCGTTTTGCATCAGTTATTAAAAACCTACACCCAACCATCGGCCTGATATCGTCCAATGCCATTAAAAGAGCATATCCAAATAGCATGGAACCTATACCACTGGCTCTCAATTTTGAGTCAACAGCCAAACGTGCAATTTTTACAGCGGGTAGAAATTCGTACCTTTCTGCGCGGGCACAGTTACCTAAATCGTACTCTTTTAAGTTAACCTGACTACAAGTAAGTGTAATGTATCCCAAAATTTTGTATGAAAAACTATCTTGAGGGATACTTTTATCTACTCTCGTGTTGTCATCAACAACAACATAAGTCTGGGCTATGCACCCATCCTGAAACAACAGTGCATCTTGTTGGAGGAACGTTTTAAGCGGCTGAAACTCTTCGGCACCGCTACTAAATCGTTTTGGATTATGGAATTGGTTTAAAGGTAGGATTTGTAGGTCAGGTTGTATCACTTCATCCATTTTACTCAACAACCTGCCCTAATTGTGATTAGCCGCGTTTAGACATTTTCTGACGTAACGCACGAGCATCCTGTAACGAGCGTTTAGCGTTCTCGTTTGGCTTAGATTGACTCATTTGTTTGAGCATTTGCTCAGCGTCTTTACCAGTCAGGATGGTGCGACCGAACATACTACTTGTAATAGCCATTTTAACCTCCTGCTTTTGGGATATGAGTAAGTTGCAACTTAGTTGTTTATGAGCACAGATTACGCAATCTACGTCAATCCGTCAAGAATTGTTTTAAACCACAGTTACAGAAACCAATAAATAAGATATTGACTTATAATGAAAATACCTCGCCGCTTGCACTATTAGCATTGCAGGAAGCGAGGAATGCAGCAGCGTCTTTCTCTGACAGTGTGGCGAGCACGTCCTTCTGCTTTTTGATGGCAGCGTAATGAATGATGGCCTGTTCCAGGCCCACGCTGGCGATCTTCGACAAGAAGGTGCTGCGCTTTACCGCCAACGCCCTGGCGAGTGCTGATACGTTTAGCAACCCTTCTGCATCGTCCAACGTCTTAACCTTGACAGACAGCAACGGCGCGTTGCCCACACCCAGAATCTTCAATTGCATATATTTACCTCTCCAAGCGCAGCCCGCTTGACGCGGGTTAACTTCGTTAACGTCGCCATTGCGACGCTGGGAAAATGACGGAGGGCGACAATTGCCGCCCCAAAACCGTTAGCCCCTGGGGTTTTATCCCGTTGGGCTGTTACCTCGCCTGATTACGAAGCATCGTTGGTGATGGCGGTCACCAGATCCGGGCGGTAGCAAATCGGCAACAGGCTGAACTCACTGGAAAGCGTAATGTTCTTATACGCATCGGTGCTGCTATAGATGCGGAAGTCCACCACGTCAGCAAAGGCAAGCTCAAGGTTGCGGCTCGTTGGGCCGACAAGGTTGGTAAATGGTGATGCCTGATCAGCACTTAACGGCTTCTCGAAGACCGGAACCATGAAGCCCTGATCTGCACCGATGCCGTAGAATTCGGTATCGGACATCTCGACTACGGTCACGTTATCCAGGACGTAATAGCTGAATGCCGGATTGATCTCTTTATTGAATACCAGACCATCAGGATCAAGCACACCATACTGCACAAGCTGGCGAACCGATGGGTTAAAGCGCAACTTCTTGAACAGGTTGGAACCCGCGAACAGGTAGATGCCTTTTAGCAGGGAAGCAAGGCCACCCATGCGGCGCTTCATGGCGCTGACCTCATCGGACAGGGATTCTAACGGATCAGCAGCAACCCCCGTGTAGATGGTTCCGGTGCTCTGGTCATAGCCAAATTCCTCTGACCAATCCAGGATCGGGCCATCTGCGGTGTATTCCATATCGGTGACGCGATGACGGAACAGGCTTTCAGCAAACATGCGTTCACGAGTCGCAGCGAAGCGTTCATAGTGAGCCAGGCTTTTAGCAGTTACAGCGTCCAGGACGTTGGCCTGTAGCGAAGAGCCGATTTTACGAAACGGTTGGACGTCTGCCGCCGTGATCACATCCTGCGTAGGGAACAGAGGAAGCTCGATCAGATGGTTAGCTGCTTTTGACTTCGGTGTGCTTCCCCATTCGCTGGAAAAGCGATTCGCTGCCGGGGCGATGGTGTCAGCCTGAGCGTTCAGAATGTCCAGACTGGTTTTAAACTGGTCAGTAACGTCACGCTGGAAAATGTTCAGGTTGGTTAAGATACGGTTGCGAGCCGGAACGTTCGCATAGGTCGAACTGTAATCGACGTATGAAAAATCTTTTGTTAGAGCCATGTTGTGATGTCCTTATCGGTAAAATTATTGAGCGTCAGCCTGAGCTACGCGGATGTTGCCGGATGCAGTCAGAGCAGCAATTGCAGCAGTGCCTACAGTCGCGCCCATAACGGCGATGACGGTTTCCGGGCGGATGTAGACGCCACGGTCAGCAACGATAATGTTTGCATCTGTACCAGCACGGTGATGACTCAGAACCAGTAACGCATCATTGCCGGAGGTAAATGCAGTGCCATCGGCCTTAATAACCGAACCGGGCTGCACTTCGACAGCCAGGTTTGGGATGTTGATTGTTTTCACTGCAAAATTAGCGTCGGCCTGATAGGTCACGACATCATTAAAGGTGCGTTGGGATTCGCCCATTTTCATAAAAGTCACTCCATAAAGTTGTTGTTTGCTGGCCTGTAGGCTTTGGCCTTTCGGGCCGTATCGTCAGAATTGACGGCGTGCGAGTACAAAAGAGGTCGCACGGTGGCGACCTTCTTTTATTGAGTTGTCATTCAGAAAAAATCAGGCGGTGGGAGAGACCGCCCCTGAGGAGCAACGAGGATCTTTATCGTTATTTTTCTGAGAGACGGGAATGTGCAGCGCCCTCTACGGGCGTTAGCTCTGCTAACCCGGCTTTACCGGGCTGGAATAAGGGAGCGACAACGGCGGGAGACCTCTGAATCCCTACGCCGTGCGCTCGTGCCAGTTATCATCATGGCAAGATGGCCCGGAGGAGAGCCGGGACTTATTGCGGTTGTTAGACCGCTGGCAAACCCCATCGCGGAAGGCTAATACCACGGCAGGGGAATAAGCGGCGCTGGAAGCAGAGATGGCCCGTGCAAGGTATCAAGGAGTCAGCGCCTGAGAGGAGATTAAATTACGTTCAATTGGCTGTAGTTCGCAGTAGACTCTTTCGAATCCATTAATCACCCTATGTTAGTATTTTACCACGAATGATAATCATTATCAACAAATTTCACGTAAATTCAGTCGGTAACTCATCCTGTATCGGCAATTCTGCCTTGAATCACTCAATTCTTTTAAGCGGTGTGGATCCGATGATGTGCGAATAGCGTTCAGGGTCTGAGGCGACCACCTGGCGGCATTTATCCCGCGCCAGACGGAGCATTTCCGGATCAATCTCGTGGGCCTGGAAGCCACCTGCCCCAGCACCAAGCGCCTTTTTGATCTTCGCGGTTTTCTGCTTGGTGTTAGTCACTGGCGCAGCTTTCGGCGCTGGCTTCGTTGATGGTTGCCAATCGGGATGGCGGATTAAATAGTCATCCACGGCGTTTTTTACAGCGTCCTGCCGCTGTTCGGTTTCCATCTGTTCGATGGTGCGCCCGTTCATGGCTGCGGCTATGGAATCGCGAACGGTTTTAAGCAAGTTTTTCATTTTTGTTTTTATTCCTTAATAGGATAACCAGCCCGTCACGGGCGCAGCGATACGCCAGATGATGGTCAGGTAAGGTAAAATGTCTATTATATTCAAAGAGATTATGTCAGGCTGTCGCAGTTTTCCCTGCGGATTTACGTATGCGTCGAACAGGATTTATCTGAATAGGCCGCGATTTGCTCGCAGCTTTTCGGGCCACAACACGGCGGTATTCCACGCATAGCGGATCATTGTAATCTGGCATTCGTGGGGCCATTGCGGCCTCGGTAACGCCATTCTGCCGGAGGGACATTACCACAGTGAAAAGGGGCAATCCCAGCGCTTGGCAGACCTCCGCGAGCATTGCGCCTTCGCTCCACATAGTGGGAATTAATCTCTCGTTGTTCGGATTCGCAAAGCGCCTACATACCGGGTTGTAACTCGCCTGGTGGAGTTCTTTAACCTTTTCCAGCGGTAGCCTCAGCAGCAATGCCACGCGTCCTGGAGAATATCCCGCGATCAACATGTGCTTGCACTTCTGCATAACGTCGCCATCACGGCAACGCCGTTTATATAGGCGGGTGAGGTCAGGTAATTCTGGGCCGGGTAATGGATCTGGGAGTTCGGGTAGGTCTGGAAGATCTTCTGGTAAATCTGTTTTTTGTTCTGGGTCGTTCTGGTTGGCGGTCAGCGCCTTGCGTTTCTCAATCATTATTCCTCACATTAAAAATTTAGGCTTGCGATCCTCGTTAATTTCATCTGGCGGTATCACGCCGACCTTTTCCCACACTAAACGGCAGGCATGACGCCAGCCAGTCGCGCCAGCAGTGAGCGCCCATTTATAGGCAGCTTCGGTTAAACGCCCGTCACTCTCAAAGGCCATGCCCTGCCAGGGGGCATCATCTGACTCTGGTTTATTAGGTTGAAACGGTGGATCATCGTCCTGCTCATCCTGGCTCATCTCATGACCACCATTGGTGAGATCATCGCTGCTACGGTTATTGTCAGATTCCACGCTATAGCGCTGTCCAGCAGTAGACGTGGCAGACTCAGAGGCCATGTTAGCACTTTGATCAGAGTGCTGGCCTGCGGTCGCATCAGTTGATGGTGTAGCAGCGGGTGCTGCCTGTTTTGCTGCCTGTTCTGCCTGTGGTTTAACCTTCTCATCGGATTTGCCATCTTCCTTAGCGGTTGTTTCGATATTCCAGCCCAGCACGGCTAATTTCTCTGCTGTAATCTGAAAAGCGAATTGCATCACTTCCGAATCTGAGAGATCCAGGTCTCCGATAGCTTTCGCCATTTCCTTTATCCCATGATTGATAGCCAGGGCATCTACTGCCTCGGATTTTCTAAGCAGAGAGTCAAGCTGAGACTTTTTCAGCTTCTTGTCTTGAGGTGTAACTTTCGCATCAGTCATGCGAGAAACGATGACATCAATTGGCGTACAGGTGTACGTATTGCGCCAGCCATCCTTAAAAGTCTCCTTACCTACCGTCAATAGGCCCAGCGACTCCAGTTTGTCGATCCTCTCCTGTGCTCCTGACCTGGCCCGCCCCATCACTTTCGCGATGGTGGGGATACTCTGATAACATTTCTTACCCTGCACCTCGAAGGTGTAAAAATGGTTGAACCACTTTAGGTCGGTATCAGTAACACGCATTACATCCCCGGAAGGTGTCATCAGGTTTTTGATCCCTTTTAACCGTGTGGCAGACTGGTCAAAAATTTCTTTATTTTCTGTATTCGTTACGTCCATCATTTCCTCGCTGGTTTTCTGTTTGGTTGTCTGCTTTCGTTTTATCAATGATTTTTGCAGCTGTTTGCAGCAATTCACTACACAATCTCGCCATCGGCATATCGCGGCGATTTGCTTCCGTGAGTAACGTTCGGTACGTCTCATCCGGGAATGAGATATTCATGGTTCAAGTCTCCTGTTGTCAGACATGCGGATTTGATCCTGCTATCGCGGATTGCGATCAGGATTCGGCGGCCTTGATGGCCTGCATTTGATTTGGTCTGCCATTTCTTGAGGCGATTTGATTGGCTCGGCGTTGCGCCGCTGCGATCAGGCTGGCGACTTCCCGGCAACAGCGCTATAACCGTAGTTTTCCAGAGTCTCCACACCGTGGGTGGCAACCAGGAACATGATCACCTGTTCGGGCGTCATATCCAGATTGAATTTCTCACGGTACAGACGGCGATAGCTCTGGAGCACCGGGGCCAGTATCTCAGTCATCGATTGACCGTCAGCGAACTGGCGGGATAACGGTTTCAGGATCGCCTTGACCGCTCGGGCGCTCTTTGCCTTCTTTCGTTCCTGTTTCAGGATATGAAGTGCAACAGCCAGTTGCGGATGCTTTGCATGTGCGGCGTCTGCACCACCATTACGGCTAATGAACGACCATAGTGCGGTTTTGGTGTACGTGCCGTACATGATGGCGTCTGCGATCTGCTCGCCTGTCATGGTGGCAGGGGTGATGCGTTGGGATTTAGGTTTGTTCATTGGGTTCCTCCGTAGGATTGAAATTATTACCGGAGGGTCATTCTGTACCCATTTAGTCAGGAGTCATCACCGGGCGGCGACGCACCTTAATTTGTTAAAACATTGTATCAGAAATACTTACAAATAGCAAGCGCAATTAAAGAATGCAATGATTTCGTTATCTTACTATGGCACAATCCTGATTTCAATGTCAAGATCTTTTTGATTAACGCTAAAACGCTCCAGAACGCGTTCTAAGCGATTCTAAGGCGTTATGGCTACTATCCTATTACCTGATGCGTTATAAGCGCTCTACGGGCTTCCTGTGAAGCCTCGGTTGGGTTGATACGATGAAGTTGGCACGGATGTTGCTTATCACACCCCGGCCCACCCCCTCGCGGCCCCATAGACTCTCAATCTACGATTTCGTGACAGTGTTTCCAAATTACTGCGCGGGCTGTCGCCCTTGCTGCCCAAAAGGTGGCGAGCCTGTTCGGTCAGAACAGGATAACGAGTCACCGCATGGGCGATGCATATCGCGAAGCGCGGAGCGTATGCGACTGAACAGAGACCAGAAAGAAAGAGATGGAGGTCACAACCGGAATCGAAAAGGTGTTGGTCGTTTGCCCTGCGGTAAGGTCTTCACGGCCAGGGAAGACCGCATAGGATTTTAATGATCTATTAAAGGTGTTGATTTAGTTAACGGGTTTAGTTTACAGATTTAGTTGTTACTGGTTATAACTGGTATACCCCTTTCTGTTATAACAGGTATACCCCCTTCTGTTATAACTGGTATACCCAGACCACCTGTTATAACAGGTATACCCCTTCCCAGTGAAAATCTCCTACCCATGCCTCCGGCGCTGGCGCATCTTTTCTCAAAATAAATGCAGATAAATCCCCGTTAAATACGCGCTAATTCGACCAGTCCGGGTCAGTCTGAGACAATTTCCGCTCGTGGTAGTGGTCAAGTCACGACCTCCGCGATAGTGTGGAAAACATAACGATCAGGTCTGAGCGCCGCTCCAATTGCGGCTTCGTCAATTCTGTCTGCCGATATCGTGGCTTGCCTGTTCATCGCGGTGCTAAACCAGATTCACCTCACGACACCCCCATTTCACTGAAAAAAAATTCCTTCACCAAAAACCAGAGAAGTTGAGAATCGCCTCGCTTTTCAGCCCGATTTTCAGGCACATGGGACGCGCTCTGGAGGGCGCTGTGATTGTGGTAATCAAGATTCAGATCGCGGCGGCAAACGCCGCTAAGGGTTTCTGGTGAAGCGTGGTAAGGGTTGCCGGATGGTGGAAGGGTTGAGGCCGGAACTGTTGTGGGATAAGACAACGACCAGGGCCGGAGGTCGGGCCATATCGCCAGCGCCTGGCCTCTTGTTGGTGGGGAAACCTGGCCCGTAGGGCAGAGGGAAAAGCGAAGCCGTGAAAGTGAAGACTAACAGTCTCCACTCTCCAAGTGGTTGATAATACGTAGATGAGCCTGCTCACATCATCAGACAGCCTTTATATGCATCGTTTATGCAGGATCAGGCAAGGTTTATTCACTTCTCTGATCTGGTGCTCGGGACTCGGGCGGGACTCGATAACCTGACCAGTAAGATATTTGCGAAAGACTGTTGACTTTTTCCGTGGGGTGTGAGTGTACGTCAAGCAGATCTGTTGGTGTGCAGGGATATTTTCGTGAACGAGACACACAAAAGACGGGCCACTTTGACCAGCGCCCCGCGAGGGGGCGTGATATTTCCCAGCCAGCTTACGGCATGACCTCATATTGGTGATTCTCCCCGGCGGGCGGGTAGGTGTTTGCATGAACATTCCTTGTGTACAACCTGCGCCCATTTTTTGATCATTTCGTGCGATTATTAAATTAAAGCACTTTCCATGTTACTGTTTTTGATCAAAAATACATCCCTTGAAAGATTCAGAGCCGCACGGCGGCAAGGGGAGAATATGGGTAACGCAATGGTCGCGTTGAAAACCGCCGACGAAGTGAAAGCAGTCAGCGCGGAGTTAGCAAAGAACAAAAAGACGAACCTGTTTCGCTGCCTCTGGGCGATGCAATTTGAAAGCGCTCTTCGGTTCGGTGACGCCGTCAAATTGACGTGGGATCAGTTCGCGGAGGGTAAGACGCATCTTTCTATAAAGCAGGAGAAGACGGGGAAAATTCATAAGGTCGCCATTACCCCGGCTATGCGCTCCATAGTCCAAGCTCGCCGGGAAGAAGCAGCAGACCGCCCAAAATTCGGTGACTACATATTCAGCCTTTCTGATCTGAGATCGAAGGGTAAGCCAGTTTCACACAACGCAGTGCTGACGGAGTACGGCAAGTGCGGACGCCGTGCAGGTTTCCAGGATGTGGGAAGTCATACTCCACGCAAGAGCAAAGGCCGCATTCTCTTTGAGAACGGCGCACCGCTGGAGCACATCACAAAGTTGTTGGGCCAGGCCAACCCGGCTTCGACCCTGTTTTACATCGGGTTCACGCAGGAGACGGCTGACACATTAGCGGGAGAATATTCTCTCGGGGAGGAATGGTAATGATGAAAAAATGCACAACATCAGTGTTAACAGTTTTGGCCCTGCTGGCATGTCAGCCAGCACACGCCGGACGGATCACGATGCAACTCACTGAACAAGAGGAGACAGCCAACGGCAAGACGCTTTGCCGTTATGAAAATTCTATCTATTCATTTAGTTACGTGACGCTGAGCAACATCGAAGCCGGTCAGGCGGTTAAAATCCCGGCGATGACCGGGCAACAGTTGCGCCAGTTGCTGGCGTGGCTTGAGGCGCTGCGGTAGGCATTCATAAGCAATGCAACGGGGCTAATGATGGCCCCGTCTTCGTTGGTCAGTTCCAAGATGAGGGAGTCATCAGGAATCACCGTTTAGTATCGCGCAAAATCACTGACAACAACCACCACCAACGACGGCGCAGCCAACTAACATCACTGAACAGTTTCCCGTCAGATGTAGTCACGTACACCCCTCCGCGATGATGCATCTTGTTATGGTGAGCCTTGTTGATGAATGGCACTACCAGGATCATTTCATCACGGGCTTTCAATCGACGCGGCAACATCGGGCTGATCATGTATTCGTCGCAATATTCGTTCGAACTATCGCTAAGGCGTCCGCTGGCAGTAACTACACCAGCTGAACTTAATGTCACATCGTGAGCACTCTTGTTGGAAACGTATATTCTGTCCTCATCCCGATCACACCCCAAGAAAAGCCGAATAGATGTTCTTGATTTTAATAACTGGAATATCGATAGTAAAAATCCAGCCCATGCAGCAAGCATGGTCAAATTATCCACATCAAACAGCCATTCTTTCAAAGTTCCATCCCCTGAGAGCTAAGGTATTCAGCAATGCTTTGACGCTGCGAGTAAGTCAATTGAAAGTATGCATCGAGTACACCTATTACTTGTTCGACATTATCAGCAAGAACAGAACCTGGGGCATCAGGAGGAAGCGAGCCAGCAAGGATGACTGTAAAGTATCCCGAAGAGATTGAAACTGTCAGGAAACAACCTGGTAAGAATTCGTAGCGCTCACTCATAACCACCTCATTTTATGGATGTTTCCATTAAAGCGCACAGTGCAAATTTTATCCTTCTACCGCATTTCAAACCAAATGACAATTCCACAGCATCAGTTAAGGATTTTAACCCTCACCGAAGATAACATAACCTCAAAATGTCTATCGCTCCATTAGGGAAATGTATGTCTACAGAAAATTTTGTTACCTACTGGCTAGCCAGAGCCGATCTTCCATACTTTCTTGAACCTCATGAATTTTACGTTTCTGAGGCAAGGCGGCGGCTTCTCTCTCAGTTCGGAGATCTTGATCAAGAAGCAGAACAGCGAGAAGAGCAATTTCTGAAAGCATCAGCGCAATACTTTAACCCCGACTACGACGACCCCTCAGAAGCCTACGAGCAGGCTTATCATGAAGGAGTAAGTTATGCGTGGTCACTGATGGAGATGCAAAATAGTGTGCTTTTGGCGGTAACAGCAGGGATGTACCACCAGTTTGATAAAATGTTGCGAAAACATACTATCAAGCAGCTAAGTAACTGGTGCAAAGAAGAAATTATCATTCCAATGATCTGGAATTTCACCTTCAATCAACTGATTGATTTTCTTGAATGGATTGGACTCAAAATCAATGGAACTGTATACGGGGAAAAGCTCAAAGCCTGCAACCTGGTCGTGAACGTTTACAAGCATGGTGATGGAGATTCTCATCAAACCTTATCGTTAACCCATCCTGAGTATTATCCTCATCCTACCGGTGTTAAAGATTGGCAAACTATCCCTGTTCATGATGATTTGCAGGTCACGGAAGAGCAGTTTGTTGAATTTGCTGATGCAATAACTGCATTCTGGAAAGCTGTTCCAGAGTATTGCTACTATTCAGATCTCGAAGATGAGCCTAAATGGATAGAAAAAGTTTTAGCAAACATCGAGCGGAAGAAGAAAAAAGGTAATAGCAACCATAAAGTGTCGTGATGGTACATCCAGCGATCAACCCCTTTAGGCGTATCATCAGTTGTACAGCAGCAGTTTAAACGAGCACAGGGGCATGGCCGGCTCCTTTGTGGTTGGCTGATATCAGATAAATTTCCGGGCCTCCGAGACCATTTTCAACTCAGCCTCTTCTGCCTTCTTCCGTTCAAGCCATGCTTTGCCCTCTGGTGTCGCCAGAAACTTACGAGCGTGAATTTTACGGTTGTTGCGTTTGGTTGCTGCTGCATTCTTCGCCATGATTACCTCCAGATCTGCCCTCACACTGGGGCCACAAAGGCAGGCTACAGAAAATCGCAGTGACAAATCCAGATGCAAAAATACCCTACCAAATGGTGCCGAAGGCAATAAGTGACCTTTACGTGCCGTGTTGGGCACATAAGGAGAGGCGGAGCGAAGCGACATCCGCAGTTAGCTCTTTTCCCTTCACAGGGAAGAACGAGCCATATGTGATCCCCTCGCGGGAATGATGATGCCTTGTCATGGCCTCTTATCAGGTAGCCGTTGTGATCCGGTGGCTGAAACCGTGGCAGAGCCGGATTCTTTCCCGATCCGGTTAGTCTTCCCAACATTACGCCTGTTTATTCTCTGCGACCTTTCACAAGGTGTTGCATCATAGAGCGCCGCACGAAGCGCGAGCCACATTGACAAGGGTTATGGGAAAAGGATTAGAGACGCTGGCGGCGTCTTCCGGCTTCAAAGGAAAAACGCAACAGATAGACCAGCGACATAATTTTATGTCGTCAGTGCTGACCGTTCACGTTTTGTACAGGGTTGAGCCTGGAAACTACCTGCCGCTGCGTGATAACATCCCAAAAGCCACTACCAAACACAGCGGCAATCGTTGGTGACATTATTCAAGCAAAAAACACAGGCAAGAAAGGCAGAGCTTTTACTCTAACTCTCTGTTTTATATGAAAACTTTGTGTTGAATGCCGAAGGCCGGACTCGAACCGGCACGTATTTCTACGGTTGATTTTGAATCAACTGCGTCTACCGATTTCGCCACTTCGGCACTGAAGGGGATGCGGAAACGTTGTGGATTATACCTGTCGCGCGCCGCCATGCAAGCGGCGACGCGCTAAACCGCGTTAAGTGCCCAAAAAACCAGCGCCTCCGTCAATCCAGTTCCGTTACCGCCATCCGAATCACCCTCGCCGCCTTCTGCTCCGGCAGCTTCAGCACCTTGCCCCACATCGCCTGCACCATCTCGCAGGTAAGCTTCTCTTTGCCCACCGCGTTCTCCGGCATCACCAGCAGCTGGATATCCTTGCCGTAGTGAACAGTAAGTTCCTGCATAATCGGGCGCACATCCTCTACCGCGGCAGCATGTTCTTCCGGGGTCACGGTGTGACGATCGTTACTCCAGCCCGCGCGCATCATCTCAGCGTCGGCCTGCATGCGGCGCTGCATCATATCTTTATCCAGCACCCGCATCGGGTTGATGCCCCCCTTCACGCCCGGAAACAGGAAACGAAAACAGGCGTCGTCACTCACCTTCTGAATGGCGGCGGTCTGCTCCATGTTGATCTTCATATACGCCACCGCATTCGCGTCGGGGGCGTATTGCAGGCGCGACATCTGCAGGCTAAGGATCTGCGGCTGGACCACGTCAATAATGTCCTGCTCAGAATCGCCCGCCTTTTGCATAGTGAGGATCTGCTCGCGAATACGTGCCACAAATCGGGGGTCCTGCTCTTTCAGCACCTGCCAGGAGGGCATGGCGTTAAGGGTGGTATCAAGCCGGTGTTCGGGCGTGTTCTGCAGGCGTTGCTTGTCGTAATAAACCCAGAAGGCTACTGCTGCGGAGATAACTGCCACTGCGACTATAGGTGTCCACGCTCTTCTCATCGTTACGCATCCTTAATCCTTTAGCTATGCCGGTTTACACCGGCACGCCGCTATGGAAGCGAAACTCGTTATCCGGTGTTGAGATAAGTGTGGCTTCAATTTCACCAAAAAGCTGTATCCGGGGAGAGATATCCTCGTCGCTGACCTGTTGGGCAAGGGTCAGATAGTCCTGATAATGCCGCGCCTCAGAGCGCAGCAGCGACAGGTAAAACTTCTGCAACTCCTCGTCGAGGAACGGCGCCAGCGCGGCGAAGCGTTCGCAGGAGCGGGCTTCGATATAGGCCCCGCAGATGAGCTTGTCGATCAGCGTCAGCGGCTCGTGGGTGCGCACGGCTTTCAGCATCCCTTTGGCGTAGCGGCTGGCGGTGATTTTGACGTAGGGGATGTTGCGGGTCAGCATCGCCTCGCGCACCTGCCAGAAGTGGTGCAGCTCCTCTTTAATCAGCAGCACCATGCTGTCGATGAGCGCCTGGCCCCAGGGGTCGTCGGTCTTCGGCATCACGCTTTTGCCAATCTGCTTATGCAGGGCGACAAAGTCCGGCTCCGGGCCTTCGCGGAAGGTAAAGGCTTCATAGGGCTTGAGCCACTCGAGCAGCGCGTCGGCCCCGCTCTCGTCGGCGACGTATTTACGCACTAATAACAGCGCAGTCTGGGCGGCTTTGAGCTCGCACACCATATGGTCGGTGAGCAGCAGCGGCAGGTTCGCCGGGTCGCGGGCTTGATCAATCCATGCTTGCGGGGTCGGGCACTGGAGGAAGTTGAGAACAGGGGCGAGTATATGCGGGTAATCCATTTTTGTACCTGGAAAAGCGGTGGCAAAGGCCACCGCTGAATCAATCAGTGACGCACGCCGTCGTCATCTTCATCAATGAAATCTTCGTCGTCTTCGTCACCCTCTTCGCCGTTCGGATCTTCGAAGTAGGTGCCCCAGCCGTCGTATTCCACTTCAAACTTCTCGGCCAGGTTCATCAGCTGTTCAACCTGGGCGTCGATCAGCTCTGCCTTCAGCGCGCCTTCGCTCAGGATATCGCAGCAGATGACGGTGTCGCCCTCTTCCACTTCCAGCTCTTCCGGCTCGGTCACTTCATAACCCAGACGGAACGCTTCCACCGCCAGTTTCTCCAGCGCTTCGAAATCATCCGCAGAGAAATGGTGCTCGATGGTGTAGAGCGCATCCGGATCGCTGCCATCTTCCAGCAGTTCTTCAATAATCAGTCGCGTCTCTTCGCGCTGTTCTTCCAGCAGTTCTGGGTTTGCCATGGCTCGTTCCTCTTTAAAGTGCGGCAGATACTTCTATTTTCACACACGGATGTGTTTGCCTCCACCTTTGTAAGAAAGATTTGTGCAACGGGGTTGCAAGTGAATATTGATACAGATAAAGTGAATTTTAATTCAATAAGTGGCCTTTGCCATGTGAGGATAAAATGTCTGAACTGTATAAAAAACATTTCCTGAAATTGCTCGATTTTACCCCTGCACAGCTCACCTCTCTGCTTGCCCTGTCAGCACAGCTGAAGTCCGATAAGAAAAAAGGGACTGAAGTACAGAAGCTTACTGGCAAAAACATCGCGCTCATCTTCGAAAAAGACTCAACCCGTACCCGATGCTCTTTCGAAGTTGCCGCATTTGACCAGGGCGCACGCGTCACTTATCTCGGGCCGAGCGGCAGCCAGATTGGGCATAAAGAGTCAATTAAAGATACCGCGCGGGTGCTGGGCCGGATGTACGACGGCATTCAGTATCGCGGCCACGGCCAGGAGGTTGTTGAAACCCTGGCGGAATTTGCCGGGGTGCCGGTGTGGAACGGGCTGACCAACGAGTTCCATCCCACCCAGCTGCTGGCGGACCTGCTCACCATGCAGGAACATCTGCCGGGCAAGGCGTTCAACGAGATGGTGCTGGTCTATACCGGCGATGCGCGTAACAACATGGGTAACTCGATGCTGGAAGCAGCCGCGCTGACCGGGCTGGATCTGCGCCTGGTGGCACCCAAAGCCTGCTGGCCGGAAGAGCGCCTGGTGGCGGAGTGCAGCGCGCTGGCAGAAAAGAACGGCGGCAAAATCACCCTCACCGAAGATGTCGCGGCGGGCGTGAAGGGCGCGGACTTTATCTACACCGACGTGTGGGTGTCGATGGGCGAAGCCAAAGAGAAGTGGGCCGAGCGTATCGCCCTGCTGCGTGGCTATCAGGTGAACAGCCAGATGATGGCGCTGACGGGTAACCCGGATGTCAAGTTCCTGCACTGTCTGCCGGCGTTCCACGACGACCAGACTACGCTGGGTCAGCAGATGGCGAAGGAATTCGATCTGCATGGCGGAATGGAAGTGACGGACGAGGTATTTGAATCGGCGGCAAGTATTGTATTTGACCAGGCAGAGAACCGAATGCATACCATTAAAGCGGTGATGGTTGCGACCCTGGGTGAATAACGGTTGCGTTTAAATAACGGGAGGGTTTTGGCCCTCCTGCTTTTCAAATTATCTGTTCAGGAAATTAATTTGCTGTTACCCGCACCTTACCGTAAGGGCACTTTTTAAAAATACATTTTACCGGGGCATCGCATTGTTTACTCTCCGGGTCGCGATGGCCGGGGCATCTGGACATATTGTGCATCACGCGCCACAGGGTGTGGCTGTATTTATCAATTTGCAGAATATGAATATCGCATAGCTCGTCATTCACGAATAGACGGTTATATAATACTTTTATTTGATCGCCAGGTTTAAAAAGCCGCTCTCCGTTATACCAGAGAATATATTTATGATTATGCTGCGTAAGAATTTTCGAAAATAATGTTCCTGTGGCCGGACTGGCAATCGTACCCAAAGTGATCCATGTTTTAGATGCGGTCATCAAAATACCTTTAACGAACTATGCGAAAAGCGGAAAGCCATACGATCAATAAGTGTAAAAGAACAATTAAAATGCGATAATAGGTACAGCCTATTCTTTCAAAGATAGTCAATAAGCCTCAATATTCCCTTAAGTCAAATTTAACCGCCACGAATAGTGAGAGGAATAGCGCTCCCGCCTCCCCGGTCGATTGATTTTTCAGCGTAAACAGGGTACTTTTTTGCCTTAATTCCAGCGCGGATATGCCGATCTTATGCCTATTATTCAATCTGTTGAACGTGCCTTACAGATCCTCGATCTGTTTAACGAACAGGCGACGGAACTTAAAATCACCGACATCAGTAAACAGATGGGCCTGAGCAAGAGCACGCTCCACTCGCTTCTCAAAACCCTGCAACTGCACGGCTATATCGATCAGAACCCGGAGAACGGTAAGTATCGTCCCGGCATGAAGCTGGTTGAGCGCGGTCACTTCGTGGTGAGCACCATGGATATCCGCCAGAAAGCGAAGCACTTCCTCACGGCGCTGTCGGAGCGTACCGGGCAGACCACCCATCTGGGCATTCTGGACGGGCGCGAAGGGGTCTATATCGAGAAGATCGAAGGCAAACTGGCGGCCATCGCCTACTCGCGCATTGGCCGTCGCCTGCCGGTGCATGCCACCGCCATCGGCAAAGTGCTGATCGCCTGGCTGAGCGAGACCGAGCTGAATACCCTGCTGGAAGGCTATCACTACACCACCTTTACCCCGGCGACCCTGGCCTCCCGCGAGGCGCTGCTGGCCGCGCTGGCGCAGACCCGCGAGCAGGGTTATGCCCTGGACAGCGAAGAGAACGAACAGGGGGTGCGCTGCGTGTCGGTCCCGGTGCGTAACCACGAGTCCCGGGTCATTGCCGCCCTGAGCCTCTCCACCTTAACCTCCCGGGTGGACGACGAGGAGCTGGCCCGCTTCCGCGAGCAGTTGCAGGAGGCCGGGCGCCAGCTCTCACGCGCGCTGGGCTACCCGGCCTGAGCCGTTATACCGGCTCGTAAGTGAAGTAGTCGAAGTCGGCGTGGCAGCCGTCACCGCTGATGTCCTCGCAGTGCAGCCCCACAAACGCGCCGGTAAAGAAGCCGCGCCCGCCGATATAGTCATCCGACAGCTTCCACGCCTCGTACGTCACCGGCACGGTGTGCCACTGCTCCCCGTCAAACGAATAGCTGTAGCGGTAGACCAGACGATCGACATCCACCCGCAACCATATGCTCTGCGCCTCATCCGGCACCGGGATGGGCTGCTCGTGCAGCGGCCATGACGGCACATTGTGGTCGAGCTGGATCACCTTCAGGGTTCTGCCCTGCCCCTCCTCGTAGTCCACAAAACAGTAGCTCCAGTTTTTGCTGTTGTAGTAGCAGGTCAAGCCCGCGCTCTGCTGGAAGTGACGCGGGGCAAACTCCATCCGCGTTTCCGCGCGGAAGGTGAAGTGCTGCCAGCGGCGCGCCACCGTGGACTGGGTGAAGGTTGAGTTAAGTGAGTCGTTGCCATACAGCCGCAGGAAGCCTTTACGCGCCCGCAGGGAGCCGAGGGAGTCGTCGAACGGAATGCGCAGGGTCTGCAGCTCCGGGTCGAGGCGCTCGCCGTCGAAGTCGTCACGCCAGTCGGCCTGCGCCACGGCGGGGCTCTCGGTCATCTGCGGGCCAGGCACCGTCAGTTGGGCATGTTTGCCGCCTTCCACGTACGGCCAGCCGTCGCGCCATTCAATGCGCGCGATCCCCGTCTCACGCCCCAGGGAGCAGTATCCCCGCCCGCCGGAGCCCAGCAGCGGAATGCCCGGCAGGCGCTGCGGGCGGCTGGTGAGAAAGGCCATGTACCACTCCCCGGTGTGGGTCTGCAGCAGTGAGCCGTGGCCGCTTTTTTGCAGCGGGTTCTCCGGCAGGTGCCAGCTGGTCATCATCGTCACCTCCGGGTGCAGCTCGTAGGGCCCGTCGATGGTTTTTGCACGCAGCACCACGACGGCGTGCTCGTAGCTTGTGCCACCTTCAGCGACCACCAGATAGTGCCAGCCCTCCTTACGGTAGATATGCGCCCCTTCGGTGTAGCAGAGCGGCGTGCCGGTGAAGAGGGTTTTGCGTTCCGGCGACAGCGTGCAGGTGTGCGGATCGTACTCCTGCATCACGATGGTGTTATGCGGGTTGCTGTGGTGGCGCGGCCCCCACGGGCGGTAGATGTAGTATTTTCGGCCATCGTCATCGTGGAATAGCGACGGATCGAACCCGCCATTACCCATCGGAATCGGCTCGCTCCATGGCCCCTCGATGGAGGGGGCGGTGACCAGGAAGTTGCGCCCGTTTTTCCACGGGGAGTCGACAATCTTCACATCGGTATAGAGCAGCCAGAACTGCCCGTCGGCGTAGCTCAGGCACGGCGCCCAGATGCCGCCGGAGTCCGGGTTGCCCTTCATGTCCAGCATCGACACGCGATCCAGCGGGGTGCTTACCAGCCGCCAGTTCTTCAGATCCCGGGAGTGGTAGATGCGCACGCCCGGGAACCACTCGAAGGTGGAGGTGGCAATGTAGTAATCCTCGCCCTGGCGACACATCGACGGGTCGGGGTTAAAGCCGGTCAGAATCGGGTTGGTAATGGTGTACATAGAGCCTCCTCCTTAATGAGATGCTGCCGTTGCCGCGGCGGGAATGGCTTCGCCCTGCGCCGCGCGATGCTTGAGTAACTGCTGGCTGATGGCCTCCACTCGCGCATCGGTGAGTTTGTAAAACGACAGCATGATGAACATGCCCACGTAGAGCGCCACCGGCACCACGCAGAACAGAATTTTGATGGTGGTGAGCACCTCTACCGGCTGCACGCTGCTGCTGGCGGAGTAGTTCACGTATGCCAGGATCCAGCCCACCACCGCGCCGCCAATCGCCAGGCCGATCTTCAGGCTGAACAGGTAGGTGGAGAACACCAGCCCGTCCAGACGACGGCCGCTGCGGCTCTCCTCGTAATCCACCACGTCGGAGGCCATCAGCCACTGCAGCGGCGTGGTGGTGTTAAAGACAAACAGGAACACGATGTTGAGGGCAAAGATCAGGGCGATATGCTCGGCCGGGGTGAAGAAGATCAGCAGGCTGATGAGGGAGTAAGCGACGATGATCCACTTGAAGGCCTTCACCCGGTCGAAACGGCCCAGCAGACGGGAAGAACAGAGCGAGCCAAACATGGTGGCGATGCTGCCGTAGAGCAGGAACTGGGTCGCCAGCTCCGGATGATCCATCACATATTTCACAAAGTAGAGCGTCGCCCCGCCGCGCACCACGTTGGAACAGGTGGCCATCATTTTGAAGGCGCACATGATCCGCCACTGGCTATTGCCCAGCAGCAGCTTCAGATCTTTCGCCACCGACGATCCCGGCTGCACCTCAAAGGTGTAGCGCTCTTTGGTGGTGAAGAAGCAGACCAACAGCAGCACCACGCCGCAAAGCCCCAGCACGCACATCGCGCCGAAGTACCCCAGCTGCTCGTTGCCTTTCCCGATGATCCCCACCAGCGGCAGGGCAATGCCGCTGATCGCCAGCGATCCCGCCGCGGCGAGGAAGAAACGCCAGGACTGCATGGCATGGCGCTCCTTCGGATCGGCGGTGATCACCCCCGGCATGGCGCAATAGGGCACGTTGACGAAGGTGTAGACCAGGGTCAACAGGATGTAGGTGACGCAGGCGTAAATCACTTTGCCGTTGGCCGAGAAATCCGGGGTGTAGAAGGTGAGCATGCAGACGAGGCCAAACGGGATCGCGCCCCACAGCAGGAACGGGCGGAACTGGCCGTAACGGGTGCGGGTGCGGTCCACCAGCAGCCCCATCAGCGGGTCGGTCACCGCGTCCAGCACGCGGGAGACGAGAAACAGCGTGCCCATAATCCCGGCGGATAAACCAAACACATCGGTGTAGAAATAGGCGAGCAGGAACATGGTCGCCTGCCAGACAAAGCCGCAGGCGGTGTCACCCAGCCCGTAGCCAATTTTATCTTTCATGGTTAATGGCATCATCAGAAATACACCCTTATTTAGTGTGCTGAATTCACAACAACGTGTTAATAGAGTGTAATAAGCTGATTAATTTATCAGCAATGGCCATATCTTATTTCTGAATTACGTTATTTTGCTTTTGTGACACTGCTCGATATATATCAAATGGCTGTTTTAAAAGCGTAAAAATAAATAAATAGCAGGCATGAAAAAGCCGTCCACGGAATATTTTCCGTAGACGACAAGAGCGATAAATATAATTAAAGACCGAGCGCTTTTTTACCGGCGTTAATAACCTCGATAATTTTATCCGTATCGTAAATACACCCTTTCCAGGTGCCGCCGCTCACCGACTGTAATGCCGCCCACAGGCGCGTATCGTCGGGTAAAAATTCATGGGCATGCAGGTCCGGATGCGGCTGGCGACGTGCCAGTTCAATGGCCCCCTCTTCCGGGGTGAGCGGCGCCAGTGGCGTGCCGATAAAGTTCACGCTGCCGGTCAGGGTAAGGCGGTCCACCATAATCTCAATGATGTCGTTATCGCGCAGTTTGCCAATCGGCCCACCGGCCAGCGCTTCGGGCGCCACATGCCCAAAACAGGCCCCGGTGGAGACACCCGAGAAGCGGGCATCGGTGATCAGCGAGACCGTTTTACCCCAGGAAACATGCTTCAGCGCCGAGGTGAGCTGGTAGGTCTCCTCCATGCCGGTGCCGGACGGCCCGCCGCCGATCACCACCATGATGTCGCCCTGGGCGATCTCGCCGTTTTTGATCGCCTTGATCGCCCGGGCTTCCGAGACGAACACCCGCGCCCGGCCGGTATGACGGTAAACGCCATCCTCACCCACCACCGACGGGTCGATGGCCGTGGCTTTGATCACCGATCCCTCCGGCGCGATGTTGCCCACCGGGAAGGCCACCGTGGAGGTCAGTCCACGGGCTTTCGCGCGCGCCGGCGGCAGGATCACGTCGTCAGGATCGACGCCGTCCTGCTCGCGCAGGCACTGGCGGAAGCGTTCCCGCCGCTCAGAGCTCTGCCACCAGTCGAGGTTTTCCCCGACGGTCTGGCCGGTGACGGTCATGGCATCCAGATGCAGCAGACCGAGATCGCGCAGATGGAGCATCACCTCCGGCACGCCGCCCGCGAGGAACGCCCGCACCGTCGGGTGGTAATCCGGCCCATTCGGCAATACGCTCACCAGCCGCGGCACCTTGCGGTTGATGCGCGTCCAGTGCTCCACGTCCGGAATAGTGCAGCCCGCCGCGTGGGCAATGGCGGGGATGTGCAGCAGCAGATTGGTGGAGCCGCCGAACGCGGCGTGGATCACCATCGCGTTTTCAATCGCTTTATCGGTGAGGATATCGCGGGTGGTGATGCCGCGATTATCCAGCGCGATCACCGCCCGCGCGGACTGGCGGGAGATCTCCAGCCACACGTCCTGCCCTGACGGGGCCAGCGCCGAATGAGGCAGCGCCAGGCCTAAGGCTTCGGCCACCACCTGGGAGGTGCCCGCCGTGCCGAGAAACTGACAGCCGCCGCCCGGTGTGGCGCAGGCGCGGCAGCCCAGCTCGGCAGCCTCCTGCAACGAGAGTTCATGGTTGGCGTAACGCGCCCCGATGGTCTGCACCTTGCCGGCATCTTCGCCGAAGGTTGGCGGCAGCGTGGCCCCGCCCGGCACCAGAATGGTCGGCAGGGTATGCATCGCGGCCAGGGCGATCATGGTGGCAGGCAGCCCTTTGTCGCAGGTGGCGACGCCAATCACCGCCCGGCGCGTGGGCAGGGAGCGGATCAGACGACGAAAGACGATCGCCGCATCGTTGCGGTACGGCAGGGAGTCAAACATACCGTGGGTGCCCTGGGAGCGGCCATCACACGGGTCGCTGACAAAGGCGGCAAAGGGTATTCCGCCGTTGCGGGTGATCTCTTTTGCCGCCGCCTGCATCTGCAGGCCAATCTCCCAGTGACCGGTGTGGTAACCCAGCGCCACCGGGCGGCCATCGCCCGCGCGGATCCCGCCCTGGGTGCCGATAATCAGCACCTCTTTGCCGGTGAGTTTATTGGCATCCCAGCCCATCCCGGCGTTCTGCGTCATGCCAAACAGATTGCCGCTGGGGGATTCCATCAGCAGCTGCGGGGTCAGGGGCAGCGCCCCCTGCGGCCCCGCCGCGTGGGTGATCACCGAATAGAAGGCGTCATCCTGCGGGGTAAAAATGGTTTCTATCGACATCGTGACCTTCCGGTTCAGCAGAGCTTGAGCTGTTGCAGCAGCGTTTTCAGCTGCGCCTTGCGCGCCTCATCCAGCGGCCCGGCAGGCGGCAGCACGTGGGTGGAGACCGGGCGCACGCACAGGGAGATCGCCTCTTTGATCACGTTCACAAACGGCGTATCCAGCTGATACATCTGCGGAATTTGCAGCAGAGTCTGATGATACTGCGCTGCCCGGGCCAGCTCCCCGTCGCGGAAGGCCTGCAACAGGTTGACTGACACCTGCGGGGCAAAGTTACCGCTGGCGGAAATCGCCCCGTCGCCCCCCAGCAGCAGGGTGTTGAAGAGGTGATCGTCGTAACCGCACAGCACCACGAACTGCGGGTGCGCCGCTTTGACGGTGAGGACCATGCTGCGCAGATGGGCCACCGAGTCGATGGTGTCTTTAATGCCCACGATATTGGCCCGGGAGTCCACCAGGGTTTTAACCAACTGCGGGGTCAGATCCTGCCCGGTCAGGGCCGGGAAGTTATAGAGGATCACCGGCAGCGTAACGCTGTCGGCCACCTGCTCAAAGTAGCGGATCAGGTTCGCTTCCGACACTTTCCAGTAATAGGGATTGATCACCACGATGCCGTCGGCACCGGCCTGCTGGGCATGCTGGCTCAGCTCGATGGTTTCCCGGGCGTTGGTGCCCCCGGTACCGATCAGCACCGGCACACGACCGTTCACGTGGGCGATGGCGAATTCGGCGATCGCTTTGCGCTCTGCGGTGTTGAGCTGGGAAAACTCCCCGCCGCTGCCTAAAAAGAACAGGCCATCGACCCCGGCATCGATCATGTGGTCGATAAGCGCGGCGCTGCCCTGCTCATCCAGCCTGCCGTCGGCGGTGAAGATAGTGGAGACAGGGGGAATAATGCCTGAGAACTGCACGGTCTGCTGCATGATAACTCCTTGCTGACTCATTTTGTTCTACATTATAGAACAGCGTTCGTTTATTTAACTTTTATACTAGAACGCGAAGAAAGCGAAGGACAATCAGGTAACACGAGGGTGTGTCGGTTTTTTAAGCTTGATCACAGAACGGAATGAAAGGATGAAACTCCCTCTCCCGACGGGAGAGGGGAAAGGCGTCAGGCCACCAGCATCTTCACAACCACTTTGCGCACCTGCGCCGGGTTGCCCACCGCGCACAGCGGCTTGTGGACTTCGCCGGGATAGAAGACCACGAAATCGCCTTCGCTCAGCACCACGGTTTTCTCCTGCTCGCCTTCCGGCAGGAAAGCGATATCTTTATCCGCCAGCCAGTCGGTCTCAGGCGTGCCGTTTGGCAGGGTGCTGAAGGTCATCCCTTCCTGGCCTTTCAGCACGATCTGGATATCCAGATAACGGGCGTGGTACTCGGCGCGACGCTCGGCGAAGGGCTGGGTCATATCTTCGGAAACCAGGTAAAACAGGTTATTGCCGTCGATATCATGTTTACCGGTCGGGGTAGCATCGGACACATGGGTTTTAACGTGTTCGATTGCCTGGCGCAGCTCTTGCGGCAGCCAGGTCTGGAGGTTGTGGATGTTGCCAACGATCATGATGTAATCCTCAATATAAAACAACGTTTCATTTTAAACTTTTATACGAGAATTTTAGCTGCCATACCACCACTTTTTGCCCGGGATTTGCACTTGCGCATAACCATGCACGCCCAACCGTTTTCGCTGCGTAAAGTGTGCATTATTCGCTTGATCCGCGGGTCAGGCTGCGTATAATGCCCCACAATTTGCCAGGAGGAAGCATGCTCAAACATGTTCGACAGAGTGCCCCAGCGCGTCTTAAAGCAGACGCTGGCCTGCTGTTTTTCTTCCCGTTGCGATCCCTATTCCAGAAGCCCCTCATTTGAGGGGCTTTTTTTTGCCCGGCGTCAGGAGATAAAAATGAATCCGCTTTATCAAAAACACATCATTTCCATCAACGACCTCAGCCGTGAAGAGCTGGAGCTGGTTCTGGCAACCGCGGCAAAACTGAAAGCCAATCCACAACCGGAGCTGCTGAAGCACAAGGTGATCGCCAGCTGCTTCTTCGAAGCCTCCACCCGTACCCGCCTGTCGTTTGAGACCTCTATCCACCGCCTGGGCGCCAGCGTGGTGGGCTTCTCCGACAGCAGCAACACCTCGCTCGGCAAAAAAGGCGAAACCCTGGCGGACACTATCTCGGTCATCAGCACCTACGTTGACGCCATCGTCATGCGCCATCCTCAGGAGGGTGCAGCCCGCCTGGCGACCGAGTTTTCCGGCGGTGTTCCGGTGTTGAACGCCGGTGATGGCGCCAACCAGCATCCCACCCAGACCCTGCTGGATCTGTTTACCATTCAGGAGACCCAGGGCCGCCTGGAGAAGCTGAACATCGCCATGGTCGGCGACCTGAAATATGGCCGTACCGTCCACTCCCTGACCCAGGCGCTGGCGAAGTTCAACGGCAACCGCTTCTACTTTATCGCCCCGGACGCGCTGGCGATGCCGCAGTACATCCTCGATATGCTCGATGAGAAAAAGATTCAGTGGAGCCTGCACGCCAGCATCGAAGAGGTGATGGGCGACGTGGATATTCTCTATATGACCCGCGTGCAGAAAGAGCGCCTGGATCCGTCGGAGTACGCCAACGTGAAGGCGCAGTTCGTCCTGCGCGCCAGCGACCTCGAAGGCGCTCGCAGCAACATGAAGGTGCTGCACCCGCTGCCGCGCATCGATGAGATCACCACCGATGTCGATAAGACGCCGCACGCCTGGTACTTCCAGCAGGCCGGAAACGGCATCTTCGCCCGTCAGGCGATACTGGCACTGGTTCTGAATCGCGATTTAGCTCTGTAAGGGGAAATGACAATGACACACGATAACAAACTCCAGGTCGAAGCCATCAAGCGCGGCACCGTAATTGACCACATCCCTGCGCAGGTGGGCTTTAAGCTGCTGACCCTGTTCAAACTGACCGAAACCGACCAGCGCATCACCATCGGCCTGAACCTGCCCTCCGGCGAGATGGGCCGCAAAGATCTGATTAAAATTGAGAACACCTTCCTGACCGACGAGCAGGTAAACCAGCTCTCCCTCTATGCCCCGGAAGCGACCGTTAACCGCATTGACGACTACGAAGTGGTGGGCAAATCGCGCCCCAGCCTGCCGGAGCGCATTGAAAGCGTGCTGGTCTGCCCGAACAGCAACTGCATCAGCCATGCTGAGCCGGTAAACTCCAGTTTTGCAGTGAAAAAACGCGCGGATGATATCGCACTTAAATGCAAATATTGTGAAAAAGAGTTTTCGCATAATGTGGTGCTGGCCAACTAATTGAGGTGGCAATGCATGTCTGGCTTTCTATAATGGCCGGGACTATTTGTATTTATTCAGGAGAAATCATGACCAAAGAACTCGCGACGGAAAATGCACCTGCAGCTATTGGCCCTTACGTTCAGGGCGTTGATCTTGGCAGCATGATCATCACCTCCGGCCAGATCCCGGTGAACCCAAAAACCGGTGATGTGCCAGAAGATGTCTCCGCTCAGGCGCGCCAGTCGCTGGAAAACGTCAAAGCGATCGTTGAATCCGCTGGCCTGAAAGTGGGCGATATCGTTAAGACAACGGTATTCGTAAAAGATCTCAACGACTTCGCCACCGTCAACGCCACCTACGAAGCCTTCTTCACCGAGCATAACGCCAGCTTCCCGGCGCGCTCATGCGTGGAAGTGGCACGTCTGCCAAAAGATGTGAAAATCGAAATCGAAGCGATTGCCGTGCGCCGCTAATAGTTGATTTTGATATGCAAAAGGCAGCCTGGGCTGCCTTTTTTATTTTCTTAATACACAGCCGGAAATAGACTTCAAGTATTTTCACCATTATTTTTCATCGCCGATTGAAATGATTAATTTTTTATTCCTGGGGAAACTAACCCTGCCCCGAAATTATTGATCCCTTTTAATGGAATAAAAAATGAAACTGTCTAAAATTGCGTTGGCACTTGCCACACTCACGGTTGCTTCATCGGCTTTAGCGCATGGATATGTTGAATCTCCGGCCAGCCGCGCTTATATGTGTAAGCTTGGTAAAAATATTGATTGTGGTTCCGTACAATGGGAACCACAGAGTGTTGAACGCACCTCCGGCTTCCCGACTGGCGCTCTGCCACCGGATGGACAGCTGGCAAGCGCCGGTATTGCCCGATATTCTCAGCTCGATCGCCAGAGCCTGAACGCCTGGACTAAGACCCCAATTACCGCCGGTAAAAATACCTTCACCTGGTATCATACTGCTCCGCATAAAACCACCAACTGGCGTTGGTATATTACCAAACAAGACTGGAATCCAAATAAACCGCTGACCCGCGATCAATTTGAATCCACCCCATTCTGTACCGTAAATGGTAATGGCCAGGCTCCGGCTCAGCGTCAGGAAATGACCTGTAATGTGCCACAGCGTACCGGCTACCAGGTTATTTACGCGGTATGGGAAATTGCCGATACCACTAACAGCTTCTACCAGGCTATCGACGTTGATTTCGGTAACGGCGGCAATGTGACCCCTGACGAAACCCCGGCTCAGGTCTCCGAGTGGACGAAAACCCTGAGCGGCCAGATCGCCGGTAATAACGTCAATGCAGGCGATAAAGTGATTGCCCGCTTCTTTGATGCCAATGGCGAAGTGGTCTCCATGCGCACCCAGCTGACCATCTCTTCTGCTTCCCAGGGTCAGGCAAGCCAGTGGTCTTATGACCTGGCGCAGGCAATCAACGCCGCGCACAGCGATGTTCGCGTCGGTGTTAAAGATGAGAGCGGCGTGGTGAACCCGGTTCACGGCGCGAACAACGTCTATGTGAAAGATGGCAGCACCCTGAAATCTGTCGCGATCTCCTATGAAGAGCAGCAGGCTCAGGTGAGTGAAGACATCGCCGTCACCAACGTGCGGTTCTCCAAAATCAAGAACGGCGCAGCAACCGTGACCTTCCACGTGAATACCCAGGGCGATGTGAGCCTGGAAGCGCGTGCGATGAACCACGCAGGGGCGGAAAAAGGTTACCTGAAGCAGGATATGAAAACGCCAACCAGGACGTGACCATGAACCTGACTGACGTGACGCCTGGCCACCACATGCTGAAATACTTCGCCACCAACAAAGATGGCGTACTGTTCGCGCAGGATGTGATCGACATGATGCTGGAGAACGAGGAGTCATCCGGTACGACGGGTAAATATGACTACACCTTCCCGCAGAACATCGCCTCCTACAAAGCGGGCACCGTGGTACTGCAGCCGAAAGATGGCAAAACGTACCAGTGTAAGAAAGCGCCTTACAGCGGCTACTGCGTGCAGTACGCTCCGACGGCTAACCAGTTCGAACCGGGCGTAGGTTCCCACTGGCAGATGGCGTGGACCCTGAAGTAATAGGCTCTCCTGATGCCCGGTGAACAGGTCTGTGCGATCTGTTTGCCGGGTGGCGGCTTCGCCTTACCCGGCCTGCGTGACCGCAGAATGGTGCGGGTTCTGTAGGCCCGGTAAGCGTAGCGCCACCGGGCATTTTCACCGACTACTGATTGCGCGTCGCGCGCAGCAGTTTCTCCAGCGGATAGACCGCTGCAATCACCACTTCATCCTCTATCTGCGCCGCCTTATCCAGCTCGCCCTGAATCGACGCAATCTCCGTATCATCCAGCGTCCCCTGGCGCGCCACCAGATCCGTTAAGCGCAGCCCAATCGCCGCCAGCTTGTCCACCGTCTGGATCACCGGCTTCAGCGCCTTCAGCTGATAGCTGTTCTCGGCCAGCGCCAGCGCATCCGGAGTGTTGGTCTGCCAGCGGGTAAAGAGATGGCGCAACGACTCCGCGCTTTCGCTATCCTCAGCATCGCTCACCAGCCGCTCAACCCAGCGGTTCATCTGCCGCACCTGGCTGCTCTCCGGCGCCAGCGCGTCGGCCAGGCGGTTTAGCGGCTCAAAAAGATCATAATTTCCGGCCTGGAACTTAAGATGGTTACGGGTGTAATAGTGCGCAGGCTCCAGCGCCTGGGCGAGGATCGTCAGCGGCAGGGTGTCGGTGGTGTTCCCCAGACGCGTGAACTGCACCTGCTGGCGGGCATGCTGCTGCAACCCTACCGACACCGTCGACCAGCTATCCATCGCCTGCAGGCGGGTATACATGTTGTCGATATCGTTCACCTCCTGCGCCGACCACAGGCGCTCCGCCACCGCGAAGGCCCGCGGCCACAGCTTGATATCCAGCACTGGCGCCGCCACGTTTTCTGCCCACAACGCCGCCTCGCCGCCCAGCAAATTGGCCTGCTGGCTGGCATCCGGCACCGCCGGGGCGATCCCCTCCGGCACCGCATCCAGCCGCTGGCCTGTCACCGGATAACGGCTGTTGCCCAGCAGGAAATAGCCGTCAATCTTGTCGTCAGAGACGTTCACCACCGGGCGGGTCTCCCCCATCCAGGTATCGACGGTGAAGGTTACCTGATTGTCGCTGCGCCAGACGATATCCTGCACCGCACGCCGGGATTTGCCGCTGAAATCGATAAACCCGCGCCAGCCCGCCTCGCCTTTTATCAGGGTAAAGCTGCCCTCCAGCGGCTTGCCCTTCAGGCGCGGCAGGGTGAAGGACCAGCTCTGGGCGCTGTCGCTGTCGGTGATGACATCCACCTTGTTCAGCCCCTGGGGTACGATCTCATTGCGGTAGTGATAGGCGGTGTACTGGGGCTGATCGAGATAGAAGCCGGTGGAGAGAATTCCCCTGTAGCCCTGCTTCGCCACCTCCCCCAGCGCGTCCTGCCCCTGCCAGGACTGGATCAGAATGCTTTTGGGCAGATCCGGGTGGAAGATCTCATCCCAGCCCACCATCTGGCGCTGGTTTTTCTCGAGGATCGTCTCTAGCTTGCGGTTGAAATAGGCCTGCAACGCGTGGCTGTCCGCCAGCTTGTTGTCGCGCATAAAGTGCTGGATGGCAGGGTTGTTTTTCCACT
Source organism: Leclercia sp. LSNIH1 (assembly GCF_002902985.1). Taxonomy (NCBI): domain Bacteria; kingdom Pseudomonadati; phylum Pseudomonadota; class Gammaproteobacteria; order Enterobacterales; family Enterobacteriaceae; genus Leclercia; species Leclercia sp. LSNIH1. Next base: position 1,451,613 of record NZ_CP026167.1, on the reverse strand, counting down.
TGGTGTCATCCACCTCATCGCCGCCGATATGCAGATAGGGATCCGGGAAGATCGCCGCCAGTTCAGCGATCATCGCGCCGGCGAAGGCGTAAGTGGCCTCTTTGGTGGGATCCATCACCGGCTTGAGCACACCCCACTGGCGCTCCATCTCATAGGGCCCCGGGGCGCTCATCAGCTCCGGATAGGCCACCGCAATGGCCGACGCGTGGCCGGGCATGTCAATTTCCGGCACCACGCGAACACCACGCGCGGCGGCGTAGCGCACCACGTCGCGCATCTGATCCTGGGTGTAGAAGAGTCCGTCACTGGCGAGTTCGGTCAGTTTCGGATAACGCTTCGAGGCAAACCGCCACCCCTGATCGTCGGTTAAGTGCCAGTGCAGCACGTTGAGTTTTGCTGCCGCCATGCCGTCGATCTGGCGTTTGATATCCTCCAGCGGAATAAAGTGGCGGGCCGAATCAAGCAGCAGGCCGCGCCACGGGAAGCGCGGGGCATCTTCAATGGTCACCCACGGTACAGAGGTGTTTTCCGGGCCGTTTTGCACCAGCTGGAGCAGTGTTTCCATGGCACGCAGCGCGCCGAAGCGGGTGTTGGCGGTGATGTTCACCCCGCGGTCATCGACGGTGAGTCTGTAGCTTTCATCGCTGTCCGGTTTCGGCACGGGCGCCACCTTGCGGGCGATAGCGATGGTGACGGTCGGTTTTTCCGGCTTATCGGCCTGCGGCTGGAGCGTCCAGCCGGTTTGCAGCGCCACCCGCTGGCGCAGACGTGCCACCGCGTCGCCGAGATCGTCCCCGGAGACGCTCACCTGGAAGTTATTGTTAATGACCAGCGTGCCCTGGGTGGCGGGGCGTTCGACCTTTGCAGGCCAGGGCATCAGGGGGAGATCGCCTGCGGGGGCCGCAAACGCAGAAAAGCCGAGCATAAGCCCGGCGGTTAAGAGGCTGTACCGTAACATGAATGTTCCTTATTTGACGGGCCGAAAAAGGCAAAACATTCTGTTAACATGCGCTCAATTTGTCGTCAAGCGCGGCGGATGACGGCGATCACAGGTTGTTGAATTTGGGAAGAAAGCCATTTGCCGGGCGGCGGCTTCGCCTTACCCGGCAAAAATCACTGCCACCCGTACCGGCGGCTATAGAACCCTTTCACCAGCTGCGTCAGCGTCATATACCCGGCGAGGATCGCCACCAGCCATGGGAAGTAGCTGAGCGGCAGCGCCTGCAGTTGCAGATAGCCCGCAAGCCCCGAGAACGGCAGCGCGATACCGAGCACCATCACAATCCCCGTCATCACGATCAGCGGCCAGGCGGCGCGGCTCTGGAGGAACGGGATACGCCGGGTGCGGATCATATGCACAATCAGCGTTTGCGACAGCAGCCCCACCACGAACCAGCCGGACTGGAACAGGGTCTGCTGTTCCGGGGTGTTAGCGTGGAACACAAACCACATCAGGCAGAAGGTCAGAATGTCGAAGATGGAGCTGATCGGGCCAAAAAAGAGCATAAAACGGCCCAGTTCTGCCGGCTCCCAGCGCTGCGGCTTCTGGATCTGATCCTCGTCAACGTTATCAAACGGGATCGCCACCTGGGAGATGTCGTACATCAGGTTCTGGATCAGCAGATGCAGCGGCAGCATCGGCAGGAACGGCAGAAACGCGCTCGCCACCAGCACGCTGAAGACGTTGCCAAAGTTGGAGCTGGCGGTCATTTTGATGTACTTGAGCATGTTGGCGAAGGTGCGGCGGCCTTCGATCACTCCCTCCTCCAGCACCATCAGGCTCTTCTCCAGCAGAATGATATCCGCCGCCTCCCGGGCGATGTCCACCGCCCCGTCGACCGAGATGCCGATATCCGCGGCACGCAGCGCGGGCGCATCGTTAATGCCGTCGCCCATAAAGCCCACCACGTGCCCCTCGCGCTTCAGCAGGGTGACAATGCGCTCTTTGTGCATTGGGGTCAGGCGGGCAAAGAGCGTAGTGCGTTGGGCCAGCAGCGCCAGCGCGTCGTCACTAAGGTGTTCGATATCGCCGCCCGTCACCACCTCACCCGCATCCAGCCCGACGTCGCGGCACACTTTCGCCGCCACCAGCTCGCTGTCGCCGGTGAGAATTTTCACCGTGATGCCGCTCTCTTTCAGCGCCTTTAACGCCGGTGCGGTGGTCTCTTTCGGCGGATCGAGGAAGGCGATGTACCCTTCGAGGATCAAATCAGATTCATCGATACGCTGATAGTCCCCCTCCCGCGCGGGCAGTAGCTTGCTGGCGACCGCCACCACGCGCAGCCCCTGGCGGTTCAGGTTGTCGGTGACGCGTTTGATGCGTCGCAGCATGGTCTCATCCAGCGGGACAATCTCGCCGTGATACCGCACCTGGGTAGTCACATTGAGGATCTCCTGCAATGCCCCTTTGCAGATCAGCTGATGCACGCCCTGCTCTTCACTCACCACCACCGACATCCGGCGGCGCTCGAAATCAAAGGGGATCTCATCTACCTTCTGCCAGCGGGATGAAAGGGCGCGGGCGGCGGCTTCATCCACCCCTTCCAGCACCGCGACGTCGAGCAGGTTTTTCAGCCCGGTCTGGTAGTGGCTGTTCAGCCAGGCGGTTTCCAGCACCCGCTCGCAGATCTTGCCTGCGATGTCAGTGTGGTGCTCCAGCACGATCTTGTCCTGGGTCAGGGTGCCGGTTTTGTCGGTGCAGAGGATATCCATGGCGCCAAAGTTCTGGATGGCGTCGAGGTGTTTAACGATCACCTTCTGCTTCGAGAGTTTTACCGCCCCGCGCGCCAGGGTCGAGGTGACAATCATCGGCAGCATCTCCGGGGTGAGGCCTACCGCCACCGAGAGGGCAAACAGTGCCGCCTCCCACCAGTCGCCTTTGGTGTAGCCGTTAATCAGCAGCACGATGGGGGTCATCGCCAGCATAAAGCGGATCAGCAGCATGCTGACGCGGCCAATCCCCTGCTGGAAGGCGTTGGGTTCGCTCTCCTGCTCGCTGACGCGCCCGGCCAGCTGCCCAAACCAAGTGTTGCCCCCGGTGGCAATCACCATCGCCTGCGCCGTACCGCTCACCACCGTGGTGCCCATAAAACAGAGGGTGTCGCACTCCAGCGGGTTGCTCTGCTGCGGGTCGCGGCTGTGGGCCACCTTCTCCACGGGCAGGGATTCGCCGGTCAACGATGCCTGGGCCACGAACAGGTCGCGGGCCTGGAGAATGCGTAAATCTGCCGGGATCATATCCCCGGCCGCCAGCTTCACCAGATCCCCCGGCACCAGCTGGTCAATGGGGATCTCCTGCCAGCCGCTTTCCCCTTTGTCGTTAAGGGTGCGCAGGACGGTGGCGGTGTTGCTGACCATCGCCTTCAGGGCATCCGCCGCCCGGGTTGAGCGGGCCTCCTGGATAAAGTTCAGCAGCGTGGAGATGCCCACCATCAGGGCGATCACCCCGGCGGCAAACAGGTCTTCGGTGGCATAGGAGATGAGGCCCAGCACCGTCAGCAGCAGGTTAAAAGGGTTGCGGTAGCAGGTCCACAGATGCACCCACCAGCGGGCCGGTTGTTGCGCCGGGAGGGTGTTTTCGCCATGAAGGGCGCGGGTAGCCTGAACCTCGGCGGCGGTGAGCCCTTCCGGGTGGCTGCCAAACGTCCGCCACAGCGCGGGCTCTTCCATCGCGGCCACCCGCAGACAGTGGGCGGCAAGCGCGCCGGGGATAGTGGTATCGGTTTTGCCAATTGCCATCGGGTCGCGCTGCACCAGACGGCGAGGCAGGTGGCGGCTCAGCCGGGCCAGCAGCTGTTGTGTGAAATTTTTGAACATAACAAGTCCCCCGCCCCCGTAAAAACGGGCGCAGTCTTGCCTTCAGGCGTGACAAAGCCACGCCTGAGAGGCGGTAACAGTTATGCAGGAACGCAGGAATACGTTACTGCCTTACGCATCCGGTAAGGCAGTGAGAACAGGCTTACCGGAAAGAAAGGGTTCTCCCTCGCGGGAGAGGGGTGGGATCGGGATCCATATCGCCTCCGGTAAGTAAAAAAAGGTAAGTCGGCGCGTACTATAGCGTTTTAGCCGTACCGTTCGTGACAATTCGGGCGGTATGATAACGGCCGGGCATTAAACCAAACGTAAACCAGACTTTACCCATTGCGGAACCGGACACCCGATTTAGGCTTATTGATTATTTCATCAATGCGTTACAGGACTGAAAGCATGCAGAATCGCCTCACCATTAAAGACATCGCGCGTCTGAGCGGCGTGGGTAAATCCACCGTCTCGCGAGTGCTGAACAACGAAAGTGGTGTCAGCCAGCGCACGCGCGAACGCGTCGAGGCGGTAATGAATCAGCACGGCTTCTCCCCGTCTCGCTCGGCGCGCGCCATGCGTGGACAGAGCGACAAAGTGGTGGCGATCATCGTCACCCGTCTGGATTCACTGTCGGAAAACCTGGCCGTACAGACCATGCTGCCCGTCTTCTACGAGCAGGGCTACGATCCGATCATGATGGAGAGCAAGTTCTCGCCGCAAATGGTGGAAGAGCACCTCGGCATGCTGAAACGCCGCAACATTGACGGCGTGGTGCTGTTTGGCTTTACCGGCATCAGCGAAGAGATGCTTATCCCCTGGAAGCCGTCGCTGGTGCTGATGGCGCGGGATGCCCGCGGGTTTGCCTCCGTATGCTATGACGACGAAGGGGCGATCCTTACCCTGATGCAGCGCCTGTATGAGAGCGGCCATCGCCATATCAGCTATCTTGGCGTGCCGCACAGCGACGTTACCACCGGTCAGCGCCGTCATGCTGCCTACCTCGCGTTTTGTAAACAGCACGCGCTCCCCGCCGTGGCCGCACTCCCCGGCCTTGGCATGAAGCAGGGCTATGAAAAGGTGGCCGACGTGCTGACCCCACAGACTACCGCCCTGCTCTGTGCCACGGATACTCTGGCTCTTGGCGCAAGTAAGTACTTACAAGAACAGCGAATCGATAGCCTGCAACTGGCGAGCGTGGGCAATACGCCGCTGATGAAGTTCCTCCACCCGGAGATCATCACTGTCGATCCCGGCTACGCCGACTCCGGTCGCCAGGCTGCCATGCAGCTGATTGAGCAGATCAACGGCCGCAGCAAACCGCGTCAGATCGTTATTCCCGCCACCCTCTCCTGAGCCTCAAAAAAGGCTTTATTGTGATCCTCGCCCGGTTTCGGGAACGTTCCCATTTTCGTTGTGAATACGAAAGAGTAGGCTTGCCGCCAGTTATCTCCTTCCCCTGAACCCGTATCATGAGGATTCATGATGAGCAAAGTAAAACAAACGGATATCGACCAGCTGATCGTGCTGGTTGGCGGACGTGACAATATCGCCACAGTCAGCCACTGCATTACCCGCCTGCGTTTTGTGCTGAACGATCCGGCCAAAGCCAACCCGAAAGCGATCGAAGAGCTGTCGATGGTGAAGGGCTGCTTCACCAACGCCGGGCAGTTCCAGGTAGTTATCGGCACCGAGGTGGGCGACTACTACAAGGCGCTGCTGGCGACCACCGGTCATTCATCGGCAGATAAAGAGCAGGCCAAGAAAGCGGCACGCCAGAATATGAAGTGGCATGAACAGCTCATTTCACATTTTGCGGAGATTTTCTTCCCGCTGCTGCCGGCGCTGATCAGCGGCGGCTTGATCCTCGGCTTCCGTAACGTGATTGGCGATGTGCCGATGAGCGGCGGCAAAACCCTGGCGCAGATCTACCCGGCGTTGCAGAGCATCTATGACTTCCTGTGGCTGATTGGCGAGGCGATCTTCTTCTACCTGCCGGTGGGGATCTGCTGGTCGGCGGTGCGCAAAATGGGCGGTACGCCAATCCTCGGCATCGTACTGGGCGTAACGCTGGTCTCTCCACAGTTAATGAACGCTTACTTACTTGGGCAGCAGGTCCCGGAGGTGTGGAACTTCGGTCTGTTCACCATCGCCAAAGTGGGCTATCAGGCGCAGGTGATCCCGGCCCTGCTCGCCGGCCTGGCGCTGGGGATGATTGAAACCCGTCTTAAGCGCATGGTGCCGGACTACCTCTACCTGGTGGTGGTGCCGGTCTGCTCCCTGATCCTCGCGGTGTTCCTTGCCCACGCCTTTATCGGTCCGTTTGGCCGCATGATTGGCGACGGCGTAGCCTTCGCGGTGCGTCACCTGATGACCGGCAGCTTCGCCCCGATTGGCGCCGCGCTGTTCGGCTTCCTCTATGCCCCGCTGGTGATCACTGGCGTGCATCAGACCACCCTGGCGATTGATATGCAGATGATCCAGAGCCTCGGCGGCACCCCGGTGTGGCCGCTGATTGCCCTGTCGAACATTGCTCAGGCCTCGGCGGTAACCGGCATCATCATCGTCAGCCGTAAGCATAACGAACGTGAGATCTCGGTGCCGGCAGCCATCTCCGCCTATCTCGGCGTCACCGAACCGGCGATGTACGGCATCAACCTGAAATACCGATTCCCGATGCTCTGCGCGATGATCGGCTCCGGGCTGGCGGGCCTGCTGTGCGGCCTGAACGGCGTGATGGCCAACGGCATCGGCGTCGGCGGTCTGCCGGGCATCCTCTCCATCCAGACCGCCTTCTGGCAGGTCTTCGCGCTGGCGATGGCCGTGGCGATCGTCGTGCCGATGGCGCTCACGACCGTTGTCTATCAGCGCAAGTATCGTCAGGGCACGTTGCAGGCGGTTTAATCTTCTTCGGGGCGCAGTTGCGCGCCCCTTCGCATTTGCAGGAACGCATTATGAATACCCTTCCTCACTGGTGGCAAAACGGCGTCATCTATCAGATCTACCCGAAGAGCTTCCAGGACACCACCGGGCGCGGCACCGGCGATCTGCGCGGCGTGACGTCGCGTCTCGATTACCTCAAAACCCTCGGCGTTGACGCCCTCTGGCTGACGCCCTTCTACATCTCCCCCCAGGTGGATAACGGCTACGACGTGGCAAACTACCTGAGCATCGATCCGGCCTACGGCACGCTGGATGATTTCGACGCGCTGGTGGCCCAGGCTCATGCGCGTGGGATACGCATCGTGCTGGATATGGTGTTTAACCATACCTCCACCCAGCACCCCTGGTTCCGCGAGTCGCTCAATAAAGCCAGCCCGTACCGGGAGTTCTATATCTGGCGCGACGGCACCCCGGAGCAGACGCCCAACAACTGGCGCTCCAAGTTTGGCGGCAACGCCTGGCGCTGGCACGCCGAAAGCGAGCAGTACTATCTGCACCTCTTTGCCCCGGAGCAGGCCGATCTTAACTGGGAGAACCCGCAGGTGCGCGCCGAGTTGAAAAAGGTGTGCGAGTTCTGGGCCGATCGCGGCGTGGACGGCCTGCGTCTCGACGTGATTAACCTGGTGTCAAAAGAGCAGGACTTCCCCGACGATGCGATCGGTGATGGCCGCCGCTTCTACACCGATGGGCCGCGCATACACGCGTTTTTGCAGGAGATGAGCCGGGAGGTCTTTACCCCGCGCAACCTGATGACGGTGGGCGAGATGTCCTCCACCAGCCTGGCGCACTGCCAGCAGTACGCGGCGCTTGATGGGCGTGAGCTGTCGATGACCTTTAACTTTCACCACCTGAAGGTGGATTATCCCAACGGCGAAAAGTGGACGCTGGCGAAGCCCGATTTCGTGGCGCTGAAGGCTTTGTTCAGCCACTGGCAGCAGGGGATGCACAACCGGGCATGGAACGCGCTGTTCTGGTGTAACCACGATCAGCCGCGCATCGTCTCGCGCTTTGGCGATGAGGGAGAGTACCGCGTCCCGGCGGCGAAGATGCTGGCGATGGTGCTGCACGGCATGCAGGGTACCCCTTACATCTATCAGGGTGAAGAGATCGGCATGACCAACCCGCACTTCAGCCGCATCACTGATTACCGGGACGTGGAGAGCCACAACATGTTCGCCGGGCTGCGCGCGCAGGGACGGGACGCCGATGAACTGCTGGCGATCCTCGCGAGTAAATCCCGCGACAACAGCCGCACGCCGATGCAGTGGGACGCCTCCCCCAACGCCGGCTTCACCACCGGTGAGCCGTGGATTGCCCTGGGCGATAACGCAGAGACGATCAACGTTGCCGCGGCGCTGGCCGATCCCGGCTCGGTGTTTTACACCTACCAGGCACTGATTACGCTGCGTAAAACCCTGCCGGTACTGACCTGGGGGGATTATCAGGATCTGCTTGCGGATCACCCGTCGCTGTGGTGCTACCGCCGTCAGTGGCAGGGCCAGACGCTGATGGTGGTGGCTAACCTGAGCCGCGCCTGCCAGCCGTGGCAACCGCAGGCGGTGGACGGCAACTGGCAGGTGGTGATGAGCAACTATGCCGAGGTCTCGCCGCAGCCAGGCGCCATGACCCTGCGACCCTTTGAAGCGGTCTGGTGGCTACAGGCATAACCTTCTGCGCCGGGCACCGCACGGTTGCCCGGCGCACGCTTTATGGCTGGAAAATCAGCCCGGTTTTGGCTTGAAAAATTTACAAATCCTCTATCGCGCGTCATCTGTACACTTCGTTTTTTACCTTGTCCTGAATCAAATAAATCGCAAACTTGTTTGATGCAAATCACTACATATAGAACTTAGAATGCTCGCCGACCCAAGATGTTGTATCCATGGTCTATTCTTGCCACAAGACCACGAAAACCACACAACATAAAATTGTGGATAAAAAGGGTCGAAATCAGGAGAAATCGCGCACGCGTCGAGAGTTACGCTCCCGCGCCTTTTTCCTGCCTCTGTGGATAACCTGTTCTTAAATGGAGTGATCATGACACCGCATGTGATGAAACGAGATGGCTGTAACGTGCCTTTCAAATCAGAGCGCATTCAGGAAGCGATTCTGCGTGCAGCTAAAGCAGCGGGAGTCGATGACGCAGATTACTGCGCCACCGTCGCAGAGGTGGTCAGCAACCAGATGATGGGCCGCAGCAAGGTCGACATTAACGAGATCCAGACCGCGGTGGAAAACCAGCTGATGTCCGGCCCCTACAAGCAGCTGGCGCGCGCCTACATTGAATACCGTCACGACCGGGATATTGAACGTGAAAAACGCGGCCGCCTGAACCAGGAGATCCGCGGCCTGGTGGAACAGACCAACTCCGCGCTGCTCAACGAAAATGCCAACAAAGACAGCAAAGTGATCCCCACCCAGCGCGACCTGCTGGCCGGTATTGTGGCTAAACACTATGCCCGTCAGCACCTGCTGCCACGCGACGTGGTGCAGGCTCATGAGCGCGGGGATATTCACTATCACGATCTCGACTATTCGCCATTCTTCCCGATGTTCAACTGCATGCTGATCGACCTGAAGGGCATGCTGACCCACGGCTTCAAGATGGGCAACGCCGAGATCGAACCGCCAAAATCGATCTCCACCGCCACCGCAGTGACGGCGCAGATTATCGCCCAGGTCGCCAGCCACATTTATGGCGGCACCACCATCAACCGGATCGACGAAGTGCTGGCCCCGTTTGTGACCGCCAGCTTCAACAAGCATCGCCAGGTGGCGGAAGAGTGGCAGATCCCGGATGCGGATGGATATGCCCGCTCCCGCACCGAGAAAGAGTGCTACGACGCCTTCCAGTCGCTGGAATATGAGGTGAACACCCTGCACACCGCCAACGGTCAGACGCCGTTTGTCACCTTTGGCTTTGGTCTGGGCACCAGCTGGGAATCGCGCCTGATCCAGCAGTCCATTCTGCGCAACCGCATTTCCGGCCTCGGCAAAAACCGCAAAACCGCGGTCTTCCCGAAGCTGGTGTTCGCCATCCGCGACGGCCTGAACCACAAGTTTGGCGATCCAAACTACGACATCAAACAGCTGGCGCTGGAGTGCGCTAGCAAGCGCATGTATCCGGACATTCTGAACTATGACCAGGTGGTGAAGGTCACCGGCTCGTTCAAAACCCCCATGGGCTGCCGCAGCTTCCTCGGCGTGTACGAAGATGAGAACGGCGAGCAGATCCACGACGGGCGTAACAATCTGGGCGTGATCAGCCTGAACCTGCCGCGCATCGCGCTGGAAGCCAAAGGCAACGAAGCAACATTCTGGAAACTGCTGGACGAGCGCCTGGTGCTGGCGCGTAAGGCGCTGATGACCCGTATCGCCCGTCTGGAAGGGGTCAAAGCCCGCGTCGCCCCGATCCTCTATATGGAAGGGGCCTGCGGGGTACGCCTGAAGGCCGACGATGACGTGGCGGAGATCTTCAGGAATGGCCGGGCCTCCATTTCGCTGGGCTATATCGGCATCCACGAAACCATTAACGCCCTGTTTGGCGACAAGCACATCTACGACAGCGAAGCCCTGCGTGAGAAAGGTATCGCTATCGTCCAGCGCCTGCGCGACGCGGTGGATCGGTGGAAAGAGGAGACCGGCTACGGCTTCAGCCTCTACAGCACCCCGAGCGAAAACCTGTGCGATCGCTTTTGCCGCCTGGATACCGCCGAGTTTGGCGTGGTGGAAGGTGTTACCGATAAGGGCTACTACACCAACAGCTTCCACCTCGACGTGGAGAAGAAGGTCAACCCGTACGACAAGATCGATTTTGAAGCGGCCTACCCACCGATCGCCAGCGGCGGCTTCATCTGCTACGGCGAATACCCGAACATTCAGCACAACCTGAAGGCGCTGGAAGACGTGTGGGATTACAGCTATCAGCACGTGCCCTACTACGGCACCAACACGCCAATAGATGAGTGCTACGAGTGCGGCTTTACCGGTGAGTTCGAGTGCACCAGCAAAGGCTTCACCTGCCCAAAATGCGGTAACCACGACGCCGCCCGCGTCTCCGTGACCCGCCGCGTGTGCGGCTATCTCGGCAGCCCGGACGCCCGTCCGTTCAACGCCGGCAAGCAGGAAGAGGTGAAGCGCCGGGTGAAGCATTTAGGGAATGGGCAGATCGGGTAACCCTCTGCCACATTTATGCCCGGTGGCGCGCAGCGATCCGGGCCTACAATTCGCATTCACACTGTAGGCCGGGATCGCTACGCGACACCCGGCGTGGTTATACGCTATGAAGTATCATCAATATTATCCTGTCGACATCGTCAACGGCCCTGGCACCCGCTGCACCCTGTTTGTATCCGGCTGCGTTCACGAATGCCCCGGCTGCTACAACAAAAGCACCTGGCGACTGAATTCCGGCATGCCGTTTACCGCGGAGATGGAGCAGCGGATCATCGACGATCTCAACGACACGCGCATCAAACGCCAGGGGATTTCGCTCTCCGGCGGCGATCCGCTGCACCCGCAAAACGTGCCGGATATCCTGAAGCTGGTGCAGCGCATTCGCGCCGAGTGCCCGGGCAAAGATATCTGGGTGTGGACGGGCTATAAGCTGGACGAACTGAACGATGAGCAGATGCAGGTGGTGGATCTGATCAACGTGCTGATCGACGGCAAATTTGTGCAGGATCTGAAAGATCCGATGCTGATCTGGCGCGGCAGCAGTAACCAGGTGGTGCATCATCTGCGTTGAGTCTTAAAGCCGTTGATTTGCGTCGTGATAGACGGCTGATTTTTCGCGTTTTCCCACTGCGACCACAAATACCGTAATGACCTTATCCCTGACCTGATATACCAGCCGATAACCGGACGAACTGAGTTTAATTTTGTAGCAGTCCGGTAAGCCATGTAGCCTGGCAGACTCTCTTCGCGGGTTTGACAGGACGACTGCCAGCTTCTTCTTAAACTGACTCTTAACCGTATCACCCAGTTTCTGCCACTCCTTTAGCGCACGTGGATCGAATTCCAGCTCATAGGTCATCCAGACTAACCTTGATCCCTTTTTGCGGATTCGCCAGCCGTTCCCTGACCGTCCTGATCAGTTCATCTTCGCTGTCACTTACCGTCACGGTTTTGACCGGCATGCGGCCATTTTCCGCGACATACTGGAACAGAAGCCGAACGGCTTCCGTCGGGGTAATGTTCAGTTTTTCCAGCACGGCATATGCCTCGTTTTTGAGTTTGTCATCCAGACGGACGTTAAGCGTGGCCATTATGCCTCCGGTAAAAACGAATGTGTAATGCAGTTTAGCATTACATTCGCATTACATCGAATTCTGGATAGCGCCTCTCAAAACCGGCTCAAACTCTCCATCGCCACGGTTTTAAACTCCGCGAAGTCGTGACATTGACAGAGCCGCGTCATCGCCCGTTCGCGCAGGAAGGTGACGAAGATATCGTAGATGGCCATCGCCTCTTCATACTCGCTTTTACTGATCGCCAGCAGGAAGATGACATGCGCGGTTTCATCCCCCCACTGGATCCCCTGCGGGGCCAGCACGGTGTAGACCACGGTTTTTTGCGCCAACAAACCGAGGGAGTGCGGCAGGGCGATGCCGTCGCCGAGCAGGGTGCTGACGATGGCCTCGCGCTCCACCACCGAGTCGAGAAACTCTGCATCTACAAACCCCTCCTCCTGTAGCTGACCGCACAGCTCACGGAACAGCGTCTGCTGGTCGATGGGCTGATTAATCACGCGGAAGTGGCTGGCGTCAAAGTACTTTTCCAGCATCCAGGGGCGCGTTCTGTCCACCAGCACCAGCTTGCCGATCTGCTCGAGCTGATAGTCGGTCGGGAACGGGGCGATCATCACCACCGGCTTGGCTTTTTCGCCGATCCGCGCGGTGGAGATGACGAAATCTTCGCTGATGTTCTCGCACTGCTCATACTCCCGCAGCGTCAGCACACGCGTCACCTCGATTTGCGGATACTTGCGCTGCAACACGGCCTCGATCATCCGCACCATCGCGTTGCCCGCGTCGCACACCAGCATCACCCGCGGCTGGCGCTGATAGCCAATGTTGTAGTGGCGTTCCAGGCCGACCCCGATATGCAGCACCAGGAAGCCAATCTCGTTTTCACTGATCGCATACGGGGTGTACTTGCCCCAGCTCGACACCGCCGCCAGGGTCATGTCCCACGCCATCGGATAGTGCTGCTTGATGTTATCCAGCAGCGGATTGGGGATCATGATCTGATAGCGCACCCGGGTGATCATGGTTTTTATGTGGGTCAGCAGATCCGCGTGGAGCTGAGCGTCCGCGAGGAGGTTGTAGTTATAGTGGGTGTTGATATAGCCCAGGATGTAGTTCACCAGCGCCTCTTCATCATCGGCGTTGATGGCGCTGGGTGAGATCTCCTGCACCTGACGGGCGGCGATATGCACCCCCAGCCAGGTCACCTCCGAGGGAGACAGCGTTTTATCGGCCAGCCGGGCGATGGCGCTGGCGATATCCCGCGCGGCGTCGCGCACGTTCTCGGCCACCTCTTCGGCGTTAAACTCCGGCAGCGGATAGCCTTCGCTGATGCGTCGCACCGTTACCGCGCCGTAGAGCCGTAAAAACAGCTCCCCCTCGTCGGTCAGACGGATATGGTGACGGGTAAAGGTCTCATGCAGGACGGCGGCGAGCTGCTCCGGCACGCCGGCATTGAGTGCCACTTCCGTCACCAGCGGATTAAGGTTGTCCTGCTGCGCCAGCTGCCACAGCAGATCGGTGAGGCAGGCGCGGATCGCCATCTCGCTGCCAAACAGCTTCATACCGTGACGCGGGCGGGTCTCCAGGGTCAGGCGATAGCGATGAAACCACTCGCGCACCTCCGCCATATCGCTCTGCAGCGTGGCGCGGCTGACAAACCACTCGTCGGCCAGATCCTCCAGCTTGAGGGAGAATGCCGAGGTGAGAAAGCGCACCACCAGGTAGTGCACCCGCTCGGGGCCGGTGCGCGGAATACGCAACGTCCGCGGATGCGAAGCCTGCAACAGCTGATAGCGCGCCGGATCGTCAATTTTCAGTTGATAGCCGTTACCGCGGCTGAGGATAAACTGCGCCCCGTTCCCCGCCAGCAGCGCGTTCAGCGCGGTGATATCAGCCCGGACGGTACGCGTGGAGACCGACAACCGTTGCGCCAGTTCGTCCTGTGGCAGCGTCTCGTTTTGCAACATCTCGAACAGTTGCGCTAAACGTTGGTTGGGAAATCGCACGGGGTTGTCCTCTTACAGCTTAAGGTGAAATGACCATCTGGGATGGGCTGCCGACCGGGGTATAGTCTGGCTCGACGCTCAGCTTGCCGTCCTGCGCCACGCGAAACCGGGTGATGTTGTCGCTGCGCTGGTTCATGACATAGAGCCAGCGCCCCTGTTTATCGAGCGTCAGGGTGCGCGGGTAATCGCCACGCGTCCAGACATTGTCCTGATGCGTCAGCGTACCCTCCGCCGTTACGGTAAAGTGGCCGATGCTGTTATGCAAACGGTTAGCAACATACAACTGTTTACCATCACCACTTAACGCCAGCCCGGCGGCAAAACTGGTGCCCTTGTAGCCGGCTGGCAGCGCAGAGACACTCTTGCCCTCTTTCAGCGTGCCGTTGGCCTCTACGGCATAATGGGTCAGCGTAGACGCCTCTTCGTTAATCAGCCACAGGGCATCACCTTTTGGCGTAAAGACGAAATGGCGCGGTCCGGCCCCTTTCGAAGAGGCGCTGATAAACGGCGGATCGTTCGGGGTGAGCTTCCCGGTGCGATCGTCAAAACGGTACTGGTAGATCCGATCCAGCCCCAGATCGGTTGAAAAAACATATTTTCCGCTCGGATCGGCGGCGATCATGTGCGCATGGGGGCCATTGTGATCGCTGATGGCAAAACTGCCCTCTACGGCGGCTTGGGGTTTCGCGGCACCCGGTTCGCCTTGATCCTGGTGGGTATCCGTGGCATTACCCAGGCTGCCGTCAGCGTTGATCGGCAGCACCGCAATGGAGCCGCTGACATAGTTGGCCACCAGCAGGTGCTTGCCGTTCGGCGTCAGCGAGAGATAGACCGGTCCCGCACCGCCGGAGGCCACCTGATTCAGTTCGCTCAGCTCGCCGTTATCGCCCACCCGCAGCGCCTGCACCACCCCCTGCTCCACTTCGCTTGCCAGATAGAGCGTTTTGCCGTCGTGGGAGGCGGTTAACTGCGCAGCGTTCGGCAGTTTGCTCACCAGCGTTTTGTTGGCGAGCGCGCCGGATTGCGGATCGACGGTAAAGCGGTAGAGCCCTTCGCCGTTGGGGTTGTAGGTCCCCACCCAGGCGTACTGCGTCTGGGCGACAGCGGCGGTGGCAAGCATTGAGAGTGAAGCGACAAGCAGGTTACGGGTATGCATGGTGGCTCCTGATCGTGTATCCCTCCCCCGGCGGGAGAGGGTTAGGGTGAGGGACTACTTAACCTGTTTTTTCGTCATCTCCAGCAGCGTACGCACATCTTCCGGACGCGTATCCCCGCTGGCTTTGTCGATAATCGAGCTGTAGATATGCGGGATGATCTTGCTCACGCCTGCATCGAGGGCGATCTGCAGGATCGCCTCAAAGTTGTCGAGATCGATACCCCCGGTCGGCTCCAGCCAGAAGTCGTGACGGGCGCAGGCTTCCGCCACCGCCTGGTATTCGTCCCGGCACTTCAGACCGCCCATCGGGAAGTATTTGATTGAGCTGCCGCCGAAATCTTTCAGCAGGGCAATGGCCGTTTCCACTGGGACGATCCCATCTGGTGCCGCGCTGCTCAGCGGGCCGGTGGAGATTTTCACCATCCCGACGGTGCCGGTGGGGGAGACCAGGCCGTTGACCACGGACTCGCTCTGCCCCAGCAGCGCACGGCTGGTGGCTACACCGGTGAAAACCTGGTTAACGTGCTGCGGCTGCACCTGGCGGGCGATCTCGCTCACCATCGCCGACTGGTTCGGGTCACCTGCTCCCAGCCCTACGGAGAGGGCGTTATCGATAAGCTGAGCGTACTCGCGCATATCCGCCACCGCGCTTGCCACGTCCGGGTAGTTTTTGGAGAGCACGCCCACCAGTACATGGCCCTCTGCGGCTTCGTAGATGGCGCTGGCGTTGGCTTTCGAGCCGGCCAGCACGTTCAGGCAGACGCGGTCGCGGTAAAAGTTAGGGGTCAGTTTCATGCGGTTTTCTCCTGGCCTAATACTTCGCTGATGCGGCGATAGACAATGTTGAGCTGGTCAACGGTGACGCTGCGCACGTCCGCTTCGATAATCCCTTCGTTCGCTTTATAGCCGCGGAAGTAGATGGCGTATTCGCCCTGCTTCAGCGCATGCACCAGATCGCCGGTGCCGACGCCGGTGGTGGCTTCGTCGAACTTAATCTCGGTGCGGGCGATATCGCGGCCCGCGCTGTCCCACACCACGCGGGCGGTCACGCCGTTCAGGGTGTTGAGGGCGTCGATAAACGGCGTCATCTTCGCCACCATCTCCGCCCCGCTCTCTTTGGTCGCCGTCAGGTAGTGTTCGATGGCGCAGGTGAGGCCCAGAATGCCCTCTTTACCCACCTTCATCGCCCGGCCAATGCCCGCCGTCTGACGCTTCACCCACTCCACATACTGGGTTCTGCCAATCACCAGCCCGCTGGTTGGCCCTTCGATCGCCTTCGCGCCGCTGTAGATAACAAGAGACGCCCCGGCGCGGTAGTAAGTGTGCAGATCCTCTTCCGCCGCCGCATCGACGATCAGCGGCAGGTCGTGTTTGCGCGCCACCACTGCCGCCTGCTCCACGCTGAGCATGCTCTTCTGCACGCAGTGATGGGATTTGATATACATGATCGCCGCGGTGCGCGGGGTGATCGCCGCCGCCAGCTGATCGGCGGAACATTCGTTGGCGTAGCCCGCTTCCACCAGCTTGCCGCCGCCCAGCGCCACCATGGTGCCCACCGGGGCGCCAAAGTTGACGTTGTGGCCTTTCGGCAGCACGATTTCGTTGTTCTCAATTGGAGTGACGTGGAGGTTCTCCAGCAGCCAGTCGCTGTCTTTCACCAGCACCGCCGCCACGGACTGGGCGATGCCCGCGGATGCGCAGGAGACCACCGTCGCGCCTTCCACGTCCAGCAGCTTCGCGATGTATTCGCCGGTTTTGTTCACCAGATCCTTCATCTCGAAGTACTGGTTCATCCCCGCCATTGCCGCCTGCACCACTTCCGGGCGCGGGGTGGAGACGCCGAGCGCCGTCATGCGCCCGGAGGTGTTAATCACCTGTTTTAAATTGTATTTCTCAAAAATTGAAGGCATGTTCCGTGCTCCCTTGTTCGGTCATGTAGCCCTTGCCCGCGCGGATCGCGGCAAGCGGCACCAGAATGTGTTCAGCCTGCAGGCTGTCGTTTTCGGCATCCACCAGCAGCGTTGGCTGGCGCTTAAGGGTGAAGAGCGTCAGGTCGGCGTCGAGACCCGGCTGAATGCGGCCTTTGCGCGTCAGGCGCAGGCCGTCGGCGGCGTTGGCGGTGACGCACTCAATCACCTGCGGCAGCGACATGCCGATGGCGAGGAATTTTGACATTACGCTCGCCAGCGAGCCGACCGGGCCGTTAAGGCGGTTGCGGCAGTAGATATCCGAGCTGATGGTGTGCGGCAGAATGCCCATCGCGATGGCGCGTTTTGCCACCTCAAAGCTGAAGCTCGCGGTGCCGTGGCCCACGTCGAGGCGCACGCCGCGCTTCAGGGCGGAGGTGATGGAGGCGCGCAGCTCCCCGGAGGGGGTCAGAATGCGGTTCGGTTTGCCGTTGTAGCAGTGGGTGATGATGTCGCCTGAACTCAGCAGTTCGGCGATTTCGTCGAGGTTTGGCGGGTTGTTGCCAATGTGTACCATCAGCGGCAGATCGCCGTTCTCTCTCTGGATGGCCTTCGCACGTTCCAGCGGCGTAATGCCATTCTCGCCCACCACGCTGCTGCTCATGCGCGCTTTCAGGCCGACGATAAAATCAGGGTGGCGCTTCACCGCCTGCTTTACCGCGTCGGCGTCGATATTGGCCATGTTTGCCAGCTCGTTCTGGGCTATCAGCCCCACGCGGGAGATGTTCAGCAGGGCAAAGACCTCGGTTGTGGCCTTGCGGGTGATGGCGTAGAAATCGTCCACGTCGTCCGCGCCGGTGCTGCCCGCGTCCACCACGGTGGTGACGCCGGTGGCGATGCCGACGCTGTCCGGCTCGTCGTGGTAAATCGGCGAGTTCGGGTAGCAGTGAACGTGGGAGTCAATCCAGCCTGCGCTGACCCAGGTGTCACCGTTGAGCTCAACGGTGTGCTGTGCGGGGTCGGTGATGTCGCCAACCGCCGCGATCTTCCCGTCCTGAATGGCGATATCGGTCAGGGTATCGTCGGTGAGGCGCGCACGGCGCAGGAGTAAATCAAACATGGGGTTCTCCTGAGAAGACGGGCGCCGGAGCGCCCGCGGGTATTAAAGGGCGACCGGGAACAGCCAGCCCAAAAGCATTGCGCCGAGGATGGCGCCACCGGTAATCGGCTTCTGCCAGATATAGAACAGCAGCGCGCCCAGCAGGGAACCGATGCCGATTGGGATCGAGGCGGTCATCGCGCTGAGGATAATCAACGGCCCGAGGAAGCGGCCGGAGGCGTTACCCGCGCCCATCATCACGTCTGCCCCATAGGTGGAGTTGCTCTGATTGATGGTGAATTTACGCGCCAGGATGATGACGTAGCCAATCGCCAGGCCAATCACCAGGCCGGTTGCCAGCGAGGCGATAAAGTTGGTCACCGGGAACATGATGCCCGCCCCCAGCAGCAGCGCCGGCACGCCTAAGCCGACGCCGGTCTGGATCGCCCCGCCGATATCCAGGATCCCCACCAGGGAACCTTCGATAATACGGGCGAACAGGAAGCTGGCGCCGAACGCCGCCACCGCGCCGTAGGCACCGGTATCGATGCCCGCTTTCAGCATCGCCACGAAGGCCACTTCGTTAAAGGCGCCGATGCCGTAGAGGTAGTACATGTGCGTCCCGGCGAAGACGCCGGAGGAGAGCAGGCCAACAAAGATCGGGAACGACCAGTCGGCATACCAAAAACCTTTATTCTGTTCCATTTAGAGGCTCCTGTTACTTGCCGCTGAGCGAGTTGTGGATCATGTCGAGCCAGTTCGGCACGGTCAGATGGAAGGATTCGATCATCTTCATGTCGAAGCCGCGGAAGAAGCCGCTCAGCACGAAGAGCAGAACGATGGCCGCCATCATCACTTTGGTGACGTGGTTCCAGCCGCTCTCTTCCACCCCTTTACCGATCAGGATCCCCAGCACCAGACCCGGCACGGCGTTACCCATAATCAGCTGCGCCGCGCCGCCAAAGACGGTGGCCCAGAAGCCCGATTTTTTACCCGCGTCGATGGCCGCCAGCCAGAAGATCACCGGCATCACGGTGTTGACCAGCAGGTTTGCCGCCGGTACCAGCACCTTAACGGCGGTGACCTGCAACGCAGCCGGAACGGAGGAGGCGGTGAGGTTCAGGAAGGTGACGACAATCATGCCGATCACGCCGCAGGCGATCGCCATTTTGCGGGGATCGTGCAGCGTCTCGCCGACGTTGCGGTTTTTGATCATCAGCGCTGCGGCACCCCAGTTCGGGATGATGCGGTGGTCAACGTCCTGGGTGAAGGAACCCGCCGCAACCGACGAGGCCCAGGCGTTAAAGAAGAAGCCTAACCCAAAGGAGAAGTGGGACGCGGGATCCCCCTCGCAGGAGTTCAGCTCCCCCAACGTACGAAACGCGCCCATACCCTGTGTGGTAGGCGCATGAAACATGCGTGCAGCCCCGGCCCCAACGCCGACGCCAACCAGGCCGCCGATGATGAGCGATTTTATTAAAATTATCAGGAACATTCGTCTGCCCTATTAGTAAGAATCAGCGTTGCGTGACAAAGTCCACCTGGTCCAGATTGATGGCAGTCACGTTGACGGTCACGTCCAGCTCCACGCTGTAGGTGCGTCTTTCCCGGCGCAAAAAGAAGAACAGAAACGCCTCTTTACGCACCGCTTCTTGCGCCTGAACAACCTGCACATCCTGTGGCTCAATACGCAGTAAGATATGCGGCGATGCTTTCATCACCGCGGCCTGAACATGGTTCAGCGCGTCGGCAAAGGCGCGCGCTTTGGCGTCGCCTTTGCCCTTCACTCTCACCGTGGTGGTGAACTGTTCTTTCATGCTTATGCGCCGTGCTTCTTCTGCCACGCCTGAACCAGACGCTCGCCCAGCTCTTCTTTATCCATAAAGCCAAAGCCGAGCACGTTGCAGCCTTCGTTGATGGCGGTAACGCCTTCATCGACCGAGCGCATGCCGTACTTCGCTTTATAGCCATATTTGGTCTGGGCGGTGATAGCACCCGCGCCGCCGCTGCCGCAGAAGGAGATACCGAAGGTGGCGTTCTCCGCCTTCATCACGTCGCCCAGCTTCATATCTGCCGCCATGCCCGGTACTACGACCGCGCGGCCACCCGCTTTTTCAACGCCTGCTGCAACCTTCTGGCCTTTACCCAGGCGATCGCCGATGACCACTGTAATTTGTTCCATGATGTGCTCCTTAAAGGTTGTCTTTGGCGACTTCGAAGTGAACGGAGAGCAGCCAGGCTTCTTCATCAGGAAGATTGCCAAACTGCGCCACCACTTCACGGGCAAGCCGCATGGATTCTGGTGAAATTTCGTCAAACAGGTCAGCCTCGACCTCCGGCAACGGCTCGCCGGTTACCGACCGGTGCGCCATGGCACGAACGTGGGAGGTCAGCATCTGCTCCTGAACGGCATTGGGGATAATGTGGTGATGACTAAGCAGGGCGAAAGTCTGCCTGAGCATGGTGTCGGCCAACTGTTCAGTTTGCGCCGCCTGGTCTCCAGTGTCGTTTATTACCGTTCCGTTAATCACTCGTCTTACCCCGTTATTGGCTCTGGGATAAAACTAACGCTGGCTGTTGCGGGTTTGTAGCGAGTTGTTTTCCACTTCGAAGTGGAAAGGAGAGCGGCACCAGTGATCTGTGCCACATAATTGCGCTGAATAACGATTATCCGCTGGCCTAACGTGATGAATATCACGCTCCTGAGCGGGAAAAGGGGCATTGCAGAAGTGAAAAAGTTTACGAGCAGACTCGTAGAAGTGTGAGCTGGATAAGGTTTTCTTATGAGGGTTCGTTAGAGTGGCCGTGGGTGCTTGAGACTGACCGTCTCATGCATGGGACGGGAAGTGGAAAGCCCCGCCTTGTACTGCCCCCCAAAAGTTGGACAGAATAATCGAGGCATCTCAGAAAGAGTCCATGGAATACATGGGCTCTTTTTTGTTTGCTGTTAAAGCTAAATAACGTGTTCCACAATCGAATTATCCATTTCGTTGCTTATTACTTCACCCGCTTCCCTGCTTCATCAATAACCTTTTCGCCATCTTCTTTCGTGAATGCACCCTGCTGAGGTTCCGGAATAATTTCCAGCACCACCTCTGAAG
This sequence comes from Leclercia sp. LSNIH1, assembly GCF_002902985.1. NCBI lineage: Bacteria > Pseudomonadati > Pseudomonadota > Gammaproteobacteria > Enterobacterales > Enterobacteriaceae > Leclercia > Leclercia sp. LSNIH1. The sequence continues at coordinate 1,430,354 of NZ_CP026167.1, read as the reverse complement.
GTCTGCACAGGCGCGTTACTGCAGGTGTGACAACAATTGGCCGGTTGATAAGAATTGGATGCTGCAGCATTAATTCTATCAATTGCTCATCGGTAAACCTGTCTTCTGCAAGTCCCAGTTGCTCATAACGCTCAACATTCTTACGCAGCAATGCACGCACCGTAATTCCCATATCTGAAATAAGTTTAATAAGCTCATCGCGGGTCGGGGGCGTATCAAGATAATAAATTATAGTCGGTTCGTTGCCGCTGTTACGGATCATCTCCAGCGTGTTGCGTGAAGTGCCACAGGCCGGGTTGTGATAGATGGTAATGTTGCTCATATCAGTATCTCATTACAAAGTGACAGAGAGCCGCCACGCCAGCGCGGCCAGAGTGACAAACAGCACCGGCACAGTCATAACAATGCCGGTACGGAAGTAATATCCCCAGGTAATCTTTATATTTTTCTGGGCAAGCACATGCAGCCAGAACAGGGTTGCCAGACTGCCAATCGGGGTGATTTTCGGGCCTAAATCGCAGCTATCACATTGGCATAAATCATTGCCTCTTTGACGACGCCGGTCGCCGTACTCCCGTCAAACGACAGCGCGCCAATCAGTACCGTCGGCATATTGTTCATCACTGATGAGAGAAATGCCGTCAGGAAGCCGGTGCCGAACGTCGCTGCCCATAGCCCCTTGTCTGCCAGCAGATTCAGCACGCCAGACAGGTACTCCGTGAGCCCTGCATTGCGCAGGCCATAGACCACGAGATACATGCCCAGCGAGAAAATAACGATCTGCCATGGCGCACCGCGCAGGACTTTCCCGGTGTTGATGGCATGGCCTCTTTTCGCCACCACAAACAGCACTGCTGCTCCAGCCGCCGCTATCGCACTGACCGGGATCCCCAGCGGCTCCAGAACAAAGAAACCGACAAGCAGCAATAACAGGACAATCCAGCCCGCCCTGAAGGTTGCCGGATCCTTGATCGCGCTGGCAGGCGTCTTCTGCAGCGAAACGTCATACGTTGCCGGAATATCCCTGCGGAAGAAGAGATGCAGCATGGTCAGCGTGGCCGCAATCGCTGCCGCATCCACGGGGATCATAACGGAGGCGTACTGCGTAAAGCCCAGACCGAAGAAGTCCGCCGAGACGATATTAACCAGGTTAGACACAATGAGTGGCAGGCTGGCCGTATCTGCAATAAATCCTGCGGCCATGACAAAGGCCAGTGTCGTGCCCTGGCTGAACCCCAGTGCGAGCAGCATCGCAATCACAATCGGCGTCAGGATCAGCGCGGCGCCGTCATTGGCAAACAACGCAGCGACAGCGGCACCGAGCAAGACTATCCAGGTGAACAGCAGGCGGCCACGTCCGTTACCCCAGCGGGAGACATAGTAACCATGGTTGGCCTCTTCAGGATACCAGCCAGTGAGGCCGGCCATGCGCGTACTCTATGCACATCTTTTACATCTCGGGCGCATCTGCCCCGCATGGGGTTGTGATACAATTCCCGCTCCATTGGATTCGTAAGGGATAACAGTGAAAGGCGCACATAAAAATCTTTCCTTTAATGGAAAAAGCTACTGTATGAAGCACCTCGCGCCTTTGACGTTTATGGCAGAAATCGCCAATATCCCTGACCCCGTACAGATAACAATCAACTACAGCAATCATGTCTTTTCTGACCAGAAAGGAAACGGACCGGAAATTCCACCGGATCGATTTTTCTGTGCTGACAGATATGCTGCCAGCCTTAACCTGCCGCAGATGCTTTCAACAAATCTGCTGACCTCCTACGTTGTTCCCCATATCAATAAGGGAAACAATGAGATGTATCATTATATGGAGGTTAATGACTATGCGATCTTCTTTGACTTGCGTAAGGACAACGGTCACCCGAACGGCTTAAAGCTTTATGTTGTATCAGCTTATGAAGTCAATCAGTGGGGACGACACTCCATACCAAAGAGTAGGCCCATGAAATTTGCATATGTCGCACATCTGCGACTGAATGGACAGACGGTTTACACGTCCAGAAAAGCAAAAAGGCGCTGATATCAGCGCCTTTTCACCAGAGTAGATCATCGATGTTATCCACTCTTGTTGGGTTCCGGTCTGTGTCTTTGGATATCCCGCTCTTAGGCTGGGGGAGATTACTCTCCGACATCAATACCCCATCAACATACCAGTGTTGAGTGGTTCCGGTCAGTATCGATGCCTGAATAGTAATAAACCTGACGTTTACCTGCAAGGTCACTGCTATTCATAGCTATTCATGACTTTTCAGCGTTACGGGAATACGCGTTAATAGCCCACTATTCGCAACCAAAGGCCTCAGAAACAGTTTTTACTGTTGAAACACAATTGGCCTTATGCGTAACGAAGAATCGCTCTCCGGGCTTCCTGTTGCGAATTAGAGGCATGTTTTCCTGCAAAAAAGATTTGTAAATTTTTTACGAGAAGCACTTTTTGCTCATTTTGAATGCTGTTCATTTCAGCCTGGCCGTGTCCGGAACATCAGAAACGCCCCGCAACAACAGGGCTGGTATCAATACTGCTGAGGGCCGTCAGGCCTCGTAATGCCCTTGCCAACATCAGACCGTCTAGGTGAAATCAGGATAACGTGGCTAAAGCCGCAGCGGGTAGGTCTTCAGGAGGTATTCAACCGGGCTGAGGCCGTTAAATTTAAGGCTGATTCGTCGCGTGTTGTAGTACCGAATGTAATCCTCAAGAATGACCTTCAGCTAGTCAACATCGTTGAGTTTACGGATGTAGAAGCATTCTGATTTTAACGTCCCGAAAAACACTCAGCGCAGGCATTCTCCAGACAGTTTACTTTGCGGGACGTGCTTTGCGTGTCTCACATATGCACACCTCATAACTCAGAAGATGCCACATCTATACATATGCTTCACCTCTACATATACTTAGCATATGCTTAAAAGGCAGCCAATCAGGAGAAATATTATGAGAACCGTATCGATTTTCAAAAATGGCAATAATCGCGCCATTCGTCTGCCCCGTGACCTGGATTTTGAGGGAGTTAGCGAACTGGAGATCGTCCGGGAAGGTGACAGCATCATCCTTCGTCCCGTTCGCCCAACATGGGGTTCGTTTACTCAGCTCGAAAAAGCCGATTCGGACTTTATGGCCGAGCGTGGGGACGTCGTCAGCGATGAAGGAAGGTTTGACCTGTGATCAAGACCTATATGCTGGACACCAACATTTGCTCGTTCATCATGCGTGAGCAGCCCGAAGCTGTCATTAAACGGCTGGAGCAGGCAGTGCTGCGGAATAACCGAATCGTGGTTTCGGCCATTACCTATGCCGAAATGCGTTTCGGTGCAATCGGAAAAAAGGCATCCCCCCGCCACGGCATGCTTGTCGAAGCATTCTGCGCCCGCCTTGATGCAATCCTCGCCTGGGACCGCGCCGCGGTGGACGCAACTACGGAGATTAAGGCAGCACTGACTGCGGCCGGGACGCCAATCGGTCCGAACGATACGGCGATCGCCGGGCATGCCATCGCCGCCGGCGCCGTGCTGGTGACGAACAACGTGCGAGAGTTTGAGCGTGTGCCTGGCCTGGTTCTGGAAGACTGGGCTAACTGACGGCAGAAAGAGCCCTGAAAAACTGTAATGTCCGCTTTGTGCCAGAAGCTGACATTCAGATTTTTCATTATACAGCAACCGAACAATCACAAACGCATAATCCACCAATAAACAAATATATGCATCTCAGGATACTGATTCATGATTAATGGCCAATGGTGCCGCCAGTATTAGTGCGGTCATCCAGCCAGGTACCCAGTTCGCTTCCGCGTGTACCCGCGATTGAGTATTGCGTCAGGTCGACACTGAACAACAGCACGCCATTAATCACGCGCGGAAGCTCTACCAGTTGACCTTTGTAACGAACCTCGCGCGGCTTAACGACAATGACCCGATTACCGAGACGCTGGCCGTTCGCGGCAAACACCGAGTAAGTGCCTTTGAATTTGGTGAAGTCCTTGCTCTTTTTCTCCGCTGCGGCATTCTGGGCCGGGGTTTTATTGATATCGCAGGTGGATCCGGCGTTCATCTGGGGAAGGTGCGAACAAGTTCCTGATATGAGATCATCATATTCATCCGGAGCGCATCCCAGAGGGACATCATGAGCCATCAACTCACCTTCGCCGATAGTGAATTCAGCACTAAGCGCCGTCAGACCCGAAAAGAGATTTTCCTCTCCCGCATGGAGCAGATTCTGCCATGGCAGAATATGACCGCTGTCATCGAGCCGTTTTATCCCAAGGCGGGCAATGGCCGACGGCCCTATCCGCTGGAGACCATGCTGCGTATTCACTGCATGCAGCATTGGTACAACCTGAGCGACGGTGCCATGGAAGATGCCCTGTACGAAATCGCCTCCATGCGCCTGTTTGCCCGATTATCCCTGGATAGCGCCCTGCCGGATCGCACCACCATCATGAATTTCCGCCACCTGCTCGAGCAGCATCAACTGGCCCGTCAATTGTTCAAGACCATCAATCGCTGGCTGGCCGAAGCAGGCGTCATGATGACCCAAGGCACTTTGGTGGATGCCACCATCATTGAGGCACCCAGCTCTACCAAGAACAAAGAGCAGCAACGCGATCCGGAGATGCATCAGACCAAGAAAGGCAATCAGTGGCACTTTGGCATGAAGGCCCACATTGGTGTCGATGCCAAGAGTGGCCTGACCCACAGCCTAGTCACCACCGCGGCCAACGAGCATGACCTCAATCAGCTGGGTAATCTGCTTCATGGAGAGGAGCAATTTGTCTCAGCCGATGCCGGCTACCAAGGAGCGCCACAGCGCGAGGAGCTGGCCGAGGTGGATGTGGACTGGCTGATCGCCGAGCGTCCCGGCAAGGTAAAAACCTTGAAGCAGCATCCGCGCAAGAACAAAACGGCCATCAACATCGAATACATGAAAGCCAGCATCCGTGCCAAGGTGGAGCACCCGTTTCGCATCATCAAGCGGCAGTTCGGCTTCGTGAAAGCCAGATACAAGGGGCTGCTGAAAAACGATAACCAACTGGCGATGTTATTCACCCTGGCCAACCTGTTTCGGGTGGACCAAATGATACGTCAGTGGGAGAGATCTCAGTAAAAACCGGAAATAACGCCAGAAATGGTGGAAAAAATAGCCTAAATAGGCTGATTCGATGTGTTTGCGGGAAAAAAATCGGCCCAGATCCGCGAAATTTTAATCAGCGAGTCAGCTTGGGAAGAAATGACCTGCTTATTCGCACCTTCCATAGGTTTTCAGGCGATATTCAACCGGGCTGAGTCCGTTAAATTTAAGGCTGATGCGGCGATTGTTGTAGTAATGAATATAATCCTCAAGAACGACCTTCAGTTCGTCGACATCGTTGAATTTACGGGTGTAATAGCATTCTGATTTTAGCGTCCCGAAAAAACATTCCGCACAGGCATTATCCAGACAGTTTCCTTTGCGGGACATACTTTGCAGAACCCCAAACTCCCGCAACTGATATTGATACCATTGATGCCGGTATTGCCAGCCCTGGTCTGAGTGAAGGACTGGCGTGCTGTTTGCGTCCATTCTGGCGAATGCCTTAATCAACATGTCGTCAATCATCGGCATTGTCGGGCGTTCTGAAATACTGTAGGAAATCACTTCATTATTGAAGAGATCGATGATGGGAGAAAGATAGAGTTTGCGGCCGTTGACAGCGAATTCGGTGACATCTGTGACCCATTTTTCATTGGGCCGGCTGGCTTTGAAGTTTCGTTGCAGGAGATTGTCAGCAGCACAACCACGTTCGCCACGCCAGGAGGTGTAGCGCTTTACTTTGATTGCTGCTTTAAGTTCAAGAGCATTCATCAGGCGTTGAACCACCTTATGGTTGATTACTTCCCCCTCTCTTCTGAGTGCCAGCGTTACCCGTCGATAGCCATAGCGGCCCTGGTTTTCATCATATATCTCGCTGATTCGACGATTTATTTCATCGTATTTACCCGGAGACCGGAGCGCCCTGAGGTGATAGTAAAACGTGCTCCTGGGTATCCGGGCAATACTCAGCAGCTGGTCAAGGGGATAATGCTGCCTTAGTTCGTCAACAACACGAACCTTTTCTCTTACCGAACTAAGGCTTTCAGCTTTTGTAGATAAAGTATCCGTAATTCAAGACGTTTGACCTTCCTTTCAAGTTCATGAATCCGTGGTTCTTTTGATCGTTCCTCTGCGGCTTCAATAAGTTCAGGGTGTTCAGCCATGTAAGATACCCTTTTTGTGCCTACCTTGAGTGAGCGAAGCCCTTCTTCACCATGCTCTTTATACACTTTCAGCCATTTGGCCACAGATGATGCACCTGCAACATTGAATTTAGTCGCGGCCTGAGTCTGGGATATCTGACCTGAAAGCACGGCTTTTACAGCTTCAATTCTGATCTCAGGATCAATTGATACGCCCTTATCTCTGGGCCTTAATCCCTCTTCTCCATAAGCATCATAGGCTGCAACCCAGATTCTCACCTGGGTTCTGGGAATGTTGAAACGGGCTGAAGTTAACCGATAACCTTCATCGCTAGCAAGATAGTGCATAACGACTTCAAGGCGTTCTTCGAGGGTATATTTACGTCCGGGCATAGGACTCTCCAGTTTGAGAGTCCAACTAAATGGGTGCAGTGCACCTGACGAAAAATCAGGGCGGGGGCTCGAAACGACACGTCGCAACCGTGGAGTTCGCTACCTCGCCCGCTTTAAAAGCAAGGAGGCATCCATGAATCGCCAAAACCCAGGCATCGGAGTTTTGATATTATTGCTTTGACAATAATCATCTTAACGCTGGTGACGCGGAAAACACTGTGCGAGATCAGTTTTCGAAACGGTTCGCTTGAAGTGATTGCGAAGATGGATTGTCGCTCCGGATTGTAGGAGCAAACCGGCGGAGGCGTTTAGTGCGCCTCCGCACACGGGGAGAGGACGTAAGGCTCAGGCACCCATTAACGGTATTTTTTGTGATAAGTATTTCGTGTGGTAACAAACCCATCGGCTGCCGCCTGGGCCTCTTTCACTTTGCCTTCGTTCGCCAGCTTCAGCGCGCCGTCAATCTGCCCCACCAGCGTCTCAAGGCCGTGACGGAAATCTTTCATCTCCGGGCTGTCTTCCGCTTTGCCTTCCAGCTTTGGCGGGGTCTCTTTTTGCGCGTCTACCGCCGCGGTACGCATTTTGGTTAACGCCTCTTTCATCTCCGCCGCGTTATCGGTTTTTTGCACCACCTTCAGGTTTTCGCTGAGGGTGTCCATATTGTCTTCCAGGTCGGCCAGGACCGAGGTGCTCATGACCAGCGATGACGCTGCGAGGATAGCTAACAGAGTTTTACGCATTGCTCACTTCCTTTTTATTATTAAAAAAACCGACTAATACCCTAAATAATTCGCGTTGCAGAACAAGGCACATGTGCCTTGAACAGCGCTTGCGCTGGCCCCAAAGGGGCGAGGCCATAGGCCGAGTAACGCGGCAAGCGCGTGAATCCCCGGGAGCTTACATAAGTAAGTGACCGGGGTGAGCGCGCGCAGCCAACGCATCTGCGGCGTGAAGTATGACGGGTATTACTGACCGGCGATCTTCATTTCCGGTAACAGAACAGATCCGCACTGGATATTGCTGCGCGTCTCGATATCGTTCCCCACCGTCACGATATTACGCCACATATCTTTCAGGTTACCGGCGATGGTAATTTCGCTCACCGGATACTGAATCTCACCGTTTTCCACCCAGAAGCCGGACGCCCCGCGCGAGTAGTCGCCAGTGACGCCGCTCACGCCCTGCCCCATCAGCTCGGTCACCACCAGCCCGGTGCCCATCTCTTTCAGCATCTGCTCAAAGCCCAGGCCCTGGCCCGCAATGCGCCAGTTGTGGATGCCGCCCGCATGACCCGTGCTTTTCAGCCCCAGTTTGCGTGCGGAGTAGTTGGTCAGCAGCCACTGGGTCAGGATGCCCTCTTTGACGATATCGCGACGCTCGGTGCGCACACCTTCGCTGTCGAACGGCGTGGAGGCCAGTCCTTTCAGCAGGTGCGGGTGCTCTTCAATGGTCAGCCACTCCGGCAGGATTTGCGTACCCAGCGCATCAAGCAGGAAGGTGGATTTACGGTAGACCGCGCCGCCGGCAATCGCGCCGACCAGATGCCCAAACAGACCGGTCGCCACTTCATTGGCAAAGATAACCGGTGCTTTCATGGTAGAGAGTTTACGCGGAGCCAGGCGGGATAAGGTGCGTTTTGCGCACTCCGCCCCAACCCACTCTGGCGACTGCAGATCGCCCATCGCGCGGCCAATGGTATAGGCGTAATCGCGCTCCATGTCGCCGTTCTCTTCGGCAATCACGCAGCTGGAAAGAGAGTGACGGGTGGAGCAATAGCCCTGCAACATGCCGTGGCTGTTGCCAAAGACTTTAATGCCGTAGTGGCTGGTAAAGCTGCCGCCTTCGGTATTGGTGATGCGCTTATCGGCATTAAGGGAGGCCTGCTCCGCGCGAGCGGCGAACTCAATGGCTTCGTCCGGGGTCACTTCCGCCGGATGGAAGAGATCCAGATCCGGGGCCTCAAAGGCCAGCAGCTCTTTGTCAGCCACCCCGGCATAGGGGTCCGGGGAGGTATAGGAGGCGATATCCAGCGCCGCCTGCACGGTCCGCGCAATGGCGTCAGGGCTTAAATCGGTAGAGGAGGCGCTGCCTTTACGGTTCTGGTGATAAACAGTAATCCCTAATGCGCCATCGCTATTAAATTCAACGGTTTCCACTTCGCCATAGCGGGTGCTGACGCTCAGGCCAGTGGTTTTGCTGACGGCGACTTCTGCCCCGTCCGATTTCGCTGACGCCAGCTCCAGGGCCATGGAGACGGCCTCTTCCAGTGCTTTACGCTGCGCTGCAACTTGTGAGATCACTTTCATCGTAAATGCCATAATGTAAGGTGTAGTTAGCTGAAGTCTAACAGAGAACCGTTTCTCAGTACGCGTCTAAACTGGTAACATTAGCCTCTTTTTTTAAGGAGCCTGACATGACTAAGCAGCCCGAAGACTGGCTCGACGACGTTCCCGGTGATGACATCGAAGACGAAGATGATGAGATCATCTGGGTCAGTAAAAGTGAAATTAAACGCGACGCCGAAGAGTTAAAACAGCTTGGTGCGGAGATGGTAGAGCTGGGTAAAAACGCGCTGGATAAAATCCCGCTCGACCCGGATCTGCGTGCCGCCATCGAACTGGCACAGCGCATCAAGAAAGAGGGCCGTCGCCGCCAGCTTCAGTTGATTGGTAAATTATTGCGCCAGCGCGACGTAGAGCCGATTCGCCAGGCGCTGGATAAGCTGAAAAACCGCCACAACCAGCAAGTTGCGCTGTTCCATAAGCTGGAGCAGATCCGCGATCGTCTGATTGAACAGGGCGATGACGCCGTACCGGAAGTGCTGAACCTGTGGCCGGACGCCGATCGCCAGCAGCTGCGCTCTCTGATCCGTAACGCGAAGAAAGAGAAAGAGGCGAACAAGCCGCCGAAGTCTGCACGTCTGATTTTCCAGTATCTGCGCGAGCTGGCGGAAGCCGAAGGTTAATTCCCTGCCTACTGTTTGCCGGATGGCGGCGTAAACGCCTTCTCCGGCCTACAAAAAACCCGGTCAGCGTTAGCGCTACCGGGCTTTTTTTTACGCCACTGCTTCTGCTTTCTTCGCCAGACCGTCCAGCAGTTTCTGATGGATCCCACCAAAACCGCCGTTGCTCATCACCAGAATGTGATCCCCCGGCTGCGCGGTTTTCACCACCATCTCCGCCAGCGTATCCACGTCGGCACTCCAGTGCGCAGGCTGGACGCAGGCTTCGGCCACTTCCGCCACCTGCCACGGAATGTGCTGCGGTTGCAGGAGGAAGACCTCGTCCGCGCGACCTAAAGAGGGGGCTAAATCGTCTTTGCAAATCCCCATCTTCATGGTGTTGGAGCGCGGTTCCAGTACGGCCAGAATGCGTGCCGTGCCGCCCACTTTGCCGCGCAGGGCAGCCAGCGTCGCGAGGATCGCGGTCGGGTGATGGGCAAAATCGTCATACACCGTCACGCCATTGGCTTCGCCGCGCAGCTCAAGACGACGACGGGCATTGATGAACGATCCCAGCGCGTTGGCCGCATCGGCAGGCAGCACGCCCACATGACGGGCCGCGGCGATCGCCATCAGGCCGTTATGCATGTTGTGCTCGCCCACCAGCGCCCACTGCACTTCCCCGACTTTTTCGCCATCCAGCAACACTTCCCAGCGGGAGGCATCGTTGGTGAGCTTCTTCGCCTGCCAGTGGCCCTGCTCGCCCACCAGCTCTTGCTCGCTCCAGCACCCCATCGCCAGGGTCTGCTTCAGGTTAATGTCGTTCTCCGGCAGGATGATGCGCCCCTGGCCCGGCACGATGCGCACCAGGTGGTGGAACTGCTTCTGAATCGCTTTCAGGTCGTCGAAAATGTCCGCGTGGTCAAACTCAAGGTTGTTGAGGATCAGCGTGCGCGGGCAGTAATGAACAAACTTGGAGCGTTTATCAAAGAACGCGCAGTCATATTCGTCCGCCTCAATAACAAAGAACGGACTCTCGCCCAGGCGGGCAGAAACGTCAAAGTTCCCCGGCACGCCACCAATCACAAAGCCCGGCTTGTAGCCGCAGGCTTCGAGGATCCACGTCGCCATGCCGGCGGTGGTGGTTTTGCCGTGGGTTCCCGCCACCGCCAGCACCCAGCGATCGCGCAGAACGAAATCATGCAGCCACTGCGGCCCTGACATGTAGGGAATATTCCTTTCCAGCACGGCTTCTACGCAGGGATTACCCCGGGTCATGGCGTTTCCGATAATCACCAGATCCGGCTGCGGCTCCAGCTGGCTGGCGTCGTAGCCCTGAATCAGATCGATGCCCTGGTTTTCCAGCAGCGTGCTCATCGGCGGATACACATTGGCGTCCGAACCTGTCACCTCATGGCCAAGAGCGCGCGCCAGCATAGCCAGGCCGCCCATGAAAGTGCCACAAATCCCCAATATATGAATGCGCATACGTCACTATCCTTCTTCAATGTGGCGCACATTTTACGCATATGTCAGCAGCAGAGAAATGCATTTCAGGAAAATCTGTAGCAAGCTGGCGCGATTCACCTCTGCGCGACAATTTGAAAGTTTGTTAAGATTGTTGGGCATCAACAACTTTACTCAACATCCAATGCAGGGAAAGTGTTATGAAAACGTTAGGTGAATTTATTGTCGAAAAGCAGCACGAGTTCTCGCATGCTACCGGTGAGCTCACTGCTTTGTTGTCGGCAATAAAGCTGGGCGCCAAGATCATCCATCGCGATATCAACAAAGCCGGACTGGTCGATATCCTGGGTGCCAGCGGTGCTGAAAACGTGCAGGGCGAAGTTCAACAGAAACTCGATCTGTTCGCGAATGAAAAACTGAAAGCTGCACTGCGCGCGCGCGACATCGTTGCGGGGATCGCCTCCGAGGAAGAAGATGAAATCGTCGTCTTTGAAGGGTGTGAACACGCCAAGTATGTCGTCCTGATGGATCCGCTGGATGGCTCCTCCAACATCGACGTTAACGTCTCTGTCGGCACCATTTTCTCCATTTACCGTCGCGTCACCCCTGTCGGCACGCCGGTCACCGAAGAAGATTTCCTGCAGCCGGGCAATAAACAGGTTGCAGCGGGTTATGTGGTATATGGCTCCTCCACCATGCTGGTCTACACCACCGGCTGCGGCGTGCACGCCTTTACCTACGATCCGTCGCTGGGCGTATTCTGCCTGTGCCAGGAACGTATGCGCTTCCCGCAGAAAGGCAGCACTTACTCCATCAACGAAGGGAACTACATTAAATTCCCGGCCGGGGTGAAGAAGTACATCAAATTCTGCCAGGAAGAGGATAAATCGACCCAGCGCCCTTATACCTCGCGTTATATCGGCTCCCTGGTGGCGGATTTCCACCGTAACCTGCTGAAGGGCGGCATCTACCTCTACCCAAGCACCGCCAGCCACCCTGAAGGCAAGCTGCGCCTGCTGTATGAGTGCAACCCGATGGCCTTCCTCGCCGAACAGGCGGGCGGTAAAGCCAGCGACGGCAAAGAGCGGATTATGGATATCATTCCTGAAAGCCTGCACCAGCGCCGTTCGTTCTTCGTTGGCAACGATCATATGGTTGACGACGTGGAACGCTTTATCCGTGAATTCCCGGATGCCTGATTGTTGAGTTTGACCAAAAGGGGCCAGTTGGCCCCTTTTGTTTTTCCAGTTATTTATATCTTTGTTGGTATAAAACTATATAAAAATCCTGCTGTAACCCATTGAATCCTTGCGTCATCATGACGGCGTTCAAATAGTGTTCAATGGGAATCAGCCGATATGAAAAACCTCTCTCGCTCATCCACTGGCATCGACCTCAATCTGATCCCGATATTTATTGAAGTCGTCAGGTGCGGGAGCATGGCCAAAGCCTCTTTACGTCTGGAGATGTCCAGGCCAGCAGTCAGCCTGGCCCTGAAACGCTTTGGCATGCTGTTTAATGAGCCGCTGTTTACCCGTAAGGGGTTGTTCCTGGAGCCAACGCCATACGCGCTGAAGCTGTCCGCCGAGATGGAAAAGCTGCTGGGCGCCATTCATGACTATATCGCCCACACCCCGGCTGGCGCGGAAAGCCTCCCGACGCCAGCGGCGCCGGAAGGCGATAAGGCTACGCCTGTTGCGACGACAGCCTGAAGAGTGACATCGCCTCGATGAGCTCGCGGGATTGCTCTTCCAGCGAGCGCGTCGCGGCGGAAGATTGCTGGACCAGCGCCGCATTTTGCTGCGCGGTTTCGTCCATCTGGTTGACCGCAATATTCACCTGCTCAATACCACGGCTCTGCTCGTGCGACGCATTGGCGATCTCACGCATCAGGCGGGTCATGCGCATCACCTCGTTGGCGATCTCGTCCATGGTTTCCCCCGCCTGCTGCGCCAGTTCGCTGCCTTCGCTGACGTGCGCCTGGGAATCGCTGATGAGCGTGCGGATCTCTTTTGCCGCATCGGCGCTACGGCTGGCGAGGTTACGCACCTCTCCGGCCACCACCGCAAAGCCGCGCCCCTGCTCGCCCGCGCGGGCGGCTTCCACCGAGGCATTCAGCGCCAGAATATTGGTCTGGAAGGCGATACCGTCGATCACGCTGAGGATATCGGCGATACGGTCGGCGCTGCCGGAGATATCGCGCATCTTCTCAATGACATAACAGACCATCTCGCTGCCGCGGTCAGCGGTATCTGACATCGTCTTCGCCACCTGATGCGCCTGCTCGGCGTTGTGGGCGTTCTGCTTCACCGTGGCGGTGATCTCTTCCATGCTGGCCGCGGTCTGCTCCAGCGAGGTGGCGGTGGATTCTGTACGCTGGGCAAGGTGCATATTGCCTGCGGTCAGCTCCCGGCTGCCGGTATCAATCTGCGAGCTGGCGTCACGCACCCGCAGCACCGAGCCCATCAGCGACTGGCGCATCTCCTCAATGGCGGCGTTGAGGCGGTTAAATTCCTGGCTTGCGGGGGTGGTCAGGGCGTGGGTCAGATCCCCGGCAGCCACGTGTTCAAGCTGGGCGATAGAGGAGGAGAGCGGCTTCAGCAGCATATGACGAAGCGCCAGCCACGCCAGCACGATAATGCCCGCGGTCAGCAGCGCGGCGACGATGATCAGCAGCATCACCCGACTTTTACTCGCCTGTACCGCGGCGACTTCAGCTTTGCCCCGGCTGTCGCTCCAGGCCTGGAAGGCCTGCATATCGTTATCAAACTGACGCGCTACCGGCACCAGACGGTTCTCCAGCAGATCGTAATAGTCATCCGCATTCTGCGCATTCAGGGCGTTCTGCATCGGCACGATCCCCTGGGCGTTATACGCCGCCAGGCTCCCGGCGAGCTGCTTCAGCAACCGATCGCCTTCTGGATCGTTTATCCCACTATCGATCACGCTTTTCAGCGTGGTTTGCGCCTGTTTGAGTTCGTCATTGATGTTTTTCACCGATTTTGTGGCGTCATCCAGCAGTCCCACCTCCATCATGCGGACGGCCTGCCCCGCCTCGTTGCGCGCGCGCAGGATCAGGGTGTAGCCCGAGTTGAGCTGCACCAGCTGTTCGCCCTGAAGATGGTTAATGCGCTGTAAAGAGGAGGAGCTCTGGGTGAGGGCATAAATGCCGATACCGCTGACAAGCAGCAGCAGAAGGGTCATAACGGCCAGTAACGAAAGCAAGCCGGTACGAATCGATAGCGTTTTAAGCATGATGTAATTTCCGGTAGCGAGATAAATCTGGACAGAATTAAGGGTTATCGGCCGCTACCGGAAAAGATTTAGACTTGACGTAAATTCAGGCGCTTATAGCTTGCTGGTGGTGCTCACCCGTGTGACAGGCGAGTTCTGGCGGTTCTCCCAGAGCACCGTCAGGCCGCGCTGCAGGGCGATAAAGATGAACAGCAGAATGCCAATCGCAATCTTGGTCCACCACGAGCTGAGGGTGCCGTCGAAGTTAATATAGGTCTGGATCAGCCCCTGGATCGCCACCCCAAACAGCGTGCCCAGCACCGTGCCGACGCCGCCGCTGAGCAGCGTGCCGCCAATCACCACCGAGGCAATCGCGTCCAGCTCCACCCCTACCCCTGCCAGCGCATAGCCCGCCTGGGTGTAGATGGAGAAGACGATCCCCGCCAGCGTCGCCAGCCCGGTGGAGAGCATATAGATACGAATGGTGGTGCTGCGGGTGGAGATCCCCATCAGGTTCGCCGAGGTGGCGTTACCGCCGATGGCATACACTTCGTTGCCAAAGCGGGTGCGGTGGGCGAGGAAAATGCCGATCACCACCACGCCCAGCATCACCAGACCGAGAATACTCAGACGGCCGCCGCCGGGGATTTTCCACGCCAGGCTTGAGAGGGTGTCGTAGACCGGATGGTTAATCGGGATCGACTCCTCCGACACCAGATAGCTGACGCCGCGCAGGAAGAACATCCCGGCGAGAGTGATAATAAACGCCGGGATCTTCAGGGCGTCGATCAGCAACCCCATAAAGGCGCCAAAGGCGCAGCCCATCACCAGCACCAGCGGGAAGGCCAGCAGCGGGGAGATCCCCCAGTAGCCAATCGCCTTAGCCAGAAAGACGCCGGTAAAAGCGATCACCGACCCGACGGAGAGGTCGATCCCGCCGGAGAGGATCACGAAGGTCATGCCGACGGCGATGATCCCAAGGAAGGCGTTGTCGGTCAGGATGTTGCAGATCACCCGCGTCGAAGCAAAACCGGGGAACTGCGTCAGGCAGTAGAGATACCCCAGCACAAACACGCCCAGGGTAATCATGAGCGGTAAATTACGTTTTATCATGACCACGCATCCCCTTAATGAGACTGATAAAGCGCGGCGACTGCACGATGAGCACGCAGAGCACCACCACCGCTTTCACCACCTGGTTGAGTTCCGGCGGGAAACCCGACAGCAGGATCCCGGTGTTCATCCCCTGGATAATCAGCGCGCCAATCACCGACAGCAGCAGGTTGAAGCGCCCGCCCATCAGCGAGCCGCCGCCAATCACCACCGCGAGGATCGCATCCAGCTCCAGCCAGAGCCCGGCGTTATTGGCATCGGCCCCGCGAATATCGGCCGCGACGATAATCCCGGCAATGGCGGCGCATACTCCGCTCAATACGTAGGTGAGCATCACCATCAGACGGGTGCTGACCCCGGCGTTTTTCGCGGCGCGAATGTTAATTCCCACCGCTTCGATAAACATCCCGAGGGCGGTTTTACGGGTGAACAGCCAGAAGGCGATCAGGGTGACCACCACAATAATCACCGGCGTCGGGAAGAAGAGCAGCGATCCGCTGCCAATCCACGCCAGATTCGGGGCGTTGAAGGTGACGATCTGCCCGGAGGTGATCAGCTGCGCCACCCCGCGTCCGGCCACCATTAAAATGAGGGTGGCGACAAAGGGCTGGATTTTGAGGATCGCCACCAGGATGCCATTCCACAATCCCGCGAGCACGCCGGTGCCCAGCGTCGCCAGCAGCACCACCGGCAGGCTGTGTCCGGCCACGGTCATCGAAGCCGCCGTCGCCCCCGCAATCGCCATCACCGCCCCGACCGACAGGTCGATACCGCCGGTGGCAATCACCAGCGTCATGCCGATCGCCAGCAGGGCGACCGGCGCGGCGCGGTTTAAGATATCAATCGGACTGCCGAACAGGCGGCCATCCTGAAGGATAATTTGATAAAAATGCGGCGAAACGAGGCTATCCACCAGTAACACCAGGATCAGCGCAATGATTTGCGGCGTGCCGGTGGGCCAGCTGAAGCGGCGCTTCGTCTCGCCGGTCTGAGAAAGTGAACGTGACATCACGATCTACTCCTTATGCCGCAATGGCGTTCATGATTGCCGGAACGGAGAGCGCGTCCAGCGGGATCTCGGCCACCTGCTGACGGTCGCGCATGATGATCACCCGATCCGCATACCCCACCAGCTCCTCCAGCTCCGAGGAGATCACCAGCAGCGCCAGACCGTCGGCGCAGAGGGTTTCGATCAGGCGGATAATTTCCGCGTGCGCCCCCACGTCGATACCGCGGGTCGGCTCGTCGAGGATCAGGAACTGCGGTTTGGTCAGCAGCCAGCGTGACAGCAGCACCTTCTGCTGGTTACCGCCGGAAAGAAATTCGATTGGCTGCTCCGCGCTCGGGGTGCGGATGCCGAGCTGGCGAATAAAGCGCTCGGCAATCACATTTTGCTCTTTACGGGGAATGGGACGCAGCCAGCCGCGCTGGGCCTGCAGGGCCAGAATGATGTTCTCGCGCACCGAGGCGGCGGCGATAATGCCGTCGGTCTTGCGATCTTCCGGGCAGAAACCGATCCCCAGGCTGGAAGCCTGATGCGGGGAGCGCAGCGTCTGCGGTTTACCTTTGATCAGCGCAGTGCCGCTGTCGGCAGGTTTAATCCCGAAGATCACCTCTGCCGTTTCGGTACGTCCCGACCCTAACAGCCCCGCCAGTCCGACGATTTCGCCCGGGCGCACCTCGAGATCAAAGGGCGCAATGGTGCCTTTCTTGCCGTACCCTTTAAACGCCGCTACCGGCTTCTCGCTGAGCAGCGTCCGGCCCGCACGCTGCAGGGCATTGCTCTCCAGCTCGCGGCCCAGCATCATTTTGACCAGCTCGATTTGCGGCAGCTCGCGGGTTTCGCGACAGCCGACGAAGCCGCCGTTACGCAGGACGGTAATGCGGTCGCTCACCTCATACACCTGATCGAGGAAGTGGGTGACGAAAATCAGGCTCACCCCCTGGTCGCGCAGCTGGCGCATCAGGGTGAAGAGCATCTCGACCTCCTGGGTATCCAGGCTGGCGGTAGGTTCATCGAGGATCAGCACTTTTGCCGAGAGATCGATAGCCCGGCAGATGGCCACGATCTGCTGCATCGCCACCGAGAAGCGGTTGAGCGGCTCGCGGACGTCGAGAGAGAAACCGTATGACGCCATCAGTTTGGTGGCGCGGTCTTCCATCTCTTTACGGCGCAGCAGGCCAAAGCGTCGTGGCTCGCGGCCGATAAACAGATTATCCGCCACCGACATATTCGGCAGCAGGTTCACTTCCTGATAGACCGTCCCGATACCCAGCTGCTGGGCATGGGCGGTATTTTTAGGCGATATAGCGTGGCCTTCCAGCCAGATGGTGCCGCGATCGGCATGATAGACACCGGTCAGGGCTTTAATCAGGGTCGATTTTCCGGCGCCGTTTTCGCCCAGCAGGGCCATGATCTCACCACGCCGCAGGCTGAAATCGACGTTATCCAGCGCTTTTACGCCGGGAAAATATTTGCTCAATCCTTCTGTGCGGAGGATTTCCTGGTGTTGGTCTGTGGTCATGGTTCCCCCTGCATCATGTCGGATGGCGCTACGCTTACCCGGCCTACAAAAAGCGAGCCGAAGGCCGGGCAAGCGCAGCGTCGCCCGGCATTTTCAGTCGAGCTTAGTAGCCCATATTTTTCTTCTTCTCTAACTCTTCTGCAGCGGTATCAGGCAGATAGAGCGTGGACTTGGTGATCGTGACTTTCTCCGGCATGGTGCCGTCTTTCTTGAATTTCTCCAACGCGTCAAAGGCCGGACCTGCCATGTTTGGCGTCAGCTCCACGCTGGCGTTGGCCTCTTTGTCGATCATCGCTTTATAGATATCCGGTACGCCGTCGATAGAGCCGGTCAGGATGTCGGTGCCCGGCTTCAGGCCCGCCTCTTTGATCGCCTGGATAGCGCCGATCACCATGTCATCGTTATGGGCGTAAACCATGCAGATGTTCTTGCCGTTGTTCTCGGCTTTGATAAAGCTCTCCATGACCTCTTTCCCTTTACTGCGGGTGAAGTCGCCGGACTGAGAACGGATAATCTTGATGTTTGACGCTTTGGAGATGGCATCAGCAAAGCCTTTCTTACGGTCGATGGCCACGCTGGCGCCCACGGTGCCCTGCAGCTCAACCACATTACACGGCTTGCCATCCACCTGTTTCACCAGCCATTCACCAATCAATTTGCCTTCCAGCACGTTGTCGGCGGTAACGGTGGTCATATAGAGAGATTTGTCTTTTACATCGATGGAACGATCGAGCAGGAAGACCGGAATTTCGGCATCTTTCGCTTCTTTCAGAACCGGCTCCCAACCCGTCGCTACGACCGGCGCAATGAAGATGGCGTCAACGCCCTGAGCGATAAAAGAGCGTACCGCTTTGATCTGGTTTTCCTGTTTTTGCTGGCCATCGGCGATCTTCAGCGTGATGCCGCGTTTTTCGGCCTCACTCTTCGCGACGTTGGTCTCAGCGGCGCGCCAGCCGGACTCTGAGCCGACCTGGGCAAATCCTACGGTTAAGGGGGCGGCCATCGCCATAGACGACATGGCTGCCGAAACTGCTGTGACAAGAAGTAAGCGCTTCCACATAAGTGCGTCCTCGTAGGGGAGTTTATTGTTGGGTAAAAAATGTTCTGCGAAGAGACTATAGACAATGCGAGATGTAACGGAGTGTGTTACATCACACTTCAGAAAAGTGAATAAAACGTTAATCACAACTTTGTAATCGCTTTCACTGAGCCATTAAAAAAGCGGCTGAGTTTATGGATTATCTTGTCATGAGAAAGTGCTGATAATGGTTTTCAGGAACAGGGATCGGCGAAAACAGGCGGAGACATTCCGCGCCAGTTGGCTATAATACTCGCCACTTGATTACCAATCATTTAAAGGACACAGACATGAGCTTACTCAACGTCCCAGCGGGTAAAGAACTGCCGGAAGACATCTACGTAGTTATCGAAATCCCGGCGAACGCTGATCCTATCAAATACGAAATCGACAAAGACACCGGCGCACTGTTCGTTGACCGTTTCATGTCTACCGCGATGTTCTATCCGTGCAACTACGGTTACATCAACCACACCCTCTCTCTGGACGGTGATCCGGTAGACGTGCTGGTCCCAACGCCATACCCACTGCAGCCGGGCTCCGTGATCCGCTGCCGTCCAGTTGGCGTGCTGAAAATGACCGACGAAGCGGGTGAAGATGCGAAGCTGGTTGCGGTACCGCACACCAAGCTGAGCAAAGAGTACGATCACATTAAAGATGTGAACGACCTGCCAGAGCTGCTGAAAGCGCAGATCGCCCACTTCTTCGAGCACTACAAAGATCTCGAGAAAGGCAAATGGGTGAAAGTGGAAGGCTGGGACAACGCAGAAGCCGCGAAAGCGGAAATCGTTGCCTCCTTCGAACGCGCGAAGAAGTAATGCTTAACGCGTGAAAAAAAGCCCCGACTTGTCGGGGCTTTTTTTATCTGTGCGGTCTGTTGCCGGGTGGCGGCTGCGCCTTACCCGGCCTACAAAATCTGTGCGGCCTGAAAAAACAACGCCACCCGAAGGTGGCGTTATTCATATCAGTACTGGTCACGGTCTAACCAGTTACCGCTTTCAATCAGCGTCAGACCTTCCACCGAACGTTGGTACACGTACATCCATGCACTGCCGTAGGGTGTCTGGATTAACCGGCGAGCGTATTCCCCGCCTTTGGTGCGCAAGGCATCAAGTTCGGCCAGCGTGGCATTATCAATACGATAAACCTCACCCTGTACTGCTCCTTCTCCCGGAACGGCGCCTGGATAGTGGCCCAGGCTGTACAGCTGGTAGTTCTCGATACTGTAATCCCCCAGCAACTGGGCGTTAGTCATCCAGTGGCTGTTGCCTTGCTTGGTTCTTAAACTGCCGTAGACAAATATTCGCATTGCTAAAACTCAAACTGATAGAGCAGATCGAGTGCCTGGTCTACGCCAGACACCGCTTCCAGATATAGCTTAGGCATCAGGCGATAGCGTAACGTGAGAGTTGCTAATGAGTCAAAGATCCCCACACCATATTTCACCTGCAGACCCGGCAGTACATAGCCGCTGACCACCACCTGAGAGGAGTCGCCGACCCCCTGGGTGTCCAGCGCCAGATTGCTTACGCCAAACGTCTCGCCGATTTTACCCACAACCTGACCACTTTGTGCAACCCCCAGACCGACTAACATTGAGGTCATCGCCGCGCTGTCGCTCTGATTGCTGTCCAGCCCCTGCCCGCGCAGCAGGTATGAGAGCGCTTCCTGCTGGGACATTGCCGGGTCAGAGAAAATTTCCGCTTTCGGTTCGTCCGCGGTGCCCGTCACGCGCACCCCGGCGATCACGTCATTTTCGGTGGCCTCCGGATTACGGATCGCTTCGATATTCAGCAGCGGCTGATCCGGCGGGCCGGAGAAGAGCAGTTCGCCTTTACGCACCATCAAATCCTGGCCGTAGGCGTGGAAGCGCCCTTCCGGAATGTTGATCTGCCCGTTCAGGCCCAGCCCCTGTTTATCCTGCGCGACTTTCAGATCGCCGGTCAGTCTGGCCTTCAGCCCAAACGCATCCAGGCGCACGTTGTTACCCACGTGTACGATCAGGTTGCTGTTGATCGGGATAGAGGCGCTCTGTGGCTCCTCCGGCTGGAGGTTGTTGTTGAGCATGACCTCATCGCTGGAGACGCCCACCGCGCTTTCCGGCAGTTCATGCACCACGATACGAGCCCACGGTACATCGACGCGGCCATCAAGGGTGAAGAGCTGCGGCGTGGCCTCAAAGACCACATCCGGTGAGACGTCTAAACGCACCATCGGCGGCACGGTGATCCGCACCTTGCTGCCTTTGGCCGCCACCCGGGCGCGCCAGTTATCGAGCTGGCTCCAGTCGGCATCGCCGCTGAGGTTGATCTGCCCCTGCTGGGTACGTACGGTGCCCGTAAGCGTCGAGCTCATGCCGTTAAAGTTCATCGCCAGCTGGCTCGGCAGCATATCGAACGGCATAAAGTTGCCGTCGATATCTACCCCGTTGAGCTGCATCTGGCCGAACAGCTGCGGGCTCTGGGCGCTGCCCGCCAGCCGCAGGTTGGCATTCAGCATACCTGCCGCCTTCTCGCCGCGGGAGAAGATGGCATTCGCCATCGCCAGGTTAAGATTGCGAATGTTGACGTTGCCGCCCAGGTTGCGCCGTCCTTGCGGATCGGTCACCTGGATCTGGCCGTCCAGCTGCCCGTTGTTGGTGAGGCGGATCAGCCAGCCCAGCTCGGCGCGGTTGTTATGCAGATCGGCGGTGAGATTGAGGGTGCTGAAGGCCAGCGGCAGCGGCGCATCGTTCACCACCTGCGTCACCTTCACGTTACGCCCGGCGAGCGTGACGTTGCCCTCCGGCAGCCCCGGTTTGGTGGTATCCCAGGAGACATCCGCCTTGCCGCTGAACACGCCGCTTGCTTGCGTAGTGTCTGGCATGAACGGCTTGATCATCGCCAGATCGAAGCGGTTAAGGTTGACCACCGCCCGCCCTTCTGCGCCTGCGTCAATAGTCTGCGGCACGCACAGTTCGGCATTCGGGTTGGTCCAGCAGTGCGGCCCGATGCTAATCTTCTGCTCCGCGTTACGGTAATCCAGGGCAATAGCGCGCGATAACGACCACGGTCCCACCGGGGTGGCGAAGCGGGTGTTATCCAGGGTGCCTTTCCAGCGGGTCTCCTGGCGGTCAAAGCTGCCCGCCAGGTGCAGCTGGCCGGAGACCGGTTCACCCTGAATGCGCAGCTGGAGGTCATGCTGTTTCTCGCTACCTTTGGCTTCAAGGGTGACCTGGTTGAGGTTGAGGCCCGGCTGCGAGATACGATCGACGCGCAGGTTCAGGTGCCCGGCGATCTGATCGGTGGATTTCACGTCGCCATCTACCCGCACCCGGGCGATGGTAAGATCCTGCCAGCGCAGGCCGTTGGCGGTGATATCCGCCAGCAGCTGCGGGGCTTCTACCGTGCCGCGCACCTTCAGCAGCCCTTTCGCGGTTCCGCCCAGCCCTGGCAGGGCATTATCCAGGTTCGGCGCGTCGATAGTGGCATCCAGATCGAGATCTTTCACCCCCAGCTCGCCCTTAATATCGGCGGTGTTGCGCCCCAGCGCGACGTGCAGGCCCGGGATGACCCACTGCAGGTAGCTGTTGCCCTTCAGCGAGCCGTTCACATCCACTTTGTTCTGCTTCACGTTGCCGGTGATTTTCAGCTCCGGCACCTCCATCTGCCAGCTACCGCCGTAGAGACTGCCGCGGGTTTTAATCAGCCCGTCGAGCTTCGAGGGCCAGTCCGGCACCTCTTTGGCGGTGTTGATCCCGGTGAGCTTCAGCTCCCCGCGCCAGCTGATCGCCTTCTGCCAGTCGAGCAGCGCCGTCAGCTCGGTTTTGCCCTCCAGCGCGGCCACCGTCAGCTTGTCGAGGTTGATCTGCTGTTCGTTGCCCTTCGCATCCAGAGTGATGCCGGCAGGCGGCAGCCCCTCCCCTTTCACCGCGGTGCGGAACGACAGGGTGTAGTCGGTCATTTTGCCGGTGAGCTTCAGCTTCACGTCATCGGCCTGGTACTGCTTCTCGCCGGTAAATGGCCAGTAGAGCTGCTCACTCACCACTTCAAGGTTGAGCGGCAGGCCCGCCTCTGCAAGCCGGGTCTGGCCGCGCAGCACCATATCTACCGGGCCGGAGAGGTTCACGCCAAACTCCAGCTGTTCGCGCATGGCGCCGCCCACCTTCAGCTTCACCTTCTCGCCTTTAATCGGATCGATGTTCAGGGTGCTGTTGAGGGTGATATCCACCGGCCAGTTATCCCGTAACAGGGCGTTGCCGGTGGCGTTGACGCTGCCCTGGTTGGTGTCGATATCCAGCGCGTCGAGCTTCATGTTGCCGTCGATGCTGCTCACTTTCAGCAGCATGTTGAAGACCGTCAGATCGGTATCGCCGGTGAGGCGCAGCTGCTCGCCCTTAAACTCTTCAATATTAAGGTTCAGCGGCAGGTGAACGTCGGTCATCTCCGGCAGGACCGGTTTCGAGAAGAGATCCTTCAGGGTTTCGCCCAGCGGCTTCTCTTCCGGCTGCGGGTTCTGAATTTTAGGCTCGACAATCTCTTCCTGGGCCACCTCCGCCACTTTCGGCAGAGCAATCAGCAGCCCTTGCAGAGAAGTCGGGGTCAGGGTCAGGTTTTTCTCCTGCCAGCGCAGGCCGGAGGTGAAATCCATCACCGACACGGTGGTGTCGTCGATTTTGACGTTGATGTTATTCAGCGCCACCCGGTTAAGCGATATCGGGTATGGCGTGGAGAGATCCAGCGGCCCGCTCTCCTCTTCGGCAACGGGCTCCGATTGCTCCATTTTTTTGGAATCTATCGTCACGAAGAGATCTTTTAACGACAGATCGTTAATGCACAGGCTGCTGTCACGCAGGCAGCCGAGCTTCACCGCCAGATGCAGATCCCCGGCGTTGACCGCCACCCCCGGCTGGTCGTAGCGAACGTTTTTCAGGTGTAAGTCGCGCCAGCCGCCGGTGACCTGACCAATCTCCAGCCCCGGCACCCAGCGGTCTGCCGCCTTAAACAGCAGATGCAGCCCGCTGGTGGTGCCCACCAGAAAGGCCACCGCAGCCAGCAGCAGCAGGATAAACAGCAACACGCCGAGGCTAATTTTCTTCCATAAACTCATAATTCAGGCCCCAGACCGATGTAAAACTGTAAACCGTGTTCATCTTTATCGCCCACCGGCACGGCGAAATCGAGCTTGATCGGCCCGACCGGTGACTCCCAGCGCACCCCGACGCCTGCGCCGGTTTTAAAGTCGCTGCGGCGGATATCGCTTACTGCTTCTCCGCTGTCGATAAAGGTCGCGCCCCACCATTTTCCGGTGACGTTGTACTGATACTCCAGCGAGCCGGTAGCCAGCTTCGAGGCCCCGATCAGCTTGCCGTCGTCATCTTTTGGCGCGATGGATTTGTATTTGTAGCCACGAATGCTGCGATCGCCCCCGGCGAAGAAGCGCAGATCCGGCGGCACTTTTTCAAAGTCGCCGGTTTCAATCCAGCCCAGGTTGCCACGCACCACAAAGCGATGGCGGTCATAAAAGGTGCGGATCCAGACGTTTTGCGCCTGTACCACGGAGAAATCTACATCCGAGCCCCAGGCGGTATTGGAGTAGTCTATCGAATAGCGCTGGGAATCCCCCCAGTCCGGCATCAGGCCGCCGCGGGAACGGGTCCGGCTGATCATCACTCCCGGATAGAGCAGCATGGTGGTATTGGTAACATTGGCCTGGGTAAAGTGGTCGAGGCTCCAGCGCAGGTTGATGGCGCGCTGCCAGCCGCTGGAGAGATCCCAGTAGCGCGACACGGCGAGGGTCGTAGAATCCGCTTCGGTGTCGTTCAGATCGGTGCGCTTAAAGCCGCCCTGCACCAGGTAATATTGCTCAAGCGGATTTTTTAGCAGCGGCATTTTATAGCTGAAATCGAGCTGTTGCTCCGGAGCTGAGAGGCTGACGTTGCTGGTCAGGCTGTGGCCGTAGGAGTTCATCCACGGCTTTTTCCAGGTCGCTTTTACGCGCGGGCCGACGTCGGTGGAATAGCCCACCCCGGTCTCAATGGTGTTCTCGGTGCGTGGCGATACCACGCCGTGCAGCGGCAGCACTTTGGTCTGTCGCGCTTTATCAAACTCCGGTGCCACCACCACGGAGTTAAACCAGCCGGTGGCTGACAGACGGCGGTTAAGCTCGGCCAGATCTTTCGACTGATAATAGTCGCCCTCTTTAAAGGGGATCAGATTCTGCAAATACTCATCACGGATCTGCGACCCTTCGAAGGTGACATCGCCAAAGCGGTAGCGTTCCCCGCTGTCATAGTCGATGTCCCAGAACGCCTGATGCCGATCGAGGGCGATGCCGAGCTGACTTTTATTGAACTGGCTGTCAAAGTAGCCTTTGCGCAGCGCCACCTTCGTCAGATCTTTTTTGAAGCCGTCATAGTCGCTGTGATTGAGCACGGTGCCATTCTTTGGCCGCGTGTTCAGCAGTTCAAGGTAGTCCTGGTCGGTGCGCGCGCCGCCGCGCAGCACCACGTCCGTGCCGCCGATGAGTACCGGAACCCCAGGCTTAACGCGGGCAATCAACACCTGCCGCCCTTTGGCCGGAGGTGGACGCAGCTCGAAGTCGATGGTCGGCTCATAGTAGCCGAGCGCTTTTAAACCGCCGCGGATGGCATCGTCCACGCGGGCGCGAAAGCGACGATCGGGCGTCACTTCGTCGCTCTCAATAGTGGAGAGCTGCGCGCGTACGTTTTTTTCCAGCGCCCCGGATAGCCCCTCAACCTGTAAACGAACGTTCGCCGCGCTGGCGACTCCGCTTGTCAGCAAGAGACTGGCTAAACATAACTGGCGGATTTTTGGCACGTTTTCTCCTGAATATCCTTGTTTCCACCCCTGGAAGCATATGAAGTGCCGCTCCGCAGCAAATCACGGCAAAAGCCCAAAACCCAATACGCGGGTTGAAAAATGGTTAAACACCCTAATATTTCTTATGTTTAAATCTAGACTCATTCACCGCATTTATTGTGTTCAATTAAACGCGTCGTGACAACCTTAACCCAAACATCACCCACCCGGAGGCCACACCGTGAGTTTATTCGATAAAAAGCACCTGGTTGCTCAGGCGGACGCATTACCGGGACGTAACACCCCTATGCCTGTCGCCACTCTCCATGCCGTTAACGGCCACTCCATGACTAACGTCCCGGAGGGGATGGAAATTGCCCTGTTCGCGATGGGCTGTTTCTGGGGCGTGGAGCGCCTCTTCTGGCAACTGCCGGGCGTCTACAGCACCGCGGCAGGCTATACCGGGGGCTATACCCCGAACCCAACCTACCGCGAAGTCTGCTCCGGGCAGACCGGTCACGCCGAAGCGGTACGGGTAGTATATGATCCGAACGTCGTCAGCTACGAACAGCTGCTGCAGGTATTCTGGGAAAACCACGATCCTGCGCAGGGTATGCGTCAGGGCAATGACCACGGTACCCAGTACCGCTCGGCGATCTATCCGCTCACGCCGGAACAGGATGCCGCCGCCCGCGACAGTCTGGCGCGCTTCCAGCAGGCGATGCACGCCGCCGGCGACGATCGCCCGGTGACGACCGAAATCACCAACGCCTTACCGTTCTATTATGCGGAAGATGACCACCAGCAGTATCTGCATAAAAATCCGTACGGCTACTGCGGTATCGGTGGCATTGGTGTCTGCCTGCCGCCTCAGTTGGCATAACAGTAAGCCGGTTTTGCCTGTTGACGAGCAAAACCGGCTCAAAAAGCGATCTCTGGCGACTTTACAGCCGTTTACGCTATACTACCCCTCGAAATAACCGGCCTACCGCTTCGGACCGGTGTTCAAAATATCTACACACCTGTATGACCAACTTCCCTCCGAGGATCTGGCGAGAAGCCGGATAAGATATGTTAAACAGTATTTTAGTAATACTTTGTCTCATCGCTGTCAGTGCATTTTTCTCTATTTCAGAAATCTCTCTGGCCGCATCCCGTAAAATTAAACTTAAACTGCTCGCCGATGATGGCGATCTCAATGCCCAACGCGTCCTGAAAATGCAGGAAAACCCGGGGATGTTCTTTACCGTGGTGCAAATCGGCCTCAATGCGGTCGCCATTCTTGGCGGTATTGTGGGTGATGCTGCATTCTCGCCCGCATTCCATAGCGTTTTCTCCCGATACTTCTCCCCTGAGCTTTCCGAGCAGCTGAGCTTCATTCTCTCCTTCTCACTGGTGACTGGCCTGTTCATTCTCTTTGCCGATTTGACCCCGAAACGCATCGGTATGATTGCGCCAGAAGCTGTGGCTTTGCGCATCATCAACCCGATGCGCTTCTGTCTCTTCGTGTTCCGCCCGCTGGTGTGGTTCTTTAACGGCCTGGCCAATACCATTTTCCGTCTGTTTAAGCTGCCGATGGTGCGTAAAGATGACATCACCTCTGACGATGTCTACGCGGTATTTGAAGCTGGCGCGCTGGCGGGGGTGCTGCGTAAGCAGGAGCATGAGCTGATCGAGAACGTGTTTGAGCTGGAGTCCCGTACCGTGCCGTCCTCCATGACCGGGCGTGAGAACGTGATCTGGTTCGATCTGCACGAAGATGAGCAGAGCCTGAAGAAAAAGGTGGCGGAACATCCGCACTCCAAGTTCCTAGTCTGTAATGAAGATATCGATCACATCATCGGTTATGTCGACTCCAAAGACCTGCTGAACCGCGTGCTGGCGAACCAGAGCCTGACGCTGAACAGCGGGGTGCAGATCCGCAATACCCTGATTGTCCCGGACACCCTGACGCTCTCCGAAGCGCTGGAAAGCTTCAAAACCGCCGGGGAAGACTTTGCGGTGATCATGAACGAATACGCGCTGGTGGTGGGGATCATCACCCTGAATGATGTCATGACCACCCTGATGGGCGATCTGGTGGGCCAGGGTCTGGAAGAGCAGATTGTGGCGCGCGATGAGAACTCATGGCTGGTGGACGGCGGTACGCCTATCGACGACGTGATGCGCGTGCTGGACATCGACGAGTTCCCGCAGTCGGGCAACTACGAGACCATTGGCGGCTTTATGATGTTTATGCTGCGTAAAATCCCGAAACGCACCGACTCGGTGAAGTTCTCGGGATATAAGTTCGAGGTGGTGGATATCGACAACTACCGCATCGACCAGCTGCTGGTGACGCGCATCGACAACAAACCGACGGTGCTGGTGCCAAAAATGCCGGATGCTGAAGAGAACGCCTCGGCCTAAACCAGAAACATCAACGGCTCCCATCGGGAGCCGTTTCTTTTACTGCATAGCACGTTGGTTAAGCCATCTCAGTTTGCAGACGCATAACCTGACGGTTGACTTCGGACATCACAGAAAAGTGCTGTTTATCCTTCACTTTTGGGACAAGGATTTTGCCCTTATCAAACTCAAAAGCGCCAACGTCCTTGATATACAACCGTCCACGGAACAGGATTTTTACGTATTTAGCTACCTGAAGCGGATTGTAGCGTTGAAAAATTTTCATTCTATTATCTCCTGCGAATCATACGCTCTTGCGGCACCACAATCGGGCCGACCCTCTGGAGCGCAAATTTTGTTGCCCAATGACTATAGACGAGAAAAATGGTGATACCCAGTCTGCATAAGTTTATTTACCTTTTGATGACAAATAATCAGAATATTCTTTGCAATCGTAACTTTTGGGCAGTATAAGCCATCGTTTTTGTGCAGATATGTGCGTTCCCCCTCACTCTGGCACCGGGATTGCGGGTAAAGCGCCGCGATCGCACTTATGATTAAAACATCAGACCAAGTGGTCGGATCACCTGCTAATAAAACAAAAAGGAAAACACCATGACCATACGTAACATCCTGGCAACTGCCTGCCTGATGCTGCCACTGATGGCTTCCGCACATAATTTTGAGAAGGGACAACGAGTGCCACCGGTGGGCATTGCCGACCGGGGAGAATTGATCCTCGACAATAATGAGTTTAGCTACAAAACCTGGAATAGCGCGCAGCTTCCTGGCAAAGTGCGAGTGGTGCTACATATTGCCGGTCGCACTTCGGCAAAAGAGAAAAACGCAACCCTGATTGAAGCGATCAAGTCGGCACATTTACCAAAAGATACTTATCAGACCACTACCATAGTGAATACCGATGATGCGATACCGGGTTCCGGCATGTTCGTGCGCAGCAGCCTGGAGAGCAATAAAAAGCTCTACCCATGGTCACAGTTCATCGTCGACAGTAACGGCGCGGCGCGCGGCGCCTGGCAGCTGGAAGAAGAGAGCTCAGCCGCCGTCGTGCTGGACAAGCAAGGTAAAGTGCAGTGGGCGAAAGATGGGGCGCTGACCCAGGAGGAGGTGCAGCAGGTGGTCGCCCTGCTGCATAAGTTGGTCGGTCAGTAAAGCGAGACCCGGAAGCCTGGATTAAGGAAAGATTCCCGCGGGGTATAGTCGAGCGGCTTGCCCTGCCAGTCGTGAACATGGGCGCCCGCGGCGGCGGCAACGGCATGGCCTGCCGCCGTATCCCAGACGTTGGTTGGCCCAAAGCGGGGATAGAGCTGCGCCTGCCCTTCTGCCACCAGGCAGAACTTCAGCGATGACCCGATCGACGTTGTCTGGTGCTCGCCCAGCTGATGTAGATACTCCTCAAGTTCGTTATCCGAGTGAGAGCGGCTGATCACCACCAGCGGTGGCCGGGCGTCACGCACCTGGATCGGGTTGCGCACCCCGCACTCCTCTTTCCACGCTTTGCCTTCGGCGGCGCTGTACATCACCTTCAGCACCGGGGCGTAGACTACCCCCAGCACCGCTTTGCCTTTATCAATCAGGGCAATATTTACCGTAAATTCACCGTTACGCTTGAGGAACTCTTTGGTGCCGTCCAGCGGATCAACCAGCCAGTAACGCTGCCAGTGCTGGCGCTCCTCCCAGGGCTGGGGATCTTCTTCGGAAAGCACAGGGATATCGGGCGTTAACGCCTGCAAGCCTTTCAGGATCACGCCGTGCGCCGCAAGATCGGCTGCGGTCACCGGGGAGTCGTCGATTTTACGGATCGTATCCATCGGGATCTTACCATCGTAGACCTGCATAATGGCCTCGCCCGCTTCCCGTGCGAGCTGACAAATTTTATCTAACATTCTCCACCTCTTTGTTATCACAGTGGGTATAACTCTTTGTTTTATTTATATCGCATTGTGAATAAATCCGCTATCTGTGAAGCAATTCCGGTTTCAGGGCCCTTTTTTCTGGCAGGATTCACAATTCTGTAAGCAAAAAAATATAGATACATATTCTTTTGTGGCCTGGATCGAATAAAAGGACTCCTCTGATGATTAAGTTTAGCGCAACGCTCCTGGCGACGCTGATTGCGGCGAGCGTACAGGCAGCGACGGTTGATCTCCGCATTCTGGAAACCACCGACCTGCACAGCAATATGATGGACTTCGACTACTACAAAGACGCCCCGACGGAAAAATTTGGTCTGGTGCGTACCGCAAGCCTGATTAACGCAGCCCGTAGCGAAGTGAAAAACAGCGTCCTGGTCGATAACGGGGACTTAATTCAGGGTAGTCCTCTTGGCGATTACATGGCGGCGAAAGGTCTGAAAAAGGGCGATGTGCATCCGGTCTACAAGGCGCTAAATACCCTGGATTACGCGGTGGGTAACCTGGGTAACCATGAGTTTAACTACGGGCTGGACTATCTGCATATGGCGCTTTCAGGGGCCAAATTCCCGTACGTTAACGCCAATATCATCGACGTTAAGACCCAGAAGCCGCTCTTTACACCTTATCTGATCAAAGAGACCACCGTGGTCGATCAGGACGGGAAACCGCAGACCCTGAGGATCGGCTATATCGGCTTTGTCCCGCCGCAGATCATGACCTGGGATAAGGCCAACCTGAGCGGCAAAGTGACGGTTAATGACATCACCGAAACCGCCCGCAAGTATGTGCCGGAGATGCGCGAAAAAGGCGCCGATCTGGTGGTGGTGGTAGCCCACTCGGGGCTCTCTGCCGACCCATACCAGGCGATGGCGGAAAACTCGGTCTACTACCTCAGCGAAGTGAAAGGGGTGGATGCTATTCTCTTCGGCCACGCCCACGCGGTCTTCCCTGGTAAAGACTTCGCCAGCATTAAAGGGGCGGACATTGCCAAAGGTACCCTGAACGGCGTGCCCGCGGTGATGCCGGGCATGTGGGGGGATCACCTTGGGGTGGTCGATCTGGTGCTCAATAATGACGGCGGCAAATGGCAGGTCACCCAGTCGAAAGCCGAAGCGCGACCGATTTACGATCTGGCCGCTAAAAAAGCGCTGGTGGGCGAAGATAAAAATATCGTCGAGGTGCTGAAGCACGATCACGACGCCACCCGCGAGTTTGTCAGCAAACCCATCGGCAAATCCGCCGACAACATGTACAGCTACCTGGCGCTGGTGCAGGACGATCCTACCGTGCAGGTGGTGAATATGGCGCAGAAAGCCTACGTGGAGCGCTATATTCAGGGCGATCCCGATCTGGCGAAACTGCCGGTCCTCTCCGCTGCGGCGCCGTTTAAAGTGGGTGGTCGCAAGAACGATCCGGCCAGCTATGTTGAAGTTGAAAAAGGCCAACTGACCTTCCGGAACGCCGCCGATCTCTATCTCTATCCGAACACACTGGTGGTGGTCAAAGCCACGGGCCAGGAGGTGAAGGAGTGGCTGGAGTGTTCTGCGGGCCAGTTTAACCAGATCGACCCGACCAGCACCAAACCACAGTCGCTGATTAACTGGGACGGTTTCCGCACCTATAACTTCGATGTGATCGACGGGGTGGAGTACCAGATTGATGTCTCCCAGCCGGCGAAATATGACGGCGAGTGCCAGGTGGTGAATGCCCAGGCCGAACGCATTAAAAACCTGACCTTTAACGGCAAGCCAATCGATCCGAAAGCGACCTTCCTGGTGGCGACCAACAACTACCGCGCCTACGGCGGTAAGTTTGCCGGGACCGGCGACAGCCATATCGCCTTCGCCTCACCGGATGAGAACCGTTCGGTGCTGGCAACGTGGATTGGCGAGCAGTCGAAGAAGAGCGGCGAAATCCATCCGGCAGCGGATAACAACTGGCGTCTGGCCCCTGTTCACAGCGATGTGAAGCTGGATATCCGCTTTGAGACCGCGCCAACGGAAAAAGCGGCGGCGTTTATCAAAGAGAAAGCGCAGTACCCGATGCAGCAGGTCGCGACCGATGAGATTGGATTTGCGATCTATCAGTTAGATTTAAGCAGGTAAAAGAACGTTGCCGTTTCCCAGGCCGGGTAAGGCGCAGCCGCCACCCGGCAAACAGACCGCACAATGCCCGGCGGCGCTGCGCTTGCCGGGCCTACAAACTCGTAGCCGCCACCCGGCATCAGGCCGCACGTTCATCCCGGTGACTCATCACCTGGGGCAAATTCAGCTCGATCCAGTCGGCCAGCGCCGCCACCTTCTCACTCACCTCTTCCCCCAGCAGGGTCAGGCTATACTCCACGTGCGGGGGCACTACCGGATACGACACACGATTGACAAAGCCATCCTGCTCCAGCGCCTGTAGCGACTGGGCCAGCATCTTCTCGCTCACCCCGCCCATCTTGCGCCGCAGATCGCTAAAGCGATGTGTTCCCTGACGCAACGCCACCAGAATCAGCACGCCCCAGCGGCTGGTCACATGCTTGAGCACATCCCGGGAAGGGCACTGCTCGGCAAAGAGATTGCCGTCGCGCATTTGCGCGCTTAGGGTTGGGTTTGCCATGAGATACTTACCTTTTTGTACGTACTTACTAAAAGTTAGTTTGAGTGATAGTGTGCCACAACATTCACCCGAGACGAAGGATATTCATCATGATCGCGATTACAGGCGCTACCGGCCAGCTTGGCCAACGCGTTATTGAACAGCTGCTGAAAACCGTTCCGGCGAGCCAGCTGGTCGCCATTGTACGTAACCCGGCGAAGGCTGAGGCGCTGAGTCAGCAGGGCGTGACCGTGCGTCAGGCCGATTATACCGACCAGGCTGCCTTCACCGCCGCACTCGCGGGCGTGGATAAACTGCTGCTGATCTCCTCCAGCGAAGTGGGCCAGCGTGCGCCGCAGCACCAGAACGTCATTAACGCGGCGAAGGCGGCGGGCGTGAAATTTATCGCCTACACCAGCCTGCTGCATGCCGACACCTCCCCGCTGGGCCTGCATGTGGAGCACGTCGCCACCGAAAAAGCGCTGGCCGAATCGGGCATTCCTTACGCTCTGCTGCGTAACGGCTGGTACACCGAAAACTACCTCGCCAGCGCCCCGCCTGCGCTGGAACACGGCGTGTTTATTGGTGCTGCCGGTGAAGGCAAAATCGCCTCCGCCACCCGCGCCGACTATGCCGCCGCTGCGGCCCGCGTTATCAGCGAAGAGGGTCATGCCGGTAAAGTTTATGAGCTGGCAGGCGACCAGGCGTGGACATTAAGCGAGCTTGCTGCCGAGCTGAGTCGCCAGAGCGGTAAAAACGTGGTCTATCAGAACCTGAGCGAAGCCGATTTTGCCGCCGCGCTGAAGGGAGTGGGTCTGCCGGCGGGTCTGGCGGAGATGCTGGCCGACTCCGATGTCGGTGCCTCGAAAGGCGGTCTGTTTGATGACAGCCGCACCCTGAGCGCCCTGCTGGGCCGCCCGACCACCACGCTTGCGGAGAGCGTGAAGCACATCCTGTAATTGTTAAAACATGGTTAATTAGTGTGGCATCCCTGCGGGTCATCTCTGATAATGAGACTCTGACCCGCGAGGAGGCTCACCGTGCAAGGCGTACCTGAACAGTTTTTCGATGAGAGAGACAGCGCGCGCTTTCGCCATCTGGCGCAGGTGCCGGGCGTGGAGCTGTATCACGCCCACATCTCCCGCTACGCCTTTGAACCCCACACTCACGAGGCCTTCGGTATCGGCGCCATTGAAGCCGGTGCCGAACGCTTCCGCTATCGCGGCACGCAGTACGTCGCCCCCGTCCACTCCGTCGTCACCATGAATCCCGACGAGCTGCACACCGGCGAGGCCGAAACCGCCGACGGCTGGCGCTACCGGATGATCTATCTCGAACCGGACCTGTTGGAGGAGGTGACAGGCATCCGCCACTGGTGGTTCAGCGACGTCACCCGCCACGATCCCCGCCGTTCGCAGCAGATCTGTCAGCTGATCTACGGCCTGTGGCATACCGACGATCCGCTGGCGCAAAAGGGCCTGCTGCTGGATCTGATTGATACCTTCCAGCCGCTGGCGCGCCATGCGCCGGTCGCAAAAGAAGGGGCGCATCGCTTCGAGCGCGTGCGCGACTATCTCCATGACAACTATATGCACTCCCTGACCCTCGACGAGCTGGCGCAGGTGGTGTCGCTCAGCCCGTACCATTTCCAGCGCCAGTTCAAAGCCCATTTTCACGTCACGCCGCATCAGATGCTGATGGCGATCCGCCTGTGGCGCGCCAAAGCCTTTCTCACCCAGGGACTCCCGGCGGCAGAGGTGGCCGCCGCGACGGGCCTGACCGATCAGTCGCACCTGACCCGGGCCTTTACCCGTCGCTATGGCATTACGCCGGTGCGCTACCAGAAACAGGTAACGCAGCGCTAATGCGCAATCTCATACAATACCGCCCTCTGTTGCCTTTCTACACTGCCAGCAGGTTCAGAGCAGAGGGAGGGAAAAATGATTAGCGGCGTGTTGTATGCCCTGCTTGCAGGGTTAATGTGGGGACTGATTTTTGTCGGGCCGCTGATCGTCCCGGAATACCCGGCGGCGCTACAGTCGATGGGGCGCTATCTGGCGCTGGGGCTGATCGCTCTGCCGATTGCCTGGCTCGGCCGGGCGCGGTTACGCCAGCTGAAAGGCCGGGACTGGCTCACCGCCCTGTCTCTGACGATGATGGGCAACCTGATCTATTACGTCTGCCTGGCAAGCGCGATCCAGCGTACCGGGGCCCCGGTGTCGACCATGATCATCGGCACGCTGCCGGTGGTGATCCCGGTGTTCGCCAACCTGCTCTACAGCCAGCGCGATGGTAAGCTGGCGTGGTCGAAGATGCTCCCGGGGCTGTTTGCCATTGCGCTGGGGCTGGTGTGCGTGAATATCGCCGAGCTGCGTCACGGCGTGGCCGGAGGCAGTGGCTGGCGCTATGTTTCGGGGATCCTGCTGGCGTCGGTGTCGGTGGTCTGCTGGGCATGGTACGCCCTGCGTAACGCCCGCTGGCTGCGGGAAAACCCCGACAAACATCCGATGATGTGGGCCACCGCCCAGGCGCTGGTGACACTGCCGGTCTCGTTACTGGGCTACCTTGCCGCCTGCGTATGGCTGAACGTGCAGCAGCCGGACTTTGCCCTGCCGCTGGGGCCACGGCCATGGGTCTTTCTCGGTCTGATGCTGGCGATTGCCGTCTGCTGCTCATGGGTGGGCGCCCTGTGCTGGAACGTCGCCAGCCAGAAATTACCGACGGTGATCTTAGGGCCGCTGATTGTCTTCGAAACCCTGGCCGGTCTGCTCTATACCTTCCTGATGCGCCAGAGCCTGCCGCCGCTGTTAACCGGCACGGGAATTGTGTTGCTGGTGGTGGGGGTGGTGATTGCGGTAAAAGCAAAGCCGGAAAAAATTTCGGTCGTTCCGGCTTCGGAGCTGTAATTATTGCCCGGCGGCGCTGCGCTTGCCGGGCCTACAAAGTCATGCGTTCCATAGGCCGGGTAAGCGTTAGCGCCACCCGGCCTCTGTCAGAAGGTTTCCCAGTTGGCGTCGGTGGACGCCTGTACCGGTTTGGCTTTTGCAGCATAGGTTTTCATCGGCGCAGCCTTAGTCACCGGGCCCTTCGCAATCTTAAATACCGCCACCGCCTCGTTCAGGCGTGCCGCTTGCTCTTCCAGCGCTGCCGCTGCCGCCGCAGACTCCTCCACCAGCGAGGCGTTCTGTTGGGTCACGCGATCCATCTCGGCCACCGCCTGGCCGACCTGATCGATACCCCGGCTTTGCTCATCAGAGGCGGACGCAATTTCGCCCATAATGTCGGTGACGCGGGTTACGGCGCTGACGATCTCCGCCATCGTCTCCCCGGCCTCATTCACCAGCGCG
Source organism: Leclercia sp. LSNIH1 (assembly GCF_002902985.1). NCBI lineage: Bacteria > Pseudomonadati > Pseudomonadota > Gammaproteobacteria > Enterobacterales > Enterobacteriaceae > Leclercia > Leclercia sp. LSNIH1. The sequence goes on along the minus strand of NZ_CP026167.1, from coordinate 1,394,320 downwards.
GAACCGGCGCTGACCCGGGCACCCGAGTCGTCAATCAGCCCTTTGATCTCTTTCGCCGCCTGGGCGCTGCGCTGGGCCAGGGTGCGAACTTCTCCTGCCACCACCGCAAATCCGCGTCCCTGCTCCCCGGCACGCGCCGCTTCTACCGCCGCATTCAGCGCCAGGATGTTGGTCTGGAAGGCGATGCCGTCAATCACGTTGGTGATCTGGGCGATTTTGCTGGAACTGTTGGCGATCTCGTCCATGGTGCGCACCACCCCTTCCACCACGTTTCCGCCTTTTTTGGCGGTGCTTGAGGCATCCAGCGCCAGGCGTGACGCCTGACGGGCATTATCGGCGTTCTGCTTCACGGTGGCGGTCAGCTGTTCCATGCTGGCGGCGGTCTCTTCCAGCGAGGCCGCCTGCTGCTCGGTACGGGAAGAGAGATCGTTGCTGCCTGCGGAGATTTCGCCCGCACCGGTATAAATAGTGTCGGAGCCCTCACGCACCACACCTACGGTGTTCGCCAGCGCCTTCTGCATCTCGTGAACGTTATAGGCCAGCACCGCCATTTCGTTTTTGCCCTGAACGTCAACAGGCTGCGTCAGGTCACCCGCGGCGATAGCGCGAATATGATCGATGACCTCCTGCAGCGGCAGCAGCAGCACACGGCGCATGGCGATCCAACTGGAGACAATCACGGCGATCACCAGAAGCATCATCCCGGAAAGGATCCACAGGATGCGTTTGTAGTCGCTCTCGTTATCTTCGATGCCTTTATCGGTAAGGGCTGCCTGAGCCTGGCGCCATTCACGATAGACTTTCTGCATTGCGGTCTGCTTCTGCTCGGCGTTCTGCTTAAACATATCTTCGAGGTTGCCCTGGGAGAGCAGAAGGTTCATCTGGGTCAGGGTGGCCGAGTAGATGCGGTACTGCTCTTCCAGCTGGCTGGAGAGTTTTTCATCCAGGCCCGGCGTTTCCGGCAGCGCGTAGTATTTGTCGTAATGGGACTGGGCGTCTGCCAGCAGATTTTTTGCCGTGTTGACCAGCTCGTTCAGCTGCCCGCCGTTGATCTGCGAAGCCATGCTGCTTTGCAGGCGCAGCATGCCGCGGTTGAGGGTGACGCGCGCCTGGTTAAGGCTGATCCAGGCGTCGGTGAACTCGGCCACATTCTGGCTGGAGACCTGGGAAACGGTGAAGTTCTCTTTGTCGTTATTAAGCGCATTGATGAAAATGCCGGCGGAGATCAGTTGCATGATCCCGAGCGCCAGCAGCACCGAAATCAGAAGGGTTATCACTTTTATACGTTTAAACATGCGTTGCCTTTTTTATATGCAGGTATTGTCTGACCTGTATCTATCGGCAGGCGCAGCGGGTTGTTTACCGTCTCTGTGCCTTTAAAAAGTTTCTAAACCCGTTTTTTAAATCCATTCATAGAGTTAAATCGGCATTTTTTTGTGATCTGTATCGCTTTTTTACCCCTGCCTATAAAGGGTTATAGCTTCGCCTAAAAGATGCATTTAAAATACACCTTATCAAATAACGATGAGGTAACGACCATGGCCTTCCGCGACCAACCTTTAGGCGAGCTGGCGCTCTCCATCCCACGCGCTTCCGCGCTGTTTCGTAAATACGATATGGATTACTGCTGCGGCGGTAAGCAAACCCTGGCGCGTGCCGCGACGCGTAAGGAACTGGATCTGGACCTCATCGAAGCAGAACTGGCGAAGCTGGCCGAGCAGCCGCTGGAAAAAGAGTGGCGCAGCGTGGCGCTGGCCGAAATCATCGATCACATCATCGTGCGCTTTCACGATCGCCACCGCGAACAGCTGCCGGAGCTGATCCTGCAGGCCACCAAAGTTGAGCGCGTCCATGCTGATAAAGCCTCTGTTCCGCGCGGCCTGGCGAAAAACCTGACCCTGCTGCATGAAGAGCTCTCCAGCCACATGATGAAAGAGGAGCAGATCCTGTTCCCGATGATCAAACAGGGAATGGGCAGCCAGGCGATGGGGCCGATCAGCGTGATGGAAAGCGAGCACGACGACGCCGGTGAACTGATTGAGGTGATCAAGCACATCACCCATAACGTGACCCCACCTGCGGATGCCTGCACCACCTGGCGCGCGATGTATAACGGCATTAACGAGATGATCGATGATCTGATGGAGCACATCAGTCTGGAGAATAACGTCCTGTTCCCACGGGCGCTGGCCGGGGAATAAAAAAGCCCGGTAGCGTTAGCGCTTACCGGGCTTACAAAAGCAACGAACCGTAGGCCGGGTAAGGCGCAGCCGCCACCCGGCACAACACAATTAACGCATGCCAGCCATCCGCTTCTTACCGATAAACAGCCAGCCCAGCCCCAGCGCGATAAACCACAGCGGCGTGACCATCAGCGCCTGACGGGTATCCTCTTCCAGGGTCAGCAGTACCAGCACAAACACGAAGAACGCCATGCAGACCCAGCACATCAGCTTGCCCCACGGCATCTTATAGATGGATTTTTCATGCAGGTGCGGACGCTGTTTGCGGTACACCAGGTACGAGCAGAGGATGATGGTCCAGACGAACATGAACAGGATCGCTGAAACCGTGGTGATCATGGTGAACGCGCCAATCACGCTTGGGTTCACGTAGAGCATCACCACGCCGCCCAGCAGACAGATACAGGAGAAGGTCAGCCCTTTCGCCGGTACCGCACGTTTAGAGAGCTTGGCGAACGCACTCGGGGCCACCCCTTCCTGCGCCAGACCAAACAGCATACGGCTGGTGGAGAAGACGCCGCTGTTAGCCGAAGAGGCCGCGGAGGTCAGCACCACGAAGTTAATCAGGCTTGCCGCCGCCGGTAAACCGACCAGCACAAACAGCTCAACGAACGGGCTCTTGCTGGGTACCACGGAGCTCCACGGCGTGACCGACATAATGACGATTAGCGCGAAGACATAGAACATGATGATACGCACGGGAATGGAGTTAATCGCCCGCGGCAGAGACTTCTCAGGATCTTTGGTTTCTGCGGCAGTGGTTCCCACCAGCTCAATCCCCACAAAGGCGAAGACCGCAATCTGGAAGCCGGCAAAGAATCCGCTCAGCCCTTTCGGGAACCAGCCCCCGTCGTTCCACAGATGGGTGAACGAGGCCTGCACGCCGCTCGGGGAGGTAAAGTGGGTCATGATCATCACCAGGCCGACCACAATCAGGCCGACAATGGCGACGATTTTGATCATCGCGAACCAGAATTCCATCTCACCGAACATTTTTACGGTGGCGAGGTTAAGGCTCAGCAGCAGAATGATGACCGCCAGCGAGGCCACCCAGTCCGACAGTCCCGGGAACCAGAACTGCGCGTAAGCCGTAATGGCGACGACGTCGGCCATTCCGGTCACCACCCAGCAGAACCAGTAGGTCCAGCCGGTGAAATAGCCCGCCCACGGCCCGAGAAGGTCGGAGGCAAAGTCGCTAAAGGATTTGTATTCGAGATTCGAGAGCAGCAGCTCGCCCATTGCCCGCATCACGAAAAAGAGCATAAAGCCGATGATCATATAGACAAAAATGATCGACGGCCCGGCAAGACTGATGGTTTTGCCTGACCCCATAAACAGCCCGGTACCGATAGCGCCGCCGATGGCGATAAGCTGAATATGACGGTTTGTGAGATTTCGCCGTAGCGATTGTTCAGACGGTGCCTCTTCGTCGGCAACGACTTTTACCTGATCTACCATGTGATGTTTTCCTGTTGTTACTGCCTGTGTTGTTTAGGCTCTTCTGGCCCTTTATTACGTCGAAAAGCGATGCCCCGGTTAAGGACACATCGATATTAGGTAAGAATCGGCGGGATGAATACTTTGATTTAAATATTATGTTAACAATATGTTGAAATTGAGTGACATATCACTTAAGCCACGCAAAACAGCTCACAAAAATACACTTACTGTGACCTTTTGCAAGATAATCTGTTGATTGGGGCGTAACTATAGGTTTTTTAACTAATTTCCCCTCCCCTGCCGGGGAGAGGAAGAGGAGAGGCCGCTTACAGGATTTCCAGCAGCTCAACTTCAAAGACCAGGGTGCTGAATGGCGGAATAGAGGCGCCAGCGCCACGCTCGCCGTAGGCCAGGTTCTGTGGGATAGTCAGCTCCCATTTAGAACCCACCGGCATCAGGGTCAGGGCTTCGATCCAGCCTGGGATCACGCCGTTTACCGGGAATTCTGCCGGTTCGCCGCGGGCAACAGAGCTGTCGAACACGGTGCCGTCAATCAGTTTACCGGTGTAGTGCACGCGAACGTGGTCGGTACGCGCCGGGATTGGACCTTCACCCTGGGTGATAACGCGGAACTGCAGACCGGTTTCGGTGCTGTTCACGCCTTCACGCTCACGGTTCTCTTCAAGGAATTTCTCGCCTGCCGCAGCCATCTCTTCGAAACGGGCGCGACGCACAGCGTCTGCACGTTCGTGGATTTCACGCAGCGCGCGGTGAACCACATCTACCGGAACCGCTGGTTGTTTACCTTCCAGCGCATCGGCGATACCCGCCACCAGCGCTTCAGGTAACAGACCCTGCAGACCTGATTCGCTCAGCTGCTGTCCTACCTGCAAACCAATGCCGTAGCTTGCCTGCGCTTCGATTGTGTCAAAAGTCGGGGTGGTCATGGGATTTCCTTCCATCACATTTAAAGTAGCGGGCAGCATAACAGCCACCTTCCATCCGGTAAAACTTTGTCTTATGGAAAGATGACAAATTACGACGAAACGGAAACAATAGAGGCTATCTGGATTTTTCCCGAATGCGTGTCACGGAAGCTGGCTTTGTTACGCTCATCAGGCAGTTAGCAAACTATACTTCTCGGGACAGGAAAAAAGACGCGGAGCAGGAGGAGAGCCATGCCCGGGCCATTTGAACTAAAACCTACCCTGACGAAAATCTGGCATGCGCCAGATAACTTTCGCATCATGGACCCGCTGCCGCCGCTGCACCGCAGAGGCATTATTATCGGTGCGCTGATGGTCATTGTCGGTTTTCTGCTGCCAGGGGGCGCGGACGACAGCGCCACAGCGCCCGTGCGTCGTGATGCCGAACTGGATTTCCGTTCGCAGACGCAGCCGCAGCCAGATTCACAGCCGATGCAAACGCAGCTGGTGTCACCCTCTAACGATCCCGGCCAGGTCGCGCCTGTTGAGCCGGAGCCGATTCAGGAAGAGCAGCCCCAGGAGCAGGTCGCCGCGCCGGTGCAATCCCAGCAATCCCCTCCCGGTATTGAACAGCAGTGGCGTTCCTACCGTGTAGAGTCGGGCAAAACGATGGCGCAGCTGTTCCGCGATCACAACCTGCCGCCGACCGACGTCTATGCCATGGCGCAGGTTGAGGGACCAGGCAAGCCGCTGAGTAACCTGCAAAACGGCCAGATGGTGCAGATTCGCCAGAATGCGAGCGGCGTGGTGACAGGGCTGACCATTGACAGCGGCAACGGCCAGCAGGTGCTGTTTACCCGTCAGTCTGACGGCAGCTTCATCCGCGCCAGATAGCGCTTCGCCCGGTGGCGTAACGCTTACCGGGCCTCTTTTCCACTGACTTTATTCACCCACCAGATCCCAGAGCAGACCAGCACCAGCGCCACGACATATTTGATCTCCAGGATATTTTCACCGAGGAAAATGGCCGAGAGGACGGTTCCGGCCACCGGCACTAAGAAGTTGAACGGGGCGATCATACTGACGCGGTTGTGTTTCAGCAGCAAACTCCACAGTGCAAACGCCACCGAGGAGAGCAGAGTCAGGTAGCCCAGGATGGCCGCCGCTTTGACGCTGGGAACGGCCAGCGTTCCGCCGGTGATATAGCCGCCTGCCACCAGCATCACCCCACCTATCGCCAGCTGCCAGCCGGTCATCACCATCGGATCCACCGTCTGCGAGATGCGTTTGCCGTACAGCGTGGCGGCAGAGAGGATAAACGCCGCCAGCACCACAAAACCATCCCCGTTCCAGACGAAGTGGAAGTCCTGCAAACCGCTGTTAAAGTTCACGATCATCACCCCGGCAAACCCGAGGATACAACCGAGGGCTTTGTTGTAGCTGATCCTGTCGTTCTGATAGATAAAGTGCGCCAGCATGACGCTGAAGAAGGTGGCGGTCGCGTTCATGATCGACCCTTTGGCGCCCGTTGTGTATGCCAGACCGATATAAAAGAACGTGTACTGGATCGTCGTCTGCGTCAGGCCCAGTATCGTCAGTTGCCCGAACTGGCGCGGGCTGAGCCGACCAATCGGCTTGCGCTGGGCCAAAGCGAGCAGCAGCAATAGCAGGCCAGCAAAAACAAAGCGATAACCCGCAAAGACCACTTTTGATGGAATGTCGTTGGTGGCGATATGAAAGAGTTCGTAGCCACTCTTGATCGCGGGATAGGAGCTACCCCATAGCAGACAGCACAGCGTAGCGCTGGCGAACACGATGTTTTTACGGGAGAAAAGCGGTGCAGGCAGAGCGGTATTCATGACAAATCCCAAAGATAAAATAGCGTTTCATTTTATTATCAGGGAATGCGCAAGGAATAGCCACCATACAAGTCACAAAGAAGGTAACAGGAGCCGTTAAAAAGCAAAACGCCGGCACAAGGCCGGCGCTTCGACGTGGTGAAGAGTAATTACTTACTCAGCAACAACGTTAACAACCAGTTTCGCGAAGACTTCGCTGTGAACCTGGAAGTCCACTTCGTGCTCACCGGTGGTACGCAGAACGCCGTTCGGCAGACGAACTTCGCTCTTAGCAACGTCAACGCCAGCTGCAGTTACAGCGTCAGCGATGTCGCGAGTACCGATGGAACCGAACAGTTTACCTTCGTCGCCAGATTTAGACGCGATGGTAACGGTGCCCAGTGCGTTGATTTTCTCAGCGCGAGCGTTAGCAGCCGCCAGAACGTCAGCCAGTTTGGCTTCCAGTTCAGCACGACGTGCTTCGAAAAACTCTACGTTTTTCTTGGTAGCAGGAACAGCTTTACCCTGTGGAACCAGGAAGTTACGAGCGTAGCCCGCTTTAACGTTTACCTGATCACCCAGGCTGCCCAGGTTTGCTACTTTATCAAGCAGAATAACTTGCATTACCTTATCCTCTTAAAGTCGTATTAATGGACCGTGCCCGATTACTGATGACGATCAGTGTACGGCAGCAGAGACAGGTAGCGAGCGCGTTTGATAGCGCGAGCCAGCTGACGCTGGTATTTTGCACGAGTACCGGTGATACGGCTTGGGACAATCTTACCGCTTTCGGTGATGTAGTTTTTCAGCGTTGCGATATCTTTATAGTCGATCTCTTGAACGCCTTCCGCGGTGAAACGGCAGAACTTGCGACGACGGAAATAACGTGCCATTTGGCTAGTCTCCAGAATCTATCAAATCAATCTGCTCGGCATGCAGAACAAGTTTGCTCAGGCCGTTCTTTGCCTTGTGGCAAGAGATGAACCCCTGAACCGTTACTGCGCTACCGACCGTTATACTGTGAGTAATGGCCTGGTTTTCGTGACCGCTAATAATAACGGGCATTTGGCACCACGCCTGCCGGTTAAACCCGGCTTCCTCCTGCACTGAACGATGCTCAAGCACGAACTGGCAGTGAGGAATTCCTGATGGGCTGACCTTGCGAAGTGGGGTCCTGCACACGGTACCGGACAACACCAGACGGTTGGTCATCAGAAATTACTCTTCAGAATCCCCAGCATCAGAATCATCTGCGGTTTCGTTTGCGAAATCATCGCGACGCTCACGGCGCTCGTCTTTCGCTTTAACCATCGGAGATGCTTCGGTCACTGCGTTTTTGGTACGCATAACCATGCTGCGGATAACGGCATCGTTGAAGCGGAAGTTAGTTTCCAGCTCATCGATCGCTTCCTGCGGAGCTTCAACGTTCATCAGAACGTAGTGAGCTTTGTGCAGTTTGTTGATCGGATAAGCCAGCTGACGACGGCCCCAGTCTTCCAGACGGTGGATCGTGCCTTCTGCTGCAGTGATTGCACCAGTGTAGCGCTCGATCATACCCGGAACCTGTTCGCTCTGGTCAGGATGGACCATAAAAACGATTTCGTAATGACGCATCGAATTGCTCCTTACGGATTATTCAGCCTCCTGTCTGGGTCAGCCGAGGCCCGGGGAGGCAAGGAACGTGTTAAAGGTCGGCTGAAAAATTGACGCGTCATAATACTTGCGCGCCCCCCGAAACTCAAGCTGATTGCGCAAATAATTCGCACAAAGCGCAAAGCGGGTCTAAGTGGGTGATTTACCATTACTCACGGCCGATCGCGGCGATTTTTTGAACAACTGCATCAGAAATGGTCGCCATAGCCTGTAAGAATCGTGCTTACACTTTAATCAGACCCTGTCTCTGGACAAAAGACAGCCGTGAATATCGTCGCACCGTAGTGAGTCGTGGAGCGCATATCATGAAAAAAATCACCCTTGCCGTTCTGGCTGCGCTTTTGCTTTGTGCAAACGCGACAGCAGCCATTCAGGTTGATGGCCGACAGGCCAGAAATATGGATGATGTGCAAAGTCTGGGCGTCATTTATATCAACCATAACTTCGCCACGGAAAGTGAAGCGACTGAAGCCATTAATGCAGAAGCCGATGCGCGGGATGCCCGCTACTATCACGTCATGCTCACCCGTGAACCGGGCAGCAACGGCAATATGCACGTCAGCGCAGATATCTATCGGTAACGCTTTGACGCTAGCACCAGGAAAGCCAACAACGAAAAAATTGTCATAGTCTCATTAGCCCCCTGCCCGGGGGCTTTTTTTACTTTCATTTCTGCCCGTAATAAGCATTTTCACCATGCTTGCGCATAAAGTGTTTGTTCATCAGATAGCTGTCGACAGGCTTCAGGTGTGGATTAATTCCTCGCGCTATCCACGCCATTTTCGCCACCTCTTCCATTACCACGGCATTGTGTACGGCGTCGTGAGCATCACTTCCCCAGGCAAAAGGGCCATGCTGAAAGACCACAATCCCCGGCCTGTGCAGCGGTTCGCCGTCACCCAGCGTTTCAATGATCACCTTGCCGGTATTGAGTTCGTACTCGCCGAGCACCTCCTCTTCGGTGAGCGCGCGCGTGCAGGGGATATCGCCAAAGAAGTAGTCTGCATGGGTGGTGCCGAGCGCGGGGATCGCCAGCCCTGCCTGCGCCCAGGCGGTCGCATGGGTCGAGTGGGTATGCACTATCCCGCCAAGGGAGGGATAACGCCGATAGAGCGCCAGGTGGGTCGCGGTATCAGATGAGGGTCGCCATTGCCCCTCCACCACATTGCCGCTGAGGTCCACCACCACCATGTCATCCACGCGCATGGTCTCGTAGGCCACTCCGCTGGGTTTGATCGCCACCAGCCCGCGCTGACGGTCAATCGCGCTGACATTTCCCCAGGTAAAGGTCACCAGACCGTAGCGCGGCAAATCCATGTTTGCCTCAAACACCTGCTGTTTAAGCTGCTGCATGATCTTCCTCCCCAAGCCCGGCTCGCGCCATACGTTCAAGTATCCAGTCGCGCGCCTGCGCCACGTCGCGCTCGGGATCGTCCGACGTTTCACTCCACATCTCGATCAGGTAAGGCCCACAATAGCCACTCTGTTTTAACGTCTGGAAACAGCGTTCAAAATCGACGACTCCGCTGCCAAACGGTACGTTTTTGAAGACGCCGGAGCGGGTATCCTTCACATGTACCGCCACGATATGCCCAATGCCGGCCTGGAGTTCCATCTGCACGTCGTTATCCCACGCAGAGAGATTGCCGATGTCGGGATAGAGCTGGAACCACGGATTGTTCAGGTAATGGGCATAACCCAATGCCTTGCTGATGGAGTTCATCAACGGATAATCCATGATCTCCATCGCCAGGGTGACCTGCGCGCGGCTGGCCATTTCAACGCTCTCTTTCAGGCCATCACGGAAACGACGACGCGTCTCATCATTGGCTTCCTGATAGTAAACGTCATAACCGGCAAGCTGGATTACGCGGATCCCGACGTCCTGCGCAAAGCGAATCGCTTTACGCATGATCTCAAGGCCCTGCGCCCGCACTGCGTCATCTTCACTGCCGAGCGGAAAACGACGGTGGGCGCTCAGGCACATCGAGGGAACTCTTACGCCGGTTTCGGCGACGGCGTCCACCAGCGCCAAACGCTGCTCGCGGCTCCAGTCGAGACGGGAGAGGCGCGCATCCGTCTCATCCACCGATATTTCAACGAAATCGAATCCCAGCCGTTTCGCCAGCTGCAGCCGCTCAAGCCAGCACTCACCGGTGGGGAGCGCCTTTTCATAGATGCCAAGCGGAACCTGTTTGCTTAACATAACCGCTCCTTATCCCCACAGCTGGGCGATGGAACGTTTAAACTGACGCGCCGCTTCCACCGGCGAGGCGGCATCGCGAATGCTGCGACCGGCGATAAAGACGTGGATTGGAATACCGGCAAACAGCGGCAAATCCTCCAGCGCCAGCCCGCCCGTCACCGTAACCTTAAAGCCCATATCCGCCAGACGCTTAACGGCGCTGATATCCGCCTCGCCCCATGCAACCCCCGCAGCCTGCGCATCGCGGCTGCGGTGATAGACCACCTGCTGAATACCTGCAGCGCGCCACGCTTCTGCCTGCTCCCAGGTCCAGAAGCCCGTGAGTTCGATCTGCACGTCACCGTTAAATTCCTTCGCGACCTCCAGCGCGCCTTTCGCGGTGTTGATATCTGCACAGCAGATGACCGTCACCCAGTCGGCATTGGCTTCGAAACACATCCGCGACAGGATTTTGCCCGCATCGGCAATTTTGGCGTCGGCCAGCACAATCTTATGCGGATAGAGGGCTTTCAGATCGCGGACGGCACGGACCCCCTCCCCTACGCACAGAATGGTGCCCACTTCGATAATGTCCACCTCTTCCGCAATCAGACGCGTGGTTTCGTAAGCGTGGGCCAGAGTCTGGTTATCCAGCGCAACCTGCAACATTGGTAATGACATGTTCAACTCCCTTTTAAGCTGCCGCCGCAGTGGCATTGTCGATTAAATCCAGCACGTCCTGCGCGGTACGGCAGGCGCGTAAACGGTCAAAATTGGCTTCATCTTCAAACAGGTTGACGATCTGCATAATGCCCACCTCCTGGTGAGTATTGGCATCAACGGCCGCCATGGTGATCAGGATGTCTACCGGATCGTTATCTTCGTGGTTAAACACCAGCGGCGTTTTCAGGGTGACCAGGGCGAAACCGGTTTTTTTGACCCCCTCTTCCGGGCGGCCATGCGGCATCGCCAGCCCTGGCGCAATCACAAAATAGGGCCCGAACTGCTCAACGCCATCAAGAATGGCCTGGTAATAGCGCGGCTCAACGACATCCGCCTTAACCAGCAGATCAACGCCCAGCTTTACCGCCTCCTGCCAGGTTCTGGCTTCGGCCTGGAGAAGGATGGAGTTATTCTCCGCCAGCGAATCACGTAGTTTCATATGCCTCTCCTTACTTCACATCTTGCGGAAAGTGCGCTTTGATCACTTCCAGCAATTTTGGGCCGAAGTCCGCAGGCGACAGCATGTTGCGCACCCCTACCACGTATTTATTGCCTGCGACGCTAATCTCACCGGCGATGTGGGTAGAGGCGATGATGATGTCCGCGCCGTTCAGTTCACTTTTGTATTCACCCACCGCGCAGCTGTTTACCGTGTGGTCAATGTTTGACTGGGTTAAAAACTGGTCCACTTTCATCTTCATGATCATGGAGCTCCCTTGCCCATTGCCACACACAGCCAGGATACGTACGGTCATAATCAAAACTCCTTAGTGAGCAGAAACTTCTGCTGTTTGTTTTTCCGCATCTTCTTCCGCCCGCAGCGTACGGCCGGCGAAGAACATATACGCCAGTGCAATCAGAATGATGACGCCCATAAAGGCAAGGCCGACAGAGGCGAAGCCCTGCATCATCGGCGGTGCCAGAATCGACCAGTCCGCCATGCCCATCCAGGCGCTCATACCGGTCAGTTTGACCGCCCACACGCAGCCGAAGATTTCAACCATGCCCATTACCAGGCAGATCTTGAGCGCCGCGCGCCAGCCGCCAAAGTGGTTAGCGAACACGCCGATAGTGGCGTTGGAGAAGAACATCGGGATAAAGCCAGGAATGATCAGGATGGAGGAGCCGCAGCCCACCAGGATGCCCACCGCAATCAGCTGGCCGATGGTGCCCCACATAAAGCCCCAGACGACGGCGTTCGGCGCGAAGCTATAGATCGCCGCGCAGTCAATTGCCAGTACGGCGCCAGGGATCAGGCGTTGAGAAATACCGTTGAAGGCCTCAGACAGTTCGGCCACGAACATGCGCACGCCCTGGGTGATGATGAAAATCGCTACCGCGAAGGAGAAGCCGGTTTGCAGGATATAGATAGACCAGTGCGTTTTACCGGCCATCGCCTGCACCGTATCAATACCGAATGAGAGCAGGATCGCACCGAAGAAAATGGTCATCACGATGGCAGTAGAGACGATATTGTCGTGGAAGATATTCAGCCAGCCGGGCAGCTTCAGATCTTCAACACTCTCCTCTTTTTTCCCCAGATAGGGGGCGACTTTATAGGCAATCCATGAGGCAAACTGCTGTTGGTGGCCGATAGAGAAACCGCAGCCGTCGGTCACTTCCTGCGTCGGCTTGTACATCATATTGGAGGTGATGCCCCAATAGAGCGAGACCAGGATCGCCGTGCAGATAATGGTGGTCCACATCGGGTAGCCGAAGATATAGAGGGAAACCGCAATCAATCCAGCCTGCTGGAACATGATGTGGCCGGTGAGCATGATGGTGCGGATGCCGGTAATCCGACGCAGCAGAACGTAAATGATGTTCAGCGCCAGTGCGAGCAGGACGGCGTACCCTACCCAACTATAGGCATCTCCCATACGTTCGATAGTGGCCATCATTGAGGCGTAGGTGTCTGATATGGCGCCGTTGATGCCATAGACTTCCGACATTTTGGCAACAACGGGTTTAAAGGTGCTGGTTAAAATGCCTGAACCCGCCTGAAGCAGCATAAAACCGATGATGGTTTTAATGGTGCCTTTGATTATCACGCTCACGCTTTTACGCAGCAGGATATAACCCAGGCACGTCACGATACCCAACAGCAGCGGGGCGTTGGTCATGACCTGATTAAAAAAGACGGTAAAGACGCTGTAGAGGATCTCCATAACACTCTCCGGTAAAGGCAATACGATGCCTGGTGTTCGTACAACAGGCCCCCACTCTAGTAATCACAAATAATCACGACAAGATTGAATTTGATTATTTGTGACGTATCACGCAAATTATTTCCACCCTAAGTGCAATGTCTTTATCTGCATCTGCGCAAAACCAATAAAAATCATTTATTTCAATAAGTTATACAGTAAAAAGCATAATAATCACGTATATGATTTTTAATCAGAGCAGCTTTAGATTGCCGTAACGCTCGCAAATCGCCATTGCAATGCTGATTCATTGGTGACAATATCAATCAAAACACGTCACCAAATGATTACTTGTGATAGAGAGGGAGTCTGACTATGAGTAAAGTGAACACTATTACCCGCGAATCATGGATCCTCAGCACCTTCCCGGAATGGGGAAGCTGGCTGAATGAGGAGATCGAGCAGGAGCAGGTCGCGCCGGGCACATTTGCAATGTGGTGGCTGGGTTGTACCGGCATCTGGCTGAAATCTCAGGGCGGGGCTAATGTTTGCGTCGATTTCTGGTGCGGCACCGGCAAACAGAGCCACGGCAACCCACTGATGAAAAAAGGCCATCAGATGCAGCGTATGGCGGGCGTCGAGAAGCTGCAGCCAAACCTGCGTACCACACCATTTGTCCTTGATCCCTTTGCGATTCGTCAGATAGATGCCGTCCTATCGACGCACGATCACAACGATCACATCGACGTTAACGTCGCGGCGGCAGTCATGCAGAACTGTGCAGATGACGTGCCTTTCATTGGACCGCAGACCTGCGTCGATTTGTGGATCGGTTGGGGCGTGCCAAAAGAGCGCTGCATCGTGGTGAAACCGGGCGATGTGGTGAAAATCAAAGACATTGAAATTCATGCCCTCGACGCGTTTGACCGTACAGCGCTGATTACTCTGCCAGCCGATCAGAAGGCCGCGGGTGTGTTACCGGACGGCATGGACCTACGTGCGGTAAACTACCTGTTCAAAACCCCGGGCGGTACGCTGTACCACAGCGGTGACTCACACTACTCCAACTACTATGCCAAACACGGTAACGAGCACCATATCGACGTGGCGCTGGGCTCCTATGGCGAAAACCCGCGCGGCATCACCGATAAGATGACCAGCGCTGACATTCTGCGCATGGCTGAAGCGTTGAATACCCAGGTGGTGATCCCGTTCCACCATGATATCTGGTCAAACTTCCAGGCCGATCCGCAGGAGATCCGCGTGCTGTGGGAGATGAAAAAAGATCGTCTGAAATATGGTTTTAAGCCCTTTATCTGGCAGGTGGGCGGCAAGTTTACCTGGCCGCTGGATAAAGATAATTTCGAATATCACTACCCGCGCGGCTTTGACGACTGCTTTACCATTGAGCCGGATCTGCCGTTCAAATCTTTCCTGTAATTGTCCCCTCATCGCTAGGCGCTGTGCCTGGCGATTCCAACTTTTGCTTAGTAATTTCAGGCTATTTCAAATATCATCTTTTAAAATCAATTTATTTCGGAATAGCTCATGACAGAAGCACAACGTCATCAAATCTTACTGGAACTCCTGGCGCAAACGGGGTTTGTTACCGTTGAGCAGGTGATTGCCCGGCTGGGCGTTTCTCCCGCCACGGCACGCCGGGATATCAACAAACTTGATGAGAGCGGTAAGCTGAAAAAGGTGCGTAACGGCGCGGAAGGGATCAGCCAGCAGCGCCCACGCTGGTCGCCGATGAATATTCATCAGGCGCAGAACCACGACGAGAAAGTGCGTATTGCCAGAGCCGCCTCCCAGCTGGTTAATCCTGGCGAAAGCGTGGTGATCAACTGCGGTTCCACCGCCTTTCTGTTGGGTCGTGAGATGTGCGGCAAACCGGTGCAGATCATCACCAACTACCTGCCGCTGGCCAACTACCTGATCGACCAGGAGCACGAAAGCGTGGTGATCATGGGCGGGCAGTACAACAAGAGCCAGTCCATCACCCTAAGCCCGCAGGACAGCGAGAACACGCTCTATGCCGGCCACTGGATGTTTACCAGCGGCAAGGGGCTCACCGCCGAAGGGCTGTATAAAACCGACATGCTGACGGCGATGGCGGAGCAGAAGATGCTGAACGTGGTCGGCAAGCTGGTGGTCCTGGTCGACAGCAGCAAGGTCGGGGAACGTGCGGGCATGCTCTTCAGCCGTGCCGAGCAGATAGACATGGTGATCACGGGTAAAAACGCAAATCCACAGATCCTCCAGAAACTGGAAGATCAGGGTGTGAAGATCCTGCGCGTTTAAAGGTGCTGGCGGAAAAACGCGACCGTGGCGTCGAGCGCGCCCGGCGTAATACGGTGTTTTACTCCCGCCTCCCACAGACAGGTCAGATTTTTATCCAGCCCTTCCTGCTGCAACGCCTGTTGCAGGCGGAACGTCTCCCCGGCGGGCACCACATCATCCTCCTCACCGTGCCACAGCAGCAGCGGGCGGTCAGCCAGACGCGGTAGCGCGGTCGTTACCTCCCAGTCAGCAAGCGGTGCGACCATCGACGCGAATGACCCGGGTTGCTGCGGCGGAAACAGCGTGCGGGCCAGCGAGGTAAAGTAGCCCGAGCCCATCAGGCTTGCCACACATTTGACCTCCGGATAGCGCGCCATAATGCCCAGCGCGGTCATTCCCCCCATTGAGGCCCCGGCCACCGCGAGCCGTTCATCGGCCACCAGCCCGGCCTGATATAGCGCATCCCGCAGCGGGGCAAACTCGGTGAGGTTGCCATGCAGGATCGGCCAGAACTGTCCCAGGCGGGCTTGCTCATCACCGCTAAAACGGGCCCCGTGATCGGGGGCATCCGGCATTACCACCCGAAAACCTGCCTGCGCCAGCGCCACCGCAAAATAGCTGTAGACCAGTTTTGATGAGGTAAAACCATGATAAAAAATAACAACCGGAAGCGGTTTAGCTCCTTTTCCTGCCGGAACAGCATGTACAATCTCATGGTCGCCAAGCTGCCGTACTTCAAGTTCAATCATTATTGGGCCTCATACTTATGGGTGAATCATAATGTTGAGAACTGGCTTACGCTTTCACACAATTTTCATTCGAAATTTACGCTATAGCTAACAATTTGGGAACATTCCCCCAATGTCAAATCAACAGAGATCTACACTATGGCTATCAGGAAACGAGACAGGTTTATGCGAAAGTTTGCTGCTTTAACGCTGATGGTGTTGTTGGGCGGATGTAGCGTATTGCAAGGTACGCCGCAGCCTGCGCCACCGGTCGCCGATCACCCCCAGGAGATACGTCGTAATCAAACGGAAGGATTACAGCGAATGGGTACCGTGACCGCACTCGAGCGAGGCTCTCCCGATGATGCGGCAGAGGCCATTAAAGCAAAAGCTGTCGCCGCGAAAGCAGATTATTACGTCATTGTCCTTATCGATGATAACCATCGTGACGGGACAATGGTATTCGCAAGCCATTTTATACCGTAAATAACGCGCGGTATTTAAACGACATTTACACTGCTTTGCGTCCATAGACGTTTTCCTGTCCACAATAAACTCCAGCCAGTGACAATGGAAATGAGTTTATTAGCGAAGGATTGCCCGGCGGATACCGGGGACACGTAAAATGGAGCTGACGATGAAACGATCTCTTGCTTTGACCACACTGCTACTCTCAGCCGGTCTGGTGAGTACGGCAGCACAGTCAGCTGAATTTGCCAGCGCTGATTGTGTGACGGGTTTAAACGAAATTGGATTGATCTCCGTGAGTGATATCTCAGGGAGCCCGCAGGACGTAGAGCGCATGATTGCGCTGAAGGCCGATGAGCAGGGTGCCTCGTGGTATCGCATCATAAAAATGCAGGAAGAGAGCCATGCCGATCGCTGGCGGGCGCAGGCCATACTTTATGTCTGAAAATCGTCAATAAAAGCCACTAAAAAAGAGTGGCTTTTTAATCTTTACAATTCTATTATCCTTGCCATAACTCCGCCGAGATAACTTTGTAACATTTTGTTACATAAAGCCAATAAATGTTATCCCCGCTCTGCCGTTGAAAAGCGATACCTTTTTAACAATGAGCAATTTATGATCAACTTTTTCCGCCGTGCAGGTCTGGGCACAAAGCTATCGCTGCTTACCGGCTTGAGTGTTGCCACTCTCTTTTTACTTTTCACCTTTCTCCTGAGCTACAACGCTAGTCAAAAACTTGAATCGCTGGCCGTAGAAGACCTGCATAACCAGTCTACCGGCGTGGTGGATATGGTGCAGATGTTCAATACCAGCCTCACCGAAGAGGTAGAAAGTTACACCCGCCTGTTCACCACCTTTTTACCGCAGCCGCTGAGTATTGATGCCAGCCAGACCCGCGTCATCAACGACCAGAGCGTCCCCCTGCTGAAAGGCGGCGATACGGAACTGCATGAGAACAACACCACCCCCGATGATTTTCTGAATCGCACCGGCGCGATCTCTACGCTCTTTGTCCGTAGCGGCGACGATTTTGTCCGCGTGGCGACCTCGCTGCGTAAAGAGAACGGCGACCGGGCCATCGGTACGGTACTCGACCATGCCAGCCCGGCATGGGAAGTGGTCAACAAAGGCGAGGTATATCGCGGCCTCGCCCTGCTGTTCGGTAAGCGCTATATCACCCAGTACCAGCCGGTAAAAGATGCGGGCGGGCAGGTGATCGCCATTATCTTCGTTGGGGTCGACATTACCCACTCCTGGAACGTCATGCGCGAGAAGATCCTTAGCCGCCGTCTGGGCGAGAGCGGTCACTTCTTTGTACTGAACCGCAGTAACGGCAAGAACCACGGCCAGTACCTGTTCCATAGCGCAGAAGAGGGAGAGCTGCCGAAGTGGGATAACGCCGTTCAGCAACAGCTGCTGGGGGATCACTCCGGCACCCTGGAGCGTCACAGCGCCGATGGCCGCACGTTGATTATGGCCTGGACACCGCTACCGGGCTGGAACTGGACGATTGTGGGTGAGGTGGATAAAACCGTACTGCTGGCTGATGTGACCAGCATGCGCGACCGTTTCCTGCTGGCGGGCGTGGCGCTTTCCGCGCTCTTTGCCATGCTGTTCGTGTTTATTATCCGCCGCTGGCTCACGCGCCCGCTGCGCGATGTGATTGGCCTGGCCGAACAGTATGCCGCAGGCGATCTGCGCGCCACCCTGCCCGCCACCCGTCAGGATGAGGTGGGTCAGTTGATCGGCGCCATCAACGGCATTGGCGGCGGGCTGCAAAAAATCGTGCTCCAGGTGCGGGAAGCTGCGGGCGATATTCATCTGGGGACCAACGCCCTGGCGGCGGATACCGGCGAGATCTCCGAGCAGATCAATAAGCAGGCCAGCAGCGTGGAGGAGACATCCGCCAGTATGGAGCAGCTGGCGGCCACCGTGCAGCAGAACGCCGCCAATATGGAGCAGACCCAGCAGCTGGTCGGCGAAACCTCCCGGGCGGTGCACCAGGGCGGGGAGACCGTCAGCAATGCTGTCTCCACTATGGATGATATTCGCGAGGCATCGAAACGTATCGAAGCCATCACCCGGGTGATTGAGGGGATCGCCTTCCAGACCAATATTCTGGCGCTCAACGCCGCCGTCGAAGCCGCCCGGGCGGGCGAGCACGGTAAAGGCTTCGCCGTGGTAGCCCAGGAGGTCCGCGCTCTCGCAGCGCGCAGCGCCAACGCGGTGAAGGAGATTGAGCAGCTGATTGGCGATACGCTCAGCAAGGTGAGCGAAGGCCACGCCCTGTCGGAGCAGACCCGCCAGGCGATGGAGAGCATCATCGCGCACATCGATAACATCAAGGCGCTGGTAACCGAGATTAACCATGCCTCCCACGAGCAGTCGGCGGGTATCGGTCAGGTGAATCTGGCGATGACCCATATCGGCGAAGCGTCGCATATCAACGCCGACCGCGTCTCACGCAGCGAACAGACGGCGCAAACCCTGCGGGAGAAGGGTTCACACCTGACCGAGCTGGTCAGCCTGTTCCGCCTGTAAGGATCAGGCCACGCCGCCCGTGGCGCGCAGCAGCAGGTCGTCCTGGACCTGCTCGCTGAGCAACGATCGGCCACGGGCGTCGAGCATTTCACGGCACCAGGCCTGCGCCAGTGGCGGAGAAGCGTGGCGCAGCATCTGCGCCCCTGCGCCCAGCAGGTAAATCTGCCGGGCGATCTCTCTGCCCTGCGCCTCCTGCGGTTTACGCAGTTTTTGCTGGAGCTGCCGCCAGCTGCGATCGAAATGACGATCCTGACCTTTAACCTCGGCAAAATCTGCCAAGAGCAGATCGATCACGCCAGGCTGCTTCGCCAGCACCCGCAGCACGTCCAGCCCCATGATATTGCCCGAGCCTTCCCAGATGCTGTTAACCGGCATCTCACGGTACAGGCGCGGCAGCTCGCTCTCTTCGCAATAGCCAATGCCGCCAAGAACCTCC
This sequence comes from Leclercia sp. LSNIH1, assembly GCF_002902985.1. NCBI lineage: Bacteria > Pseudomonadati > Pseudomonadota > Gammaproteobacteria > Enterobacterales > Enterobacteriaceae > Leclercia > Leclercia sp. LSNIH1. Next base: position 1,374,708 of record NZ_CP026167.1, on the reverse strand, counting down.
ATCGCTTCGGCGACGAAGGGTATCCCCGCTTTGCAGATCGCCAGTTTCGCGGCCGGAGTAAACAGCCTCGCCCACAGGGCTTCGTGTTCATTGTCCCGGCGATCCCAGGCCCGCGCGAGGCGGAACAAGAGCGCCGTCTGCCCCTCCAGCTGGAGCGCCATGCGGCTTAACACATCGCGCATCAGCGGCTGGTCGATCAGGTTTTTGCCAAAAGTCTGCCGCTGGTGGGCATGGTACAACGCCACCGAGAAGGCCCGGCGCATCAGGCCGTGGCTGCCGAGCGCGCAGTCGAAACGGGTGAGGCCGCCCATCTTCAGGATCTGGCGCACCCCTTCCCCCTCTTCGCCCAGCAGCCAGCCGGTGGCATCGAGGAACTCGGCTTCGCTGCTGGCGTTCGAGCGGTTACCCAGCTTCTCTTTCAGGCGCTCCAGATGCACGGCATTGCGCAGACCGTCGGGCAGAAAACGGGGGACGAAGAAGCACGACAGGCCGCCTTTGGCCTGCGCCAGCACCAGGTGGGCATCGCTTTGCGGCACCGAGAAAAACCACTTATGCCCCACCAGCCGATAACTCCCGTCGCCGCAGCGTTCTGCCCGGGTGGTGTTGCTGAGAACATCCGATCCGCCCTGCTTTTCCGTCATTCCCATCCCGATAAGCAGGCCGCGCTTCTGGTTACCCGGCGCCAGATGCGAGTCATACCGGTCGCTCAGTAACGGCGCCAGCCAGTCGTGAAACGTGCGCGGTAGCGCCTGCTGCAAAAGCGGCGTAGCGGCGTGGGTCATGGTGATGGGGCAAAGCGTGCCGGCCTCAACCTGCGCATGGAGGATAAAACGTGCCGCCCGGGCCACGAAGGCCCCTTTTCGCGCCTCCTCCTCCCACGCCAGGTTATGTACCCGGTTGGCACAAAGCCCCTGCATCAGCAGGTGCCAGGCGGGATGGAAGCGCACATCATCCAGCCGGGTTCCGCTGGCATCATAGCGCAGCAGTTCAGGGGGATTGGCGTTGGCCAGGCGGCCAAGCTCCAGGGATTCTGCCGTACCCAGCTGTTGACCGATGCTGGCGAGCAGCCCGGCATCCCAGTCGGCACCTTCACGATTGACCGCTTCACACAGCGCGCGATCGGAAAGAAACAGGTTGCTGTTGGTGAGTGGCGCAGGCTGATTAAAAACAGTGTGCGTCTGCCAGTGCATAACGTATCCCTCCTTCTATGGCAATGGAATAAGTATGGACAAACCGGGCAGGCGCTGCACAGCAGCGGGCGCACAATATCGCCACGCTCAAGCGTGAATCTGGTCACACAATGAACGAATAATAAATTTCTTATCGTTTGTTATGGTGAATAATTTATTCTTACCCTCATGGAGAGATGACGATGCAAACCACTCAACGGGCGCCGGATGCCCATAAACGCGCTTTAATTGCTGGCTCAATTGGTAATTTCATCGAATGGTACGAATTTGCGGTGTACGGCTTTCTCGCCACCGTGATCGCGAAGAACTTCTTTCAGCTCAGCGGTGAGGCGGGACTGACCAGCCTGATCCTCACCTACGCCTCTTTCGCCATCGCCTTCTTCTTTCGTCCGCTGGGGGCCATCATATTTGGCCGGATTGGCGATCGCATCGGCCGCAAACCCACACTGATTATCGTGCTGGTGATGATGACCCTGGCAACCGCGGCAATCGGCATCGTGCCGGTCTATGCCAGCATCGGCATTGCCGCCCCGCTCATCATCACCGGTCTGCGGATCCTGCAGGGGCTTTTCGCCGGGGGAGAGTATGGCGGTGCGGTGTCGCTGATGACCGAGTTCGCCCCGCGCGGTAAACGTGGGCTCTACGGCGCATGGCAGTCCTTTACCGTCGCGCTGGGTCTGCTGGCCGGCGCGGGCATTGTGGCGCTGCTCTCCGCGCTGCTGACGCCAGACGCCCTGCACGACTGGGGCTGGCGCATTCCCTTCTTTATCGCCCTGCCGCTGGGGGCGGTGGCCCTGTGGCTGCGGGTGAGCATGGAAGAGACGCCCAGCTTCGTGAAGCAACAAACCAAACCGGTGGCCGTGAAGGCGCGCACCAGCGACACGCTGAAAGCCATCGGGATGGGAATTGGCCGGGTGATGGTGTGGTCTGCCGCCGGCTATACCTATCTGGTGATCATGCCCGCCTACCTGCAATCGGCCCTGCATACGGGCTTTAACCAGGCGCTGCTGATTGCGGTCATCTCCAATATCGGTTTTGCGCTGACCATTATCCCATCGGGGATCCTCAGCGACCGCATCGGACGCCGCACAGTGATGGTTATCGCCGCCGCGCTGCTGCTGATTCTTGCCCTGCCGCTGCTGAAAATTTTGCAGGCGGAGTCCAGCACCCTGGCGGTGAAAGCGATAGTGGTGCTGATTGCCGGTGGCCTGGTGGGGATGCTGGCAGGGCCAGGCCCGGCCATGCTGTCAGAGATGTTCCCGACCAGGGTGCGCTATACCGGACTGGGGCTGGCCTATTCGCTGTCGAACGCCATCTTCTCGGGCTGTGCGGGGCTAATCATTACCGGGCTGATAAAAGAGACGGGGAACCTGGATATTCCGGCCTATTACGTGATGGTCACGGCGGTGGTGAGTATTGTGGCGCTGATGACGCTTAAGAAGGATGACCATTTGCGGTCGCTGGAGGAGTGATAGTGCCGGGTGGCGGCTTCGCCTTACCCGGCCTACAACAGCACGGACCGTGGGCCCGGTAAGCGCAGCGCCACCGGGCACAACAGACTACCCGCGCTGGCGTACCGCTTCGAACAGGCAGATGCCGGTTGCAACGGAAACGTTCAGGGACGAGACGCTGCCCGCCATCGGAATGCTGATCAGCTCGTCGCAATGCTCCCGCGTCAGACGACGCATGCCTTCACCTTCGGCACCCATCACCAGCGCCAGGCGACCGGTCATTTTGCTCTGGAACAGGGTATGGTCTGCCTCACCCGCAGTACCAACGATCCAGATATTCTCTTCCTGTAACTGACGCATGGTGCGCGCCAGGTTGGTCACGCGGATCAGCGGCACGTTCTCCGCCGCGCCGCAGGCCACTTTTTTGGCCGTCGCGTTGAGCTGCGCGGAGCGATCTTTTGGCACAATCACCGCATGGACGCCCGCCGCATCGGCGCTACGCAGGCAGGCACCGAGGTTGTGCGGATCGGTCACGCCGTCGAGGATCAGGAAGAACGGGTTATCCAGCGCGGCGATCAGATCCGGCAGATCGTTCTCCTGATACTGGCGGCCCGGCTTCACGCGGGCGATGATGCCCTGGTGCACTGCCCCTTCGCTTTTCTCATCCAGGTACTGACGGTTCGCCAGCTGGATCACCACGCCCTGCGCTTCCAGGGCATGGATCAGCGGCATCAGGCGTTTATCTTCACGCCCTTTCAGAATAAAGACTTCCTGAAAACGCTCCGGTGCGCGCTCCAGCAGGGCCTGCACCGCGTGGATGCCGTAAATCATTTCACTCATTGATGGTTCTCATTAATTACTGTTCACCTCTCCCTGCCGGGAGAGGATCAAGGTCAGGGGAGAATTACTCCGCCACTTTTTTCTTTGCCGCGCGCTTCGCTTTGGTCGCCGCAGCTATTTTTTGGGTTTTGGCCGACGGTTTTTTGGCGGCTCTGGCTTCTTTCTTCGCGGCCTTCGGCTTTTGTTTTTTCTCACCACGGAAGGCGCTGTCCGGCTCGAAGTTTACCCGCTTACCGGCCTGACGGCGTTTGCCGCTGGTTTTTCCGGCGGCCCCTCTCTTCGCATTATCCCGCGCGGTTTTACCTACGTTACGTGGCGCGCGTTCGCTGGAGATCAGGCTGAAATCAATCTTACGCTCGTCCATGTTGACGGCTTCGACCTTCACTTCCACGCGATCGCCCAGACGGTAGGTCTGGCCGCTGGACTCGCCGGTCAGGCGCTGCCCAACCTGATCGTAACGGTAGTAGTCGTTATCCAGGGATGAGACATGCACAAGACCATCGATAAAGAGTTCATCAAGGCGTACAAAGAAGCCAAAACCGGTGACGCTGGCAATCACGCCCTTAAAGATGTTCCCGACCTGATCCAGCATAAAGTCACACTTCAGCCAGTCCGCCACGTCGCGCGTCGCTTCATCAGCGCGGCGTTCGGTCATGGAACAGTGTTGGCCCAGCTGCAGTACCTCTTCCATGGAGTAGTGATAACCCCCGGTTTCGGTCGTGTTGCCTTTGTGGCCCTGCTCATGTGCCAGCAGATACTTAATGGCACGGTGCAGTGACAGATCCGGATAACGGCGGATCGGCGAGGTAAAGTGCGCATAAGACTGCAACGCCAGACCAAAGTGGCCGCGGTTCTCAGGATCGTAAATCGCCTGCTTCATGGAACGCAGCAGCATGGTTTGCAGCATTTCCGCGTCAGGGCGATCGCTAATCGATTCCAGCAGCTCGGCGTAATCGCGCGGCTCCGGCTTGTTGCCCCCCGGCAGCTCAAGACCCAGCTCCGCCAGTACGGTACGGAAAGAGGTAATGGCTTCAGTGGTCGGTTTGTCGTGGATACGGAACAGCGCAGGCTCTTTGGCTTTCTCAACGAAGCGTGCCGCGGAGATGTTCGCCAGGATCATGCACTCTTCAATCAGCTTGTGGGCATCGTTACGCTGGGTCTGTTCGATACGCTCAATGCGACGCTCAGCGTTAAAGATGAACTTCGCCTCTTCACTCTCAAATGAGATCCCGCCGCGCTCTTCACGCGCCTGCTCCAGCACTTTATAGAGGTTATGCAGCTCTTCGATGTGCTTCACCAGCGGAGCGTACTGTTCACGCAGATCCCGATCCCCCTGCAGCATATGCCACACTTTCGTATAGGTCAGGCGCGCATGTGAACTCATCACCGCTTCATAGAATTTGTAGCCGGTTAAACGCCCCTTACTGGAGATGGTCATTTCACAAACCATGCAGAGACAGTCAACCTGCGGGTTAAGCGAGCACAGGCCGTTGGAGAGCACTTCCGGCAGCATCGGTACCACCTGGGACGGGAAGTAGACCGAGGTGCCGCGGTTACGCGCTTCGCCATCCAGCGGCGTACCGGTCCGGACGTAATAGCTCACATCGGCAATCGCTACCCACAGACGCCAGCCGCCGCCGCGTTTTTTCTCACAGTAGACGGCGTCATCAAAGTCACGGGCGTCTTCGCCATCAATGGTGACCAGCGGCAGGCTGCGCAGATCCACGCGGCCCGCTTTTGCCGACTCCGGTACCTGCTCTTTCAGCCCTTCAACCTGCTCTTCAACGGCTTTTGGCCAGACGTGGGGGATTTCATGGGTGCGCAGTGCAATATCCACGGCCATGCCGGTGCCCATATTATCGCCCAGCACTTCCACAATCTTACCGACCGCTTTGGTACGACGGGTTGGACGCTGAGTCAGCTCAACCACCACCACAAAGCCCATCCGCGCGCCCATCACCTCCTCAGGCGGAATGAGGATGTCAAAGCTCAGGCGGCTATCATCCGGCACCACAAAACCCACGCCGGCATCCGTGAAGTAGCGGCCTACGATCTGGCTGGTTTTTGGCACCAGCACACGCACAACGCGCGCTTCACGACGCCCTTTGCGGTCTGCACCCAGCGGCTGGGCCAGGATCTGGTCGCCGTGAATGCACATTTTCATCTGTTCAGATGAGAGGTAGAGGTCGTCCTTGCGGCCTTCAACGCGCAGGAAGCCGTAACCATCACGGTGGCCAATTACCATGCCTTTCAGCAGATCGAGACGCTCCGGCAGGGCATAGCATTGACGGCGGGTAAAGACGAGTTGTCCGTCGCGCTCCATTGCGCGAAGGCGGCGGCGAAGGGCTTCAATTTGCTCTTCGCCTTCAATGTTCAGTTCAGCGGCAAGTTCTTCACGGTTGGCAGGTTTTTCACGTTTTGTGAGGTGTTCAATGATGAACTCGCGGCTGGGGATAGGGTTCGCGTATTTTTCGGCTTCGCGTTCCTGGAAAGGATCTTGTGACATAGCGGTTCCTCCGTTGTCATCTCCGGTGGACGTTTTCTTCATTCCACCAGCAATAATTTATATAGCGGTTGATTCTCTTCAACCAAATCGGCCAGCGTGTAGTTATCCAGTTCCATGAGAAAACTTTGCACAGCCTTTGAAAGCGCCTGTTTCAGTCGACAGGCGGGGGTAATGTGGCAGAACGCACTGCTGCAGTTCACCAGAGACAATGGCTCCAGTTCGCGCACCACATCACCAACACGAATACTCTGTGCCGGTTTACCGAGGCGGATGCCGCCATTTTTCCCGCGGACGGCAGCAACGTATCCGGCTCGGCTAAGTTGATTGATTATTTTGACCATATGATTACGGGACACACCGTAGACCTCTGTCACCTCAGAGATACTGGTCATCTGTCCAGCGGGTAACGACGCCATGTAAATCAGCGCACGCAATCCGTAATCGGTGAAGCTTGTTAACTGCACATCAACCTCAGGAAAAGGGTAAAACGCGGTATATCCGCAGAGATATTCATTAATGATGATAAACCAGCCAGATAGTCAACGGCGAATTTATTTAAACTGAAAGGGGGAAGGAGAACGAAAAAGCCGGATGCGCATCGCTTTCCGGCCTGTGATGGGTGTTGTTGGCCCGGCAAGCGTAGCGCCGCCGGGCGAAACCCTCATTATGCGTCGAACGGGTCGCGCAGGATCATGGTTTCAGAACGATCCGGGCCGGTAGAGATGATATCAATCGGCACGCCGGTCAGCTCTTCAATACGCTGGATGTAATCCAGCGCTGCCTGCGGCAGACCGCTACGCTCTTTCACGCCAAAGGTGGTTTCAGACCAGCCTGGCATGGTTTCGTAGATCGGCTCAATGCCCTGCCAGTCGTCAGCGGCCAGTGGAGTGGTGGTCACTTCACGGCCATCCGGCATACGGTAGGCAACACAGATTTTCACCTCTTTCAGACCGTCCAGGACGTCCAGCTTGGTCAGGCAGAAGCCAGACAGGGAGTTGATCTGCACCGCACGGCGCACAGCAACCGCATCCAGCCAGCCGGTACGACGACGACGACCGGTGGTCGCGCCAAACTCGTTACCTTGCTTGCACAGGAACTCGCCGGTTTCATCAAACAGTTCGGTCGGGAACGGACCCGCACCCACGCGAGTGGAGTAAGCTTTGATGATGCCCAGAACGTAATCCACATAACGCGGACCCAGGCCAGAGCCGGTTGCCACGCCACCTGCGGTGGTGTTGGAGGAGGTTACGTATGGATAGGTACCGTGGTCGATATCCAGCAGCGTACCCTGCGCACCTTCGAACATGACGAAATCGCCACGCTTGCGCGCCTGGTCCAGCAGATCGGATACATCAACAACCATACCGGTCAGGATGTCAGCGATCGCCATGACGTCATCCAGCACTTTCTGGTAGTCAACGGCGTCAACTTTGTAGAAGTTCACCAGCTGGAAGTTGTGATATTCCATCACCTCTTTCAGTTTTTCAGCAAAGGTGGCTTTATCGAACAGATCGCCAACACGCAGACCGCGACGGGCGACTTTATCTTCGTAAGCCGGGCCGATACCACGGCCGGTGGTACCGATCGCTTTCGCGCCGCGTGCTTTTTCACGCGCCAGATCCAGCGCAACGTGGTAGTCGAGGATCAGCGGACAGGCTTCAGAGAGCAGCAGACGCTCGCGAACCGGGATGCCACGGTCTTCCAGACCTTTCATCTCTTTCATCAGCGCAGCAGGAGACAGCACAACACCGTTACCGATGATGCTGGTCACATTGTCACGAAGAATGCCTGATGGAATAAGATGGAGGACGGTTTTTTCACCGTTGATTACGAGAGTATGGCCTGCGTTGTGACCACCCTGATAACGTACAACAAACTTAGCACGTTCAGTCAGAAGATCGACGATCTTCCCTTTACCTTCGTCACCCCATTGGGTGCCCAGTACGACGACGTTGTTACCCATTTTTCAAAATCACCGATTGCTTAAAAATGGATTCTACCATCGGTTTTGATGATGTTCAGCTTTTTTTGTATACAAATTTCGGCGAAACGGACTGCTTTATGCGCAGTTAAACGATTACCTCAATATGTTGTGGAGCGAGACGAATCACATCACTAATCATGGCGAAGCACCTGGCAAATTGATGTGAGTTTTTTAACAAAGGCCTTTTATCGGGTTACCGGCGGAGCGGTTATATGATTCCGTATGTGAAGTTAAAAATTCATAAATTCTGGCCTTGCCGCTTATTTTAAAAATTGTCACCCTTTGCCCGCATCTCAAATATGAGTTGTTGTTGTAATTACACTAATTAGGATGATGAAAATGAAAGAATTGACTCTTTTAGAAATTGAAGCTGTAAGCGGCGCGGGCTGGTTGCAGGATGGCATCGCTTCGCTGGGTGGCAAGATCGGTAACTTTGCCTGGACCACCGCAGGCGATCTGCTGAGCGTAGATGTTCCCCTGATCGGTAACATTAACCTTGGGCAAATTGCTCCCACTCTGGGCGAAAAATTAGGTCAATCGGTGGGTTCGACTGTCGGCTATACCATTGAGTCTACGCTGGGATCGCTGCCTGTTATCGGCGGGCTGTTTAGCAAGCTGCTGGGTAATTAAGATAAAAAAATGGCGCCTTATGGCGCCATTTTTAACGCTGCTTATCGTGGTGTCGTAGGCGAGCGCATATAGCGGAAGAAATCGCTATCCGGGCTGAGAACCATAACGTCCTGATTGCTCTGGAAGCTGCTCTCGTAGGCACGCAGGCTACGGATAAAGGCATAGAAATCTGGATCCTGGCTGAAGGCATCCGCAAACAGTTTCGCCGCTTCGGCATCGCCTTCACCACGCAGAATACGGCCCTGACGCTCCGCTTCTGCCAGGGTTTTGGTCACTTCATAGTCTGCGGTTGCACGCAGCTTTTCAGCCTCTTCCTGACCCTGTGAACGATGACGACGGGCTACCGCTTCACGCTCGGCACGCATACGGTTGTAGATCGCCTCAGAGACTTCCGTTGGCAGGTTGATCTGCTTGATACGCACGTCAACCACTTCGATACCCAATGCCGCCATACTGTTCGGGTTGATAACCGCCACTTTACCGTTGGTTTCAGCCTGAACGCGTTCAGCCGCTTTGGCGATGGCATCGTCAGCCGCTGGGGTTGTCACTTCATCTTCCGTGCCGGCAGAACCGGAGTTCAGCGCATCGCGTACTTCAGAGGTCAGACGACCGCGGGAGTCGGTTACGATGTCCCGGACATCCAGACGACCAATCTCAGAACGCAGACGGTCAGAGAACTTACGTTTCAGCAGCACTTCGGCCTGAGAGACGTCGCCGCCGCCGGTTGCCAGGAAGTAACGGCTGAAGTCGCTGATACGCCACTTGATATAGGAGTCAACGATCAGGTCTTTTTTCTCTTTAGTCACGAAACGGTCGGCCTGGTTATCCATCGTCTGGATACGCGCATCAAGCGTTTTCACAGACTGAATAAACGGCACTTTGAAGTGCAGGCCTGGCTCATAAATAACCGGACGCTTGTCGCCGTCACGCACGACGCTGCTGAACTGGAATTTAATCCCACGCTCGCCCTCTTTAACCACAAAAATTGAGGTGTAAAGCACAACCAGCACGATAATAATGATCGCAATTACTGACTTACGCATCGTTATTCCCCCTGACGCTGGTAGTCGTTACGCTGCGCGTTGGCGCGGCGTTGGTCCATGATGTCACCATCGCTTGAAGAAGAGCGGGTGTTTGCGCTGGCGTTTCCGGAAGACGCAGGTGGCAGACGCAGCAGGTTGTTGGCACCACTGTTGTCATTTTTTGTCGCCGGCGCGTTACCGCCTTTCAGCATCTGATCCAGCGGCAGAACCATCAGGTTGCCACCTTTGCTGTCATTGACCAGCACCTTACGGGTATGGCTCAGCACTTTCTCCATGGTTTCGATATAGAGACGCTCACGGGTAATTTCCGGCGCGGCTTTATATTCCGGCAGGATTTTCGCAAAGCGAGCCACCTCACCCTGGGCTTCCAGCACGGTCTGGGTCTTATAGGCTCGCGCCTCTTCCAGAATACGCTGTGCCTGACCGTTCGCACGCGGCTGAACTTCGTTGGTGTAAGCTTCAGCCTCACGGATGTACTGCTGTTCGTTTTCACGGGCAGCAATCGCATCGTCAAACGCCGCTTTGACCTCTTCCGGCGGACGAGCAGCCTGGAAGTTGACGTCCAGCAGGGTGATACCCATGTTATACGGACGAATGGTCTCTTCCAGCTCACGCTGGGTATCGCTACGAATAACGGTACGACCTTCGGTCAGAATGCGGTCCATGGTGTATTTACCGATCACGCCACGCAGGGCGCTGTCGGTCGCCTGACGCAGACTGTCATCGGCGCTGGTCACGCTAAAGAGGTAACGTTCAGGATCGGTCACACGATACTGCACGTTCATCTCAACGCGAACCACGTTTTCGTCTGACGTCAGCATCACGCCGGATGCCGCCAGTTCGCGTACCGATTCAACGTTCACCGCCGTGACGTCATCGATAAAGGTCGGCTTCCAGTTCAGGCCCGGCTCAACCAGATGGCTGAATTTGCCAAAACGGGTGACAACACCGCGCTCGGCTTCTTTGATTGTGTAGAACCCGCTGGCAGCCCAGATAATCACCGCCGCTGCGGCAACAATGCCCACCACACGACCGCCCATATGAGGACGCGGCCCCTGGCCAGTACCGCCGCCAGTGCCTTTACCACCGCCGAGTCCGCCCAGCTTTTTGCTCAGCTTGCGGAAGATATCATCCAGATCGGGTGGCCCCTGCTCGCGACCACCTTTGTTGCCATTTCCCCCGGAGTTGCCGCCTTGATTATTGCTGCTCCCCCACGGGTCGCGGTCTTGTCCGTTATTACCGGGCTGATTCCACGCCATGTATGTGCTCCATATTTGTTATGCGGTGATATACCCTCAAACGCCTGGCATGCCGGAGCATTCGCAGCGGTTCGGGTATCCCAAAGGGCAAAATCCTTCAGGCATCTCCTTTCCGGTCAGACGACGTAGTCGACCAGCGCAGGTTCTTGTTTACAGAGGCGACGCCAGTCGACGATTGGCATACGCACCTGCAACCCCACGCTGCCGTCATCCTCCATCCACTCTTTTTCTATCGCCTGAAGCTGATAAAAACGGCTGCGCAGTCGGCCTTCCTCGGGTGGCAGACGCAGCGTGTGCTGAGCCACTTCACCGGAAAGACGTTCTGTTAAAGCCTGGAAAAGCAGTGGTACACCGACACCGGTCTGCGCAGAAAGCCAGACCCGAATCGGTATGTTCTCTTCATCCCTGTCGATACGCGGTTCGAAATTGTCCAGCATATCGATCTTGTTCATCACCAGCAGCGTCGGGATCTCGTGGGCATCAATCTCTTCCAGCACGATATTCACTGCATCAATATTTTCCTGAACGCGTACATCCGCAGCGTCGATAACGTGCAACAGCAACGTCGCCTGACGGGTCTCCTGCAGGGTGGCTTTAAACGCGGCCACCAGATCGTGCGGCAGATGACGGATAAACCCAACGGTATCCGCCAGCACGGTTTCTCCGACATCCGTCACATCAATGCGGCGCAGCGTCGGATCCAGGGTCGCAAACAGCTGGTCTGCGGCGTAAACCTGGGCCTCAGTAATCTGGTTAAACAGGGTGGATTTACCGGCGTTGGTATAACCGACCAGCGACACCGTCGGGATGTCTGCTTTCTGTCGGGAGCGGCGCCCCTGCTCACGTTGCTTCTCAACTTTTTCCAGCCGAGAGAGGATCTGGGTAATACGGCCACGCAGCAAGCGACGGTCGGTTTCGAGCTGGGTTTCACCCGGGCCGCGCAAACCAATCCCGCCCTTTTGTCGTTCAAGGTGTGTCCAGCCACGCACCAGGCGCGTCGCCAGATGGCGCAACTGCGCCAGCTCAACCTGCAATTTCCCTTCATGGGTACGTGCACGTTGGGCAAAAATGTCTAAAATCAAACCCGTCCGATCGATAACACGACATTCGCACAGACGTTCCAGGTTGCGTTCCTGGGCCGGTGTCAGGGCGTGATCAAACAGCACGACCGATGCGCCAGTCGCTTTTACGGCATCCGCAATCTCTACTGCTTTACCTTCACCAACAAAAAACTTTGGGTGCGGCGCTTTACGGCTACCGGTAATCACCTGCATTGCTTCGACACCGGCGGAAGAGACCAGAGATTCAAACTCCTGGAGATCTTCCATATCTTTGTCTTGCGAAAAATAGATGTGTACCAGCACCGCCTGCTCACCGGCATCGTAACGGTCAAACAAGCGTAAACCTCTCAAAAAAGATCAGCGGGGAACGCAGAAAACCTGGCTCCCCGATATGGAAATAACAGCCAGTAACCTTATTCGGTCTCTTCGCTGTCCTGCGCAGGCGCAGAAGAACCCTGCGCGTTGCTGCCATGATGGTAGTTACTGGAACCGCCGCCAGCGTTATTGCTGTGATGAGATACCGGGCGAGACGGAACAACAGTAGAAATCGCGTGCTTATAAACCATCTGGCTGACCGTGTTTTTCAACAGGATCACGAACTGATCGAAAGATTCAATCTGACCTTGCAGCTTAATACCATTCACCAAATAAATAGAAACTGGAACACGTTCCCGACGCAGTGCGTTCAAGAACGGATCTTGTAAAGATTGCCCCTTAGCCATTCTATCTTTTCCTTATATGCTTGTTTTGTACTTAGAACCTTGCGATTCTGAAAAATTGCGCACGATACGGCTTAATTGTACACATTCAGTCTGCGATATCACCAACAACCTGTAATACATCGTGTAACGCCTGTTGCGGTTTTTCACTGTCTAACCAGTGAACTCCCTCCCAACCGCGCAACCAGGTAATCTGGCGCTTCGCTAACTGTCTCGTGGCGCAAATACCTCGATAAACCATTTCATCATGCGAAATCTCACCTTCAATGTATGACCACATCTGGCGATAACCCACACAACGAATGGAAGGCATATCCGTATGCAAATCTCCACGGGCAAATAGCGCCCGCACTTCTGCTTCAAAATCTGAAGCCAACATCTGATGAAAACGCTGCTCAATTCGCTGATGGAGCAGTTCACGGCTCGCCGGGGCGATGGCGAACTGATGCACCTGATACGGCAGAGCCTCTCCTGACGTTTGCGTCAGTTCCGTTAAAGTTTTACCCGAAATGAAAAAAACTTCCAGTGCCCGGGAAAGCCTTTGCGGATCATTTGGATGAATACGTGCTGCCGCAACCGGATCAATTTCTGCCAGCTGCGCATGCAGTGCGCCCCATCCCTGCTCTGCTGCCTGATGCTCAATCTTTGCTCTAATGGCCGGGTCTGCCGAAGGTAACGGCGACAACCCTTCCAGTAACGCTTTGAAATAGAGCATTGTTCCGCCCACCAGCAGCGGGATACGCCCTGCTGCTGTGATCTCAGCCATATGCGCCAGCGCATCGCGACGAAAATCAGCCGCCGAATAAGCCTGCGCCGGGTCAAGGATGTCCAGCAATCGGTGCGGCGCCGCGCGCAACTCGTCTGCGTTAGGCTTTGCCGTACCAATATCCATCCCCTGATAAATAAGGGCGGAATCAACGCTAATCAACTCTACTGGCAAAACTTTACGTAACTCAATGGCTAACGCGGTTTTACCCGAGGCCGTTGGCCCCATCAAAAATATCGCCTTAGGCAGGCGGGTATTGCTTACATCACTCATTTTTCAGGGCGGCCTTAGCCGTTTGTAAATCAACAGGTTGTAATAAACCACCCGGCGGAGCCTTCACCAACTGCGGGCAGAGGCGTTCAACCTCCGCCAGCACGGTGATAGCCTGCGCCATACTCCACGCTGGGTGATCGCTGGCCAGCTGGCGGGCGATCCACTGTGCAGTATTGGCGGCATCAAACGTTGTCTGCTGCGCCAGGTAGCCTATCAGTTCAGGAATCAAGTTTTGTAAATTTTGTTGGCGTAAGGGTAAAGGCACGGCACGAAGCGTCACATGATGCGATTCCAGCACCATTTCGATACCCATTTCAGCAAGGGCAGCCTGATGACGCTGCACCACCTGCGTCTCCTGCGGCGAGATTTTAATCCGCACCGGGATCAACAGCGGCTGGGCGCAGGCCTGATGGGGACCGGGCGCCAGCTGCGCCTGTTTCAGCCAGCGTTCGGCGACCGGCAGGGATAACAGCGCCAGATGACCGTCCTGCTCAAGCAGCGCGGCATCGGGTGCTATGATGGTCAGCACCCGACCAAAACTCTGGTTATGGCCCATCAGGGCAGGTGCTGTGGGAGCAGCCTCAGCCGTTTTTTGTGCCGGAGCCGGGGTGTCCAGCAAGGTGCGATACACCGCGCCTGCCTGCTTCTGGTAGCCCGGCTGGGCATGTGGATAATTCGCCCCGGACGCCCGGGAAGCTGATCCGCCAGACGAGAAACGCGGTGCGGCAGGTTCCCGCGCCACAGCGGGCTCAGCGAACTGGTTTCTACCCGCCGCGATGCGGTTCTCCGGGATTTGACGCGGCGCAGGCACCTCTTCGCTCAACGGCAGGCTCGGTTCGGCCTGCTGCTGCAATACGCTCAGCACCCCCTGGTAGATGAAGTCATGCACCAGCCGGGACTGGTGAAAACGCACCTCATGTTTCGCCGGATGGACATTGACATCCACCTGATGCGGGTCGATCTCCAGATAGAGCACAAAAGCGGGCTGCTCGCCGGCACCGAGTTTATCCTCGCACGCCTGGCGGATCGCATGGTTGATGAGACGGTCACGCATCATGCGTCCGTTCACGTAGCAATACTGGATCTCTGCAAAAGCCGCGCTGCTCGCTTTCGGATCGGCCACCCAACCACGCAGGGTCAGATCGCCATGCTGCCACTCAATGGCCAGCGCCTTTTCAAGAAATGGCGTGCCGCAGATGGCACCCAACCGGCGCTCTTTCTGCCCGCCCTGCGCCACGGCGCGATACTGGCGCATCATCTTGCCGTTATGGCTCAGATTGATGGTGACATCGAAGCGCGCCAGGGCGATGCGGCGAATAATCTCGTCGATATGGCCAAATTCGGTTTTCTCGGTGCGCATAAACTTGCGCCGCGCGGGGGTGTTGTAGAAGAGATCCAGCACCTCCAGCGTCGTTCCCACCGGATGCGCGGCAGGTTTGACCGTCACGTCCATATCCCGGCCTTCGGCATAAGCCTGCCAGGCCTCCGGCTGTTCCGCCGTGCGGGAGGTGAGCGTTAAGCGGGAGACGGAGCTGATACTGGCCAGCGCTTCGCCGCGGAAACCGAGGCTGATAATGGCTTCGAGATCGTCGAGGGAGGCGATTTTGCTGGTTGCGTGACGAGCCAGCGCCAGCGCCAGCTCCTCTTTTTTGATGCCGCAGCCGTTATCACGGATCCGAATGAGCTTCGCTCCGCCGCGTTCGATATCGATATCAATGCGGGTGGCGCCCGCATCAAGGCTGTTTTCCACCAGCTCTTTCACTACCGACGCAGGTCGTTCTACCACCTCACCGGCGGCGATTTGGTTCGCAAGCTGCGGCGGCAGAACCTGAATCGGCATGATAGCTCCTTAATTGGTCGAGGTTGACTCGCCCGGTAACATGGCGCTGGCGGTCTGCCCCGCGCCACCCTGTGGGGCAGACTGGAGCGGATGCGCATCAAAGTACTTACGCAGGCCTTTATAAATCGCTTCGGCAATCTGCTGCTGGTAGCTGTCACTGGCCAGCAGGCGCTCTTCACCGTTATTACTGATGAAGCCCGTCTCCACGAGAATGGACGGAATATCCGGCGAACGCAGCACGCCGAGGCTGGCATGTTCCGGGCGGCGCTTATGCAGGGAACCGACACTTTGCAGCTGATTCAGGACGTTAGTCGCTACATCATACCCGACACGCTGGGAATGGCCGAACTGTAAATCCAGTACCGCCTGGCTCAGGTAGGGATCCGACTGGCTGTTCGCCAGCACGTCGCCCGCCCCGCCTAACAGCTCGGATTGCTTTTCATGTTCCTCAAGCCAGTTTGCCATTTCGCTGTTGGCGCGACGGTTGGAAAGTACCCATACGGATGCCCCCGTCGCGTTGCGGTTTGGAGCCGCATCGGCATGCACTGAGACCAGGAAATTGGCATTCTGCTGACGCGCCACGTCAGAACGGCCCATGACCGAGATAAAATAGTCACCGTCACGGGTTAACACGCCTTTAAACATCGGGTCGTCGTTCAGCAAGGTCCGCAGCTTACGGGCAATGGCGATGGTCACGTTTTTCTCACGCGTCCCCCCCGGCCCGATGGCGCCAGGGTCATCGCCACCGTGTCCAGCATCGATGGCGATAATAACTTTATCGCCGCTTGCCGGGCGCGCCTGCACCGCGGGGCGGGTCACCGTGTTGCTGCTGGTGACGCTGGTAATACGATCGCTGCCGGATTTAAACGGATTTCGTGCGGGCTCCGAAGGGCGCGGCGCAACGACAGGCTCTTCCACCCGCTTGACCACGACCGGTGGCGGCGGAGGCGGCGGTGGTGCATCGGCGTTGATGGTAAAGACCACCATATAGTTCGCCCCGTTTTGTTGTTTCACCGCCCGGGTCTTGCCGTTTTGCGTTAAATCCACCACCAGACGCAGGGACTGCGCATCTTTTGGCGTACCGGAACGAATGCTGCGCACCAGGTTGTTGCCGCTGAACTGTAACGGCAGCCCCTTGATAACGCCGGTCTGTTTAATATCCAGCGCGACGCTGCGCCTATCGTCCTGCGAAAACGCATACTCAGGATCGCCCATAAAGCTGAAGGTGATCCGGGCCTGAGTGTCTCCGTTGGAAACCTGAATATCGGACAAGGTTGCCGCCCCGACCTGTGCGCAAAACAGCACCGTTGCAGCTATCAGCCAACTTTTAACGCGATTAATCATCCCGTTATCTCTTAACTTAACCGGCTAAACGCGCCAGTATCGAATTTCCTGATGCGGAGAGAGCAGTCACGCGGGCTTCACGCCCTTGCGCCTGATACTCCAGGTGAATTTCAACATCGGGTTCAGGTAAAACACCGGTCCCCTGCTGCGGCCACTCGACCAGGCAAATGGCATCGTTGGCAAAGTAGTCACGGATCCCCATAAATTCCAGCTCTTCAGGATCGGCAAGGCGATAAAGATCGAAGTGGTAGACCATCAGGTTTTCCAGGGTGTAGGGCTCGACCAGCGTGTAGGTCGGGCTTTTCACATTACCCTGATGTCCCAGCGCCTGTAAGAAGCCCCGGCTAAAGGTGGTCTTACCCGCGCCAAGGTCGCCATACAGATAGATGACTGTTGCGCCCTCGCAGGCCTGCGCCACGCGCTGGCCGAGATCTAAAGTTGCTTGTTCGTCGGGTAAAGGGATCACGCGATTAATCATTTTCTACGTCAGTTATTTTCGGGTTAACGACACGCCTTAGCGTGTCAAAAAGATCGGTTGCCAGCATGCCGCGCGTGCCATAGTGGTCAGCCAGCCGATCGGCAGCTGCACCATGCGCGACGCAGCCTGCGCAGGCGGCATCATAAAGCGCCAGTTTCTGTCCAAGCAACGCGCCAATAATACCGGAAAGCACGTCGCCCATGCCGCCGCTCGCCATTCCGGCATTGCCGACATCCACGATGCCTGTCTCTCCGCTCTCGCTGGCGACGACGGTACCGGCGCCTTTCAACACCACAACACCACCGTAACGTTTTACCAGACGCTGGGCAGAATGTAAGCGATCGCTTTCAATTTCTGCAACGCTACAGTTAAGCAGCCGCGCGGCCTCGCCGGGGTGCGGCGTCAGGATGCGATTGTGACGTTTATCCGGATTGATTGCCAGAAGGTTCAGCGCGTCAGCGTCCCATAGCATCGCATGGCGAAAGTTTTCGACCTTGCGTAGTGCCTCCTTCCCCCACGGCTCCTGACCGAGACCGGGGCCAATCACCACCACATCGGCCCATTGCAGACTGTCATCCAGCGCCTTCGGCGTCAGTTCATGCACCATCAGTTCAGGCCGGGCGGTAACGATCGGGGCAATATTTTCGCGGCGGGTCAGGACGCGCACCAGCCCAGCCCCCGTGCGCAGTGCCGCTTCGCCGGTCATGCGAATAGCGCCCGCTGTGCCATGGTCGCCGCCGATAATCACCAGCCGGCCATGATCGCCCTTATGGGAAGTTGGACGGCGTGGCGGCAACCACTGCGCCAGATGCGAGGCATCAAAGCGGGTGATGGCGGTCTCCTGCCCGGCGAGCCAGCCCTCCAGCCCAAGCGCGTGATGATGCAACGTGCCCACCACATCGCGCGCTTTACCGGTCAACAGGCCCGGTTTAAGGGCAATAAACGTCACCGTATGGTCGGCATTTATGACCGCGCCTGGCGTGGTGCCCGTCTGAGCAACCAGCCCGGAGGGAATATCCAGCGCAACGATGGGGGCCGCATGCTGGTTAGCGTGGGCGATCAATCCGGCGACCTCGTCGCGAGGCGCGCTGCGCAAACCTGTTCCCAGAAGGCCGTCAACGATGAGGTCGATGCCTTCCGGCCAGGGGGTATCCGCAGCGTGGATAATCCCTGCCGCATCCAGCCAGGCTTGCCGCGCGTCTGTGGCCTCTTCCGGAAGCGGTTTGTCGCTCTCTGTCGCCAGCAGCGTAACGGTAATGCCTGCGGCAATCGCCAGCCGGGCGACAACATAGCCATCACCGCCGTTATTGCCATGACCGCACAGGATGAGCCAGTGGCGGGATTGCGGGTAAGCGGTACGGGCAACGGTGAACGCTGCCTCACCCGCACGCCGCATCAGTTCATAAAGGGTAATGCCCAGACTGTCTGCCGCCTCTTTTTCGGCGCGCCGCAGGTCGTCCGCGGGCCAGACAGAGTGTGGTATACTTGCGGGGTTTTTCTTCACAGTATGGTCCGTCATGTCACAGCCCCTCGATCTCAATCAGTTAGCGCAAAACATTAAACAGTGGGGCGCTGAGCTTGGTTTTCAACACGTGGGTATCACCGATACCGATCTCTCTGCCAGCGAGCCCAAACTGCAGGCATGGCTGGATAATCAATACCACGGCGAGATGGAGTGGATGGCGCGTCACGGCATGATGCGCGCCCGCCCGCATGAACTGTTGCCGGGAACCCTGCGCGTGATCAGCGTGCGTATGAACTACCTTCCCACCGGAGCCGCTTTTGCCAGTACGCTGAAGAACCCCTCTCTGGGGTATGTCAGCCGTTATGCCCTGGGGCGTGACTATCATAAACTGTTGCGTAACCGGCTCAAAAAGCTTGGGGAAATGATTCAGGAGCAGTGCGCCACGCTGAATTTTAGACCTTTTGTCGATTCTGCGCCTGTTCTTGAGCGCCCGCTGGCGGAAAAAGCCGGGCTCGGCTGGACAGGTAAGCACTCACTTATCCTCAGCCGCGACGCCGGGTCGTTCTTCTTCCTCGGAGAACTGCTGATTGATCTTCCCCTGCCGGTGGATAAGCCGGTCGAAGAAGGCTGTGGCCGCTGTGTGGCCTGTATGACCATCTGCCCTACCGGTGCCATTGTCGAGCCTTATACCGTCGATGCCCGCCGCTGCATCTCCTACCTGACCATTGAACTGGAAGGGGCGATCCCGGAAGAGTTTCGGCCGTTAATCGGCAATCGCATTTACGGCTGCGATGATTGTCAGCTGATCTGCCCGTGGAATCGTTATTCACAGCTAACGGAAGAGGACGACTTCAGCCCGCGCAAGGCGTTACACGCGCCGCCGCTGACAGAGCTGTTTGCCTGGAGCGAAGCCTGGTTCTTGAAAGTGACGGAAGGATCGGCGATTCGCCGTATTGGTCACCTGCGCTGGTTGCGTAATATCGCCGTTGCGCTGGGAAATGCCCCCTGGGATGAAGCCAATCTCCGGGCGCTGGAAAGTCGCCGAGGTGAGCACCCACTTCTCGATGAACACATAGAGTGGGCGGTTGCGCAGCAAATCGCCAAACGAAATGCCTGCGTGGTTGAGGTGCAATCTCCGCAGAAACTCAGGCTGGTAAGGGTCGTCGAAAAAGGGCTTCCGAGAGATGCATGATGTTTCCACAGCCTGTGAATAAAAATTAAAAGGCAGAGAGAGTCTGGTTCTGGCTATTGGTCAAGTGTTCGAGCTAACATTTTGAAATGAAATTTTCTTTATAAATTTCAATACATTAAAACGTTACTATTCATCAGGCGAAGTTTCTGAATATTCGGTAAAAAGAGATTAACCTGTGGATAAGTCTGTTAAGAAGAGTTTGTCAGAAATGAAACAAGTCGTCCCCGGCGGGGCTTTCCGCGGTGGATATCTGGAGGAGGAGAAAAAATTTGGAGCGGGAAACGAGACTCGAACTCGCGACCCCGACCTTGGCAAGGTCGTGCTCTACCAACTGAGCTATTCCCGCTTGGGTGGTGTTACTTCTTTGCGAACAAATTTTGGAGCGGGAAACGAGACTCGAACTCGCGACCCCGACCTTGGCAAGGTCGTGCTCTACCAACTGAGCTATTCCCGCTTAATCTTCGTCTTTCAAGCCGCCACTGCGTTGGCTGCCTTCACTCACCTTAGTCACTTACTTTAGTAAGCTTCTAAGGATTCGTTCAGTTGCCGCCTTGTTGCAACCTGAAATCCTGCGATTGGTGGTCTTACTTCTCAGCAAACAGATTTGGAGCGGGAAACGAGACTCGAACTCGCGACCCCGACCTTGGCAAGGTCGTGCTCTACCAACTGAGCTATTCCCGCAAAATCTGTGCTGTCGTAACGATGAATTCTCTGTCGTTACGGGAGGCGCATTATACGAGAAATCCTTTCTGCTGCAACCCCCCAAAAAGCGTTTTTTTATAAATTTAGTTCAAGTGCTGCAATATTCGTCACATTGTGCAGATTTAAAGCGTTATACCCCGGCAGGCGCACGCCTGCCGGAAAGATCGCTTATAAATTAATAAAATGTTCGCGGTAGTAGGCCAGCTCCGCCACCGACTCACGGATATCATCCATGGCCTGGTGGGTGCCCTGCTTCTTAAAGCCGTCGAGAATTTCCGGCTTCCAGCGACGCGCCAGCTCTTTCAGGGTGCTGACGTCCAGGTAACGGTAGTGGAAATACGCTTCGAGCTCCGGCATGTACTTAAACAGGAAGCGGCGATCCTGGCCGATGCTGTTGCCACAAATCGGTGATTTTCCCTGCGGTACCCACTGCTTCAGAAATTCGATTGTCGCCAGCTCGGCTTCGCGGTCGCCCTGGGTGCTGGCTTTCACACGATCCACCAGCCCGCTGCCGGTGTGGGTGCGCACGTTCCAGTCATCCATCAGCGCCAGCTGTTCGTCGGACTGGTGCACGGCAATGGTCGGCCCTTCCGCCAGGATATTCAGGTTCGCGTCAGTGACCAGCGTGGCGATCTCAATAATGCGATCGCGCTCAGGATCGAGCCCGGTCATCTCCAGATCGATCCAAATCAGATTGTTTTCATCTGCACTCATGTTATTTTCCACCCTTCTCGCATAACCGGCCGTGGCAGGTTAACTACTATTAATTAGTGTGTATCATAGAGGTTTTGCCCAATATGGGCGACCAGGAGCCAGCACGATTGAGTAAAAATAAACTCTCCAAAGGGCAGCAGCGCCGCGTTAAAGCCAACCATCAGCGCCGCCTTAAAACCACTTCAGAGAAGGTCGACTACGACGACAACCTGTTTGGCGAGCCCGCGGAAGGCATCGTGATTAGCCGCTTCGGTATGCATGCTGATGTAGAGTCTGCCGACGGCGACGTTCACCGCTGCAATATTCGTCGCACCATCCGCTCGCTGGTAACCGGTGACCGCGTGGTATGGCGCCCCGGTAAAGCCGCTGCTGAAGGCGTGACGGTGAAAGGTATCGTCGAAGCCGTGCACGAGCGCTCGTCGGTATTAACCCGCCCCGACTTTTATGACGGCGTAAAACCGATTGCCGCCAATATCGATCAGATTGTCATTGTCTCGGCCATTCTGCCCGAACTGTCGCTGAACATTATCGACCGTTATCTCGTCGCGTGTGAAACCCTGCAGGTTGAGCCGCTGATCGTCCTGAATAAGATTGATCTGCTCGACGCCGAAGGCACCGCATTTGTTAACGAGCAGATGGATATCTATCGCAAGATTGGCTATCGCGTACTGATGGTCTCAAGCCGCACTCAGGATGGCCTGAAGCCGCTTGAAGAGGCGTTGACCGACCGCATCAGCATTTTTGCGGGCCAGTCCGGGGTGGGCAAATCCAGCCTGCTGAATAATCTGCTTGGCTTGCCGCAGGAGATCCTGACTAACGATGTCTCCGACACCTCGGGTCTTGGCCAGCACACGACTACCGCTTCACGCCTCTATCACTTCCCGCACGGCGGCGATGTGATCGACTCCCCTGGGGTACGTGAATTTGGTCTTTGGCATCTTGAACCGGAACAAATCTTTAACGGTTTTGTCGAATTCCACGACTACTTAGGCGCGTGCAAATATCGCGACTGTAAGCATGACAACGACCCGGGCTGCGCCATTCGTGAAGCGGTCGAAAACGGTGAAATTGCGGAAACCCGTTTTGAAAACTACCACCGCATTCTCGAAAGCATGGCTCAGGTAAAAACACGTAAAAGCTTTTCTGAATCTGATGACTGACAACTAAGCTAAGCGTCGCTAAAATCGTCCCCTTTTTTCAGGTTCCGGCTGTTTAACAGCCGGCTCAGGAACGACAAAACAATGGCCTGGAGGCTACCTTGTTAAACTCATTTAAACTTTCGCTTCAATACATTCTGCCGAAACTGTGGCTCACTCGCCTGGCGGGCTGGGGCGCAAGCAAACGAGCGGGCTGGCTGACTAAGCTGGTAATCGATCTGTTCGTGAAATATTACAAGGTCGATATGCAGGAAGCGCAGAAGCCGGATACGGCAAGCTACCGCACCTTCAACGATTTCTTCGTCCGCCCACTGCGCGATGAAGTACGCCCCCTGAACACTGACCCGAACGTGCTGGTAATGCCTGCCGACGGCGTGATCAGCCAGTTGGGTGCTATCGAAAACGACAAAATTTTGCAGGCTAAAGGCCACAACTACAGCCTGGAAGCCCTGCTGGCCGGTAACTACCTGATGGCGGATCTGTTCCGCAACGGGACCTTTGCTACCACCTACCTGTCGCCACGCGACTACCACCGCGTGCATATGCCGTGCAACGGTATCCTGCGCGAGATGATCTACGTACCGGGCGATCTCTTCTCGGTTAACCACCTCACCGCGCAAAACGTACCGAACCTCTTTGCCCGTAACGAGCGCGTTATCTGCCTGTTCGACACCGAGTTTGGCCCAATGGCGCAAATTCTGGTGGGTGCGACCATTGTCGGCAGTATCGAAACGGTCTGGGCGGGCACCATTACGCCGCCGCGTGAAGGGGTCATCAAACGCTGGACGTGGCCTGCGGGCGAAAGCGAAGGTTCCGTAGCGCTGCTTAAAGGCCAGGAGATGGGCCGCTTCAAGCTCGGCTCCACCGTTATCAACCTGTTTGCGCCGGGTAAAGTGAAGCTGGTAGAGCAGCTTGAAAGCCTGTCCGTGACCAAGCTCGGCCAGCCGCTGGCGGTATCAACAGAGCCCTTCGTCACCACGGATGCAGAGCCTGCGCCGCTGCCAGCAGAAGAGATTGCCGCCGAACACGAAGCCAGCCCACTGGTCGACGATAAAAAAGACGTAAGCTAAGCAAAAGGTAAACTGACGTGCGCCTGATTATCACTTTTCTGATGGCCTGGTGCCTCAGTATGGGGGCCTACGCAGCGACAGCTCCCGATACCAAACAAATCACGCAAGAACTGGAGCAGGCAAAGGCGGCAAAACCCGCCCAGCCAGAAACCGTAGAGGTGCTCCAGGCTGCGCTGAACGCCCTTGAGGAGCGTAAAGGCTCCCTTGAGCGTGCCACGCAGTATCAGCAGGTTATCGATAATTTCCCCAAACTTTCGCAAACCCTCCGCGCACAGCTGAGCGATATCCGTGAAGAGCCACGTCAGGTGCCCGCGGGCTTAACCTCTGACGCGCTCAACCAGGAGATCCTGCAGGTCAGCAGCCAGCTACTGGAAAAAACCCGCCAGGCGCAGCAGGAGCAGGAGCGTGCCCGGGATATCGCCGACTCGCTGAATCAGCTGCCACAGCAGCAAACCGACGCCCGCCGCCAGCTCAATGAGGTTGAACGCCGGGCCGGGGCGCAAACCGGCAATACCCCCCTTAACCAGGCACAGAATCTCGGCATGCAGGCGGAGTCCGCCAGATTAAAAGCCCTGGTGGATGAACTGGAGCTGGCGCAACTCTCGGCTAACAACCGTCAGGAGCTGGCGCGTATGCGCTCTGAGCTGGCGAAAAAGCAGGGTGAGCAGCTGGACGCTTATCTTCAGGCGCTGCGCAATCAGCTGAACAGCCAGCGCCAGCGTGAAGCTGAGCGGGCGCTGGAAAGCACCGAGATGCTGGCGGAGAACAGCGAGAACCTACCCTCCGGCATCGTGGAGCAATTCAAAGTCAACCGGGAGCTTTCGGCCGCGCTTAACCAGCAGGCGCAGCGTATGGATCTGGTGGCCTCGCAGCAACGCCAGGCAACCAGTCAGACCCTGCAGGTGCGCCAGGCGCTGAATACCCTTCGCGAACAGTCCCAGTGGCTGGGTTCGTCGAATCTGCTGGGCGAGGCGCTGCGCGCTCAGGTTGCGCGTCTGCCCGAGATGCCAAAACCGCAGCAGCTGGATACCGAAATGGCACAGCTGCGCGTACAGCGACTGCGCTTTGAGGATCAACTGAATAAGCAGCCCCAGTTGCGCCAGATCCACCAGCCGGATGGCAAGCCGTTGACCGCCGAACAAAACCGGATTCTGGAAGCCCAGCTGAGAACCCAGCGCGAGCTGCTGAACTCTCTGTTGCAGGGCGGCGATACGCTGCTGCTTGAACTGACCAAACTGAAAGTGTCGAACAGCCAGCTGGAAGATGCGTTAAAAGAGGTCAACGAGGCGACCCACCGCTATCTGTTCTGGACCTCGGACGTGCGCCCCGTCTCCTTCTCCTGGCCGATTGATATTGTTCAGGACCTGCGCCGCTTAATTTCGCTGGATACCTTCAGCCAGCTTGGCAAAGCCAGCATTATGATGCTCACCAGCAAGGAGACGATTTTCCCGCTGCTGGGGGCGCTGATCCTGGTCGGATTCAGCATTTATTCGCGTCGCCACTTCACCCGCTTCCTTGACCGCTCCAGCGCCCGTGTAGGCAAGGTGACGCAGGATCATTTCTGGCTCACGCTGCGCACGGTTTTCTGGTCGATTCTGGTTGCCTCACCGCTGCCGGTGCTGTGGATGACCCTGGGTTATGGCCTGCGCGAAGCCTGGCCTTACCCGCTGGCGGTGGCGATAGGTTTCGGGGTAACGGCTACCGTGCCGCTGCTATGGGTGGTGATGATCTGCGCCACCTTCGCGCGTCCGAATGGGCTGTTTGTCGCCCACTTTGGCTGGCCGCGTAATCGCGTGGCGCGGGCCATGCGCTACTATCTGATGAGCATTGGGCTTATCGTGCCGCTGATTATGGCGCTGATCATGTTTGATAACCTCAACGATCGGGAGTTTTCCGGCTCGCTGGGTCGCCTCTGCTTTATGCTGATTTGCGGTGCGCTGGCGGTGGTAACGCTGAGCCTGAAGAAGGCCGGGATCCCGCTCTATCTCGACAAAGAGGGTAGCGGCGATAACATGGTCAACCATATGCTGTGGAATCTGCTGCTCGGCGCCCCGCTGGCGGCGATCCTCGCGGCGGCCGTCGGCTATCTGGCCACCGCTCAGGCGCTGCTGGCGCGTCTTGAGACGTCGGTAGCGATCTGGTTCCTGCTGCTGGTGGTCTACCACGTGATCCGCCGCTGGATGCTGATCCAGCGCCGTCGCCTGGCCTTCGACCGGGCGAAAAACCGCCGGGCCGAAATCCTCGCCCAGCGTGCGCGCGGTGAAGAGGAGCCACCTCACATGCTCAGTACCGAGGGGGCAGTAGAGGTAGATGAAACCGAGCTGGATCTGGATGCCATCAGTACCCAGTCACTGCGGCTGGTACGATCCATCCTGATGCTGATCGCCCTGCTCTCCGTTATCTTCCTGTGGTCGGAAATTCATTCGGCGTTTGGCTTCCTGGAGAACATCACCCTCTGGGATGTAACCTCGACGGTACAGGGCGTGGAGAGTCTGGAGCCGATTACGCTCGGCGCAGTCCTGATTGCCATTCTGGTCTTCATCATCACCACCCAGCTGATCCGGAACTTCCCGGCGCTGCTGGAGCTGGCCCTGTTGCAGCATCTGGATTTGACCCCAGGAACCGGATACGCCATCACCACCATCACCAAATACCTGCTGATGCTCTTTGGCGGGCTGGTGGGCTTCTCGATGATCGGCATTGAGTGGTCGAAGTTGCAGTGGCTGGTGGCTGCGCTCGGGGTGGGGCTCGGGTTTGGTTTGCAGGAGATCTTCGCCAACTTTATCTCCGGCCTGATCATCCTGTTTGAAAAGCCGATTCGTATTGGCGATACCGTGACGATCCGCGATTTGACCGGGAGCATCACCAAAATCAACACCCGCGCTACCACCATCAGCGACTGGGACCGCAAAGAGATCATCGTGCCAAACAAGGCGTTTATCACCGAGCAGTTTATTAACTGGTCGCTGTCTGACTCCGTCACGCGTGTGGTCCTGACCGTGCCGGCACCGTCGGATGCCAACAGCGAAGAGGTAACGCAGATCCTCTACACGGCGGCCGAGCGCTGCTCGCTGGTGATCAGCACCCCGGAGCCGGAAGTGTTCCTGGTGGATTTACAGCAGGGGATCCAGATTTTCGAACTGCGTATTTACGCGGCGGAGATGGGCCATCGTATGCCGCTGCGTCATGAGATCCACCAGCTGATTCTGGCGGGCTTCCGTGAACACGGCATCGATATGCCGTTCCCACCGTTCCAGATGCGCCTGGAAACGCTGGATGGACGTAAGACGGGAAGAACGTTGACGTCGGCGGCGAAGCAGCGCCCGGCGGGGAGTTTGTAGTGCAAATGCCGGGTGGCGCTACGCTTACCCGGCCTACAAAATCCGTAGGCCCGTGCAAGCGCAGCGCCGCCGGGCAAACAACATCTCAGGCGCGATCTACCGTAAACGCAATCACATCACCCAGTTGCTCGGCGCCCAGCGCCAGCATCACCAGACGATCGACACCCAGCGCCACACCGGAGCAGTCCGGCAGGCCCGCTTTTAACGCACCCAGTAAGTTGTGGTCGATAGGCTGTTGCGGCAGGCCGCGTGCGGCACGCTTGCGGTTATCCTGTTCGAAACGCTGTTGCTGCTCCCGGGCATCGGTCAGCTCATGGAAACCATTCGCCAGTTCAATACCTTTAAAGTAAACCTCGAAGCGCTCCGCCACGCGGTGATCTTCCGTGCTGATTTGCGCCAGTGACGCCTGGCTTGCCGGGAAGTGATAGACGAAGGTCGGACGATCTTTGCCAATCTGCGGCTCAACACCAAAGGTAAAGAGCATCTGCAGCAGCGTGTCGCGATCTTCTTCGGTATCGGCAATATTGCTGAGATCCAGTTTCGCTGCCGCTTCACGCAGTTGCGTTTTGTCAGCCGAGAGCGGATCAATCTCCAGATGACGCTGGAAAGCCTGCTGATAAGAGAGCGTTTCGGCTTCCGGGCACTCCAGCACCTGTTGCAGTAGGTCGTCCACCTCGTTCATCAGGCGGTACATGTCATAGTGCGGACGGTACCACTCCAGCATGGTGAATTCCGGATTGTGATGACGCCCCATCTCTTCGTTGCGGAAACTGCGGCACAGTTGGTACACCGGGCCACACCCGGCTGCCAGCAGGCGTTTCATATGGTATTCCGGGCTGGTCATCAGATAGAGATTCATCCCCTGAGAGTGACCAGGGCCAACAAAACGGGTTTCAAACGGCACCAGATGAATATCCGTGACCGTCGCCTGACTCATGCAGGGCGTTTCCACCTCCAGCACTCCGCGGTCGGCAAAGAAGCGGCGGATCTCCGCCATAATTGCAGCGCGTTTTAACAGATTGGGGATGGATGCGCTCGGCTGCCAGGTGGCCGTTTCGCTCATGAGAATTTCTCCGATTTCAGACAAGGGGACGAAGTCTACTCGCAACCCAGGGCGGAGACAAATTTTGCCCAATGAATTTTAGGGTTTTCATAACCTCCAATAATTACGTGACGCAATTCATCAATTGCAGTGATAAATGAAGGGAAATAACCGCAAAAAAATCGAACACGTCAAATTTCCCTTCTTTCCCTGCGGCTATACTGCGTTACCCATAAAGGAGCAGTGGAATCGCCTTCGCATTTGCCCTCCTGGGCCCTGCACTACCCAAGGGTAGTCGTGATGCGAATATCAAAAATCTGGAGGAATGTCGTGCATACCTTTCAAGCCGATCTTGCCATTATAGGCGCTGGCGGAGCAGGATTACGCGCAGCGATAGCTGCAGCCCAGGCTAATCCGAACGCTAAAATCGCCCTGATTTCAAAAGTATATCCTATGCGCAGCCATACGGTTGCCGCCGAGGGGGGATCCGCCGCCGTCGCGCAGGATCATGACAGCTTTGATTATCACTTCCACGACACGGTGGCCGGCGGCGACTGGCTATGCGAGCAGGATGTCGTTGATTATTTCGTTCATCATTGTCCGACGGAAATGACCCAGCTTGAGCAGTGGGGTTGTCCGTGGAGCCGCCGGGATGACGGCAGCGTCAACGTGCGTCGCTTCGGCGGTATGAAAATTGAGCGTACCTGGTTTGCCGCCGATAAGACCGGCTTCCACATGCTCCACACCCTGTTCCAGACGTCACTCCAGTACCCCCAGATCCAGCGCTTCGACGAACATTTCGTCCTCGATATTCTGGTCGATGACGGCCAGGCTCGCGGCCTGGTGGCGATGAACATGATGGAAGGTACGCTGGTCCAGATCCGCGCCAATGCCGTGGTGATGGCGACCGGCGGGGCCGGGCGTGTCTACCGCTATAACACCAACGGTGGCATCGTGACCGGCGACGGGATGGGCATGGCGTTGCAGCACGGCGTTCCGCTGCGCGACATGGAGTTTGTACAGTATCACCCGACCGGCCTGCCGGGTTCCGGGATCCTGATGACCGAGGGCTGCCGCGGTGAAGGCGGTATTCTGGTCAATAAAAACGGCTATCGCTATCTGCAGGATTATGGCATGGGCCCGGAAACCCCGCTTGGCGAGCCGAAGAACAAATATATGGAGCTTGGCCCGCGCGATAAAGTCTCTCAGGCCTTCTGGCATGAGTGGCGCAAAGGCAACACCATCTCTACCCCGCGCGGGGATGTGGTCTACCTCGATCTGCGCCACCTGGGTGAGAAAAAACTGCTGGAACGTCTGCCGTTCATCTGCGAACTGTCCAAAGCCTATGTCGGCGTCGACCCGGTTAAAGATCCGATTCCTGTGCGTCCCACCGCACACTACACCATGGGCGGTATTGAAACCGATCAGCAGTGTGAAACCCGCATTCAGGGCCTGTTTGCAGTGGGCGAATGCTCCTCCGTTGGCCTGCACGGGGCTAACCGCCTGGGTTCAAACTCGCTGGCGGAACTGGTGGTGTTTGGCCGTCTGGCCGGGGAGCAGGCCGTTGCGCGCGCCGCTGCTGCTGGTGAGGCGAACGGCGCCGCGCTTGATGCGCAGGCAGCCGATGTCGAGCAGCGCCTGAAAAATCTGGTGAATCAGGAAGGCAGCGAAAACTGGGCGAAGATTCGCGATGAGATGGGACTCTCTATGGAAGAGGGCTGCGGAATTTACCGTACGCCGGAGCTGATGCAGAAAACCATCGATAAGCTGGCTGAGTTGCAGGAGCGCTTCAAACGCGTGCGGGTGACGGATACCTCCAGCGTCTTCAACACCGATCTGCTCTACACCATTGAGCTGGGCCACGGGCTGAATGTGGCCGAATGTATGGCGCACTCCGCCATGGCGCGTAAAGAGTCGCGCGGCGCGCATCAGCGTCTGGACGAAGGCTGCACCGAGCGTGACGACGTGAACTTCCTCAAGCACACCCTCGCTTATCGCGATGCGGACGGCACGACCCGTCTGGACTACAGCGACGTGAAAATCACCACGCTGCCACCGGCGAAACGCGTTTACGGGGCAGAAGCGGAAGCAGCCGATAAGAAGGAGACGGCGAATGGCTGAGATGCAAACCCTGAAAGTCGAAGTGGTGCGCTATAACCCGGAAGTGGATAGCGCCCCGCACAGTGCTTTCTATGAAGTGCCTTACGATGAACAGACCTCCCTGCTGGATGCGCTGGGCTACATCAAAGACAATCTGGCGCCGGACCTGAGCTATCGCTGGTCCTGCCGTATGGCCATTTGCGGCTCCTGCGGCATGATGGTCAACAAGGTGCCGAAGCTGGCCTGTAAAACCTTCCTGCGTGAATACCCGAAGGGCATGAAAGTCGAAGCTCTGGGGAACTTCCCGATTGAGCGCGATCTGGTGGTCGACATGACCCACTTTATCGAAAGCCTGGAAGCCATTAAGCCGTACATCATTGGTAACCCGCGCACGCCAGACCAAGGGCCGAACAAACAGACCCCGGCGCAGATGGCCAAATACCACCAGTTCTCCGGCTGTATCAACTGCGGTCTGTGTTATGCCGCCTGCCCGCAGTTTGGCCTGAATCCGGAGTTTATCGGGCCAGCAGCCATTACCCTGGCGCACCGCTACAACGAAGACAGCCGCGATCACGGCAAGAAGGAACGTATGACGCAGCTGAACGGCCAGAACGGCGTATGGACCTGTACCTTTGTCGGCTACTGCTCGGAAGTCTGTCCGAAGCATGTCGATCCGGCCGCCGCGATCCAACAGGGTAAGGTGGAAAGTTCGAAAGACTTTCTTATTGCCACCCTGAAACCACGCTAAGGAGTGCATGATGACGACTAAACGCAAAGCCTATGTACGGCCGATGCCGTCCACCTGGTGGAAAAATCTGCCGTTTTATCGCTTCTATATGCTGCGTGAAGGCACGGCAGTACCGGCGGTGTGGTTCAGTATTGAGTTGATGTACGGCCTGTTTGCCCTTAAACACGGTCCGGAAAGCTGGGCCGGTTTCGTCGGATTCCTGCAGAATCCGATTGTGGTGATCCTCAATATCATCGTACTGGCGGCGGCGCTGTTGCATACCAAAACCTGGTTTGAACTGGCGCCAAAAGCAGCAAATATTATCGTGAAAAACGAAAAACTTGGGCCAGAGCCAGTCATTAAAGGACTCTGGGTGGTGACTGCGGTAGTAACCGTGGTGATTCTTGGCGTAGCCCTGTTCTGGTAAGGAGAGCACCGTGATTAATCCAAATCCAAAACGCTCCGATGAACCCCTCTTCTGGGGGCTTTTTGGCGCAGGCGGCATGTGGTGCGCCATTATCGCGCCGGTCATTATTCTGCTGGTAGGCATTATGCTGCCGCTGGGGCTCTATCCTGGCGATGCGCTGAGCTACGAGCGGGTGCTGGCCTTTGCCCACAGCTTTATTGGTCGGGTATTCATCTTCCTGATGATTGTTCTGCCGCTGTGGTGCGGTTTGCACCGTATCCATCACGCCATGCATGACCTGAAGATCCACGTGCCTAACGGTAAATGGGTGTTCTACGGTCTGGCGGCTATTCTGAGCGTCGTCACGCTGGTTGCCGTCGTCTTTATGTGATCTCTCCCCCGCTCTCCCGCCTGCCGGTGGGAGAGCAAAATTCCTGACAGGTTCTACACTTAACAAAAATCCTGTAAGGATATTCCTATGCGCATCCTGCCTGTCATCGCCGCAGTTACCGTTGCGTTTCTGGTTGTTGCCTGTAGCTCCCCTACCCCACCCCGGGGCGTGACGGTCGTTCGTCCTTTTGAAGTCCAGCGATTCCTTGGTACCTGGTATGAAATTGCCCGCTTTGACCACCGTTTTGAACGTGGACTGGAAAAAGTGACGGCGAATTACAGCCTGATGCAAGACGGGGGAATTCAGGTGATCAACCGGGGCTACAATCCTGCACGCGGCATGTGGCAGAAGGTGACGGGCAAGGCGTACTTTACCGGCGCGTCTGATACCGCAGCGCTGAAAGTCTCCTTCATAGGCCCCTTTTATGGCGGCTATAACGTGATTGCGCTGGATAAAGATTACCGGCATGCGCTAGTGTGCGGGCCAGATCGTGACTACCTGTGGATCCTCTCCCGCACACCGACGATTTCAGATGAGGTGAAACAAGCGTTACTGAATTCCGCAACGCGTCAGGGATTTGATGTCAGTAAGTTTATCTGGGTTGAGCAGACCCATTAATGGGTGCTGAGCTTCAGCCCGATAATACCGGCAACAATCAATGCGAGACTGGCGATACGCGCCAGGCTCGCAGACTCGCCCAGCAGTAAAATCCCGGTAATGGCCGCCCCTACCGCACCGATCCCCGTCCATACGGCATAAGCCGTTCCCACAGGCAGCGAACGCATGGCCCAGGAGAGCAACACGATACTCACAATCATGGCGGAGACGGTAATTACGCTGGGGGTGAGACGCGTAAAGCCGTGGGTATATTTCAGACCGATGGCCCATACGACTTCGAGTAAACCGGCAATAAAAAGGATGATCCAGGACATATTAGGCTCCTTAACTTAAATAACAGTCTGGGGCCGTCCCCGATGAAAGAAACGCTTACAGGTCGTCCTGTAAGGGATAGGAATTTCCTATTGTGAAGAGCTTGAATTCTTTTTTCAACTCGTTTGTTTTATTCAATAGTTGAGACATTAAAGCCAGGAAATAGACGCAATTCGCAGCGAAATTCAGTCATTTATTACTCATCCGACTTCTTTATGATGGGGCACTTCCTGATAGCAGGAAGCGACCATACTTTGCCGATTGCGATATAAAATGTTCAAAATTCTCTTGATTGACCGGTGTCATTACACCCGTAAGGGCCTGGAAATGTGGATCAATCATTCAGGGCTGTTTCCTTCACCCGTGTTGGTGACGGGCCTTAACAATCTCTATCTTGCCAGAGAGCATATCCTGCAGTGGAAACCGGCGCTGGTTATCGCCGATTTTCAAGGCTTTACGTCAGACATTCAGCATATCCAACAGCTCTCTTCGGTGATGAACGCCAGTGAAACGATACCTTTCATTTCGCTTCATTCCGATGAACACCCTGAAATGTCAGCCTTTTTGGATACCTTTCCTTTGTGGGCATCGTTGCCTAAAACGGCCCCGCTGGACGTACTGGCACAGACGATTAATAAGGCGTTGGCCGCCCAAGAAGTCAGTGAGCCTGGGCCCGTTGCGACGCCATTATTGACGCGCCAGGAGGAGAAGGTGTTAATGCTATGGATGGAGGGTGCCAGCAACCACATCATTGCCAGCAAACTGAGGATTCATGGAAAAACGGTTTATACCTACAAGCGCAATATTCGCATGAAATTGCACATGGATACACGGTACTCGCCGTTTCTGTCACTGCCCTGAGCGGTAAACTGAGGGTACGGCGATTCGATATTCAGCACCGTACCGCCCAAAATTACGCCTGCGCTTTAGTTCTGTGCTTTAGTTGCTGCGCCAGAAATCGCGCTGCCGCCAGAGGAGATATCCTCACCGACACCGCGAGTGGTGTTACAGGCGGTTAAAACTGATGAAAGCACCAGGACAGAAAAGATCGCTACACATGTTTTCTTAAGCATAATGTCTTCCTTTTTTAGGCAAAGTTATTGTGTACAGCAACATAAGCATAGCCAGGATCCCGACGAGTGACGGAAAAGGAAGAATTTTTAGGAAAAGTAGAAAGTATCAGGAGGCGGCGTGCGAAATAGCGTTACCCAGGCTTTTGATATCTTCCCCAACACCACGGGCGGTGTTGCAGCCGGAAAGCAGAGCGCTGGCAATCATTGTCATCAGGATAATTTTGAGTGTACGCGACATCTTCCATGACCCTTCTTTAGAATGGTAAGGCGCAGCAGAGTGCTGCGCCCAACATCCCGAAATGAATTACTTCACGCGAGAAACGTATTCACCAGAGCGAGTGTCAACTTTGATCACTTCGCCAGTCTGGACGAACAGTGGAACTTTAACCACAGCACCGGTAGAGAGTTTAGCTGGCTTGCCGCCAGTACCTGCGGTGTCACCCTTCAGACCTGGATCGGTTTCAACGATTTCCAGCTCAACGAAGTTTGGTGGGGTCACAGCGATAGGCTGGCCGTTCCACAGCGTCACGATGCACTCAGCCTGATCCAGCAGCCATTTAGCGCTGTCACCGACGGCTTTCTCATCAGCAGAGAGCTGTTCGAAAGTAGAGTTATTCATGAAGTGATAGAATTCACCGTCGTTGTACAGGTAGGTGAGGGTCATATCGACAACGTCTGCGCCTTCGGCAGAGTCGGTAGACTTGAAGGTTTTCTCGATACGGGTACCGGTCAGCAGGCGGCGCAGCTTAACGCGTGCGAATGCCTGACCTTTACCTGGTTTAACGAATTCGCTGGCTTCAACCGCGTACGGTTCGCCATCCATCATGATTTTAAGACCGGCACGAAAATCGTTGCTATAGTAAGTCGCCATAAGGCCCTCTGAAATTGTTAACTGGTAGCTAAGCCACAAAATGGCGCATATTGTAACCCTAAACACCCCATCCAGAGAAGATTGGTTATTGCAACTTGCCGATGTAATCACCAGTCCTGATGAACTACTCCGTCTTTTGAATGTAGACGCTGACGAAAAACTCCTTGCCGGGCGTGACGCAAAACGTCTGTTTGCGCTGCGTGTTCCCCGCGCTTTTGTTGCGCGAATGGAAAAAGGCAACCCTGACGATCCGCTTTTAAAACAGGTGCTGACCGCGCAGGATGAGTTTATCGCCGCCCCCGGCTTCAGCACCGATCCCCTTGAAGAGCAGAACAGCGTGGTGCCCGGTTTACTGCACAAGTACCGTAATCGCGCACTGTTACTGGTTAAGGGCGGCTGCGCGGTAAATTGCCGGTACTGTTTCCGTCGCCACTTCCCCTATGCCGATAACCAGGGGAACAAGCGTAACTGGCAGACGGCGCTTGATTACATCGCCGCTCATCCGGAGCTGGATGAGATCATCTTTTCTGGCGGTGACCCACTGATGGCGAAAGATCATGAGCTGGAGTGGTTAATTACGCAGCTGGAAGCGATCCCGCACATCAAGCGGCTACGCATTCACAGCCGTTTACCCATTGTGATCCCGGCACGTATTACCGATGAGCTGACTCACCGGCTGGCGCGTTCTTCGCTGCAAATCTTGCTGGTCAACCATATCAACCATGCCAACGAGATTGACGATACGTTTCGGGCTGCAATGGCAAAACTGCGACGTGCTGGCGTGACATTACTCAATCAAAGCGTTCTCCTGCGTGGTGTGAATAACAGTGCGGCAACGCTGGCCGACCTGAGTAATGCCCTGTTTGATGCCGGGGTAATGCCCTATTACATCCATGTACTGGATAAGGTGCAGGGTGCGGCGCACTTTATGGTCGATGATGAAGAAGCGCGCGCCATAATGCGTGAATTGTTAACCCTGGTGTCCGGTTATATGGTGCCTAAGCTGGCGCGTGAGATTGGGGGGGAGCCCAGTAAGACGCCGCTGGATTTGGGCCTGAAGCAGCGTTCCTGAGCCTTCTTTCGGCCGTAACAAATACCGGTAGCCCCCTATCTCCTTTCAGAAGTATGGGGGCTGGCTGAATATTATTAAAAAGGACCCATCATATGAAACAGTGGGCAATATCCGTTGATGCTATCTTCACTTCAGCAAAAAAGTTTATGAAAGGTTCGGAATTGGGGTTTGCACTAATAGGCAATAGTAAGAAAGTGCACTCCCACAACCTGCAGCCTCAAACGTAACACCATCCGACGCACGCTCCACCCCGTTAAAAAGCGGGATCTCATGCTTTGGGTTTTTAAAACAGTCACATTAACACTTGGGATAAATAATAAAAAAGATCCTCACAAGCTTCTATAAAATCATTCCCCCTTCATTTAAATGAAAAATATTATTATATTAGCTACTGTCATAAACCCCATTAATACAAGTGTTAAAAATGACAGTTTTACTGAAAGCTTTGATATATTATATGAATAACCCTCCATTTTTTTCTTTGGTAATCCCGTTTGTATTGCTAGCAACTGACTTTTATTTACATCCTGAATAATTCTCTTATGAAGAATTTGATCCCCAGAACTTGCCTTCTCGTCTGGAGGAAGCATTTTGATTACCGTTCCTTCAGAAATAACAAAACCACGTCTTCTTACCGTTATAATTATTTCGTTATTGAGCCCGGCTCTGATTAAAGATTTCCTGAGGAGTGAAATGTTTTGGTAAAACGTATTTTCTGAAACCACCACTCCTCTCGCATTCCAAACCTCATCCAAAAATTTCTCACGCGAAATCACTTTTCCGGAACTATCAAGTAATAGCTGCAAACATCGCGCTGTAGGCGCATTTAAGGTCACCGTAACACCATTATCCGTTAATGACTGAAGTTCACTCTTATTCACATTAAATATAACTTTATCATTTATCATGTAAGAATTGAATAACATAAAGAATCTCCCTACCCTTTATTTATGCAAAATAACAATACATCACCAAAAACCATAAACATGAACCATGATAGATGCATAACTCTTTGAAAAAAGATACTTTAAACACCAGGTGCATGTGCTTTGGCTTATATGAATGAAGATTATCACATCCAGATAAAAATGATAATTCTGATTTCACATTAACCATCTCCTTCTTCACCTTGGCTAAACACAATATGAATCACCATTGCGAAAGTAAAATGATGAAACATTCACATGCTTTTTTTGGAGAGAACATTTTTAATTTATGTAGCTTCCACCGGGCAACAGTATACGTGTTTCGAACACGATTTGTGCTTTATGGAATGGCAAGCAAGTAACTATAGTGTCAACCACGTTAGTATTAATAAAAATTGTTATTAGTATTAGTTATTATCTTAATAACGATAACCGTAAGGCTGGCAACTATTTAGGACCCTAGTACTTTTAAATGGATTAAACAAATGAAAAAAACAATCGTAGCTGTAATGGTTGCTGCTTCTGCAGTTGTAAGCGCACAGGCTCTGGCAATTAACAATGCAGAAGTGACTGTTCTTGGTGAAGTTTCTGACTCCTCTACTTCTTGCGTCGTGACTCCGACTGGTACCCTGAACAACGGTATTGTTCGTCTGGCTACTGTCACCACAAGTGAAGCAAATGGACAGGCAGCAAATACTCTGTTTAAAGCACAGAAGTTCGGTTTTGAAGTTAAAGACTGTGCTCTGGGCAGCTCGAATGCTTCCAACGTAAATGGCCTGACCGTTGCCGTAACCGGTACTACCAGTTCAAGCGCTGACATCCTGGACAATATTGCAGAAAACGGCGCTGCTGGTATCGGCATTGGTATTCAGAAGGTTAGCGATGGTTCCCGCGTATCCTTCGATGGTAATGTTATGAATGAATCTTACACGGCTGGTAAAGTGACCTATTTGAACTATACCACCGGTTATGTAAAAGTTAACTCAACAACTTCTGTCACTGAAGGTCCGGTTAAAGGTGTAGCAACCTTTACTATCGATTACACCACCAAGTAATATCCTTTTAGAGCTTGGGCGTATGCGCTCAGGCTCTCTCTGTTTGAGAAATCCGTATGCTCAGAACTATTCTATTTATCGTTAACCTGGCGTGCACATTATTAGTAAGTAATCTCGCTCATGCTGGCATTGTAATTGAGTCAACTCGCTATCTTTACAAAGAAGGTTCGCGTGAAATCACCGCACAAATTGAAAACAAAGATGACATGCCTTATTTAATTAAATCATGGGTTGAGACTCCGGCAGGGAAATCACCTTCATTTCTAGCCACTCCTCCGTTGTTTCGTCTGGAAGCTAAACAGCAAAATACGGTACGTCTTTTTGCTACAACTAAAGTTGATGCACCAGATGACCGCGAATCTTTATTCTTTTTCAACGTGATGGCGATTCCCCCTTCTGATAATACCTATGCTAATAATAACACCATTCAGCTTGCAGTTCGTCATCGTATGCGCCTCATTTATCGGCCGAAATCAATAAATAGTTTATCGCCGAACACTGAAGCAAAAAAACTGGAATGGCGTAAGTCCGGTAAAACCATAACGCTTAAGAATCCTACTCCATTTTTTTACTACTTTAATATGGTTAAGCTTGGAAATACAGATATAAACCTTGATGTGAGAACAATATCGCCATTCTCGACTAAGAAAATTGATATTAAAGACATCAATGCATCCAGTATTAGCTGGAAGATAGTAAATGATTATGGCGGAGCAGGATCTTTATACTCTTCACCTTTGTGATAGATGTTAGCAATAAAAAGGGATGTGTCTATGAAAAATAAAAATAAAGGGCTATTAAAGTTATCAACTCTGTGTTTGGCAATGCTTTGTGCGTTGTACCACGAATTAAACAATAAGGCATATGCACGCGATTTCTTTGATCCCGCATTTATTAACTCTGCAAATAATGGCAGTCCCTTAGATATTCCAGATTTATCAGTTTTTCAGAACAGACATGCCCAGGCACCAGGGGAGTACCGTGTAGATATCATCTTTAATGGTCGTTACCTTGAGACAAAAAGCATTAATTTTGTTATTGACAGCAATGCCAACGCTAATGACGACCAACTTAAACTTGCCCCTTGTTTAAGCCTGGAGATGTTATCCAGGTATGGCGTCAAAGTGAGTTCATTTCCCGCTTTACAGGAAAATAAGCAAGGGTGCGCCAACCTTAATGTAATTCCTGATACTGAAACCGTATTCGACTTTGCAACACAGCGGCTTAATATTTCGATCCCCCAGGCTGCGATGTCTACAACCGCTCAGGGATATATACCTCCAGAGCAATTTGATGACGGCATCAATGCGCTGCTGGTGAATTATCAGTTCAGCGGTTCAGAGGATCTTGAGTCCAAGGATGAATATTATAGCCTGAACCTACAGTCCGGGCTGAATGTAGGGGCATGGCGTATCCGCAATCTCAGTACCTGGAATAAAACCCGTAGTGATGAGGGAGCCTGGGATTCTGCCTATCTTTATATGCAACGCAGTATCCGTTCACTTAACAGTAATCTGGTAATCGGGGAAAGCTCTTCACTGTCTAACATTTTTGATAGCGTTCCCTTTACAGGCCTGCAATTAGCGACAGATACCAGCATGCTACCAGAAAGTATGCGTGGTTATGCGCCGATCGTACGCGGTATCGCAAAAACCAATGCCCGTGTGGTGATTAAACAGAACGGCTACCAGGTGTATCAGACTTACGTCGCACCTGGAGCTTTCGAGATTACCGACATGTACCCCAGCGGTGGTAGCGGCGATCTCTATGTCACTGTCGAAGAATCCGATGGTACAACACAAAACTTTGTCGTGCCATTTGCGACGCTCCCGCTGATGCTTCGTGAAAAACAAGTTGAGTATGAAATTACCTCAGGTAAATACCGTCCCTACGATAACAGTGTTGATGAAACACCGTTTACCCAAGCCACGGCCAGCTATGGGGCGACCAGTAGTACAACAGTTTATGGGGGAACCCAGTTCTCTTCACATTACCAGTCCATTTCAGCAGGCCTTGGTTATAATCTTGGCGATCTCGGTGCCATCTCTGTGGATGTTATCCAGGCATGGTCAAAAAAACGCGACCAGGAAAAAACATCCGGGCAATCTTGGCGGGTACGCTACGGTAAAAACATTATTGAAACAGGGACTAACATTACCATTGCGGGTTATCGTTACTCTACAAAAGGTTTCAATACATTAACTGATGTGCTGGATACCTATTCTAATGACGGTAGCTACTCAGCTGGCCGCGCACTGCGCAACAGAACAAATTTGACAGTAAACCAAAACTTAGGAAAAGGCCTGGGAAGTTTATCAATCAGCGGACTTATTGAAGATTATTGGGATAATAAGCGCACCAACAAATCGATAAGCATCGGCTATAACGGTGGCTGGAACAGCATTACTTATTATCTCGGTTACAGTTATAACCGCTATACCTGGAATGGCAACAGTTCAGGCAAAGATGCTCAGGACGACCAGCGGGTAAATCTGACAGTAACTGTTCCTCTGAGTAACTGGCTGCCTGGCACCTATACCAGCTATCAGTTAACCAACAGTAATCCCGGCTCAACTGATCAATCTGTCGCTATCGGTGGTATCGGGCTCGAAAATGATAGCCTGGAGTGGAGTATTCAGCAGGGGTACAGCAACCGAGAGGATTACTATAGCGGCGATATGCGCGCAACCTATAACGGCTCACGAGGTAGTATTAACGCGGGTTATAGCTATAATCGTAATAGTCAGCGTATTGATTATGGTGCCAGCGGAAGCGTTATTGCCCATGCTGATGGCCTCACTTTTGGTCAGAATATAACCGACGCTGCAGTTCTGGTAAAAGCACCTGGGTTAAATGATGTAAAACTGACTAACGATGCCACCATTTCTACAGATTATCGCGGCTATGCAATTGTTCCATATGTAACGCCTTACCGCCGGACTGATATTACGCTGGATAGCTCAACGTTGGCTGATAATATGGAATTACCGGAAACAACTCAAACGGTGGTACCCACCCGCGGAGCTATAGTGCGCACAAATTATTCAGGAAAAATTGGGCAGCGTGCTTTTATCCATCTTAAAACAAATGATGGTAAAAACGTTCCTTTTGGTGCCATTGCATTGTTGTTAAATGATATTAGCAAGCAAACTAACATAGTGGGTGATGCTGGCATGGTTTACTTTTCTGGCCTTAAGCAAACCGGTATTCTCGATGTCAAGTGGGGAGAAAGCACCGCTCAGCAATGCCGTGCATCATTTGATTTATCGGCAAGGGAAGAGGGTGTCAGTGGAGTTAATCAAATTGATGCCATATGCCGCTAATGACTTTCAAGGGAGTTGAATTTATGAAGAAAGTATTATTTTTTTTGGGAATTATATTTTGTTATAGCGATGCTATGGCAAAGTGTACTTATGACGGCAGCAGCAAATTATTAACCCTTTCCATATCGCCTAAAATAGCGACCGACCCATCTATTCCGGTTGGTTCGGTATTATTCAGCAAGAAATTTGGTACTGGACATTATAAAACTTTCTCGTGTAGTAAGGTCTTGGGTGATCAGTATATAATTTCATCTACCGCCCCTGAAGTGCCGGGCGTTACTGGATTACAAGGGAAGCCCGTATATGCGACCGGTATTGACGGCATCGGTTTTCAGGTTTCAGATATTTTAGCCAGCAAAAATGGTTCGGTAAAACCTGCAGTTGTGGGATCAACGATAGTACCGATCGAAAAGTCTAATAATGATTATGAATTTATAACGATTTGGTTGATAAAAACCAAATCTGTTATTGACATATCTGGAACAAGTGCTGATGCATCAATCAATTTCTCTGTTGGCAATTTAGTCACTAACCCAAAACCTGCAGAGAGGACTTTAGTCAACGCAAATGTTAAAATCAGTAATATCACTTTTAAAGATAGCTCATGTGATATATCAGTTGCAGGCTCAAGTCAGGTAACACTAAATAGAATTGAAAAAAATACACTTCTATCAGTATCAAGAGGAGGAATAACTCCGGCTCAAAAAACGATTACTATGAATATACTTTGTCCAGCAAACGCGCTGGGTAACAAAGTAACCTATTGGTTCAACCCCATAACAGGAACCAGCGCATATGGTGATGGCATCATTGATAATATGTTAACTGGTGCCAATGCAGCAAGTAATGTAGGCATTATTTTCAAAAAAGATAACAAACCAATCGTTTTTTATGATATGGATAAATACTATATTAATAATGTAACAACATCTCAATCCTTTGCCTTTACAGCAGACTATTATAGATCGAGCAGCAATATCAACGAAATCACCACAGGAAATGTAAAAGCTATACTAGAAGTTGTCATTCAAGAAGAGTAAACAGATCCAAAATTAAAAAAAGAGATTGTGAAAATCTCTTTTTTTTTAGAAAACAAACGACCATTTAATTATATCTTAATATTTAATTTAGTTGCTCAACCTCATAGTAAAAGTTATATTTTCAGCAGGTCAGTTATTAGTGAATGGCCTAAAAGAAATATATTTTGACATACCACTTAAAGGATTAAACATGCAAAATTTAACTACATTTGAAATGGAAGCTATCTCTGGTGGCTATTCCTGGGATTTTTCTTCTCTCGGCTCAGCAATTACCAGTGTTGTGAGCAACGGTTTTGAAGCGGTTGCCTCCGGTTTAATTACTGGAGCAGCATTTGCTATGTATGGCTCAATCATTGGCGGCTCCCAGGGCGGTAACGGCGGTGGTCTGCTTGGCGTTGGCGCAGCTGGTCAGGGTGTTGGGATGATTTGGGGTCTGGTAGTCGGTGCCATTGGCGGCGCTATTTATGGCGCCATGGGCGGTTGGGATTTTGCTTTAGAGCAATCTTCTGCGGGCGCTAACGGTTTCTTTAGTGGAACCTTCGCTCCATGGAGCTAATGTATAACCGAATGGTTATATAAAAAAATAGTATAAATCCTTTTATACTTAAATAAGGCCTGATAATTCAGGCCTTTATTACTAAAGCAGAAATAAGTGGTAGTTATGCTGAGAAAAATTTATCGCAGGGAAGCGATTGAATATAAAAAAAATCACTGGAAAGGAAAGGCATTACTATTAGCAGGAATGCCAGCCTGGATAGTCACTCTACTGGCTTTTACTTTTATTGCTGTACTTGTTTTGTCACTTATTTTTTGCTCCTTTACCCAACGTATTGATGTTCGAGGTGAAGTTATCACTCTCCCTCACTCTGTTAACGTCTTTGCTCCTCAGCAAGGTTTTGTTGTTAATCAGTATGTCAAAGTGGGCGAAATTGTAAATAAAGGACAGCCGCTTTATAAACTGGACATTTCGCGTAGCACCATTAATGGTAACGTAAATACTGCGCAGATCGAAGTTATTGATCAAAAAATAGCGAATGCGGAAAATATAATTAGCAAACTTTCGCATAACAAATCAGAAACATTGCGTGCCATCGAAAAACAAATTGCAACTATAAAAGATTCACTGGAAGAAACTAGCCGCATGTTGATAAACACTCAGGCAGGGTTAAATAAAATGCATACTAACCTGGCCAGCTACGATAAGTATCTTAAAGATGGATTGATTACAAAAGACCAATATAACTATCAACATTCGTTATACTTTCAGCAACAAAGCGCTTATCAGTCTCTTGTTAGTCAAAAAATGCAGCTTGAAACTCAGCTTACACAAGCGAACAGTGATAAAGTTACTAAAGCGGCCGACTTTGACAATCAAATTTCTGGCCAGAACAATCAAATAAATGATTTTAAAAACCAATTAGTAGAGTCAAATGCAAATGGCAATATTATTATCAAAGCAACAATCGATGGTAAAATAGAATCTTTGGCCGTTACTAAAGGCCAGATGGTTGAAAATGGCAGCAGTCTTGCGCAAATTAAACCGACAGGAAACATTGAATATTACCTAATAATTTGGTTGCCAAATAACGCAATCCCCTACATTAAGAAAGGGGATATTATTAATATACGCTACGATGCATTCCCGGCGGATAAGTTTGGTCAGTTCCCTGGTGAAGTTCTTACGCTTTCATCAGTTCCTGCCTCGAGACAGGAGATGGCTGAATATACCAACGTAAGTAATGGTTCTAACCAGCAAGATTTAGCGCTTTATAAAGCCATTATAAAAATTAAAAATAAAGAATTTAATTATAATGGGAAAGTACTTACGCTTTCAAATGGTTTGAAGGCGCAGGCTGCGGTTTTCCTGGAGGAACGTCCTCTTTATATGTGGATGTTTACCCCTTTCTATAAAATTATGCAAAGCGTGAGCGGGCCGATTGATGAATAAAGAGATTTTTAAAACGATTATAAATAAACTTAACTTTTCAATCCGTCATAAAACACCCGTT
This sequence comes from Leclercia sp. LSNIH1, assembly GCF_002902985.1. Lineage (NCBI taxonomy): Bacteria > Pseudomonadati > Pseudomonadota > Gammaproteobacteria > Enterobacterales > Enterobacteriaceae > Leclercia > Leclercia sp. LSNIH1. The sequence goes on along the minus strand of NZ_CP026167.1, from coordinate 1,330,718 downwards.
ATTTTACAGTCAGAGGCATCAGAATGCGGGATTGCCTGCCTGGCTATGATTTGCGGCTTCTACGGACTCAATATTGATCTATTTAATTTCCGCCACCGTTACGGCAGCCCTTCTCAGGGCGTAACACTAATGTCTCTGAGTAAAACAGCTGAGCATACTGGACTGAAAAGCCGGGCGCTTTCTCTCGATCTCGATGAAATAAAACAACTAAAGCTCCCCTGCATTATCCACTGGGGTATGAACCATTACGTTGTACTGACTAAAGTGCGTAAGAATAGCTTCATAGTGCATGATCCTGCTTTGGGCAAAAGAATTATTGGCATTCAGGAGATGTCCAACAACTTCACTGGCGTTGCGTTGGAGCTTTGGCCGGACAAAAATTTCCAGCAAGAGCATGCTAAGTCTCGTCTACGCCTGCTGGATCTTATGCGTAATATTGTAGGCTTGAAATCCGTCCTGCTAAAAATCTTCGCTTTTTCGGTAGTGGTTGAAGCTATCAGTTTATTATTACCGATTGGAACACAGCTGGTCACTGACCATGTTATTATGGCGCACGATCAGAGCTTACTGTCAGTTATCTGTATTGGTCTGGTGTTCTTTACTCTATTCCGCATGTTTATCAGCATGCTTCGGGCATGGACTTCATTGACGCTGAATACCCTCACCAATATTCAGTGGAAAACAACGCTCTTTGATCATCTGGCGAGTTTACCGTTATCCTTTTTTGAAAAACGGCATTTAGGTGACATTCAGTCTCGTTTCTCATCGCTGGATACTATTCGTGCAACTTTTACTAATAGTATTGTGACAGGCATTATCGACACAATAATGACCATTGGCCTGTTGGTGATGTTAACGCTTTATGGCGGCTGGCTGGTTTGGGTGGTTGTAGGTTTCACATTGTGCTATGCCATTATGCGATTCGCTACCTATAGTTTCTATCGTCGAGTTTCTGAAGAGCAGGTTATAAAGGGTGCTCGCTCCAGTTCACACTTCATGGAGTCACTATATGGTATTTCGACTATCAAGGCATTGAATTTAAAAGACCGTCGTTCACAGCACTGGTTGAACATTAATATCGATGCTTGTAATGCTGGTATAAAACAGACTCGTTTCGACATGATGTTTGGCGGTATCAATACTTTAATTACCTCTATCGATCAGGTTGCAGTGCTTTGGCTTGGCGCTATTATGGTGATTGAAAATAATATGACGCTCGGTATGTTTATGGCATTTAATGCCTATCGTGGGCAATTCTCCCAGCGAGCATCCAGTTTGGTCGATCTGGTCATGCAGTTGCGTATGCTGTCATTACATAATGAGCGTCTTTCTGAGATTGTTTTTAGTGAACCAGAAAAAGAGTTGCCTTCGCGGCGTATCTTTACAGAAAATTCCGGCGTTAAGTTAGAGGTAAAAAACCTTAGCTATCAGTACGATCCGTTCTCACAGCCAATTTTCTCAAATTTAAATATCATCGTCGAACCCGGTGAATCAGTGGCTCTGGTTGGCCCTTCCGGCGTGGGAAAAACTACGCTGTTAAAAGTTATGTGTGGCCTGCTGTCTCCGACAACTGGTGATGTTCTGGCGGACAACCTCGATATTCAGAAAATTGGGCTTAATAATTTTCGCCAGGGAACGGCCTGCGTACTCCAGGAAGACAGACTATTCTCAGGATCGCTTATTGAAAATATCAGCGGTTTTGAAGATAACGCAGATATGGATTTTGTTATCGAATGCGCACGTCGCTGTAACATCCATGACGAAATAATGAAAATGCCGATGGGATATGAAACCATTGTGGGTGAGCTTGGCTTAGGTATTTCTGGCGGCCAAAAGCAACGTATTTTGATAGCACGTGCACTTTATCGTAAGCCCAGCATTTTATTTATGGATGAAGCAACCAGCCATCTCGACCTTAAAAACGAATCTGCTATTAACCAGTCTATATCTGGTTTAAGTATTACCCGAATTATTGTTGCTCATCGGCCGTCCACTATTGCTTCAGCCGATCGCATTATTGATTTATCGCAACCCAATACACTAATTTCAGCGTAACAGCACACAAGGAGAGTCGCATGCAAGGTTCATTTATTGGTTTCAATACTGCAGGGATTAAATATGAAGGACGTTTTATGGCTCTCATGCTTAAAACCAAACTGCAAAATGAAATTTGCCATACATATTATTTTCAGGTTCAGATGCTGGCTGATTTACTATTAGTCCTTCAGAACAGAATGGTAGCAGTACTGCAGCGTCTCAATAATGAAGGCGAGGCTTATAAAACAGAACTTACTGCTTTTAATGAGCGCTTAATATCTAATACCCCAATGATCGACCTTTCGGAAATACAGCAACCAAACCCGGAAAAACGCGTAATGTCGATTACATTAAAACCAGGAGAGAGCTGGTCAACGCTGATCCTGGTACTTCAGAATGAACAGATAGTCTCGTTGCGTATTGATGATATGCAGGTAGAGGCGCTTTTAGTAGGAATTCAGCAGACGTTAAAAAATTGTGATGATAGTGATGTAACTCATTATTTGAGTTCAACGATGGATTTTCTGATGCTTTGTGCTGTAGATTTGACAAAAGCTCATGGTGTCGACTACCAATATTATTCTCCAGATGAGTGGAAACTTAATCTTTTTACGCACTCTTTGGCCATACTTTTTTGTTGCGATACGGACGAGGGTAAGAAAATTATTTCTGGTGCTTTAATTAAAACCAGCGCCCCACATCCATCAGAACATGAAAACAGCGTTATAATGCGCATGGCTGAAAGAAATCCAAAACTTATAGAAGTTCATACCCAGTGCCAGCCCAGCCAGATATTTAGCAAATACTTCCCTTCTGAGCCGGGTAAAATGATGACGCTGGAGGAGTGCATGCAGTATCTAAAGTCTTTTTATTCAGAAATAAATGCACAAATTAGCGCCTGATAGCTTTTATAAAAAAGGTGCCTCTCATCACTGAAAAAGGCACCAATCAAATCAGTTCGGGCACTTATAAACCTGGCCCTGCATTTCGCTGGCGGTCGGGACAAAACTCGACAGTAAACCCTGGGTTGGGCTGCTTACGCCATAAATCACGTTCCCGCCCATCTCCGCTGCATGATTACGCAGAGCGTTTGCCGCACCGCGCATTGAACCGCCCTCTTCGCCATGCTGCCCTGAAAGCCAGTTACTTTGTTTACCGGTTGCGGTACCGACCAGCTGACATTCACTGCCCGGCTTATCTTCTACAAAGCGAACGCTCTGCCCACCAGTAGAGAGTTCGTTACCGGAACTACACCCCGCCAGCAGCAACGCTGCCGCTACGATCCCTGCACCCACTTTAACGCGCATGTTATTCCTCGTTTTCAATAAGCTGGGCACGTGCTGCCCGCGTCTAAACCTTATACCTAAAAGATGACCAAAAGAAAAACCCCCGATCATTTCTGACCGGGGGTTTGTTCATTTCTGCGAGGTGCAGAACAACATGATTACATCATGCCGCCCATACCACCCATGCCGCCCATACCACCAGCAGCACCTAAATCAGGGGCATCGCCTTTTGGCAGGTCAGTGACCATGCACTCGGTGGTGATCATCAGGCCAGCAACAGAGGCCGCGTACTGCAGCGCAGAACGGGTCACTTTAGTTGGGTCCAGGATACCGAAGTCGATCATGTTGCCGTACTCTTCGGTAGCAGCGTTGTAACCGTAGTTACCTTCGCCCGCTTTCACCATGTTCGCCACAACAGACGGCTCTTCACCGGCGTTGGAAACGATCTGACGCAGTGGCGCTTCCATTGCGCGCAGCGCAACTTTGATACCCACGTTCTGATCTTCGTTCTGAGCGGTCAGGCCAGCCAGTTTCGCTGCAACGCGAACCAGAGCAACACCACCACCGGCAACCACGCCTTCTTCTACCGCAGCACGGGTCGCGTGCAGGGCATCTTCAACGCGGGCTTTCTTCTCTTTCATCTCAACTTCGGTAGCGGCACCCACTTTGATAACGGCTACGCCGCCTGCCAGTTTAGCAACGCGCTCCTGCAGTTTTTCACGATCGTAGTCAGAGGTCGCTTCTTCGATCTGCTTACGGATCTGAGTAACACGGCCCTGGATGGCATCTTCTTCACCCACGCCATCGATGATGGTGGTGGTGTCTTTGTTGATAACAACGCGTTTCGCCTGACCCAGGTCTTCCAGCGTCGCTTTTTCCAGCTCCATACCGATCTCTTCAGAGATAACGGTACCGCCAGTCAGGGTAGCGATATCCTGCAGCATCGCTTTACGGCGATCGCCGAAGCCAGGTGCTTTAACCGCAGCCACTTTCACGATGCCACGCATGGTGTTAACCACCAGCGTTGCCAGCGCTTCGCCTTCAACGTCTTCAGCGATGATAACCAGCGGCTTGCCTGCTTTCGCAACGGCTTCCAGAACTGGCAGCATTTCACGGATGTTGGAGATTTTCTTATCAGCCAGCAGGATGAACGGGCTTTCCAGCTCAACAGCGCCAGTTTCTGGCTTGTTGATGAAGTATGGGGAGAGGTAACCGCGGTCAAACTGCATACCTTCAACCACGTCCAGTTCGTCTTCCAGACCGGTACCGTCTTCAACGGTGATCACGCCTTCTTTACCGACTTTATCCATCGCTTCAGCGATCAGTTTACCTACGGTTTCGTCGGAGTTAGCGGAGATGGTACCAACCTGAGCAATAGCTTTAGAGTCAGAGCACGGTACGGAGAGCGCTTTCAGCTCTTCAACAGCGGAAGCGACAGCTTTGTCGATACCACGTTTCAGATCCATCGGGTTCATACCCGCAGCAACGGCTTTCAGACCTTCAGTGATGATAGCCTGCGCCAGTACAGTTGCGGTGGTGGTGCCGTCGCCTGCAGCGTCGTTCGCTTTAGAGGCAACTTCTTTCACCATCTGGGCACCCATGTTTTCGAACTTGTCTTCCAGCTCGATCTCACGCGCTACGGAAACACCATCTTTGGTGATGGTTGGTGCGCCGAAGGATTTATCCAGAACCACGTTACGGCCTTTCGGGCCCAGGGTCACTTTAACTGCGTCTGCCAGTACGTTTACGCCGCGCAGCATTTTCACACGAGCGTCGTTACCGAATTTTACGTCTTTAGCTGCCATTTTAATCTTTCCCTTAAATTCGTATGTTCAGTGTCGTTCGCGGATTACGCTTCAACAATTGCCAGAATGTCGCTTTCGGACATGATCAGCACTTCTTCATTGTCGATCTTCTCGGATTTCACACCGTAGCCATCGTTGAAAATGACGATGTCACCAACTTTAACGTCCAGCGGCTGCACATTTCCGTTTTCCAGAATGCGACCTTTACCGACAGCGATGATTTCGCCACGCGTTGATTTTGCTGCTGCAGAACCGGTCAGAACGATACCGCCCGCAGATTTGGTTTCAACTTCTTTACGTTTGACGATCACACGATCATGTAACGGACGAATACTCATTGATAGCTCTCCTTTGAGAAAGTCATTATCAGTTATGGGTGACGCCGGGCCGTAAGCGGTTTTCCGGCTAGTGCCCTGAGAGATGGGGATGGGGTTTTACCCCTTCAAGGGGTAGTCGAAAAAAAATTTGTGAAAGTGTTACCATCGCCTCTCTTTTGATGGCGGCAGGACAATGGAATGAGTGGACTCAAACAAGAGCTGGGACTCGCGCAGGGTGTTGGCTTACTTTCAACCTCTTTATTAGGCACGGGGGTGTTTGCCGTACCGGCGCTGGCGGCCCTGGTGGCGGGTGATAACAGTCTCTGGGCGTGGCCGGTGCTCATCGTGCTGGTCTTCCCGGTGGCGATTGTTTTTGCGCTTCTCGGGCGACACTTCCCGAGCGCCGGTGGGGTGGCTCACTTTGTCGGGATGGCATTTGGCCCGCGTCTGGAGCGCGTCACCGGCTGGCTGTTCCTTTCTGTTATCCCCGTGGGCTTACCTGCCGCCCTGCATATTGCGACGGGGTTTGGCCAGGCGCTGTTTGGCTGGCATGACGCGCAGCTCTTACTGGCTGAGCTGGGTACATTGGCCATCGTCTGGTGGGTCGGCTCACGCGGCGCCAGTTCCAGCGCCAACCTGCAAACCCTGGTGGCGGTGCTGATTGTGGCGCTGATTGCCGCTATCTGGTGGGCAGGGGATCTTCAGGTGACACAGATCCCCTTCCCTGCCTTAACCGATCTCGATCATTTGCAGCTATTCGCAGCCCTTTCCGTCATGTTCTGGTGTTTCGTCGGTCTTGAAGCCTTTGCGCATCTGGCCTCAGAGTTTAAACAGCCGGAACGTGATTTCCCGCGGGCGCTGATGATAGGGCTGCTGCTGGCAGGTACGGTCTACTGGGCCTGTACGGTGCTGGTGCTTCATTTCACTGCCTATGGTGCCGATATGGCTGCGGCAGCCTCGCTTCCCGCCATCGTGGTCCAGCTATTTGGCGTGAAAGCGCTGTGGGTTGCCTGCGTGATTGGTTACCTCGCCTGCTTCGCCAGCCTGAATATCTACATTCAGAGCTTTGCCCGGCTAGTGTGGTCCCAGGCGCTGTACAAACCCAAAAGCCCTCTCGCCCGCCTGTCCAGACGCCAGCTCCCGCTTAACGCCCTGAACGCGGTGCTGGGCTGCTGTGTGATAAGCACCCTGGCAATCTACTGGCTGGATATCAACCTCGACGCGCTTATCGTCTATGCCAACGGCATCTTCATTATGATCTATCTGCTGTGCATGCTGGCGGGATGTCGCCTGCTAAAAGGACGCTATAAAGTGCTGGCGATGATTGGTGGGGTACTCTGTTTACTGCTGCTGGCGATGGTGGGATGGAAGAGTCTGTACGCCATTGTGATGCTGGCGGGATTGTGGTGGTTCTTGCCGAAGCGTGGTGCGGTTTAATTAACGCCCGGCGGCGCTTCGCTTACCGGGCCTACAGAATCTGCGGTTTCGTAGGCCCGTGCAAGCGCAGCGCCGCCGGGCTACTGATATCAACGGTCGTCTTTATGGTCCAGGCGATCGCGCTGCTCATCCTTACGCTGATACTCCCCGTCAAAGGTCTCCCCACCGCCCGTTCCGGCGCTAAACCCGCCGCCCGGCATCCGGTTAAAACGCAGATGCGGCAGTAGCTTCAGGGTCAGGTGTTTCTGCACCGGCGGTAACAGCAACAGCAGCCCCAGGAAATCGGTAAAGAAACCCGGAAGCAACAGCAGCAGGCCGGCGATAATCAGCGACACGCTTTTGACCATCTCCGCTGCCGGACTCTCCCCGGCGGCCATCTTCTGCTGCATTAACAGGAAATTTTTGAAACCCTGGTTGCGCACCAGTGACATGCCAATCACCGATGTAAAAATGACCAGAACCAGGGTCAGCAGGACGCCAAACACGTGGGCGACCTGAATAAAAATAGAAATCTCTATATAAACATAAAGAAAGATTGCAGCTAACGGTATCCAGCGCACTGGCTTCTCCTGTGTGGCAGACGCCGTTATGGCCCCTGTCGGTAACAATTTGCGATTCGCGTCTGTCAGAAATGGAGGCGTTTAGTCAAAATTCAATCGGTTTGCACGGATATTTTTTCTGGAAATATTAAAGCGGTGATTCATTTCACAGATTGATAAATATCATGTCACCGGGTCCATAATAAGTGATCCAGGTTACGGCAATTCGCTATCATCAGCATATCATTCCGGGTATCTGGTCGATTCAGGGGATAATCGTCGGTCAGAAAATAGACATAACCACATATGTACTGTGCGTTTAGTACATCAATCGGCAGCTTGAAAAGAAGGTTCACATGTTAAACAACATTCGTATCGAAGAAGATTTGTTGGGTACCAGGGAAGTTCCAGCGGATGCCTACTATGGTATTCACACTCTGAGAGCGATTGAAAACTTCTACATCAGCAACAGCAAAATCAGTGATATCCCTGAGTTTGTGCGTGGCATGGTAATGGTGAAGAAAGCGGCAGCAATGGCAAACAAAGAGCTGCAAACCATTCCGAAAAGTATCGCCAATACCATCATCGCCGCCTGCGATGAAGTGCTGAACAACGGCAAGTGCATGGATCAATTCCCGGTGGACGTCTATCAGGGCGGCGCGGGTACGTCAGTGAATATGAATACCAACGAGGTACTGGCAAACATCGGCCTTGAGCTGATGGGCCACCAGAAAGGTGAGTACCAGTACCTGAACCCGAACGATCACGTCAATAAATGCCAGTCTACCAACGACGCCTATCCGACCGGTTTCCGTATCGCCGTATACGCTTCCATCGTGAAGCTGGTTGATGCCATTAACCAGCTGGGCGAAGGTTTCCAGAACAAGGCCGTCGAATTCCAGGACATCCTGAAAATGGGCCGTACCCAGCTGCAGGACGCGGTACCAATGACCCTTGGTCAGGAGTTCCACGCATTTAACGTGCTGCTCAATGAAGAGACCAAAAACCTGATGCGCTCCTCTGAGCTGCTGCTTGAGGTGAACCTGGGCGCAACGGCCATCGGTACGCGCCTGAATACCCCGGACGGCTATCAGCAGCTGGCGGTGCAGAAGCTGGCCGAAGTCTCTAACCTGGCGGTGGTGCCAGCAGAAGACCTGATTGAAGCCACATCAGACTGCGGCGCCTACGTGATGGTGCACAGTGCGCTGAAACGCCTGGCGGTGAAACTCTCCAAGATCTGTAACGACCTGCGCCTGCTCTCTTCCGGGCCGCGTGCCGGTCTGAATGAAATCAACCTGCCGGAACTGCAGGCGGGCTCCTCCATCATGCCAGCCAAAGTGAACCCGGTAGTGCCAGAAGTGGTTAACCAGGTCTGCTTCAAGGTCATCGGCAACGACATTACCGTTACCATGGCTTCCGAGGCGGGTCAGCTGCAGCTGAACGTTATGGAACCGGTGATTGGCCAGGCGATGTTTGAATCCATTCATATCCTGACCAACGCCTGCTACAACCTGCTGGAAAAATGCATCAACGGCATCACCGCCAACAAAGCGGTATGTGAAAGCTACGTCTATAACTCCATCGGTATCGTCACTTACCTCAACCCGTTCATCGGTCACCACAACGGCGACATCGTCGGTAAGATCTGTGCAGAAACCGGTAAGAGCGTGCGAGAGGTCGTACTTGAACGTGGCTTGCTGACAGAAGCCGAGCTGGATGATATCTTCTCGGCGCAAAACTTAATGCACCCGGCCTATAAAGCAAAAAGATATACGGATGAAAGTGAACAATAACAGTTCAGGTTAAACTTCATGAAGGCACGTCAGATGACGTGCCTTTTTTGTTTTTAGGCGTTACCAAAACACAACAATTTAATATCAACTTGTTAATGAGCAAGGTAGGCACTTATGTTCGGAGCAGAACTCGTCATCGTCCTGTTGGCGATATACTTAGGCGCAAGACTCGGGGGATCGGCATCGGTTTCGCCGGTGGTCTCGGCGTACTTGTCCTCACTCTCTTTCTCCAGATTAAACCCGGCGCTATTCCGTTTGATGTAATTGAAATCATCATGGCCGTTATCGCCGCTATCGCAGCCATGCAGGTTGCAGGCGGTATGGACTACCTGGTGAGCCTGGCGGAGCGTATGCTGCGCCGTCATCCAAAATACATTACCTTCCTTGCTCCGCTGGTCACCTGGTTTATGACCATTCTGGCCGGTACTGGCCATACCGCATTCTCCACCCTGCCGGTGATAACCGAAGTGGCAAAAGAGCAGGGCATCCGTCCCTCCCGTCCGCTCTCTATTGCCGTTGTCGCCTCGCAGATTGCCATCACCGCCTCGCCCATTTCGGCGGCAGTGGTGTTCTTTGCCGGTATCCTTGAGCCGCTGGGCGTGAGCTACCTGACGCTGCTGGCGATCTGTATTCCGGTGACCCTGATTGCTGTGATGATCACCGCGGTGTTCTGTAACTTCCTCGGCGCCGAGCTGAAAGACGACCCGGTCTATCAGGAGCGTCTGGCAAAAGGCGAAGTGAAGCTGCGCGGCAGCCAGGCGTTTATCCTGAAGCCACACGCGAAACGCTCCGTGCTGCTGTTCCTGATCGGCATTGTCGCGGTGATGTTCTACGCCACCGCCATCAGCGATACCGTTGGGCTGATCAAGAACCCGGTCCTGCCGCGTAACGAAGCGATCGTGGTGTTCATGCTGACCATCGCCACGCTCATTAGTATCACCTGTAAAATCGACACCAGCGAAGTGCTCAACGCCAGCACCTTTAAATCCGGTATGAGCGCCTGCGTGTGTGTACTGGGCGTGGCCTGGCTGGGCGATACCTTCGTGAAAGCGCACATCACCGACATCCAGACCGTGGCGGGCGACCTGCTGCATAACTATCCGTGGTTGCTGGCGGTGGTGCTCTTCTTTGCCGCGACCCTGCTCTACTCTCAGGCGGCCACCACCAAGGCGCTGATGCCTGCGGCGCTGATGCTGGGCGTTTCACCGCTCACCGCCATTGCCTCTTTTGCTGCCGTCTCCGCGCTGTTTGTGCTGCCTACCTACCCGACGCTGCTGGCAGCCGTCGAGATGGATGACACCGGCTCAACCCGCATCGGTAAATATGTCTTTAACCACGCCTTCCTGATCCCGGGCGTGATCGCCATTACCCTGTGCGTGATCCTCGGCTTCATCATCGGCGGGATTGTGCTGTAAATCCTTTTTGGTTGTAAAAAGAGTTAAAGTCGGGCCGCTTAGCGGCCCGATTCATTAATGAGCAGCGTCCCGTCGTGGTATAGTGATTTTTTTGCGATAACGAGGTCGACCTGTGAACACGCCTGACACTGTTGTTGTACTCTGTACCGCCCCCGATGAAGCGACCGCTCAGGATCTGGCGGCCAAAGTCCTGGCAGAAAAGCTCGCCGCCTGTGTGACCATCCTCCCCGGCGCCACCTCCCTTTACTACTGGGAAGGCAAACTGGAACAGGAGTATGAAGTGCAGATGCTGCTCAAATCGAGCGTGGCGAAACAGCAAGCGCTCCTCGACTGCCTCAAATCGCATCACCCTTACCAGACTCCGGAGCTGCTGGTGCTGCCAGTGCTTCACGGCGATAACGACTATCTCTCATGGCTCAACGCTTCCTTACGCTAATCCTGCTGCTGTGCAGCACATCAGTCTTTGCCGGGTTGTTTGATGCACCCGGCCGCTCGAACTTCACCCCTGCCGATCGGGCTTTCGTCTTCGATTTTCAGCAAAACCAGCACGAACTGACTCTCAACTGGAATGTGAAGGAGGGATATTACCTCTATCGCAAGCAGATCAGCATCACCCCCGCTCAGGCGCAGGTCGGCACACTCCAGTTGCCTGCTGGCGTCGCCCACGAAGACGAATTCTACGGCAAAAGCGAAATCTACCGCGGCCAGCTGTCAGTTCCCGTGACGGTGGATCAGGCCGCCAAAGGCGCCACCCTGACGGTTACTTATCAGGGCTGTGCCGACGCCGGGCTATGCTATCCACCAGAGACGAAAGTGGTGCCGCTGAGCGAAGTCAAAGCGGCTGCTGTATCCGCTCCCGTCTCTCCTGAGAAGGGGAAAACGGCCCCACACAATAGCGGCAGTGAACTGCCCTTCTCCGCCTTCTGGGCCTTGCTGATCGGCATTGGCATCGCCTTCACGCCCTGCGTGTTGCCTATGTACCCGCTTATCTCCGGCATCGTGCTCGGCGGTAAGCAGCGCCTCTCTACTGCCCGCGCGCTGCTGCTGGCGTTTATCTACGTGCAGGGGATGGCGCTCACCTATACCGCTCTCGGCCTGATCGTCGCGGCGGCTGGGCTGCAGTTTCAGGCGGCGCTCCAGCATCCTTGGGTGCTCATCGGGCTGTCGATCGTCTTTATCCTGCTGGCGCTGTCGATGTTTGGTCTCTTCAGCCTGCAGTTGCCCTCGTCTCTACAAACCCGCTTAACGCTGATGAGCAACCGTCAGCAGGGCGGCTCCGTGGGGGGCGTGTTTGCCATGGGCGCCATCGCCGGGCTGATCTGCTCGCCCTGCACCACGGCGCCACTCAGCGCGATCCTGCTCTACATCGCCCAGAGCGGCAATATGTGGCTCGGCGGTGGCACGCTCTATCTCTATGCCCTGGGAATGGGTCTGCCGCTGATTCTGGTGACGGTATTCGGTAACCGTCTGCTGCCGAAAAGCGGCCCCTGGATGGAGACGGTCAAAACCGCGTTTGGCTTTGTCATCCTGGCGCTGCCGGTCTTCCTGCTCGAGCGCGTCATTGGCGATGTGTGGGGTCAGCGCCTGTGGGCAATGCTGGGCGTGGCCTTCTTTAGCTGGGCCTTTATCAGCAGCCTTAGTGCCCGCAAGCCCTGGGTCCGCATTGTGCAAATTCTGCTGCTGGCCGCCGCGCTGGTCAGCGTGCGTCCGCTACAGGACTGGGCATTTGGCGCGCCGGCCGCGCAAAGCCAGGCCCACCTGAATTTTATGCCGGTTAAGAACGTCGACGACTTACACCGCGCGCTGGCTCAGGCGCAAGGAAAGCCGGTGATGCTCGACCTCTACGCCGACTGGTGCGTCGCCTGCAAGGAGTTTGAAAAATACACCTTCAGCGACCCGCAGGTGCAAAACGCCCTGAACGATACCGTCCTTTTGCAGGCCAACGTCACGGCGAACGGTCCAGAGGACAAGGCCCTGCTGAAGGCGCTCAACGTGCTCGGTCTGCCCACCATCCTGTTTTTCAACGCTCAGGGTGAAGAGCAGCCTGCTCAACGGGTAACGGGCTTTATGAATGCCGCCGCGTTCAGTGCGCATTTGCGCAATCGCCAACCGTAAACGACACTTTAAGCGGGAAAGTACGAAAGTAGACGGAGGAATAAACCGTGCAACGTGAAGATGTTCTGGGCGCAACCCTACAGTTGCTTGAAATACAAGGGATAGCCAGCACCTCGCTAGAGATGGTTGCTGAACGTGTCAATTATCCTCTGGATGAACTACGTCGTTTCTGGCCCGATAAAGAAGCGCTCCTGTACGATGCCCTGCGCTACCTTAGCCAGCAGGTGGACACCTGGCGCAGGCAACTGATGCTTAACACGGAGCTCTCGGCGGAGCAAAAGCTCCTGGCGCGCTATTCCGCGCTCACCGAATGCGTGCGTAATCACCGCTATCCGGGCTGTCTGTTTATTGCCGCCTGCACCTTTTACCCGGATCCCGGCCACCCGATCCACCAGTTGGCCGATCAGCAAAAACGCGCCTCACATGACTTTACGCATGAGCTGCTGACCACCCTCGAAGTGGACGACCCGGCAATGGTGGCAAAGCAGATGGATCTGATCATAGAAGGCTGTCTTAGCCGGATGCTGGTGAATCGAAGCCAGGCCGATGTCGATACTGCCCAGCGACTGGCGGAAGATATCCTGCACTTCGCGCAATGTCGCAAAGGTGGGGCGCTGACCTAAGCCAGCATCCCCGCCCAGGCGGAAATGAAGAGACAGAGCGCCATCAGGCGCTGAAAACGCACCATGGCGGCAGGGGTGCGAAACAGCCTGTTTACCGCCTGCCCCAGCCATGCCCAGCACAGCAGGCAGGCCACCGAAATCAGTAAAAAGCAGAGCGCCATCAGCGCGATCTCCCGTAATGTCCCCTCTCCCGCTGGCGCAAACAGGCTGACTACCGCCAGCGCCATCATCCAGGTTTTGGGATTGATAACCTGCAATAGCGCCGCGGCACGCGCGGTGAAGCGGGTATAATTATGCCCGGATAAATTTGCCGCAGGCGCGCAAAAAAGCTGCCAGCTCATCCAGCTTAACCACAACACCCCGGCCCAGCTCATCACCTGGCGCACCAGTGGATACTGCCTCAGTATCTCGCCCGCTCCGGCCCCCGAAATCAGCACAATGGTGCTCGCTGCCGCGCAGGCGCTCACCAGCGCAGGCAGGGTCGCCTTCACGCCGTAGTGCTGACTGTTGGTCAGAATAAGGATATTGGTGGGGCCTGGGGTTATCGAGGCGACAAAAGCAAACAACAGAAACGGCAACATATTCACAGGTGGCTCCTTTTTATAAGAGCCCTGACATTGCCGTTATTTTCTGGAAACGTCTGGAAGGTTTGTGCACAACCTACGGTAGTGGGCAGGCGTAATGCGATAGGCGCGCTGGAACCAGCGCCCTAAATGGCTTTGATCGGCAAACCCCAGCGCTGCCGCTACATCGACGGGCTGATCCCCACGCGCCAGAAACTGCCGCGCTTTCGCCAGCCGCAGCTGAATCAGCCAGGCATGGGGTGCCAGGTGAAACTCGCGCTTAAAGCAACGGGTGAGTGTGAAGCGATCGGTGCCGGTCTCCCGTGCCAGATCGGAGAGGCCAATATTGTCGCCCAGGTGGGCATAGAGATAGTCCCGCGCCCGGTGCGCCACCGCCGCGCTCTGCAACTGTGAGGGCAATTTTCTGCGCCAGTAGCAATGGGAGGTCAGTTGAGAGAGCAGATTATCCATCGTGCTTTGCTGGACGATCTTCATCTCGTCAGTGTGCAGCGTCGCAAAGGTGTCGCCAATGGCGCGGACCAGTTGCGGCTCGCGGGTCAAGGTCTGCGTGAAATGCAGCGAATAGCTTCCGGGTGTCGAGTCATACAGGCCATGCAGGGTCTGGGTCAACCAGCGCTCATCGAGATAGAACGTCAGATAGGTGAAGCCCCCCGCAACAGGGGCATCACCGTCGTGGATCTCGCCCGGCTCAAGCAGAAACGCATCACCCGGATGGCTACGATGACGTTCACGACGGCAATGGAACTGCTGGGTACCGCTGAGGGTGATACCAACCAGATAGCTGTCGTGCCAGTGAGGATCAAAGGCATGCCCTTCAAAGTGCGCCTTGATCGTTTCTATTCCCGTATCCGCATGCTGTCGCAGCTCAAGCCAGTCTTTCACCGTCGCGCCCCCTTTTTCGCTGTCAGCATTGCCTGAGATAGTTTTTCTGTCTGGAAGATTTGTGCAAAATCGACGCGCAAACCGACAGATTGCCGCAAACTTAAGCAGTTGAACAGCAATTCCCGAAATAAGGTTGACGATTGTATGTGATTACGGTTTAATGCGCCTCGTTGCCCGGATAGCTCAGTCGGTAGAGCAGGGGATTGAAAATCCCCGTGTCCTTGGTTCGATTCCGAGTCCGGGCACCACTATTTAAAGAACCCGCCCAAAAGGCGGGTTTTTGCTTTCTGGAGAGCTGGACTCTTCATCGAACTACGTTCGATTATTCGCCGCAAGCGGCTCACCCCTTCGGGGCCAGCGCGACAAGCGCGCTGTTCAACGCCTCCGGCGTTAGTCCGGGTCCGGGCACCACTCTTTAAAGAACCCGCCCAAAAGGCGGGTTTTTGCTTTCTGGAGAGCCGGACTCTTCATCGAACTACGTTCGATTATTCGCCGCAAGCGGCTCACCCCTTCGGGGCCAGCGCGACAAGCGCGCTGTTCAACGCCTCCGGCGTTAGTCCGAGTCCGGGCACCACTCTTTAAAGAACCCGCCCAAAAGGCGGGTTTTTGCTTTCCTGTGTTCTGGCTAACCCAAACCGCCCCTCACTCAATCATCACCGTCGACAGCCGGTACCAGCCATCATTGCGTTTCCCCTCGTTAGCCAGCTGAATACGCGCTTTGTTGTGTTTATCCACCAATGCCACATCCAACTGATAGCGTCCTGCCGCAAGGTTACGCGGGGTAGCCAGCTGATAAGCCGAACTGTGCCTGCCCGGCAGCCACTGACGGATATCATCCCCGGCGCTGCCCTGGGCAACCGTGCTCCCCTGATTGTCCTGCAGCCGCCAGGCCAGCGTATAACGCAGATAAACGGGCGCCACCCCCTCATTTGACCATTGGCTATTGAGCGACAGGGCCTCTCCTGCATGCACGCTCGCCGGATGGGTCAGCGATACCACCCGGAAGCGATAGCCTATTTTGGCCAGCGCCTTGTCGACGATATCGCGATAGACCTTCGGTATTTCGGTAGATTTAATGTTCAGGGTGCTGGCATGCTGCGCCAGCGCCCAGTCAAAGGTGGCCTGTACCTCTTCGCGCGTATACTTCTGCTCGGTCAGCCATTCCGCCATATGACCGCAAATCTCCAGACTGACCGGCGCTTTTTTCCATGCCTCGTTGAACCCCGGCCAGGCTGACTGCGTCGCCGCGATACGTTCCGGGTAATCTTTGGCCATGTGGCTCCATGTGGGGCTGAAGTTACGCCAGTCTCCCCAGCAGTCCGCCCGCCAGCCAGCCCCTTTTTTTGCCGCATAGGCCACGGAATCATAGCCGTTAATCAACATGATTTTGGGTGTGTCAGGAAAGGCGCTGAAATGCATATCAACGTATTGGTTGAGCAGCGCGGGCGGATAGCGCTCCTGTAACGGCGGCAGGTTCGGGAAATTGCTGTTGTGCCACTCTCCCCATGCGCCGACCATCCCGATATCAATGAACGCCAGTTCCGGGTTATTGTTATAGCGCGCGCCAAATGCCTGCAGCAGGCGACGGGCGTAATCCATATAGGAGGGATCGTCCAGATCGGGGGCAAAGGTTTTGTGATCCGGCGTCCAGGTGCCTTTGATCCCTTTATCGATAAGCCAATGGGGGATCTCTGAGCCAGACTCCGGCCCATCGAGGATCATAAACCGCAGACCGACATTCATGGCCGGCTGATGCGCGGCCGCAGCAGCAAACCCCTCATCCACCAGCGCAAAATTGTACTCTCCTTCTCGCGGTTCCACTTCGCGCCAGTAGTAGCGTCGATACTCAAGACCCGTCGCCGGATAGTCGGCAATGCTTAAGTCCTGATCGTGAAAACGGGCAACACCGTTTCCCGGGTTTGCCAGAGGACCGCTAAGGGCGGCCGGATTCACCGTTTGTAACCTGTCTGCGCTCTCCGCCCAGGCGCCATTTGAAAGGAATAGCAGTGCTCCGGCGACCAGAAGTAACAACCGATTTTTACGGCGTGGCAGTTTGTAAATGCACATTAAATACTCCTTTCCCCAGAGTGTTACATCCAACAGAGAAGATTTTATTTCACACGATATATTCCCGGACTCACCCAATATTACTATTTCCATGCGTAAACGCTGGGCTAATGTTGATATGTTACTGCGCGGGAAGAGCGAGTGTTATGATTCACCTTTCATACTTCTGGGACTAAAGACACCGCTTATTTCTGAGTTTATTCATATTTACTCATGAGTACCATGGTAAAATGTTCAATAAAAATAACAGAATAATCAAGAAGCTGTTCTTCCATGAGTCCTGGGACATTATGGTCATCAACAGCCACGGCCAGCATGTTTTCCCGGAAAACACGCTGGATATTCTCTGTAATGCAAAAGCACGGCAGCTTGATAAAAAATATATTTTCCAGGCCGATCCTTTTATTATCGATAAAGGTGAACGGCTGTATGTTTTTTATGAAGCTTTCTCCTTCCTCACCTCAAAGGGGGTACTGCGCTGCCGTGTCCTTAATAAAGACCTGGAGGAGATAGAAGACGTTAAGCTCGAGGGGTTTGACGACTTAAAATGTCATCTCTCCTTTCCCTTCCTGTTCGAACTCGACGGCAAACTGTTTATGATCCCGGAATCGGCAGAGCGGAAAGAGGTCATTTTGTTCCAGTCGGTTGATTTTCCCGCGCGCTGGGAAAAGGTGAAAGTCCTGGTTTCCGATATGGCCGTGACGGATAACGTAATCTTTGAGCTGAATGGCGTGAATTTCATGGCCTCCACCACCATGGACAATGAGCTGGTGATCCACACCTCAGACGCTATTCTCGGTGACTGGCAGCAAATTTCTCCTGACCTGGATATCTGTAATATGCATGCCAGAGGCGCCGGAAAGCCCTACTCGATCAACGATAAAACCTACCTCTTTACCCAGGAGTGCAGTGCTGGGTTTTATGGAAAATCCATATTCATCAAGGAATTGACCAATCTGACGCCGCATAAATATGAAGAAAAATTGGTCGGTAAAATAAGCCCGTCGATTAATAACAGTGACGGTATCCACACGTTAAACTTTACCGATAACTATATTGTCTACGATACAAAACACCTGACTTTCAGCCTACTTTCCACCCTTAAAAAGCTGGCCTATAAAGTGATGGTGAATCACCGCAAGCGTCTTTTTAGCTAAGTGACAATAGCGGTATTCAGAACTAATCTAACCAGAGTGACAGGATAAACACTGTAAAAGAGCTCCCCTGCTCCGCCACGTCAGTGCGCGGGCCACTGCTGGCTTTTTGAGGGCGTTAATATGGCGATTCTGGTTACGGGCGGTGCAGGCTATATTGGTTCACATACGGTACTGGCATTACTCGAGCGGGGAGAAGAGGTCGTTGTCATTGATAACCTTTCAAATGCCTCGCAGGAGTCATTAATCCGGGTCGCAGAATTAACGGGCAAACGGCCAATAGTCTGTATTGCTGACATTCTGGATCGCGACTCTTTAAAAAGCCTTTTCACTCAACACAGCATCACCGACGTCATTCACTTCGCTGGCCTTAAATCGGTATCTGAATCTATTGCACATCCTCTCGCCTATTATGAAAATAATGTGGCCGGGACGATGGTGCTTCTACAGGAAATGCAGCAGGCGGGTGTCGCCAGCCTTATTTTCAGCTCCTCGGCCACGGTTTATGGCAATCCCGATACCGTTCCCTTAAGCGAAAAGTCCCCTACCGGCGGTACAACTAACCCATACGGCACTTCCAAGCTGATGGTGGAGCAGATTTTGCGAGATTTCGCGGCGGCGCAACCGCAATTCAGGATCACTTGCCTGCGCTATTTTAATCCGGTGGGGGCGCATCCTTCCGGACGCCTGGGAGAAGATCCAAACGGGATCCCCAATAATCTTGTACCCTATATTTCTCAGGTCGCTATCGGCAAGCTGCCGTGTCTGACCGTCTTTGGCGATGACTATCCCACGCCTGATGGAACGGGCATCCGTGATTATATTCATGTGATGGACCTGGCCCACGGCCACCTGGCGGCGTTGGATCATAAAGACGAAGGGGACGCTTTCAAGGTCATCAACCTCGGTACCGGCGTCGGTTATTCGGTGATTGACCTGATCAAAGCATTCGAAAAAGCGGCGCAGACCAGAATCAATTACCGCATCGTTGGCAGGCGATCCGGCGATGTGGCAGAGTGCTGGTCAGATTCATCGCTGGCGCGCCAGCTTCTCGGATGGCAGGCGACGCGCAATTTAGATGAAATGATGCGCGACGCCTGGAACTGGCAGAAGAACAACCCCGACGGCTACAACGCCTGACTACCGGCAGGGTAAACAGGGGCCATATGGCTCCTGTTAATTACTGATATTTCAAGTTGAGCCACCAGTCCCAGATCCCGACGTGAAAGTGCTGGAACAGGTCTATCCCCAGGGCTGATTTGATCATATAGAGCGTCAGCAGCACGCAACACAGCAGGAACAGCGTGGCAAACAGAATGAGAAAAGTGACCACGATACGCGACAGCTTTGACTCCGGGCGCGACCGCGTGCGGAGATCCCGCCCCAGTAAAAACACCATATAGAGGCGTTTGCCGAAGAAAGGGAAACTTTTACGGATATCGATCCGGTGCCGCGACGCCAGGGTGATCGAGACGATCGCGCTCTCGATCTCCTCTTTTTGCTCAGGCGTCAGCTGAGCGGTCACGTTCTTATCAAGCACTTCGTAAAAACGATCGATAACGATCGGGTTTCTGGGCTTACTGGTCAATTTTAACCTATTGATTTGTCTAATTTGTGGTAAATGGAGACGGTTTTCCTGGCGATTTCATCCCAGTTGTAACGCTTCAGAAAATCGCCGTAATCAACGCGGGGCAAATGCGCCTGGCTTGCCATTTTTGCTGCTAAATCAGCAACGTTTCCCAGCTTAAAACTGGTTTCATCCGGCAAACCGACCTCGAGGTTCGGCAGGATATCGCTCACCACCACTGGCAGGGAATAGGACATCGCCTCAAGCAGCGCAATGGGTAAACCCTCATGGTACGATGGCATCACAAAGAGCGACGCCTGAGAGAAGACAACCTGCAACGCCTCGCCCTTTAAAAACCCCGTCATCACCACGCCAGGCGTGTCAAACGCGAGCTGTTTCAAACGCAAACTGTACTCCGAGGGATGATCCGCATCTCCCACCAGCACCAGCGGCAGCGTCAGGCCCGACTGTTGGTATGCGGCGATGGCATCATGCATCCCCTTCTCTTCCACAAAGCGCCCGACCATCACGATATAGCGCTCGGGCTGCAGCTCGTAGCGCCCGAGGATCTTATCGATCGTCTCTTTATCCAGCGGGCCCGGCACGTTAACCCCGTTATAGATCAGATGTGCATCATAACGGTGGTATTTCTGCTGGATCAGCTGGTTGATCACCTCGGAGATCACAATCACTTCGTGGGCATACTTCACCGCCACTTTCTCGCCGAGCATCAGGATTTTTTTCGCCATCTTGCCCCACTTCTGGCGATCGTAATCCGGCCCGTGATGGGTAAAGACTACGCGTTTACCCAGCAGGCGTAACAGCGGCACCACGAGACCCGGCCCGATGGCGTGAACATGAACAATATCGGATCGATCGACGAATGTCCTCAACGCAGCAATAACAGAGTGCACAATGGCCTCAAAACTGCGTTTTTTGGGCGCCCACAGCGCCAGGGTCTCCACGTTTTTGTAGCGTGAGCGCCGGTAGGGTACGTAGGGTGACCGGGCAATGACGCAAATCTCCACCTCATACTGCTGGCGGATAGCCGGGTAGAGATTCTGACAATGGGTTTCGACGCCGCCTAAGACATCCGGGATGCCGCGGGTACCCAACACCGTGATTTTTTTTGCCATGTTATCGCCCGTCGAGCAGCTCGCGGTAGAGCGCCTGCAACGTCTCCATGTGCTTACGCAGTGAGTATTTCTGGCAAAGTCTTTCGCGGCCTTTCTGCCCCATCTCCCGGGCCTGCTGCGGGATTTCCGCGATCTCGTCCAGCGCATCGGCCAGATCCTGAGCGTTGCCAGGTTCAAACAGCAATCCTTCAATACCGTGTCGTATCTGCTCCGGGATGCCGCCAATTCGGGCCCCCACCACCGGGCGGGCGAACGACATCGCCTCCAGTACCGCCATGGAGCAGTTCTCATAACATTCAGAAGGCAGCACCACCGCCCGGGCATGTTTAATCAGCGCATCCAGCTCCAGCCCTTGCTGCACATAGCCGAGGAACTCCGCATGGGGGAAGGTTTTTACCATGTCGTCATACAGCGGCCCGTGGCCGACCACCTTTAACGGCATTTTATTCCGCATAAGCTGATGCGCCTGGGTCAGCGTCGGCACCCCTTTTTCACGGCTCAGGCGGCCAACGTAGAGCAGATAGCCTTCGTCCGGGCCCTCTTCCGGCTGCTGACTATCGTCAATACCGTTCACGATGACATCGATACGGGAGTCCGGCAGCGAGCGCCTCAGCTCGTTACGCAGAAATTCGCTCGGGGAGACAATCACATCCAGCGCCTGATAATTTTGCGCGATGTACTGCCAGGTCGCTTCTAAGGACAGCAGCAAACTCTTCGCCGCCGAGCCCTCCTGGCAGCGATAGCGAAACGCATTAAACACGCTGCCCGTCACGCAGGCATCACACACCTTGCCGTCACGCAGCATAGAGTAGGAGGGACACATAATTTTATAGTCGTGAGCGGTTAGCACCGTCTTACAGCCGAAATCCCGGGCGACTTTAATCAGCGCAGGCGTCAGCTGATGATAAATATTGTGGAAATGGACGATCTCCGGGCGCGTCTGTTGCAGCAGCGCCACCATTTTTTTGCACGCCTCCCGGTTGTGAATAAAGCTGATGGCGGTTTTTGCCCCCGCCAGCAGGCCGCCCTCTTTGTGGTAATCCACATTAGTGACGAAGTAGTCCGCATAGTCAGAGGGAAAATTTTTCTCGTGCTGCATTGAGAAATCAATTACCTCCACCCCGGCCTCTTTCAGCATGTTACGTTCCTGAAAATAGACCGTTTCAGCTCCTCCTTTAATAAAGAAGAACTTATTCACCAGTAAGACTTTCATTACTCTACCTGCTCATGAATAACTTTATTGCCCGGTGGCACCCTGGGATCGCGAAGGGGGTGGAAAAGGCCTTTAACCAGCCCGGCAGAGAGCACCGCCAGATTAATCACGCTGTTGAGGCCGTTTTTTAATGAGCGGTTGCGAATGGTTTTCAGCAGGATGAAGGCCAGCAACGGCAGCAGCGCAATGTCGATCAGGCTGACGTCGAAAGTGAAGAACACAATCAGAACGATAAAGATGTAACTTGCGAAAATCACTTCGTTTTTCACCAGCATCAGCGCATCGCGAAACCAGGGCTTGCCCCATGCGCTGCGCAGCAGTTCTCCCGGCGCCTGATGAAACCCGCTTTTCCAGCGATAGCGCAGCATTTTAAAGGTCGGCATGGTGTAGGAGGTATGGCGGAAATAGGGCACGTTCAGGCGATGCAGTTTGTAGCCCGCGGTCAGCAGGCGAATGCCCAGCTCCGCCTCTTCATAGGCGTGCAGGCTGCGGTTGGTCAGATAACCGATGTCGGCAATCGCCGACAGGCGATACAGGCCGCCACCACCTAAATGGTCGCAGTCGCCCAGCGGATAGATCTTATTGATGCGCTGTTTGCGGGAGGTAAACTCATAGTTTGAGGCGTCGTCCATCTCCACCGTGCCGGCCACGCCAGCATAGCCAGGATTTTCCTGCAGAAACGCCACCGCCCGATCGATAAAGCCCGGCTCCAGCTCCATATCGCCATCCATCAGCAGAATGAACTCCCCTTCGCTGTGAAGGTAGCCCAGCTGATGCCCGACACCGCAACAGCGGTCTGCCGGTTCGGTTAACGACACCACCATCACCCCTTTATCGCTGGCCAGCTGCTGGGTGTTATCCGTAGAAAGACTGTCGGCAACGATAATTTTATGCGGATACTCAACGATCTGGCTGCGAATACTGTCGATGGTTTTCTCAATACACTCGGCTTCGTTAAACGTTTTAATACTTACGGTAATAAACGGTTTGTACATCAATAGAGCCCCGTATAACGGCGTACGGTCCGGCGGATAATCAAGCTGGAACCTAAAGATAAATAGAATAAGAATTGCAGCATTGGCACGATCATCAGTATCTGACTGTAGGGCAGACTAAGCAGACAGGCGATGGCAAAAACATTAAATGCCGGTGCAAAGCTCAGAAGCTGGAGATCTTGTTTATCAATTTGGTCAACGGATAACAGAGGTTCAGGCTGAACCACTTTCAGTATATAAACAAATAGCCCAATAAATATAAGCGTGCCCACCACGCCCACTTCCCAGAGCAGCATACTCATGGCGGTACTGTCGAGGATCAGGTTATAGACCTGATTCAGGAAACCTGGCGAGAGGAAGCTACCGCTGTTGGTGGCATTCAGCCCGTAGCCGAACAGCGTGCCCGGCAGCCCCGACAGGTCGTTATGCTGGAGCCAGAACGTCAGAGTAGTAAAACGCCCGATCTCCCCGCCTGGCAAGATGAAATTCGGGTCGAAAATATAGCTGAGTGAACCAAAGAAAACCGTGAACGGGTTCTCCGACATATCGATGCCATAAGCGGTGGTATAGCTGTAGGCGAGAATGACAATGGCCAGCCCGATTAACAACACCATCGCCACCAGAATGGAGAGCAGCACGGCTAAATTCACCCGACTCGCCTCTTTGACCCAGGAGGGCATAAGCCACACCCAGCCCAGCAGCAACGGCGACAGCAGGATCACGAATTTCACTTCACCAATAATGCACATCACAAACCCCAGCGCGATATGCAACGCCATGTTTTTAAAGCTGGTCAGCCCATGCTTATACTCCGAGACCTTCAGCAGCATGATCAGCAGACAGAACAGCCCCATCGCCGCGGTGTTGCCGCCACCCATCGGGTCACCACCGAACGTCCCCACCACGGAGTCCCATTTTTCCTCTTCGCCGTGTAACGCCACGCGCTGCGGCACCACAAAGAGGAGCTGGTAGAGCGCAACCGGGAACTGGATATAAAAAATCCAGTACAGGCCGCGCGTCACCTGATAGATCTGCGATTCCCGGCAGAAGCCCAGCAGAAGGCAGAGCATCACCAGCGAGAGCGCAATCTCATTCTTAAACCCGATAAGGGTAATCAGCGCCCCGCCCTGGAACAGGGTCGAAATCCCCGCCAGCACGATAAACGAGAGATAAAGCGTCAGAACAATCGCTTCCTGCGCATCCAGCCGCACGGGTTCATGGCGGGTTTGCAGCACGAGGAAACCGGCCATCAGCATCGTCATGAAGAAGGGGAGCCACAGCACCGCCAACTCACCGGTGAAGTACTGCACCAGCCCGATGAAGATGAGGGTCAGCAGGGTGAAGGTTTGTAAGTAATGTCCGGTATTAAGATTCATGATGCCACTGACCCGTTTTTCAGAATGTCGGCGCGCTTATTCACCTTCAGGTAGATGAAGGCGTAGCGAATGAACGTCAGAATCGAAAATAAGATGATGGAGGTCGCATAGTCATTGTAAAAATAGGGCACAACGAGGAACGCGATAACCACAATCGCCAGTTGTTCAAGCTGGATCCGCAGGAAGTAGCGGTGCGAGCCGAAAATCAGTTCAATCACCGTCAGCGGACAGACCGCCAGCGCCGGGAAGAGGTAGGGCAGCATATAGCGCGAGGTCGGCACGGAGGCGATCCACTCCTCGCTGAAGCCCAGATTCATCACAATCGGGTAGAAGATGAAGACCCCCAGCGTGCAGATCACCCCCAGCACCAACAGCAGCAGACGGACCTTCGTGTACTCTTCGTAGTTGAAGACGTTGTTTCTGAAATCTATCGACCATTTCGAGAAAATGGTGTTCCGCACCGCATTGCCGACAATCACCACCGGGGCCAGACAGAAGCGGCTCACCACCGAGAAATAGCCCGCCGTTAAGGCCGAGAACCAGAAGTTGATGAGCATAATCGGCAGGTTGTTATTAGCCATCGCCAGCACTTCGGCACTGCCCACTTTGGTAATGTGGTGGATATTTTTTTTCAGGAACGCCAGGTTACTGGAGGGCCACAGGTGATGCAGGGTGACGGTGCGAATATCAAACGCCCGCAGAATGCAGGCGCTGGTCAGCGCCATCATCAGGATCGCCCACATCCAGTAAAACGCCATCACCTGGTGGGTGAGCAGCACGGAGACCACCACCACCACCGAGACGGAGATGCGTTGCACCACCAGAAAGCGAAAGTTTGCCGTACGCAGCGACAGGTTCTCGGCGACCAGCACCCAGGTATTCGAGAGCGTGAGCAGGTAAAGAAAGAGCATATTCTGGTGAAACAGCCAGCCCGTCAGCACCGCATAAGGAATGGCGATGGTCAGGCTTTGCAGGAGACAAAACACCACATTCTGAGCCAGCTCGTCATCCTGTTGTCTGGGGATCAACAGCTGCGAGGCAAAGGTGCAGACCTGCGCCCCAATCAGGGCAATACTGTAGTTGAGCGCGTAGAGCCCCACTTCGCCAAGATCGTACTTATGCGAAATGAGCCAGATCGACAGGGCACCAATCAGCTGTGAAATAACTGATGACCCTGCGATCGTGGAGGCGCTCTTGAGAAGACTCATGCCCGGCCTGTGTTATTCATCAGTTCATGCGTATGGTAGTTAAGTGAACGCAGTCCCTCTTTACTCTCCAGATTTTTATCCACGACCTGGTTCAGCACGCCGCCGATAATCACATTGTGGTGGTGGGTCGCTTTCTCAATCGCCGGTCCAGTGGTGTCGGCGGTGTTCAGACCCGCTTTGAGGACAAAGATCAGGCCGTCCGCTACCTGGTTAACCAGCTGCACTTCCTGGCTCTGATTTACGGCGGCGACATCGACAATGATGCGCTGGTAGCGGCTACGCAGAGAATCAATCAGCGGTTTTAACCGTTCAGGCGACAGCAGCAGCAGCGCCGAGACCGGCGTATTGCCGCGCGGCAGGAAATCGAGATTATCGTTGATCTTCACCAGCACGTTGTCGGTCGCGTTGTCGCCGCGCAGCACTTCTGCCACGCCTGGCGCCTTCAGTGAGCCCAGCTCGCCCGACAGCCCGTCGCTGTTAAAGAAGTCCATATCGATTAGCAGCGTTTTCTGGTCGAAGCTGAAGGAGCTCGCCAGCAGATTCGCCAGCAGCGTCCGTCCCTCTCCACCCTCCGCCGACGTCACGGTAATCACCTGCAGCGGATGGCTGCTGAGCATGATCTGGGTGCGCATACTGTGAATAACGTCCGCATTCAGCGGATCGCTCATCATCAGATCGCGGATTTTGCTGCGTCCTCCCACCCCCTTGAAGCGGCGGATCTCACCCAGCGGCATCAGATTCAGCCGCTTTTGCATCTGGCTCAGGCTGTTCACCGACTTGTCCGTGGCCGTTTTCACCATGATGTACATCACGTAGAAGAGCATCACCAGCAGCACAATCATCAGCATCAGCAGCGGCTTGTTCGGTTTAGCCGGCTGCGCTGCGGGCACGGCAGGATCGTAGATCTCCGCATCCGCATCGGAATAAGAGCCGGGTAGTGCCAGCTCCTGCGTGCGCTGATAGGCCATCTTGTACATCTCTTCCGTTTTATCCAGCGCCAGCTTGAGATCGTTGTAGCCGTCACGCTTCAGGGAGAGCTTCTGGAAGTTCGCTTTCTGCTCTTCCAGCTGCTTCTGGTAATTTTTTTCGTCCGCCAGCGCCGCCTCGTAGGTCTGGCGTATTCCTGCCTCCTGCTCCCTGAGCGTCATCGCCGTTTGCGCCTGAATGGCACTGATACGCGCCCGGGCCTGGATCACTTTGTCATGCTGGGGACCGTAGGATTTCTCCAGTTGGGAAAGCTCGCTGTTGGCCTGGATCAGGGCAATGCGTAAATCCTGGATCTGGGCGTGATTTGAGATAGATGGCAGCGAAATGACCTGCCCCCGCGAGCCACCGGAGCGGATTTCGTTATAAACAGACTCCGCCGCTACCCGGCGCTCGGTCGCGTTTGCCAGGCGGTTGGTGATAATGCCCATCTGCTCCGTTTCAAAGCCATCAACGCCACGGAAGGTTAGCAGCCCCTCTTTTGCCAGATAGCTATCCAGCGCACTCTTTTGCTGCACCATTTGCTGCTGGAGTTCCTGCAGCTTCTGCTGGTTATCTTCTCTCGCCTTCGCTGTTTTTTGCTGCTTGAGCGCAAGAGTGTAATTAATAAACGACTCCGCCACGCCATTGGCGATATCCGCCGCCAGCTGTGGCGAGGTGGATTCATAGGAGACGGTAGACAAATGGGTCGTACGCACGTTGCTGATCGTCAGATCCTTCTGCAGCGTTTTCAGGGCATGATCAACCCGCTGCTGTTCATTTGCAGGCGTTGCGCTACTGCCAGACCCCTCACCGTTAAACGCCGGGTTTTGATCGAGTTTTAGCGTGCGAATGGCTTGCTCAAGCACCACGCGCGATTGCATCAGCGCGTTTTGCGTTTCGTAGTACCCGTTACGGGTGGAGTCATAGCCTTCCACTTTCTGGAAAGGTGAAACATTGTCCGGCTGAGCTTTAATCAGTACCGTGGCAGTGGAAACATACTTCGATGACATCAAACTCATTAATGGCCAGGCAATCGCCCCGGCAATCACGCCGGAGAGAACGATTTTCCAGGAGTTCTTTTTAATTTCTCTGGCAAATCTGGCGATATCGATAGCGCTTTCTCGCTTTTTGCCATTTTCCACTATTGATAGTTTCATGGTCAGAAGAACCCTATGCCAATAATTACGAGATCGCCCGGGAGAACGGAGTGGGTAACATCAACATTTTCGAGTAACTCACCGGAGGATGATTGACGAATGCTGAGATCCGTACGGTCTGCCCGGTCGGTATAACCCCCCGCCAGCGCGATGGCTTTTTCCACGGTCATACCCGGCTCATAGGAATAGCCATTGGGGTTCTCAACTTCACCAGAGATATAGAACTTACGGAATTCGGCGATATTTACGGTCACCATGGGATTAAGCACAAAGCCATTACGCAGGCGTTGCGTAATCTCTGCATCGACCTGACTGGCGGTTTTGCCCTTTAATTCCAGCTTGCCAATATAGGGGTAATTAATAGCCCCACTATTATCAAGTACTACTTTCATGGTCAGGTCAGGTTGACCGGCAACGTTAATGTTGACGATATCCCCTGAGCCCAGTATATAATTTGCTGTATCGACCACACTATTGTCCTTTAACGTCGGCTGCGGTGATTTGCAGCCAGCAAAAAGGACACTGAGAAGTAAAAACGCGCACAGTTTCATTATTTTCATTTTAAATCTGAACCTTAGCTGTAAGCATAATCAAAGATTGATCGTAGCCCAACGTTTCAGTCACCACGCGATCGTCGTTAGGGCCGATGGTAAAGGTATCGGTATCTTTATTAGACTTAAGCGTATCTAGATGATATTCCACACCAAAATTAATCGATGGTGTGAGGTCATAACCTACAATAAATGAAAACACGCCATTCTTATCGTGACGGTCCTTGTCCTGATGTTTGTAGTCTTCTGTAATGTATGCGTAATCAAGCAACGTCGTTAACCGGTTATTCATCCAAAAATGTTTGTATGAAACGCCGTACTCCGTGACTAAATTATATCCTCCCGCTTCGGAAGGGTCTTTAATACTTTGGGATGTTCTTAAGGTAAAAAGCGACTGTTGGAGAGGTCGCCATTCACCCAGAATATCCCAGTTAATCCCGTTAAAATCCTTCGATCCAGGGTTATTTTCAAAGGTTTTATAAAGCCACGACACGTTCATATCAACGTTCGTTTTGCCCGTCAGCTGCGACTGAATGCCATAACGCAAATAGTATTCATTACTGTCTTTTTCTGACGCATGGCCATAGCGAAACTGGTTGGTAATAAAACTATAGCGAAAACGCGTCTTAGATGTGTATTGATCGAAAATTTCTGCAATCAGCGTATTTTCGTCCCACTCCTGTTCGCGGATATACTGTGCGAAATCCTCATTCTTGCTCTCAACCTGGCCGGTATTGCCGAAGGTCCACTTGCGATGCATCAACGCCAGGTCTGCCCTTCCACGGCCATCTGGCGCACCGTAACTATAGCGCAGCTCACTGTTGAACAAATTGGTGGTTAACGGTGACCTCACGCCAAATTGCCGGAACTGTTCGGGCAGGAAGCCTTCCGTCACGCCGCGCCCGCGCTCCTCATGGCCAAGAGAATCTTCCAGATTCAGGGTCAGGCCATGCATTAGCCCAAAACGCCAGTCGCCTTTAAAGCGAAAAAAGTGATCGTCATAATCATCCGCAGAATCGCTCGAGTAGTGGCGATAATCTCCGGAGTACATCAGCAGGTACTTATCCTGGCCCCGCTCCCCGTTCATGCTCAGGACCGGCTTGAGCCCCTGGAAGTCGGAGCCTTTTTCGTCGCTGTCGTGAGGCTGGAAAGTCACGTTATCGTTATGCCCATAATCCACAGCGACGTTGCTCTGAAAGTCGATGCCCGCCCAGCCGATGTGTGATTTTGGCGTTAATTCTGCTAACGCGACCGGAGACGCTATCATCCCAGCGATAATAATTATTTTAGTATGCATTCTTACCGACAAATCCCTTAAAAATGGTTTTAATGATGATTTTTATATCTAACCAAAAGGACCAGTTCTGAATATATTCAATGTCGTACTGGACTCGCTTTTCCATTTTATATAGCGCATCAATTTCGCCACGATAGCCATTAATTTGCGCTAAACCTGTGATCCCAGGCTTTACTTTATGGCGAATCATGTAGTTTTCGACCTGCTTACGGTAAAGCTCGTTGTGCGCCACAGCATGAGGCCGCGGGCCGACAATCGACATATTTCCTTGAATAACATTGATGAACTGCGGCAGTTCATCCAGAGACGTCCGACGTAAGAATGCTCCAAAGCGCGTGACCCGGGGGTCATCTCGTGTCGCCTGTATCACCGTGTCGGTATTTTCCATGACTTTCATGGTCCGAAACTTCCAGACTTTGATCTTCTGCCCGCTC
The DNA here is from genome assembly GCF_002902985.1 of Leclercia sp. LSNIH1. Classification (NCBI taxonomy): domain Bacteria; kingdom Pseudomonadati; phylum Pseudomonadota; class Gammaproteobacteria; order Enterobacterales; family Enterobacteriaceae; genus Leclercia; species Leclercia sp. LSNIH1. Next base: position 1,300,764 of record NZ_CP026167.1, on the reverse strand, counting down.
AGACCATAACGATCCTGTTTAAAGAAAACCGGGCCGCGCGAGGTGAGCTTGATGCCGATGGCAATGACGATCATTAACGAGATAATCATTACCATAATCGCGCTGCCCAGCACCAGATCTTCTGCGCGTTTAATAAACGAACCTCCGCCATCCAGCGGCGAAGTGAAAATACCGATCGTTTGTAAGTTATGGATAGAGCGTATCTGCGATGTATTGGTACTGTAAGCGTAAAAGTCTGGCACGATGTAGGTATTGACAGTGGTATCAGACATCATGGCTAAAAAATGGCGTATACGCTGCAGCGCCACCATCGGCAGGGCGATGTAGATTTCATCCACTCTGCCCGCCTTCGCCTCCTCTACCAGCTTGATCACCGGCCCGTTATAAGGACTGGTAATTCTTTTCGCCAGTTCACCCAGCCGCTCCGGGCCACGTTCATCATAGAAGGCCAGCTCCAGCTGCACGTCCGCATATTCCAGCCGCAGGGCCTTTTCCGCCGCCAGGCCGTTATCGGTGATACCGATAATCGCCACTCTGATACGTTTTTTAGTCGAGAGCTTAAAGATAATCAGCCGGCTCACGTAAAGAAAAGGGATCGGCGAGGCATACCAGAGCGGCATTGCCGGGATATTGCGCACATCAATAAAGCTCAGATAACCTAAAGAATATAATTTCGCGACTAAAAGGCGCACCATGCCGATAAACAGAATGGCCAGAAACGCCGTCAGAAGAAGACGCCGCTGGTTGCGTAATTTGTTGTTTTTAGGCCGATACAGATAACACTCTGTGTACTCACCAAACAGTAAAAACGAGATGGAGTACAACAAGCTGATCAAAATCACAGTGTCGAAAGACTCCATTTTCAACCACCAACCACTCAGCATCAAAATTAAATTAATTGAGAAGAAATCAATTAATTTAATGAATACTGAGTAACCTCCATGGATGATCTTCTGCGAATTTCTCAGCATGTCCTGACCTACTTATAATTAAGCATCGGTATTATTTTTTTGTGCTAATTGCACTAGTAAGCGTAATAAAAATAATAAAATGCTGTTTCGCGCAAGGATACGTTACCGAAAAGATTCAGCATCTCAGGGTCTGTCTGCATTCACAACTACATTGGTGTTGAACCCGGCATACACTTCTCTCATAGCGCTCAAAGCGTCGATTTTTTAGAGGCATCTGCTTGTATACAGCGTAAGCACTATTCAATCAAAGCGCCAATAAACTTTAGTCGTATTCCTTTTCGGTATGAAAAAAAACGATTACGCAGGCAAAATCAGGAAAACCATAGAAAATATGATCTACCTTATATGCTGTGACGTTATGGTGACAAAAGACGCAAAACCCGGCCGAAGCCGGGTTTTGTTATTTACTCATTGATGCGGGGATGTTGATCGACCAGTCGGGAACGCTTCGCCTGCAGTTGCGCAATTTCAGCATCGATATCTTCTATCTTCTGCTCAATGTTGTCGTGGTGCTCACGCAGGATCTCTTTCGCTTCCTGAAGGTCAGACGCAGCAGGCGTCGCCCCTTTCAGCGGCAGGTTCGCCGTCTCTTTCATATAAATGCCGGTTACCAGACCGATGACCGCAATCACCATCAGGTAGTACGCTGGCATCATCAGGTTCTGGGTACTCTCCACCAGCGACGCCGCCAGCGTAGGGGTCAGACCGGCGATCAGCACCGAGATATTAAACGCCGCCGCCAGTGCGCTGTAACGAATGTGCGTCGGGAACATCGCCGGCAGGGTGGAGGCCATCACGCCGATAAAGCAGTTAAGGATCACCGCCAGCATCAGCAGGCCGGCAAAAATCAGCCCGATCACATTGCTGTTAATCATAATGAAGGCAGGGATAGCCAGCGCGAACAGCGCGACACTACCAAAAATAATGAAGGGGCGACGGCCAAAGCGGTCGCTCAGCAGACCCATGATAGGCTGGACAAACAGCATGCCCACCATAATGGCGATGATAATCAACACGCCGTGATCTTCCGAGTAGTGCAGGTTATGCGACAGATAGCTCGGCATATAGGTCAGCAGCATGTAATAGGTCACGTTGGTGGAGATCACCATACCGATACAGGTCAGCAGGCTGCGCCAGTGTTTGGTGGCAATTTCTCTGAACGAGACTTTCGGTCCATCCTGCAGCCCTTCGCGATCGCCCTGCTCCAGCTTATCAACATGCTGCTGGAACGCCGGGGTCTCTTCTAAGGCGTGACGCAAGTAGAGGCCGATAATGCCCAACGGCAACGCCAGGAAGAACGGAATACGCCAGCCCCAGGAGAGGAAGTTCTCTTCGCCCACCACGGTGGAGAGCAGCACCACTACGCCCGCGCCCAGCACGAACCCGGCAATGGAGCCAAAGTCGAGCCAACTGCCCATAAAGCCGCGCTTACGGTCCGGGGAGTATTCGGCGACGAAGATCGACGCCCCGGTATATTCACCCCCGACCGAGAAGCCCTGTGCCATCTTACAAAGCAGCAGCAGGATCGGCGCCCAGATGCCAATACTGGCGTACGACGGGATCAGACCAATACAGAAGGTGCTGACCGACATAATCACAATCGTGATGGCGAGGATTTTCTGACGGCCATACTTGTCCCCCAGCATCCCGAAGAACAGGCCACCCAGCGGTCGGATAAGGAAAGGAACAGAGAAGGTCCCGAGGGCGGCAATCATCTGCACGCTGGGATCGGCATCGGGGAAGAAGACTTTACCTAGCGCATAGGCCACGAAGCCATACACACCAAAATCGAACCATTCCATCGCATTACCGAGCGAGGCGGCGGTGATCGCTTTACGCAGTTTGCCGTCGTCAATAATGGTGACGTCGCGCAGGGTGATCGGTTTAACTTTTTTCCTTTTAAGCATTGCTATCCTCATAGACTAAGCCCAGTCCTCACCACAGCGCTGAAAAATGCGCTCTATGGAACCCGGGAAGCGCTTCATGCGCATTCTCGTCTCTCAAGCGTAGCAGGTTTACTTACACTGACCTTTCGGACCGGTACAACCGAACCTGTTGACGCCTGTCTGGGCTGTGAATGACAGCCTTTACCCTACCAGCGTTTATATGTGTGATCAACTTCACATATTTTTTTATGGTTATCACCAGAAGTGTCAAAACTGTAAATACATGCCCATCAGTTGTTTCTTATGTCTGGTTCTGTAAATACCCTTTCGAACGTTATTATTTGCTGTGAAATTAAAAAAGAACGACATTATTTTACAATGCATTTACAGCGGTTTTAATAATCAAGAGGCAAATATCTTGTTTCCTTAAAATATGTGACGAAGATAACTAAAACACTGTTTTGTTTTGATTGAATCGCAATTCCAACGATCGCATCATAAGCCCGTTACAACGAGTCTGGTGGCCTTTGAGTGAAGGCTTAAAAAAACCAAACTGGTTATATCTGCTGTATGAATGACGAATCCGCTGACGCCACTAGGTCACAATTCGTTGAATTCATTAGATTATTAAATATCACTTATCCGCTGGCGATGCGCGATGAGATGTGAGGGTTGATGATGAAGATTAAAGCCGCGATAGAACGCATCCCCGGAGGGATGATGCTGGTTCCGCTGGTTCTGGGTGCAATTTTAAATACCTTAGCGCCTAATACTGGAGCCTATTTTGGTGGATTCACCAAAGGCATGATTACCGGCACAGTACCGATCCTTGCGGTCTGGTTCTTCTGTATTGGCGCTTCCATAAATTTACGTGCAACGGGTACGGTATTACGTAAATCCGGTACGCTGGTAATTACCAAAATTGCCGTGGCGTGGATTGTGGCGATGGTTTGTGCCATGTTTATTCCGGAAAACGGTATTCAGACCGGCTTCTTCGCAGGCCTCTCGGTGCTGGCCATTGTTTCTGCAATGGACATGACCAACGGTGGCCTGTATGCCAGCCTGATGAACCAGTACGGCACCAAAGAGGAGTCCGGCGCGTTCGTGCTGATGTCTCTGGAATCTGGCCCGCTGATGACCATGCTGATCCTCGGCTCCGCCGGTCTGGCCTCCTTTGAACCGCACCACTTTGTCGGCGCCGTCCTGCCGTTCCTGATCGGTTTTGCCCTCGGCAACCTGGACCACGATCTGCGCGACTTCTTCAGCAAAGCGACCCCGGTTCTGATCCCGTTCTTCGGCTTCGCGCTGGGTAACACCATCAACCTGAACGTTATCCTCGATACGGGTCTGCTGGGTATCGTGCTGGGTGTGGCGGTTATCGTTATCACCGGTATCCCACTGATTATTGCCGACCGCGTTATCGGCGGCGGGAATGGTACTGCGGGTGTCGCCGCCTCTTCCGCAGCAGGCGCTGCGGTGGCAAACCCGGTGATTATCGCCCAGATTAACCCGGCGTTCGAACCGGTTGCCGCCTCCGCTACCGCGCTGGTTGCTGCAAGCGTCATCGTCACCGCGATTCTGGTGCCGATTATTACCGCGCTGTACGCCAAACGCTTTGGCAACGTCCCAACCACGACCGAAGAACAGCGCCCGGTTGAATCACTGCACCACTGAGATACAAGCCCTCGCCCGGACTATTCTCTCCCTTGAGAGAGGGTTAGGGTGAGGGGGAACATGCAACTCCGTTGTTGGTTCCGTTCACCTTACGTTCTTTGCCTCTCTGTCACACCTGAACCGGTGAACGTGCCAGGGGGGCTCGCCGCCTCCCCCCTGGCTACCCCGGCTCCCGGCAAAGAAAATCGCCGCTTCGCGGTTCCTTCGGCTTATTCCCTTCGGCTATCGGGTCGGGCGTGATCCTACATCCATGTAGGTCACGCCCTCTCGGCGCATCCCTGCGCCTCGCCCCGGCCTACGGTCAACGCCTCAGCGATTTTCAGGCGGACCAGGGAGTCGCTGTAAGTCTTTTATTACTCTCTAATTATTTCATTGCGTTAAGCATAAGAAAATGACTGAGGATTCCTCAGCCCCTCACGGGAGAGGGAATCCCCTACTCCCCAAAAACCTCCTCCACCATCGCTTTCGCCAGCCTCGCCGCCGAACACAATCTCGGCATCCCCAGCGCCACATTCTGCCAGCTTTGCGTCACCGACCAGCACACCGGATGCCTCTCCACATCACACCAGTCACCCAGCCAGCCCAGCATATCTTTATGGTCGATAATCCCCGGCGTACTGGGCGTGGTGAGCCACTGGTGATAAAAATGGCGGGTATTAGGTGCAGCGTTGATCCCCTGCGCCAGATAGTTAGCCACCATGCTGCACAGGTTATCTTTCAACATGGCGCTGACGTCCGCATTCGCCAGCCGACAGGCATCACCGAACGCCCCCCAGCGCAGCTCCTCCAGCGCCACATAACCACGACCGGCCAGCGACCAGCCGTCGTAGTGCCCGGCGCGCCAGCGGGTAAAAATCTGCTCGCTGTGAACGCCTGCCTGCACCGTTAATCCGCGCTGGGTTAACGCCTTCTCTTTGAACTGCGCACGTTGCTGAAAATGGGCGGAGAGGGTTTCGTATTGATGCACCACGCCAATCGGCGGCTGATTACGCAGGCTGGCCTGCTGGCGCAGCGTGGAGAGAATGTGCGTCATCCGGGTCAGCGCCAGATGGCCGGGGTCGAACATGCCCGCCAGCTTCTCTGCCAGCCCGAGTCGCAGCACAGCATTTTCGCTGAACATTCCCCCCATGGCCCACTGACGAAGATGAGACTGCGCCATGATCTCCTGGGTTAAACGTTCACGAAAGTGCTGCTGTTGCGACACCACAGAGGTGTGACGCTGCGCGTCAGCCCCCTGCACCAGGTCGACCATAAATTTAGGATGGATACATTCCAGCGTCCGTCCGGGACCGTCCAGTAGTTGTTTTGTCATGGTTGCTCTGCCGCGAATAACGTTTGAATATCATCGCGTAACAGTCGGGTATCTTCCTGAATCCACGTCGCAGTCGTAATGCATTGCTGCAACAGCTGGCTGAGCGCCCGTGTGGCATGCTCATTTTGCTGACGCACTGCGAGGCTATCACGCAAGCTTTCCTGTAACCCTGCAAGGCATAACGAGAATTCCGCAAAGAATGTCGCCATACCCGCTGTAACAGAGACATCGACCTGCGCAGCCAAAGCTTTACGAATTTGTTCACAAAAGTGATCTATATGCTGTTTAAATTTTTCATGAAGCTCTGACACGTTAATAACATAGCGCGTCCGCGTCATTACATAATCTTCCCAGCCCCAGCCCGGATTATTCAACCAGCGGGAGACCGTGTCGCGCAGCGCACTGCTGGTTCCCTGCCCCTGGCCAGCCGGCAGGCTCTCCTGAGCGATAGCATCGCTGAACAGCCCCCGGGTATTGAAGTTAAGCTGGTTTGCCTGAAACGCCGGGAAGCTGATCCGCGCGCGGAATCCGGCATGGCTTAGCTCCTCTTTAATCCGCGTTTCAATGGGCCGCATGGCGTCGTTCAGGGAGCGGGCCAGCGTGGTTTCCAGCTGGTCAAACCGCAGCGACAGCTCGCGACCGATTTTTGCCTGTGCATCCAGCAGGATCATTTCACAGGAGGAGCGGATTTTGCTCAGCAGGATTTGCGCCTGACCTTCATCATCCAGCACCAGTTGTCCCGGGGTAGCTAACGCCTCGGCATGGAGCGTGTGCGGCTTAAACCCGGCCAGATCGAGCAAATTATCCGGGTTGAAGATGTGCGCGACCGCATGTTTGATATCGTTCTGCTGCGTGCTGATAAACAGGTCGGTCGCCGCCAGCGCCTGTCCAACTTCATGCCGCACCTCATTGCTTACCGACGCCTGGCGGGACTGCAACAGCGCCATATCCTCTTCCAGGCGGGCGATATTCAGCTCCAGCTCGTCGAAGGCGACCGTCAGCCCCTGATAGCGGAAATCGAGATACTCCCGGGCGTTCTGGGCATAGTTCAACAGCTTATGCGACGCCGAGCGTAACGCATACAGCGAGGCATTGGCGTAGGCAGCATAAATCAGCTTACGGATCGGCTGCTCAAAGAGGGAATCCTCCCACAGCAGATCGGCGGAGTGGCGAACGTGCTCAATATCGTCCAGATCGGCAGTCCGCCAGCGGCGGCCCAGCGCAGCTTCGGCAAAATCCTGCACCCAGCGCTGCTCCTGGTGATCCGGCAGCTTGCCGTGCTGATTCAGTTCATGACGCGCCCGATTCGCCAGGTATCCCCACATCGAGGAGACCGGGAAGATCTGCCCCGGAGAGATATGGCCTTTCATCAGGGTGCCGGAGATCATCGCCCGCACCTGCTCTTCATCATCGCTGTTGCGGTCTTTCTGATCGAATTTGTTGACCAGCGCGTAGAGCGGTACCGATTTGCTGACGGCAGAAATAGCCAGCCGCACTTCGGCGTCCGAAATCGACTTCAGTTGCGTATAGTCCATTACCGCCAGCACCGCCGAAGCGCGGGCGAGCTGCTCAGTAAGCATTTTTTGCAGATGCGGTTGCCCGGCCTCATTCGGCCCGGGGGTATCCAGCAGGGTTAATTGCCCCAAATGACCATCCAGCCCGGCCAGATGGACAAACTCCACCTCAATAACCGGGATATTCTCAATCGCTGCATAGGCGGAGAAGGGAAAATCTGTTCCAAGCGCCTGAGAAAGTCGCACTAAACCATTCAGGTTTTTTAAACAATTAAATATCGGCTGCGCGCCTAAATAATGTTTTTCAAACGCTTCGCCGGTTTCAATGCGCCCCAGCAACGCATTCATATCTTTATCAATTTCAAGTTGCTGGGCCAGCTTGCCGCGATCGTAATTGGCCAGCTTCTTTTGCATTTGTTTTATTAATGTATCGATCGGCGCCACGTGAGAAAAATGCAGCACCGGCTCCTTCTGACCAGGCGTATGACGGATCAGCGTCGGCAAGGCGGTCATGGGACGGTTGCGATTGGGCAACACCTCCGTTCCCACAATGGCGTTAATCGTCGTCGATTTACCGGCTTTCATGGTGCCCACAATCGCCAGCACCATCTCCAGACGGGTAATTTTGCGCAGTTCATTATTCAGCATGGACTGCTGCGCTTCTAAACCACGGGTACTAAAATGTAGAGGTAAAACGTTGCTGGTTTCGCCGGTAATGGCCGATGTTGCATTGTCCAGCATCGCAACAGGCATGGCGCTAAGTGACTCGAGATTCTGCAATGAGAGTTGCAGCAGTCTTTCAGCTTCCTGGCTTAACTCAAATATTGTTTGTGTATGCATAGTAAAAAGCCTTCCCTTAACACAAATTTTATATAACCGAATTATTTTAAGAATGAAGGATCGGCTTATATGATTCCGTGTAGCAAATATGTTCGACGCAAAATAATTGCCTGATGACAATCAAATATATTCTTTAAGCGCTGAAAGCAGCGGAGCGCGCTCCTTCGGTCAGGGAAATCGAAAGACTAAGAGCGTAGCTCAAATTTAATAAATTTCAGGATAAACCATCTTTAATCGCCCACCAAAAATGAGGGGGTAATCATCCCTGCAAGCCCGGGGATGGCTATAAAAACATTTACGGTGAATATCATTAGCACCTTAACCTTATCCGAAATGACACGGCGTATCAATTTGCCGCAATAAAATATTATTGCTTTCATTCGCAAGCGTTTCATTCTCGCGCCGGGTACTTATCATTACCTGAGTCACTGACAGACCCTGTCATCAGAAACGCTTTTTTTAGCCAAAAGCGAAAAATAATATCACCGACAAAAGTAAGGACATGCGCTATACTTGCCGCCTTTTTCGACAACCTGTCGATTTTTAGCGGGCCTCATTGCCGCCGGTTCGCACTATTTTGAGGAGAACACCATGCAGCTTCCACACTGTCCTAAATGCAACTCTGAATACACCTATGAAGATAACGGTATGTTCATCTGCCCGGAATGCGCTCACGAATGGAACAACGCAGAACCCGTAGCCGAGAGCGATGAGCTGATCGTTAAAGATGCCAACGGCAACCTGCTGGCGGATGGCGACAACGTCACCGTCATTAAAGATCTGAAGGTCAAAGGCAGCTCTTCAATGCTGAAGATCGGCACCAAAGTGAAGGGCATCCGTCTGGTCGAGGGCGACCACAATATCGACTGTAAAATTGACGGCTTCGGCCCGATGAAGCTCAAATCCGAGTTCGTGAAGAAGAACTGATTTGTCGTTGTCTTTTGAGGCCCGGCAAGCGCAGCGCCGCCGGGCACTTTTGCCGGATGCGCTTCGCTTATCCGGCCTACAAATACCTCCCCCTTCTCGTTGATCGCCTGTCATCGCTTTCACCTCAACTCTTCAAACTCTCGCAACCAACACTTAACCTAAATGTCACATTGATCCGCCAGCATGAGGCCACATTTGAATTGAGGCCTTACCCATGCACACTGTCATCCGCGTCGAGAAACTCAGCAAGACCTTCCATCATAACAAGGCTCTGCATGCCGTTGATCTGACCGTCCAGCAGGGCGAAATGGTAGCGCTGCTCGGGCCATCCGGTTCAGGTAAATCCACTCTTCTGCGCCACTTAAGCGGCCTCATCACCTGCGACAAAACCTCAGAAAGCCACGTTGAGCTGCTGGGCAATACCGTGCAGCGCGCGGGCCGTCTGGCGAGTGATATCCGCAAAAGCCGCGCCCAGACCGGCTACATCTTCCAGCAGTTCAACCTGGTGAACCGCCTGACGGTGCTGGAGAACGTGCTGATTGGCGCGCTCGGCAGCACCCCGTTCTGGCGCACCTGTCTGCGCTGGTTCTCGCCAGCTCAGAAGCAGGAGGCGCTGCAGGCGCTCACCCGCGTCGGCATGGCCCACTTCGCCCACCAGCGCGTCTCCACCCTTTCTGGCGGTCAGCAGCAGCGCGTGGCCATTGCCCGGGCGCTGATGCAGAAAGCCAAAATCATTCTCGCCGATGAGCCGATCGCCTCGCTGGACCCGGAGTCGGCCCGCATCGTCATGGAAACCCTGCGCGACATTAACCGCAAGGACGGCATCACCGTGGTGGTCACGCTGCACCAGGTGGATTACGCCCTGCGCTACTGCGAGCGCATCGTCGCCCTGCGTCAGGGGCACGTCTTCTTCGATGGCGCCAGCCATCAGTTTGATAACGAACGCTTTGATCATCTCTACCGCAGCATTAACCGCGTCGAAGAGCGCGCGCAGGCTGCTTAACGTCCCCACAATGAGGAATGGAAATGAGCTATAAGACGGTTGCCGCGCTGGCCTTCACCAGCATGTTCAGCATCAGCACCCTATTCAGCCCTGCGTTTGCTGAGGAGCAGGAAAAAGCGCTGAATTTCGGCATTATTTCGACGGAATCACAGCAGAACCGGAAGCCTCAGTGGGAACCGTTCCTGAATGATATGGAAACCAAACTGGGGATCAAAGTGAACGCCTTCTTCGCCCCGGACTACGCGGGCATCATCCAGGGGATGCGCTTCAATAAAGTGGACATCGCCTGGTACGGCAACCTCTCGGCGATGGAAGCGGTGGATCGTGCCAACGGTCAGGTCTTTGCGCAAACCGTGGCCGCCGACGGCTCCCCGGGTTACTGGAGCGTGCTGATCGTCAATAAAGACAGTCCAATTAACAACCTCAACGACATGCTCGCCAAACGTAAAGAGCTCACCTTTGGCAACGGCGATCCCAACTCCACGTCGGGCTTCCTGGTGCCGGGCTATTACGTCTTTGCCAAAAACAATGTCTCCACCAGCGAATTCAAACGCACGGTCAACGCCGGGCATGAAACCAACGCCCTGGCCGTCGCCAACAAACAGGTGGATGTTGCCACCAACAACACCGAAAACCTCGACAAGCTGAAGACCTCCGCGCCAGACAAGCTGAAACAACTGAAGGTGATCTGGAAATCCCCGCTGATCCCGGGCGACCCGATTGTGTGGCGTAAGAACCTCTCCGAAAGCACCAAGGAGAAGGTGTACGACTTCTTTATGAACTACGGCAAAACCGCGGAAGAGAAAACCGTGCTGGAGCGCCTGGGCTGGGCGCCGTTCCGCGCCTCCAGCGACCTGCAGCTGGTGCCGATTCGCCAGCTGGCGCTGTTCAAACAGATCCAGGGCGTGAAGGACAACAAGACGCTGAAAGAGGAAGAGAAGAACAGCAAGCTGTCTGAAATTCAGGCGCAGCTGGACGATCTCGACCGCCTGACCGCCGCGCTGGGCGCAATGACCAGCGTGACCAAAGCGGTGCAGTGATTACGTTCCCTCTCCCTTGAGGGAGAGGGAGAACAGATTAAGGAGCACACATGCAAACCATCACTCTCCCACCGCCAAAGCGCAGCTGGTTCTCGCTGATCAGCTGGGCCGTACTGCTGGCAGTGCTCGTCGTCTCCTGGAAAGGGGCGGAAATGGCCCCGCTGACGCTGATCCAGGACTCGGGCAACATGGCGACCTTCGCCGCCGACTTCTTCCCACCGGACTTCAGCCAGTGGCAGGATTACCTCGGCGAGATGGCCGTCACGCTGCAAATCGCCGTCTGGGGCACCGCCCTGGCCGTGGTGCTCTCCATTCCGTTTGGCCTGATGAGCGCCGACAACATTGTGCCGTGGTGGATTTACCAGCCGGTGCGCCGCCTGATGGACGCCTGCCGCGCCATCAACGAAATGGTCTTTGCGATGCTGTTCGTGGTCGCCGTCGGTCTCGGTCCCTTCGCCGGGGTGCTGGCGCTTTTTATTCACACCACCGGCGTACTCTCCAAGCTGCTTTCGGAAGCGGTAGAAGCCATTGAGCCCGGCCCGGTCGAAGGCATTCGTGCCACCGGTGCCAACAAAATTGAAGAGATCCTTTACGGCGTGCTGCCCCAGGTGATGCCGCTGCTCATCTCCTACTCCCTCTACCGCTTTGAGTCCAACGTCCGCTCCGCCACCGTTGTTGGCATGGTGGGCGCAGGCGGAATTGGCGTCACCCTGTGGGAAGCGATTCGCGGTTTCCAGTTCCAGCAAACCTGCGCCCTGATGGTGCTCATCATCATCACCGTCAGCCTGCTGGACTTCCTCTCTCAACGTTTGCGTAAGCACTTCATCTGAGAAGCGAGGCTTTGATTTCTATGCACTTATCCAGACATCCGACCAGTTACCCTACCCGCTGGCAAGAGATTGCGGCGAAGCTCGAAGTAGAGCTGCGCACGCACTACCGCTGCGGGGACTATCTACCTGCGGAACAGCAGCTTGCCGATCGCTATGAAGTCAACCGTCACACCCTGCGGCGGGCCATTGACCAGCTGGTGGAGCGCGGCTGGGTACAGCGCCGCCAGGGCGTCGGCGTGCTGGTGCTGATGCGCCCGTTCGACTACCCGCTCAACGCCCAGGCGCGTTTCAGCCAGAACCTGCTGGATCAGGGCAGCCACCCCACCAGCGAAAAACTGCTCTCGGTGCTGCGTCCGGCCTCCAGCCACGTGGCGGATGCGCTGGGGATCCAGGAGGGGGACAACGTCATCCACCTGCGTACCCTGCGCCGGGTCAATGGCGTGGCGGTGTGCCAGATCGATCACTACTTCGCGGACCTGGCCCTCTGGCCGGTGCTGCAACATTTCACCAGCGGCTCGCTGCATGACTTTCTGCAGGATGCTACGGGGGTTGCGCTCAAACGCACCCAGACGCGCATCAGCGCCCGCCGCGCCCAGGCCAAAGAGAGCAAGGTGCTGGAGATCCCCAACATGGCGCCCCTGCTCTGCGTGCGCACCCTTAACCACCGTGACGGCGAGGTGAACGCGACGGAGTACTCCGTCAGCCTGACCCGCGCCGACATGATTGAATTCACCATGGAGCACTGAATGCATTTCGATACCTCCACCCGCCAGCACTGGATGGCGGTGCTCGCCCACAGCCAGCCTGCGGCGCTTGCCGCGCGGATGTCGGCGCTGAGCCTGTCGCCCGCTTATGAACTGATCCGCGCGCCTGAAACCGGACTGGTGCAGATCCAGGCGCGGATGGGCGGCACCGGGGCACGTTACTTTGCTGGCGATGCCACCCTGACCCGCGCCGTAGTGCGGCTTGCCAGCGGCACCCTCGGCTACAGCTACCTGCTCGGGCGTAACAAACCCCACGCCGAGCAGTGCGCCGTTGTGGACGCCCTGCTGCAGGAAGCCCCCCATTTTCAGGCCCTGATGGAAACCGTTATTGCCCCGCTGGAAGCCGACCGCGCCGCACGCCTTGCCGCCCGTCAGGCCGAAGTGAACACCAGCCGGGTCGACTTCTTTACGCTCGTTCGCGGAGACAACGCATGACACTTCACCCCGCTTTTACCCTTGCCGTGCAGGATGCCCAGCACAGTTTTCGTCGTCTGCTGAAAGCGATGAGCGAGCCGGGCGTCATCGTCTCGCTGCATCAGCTTAAGCATGGCTGGCAGCCGCTGAACCTCGCCACCACCAGCGTGCTGCTGACCCTGGCCGATAACGACACCCCGGTCTGGCTGTCGGGCTCCGTCAGCAACGATATCGTCAGCAGCAACCTGCGTTTTCATACCAGCGCCCCGCTGGTGGAGCAGCCGCAGCAGGCGGTGTTCGCCGTCGCCGACGAGCAGATCGGCCACGAGCAGCTCAACGCCCTGAGCGAGGGCACCGCCGTGGCGCCGGAGACCAGCGCCACCCTGATTTTGCAGGTCTCCAGCCTGAGTGGCGGACGCATGCTGCGCCTGACCGGGGCCGGCATCGCCGAGGAGCGGATGGTCGCCCCGCAGCTGCCGGAGTGCATCATTCACGAGCTGACCGAGCGCCCGCACCCGTTCCCGCTGGGGATCGACCTGCTGCTGACCTGTGGCGAGCGCCTGCTGGCAATCCCGCGAACCACCCACGTGGAGGTGTGCTGATGTACGTTGCCGTCAAAGGGGGCGAGAAGGCGATCGCCGCCGCCCACGCGTTGCAGGAGCACAGACGCCGGGGCGATGAGCTGATCCCCGAGCTGAGCGTCGCCCAGATTGAACAGCAGTTGAACCTGGCCGTTGACCGGGTGATGACCGAAGGCGGCATCGCCGATCGCGAGCTGGCGGCCCTGGCGCTGAAACAGGCCAGCGGTGATAACGTCGAGGCCATCTTCCTGCTGCGCGCCTACCGCACTACGCTGGCGAAGCTGGCGGTGAGCGAGCCCATCAACACCGCAGAGATGCGCCTTGAGCGCCGTATTTCGGCGGTCTATAAAGACATTCCCGGCGGCCAGCTGCTTGGCCCGACCTACGATTACACCCATCGCCTGCTCGATTTTACCCTGCTGGCAAACGGCGAAGCCCCTCGCCTTACCCCCTCAAACACCGAGCAGGACGCCGCGCCGCACGTTTTTAGCCTGCTGGCCAACCAGGGGCTGGCGAAAGCGGAAGAGGATTGCGGCGATGAGCCAGACGATATCACCCGCACGCCGCCGGTTTACCCCTGTTCACGCTCATCGCGCCTGCAGCAGCTGATGCGCGGCGACGAGGGCTACCTGCTGGCGCTGGCCTACTCCACCCAGCGTGGCTACGGTCGTAACCACCCCTTCGCGGGGGAGATCCGCAGCGGCTATATCGACATCAATATTGTGCCGGAAGAGCTGGGATTTGCGGTGAACGTCGGTGAAATGCTGATGACCGAATGCGAAATGGTGAACGGCTTCGTCACCCCGGATAACGACGCGCCGCACTTCACCCGCGGCTACGGCCTGGTGTTCGGCATGGGCGAGCGCAAGGCGATGGCGATGGCGCTGGTTGACCGCGCCCTTCAGGCTCCCGACTACAACGAGAACATTACAGGCCCGGCGCAGGACGAGGAGTTTGTGCTGGCCCACGCGGATAACGTCGAGGCCGCAGGCTTTGTCTCGCACCTCAAGCTGCCGCACTACGTCGATTTCCAGGCTGAACTGGAGCTGCTTAAACGTCTGCAACAGGAGCGCGACAATGGCTAACCTCAGCGGCTACAACTTTGCTTATCTGGATGAGCAAACCAAACGCATGATCCGCCGCGCCATTTTAAAAGCGGTCGCCATCCCCGGCTATCAGGTGCCGTTCGGTGGCCGTGAAATGCCCATGCCCTACGGCTGGGGCACCGGCGGGATTCAGATCACCGCCAGCGTGATTGGCGAAGCGGATGTGCTGAAGGTGATTGACCAGGGGGCGGACGACACTACCAACGCCGTCTCGATCCGCCAGTTCTTTACGCGCGTGACGGGGGTGAACACCACCGAGCGCACCGAAGACGCCACGCTGATCCAGACCCGCCACCGCATCCCGGAGACCCCGCTCGTTGAAGATCAGATTTTGATTTTCCAGGTGCCGATCCCCGAACCGCTGCGCTTTATCGAGCCGCGCGAAACCGAAACCCGCACCATGCACGCCCTGGAAGAGTACGGCGTAATGCAGGTGAAGCTGTATGAGGATATCGCCCGCTTCGGCCATATCGCCACCACCTACGCCTACCCGGTGAAGGTCAACGGGCGCTACGTGATGGACCCGTCGCCAATCCCGAAGTTCGATAACCCGAAGATGGACATGATGCCCGCCCTGCAACTCTTTGGCGCCGGGCGCGAAAAACGCATCTACGCCGTGCCGCCCTACACGCGGGTTGAGAGCCTCGACTTTGACGATCACCCGTTTACGGTGCAGGAGTGGGATGAGCCGTGCGCCATCTGTGGGTCGAAGCACAGCTATCTCGACGAAGTGGTGCTGGATGACACCGGCAAACGGATGTTTGTCTGCTCCGATACCGATTTTTGCCGCCAACAGAGCGAGGCCAACAGCCAATGAAACCGCTGCTTTCGGTCACTAACCTGACCCACCTTTATGCGCCGTGCAAAGGCTTCAGCGACGTGTCGTTTGACCTGTGGCCGGGGGAAGTGCTGGGGATTGTCGGCGAGTCCGGCTCCGGCAAAACCACCCTGCTGAAATCCCTCTCGGCGCGCCTGACGCCGCAGAACGGCGACATTCTCTATGACGGCCACTCGCTGTATGGCATGAGCGAGGCCGAGCGACGTCGCCTGCTGCGCACCGAGTGGGGCGTGGTGCATCAGCATCCGATGGATGGCCTGCGCCGCCAGGTCTCGGCGGGGGGCAACATCGGCGAACGGCTGATGGCCACCGGCGCGCGCCACTACGGCGACATCCGCGCGACGGCGAAACAGTGGCTGGAGGAGGTGGAGATCCCGGCGTCGCGCATCGACGACCTGCCCACCACCTTCTCCGGCGGGATGCAGCAGCGCCTGCAGATCGCCCGCAACCTGGTTACCCATCCGAAGCTGGTCTTTATGGATGAACCTACCGGTGGGCTGGACGTGTCGGTGCAGGCCCGCCTGCTGGATCTGCTCCGCGGTCTGGTGGTGGAGCTGAACCTGGCGGTGGTGATTGTCACCCACGACCTGGGCGTTGCCCGCCTGCTGGCGGACCGTCTGCTGGTGATGAAGAGCGGCGAAGTGGTGGAAAGTGGGCTGACCGACCGGGTACTCGACGATCCCCACCATCCCTACACCCAGTTGCTGGTGTCGTCCGTATTGCAGAATTGAGGTTGCTGTTGCCGGGTGGCGGCTTCGCCTGACCCGGCCTACGGACCGCGCTCTTTGTAGGCCGGGTAAGCGAAGCGCCACCCGGCAATGAATCCAGCACCTTGTAGGCCGGGTAAGCGCAGCGCCACCCGGCAAGAAAACGCCACGAGGCCAAAATGATCCACGTACAAAACGTAAGTAAGACCTTTGTACTCCACCAGCAAAACGGCGTGCGCCTGCCGGTGCTGCAAAACGCCTCCCTTGAGGTAAAAAATGGCGAATGCGTGGTGCTGCACGGCCACTCCGGCAGCGGCAAATCGACCCTGCTGCGCTCGCTGTATGCCAACTACCTGCCGGACGAAGGCCATATCCATGTGCGCCACGGCGACGAATGGGTCGATCTGGTGCAGGCCCCGGCGCTTAAGGTGCGGGACGTCAGGCGCACCACCATTGGCTGGGTCAGCCAGTTTTTACGGGTGATCCCGCGCGTTCCAGCGCTGGAGGTGGTGATGCAGCCGCTGCTGGATCTGGGCGTACCGCGCGACATCTGCGCCGCCAAAGCCGCCAGCCTGCTGACGCGCCTTAACGTGCCGGAGCGCCTGTGGCATCTCGCCCCCTCCACCTTCTCCGGCGGCGAGCAGCAGCGGGTGAATATAGCCCGCGGCTTTATCGTCGATTACCCGATTTTACTGCTCGATGAACCGACCGCCTCGCTGGATGCCAAAAACAGCGCAGCGGTTATTGAACTGATCGAAGAGGCCAAAGCGCGCGGCGCAGCGATCGTCGGGATCTTCCACGACGACGCGGTGCGGGATCGCGTGGCGGATCGTCTGCACCCGATGGGGATCACCGCATGATCGTCAATAACGTAAAACTGGTGCTGGAAAACGAGGTCGTTGACGGCTCCATCGACATTCAGGACGGCATCATTCGCGCCTTTGCCGAAACCCAAAGCCGCCTGCCGGAAGCGATGGACGGTGAAGGCGGCTGGCTGCTGCCAGGGCTGATTGAGCTGCACACCGACAACATGGATAAGTTCTTCACCCCGCGGCCCAAAGTGGACTGGCCCGCCCATTCGGCAATGAGCAGCCACGACGGGATGATGGTCGCCAGCGGCATCACCACGGTGCTGGATGCGGTGGCGATTGGCGACGTGCGCGACGGCGGCGATCGTCTGGAGAATCTGGAGAAGATGATCAACGCCGTGGAAGAGACGCAGAAGCGCGGCCTCAACCGCGCCGAGCACCGCCTGCACCTGCGCTGCGAGCTACCCCATCACACCACCCTGCCGCTGTTCGAGAAGCTGGTGGACCGTGAGCCGGTCACTCTGGTGTCGCTGATGGATCACTCTCCGGGCCAGCGCCAGTTCGCTAATATCGAAAAGTATCGTGAATATTATCAGGGTAAATATGCCCTCAACGACGCGCAGATGGCGCGCTACGAAGAGGAGCAGCTTCAGCTTGCCGCCCGCTGGTCGCAGCCCAACCGCCAGGCCATTGCTGCGCTGTGCCGGGCGCGCAATATCGCCCTCGCCAGCCATGACGACGCAACCGCGGATCATGTGCTTGAATCCCGGCAGCTTGGCAGCGTGATCGCCGAATTTCCTACCACGTTCGAAGCCGCAGAGGCCTCCCGCCAGCACGGAATGAACGTGCTGATGGGCGCCCCGAATATCGTGCGCGGCGGCTCGCACTCCGGCAACGTAGCGGCAAGCCAGCTCGCTTCCCTCGGCCTGCTGGATATCCTCTCCTCCGATTACTACCCCGCCAGCCTGCTGGATGCGGCGTTCCGGGTAGCGGGCGACGAGGAGAATCGTTTTACCCTGCCGCAGGCGATCCGCCTGGTGACCCGCAACCCGGCGCAGGCGCTCAACCTGGACGATCGCGGGGTGATTGGCGAAGGCAAGCGGGCGGACCTGGTGCTGGCGCACCGTAAAGGCGAGCACATTCATATCGACCACGTCTGGCGTCAGGGAAAACGGGTGTTCTGATGGGAAGACTAATCTGGTTAATGGGGCCTTCCGGCTCCGGAAAAGATAGCCTGCTGGCGGCGTTGCGCGAGCAGCCTCATCCACAACTGCTGGTGGCGCACCGCTATATCACGCGCGCCGCTACTGCCGGGAGCGAAAACCACATCGCCCTCAGCGAGCCGGAGTTTTTTACCCGCGCCGGGCAGCATCTGTTTGCCCTGAGCTGGCACGCTAATGGCTATTATTATGGGGTGGGTCTGGAGATCGATCTCTGGCTGCACGCCGGGTTCGACGTGGTGGTAAACGGCTCGCGCGCCCATCTGCCCCAGGCGCAGGCGCGTTACGCCGGGGCATTGCTGCCGATCTGCCTGCAGGTGTCGCCGGAGATCCTGCGTAGCCGACTGCAGGCGCGTGGGCGGGAGAGCGCTAAAGAGATCGACCAGCGGCTGGCGCGCGCCGCCCGTTATACGCCGTCCGACTGCCCGATCCTTAACAATGACGGCAGTTTGCATCAGTCTGTCGACAACTTCCTTTCACTCATTAGCCAGAAGGAGAAAAACCATGCCCGAGTGTGAGTTGCGCCCCGCCACCGCGGAGGACGTTGACGCGGTCTATGGCCTGATCTGTGAGTTAAAACAGGCGGAGCTTGACCGTTCGGCGTTCCATGCGGGGTTCGCGGCCAATCTGCAGGATCACAATATGCGTTACCAGCTGGCGGAACAGGATGGACATATCATCGGGATGATCGGCCTGCACATGCAGTTTCACCTGCATCACGCCAACTGGATCGGGGAGATCCAGGAGCTGGTGGTGATGCCGCAGGCGCGCGGTCTGAAGGTCGGCAGCCGGCTGCTGGCCTGGGCGGAAGAAGAGGCCCGTCACGCCGGGGCGGAGATGACCGAGCTCTCCACCAGCGTAAAGCGTCTCGATGCGCACCGCTTTTATCTTCGTGAAGGGTATACCCAGAGCCACTTCCGCTTCACTAAACCTCTGTAAGGAGGCGCCATGAGTCTGACCATTACGTTAACGGGAACCGGTGGCGCCCAGCTGGTGCCCGCTTTTGGCTGCGACTGTCCGGCCTGCCGCCGGGCGCGTTTGCAGGAAGATTATCGCCGTCGCCCCTGTAGCGCGGTGGTCAAATTCAATGATGCGGTGACGCTGCTGGATGCCGGGATCCCGCACCTGATGGACGACTGGCCTGCGGGCAGTTTTCAGCAGATTTTACTCACCCATTACCACATGGATCATGTCCAGGGGCTGTTTCCGCTGCGCTGGGGCGTGGGGGCGACCATTCCGGTCTACGGCCCGCCAGATGAAGCCGGGTGCGACGATCTCTTTAAACATCCCGGCCTTCTCGACTTTAGCCATACTCTCGAGCCGTTTGTGGTCTTTGAACTCCAGGGCCTGCGGGTGACGCCGCTGCCGCTCAACCATTCGAAGCTGACTTTTGGCTATCTGCTGGAGAGCGCCCACAGCCGCGTGGCCTGGCTCTCCGATACCGCCGGACTGCCGGAGAAAACGGTGAAGTTTCTGCTCAACAACCAGCCGCAGGCGATCGTGATTGACTGTAGCCATGCGCCGCAGGACGAGCCCCCGCGCAACCACTGCGATTTAAATACGGTTATTGCGCTCAATAAGGTAATTGTCTGCCCGCAGGTGATCCTGACCCATATCAGCCATGAGTTTGACGTGTGGATGATGGACAACCCGCTCCCTGTGGGGTTTGAAGCGGGGTATGACGGGATGGTACTGGCGCTGGACTGAGGTATCGCAATGCCGGGTGGCGGCTTCGCCTTACCCGGCCTGGGAAACCGTAGGCCCGTGCAAGCGGCGCGCCGCCGGGCATTGGCATTACCGCCGATCGTAATCCTCTTCCAGCCTGCGCTCGTCATCTTCTAAACGACGCCGGTCTTCATCCAGCTGGCGCTGACGTTCATCCAGGCGACGACGGCGATCGTCCAGCTGGCGCTGGCGCTCTTCATACTGTCGGTTATCGCTGCTGCGACGCCGATCGTAACGGTCATCGTCATCGTTACTGCGGTCGCTGTTGGGGTTGTAGGCGTCGTTAATCGCCTGCTGAATATTGCCGATGGTGTCGTCAACAATATCAGCGTGAGCCAGATGGCTGGTTAATGAGAGCAGACCCAATAACAGGGCGGTAGAGTAATGTTTCATAAAGCCAGTCTCGCAGGTGAGCTGGCTTTACGGTAATAAACAGCGGGTGGAGCGAGTAGCGGAGGAATCTCAAATTCTGTAAGGGGAAGTTTCTTCCATAAGGTGATTCGCACGTTGCCTGTTCTCGGCCACTAAAACAACGCGATGGCATTTTTGGTCAGGCGAAACACTCCAGATACGCTCCTCAGGAATACAGCCGCCATCGTAAATCACTTTACTGCCATCATAAGGCCAAAATGCGCCTTGCTCGGTATCCAGTACGAACACAGCGATTTGATCCGATTCACGGGCAATCTTTTGCCAAAGCATTTTACCGCCTTCGTACTGTTCAAAATCGCTTATTAGCGTAATTCCGCACTGGAGGATTAATGCCTCATAAAGTCGGGTTGCCAGCCCTTTATCCCGCTCGCCAGGATCAACACAGACGCCTTCAACCTGAAGGATGTGGGCATCTTCCCAGCAGCGTTCAACAGCAACGATATCTTTACCGAGTGCAGGTTTGCGCTGTAAATCCAGCGCTGCCACAACCCGATGTCGCGGTATGCCTTCAAAGATTTCGATATCCGCTTCAATGATTGCCGCGCGAGGCGTCTGGGGATCATAGATGACATGCAGCAATCGCCCTGAGAGTTCAATCTCTTCCACCCGCGTAAAGGCGCGTGCGACTGTCATCGGGCTATAGGTTGTAGGCATCACGATCATATGTGAGTCCCCTCTCGTCAGTACCGGCATAAGTCCTTTTATATCCTAATCCGCTCATTTTTGCGCAGATTAACATCACCCATGCAGCGGACACGATTGATTAATTCTTAAACATGGCACCGATTTTTTGCAGCGCCTGCGCCAGCTGCGCACGGGTAAAAGGCTTGCGCAGCAGCTCCACGTCCGGCAGCTGTGGGTTATGTGCCGGGCGCAGATCCTGGCCGCTCATCAATAGCACGGGGAGATGCGGGAACTGCTGGCGAACCTGCTGGATCACCTCCGCGCCGCTCAGGGTACCGGGAAGCATTAAGTCGCTGATAAACATCTCGATATCCGACGATGCGTTCAGCATCTGCAGCGCCTGCTCGCCGGTTTCCGCCTCCAGCGTCAGGTAGCCCAGCTGGTGCAGCTGTTCGCACAGGGTCTGGCGGACATCGCTCTGGTCGTCCAGCACCAGTACCAGCCGGTCGCTTTGTACCGCTGCGGCCGCCGCCAGCGTCTCTGGCTGGGGAAGTGCCTGCTGGGTGGCGCGGGGCAGATGCAGCCGCACGGTGGTGCCTTGCCCGGGCGCGCTTTCGATCTCCACCCGCCCGCCGGACTGGCGCACAAAGCCATACACCATCGACAGCCCCAGCCCGCTGCCGCTGCCGGTCTGCTTGGTGGTGAAGAAGGGTTCGAAGACCCGGGATTTAATGGCCTGCGACATCCCGCAGCCGTGGTCGATCACCTCCAGCGCCACCATATCCTGCCTGCGTCCGTCGCTGCGGGTGACGCGCTGGTTCCAGGTGCGGATTTTTATCACTCCACTTTGCCCCTCCATCGCATCCCGGGCGTTCATCACCAGGTTGATAATGGCGTTTTCCAGCTGGCTGATGTCAATCCACGCCGGCCAGGCCGGGGTCTGCGCTTCGATCTCCAGTGAAAGGGTGGCGGGCAGGGAGTGGCGCATCAGCTCGGCCAGGTTTTCCAGCAGGGGTTTCATCTCCACCGCGTGCGGGTTCAGGGACTGTTTGCGGGAGAAGGCCAGCAGGCGCTGGGTCAACAGCGCCCCGCGCTCGGCGGCCTTCAGCGCGCGGCTGATGCGCGGCGCATCCGGTGAATGGGGGTCGGCCAGCTCCAGGCTGCCGATGATCACCGCCAGCAGGTTATTGAAATCATGCGCCAGCCCGCCCGTCAGCTGACCCACCGCCTTCATCTTCTGGCTGTGGAGCAGCGCCTCCTCCAGCCCCTGACGTTCAATGCGATCCACCTCCATCTGGGAGGTTTTCTCTTTCAGCAGCCGGGTGGTGTGCTCCAGCGAAGCGGTATTGCGGGCAAAGACGTTAAATGCCCGCGCCAGCTCGCCCAGCTCATCCCGCCGTTGCAGCGCAGGCACCGAGACATCCTGTTCCCCGTGGGCCAGCCGCGACATCGCCCGGGAGATGGCGGTCAGGTTGGTGCCCAGGTTGCGGTAGATGTACCAGCAGGCAAAGGCGGTAATGATCAGCGCCAGCACGGCGGAAAGGGTGATAAAGACGCTGATGGAGCGCAGCTCCTGATGGCTCTGGGCGGTACGCAGCTGGGATGCCTGCGCCACCTGCTCCACATACTGATTGATATCGCTGTTGAGGATCGCCACCAGCGCTTTGATGTGAAACATATACCAGCTGATCGATAGATCGCTCTCTTCCAGCTGCCGGGAGAGCGGGCCGAGCTTGTTCAGCTCGGCGTTAAAATCGGGCAGCACAAAGCCCACCACCGGCTGAGTGGCCCCAGGGGGCAGCATCGCCGTCACCGTATCAAGCTGCTGGATGGTCGCCCGCGGCGAAGGAGTTTCGATGGCGGCGACGATCAGCCGGTCCATCTCGCTGAGCAGGCGGGCATCGGGCACGTTACTGGCGTAGCGGCGGTTGATCTCCTGGAGATGGCGGAGATAGCTCTGGCTCTGGTAGAGCGCGCTGAGCAGGGCATTACGCTCCAGGTGGCGTCGTTGTCCGCGTTCCAGCATCCCGGTCACGCTTTGTTGCAGCTCGTTGCTGCGCCGGATGATCCGCGCCACCAGCGCCGGCTCCTGCTGCGCCAGCGGCGCATCGGCAAGCTGCGCCAGTGAATGGCCCAGCGCCGTCTGGGTCTGTTTCAGCCGGTTGGCTTCGTCTTTATATTCCAGCGCCCCCACCACCTGCGACAAACGTACCGCCGCCGTCGCCACGTTGGCGGTTTCCCGCGACAAATTCATGCTGCCGGTCATGTCGTCCAGCGTCTGGCGCTGCACCTGCTCCTGGATATGGCTGGCGTGGCGAAAGCCCAGCACCGCCACGCCGCTGACCATTAACGTCACCGCCACCACCAGCAGATTGAAGATCAGCAGGCGGCCACGGGCGCTGGCGAAAAAGGGAGGACGGCGTGAAGGCATGTTGGCTCCGTGGCGTAACTGTGATCCACATTAACTATTCATAACTATGACAAATATGAACGACTTCTGACATTTTGCATTTACCGGGCTGTGATGAAGTGCGGATATCGAACGTCACAGGAGATCCGCCATGAGCAGGACCCCGGTTTTAGAGATGCGCAGCATTGCCAAAACCTTTGGCAGCTTTCACGCGCTGAAGGGTGTGGATCTGACGGTCTTCCCCGGTGAGATCCACGCGCTAATGGGTGAAAACGGCGCCGGAAAAAGTACGCTGATGAAAATTCTCGCCGGGGCTTACATCGCCACCAGCGGCGAGATCCTGATCGACGGCAAGCCGTTTCACATCAAAGGCCCAAAAGATGCCCTGGCGGCAGGCATCACCCTGATTTATCAGGAGATGCAGCTGGCACCAAACCTTACCGTGGCCGAAAACATCTTCCTCGGCAGCGAGCTGTCGCGCGGCGGGCTGGTGCAGCGTAAAGAGATGGCGGCCCAGGCCCAGGCGGTAATTGACCGGCTTGGCGCCCAGTTTAAGGCCACCGATCTGGTGATGAAGCTGACCATCGCCGAGCAGCAGCAGGTGGAGATTGCCCGCGCGCTGCACCGCAACAGTCGCATTCTGGTGATGGATGAACCCACCGCCGCCCTCTCCTCTCGCGAGACCCATCGTCTGTTTGAACTGATTTTGCGCCTGCGCGATGAAGGGATGGCGATCATCTACATCAGCCACCGCATGGCGGAGGTATATGAGCTGTCGGATCGCGTCAGCGTACTGCGTGACGGCCAGTACGTCGGCAGCCTGACCCGCGACAAGCTCAACGCCGCTGAACTGGTGCGGATGATGGTCGGGCGTCCGTTGAGCGATCTGTTCAATAAAGAGCGCGATATCCCTCTCGGCAGCCCGCGCCTGAATGTCCACCATCTGACCGACGGCGGCAAGGTGCAGCCGTGCAGTCTGCTGGTGCGCTCCGGTGAAATCGTCGGGCTCGCCGGGCTGGTGGGGGCCGGACGCTCAGAGCTGGCCCAGCTGATTTTTGGCGTGCGCAAGGCCACCGGCGGCATGATTGAGGTGGATGGCGATCCGGTGGTGATCCACTCCCCGCGTGCCGCCATTGAGCACGGCATCGGTTTTTTAACCGAGAACCGCAAGGAGCAGGGGCTGTTCCTTGAGCTGGCGGCGCAGGAGAACATCACCATGGCGACGCTGGAGCGCGACGCCACCTTCGGCATGCTTAACCGCAAAAAAGCGCAGTCGATCTCCGATGATGCCATCGCCCTGCTTAACATTCGCGTGCCGCATTCCCAGGTGCGGGCGGGCGGCCTCTCCGGTGGCAATCAGCAGAAGCTACTCATCTCCCGCTGGGTGGCGATTGGCCCGCGCATTCTGATCCTCGACGAGCCGACCCGCGGCGTGGATGTCGGGGCCAAAAGCGAGATCTACCGGATCATGAACCAGATGGCGCGCAAAGGGGTGGCGATCCTGATGATCTCCAGCGAACTGCCGGAAGTGGTAGGCATGAGCGATCGCGTCTATGTGATGCGCGAAGGGAGCATCGCCGGCGAGCTGCATCGGGCCGATATCACACAAGAAAACATTATGACGCTGGCAACCGGCGTTAACGACTCTCATCACCAGGCGGTAAAATCATGAGCCAACAAAATAGTCCGCAACAGGTGGCCAAAGCGGCCTCCGCCAAAAAAATGCTGATGGGCGATCTGATGCAAACCATCGGGATCCTGCCGATATTGATCCTGATTGTCGCCGTCTTTGGCTTTATCGCCCCGAACTTCTTTACCGAAAGCAACCTGCTGAACATCACCCGTCAGGCCTCCATCAATATCGTGCTGGCGGCGGGGATGACCTTCATCATTCTGACCGGCGGCATCGACCTCTCGGTAGGCTCGATTCTGGGCACCACCGCAGTGGCGGCGATGGTGGTCTCGCTGATGCCGGAGCTCTCCATGCTCTCGGTCCCGGCGGCCCTGATGCTCGGGCTGGTGCTGGGCACCATCAACGGGGCGCTGGTGGCCTTTGCCGGATTGCCCCCCTTTATCGTCACGCTCGGCACCTACACGGCGCTGCGCGGGGCGGCCTATCTGCTGGCGGACGGCACCACGGTGATTAACTCCAGCATCAGCTTTGAGTGGATCGGCAATAACTACCTCGGGCCGGTGCCATGGCTGGTGGTGATCGCCCTCGCGGTCATCGTCATCTGCTGGTTCATCCTGCGCCGCACCACCCTCGGGGTACACATTTATGCGGTGGGCGGCAACATGCAGGCGGCGCGCTTAACGGGCATCAAGGTCTGGATGGTACTGCTGTTTGTCTACGGCATGAGCGGCCTGCTCTCGGGTCTGGGCGGAGTGATGAGCGCCTCGCGACTCTACAGCGCCAACGGCAACCTCGGCACCGGCTATGAGCTGGATGCGATTGCGGCGGTGATCCTCGGCGGCACCAGCTTTGTCGGCGGCATCGGCACCATCACCGGCACGCTGGTGGGGGCGCTGATTATTGCCACCCTTAACAACGGCATGACGCTGATGGGCGTTTCCTACTTCTGGCAACTGGTGATCAAAGGGGCGGTGATCATCATTGCGGTACTGATCGACAAATACCGTACCCGACACCATCAAAGTGCATAACAACAATACCCTACATAACGAGGACGAAAAATATGCGTTTAAAACCTCTTGTTACCGCGCTCTGTGCTGGCGCACTGCTTGCAGCAACCCCATTTGTCCAGGCCAAAGAGCTGAAGTCCATCGGCGTGACGGTGGGTGATCTGGCCAACCCGTTCTTTGTGCAGATCACCAAAGGGGCGGAGCTGGAAGCACGCAAACTGGCGGGAGATAACGTGAAAGTGACGCTGGTCTCCAGCGGTTACGATCTCGGCCAGCAGGTGTCGCAGATTGATAACTTCATCGCCGCTAAGGTCGATATGATCATTCTTAACGCCGCAGACTCGAAGGGGATCGGCCCGGCGGTGAAGCGCGCGAAAGATGCCGGGATCGTGGTGGTGGCGGTTGACGTGGCGGCAGAGGGTGCCGATGCGACCATCACCTCCAACAACACCCAGGCGGGCGAGATGGCCTGTAAGTTGATTACCGACCGTCTGAAAGGCAAAGGCAACGTGGTCATCATCAACGGGCCGCCGGTCTCTGCGGTACAGAACCGCGTGGAAGGGTGCCAGACCGAATTTAAAAAACATCCGGATATCAAGGTGCTCTCGGATAACCAGAACGCCAAGGGCAGCCGTGAAGGCGGACTGGAGGTGATGACCTCGCTGCTGGCCGCCAATCCGAAGATCGACGGCGTGTTCGCCATCAACGATCCGACGGCGATCGGGGCCGATCTGGCGGCGAAACAGGCGCAACGTAACGAGTTCTTTATCGTTGGCGTGGATGGTTCCCCGGATGCGGAAGAGGCGCTGAAGCGCGAAAACTCCCTCTTTATCGCCACCCCGGCGCAGGACCCGCAGGTGATGGCGGCGAAAGCGGTGGAGATTGGCTATGGCATTCTGCAGGGTAAACCGGCGCCGAAAGAGCCGGTGCTGATCCCGGTGACGATGATCGATAAGAACAACGTCGGCACCTATAAGGGCTGGACGGTTAAGTGAGATCGGTGCAGAGCCTCTTTATCAGGGGCTCTGCATATCACGTAAGGAGTTACCATGAAACGCTCCGAAATTAACGAAATCCTCGGCCACACGCGGCAGTTTTTCTCCATGCACGATGTGCATTTGCCCCCCTTTGCCAGCTTTCCCCCTGCCCGCTGGCAGCAGCTCGACGCACAGGCCTGGCGCGAGGTGTTCGATCTTCGCCTCGGCTGGGACGTGACCGCCTTCGGCGGCGATAACTTCGCCGCCCAGGGGCTGACCCTTTTTACCCTGCGCAACGGCTCGCCCGGCGGCAAGCCGTGGGCCAGATGCTATGCGGAAAAGATCATGCACGTGCGCGACGGGCAGGTCACGCCGCTGCATTTCCACTGGCGCAAACGCGAGGACATCATTAACCGCGGCGGCGGCAATCTGATTCTGGAGCTGTGGAACGCCGATGAAAATGAGCAGAAAGAGGATGGCGATATTACGGTCTCCATCGACGGGTGCCAGCAGACCCACGCGGCAGGCAGCCATATCCGTCTCGCGCCGGGAGAGAGCATCTGTCTGCCGCCCGGTTTGTACCACAGCTTCTGGAGTGAGGCGGGTTTTGGGGATGTGCTGGTGGGCGAGGTCTCCTCGGTGAATGATGACGACACCGACAACCACTTCCTGCACCCCACCGCCCGCTATAACAACATTGATGAAGACGAACCGGCCGTGCTGGTGCTGTGTAACGAGTACAGCCTGTTTCGTCTGTAAGGAGTGAACATGCCGCTTATCTCTCTCGCCGACGGGCTGGCGCACGCCCGGGAACAGCGTTACGCGCTGGGGGCGTTTAACGTCCTCGACTCTCACTTCCTGCGGGCGCTCTTTGCCGCGGCCCGCCAGGAGAACTCGCCCTTTATCATCAACATTGCCGAAGTGCACTTTAAGTACGTGTCGCTCGATTCCCTGGTGGAGGCGGTGAAGTTTGAAGCCGCCCGGCATGACATCCCGGTGGTGCTGAACCTCGATCACGGTCTGCATTTCGAGGCGGTGGTGCGGGCGCTGCGTCTGGGGTTCAGCTCGGTGATGTTCGATGGTTCCACGCTGAGCTACGAGGAGAACATCCGCCAGACGCGGGAAGTGGTGAAGATGTGCCACGCGGTGGGCGTGTCGGTGGAGGCGGAGCTGGGCGCGGTGGGGGGCGATGAGGGCGGCGCCCTGTACGGTCACGCCGACGAAGCCTTTTTCACCGATCCAGCCCTGGCGCGGGAATTTGTCGACCAGACCGGCATTGATGCCCTGGCGGTGGCCATCGGCAATGCCCACGGCAAGTACAAGGGGGAGCCGAAGCTCGATTTTGCCCGTCTTGACGCCATCCGCCAGCAAACCGGCCTGCCGCTGGTGCTGCACGGCGGCTCCGGGATCAGTGACGCCGATTTTCGCCGCGCCATTGAGCTTGGGATCCACAAAATTAACTTCTATACCGGCATGTCCCAGGCGGCGCTGGGGGCCGTGGAGCAGCGCATGGCCAACCGGCAGCCGCTGTATGACGAGTTTGCTGAGCTGCTGCTGGGCATCGAAGAGGCGATTACCGACACCGTCGCCGCGCAGATGCGCATCTTCGGCAGCGCGGGGCAAGCATAATGGAACGCCGGGGCATTATCGCGGCGGGTAATATGCTGGTGGATCATGTCCACCAGATTGTGCAGTGGCCGGAGCGCGGCTGGCTGGCGGAGATCACCCACAGCGAGCGCGCCACCGGCGGCGCACCGCTCAACGTGCTGTTAACCGTGGCAAAAATGCATACCGGGATCCCGCTACAGGCGGTCGGGCTGGTGGGGGAGGATAACGACGGGGATTACATTCTCGCCATGCTCGACCAGTATCACGTCAACCGCCAGCGGGTACAGCGCACCACCTTTGCCCCCACCTCCATGTCGCAGGTAATGACCGACCCCAGCGGCCAGCGCACCTTTTTCCACTCACCGGGGGCGAACCGCCTGCTGGATCTGCCCGCCTTTGACCGGCTCGATTACAGCATGAAGATCTTCCATCTGGGCTATCTGCTGCTGCTCGACAGCCTGGATATGCCGGACGAAGAATATGGCACCCGCAGCGCGCGGCTGCTGGCGCAGATGCGCGATCTGGGGTTTAAAACGTCCCTCGATCTGGTGTCGCGTAAGGGCGATCCGCGCTATCAGCCGCTGGTGCTCCCTGCCCTGCGCCATCTCGACTATCTGGTGATCAACGAGCTGGAGGCGGGCGAGTTCAGCGGCCTGCCGATGCGCGATGACCAGGACGCGCCGGTGATCGCTAATATTGCCGCGGCGGCGGCAGATCTGCTGGCGGCGGGGGTGAAGTCACGGGTGGTGATCCACTGCCCGGAGGGGGCCTGGGGACAGGAGCCGGGTCAGGCGGGAGGCTGGATCCCCTCGTGGCGGCTGAGCCGGGAGGAGATTGTTGGCAGCGTCGGCGCAGGGGATGCCTTCTGCGCCGGATTTTTGTATGGCTGCCACGAATCGCTGTCGCTGACGGAGAGTATTCAGATGGCGCACGCCTGCGCCCGGGCCAGCCTGCTGGCCGCCAACGCCATCGACGGGGCAAAAACGTTGCAGGAGCTACAGCTGTTTATTGAGGAGAACCCCCTGGTCTAGGCCGCCCTGTCGCCATGCTGCACGTCGGCGGCAAAGACATAGCCCAGCCCGCGGATGGTTTTAATCAGCAGCGGCTGATGGGGATTGATTTCGATTTTGCGGCGCAGGCGCATGATCAGCACGTCGATGGTGCGATCGAACACCTCGGCACTTTCGCTGTGAGTCAGCTCCAGCAGCTGTTCCCGGCTCAGCACCCGCCGGGCATTCTGGGTGAGCGCCAGCAGCAGACCGTATTCGCCCTGGGTCAGGGAGACCACGTTGCGCGCTGCGTCAATGAGCTCACAGCGTGCGGTGTCCAGCGTCCAGCCGTTGAAGCCGATCCCGCCCGCCCGCGGGACCGCCGCAGGCTCTGCCGCCAGCGCGCCGGTGCGGCGGAGCACAGCTTTAACGCGCGCCACCACCACCCGGGGGTTAAAGGGTTTGCCGATATAATCGTCCGCCCCCATCTCCAGCCCCACCACCACATCCGACTCGCTACCAAGACCCGTGAGCATAATGACCGGCAGCTCAGGACGCTGTTTTTGCAGCTGCTGTAACACCTGCAGGCCGTTGATATCCGGCAGCATCATATCGAGCAAAACCAGTGCAATATCCGGCATCTGGCTGGCCAGACGCAGCGCATCCTGCCCGTTGTGGCAGACATGGACGGTAAAGACGTGCTCGTTGAGAACGTCCTGCAACAGTTCGCAGACCGCGGTGTCGTCATCGACCACCAGAATTGCTGGTTTCATTACGGGACCCCATAGAGAAGATAAAGATCAGTCTGGCCCATTCTGTGCAAGGCTCCAGCCCAAACGCCTTTTCCATCACGAATCTTCAACCGCCGTCACATCCCCCGTCACTTCCGCCGCCGCAATTTTTGCCGCAGGCCTGTTTTTCGTCAGGGTATTGCCCAGGATTCACCCGTAAAGTCAGGGGAAAACCACAACAAGAATGCGGCTTAGAGGCGGCATACTCAACCGACATATCAGCATCATATGAAACTGGAGCGAGATCGATGAAAAACGTCATCACGGTTTGCCCCTATTGCGCATCAGGTTGCAAGATCAACCTGGTGGTCGATAACGGCGTAATCGTCCGGGCGGAGGCGGCCAACGGCAAAACCAACCAGGGCACGCTGTGCCTGAAGGGCTACTTCGGCTGGGATTTTATTAACGATACCCAAATCCTCACCCCGCGGCTGAAAAGCCCGATGATCCGCAGAACGCGCGGCGGCAAGCTGACGCCCGTTTCGTGGGAAGAGGCGCTGGATTATGTGGCCAGTCGCCTCACCGCCATCAAGAAAAAGCACGGCCCGGATGCGATCCAGACCACCGGCTCGTCACGCGGCACCGGGAATGAAACCAACTATCTGATGCAGAAGTTTGCGCGCGCCGTTATCGGCACCAATAACGTCGACTGCTGCGCCCGCGTCTGACACGGCCCCTCGGTTGCAGGTCTGCACCAGTCGGTCGGCAATGGCGCCATGAGCAATGCCATCAACGAGATTGATAACACTGCGTTAGTCTTT
The DNA here is from genome assembly GCF_002902985.1 of Leclercia sp. LSNIH1. Classification (NCBI taxonomy): domain Bacteria; kingdom Pseudomonadati; phylum Pseudomonadota; class Gammaproteobacteria; order Enterobacterales; family Enterobacteriaceae; genus Leclercia; species Leclercia sp. LSNIH1. Next base: position 1,269,368 of record NZ_CP026167.1, on the reverse strand, counting down.
ATTTTTGGCTATAACCCGGCGGATTCGCACCCGATTGTCGCCAACCATATTCTGCGCGCGAAACAGAACGGGGCAAAAATCATCGTCTGCGATCCGCGGCGCATCGAAACCGCCCGCATTGCCGATATGCATATCGCATTGCGAAACGGCTCGAACATCGCCCTGCTCAACGCCATCGGCCACGTGATTATTGCCGAGCAGCTCTACGATCGGGCCTTCGTTGCCCGCCGCACGGAGGGCTTTGATGAGTACCGTGAGATCGTTGAACGCTATACGCCGGAGTCGGTGGAGAGCATTACCGGCGTAAGTGCGGGAGAGATCCGTCAGGCGGCACGTCTGTATGCCAGGGCCAACACCGCTACCCTGCTGTGGGGCATGGGGGTGACCCAGTTCTGGCAGGGGGTGGAAACCGTGCGCGCGCTCACCAGCCTTGCCATGCTGACCGGCAATCTCGGCAAAGCCCATGCGGGGGTCAACCCGGTGCGTGGCCAGAATAACGTGCAGGGGGCATGCGACATGGGGGCACTGCCGGATACCTATCCGGGCTACCAGTACGTTAAGTTTCCGGAAAACCGCGAGAAATTTGCCAAAGCCTGGGGCGTGGAGAGCCTGCCGGCGAACCCCGGCTACCGTATCAGCGAGCTGCCGCACCGCGCGGCCCACGGCGAGGTGCGGGCGGCGTACATCATGGGCGAAGACCCGCTGCAAACCGATGCTGAGCTCTCGGCGGTGCGCAAAGCTTTTGACGATCTGGAGCTGGTGATTGTCCAGGATATCTTTATGACCAAAACCGCGGCGGCGGCGGACGTGATCCTGCCCTCCACCTCCTGGGGCGAGCATGAAGGGGTCTACACCGCAGCCGATCGCGGCTTCCAGCGCTTCTTCAAAGCCGTGGAGCCAAAGTGGGAGCTGAAAACCGACTGGCAGATTATCAGCGAGATTGCCACCCGGATGGGTTATCCGATGCACTACGACAACACCCAGCAAATCTGGGACGAGCTGCGCCAGCTCTGCCCGGCCTTTAAGGGGGCAACCTACGAGAAGATGGGCGAGCTGGGCTATATCCAGTGGCCCTGCCGGGACGAGTCGCCGGAAGATCGGGGCACCTCGTACCTGTTCGCCGAGAAATTCGATACCCCGAACGGGCTGGCGCAGTTCTTCACCTGCGACTGGATGGCGCCGATGGATACGCTGTCGCCAGAGTATCCGATGGTGCTCTCCACCGTGCGCGAAGTGGGTCACTACTCCTGCCGCTCCATGACCGGCAACTGTGCGGCGCTGTCGGCGCTGGCGGATGAGCCCGGCTATGTACAAATCAACACCGGGGATGCCAAACAGCTGGGCATTGAGGATGACGCCCTGGTGTGGATCACCTCACGTAAAGGCCGGGTCATCACCCGGGCCCAGGTGAGCGATCGGCCAAACAAAGGTGCGGTATACATGACCTACCAGTGGTGGATTGGCGCCTGCAACGAGCTGGTAACGGAAAACCTGAGCCCGATAACCAAAACGCCGGAATATAAATATTGTGCCGTGCGCCTTGAACCGATAGCGGATCAGGCTGCCGCCGAGCGCTATGTTATCGATGAATATAATGCGTTGAAAAAGCGTTTACGGGAAACCGCAATGGGATAACCTGTAATTAACGGAACAGCGAATAAAGAGGGATGAATTATTCACCCCTCTTTTATTTATGAAATATAAATTTAAAAACCGAATATTATTTTGCGAGCAGTATTCCAGAGAAATGTAATTTCGCACAAAAAAAATTACATCTTTTCTTTTTACTTCAGAGGGATAAGATTATCGGCGGGTGCTTAAGGCTTTCTGTCTTAAGCCGTATTGAGGGACAGAAAGTGAAAAACCCCGGAAATGTTTCCATTAACCGGGGCTATCCCTCAACTACCCAACAAGTTGAGGATAGCCCCTTCTTCTTTTGTTAGCAAGGAGTAAAGGGCATGACGCCATTAAAATATGTCGCAGGCATAATAGTTATTATTTGTCTGACTATCGTGATATTCGCCTTTATTAATCGCGGTAAGTTATGCGAACTCACAATAAAGAGTGAACAACACGAAGTGGCGGCTAAATTAGCCTGCGCAGCAGGCTAACTTCAGCGGGCGGGGAGACCCGCCCGGCTTGTAGGTAGTGGAGGTCTTAACGCACCCATTTTTTTCTTCACATCGCCCGCTTATACTGCCCGGTATCTACTCCTACGAAAATAACGCATGAAACCTCTTTATCTGTTGTTGATCCTTTTTACTTCTCTGGCGAGCGCCGAGGAGATTGGCGGCCAGTACCTGAAGCAGGCTGAGGCGGGCGACAGCCGTGCCCAGTATTACCTTGCCGAAACATATTACAGCTCGGGTGATGATAAGCAGGCCGAAACCTGGGCCGAAAAAGCAGCGAAAAACGGCGATATCGATGCCATGGCCCTGCTGTCCCAAATCAAGTTAAAGCACGGCGATTTCGCTCAGGCCAAAGGGCTGGCGCAGCAGGCCACGGTGGCGGGCAGCTCGCCGGGCGCGGTGATGCTGGCGCGTTTGCTGGTAAACACCCGGGCCGGGAAGACCGACTATCCGCAGGCGCTGAGCTTACTGCACAAGGTCGCTGAGAATACCGAAGACGACGCCGCCGTTGATGCCCAGCAGTTGCTGGGGCTGATCTACGCCAACGGCGTGGAAGTGGCGCAGGATGATGTGCAGGCCGCGCGGTGGTTTAAGCAAAGCTCCACGCTGTCACGCACAGGCTATGCGGAGTACTGGGCGGGCCAGATCTTTAAGCAGGGCGAGGAGGGATTTATCACCCCCAATAAACAGAAGGCGCTCTACTGGTTGAATCTGAGCTGTAGCGAAGGGTTTGATACCGGATGTGAGGAGTTTGATGCGTTAAGCGGGGAGTAAATGCCCGGCGGCACTATGTTTGCCGGGCCTAAGGTCATGTAGGCCGGGTAAGCGAAGCGTCACCCGGCTTTTCACTTTACTGGTCAGCCGTCTTATCAAACCGCCCCAGCACCTCGCGCTCATAGGCCAGCGCTTTTTTACGGTCGAACTTATGTTCCCACTTGGCAATCACCAGCACCGCCAGCGCGTTACCCACCACGTTCAGCGCGGTACGCGCCATGTCGAGGATACGGTCAACACCGGCGATAAACGCCAGTCCTTCCAGCGGAATACCCACACTGCCCAGGGTCGCAAGCAGCACCACAAACGACACGCCCGGCACGCCGGCAATGCCTTTCGAGGTCACCATCAGCGTCAGCACCAGAACGATCTCCTGCCACAGGGAGAGGTCAATGCCGTACAGCTGGGCAATAAAGATCGCGGCGATACTCTGGTACAGCGTGGAGCCATCAAGGTTAAAGGAGTAGCCGGTCGGCACCACGAAGCTGGTGATCGACGCCGGCGCGCCGTAAGCCTCCATCTTCTGGATGATGCGCGGCAGCACGCTTTCAGAGCTGGCGGTGGAGTACGCCAGAATTAGCTCGTCCTTCAGGATGCGGATCAGGATCCAGATGCTCAGCCCGCACATGCGCGCCACTAAGCCCAGCACCACCAGTGCGAAGAAGATGATGGCGAAATGCACCAGCAGCACCAGCTTCGCCAGCGGCCACAGGGAGGCAAAACCGAAGTTCGCCACCGTCACCGAGATCAGCGCAAACACCCCTACCGGCGCATAGCGCATCACCATGTGGGTCACTTTAAACATGGTTTCAGAGATGGAGCGGAACACGGTCACCAGCGGCTCGCGGTGGGCGGAGGGCAGCGACGCCAGCCCCAGACCAAACAGCACCGAGAAGAAGATAATCGGCAGCATTTCGCCCTTCGCCATCGACGCCACGATATTCGTTGGCACCAGCGACAGGATCGTCCCCATCAGGCCATGAGAGTGGCTCTGCACATCGGCGGTTGTGCTCTGGTATTTCGAAATATCCACCGTCGCCAGCTGCGACATATCAATGCCCGCCCCCGGCTGGAACAGATTCGCCAGCGTGATGCCGAGAACAATGGCCACCGTAGTGATCACTTCGAAATAAAGGATAGTTTTCGCGCCGATGCGGCCCAGTTGCTTCGCGTCACCCACCCCGGCAATCCCCACCACCAGCGTCGAGATAACAATCGGCACCACAATCATCTTGATCAGATGAATAAAGATATCGCCGGCCGGCGACAGTAAATTGGCGATCAGCCATTCGCGGCTGTCGCTGTGATAATGCAGATAACTACCCAGCAAGATACCCAGCACAAGGGCCAGCAAAATTTGCCAGGCCAGGCTGACTTTCAAATTTTTCATAACAAGAGACTTCCTCAACGAAGTGTTCGTACTCGTAAAACGAAGGGGACGACACATACTGAAAGGGTATGAATTGTGTTGCGTTCATTTATGGGGTTTTTTAACGCGCGGTATCAGTACCATTTGCACGGCATGCTGCGCAAGCCTTTAAGAACGAGGCATTTGACTGACAAAAGAGGTGGTTACGCTAATTTGTATCGATGATGATAAATAACCTTTTGTAATGAAAACGCTTTTTTATCCATAAAAGCAAATAATCCTCAAGAGAAATTATTTTCCTTCAAAGTGTCATTTGCGCGTTTTTTGTTCTCTTTAACATTTGCGTGATCTGTCGCCCAAATAGTAAACAAAGCTGCCAAAGCCCCTACAATTAACGTTTTTGCGACATATTATTAACATCCTACAAGGAGAACAAAAACCATGAGCCAAGTCCATAAACACGACATTCCCGCAAATATTGCGGACCGCTGCCTGATTAACCCTGAGCAGTACCAGGAGAAGTATCAACACTCCATCACCAACCCTGACGCCTTCTGGGGCGAGCAGGGTAAAATCCTTGACTGGATCACGCCCTATCAGACGGTCAAGAACACCTCTTTTGCCCCAGGTAACGTCTCTATTAAATGGTATGAAGACGGTACGCTGAACCTGGCCGCCAACTGTCTGGATCGTCACCTCGCCGAGCGCGGTGACCAGACGGCGATCATCTGGGAGGGCGACGACGCCACCCAGAGCAAAAATATTACCTACCGTGAACTGCACCGCGATGTCTGCCGCTTTGCTAACGTGCTGCTGGCGCAGGGCATCAAGAAAGGCGACGTGGTTGCCATCTATATGCCGATGGTACCGGAAGCGGCCGTGGCGATGCTGGCCTGCGCCCGCATCGGCGCCGTGCACTCCGTGATCTTTGGCGGCTTCTCGCCGGAAGCGGTGGCCGGGCGCATTATCGACTCCAGCTCCAAACTGGTGATCACCGCCGACGAAGGCGTGCGTGCTGGCCGTGCCGTTCCGCTGAAAAAGAACGTCGATGACGCGCTGAAAAACCCCAATGTAAACAGCGTCAACAGTGTGATTGTGCTCAAGCGCACCGGCAACGCCATTGAATGGCATGAGGGGCGCGACCTCTGGTGGAGCGACCTGATTGAGCAGGCCAGCGACCAGCACCAGCCGGAAGCGATGAATGCGGAAGATCCGCTGTTTATCCTCTATACCTCCGGCTCCACCGGCAAGCCGAAGGGCGTCCTGCACACCACCGGCGGCTATCTGGTCTATGCGGCCACCACCTTTAAGTATGTCTTTGATTATCATCAGGGTGATATCTACTGGTGCACCGCCGATGTGGGCTGGGTCACCGGCCACAGCTACCTGCTGTACGGCCCGCTGGCCTGCGGCGCCACCACCCTGATGTTTGAAGGGGTGCCAAACTGGCCGACGCCGGCGCGCATGAGCCAGGTGGTGGACAAACACCAGGTCAATATTCTCTACACCGCCCCGACCGCAATCCGCGCCCTGATGGCGGAAGGCGATAAGGCGATTGAAGGCACCGACCGCTCCTCCCTGCGTATCCTCGGTTCCGTGGGTGAGCCGATCAACCCGGAAGCCTGGGAGTGGTACTGGAAGAAGATCGGCAACGAGAAATGTCCGGTGGTCGATACCTGGTGGCAGACCGAAACCGGCGGGTTCATGATCACCCCGCTGCCGGGCGCCACTCAGCTGAAAGCCGGTTCCGCGACCCGTCCGTTCTTTGGCGTTCAGCCTGCGCTGGTGGATAACGAAGGCACGCCGCTGGAAGGGGCCACCGAAGGCAACCTGGTCATCACCGACTCCTGGCCGGGTCAGGCGCGCACCCTGTTTGGCGATCACGATCGCTTTGAGCAGACCTACTTCTCCACCTTCAAAAATATGTACTTCAGCGGCGACGGCGCGCGTCGTGATGAAGATGGCTACTACTGGATCACCGGCCGCGTGGACGACGTGCTGAACGTCTCCGGCCACCGTCTGGGGACCGCCGAGATCGAATCAGCCCTCGTGTCGCATCCGAAAATCGCCGAAGCGGCGGTGGTCGGTATTCCACACAACATCAAAGGCCAGGCGATCTATGCCTACGTCACCTTAAACCATGGCGAAGAGCCGTCACCCGAGCTCTATACCGAAGTGCGTAACTGGGTGCGGAAAGAGATTGGCCCGCTTGCCACCCCGGACGTGCTGCACTGGACCGACTCGCTGCCGAAAACCCGCTCCGGCAAAATCATGCGCCGTATTCTGCGCAAGATTGCGGCGGGGGATACCAGCAATTTAGGCGACACCTCTACGCTCGCCGATCCTGGCGTGGTGGACAAACTGCTCGAAGAGAAGCAGGCCATCGCAATGCCATCGTAACACCCTCACCTTAGCCCTCTCCCTTCAAGGGAGAGGGGAATATAAAAACCACCCCATAGGATTTCGCGTTGCAGGCACGTGACTGCTCAGGCTGCGTGAAAACCGAAGGGGGATACCTCTGGAGATTCTGTGATGAATGACAATATTTGTCAGCAGATAGAGAACAGTGCGCACTACAGGGAGCTGGTGGATAAACGGCAACGGTTTGCCTTCATTCTCTCTATTATCATGCTGATCATCTACGTGGGCTTTATCCTGCTGATCGCTTTTGCGCCGCACTGGCTGGGCACGCCGCTGCATGCGGGCACCAACGTCACGCGCGGCATCCCTATCGGCATCGGTGTGATCGTCGTTTCGTTTGTGCTGACCGGCGTCTACGTCTGGCGCGCTAACGGTGAGTTCGACCGTCTGAACAAAGCGGTACTGCGCGAGGTGAAAGCATCATGAAGAGAGTCCTGACGGCGCTTGCCGCCGCCCTCCCCCTCGCGGCAAATGCCGCCGATGCCATTGGCGGCGCGGTTGAACGCCAGCCGACCAACTGGCAGGCGATTGTGATGTTCCTGATCTTCGTGGTGCTGACGCTGTACATCACCTACTGGGCGTCGAAACGCGTGCGTTCCCGTAACGATTACTACACCGCGGGCGGCAACATTACCGGTTTCCAGAACGGGCTGGCCATCGCCGGTGACTTTATGTCGGCGGCCTCTTTCCTCGGCATCTCCGCGCTGGTCTATACCTCCGGCTACGACGGGCTGATCTACTCTCTGGGCTTCCTCGTCGGCTGGCCGATCATCCTGTTCCTGATCGCCGAACGCCTGCGTAACCTGGGGCGTTATACCTTTGCCGACGTGGCATCCTATCGCCTGAAACAGGGGCCGATTCGTACCCTTTCCGCCTGCGGCTCGCTGGTGGTGGTAGCCCTCTACCTGATTGCCCAGATGGTGGGGGCCGGCAAGCTGATCCAGCTGCTGTTCGGCCTGAACTACCATGTCGCGGTGGTGCTGGTGGGGGTGCTGATGGTGATGTATGTCCTGTTTGGCGGCATGCTCGCCACCACCTGGGTGCAGATCATCAAAGCGGTACTGCTGCTGTTCGGCGCCAGCTTTATGGCCTTTATGGTGATGAAGCATGTCGGCTTCAGCTTTAATAACCTCTTTACCGAAGCGATGGCGGTACACCCGAAAGGGGAAGCGATCATGAGCCCCGGCGGGCTGGTGAAAGATCCGATCTCGGCGCTGTCGTTAGGGCTGGGCCTGATGTTTGGTACCGCGGGCCTGCCGCACATTCTGATGCGTTTCTTCACGGTGTCAGATGCGCGCGAAGCGCGGAAAAGCGTCTTCTACGCCACCGGATTTATGGGTTACTTCTACATCCTGACCTTTATCATCGGCTTCGGCGCCATCATGCTGGTGGGTGCAAACCCGGCCTTCAAGGATGCGGCGGGCGCGCTGATTGGCGGCAACAACATGGCGGCAGTCCATCTGGCTGACGCGGTGGGCGGCAACCTGTTCCTCGGCTTTATCTCCGCCGTGGCCTTCGCCACAATTCTAGCGGTGGTGGCTGGCCTGACCCTGGCGGGTGCTTCTGCGGTCTCCCACGACCTCTATGCCAACGTCTGGCGTAAAGGCGCCTCTGAACGCGACGAACTGAAGGTCTCCAAAATCACCGTTCTGGTCCTGGGGGTCGTCGCCATTCTGTTGGGGATCCTGTTCGAAAATCAGAACATCGCCTTTATGGTGGGGCTGGCCTTCTCCATTGCGGCAAGCTGCAACTTCCCGATCATTCTGCTCTCTATGTACTGGTCGAAGCTGACCACCCGCGGAGCGATGATTGGCGGCTGGCTCGGCCTGCTGACGGCGGTGATCCTGATGATCCTCGGTCCGACCATCTGGGTGCAGATCCTCGGCCACGAAAGCGCCATCTTCCCGTATGAGTACCCGGCGCTCTTCTCCATCGCCGTGGCCTTTATCGGCATCTGGGTCTTCTCGGCAACCGATAACTCGCCGGAAGGCAACCTGGAGCGCGAGAAGTTCCGCGCCCAGTTTATCCGCTCCCAAACCGGCCTGGGTGTCGAACAGGGCCGCGCGCACTAAAACCCCCTCCCCGGCCACTGGTCGGGGATCACATTTTTTTCCCCTTCTGGTGACGTTTATCACGTCGCCAGAACAGAAAAAGCCGATGCGGATCACAGGCTTTATCTGCAATCCGCAACGTCCATCACACTTTTCCCTATTCCACGCCGATCCCCCGCTTTCCCTACCCGCGGTATACAGACAACCCCGACCGCAGTTTTTATTCTTTAGTTACAGCGACTCGCCGAGGCTTCTGGCAAAGCGCTCCAGCCGCGCCGGGCTCAGCAACAGCGGCAGGAAGAGCGGGCTGCTGGCGGGCGGATCTGTCAGCCAGCGATCCAGGGTGTCGCTGAAGTGCAGCAGCCGCTGCTGATGCTGCTTCAGGATGTCGGCAGGCAGACTTTGCGGACCGTAGTGATCCAGCCACACGACGTCGGTCACGGCGGCGGCGACGTGAGAGAACATCTGGCTGTAGATCTCCGCGCTGCGCCAGGCGGCCAGCAGGATCGCCAGGGTGTCGTCCGGGCAGGTCATACGCGGCATCAGCTCACGCAGGTTGTGCAGCGTACGTGATGCCAGGAAGCAGGCGGCCTCTTTTTCCAGCGCTACCCGCTCACGCTGCTCTTTGCCAAGGGTGGGATCGTCGGCGGGCATCAGCGGCTGCCAGGCGTGCAGCCAGTTAGCGCTGCGGGTGTCCGTATGGAGCAATTGCTGCGCCTGGGCAATGCTCTCCGGGATCTGGCTCTGGTAGTGCAACCGCCGTCCGAGGAAGTTTGGCGTTTTGCACAGCCAGTCGTAGCTGGCGTGGAGGATGGCCGAAAGCTGATGTTTGTCCGCCAAAGCGCGAAAGCCGAACTGGTGGTGTTCCGCCCAGCGCTCGAAGGTAGCGGGCAGCGCGGCATCGGCGGCATGGTTGGCGGCAGAGAGGCCAAACAGGTTGATGGCGTTGACGGAGTCCATCACCCGGCTGTCGGGTAACCACTGCCAGCTCACGCGGGAGGTAATCGCTTCGATTTCGTTTTCTGTGGCGCTGAGCGCCCAGCTTAAGCGGCCACCAATCTCATCGGCCAGATAGCACGGCAGTGCGCTCCAGCCGTAGCCGATACCGAAGAGATCGTACTCGATCCACTTTTTATGCCCCGGCAGGGTGGCGATGTTGGGATGGTTGGCAAAACCGGGGTGGTAATCCAGCTCGGTGGCTTTTACCGAGGCGCGCACGTCGTCCGGGAGCGTCGCCAGAATGCCGGAGAGCTGCTGTCGCGGCCAGCTGTTGTCAATGAAGTCGCGCAGGATGAGCTTTTTTCCCTGGGCGCGCAGCAGGCTCCAGACATCATGCAGGCTTTGCTGCCAGCGGCTGGTCTGAAAGTCTGGCGTCGTCAGGCTGAGAATAAGCCCGCCGAGATGGGGCAGCGCCTGTAAAAGCGGATGCAGTATCGCGGCATAAAAAGGGTGCCAGAAATCGGGCGCGTGCTTTTCGTCGAACGTCAGTTCCGGAAATTTACGCTTAATAATGTCGTCATTGGGCGCGGCCTCACCCTGAAGCCAGAACGATAAATTATTTTCCGCCAGGTAACGGTCGACGCGTTTTAAATAGTGCAGGGCGTAATTTTGCTGATGAATAAGGTTCTCGACGTTGAGTTTCTGGCTTAACGGCGAGGGCGTCGCAAGTATTGAAAGCAGTTCCTGTTGGTGCAGGATGATGCCAGTGAAACCGTGCTGTTTCGCGCTTTTTACCCCCTGAATAAACCAGGGCCAGTGCCAGATAAACGTGCTGTTCAGCTCCATCAGTTGATGGGGAATACGTTTCATTGCGTCACCTGCTGATATTAATTCTGTTATTTAATCGAGGATGCCATGAAAAAATATGCTCTGGTCGGGACTGGCGGTCGCGCGGGTTTATATATTTCCGCCATCGGTGGCGCCTGGCGGGAAAATGCCAGACTGGTCGCGTTCTGTGATACTAACAAGACGCGCATGCAGTACGCCAATCAGTTATTAAAAAACGAAGGGGCGGATCCGGTTTCCACCTGGCAGGCGGCGCAGTTTGAAGAGATGATCCGCGAGACGCAGCCCGATGTCGTCATTGTCACCACCATGGACCGCACCCATGACGACTACATCGTTCGCGCCCTGCACGCCGGCTGCGATGTGATCACCGAAAAGCCGATGACCATCGACGAACAGCGCGCCCTGCGCATACTCGATGCCATTGAAGAGACGGGCCGTAGCGTGCGCGTGGCCTTCAACTACCGCTACGCGCCGCACCACAGTAAAGTGCGCGAACTGCTGATGCAGGGGACGATCGGCAAGGTCACCTCGGTCCATTTCGAGTGGCTGCTTAACACCGAACACGGCGCGGACTACTTCCGCCGCTGGCATCGGGAAAAGCGCAATAGCGGCGGCCTGCTGGTGCATAAATCCACCCACCACTTCGATCTGATGAATTTCTGGCTGGGCAGCTACCCGGAACGGGTTTACGCCGAAGGCAGCCTGCAGTTCTACGGCAGGGAGAATGCGGAGAAACGCGGCGTGACCCGGTTCTACCCGCGCGCCCACGGCTTTGCCGACGCGAAAGACGACCCGTTTGCGCTGCATATGGAAGAGAATGCGCAACTTAAGGCGCTCTATCTGGACGCCGAACACGAAGATCGCTACTTCCGCGACCAGAGCGTCTTCAGCGACGGGATCACCATCGAAGATACGATGTCGGTGCTGGTGAAATACCAGAACCAGGTCCAGCTCACCTACTCCCTCAATGCCTACCTGCCGTGGGAAGGGCTGAATGTGGTCTTTAACGGCACCGAAGGGCGTCTGGAGATGAAGATTGTCGAGAAGTCCTACGTCAATGCCGGGGGAGAGCGGGAAAATGAGGGCAGCCTGGAGCAGTGCGACCTCACCGTCTTCCCGATGTTTGCCGAACCCTGGAAAGCGGAATTCAGCCTCGGTGAAGGGGGGCACGGCGGCGGCGACAACGCGATGCTGGCCGACCTGTTCGGCGCGCCACGCCACGATCCGCTGCAGCGCGCAGCCGACCACCGTGCCGGGGCCATGTCTATCCTCACCGGCATTGCGGGCAATATCTCCATGCAGCAGCAGCGTCCGGTCAACTTTAAGGAGTTTGAGCTGGTATCCCGTCTGACGAAACGCTAAGCGTCTCACGCCGGCGCGGCCCGCTGCCGCGCCGGAACCGCCGGTAGTATTGTGCAGTTACTCACCTGTTTAATAACAATATTTATGCCTCTGTTCCGGAGACAATAATGAAAAAACTCGTTTCAGGTGTTATCGCATCGCTGTTATTTTCCTGTACCTCTGTCTGGGCACAATCGCCCGTTGAACTACGCATGTCGTGGTGGGGTGGCAACAGCCGCCACCAGGCCACACTCAAGGCGCTGGAAGCCTTCGAAAAAGCGCATCCGGAGATTAAGGTGAAGCCCGAATACACCGGCTGGGACGGGCATCTTTCGCGCCTGACCACCCAGATGGCGAGCGGCACCGAGCCGGACGTAATGCAGACCAACTGGCCCTGGCTGATCCTCTTTTCCAAAAACGGCGAAGGGTATTACGACCTGAATAAGCTGAAAGCGGAGCTCGATTTAAGCCAGTACCAGGCGCAGGATCTGCAATCGACCACGGTGAAAGGCAAGCTCAATGGCCTGCCGATTTCGGTCAACGCCCCGGTCTTTTACTACAACGACGTCACCTGGCAGAAAGCCGGGCTGGCGTATCCGAAAACCTGGGACGACTTTTTTGCCGCCGGGAAAGTGTTCCAGCAGACGCTGGGCAACAACTACTACCCCTACGCCATGGTCGATCAGGATGTCATTTTGCTGCTCAATGCGTACATGATGCAGACCCACCAGAAGTCGATGTTCAACAGTGATGGCACCTTCGCCTGGAACGACGCGCAGTGGGTCGAGGCCTTCGATTTTGTGAAACGTCTGAGCGACGACCACGTTCTGCCGTCGCCCAAAACCCTCTCTTCCTACGGCAAGGGCAACCTCTATGAGATGAAGCCGTGGATTAACGGTGAGTGGGGCGGGCTCTTCACCTGGAACATCACCATTCGCATGTTTGCCAACAACATGACGCCACCGGCGAAACTGGTGCTGGGCGATTACGTGATGCAGCCCGGCACAGAGGAGTCCGGGGTCTACTTCAAAACGGCACAGATGCTGTCGGTGGCAAAATCGACGAAGCATCCGAAAGAGGCGGCGATTCTGGTGAATTACCTGCTTAACGATCCGCAGTCGGTGGAGGCTCTTGGGCTGGAGCGCGGCATTCCGCTCAACAAGGCGGCGGAGGCGCAGCTGACGGAGAAAGGGGTGATTGACCCGCAGGATCCGGTGATTGCCGGGCTACGCCAGGCGCAGTCGCTGCACACCACAGTTGTCGCCACGCCCTATATCGAGGATTTACAGGTGATCGACCAGTTCACCTCGGCGCGGGAAAAACTGGAGCAGGGCCAGGCACCCGCTCAGGTCGCGGCGGATTTCCGCCAGAAGGTGGAGCGGATTGTGCGGCGGTTGAACCGTTAGCGCCGCATTCAGAACCGGTAGGCCGGGTAAGCGCAGCGCCACCCGGCATTTATCAGAACATCACCCACGCCACCAGCGGGGCCACCAGCACCATCACCACGCCGGAGAGCATCATCACCAGGCTTGCCACCACGCCCTCCTGCTGGCCGAGCTCGTAGGAGCGCGCGGTGCCCGCCCCGTGGGAGGCCGCGCCAAACCCGGCCCCTTTCGCCATCCCTTCACGAATGGAGAGGCGCAGAAAAAGCATGTCCCCTACCGCCATACCAAACACCCCGGTGACCACCACGAACAGCGCCACCAGATCCGGCTGTCCGCCGAGCGGTTTTGCCGCCGCCAGGGCAAAAGGCGTGGTGACGGAGCGTACCGCCAGGCTGCGTTGGATCTCGTCCGACAGGGTAAACAACCGCGCCAGCCAGACCGAGCTGGTGACGGCCACCACCGTGGCGGTGATCACCCCGGCAGAGAGCGACATCCAGTGGCGTTTTATCACCGCGAGGTTGTCGTAGACCGGCACCGCAAAGGCGATGGTCGCCGGACCCAGCAGCCACAGCAGCCAGTGCGCTTCGCCAATATAGTTCTGCCACGAGATATGCCCCCACACCAGCATCATCACCAGCAGGATCGGGGTGAAAACCAGCGGCATCAGGGGCAGTTTACGGAAGCGGCGGTAGAGGCGCTTGTTGGCAAAATAGATAATCAGCGTCACCACCAGGCAGAGGACGCTGACCTGAAAGTTAGTCATGTTTCTGCCTGCTGATTTCAAAGCGGTAGACTTTATCCACCACCCACGCGGTCGCGCCCAGCACCATCAGCGTGCTCAGGGCGATCACCGCAAAGATACGCCAGCCGTCCACCATCAGCAGTTGGACGTAATTGACTACCGCCACCACTGCCGGAACGAAAAAGAGCAGCATCTCCGCCAGCAGCCAGCGCGACCCCGCCCGCACCCAGCTGAGAGGAATAACGCGACAGAGGATCAGGCTGAACATCAGCACCATGCCGACCAGATTGGCCGGCAGCGGCAGATGGAGCCAGCGAACAAGGTATTCAGCGAAGACAAAAAGAGCGGCATAGAGCAGGACCTGAACCGGTACCTGGAGTCGTTGCACGACGGCAGGCGTAACGCGACCTAACGCCACGGTCATGGGGGATTTCCTCAAAATGAGACGGAGCGCCAGTATAGTCAGCGCCCGTAATTGACTGAAATGAATTAAAATCATCAAAGGTATAGTTTCGAGGAATAGTCATGGACATACGCACGCTGCGTTACTTTGTCGAAGTGGTCCGCCAGCAGAGTTTTACCCGCGCCGCGGAGAAGCTCTTTGTTACCCAGCCCACCATCAGCAAAATGCTGAAAAACCTCGAAGATGAACTCAACTGTACCCTGCTGATCCGCGACGGGCGCAAGCTGCTGCTGACCGACACAGGCCGCGTGGTGTTTGAGCGCGGGCTGGCGATCCTGGCGGAGTTTCGCCAGCTGGAGGCCGAGCTTGGCGACATCAACCACCTGAACAAGGGCATACTGCGCCTCGGTATCCCGCCAATGGTAGGAATGATGATGGCGGGCCCTATCGGCCTGTTTCGCCAGCGTTATCCCGGCGTGGAGCTAAAAATTTCTGAATTTGGCGGCTTAACCGTCCAGCAGGCGGTGATCAACGGCGAGCTGGATCTGGCCATGACCGCCCTGCCGGTGGAAGAGGATAGCGGTCTGACGGCGCTGCCGCTGTTCAGCCATCCGCTCTGTGTGCTGGTGCCGCGCTCCGGCAGCTGGCTGTCGCTCGACGCCATCAACCCTGAACTCCTCGCCGAGCATCCGCTGCTGATCTACAACGAAGATTTTGCCCTCAGCCGCCAGCTGATGCAGCTGTTCAACCAGCACGGCGTTAAGCCGCGTATCGCGGTGCGCAGCGGGCAGTGGGACTTTCTGGCCGCCATGGTGCAGGCGGGGGTGGGAATTGCCATCCTGCCGCAGCCCATCTGCGAACGGCTGGATAAAAAGACCCTGCGCTGGATCCCGCTCCAGAGCGATCTGCACTGGCAGCTGGGGATGATCTGGCGGGAAGGGGTCTATCTGTCGCACAGCGCTCAGGCGTGGTTGAAATGTTGTGAAGGGTTTTGGGTGGGAGAATAGCGCCGGGTGGCGGCGTCGCCTTACCCGGCCTACGGTTTACCAGGCCCGGTAAGCGCAGCGCCACCGGGCAATCAACCATTACGGCTTCTCAACCAACAGGGCTTCCATCAGATCGAGATCGTGCAGCAGTTTTTGCAGCGTCTCGTTGCTGATCTCCCGGGTGGCGCGCAGATGATAAAGCTCCGCACGTTCGGCGCGCAGCGCGGCCAGGCGGAAGCGACGCTCCAGGTTCTCTTCCTGCAGCGAGCTCTCTACGTCATTTCGGCCATCCGCACGGCGGCGCAGGTTACCAATGACCCGCGAGCTCACCTCTTTCAGCAGCTGCGTATCGAGGTTCTCTTCGGTATCGGCCGCCAGGCGCTCTTCCATCTTCTGGATGGTGACAATCGCCACTTCCGCGGTGGCCGCCCGGGCGATACGCGCCTCTTTATGCTGCTGGACGTGATCGCCCACCTCCATATGTTGCAGCAGGATGGGCAGCATCACCACGCCGACAAACAGCGAGAACAAGATCACCCCGGCGGCCAGGAACACCAGCTCGTAGCGGGCCGGGAAGACATCGCCGGTCGGCAACAGCAGCGGAATGGAGAGCACACCGGCCAGGGTGATCGCCCCGCGCACGCCCGCAAAGGTGGAAATCAGCAGTTCACGGGTCGTCCAGGAGCCAAACTCCATCGGTTTATTTTTCAGGAAGCGGACGCTGAATTTTTTCATCGTCCACAGCCAGCCGAAACGCACCAGCATCAGCGCGGAATAAATCAGCACGATATCGGTAAAGAGCATCCAGGTGTCGACGTTCGGGTCAGCCTCTGCCGCCACCAGCGAAGACTCAAGAATGCCCGGCAGCTGCAGGCCCAACAGCAGGAAGACCATGCCGTTAAAGACAAACTCCAGCATCGACCAGGTGCTGTTGGCACGCAGGCGCATCGCCAGCGGCGCGGTACGCATCACGCCGGAACGGGTGATGGTCATCCCCGCGGCCACCGCCGCCAGAATGCCCGACACGCCAATGTGCTCGGCAATCAGATAAGAGGCGAATGGCAGCAGGAACAGCAGTACGATCTGCGTGGCGGGTTCATCACCGCCCCAGCGGCTGAGGAAGCGCAGCGAACGGCCATACAGCCAGCTCACCACAAACCCGGCGAGGATACCGCCAATCGCCACTTTCAAGAACTCTACGGTGGCGCCGCCGACGGTAAAAATCATGGTGCCCATCGCCACGGCAACGGCAAACTTCAGGGCCACCAGACCGGAGGCGTCGTTCATTAGCGCCTCACCCTGCAGGATGCCCATGATTTTTTTCGGCATGCGCCCTTCACCGACGATGCCGGAGAGCGCCACGGCATCCGTTGGCGACAGCACCGCCGCCAGTGCAAAGGCTGGTATCAGCGGGATCCCCGGCACCACCCAGTAGATGAGAAAACCGATCCCCATGACGGTGATAACCACCAGCGCCAGCGCCAGACCCAGGATCTCGCGCCCGTGCTCAAGAAACTCGCGCGTGGGCGTTTTCCAGCCGTCGGCAAAAAGCAAAGGAGGAATAAACAGCACCAGAAACAGTTCCGGATCAAACTCGACATGCAATCCGAACGTCGGCCAGGCCAGCAGAGCACCGATGGCAATCTGCATGAGCGGCAGCGGTAGCTGAAAGGGCAGTACGCGGGTAACTACCCCGGAAAGTGAGACCACAAGGGTCATGATGAGTATTGTGAAGAAAATTTCCATGCGTTCCCTGTTTGCGATAATTCTGTTCGTTTAGGCCACTGGCATCGTGCCTTAATGTACCTTTCCCAGAGTAACGCATAAGACAACGAGATGTGTCCTGAAAATAAAAACGGGCGGCCTGAGCCACCCGTCTTTTTACGCCGCATATGGCTTAGATAGCCCAGCCGCCCGCGTAGAAGACCACCAGCGCGACGGCAATCACCACCGTACCGATGTTCAGTTTACGCCATTCGCCTGAGACGATACGGCCAATCACCAGCGAGGCAAAACCAATCATGATGCCGGTAACAATGTTACAGGTCAGCACGATAAATACCGCGGTGATAAGGCCGGACATTGCGTCGACGAAATCGGCAAAATCAATCTTCGCCACGTTGCTCAGCATCAGCAGACCCACATACATCAGCGCAGGGGCGGTGGCGTAAGCCGGCACCAGATACGAGAGCGGCGCGAGGAACAGGATCAGCAGGAACAGCACGCCGATGGTGATCGCCGTCAGACCGGTTTTACCGCCTGCCGCCGTACCCGCCGCCGATTCGATATACACCGCAGCAGGTGCCGCCCCGACCAGACCCGAGAAGACGCTGCTCAGGGAGTCGGTGGTCAGCGCTTTGCCGCCGTCGATAATCTGGCCATCTTTATCCAGCAGGTTAGCCTGACCGGCTACCGCGCGGATGGTACCGGTGGCATCGAAGACCGCGGTCATCACCAGCGCCAGCACGCTTGGCAGCACGACCGGGTTGAGCGCCCCTACGATATCCAGGCTGCCAATCAACGAGTTGCCATTTTCGTCACTCAGGGATGGCATGGCGAATACGCCGGAGAAGTGTACGGCAGGATCGAAAATCAGGCCGACAATGGAGACGCCGATGATGGTCAGCAGGATGCCGCCCGGCACTTTCAGTTTTTCCAGACCAATGATCACCGCCAGGCCAATCAGCGACATGATCACCGGGAAGCTGGCGAAATTACCCAGCGCAACCGGCAGACCGTCCAGCGGGTTTTTGATAACCAGACCCACGCCGTTGGCGGCAATCAGCAGCAGGAACAGACCGATACCAATCCCCGTCCCGTGGGCGATGCCCTGCGGCAGGTTGCGCAGGATCCAGCTACGGATACCGGTGGCAGAGATAATGGTAAACAGCACACCCATCAGGAACACGGCGCCCAGCGCAACCGGCACGCTGATCTGCTGACCCAGCACCAGGCTGAACGCGGTAAAAGCGGTCAGCGAGATGGCACAGCCGATCGCCAGCGGCAGGTTAGCCCACAGGCCCATCACGATGGAGCCGACACCGGCAACCAGACAGGTGGCGACAAAGACCGCCGCCGGTGGGAAACCAGCTTTACCCAGCATGCCCGGCACCACGATCACCGAGTAGACCATCGCCAGGAAAGTCGTCAGACCGGCAACGATCTCCTGACGCGCGGTGCTGCCGCGGGCAGAAATTTTAAAAAAGGCGTCGAGTGAACCGCCGGTACGCGCAGATGGCGTAGACATAGAAAACATCCCCTGAAAATTATAATTGTCGTCTGTCAGCGTGACGGACACTCCACGACCCGCTAAACGTCATATCCTTGTGCTGCGTTTATGACAAAAAGGGGAGTCATAAAAAAAGCAAACGTTTAGCTTTGCGCTGACAAAACGGGTGTCGAAATGAAGGCAAACGATTATCCGTCCTCAATGCGGGCATTTTCAACTTAACTTTGACGTTTTTCGCTAAAATGCGTGCGAGGCGGTGAAGAAGTGAACAGAGTATGCGCAAACGTTATCGTGAATGCGCAATTTGATAACAATTTCAGGACCCGCCAGGGATCTCGAACGGCCCGCCCTGCTGGATCGCCCGCTGCCAGGCCGGACGCATTTCGACATTTTTCTTCCAGTTTTGCAGGCGGGGAAGATTATCTATGCCGCCGCGTTCCAGCAGGGCGAAGACCGGAAAGCTCATCTGCACGTCCGCCATGCTGAGATGATCCCCGGCGAACCAACGATGCTTCTCCAGCGAGGACTCCAGAAAGCGGGCATGCGTTTCCAGCTGGCGGTTAAGATAGGCCTTCTCTACCCCCTGCCCCAGCACCTTGCCGAGCGTTCGCAGGCCAAACGGGACGGGCGGTTTACCGAGGCTGGCGAAGACCAGCTTCATCAGCAGCAGCGGCATTAACGAGCCTTCTGCGTAATGGAGCCAGAAACGGTATTGCAGTTTTAGCTCACGCTCCTGCGGCTTCATCTGTCCCCCGGGATCGTAAGTTTCCTGCAAATATTCGAGGATAGCGCCCGATTCCGCCAGGATCAGGCCGTTGTCCTCCAGCACCGGAGATTTTTCCAGCGGGTGGATTTTACGCAGCGTGGCGGGGGCCATCATGGTCTTATCCCGCTGATAAAGAACGATCTGGTAAGGCAGCGAGAGCTCTTCCAGCGCCCAGAGCACGCGCTGCGATCGGGACTGATTGAGGTGGTGGACCGTTATCATTGTTATCTCCAGTCAGGCGTATCCACTAACTATAGAAAATTGCACAACCTGGCGAAAAAATTTTGCCGAGTTTTTGCGCGATGAGGCTGGCAAAGCTAAGGCTGCGGCCTAGACTTAAAGTGTCAGCACAAGCCGGAACCTCCACCAGATGCTCGACTGAGGGGTGTTGATGTCGGGGGAAACCCTCCTGTGAACCAGCGGGATAGAGAGAAAGACAAAGACCGGGAATAACTAAAGCGCCCTGTTGTGGCGCTTTAGTTTTTTATATGTCCGGCTAATCCTCTTCCAGCAGCCGCGCGCCGGTACCCTGTTCGCCCAGCTTATCGCCAGGGTTACGCAGCGGGCAGTCGCTGCGCGACAGGCATCCGCAACCAATACATCCATCCAGCTCATCGCGCAGGGCCACCAGAGTGTGAATGCGCCGGTCCAGCTCATCGCGCCACTGGGAAGAGAGAGCCTTCCACTCCTTTGCGCTCAGGGTATGCCCTTCCGGCAGGATGCCAAACGCCTCGCCAATGGTGGCCAGCGGGATGCCAATACGCTGGGCAATCTTAATGATCGCCACATAGCGCAGCACGTCACGGGTATAGCGGCGCTGGTTGCCGGCGTTGCGGATGCTTTTAATTAACCCTTTGCTTTCATAGAAGTGCAGTGCAGAGACCGCCACACCGCTACGCCTTGCCACCTCGCCCGGCGACAGCAGCGGTTTAATCCGCGGTAATTTCTTTTCCATAAAACCTCTTTACCTCAAGTTAACTTGAGGAATTATACTCGCCCGCAGACAAAACGACGAATCAACCGATACAGGTGTATCCAGAGAGAGGCTGCTCTATGTCACATCAACAAATTATTCAGACACTTATTGAATGGATGGATGACCATATCGATCAACCTTTGAGTATTGATGTGGTGGCGAAGAAGTCGGGTTACTCGAAGTGGTACTTACAGAGAATGTTCCGCGCCGTCACGCACCAGACGCTGGGCGAATACATTCGTCAACGCAGATTATTGCTGGCTGCCCAGGCGTTACGCACCACCCAGCGGCCCATTTTTGATATCGCCATGGATCTGGGATATGTCTCCCAGCAGACGTTCTCCCGCGTCTTCCGCCGCGAATTTGATCGCACCCCCAGCGACTATCGCCATCAGCTTAACTAGTGGCTATGAGCAAGGGCTGCCGCGACGGGCTGATGTTGCCAGGTCATGAAATCCTGCGGTGACATCGCCTTGGCAAAGTGCCAGCCCTGGCAATACTGAACGCCGCGCTTGTTCAACCACATCACCTGCTCCACGGTTTCTACCCCTTCCGCGATGGTTTTCAGGCGCAGGCTTTGGGCCATTTCGATAATGTGCTCAACGATAAGATGGCTGGTGCTGTTGGTGGTCAACGTATCGATGAAGGTCTTGTCGATTTTGAGGATATCCACGTTCAGCGAGTAGAGGTTGTGCAGGTTGGAATAGCCGGTACCAAAATCGTCAATCGCCACTTCATATCCCGCCTGGCGGAATGCCTGGATCACCGGCGTGGTCCTGGGGACATCAATGAAACCGCGCTCCGTCACTTCAATTTTGATCTGCTGGGCCCGCACATTATAGTGTCGGGCTTTATCGGTGATCATCGCAATCAGGCGTGAAGAGTGGAAGTCCGTTGCCGAGAGGTTAATGGAGATATAGAGATGCGGGTTACAGGCCAGGAAATGGCCCAGATCGCTGAAGACTTCTTCTACCACATAATCGGTGATGCGTTCGCTCATCCCCTCTTTTTCTGCCAGCGGGATAAACTCTACCGGGCTCATTACCGGACCGTTAAAACCAGGCCAACGCAACAGCGCTTCTGCGCCGACACACGCATTTGTTTTTATGTCGATAATCGGCTGGTAATGCAGGCATAGTTGTCTTTTATTTAATGCCCGGTGCAATAAGCGGCCTGGTGAATTAAATTCGCGTCGCGTCCGCGACCACATCAGTAAAATGATAATACTGCTGATCATGCCCAGCGGCAGGGTTAACGTTGCCTGATAATAGAGAACTTCATAAAAACGCTGATTGGTGGTCGAAACAATCGCGGCAATCGGGCGTTTCTCGGAGCGAACAATAGTGTAAAAACGACCTTCTTTCTGGAATATAGCTTCGTTATCGCCAATCAGCTTTTTTAAGGCATTTTCTTTTGCCTGTTCGCTAATGGAGAAAAAGTCGTTGTTCACCGTATCAAATACCCCCCACGCCAGGGAGCGGTCGGATGACATGACTTCGCTATAGGTCAGAGGATTAACCACCACCACATAATTACCGACCTGCATATAGGTCATTTTATATCCCGCATAAAATGGCGTATCGCGGTAATAATAGATAGAGACGTCAGGCGCGCGTTGGTAATTGGCAGCAGAAATTAAATAGGGGTTTTCAGGCGTGCTGGTTGTTGAGCAGAGAAACTCTTTACCTTCGGCGTACAGCAGGTCGGCAATGTAGAGTCGGCCCCGGACAATATTTAACATATATTGTCGGTGTTCCGGTGTACAAATATCACCCGAGTATTTTTCAGCCGCCTGACGTGCCAGTTCAACCTGCTGAATAACCAGTTCGGTTTTGTCTAAAGCGAGTGCGGCAAATGAGCGAAGTTGACTGCTTGTTTCGTTGACCGCGCGTTGCTGAGCAAACCATAGCGCAAGCATCACAGGTAGCAAAACTACCATGATAACCCCGACTATCCTCAGCACCTTGTCCCGTGCGTTACGATTCATTTCCGCCCTATTATCCCTGCTTTTTATGTGCCTGTAGTCATGAAGGCCGGATGCTTTGCTAAACAGGTGATTACGTTGCATGAATCATGCGAAGTTAGCAACTGACTTTTAACGTCAATAACCTAATATTGAGTTATGCCGATAATATTTGTCCGTAAGCCAAACTGAAAGTATTCGTTTCGTGTTTATTAAGTTAAATAATTACCGTTCCAGGAAGCCAGGCTCCCGGATAACTCAACAGAAAATCGTCGATTAAGCCAAACTACCTACAGAATGAAAAAAGCGCAACTTCATCATGAAATTTTGTGCTATTTAACCCGTCAGGATGATTGAAGTGATTTATAAATAATCAACCGCGACGATTGTTTTACCTCTTCCGCCGCGCTTGGCATCGTAAAGTGCCTTATCTGCGCTAATGAGTAGCGATGAGGTATCGCGTGGTTTTCCATTCACCTCCACCACGCCCGCACTGAAAGAGAGTGTTAAGGTGCGGCTGCCGACCTTGAGCGGCGTGAGAGAGAGCGCCTGACGGAGCACCATGGAGAGCTGCACCGCCGCGTCACTGCGGGTTTTTGGCAGCAGCAGTAAAAACTCCTCTCCCCCTACCCGGCCCAGCGCTGCCCCCGAGGGGATCACCCTCCGCAGGCAGTCGCAAAAATGCATCAGCGCAGCATCGCCCACCAGATGCCCCCACTTATCATTAATCTGTTTAAAGAAATCCAGGTCGAGCATCATGACAGAGAAGTGGCTATCCGCCTCTTCGCGCTGGCAGGCCTCCAGCGCAGCGCCAATCTGCTGCAGGATGGCAGAGCGATTCAGACAGCGTGTCAGATCGTCGGTGGTCGCCTTCATCTCCAGCTGCTGCTCCGCTTTTTTACGCGCGGTAATATCGAGCCCGATATTGAGGATTGAGCCGTCCGGCAGAGAGATGTTTGACCACAGGATGGTCAGCTGAACCCCGTCCCGACGTAGCGGATGCCATTCGTACATATCGTTCAGCGGGGTGGTATTCACCGACTCGTGCACCCGGCGGCGCTCCTCCGGGTCTGGATAAAAGAGCGCCAGCGGATCGGCATGGGCGTTGATCTCCACCATCGTCCAGCCAAACACCTTTTCGCACTCGGCATTCCACAATACGCAGCGGCTATGGCGGTCAAAGGAGTTCATCAGTACCGGCGCCCGCTCAAACAGGGTTTTGTACTGGGTGATCACCCGCTGCATCTCTTTTGCCGTGCGCTCACGGGCAACGAGACCGGTCAAATAGTCCTTCAGTTTTTCGACCAGGATCACCACCACCTGTTTCAGCACGGTGATGCTGCTTTGCGGTTGCGCAAAGCCGAGGAAGAAGTAGCCGTTGCAGCGATCCTGTTGCAGCGACAATTTATACAGCACGCCACACTGTAGTTGCCTGTGTCCCGGATGCATGGCAGGAAATAAAAGCGTACCGGTCTTCTCTTTCCAACAGATGACCCGCCATGCGCGGTGGTGACGCTGCAATAACGTGCTGGAAAGAAAGGCTTTAATTTCTGAGGAATGGCAGGTTAATTCACCGACGCTGACTACCTGCTGCTGACCCGCATCGTCCTCCACCATTACCCAGCTGGTCTGGGCGCCAAAGGTATGATTAATCGTCTGCAGAAGATCCGTTAAGGTTTGCTGCGACGATAATTTTGGCATTAATTTAGCTAATGCGTGCAGAGCCCGCGTACTGTCATTTATATTCTCTCGATTTGCTTGCTTCATCGTTTTATTCGTCGCTCATTTAACGAGATAAAAAATGTCGCAACGAATAAATCAGGAGTGAAAGGATACGCAGCCAGCATCTATTATTACGGCTGTCTGACCCTGTCGAAAAAAGATGTGTGTGTAAAATTAAAAGTACAGCAAATAATAACCAGTAAAAGCCTGATTTATTTATTACGGGCTAATTACGTAACCGGATGAAGCATAATCCATAGGTCTGAGGCTGTAAATATTGTACAACCACAGGTTACCTGTACACGTTTTCTTATCTCAATGAATTATCGATAAAGTTACCGCAACCCGAGCAATTAGCTGATTAAAGATATATTCCTGCGGCCCTATAACCATATTAAATAAAGGGTTAAAAAAGGCCATTTTCATGCATTTGCCCACTGGCGAATAAAAGAACAAATGTGATATAGTTCACACATATGACGTAACGCAAAACATGGTTTCATTTTGTCAGTCTGAGCTTGCCGATAGCCAGTTTGCCACGTCCGGGCAACGTCGCGCTATACCCGGCGGCGGATATCTTTGAGGATCGGTCTTATGGCAGCTATTACCACCGGTGTTGTCTTTGCACGCTGGGAATTGTTGAGCGCGGTGCTGATGTTTCTGGCCAGCACCCTGAACGTTCAGTTTAAAAAGTCGGATTACGCAGTACTGGCGGTGATCAGCACCTGTCTGGGTCTGGCGGCGGCATGCTGGTTTGCCACCGGCCTGCTGGGCATCACCCTGCTGGATATGGCCGCGGTCTGGAATAACGTTAAAACGATCATGGTTGAGGCAATGAGCCATACGCCGCCGGACTGGCCAATGATGTACACCTAGTTCCAGCGATAAAAACCAGACCAGGGTCTGGTTTTTTTATGACCATCGCCGGCCTGATTGTCAGATCGCTAATTCACCTTATTCATTTGCATGCGCTTTGAGCTTATTGATAAACCAGCGTCCGGCCGGGCCTGGAGGGTATTCCCTCAAATGTACGGCGTACATTGAAAATCCCGCGCCAACGTCAGGCTGCATCTGTAAATTCAAAGCGACCAGCCGACCGCTGGCAAGATCTTCCTCAACCATTGGCAAAGGCATATAGCCCCAACCCAGCCCCGCGCGTAAGAATGCATGCTTCGCTCCCATGTCCCCTATACGCCATGTCTTGCCCGACATAACGCCGAAGTTGCGCCCCGCAGTGAGCGTGGAACGATCGGCCAACACCAGTTGCACCTGCTCCTGCACAACCGAACGAAGGAGAGGGCTGGCTATTCTAGCCAGCGGATGATCTGGCGATACCACGGCTACGGCGCCTACGCTGAGAAGATACTCAGCTGCACAACCCGCAGGTAAATCGGGTAGCGAGCCGATTACCGCCACCCGGCAGCTACCGGCCAGTAAAGGCTGAAGTACCCCACCCAACGCCTCCACGTACAGACGCAAGGGCGTAGCAGGAAAGGCCTGCTGAAAGGCTTGCACCGCGGCAGTCAATTTTTCAACAGGAAACATCACATCCACGGATACCACAAGTTCAGGCTCCAGCCCTTCAGCCAGGGTGCGGGCCTTAGCCTTGAACGCGTCCATTCCCGCCGTTGCAATACGCGCTGACTCCAGCAGGGCAAGCCCCGCCTCCGTCAGTCTGGGATAGCGCCCCGTTCGCTCAAACAACGGAAAGCCAACCTGAGACTCAAGGTTCGCCAGCGTCGCGCTGACGACCGACTGCGCCCGCCGTAATTTGCGCCCAGCGGCCGAGAAACTGCCCTCATCAACTGCGGCAATAAACGTACGCAGTTGATCAATAGACATACCGTCAAGCATGTATCGCTCCGTTAGATGGGATCCATCTAATTATATAGGCTACACAGATGGAATGGCGATGATTACTATTTGGTCAGCTTCTCAACCATACATTTAAGGAAACAAGCGATGAAAACAGAAACCGTGGGTATTATTGGCGCTGGCGCCATCGGGCAGGCTTTTGCCAGACAGCTTGTCAATGCCGGGCTGAACGTTATTCTGAGCAATAGCCGTGGCCCCGACAGCCTGGCGGAAGTGGTGAACGCGTTAGGCGACAGGGCTCGCGCGGGTACCGTGCAGCAAGCGGCTGAAGCCGGGATAGTTTTTGTAAGCACCAACTGGAGCAGCACCGAAGCCGCGCTAAGCGGTCTAAACTGGAGTGGGCGTATCCTGATTGATGCCACCAATCCGGTGATTTTACCCGGCTTTACCCTGGCCGAACTCGGTGGAAAAAATTCCAGCCAGGTGATGACGCAGTGGGCACCCGGCGCCCGCGTCGTCAAAGCCTTCAACACGCTTCTGGCCAGCGTGCTGGCGCAGGATCCGGCCCAGGCGGGCGGACGCCGCGTCGTGTTTATCTCTGGAGACGATGCCGGGGCGAAATCCGAAGTGGAAGCATTGGCCGCGCGAATGGGCTTCGCCACTATAGATTTAGGCAGCCTTGAAACGGGTGGTCATCTGCAACAGTTCCCTGGCGGTCCTCTGCCAGCCCTGAACCTGGTAAAACTGGCCTAGTCGATTAACATGACCCAGCGTACTTCCGCAGAGACATTCGAAGAATACATTCCCGGGGAGTTGCAGAAGGAACACCGGGCGCTCTCCTCCCGGGATGTATTTGTCCAAATCCTGACGCGTCGCCAGGTCCAGGAAAAGATTATTATTCCCGCCGTGCCGGAGCCCTTCATTGTGTGGATACTTTCAGGCTGTGCCCTGGTTGAAGAACGCTCCCCGGGAGAAGGGTGGATAGCAAACCCCGTTGTCGCAGGGGATTTTTTTCTCACTACGGCAGATTCACCCACCGAAATGAGATGGCGAGCCGAGCCAGGCGCGCCGTTCATCGTAATGCACGTCTATATTGGCGTAGCCATGATGCAGGGCGTTGAATTGCGCGAAGTCTCCGGAGAGCGGGACGAAACGCTGTCCGCTTTGCTGGAACATATACGCGCGGAGCTTTACCAGCAAAATCAACCCAGCGGCCCGTTTATTCAGGGTATCGCCCAGGCGCTGGCGGTCCATCTGGCACGTACTTACCGGACCGATGCGAAGCGGCATCGCGGCGGCCTGCAGGCGTTTAAATTACACCGGGTCTTTAAGGCGATGCGTGACGATCTGGCTCAGCCCTTTGACCTGGCGCGGTTGGCCTGTCTGACCGGACTGAGCGAATTCCACTTCAGCCGCGTCTTTAAGCAGTCTACCGGGCTTTCGCCTTCCCACTATTTTATCCGGCTGCGGATGGAAGAAGCGCGTCGCCTGCTTTCCGAAACAGATGATTCCATTATCAGTATCTCCCTGACCGTGGGTTACAACAGCCCCAGCCATTTTGCCTCAGCATTTCGCCGGGTAACCGGCATATCGCCTTCAAAATATCGCAGCGATTATCGTCGTAGCAAAATCACGACAGTTTGAGCAATCCGCCGCGCGAAGAGACCGGGTGAAAGAGACATGATTGTTCCGTACTTCAGAGGTTCTTTCTGAAGCGCTGAAATCCATTCACAAGAGGATCAATTATGGAACTCAACGGTAAAACCGCCATCGTGACCGGGGCATCAAGCGGCATCGGTGCTGCTACCGCCAAAAAATTAGCCGCACATGGCGTTAAAGTTGGCCTCGCCGCGCGCCGCCTGGATCGCCTGCAGGCTCTGGTCAGCGAAATTGAGGCTGCTGGCGGTAAAGCCATCGCGCTGGAAATGGATGTGACAGACCAGGCCTCCGTATCTGCAGGCGTGGCGACGTTGCACAAAACCTATGGCCGCATTGATATCGCCTTTAACAATGCCGGGCTGATGCCCATTTCGGACATCGCCAGCCTTAAACTTGAAGAATGGCATCGAATGGTAGACGTCAACATTAAGGGCCTGTTTAATACCGTCGCAGCGGTACTCCCTGTTATGCAGGCCCAGAAATCAGGACATATTATCAATACCTCCTCGATCGCCGGGCGTAAAACTTTTCCGGGACTGGGTGTCTACTATGCGACCAAACACGCGGTAGCGGCCTTCAGCGATATTTTGCGCATGGAGATATCGCCTGAATTCAATATCCGTGTTACCTCGCTACAGCCTGGCGCGGTTGAAAGCGAGTTATTTGAGCATATCAGTGACGAGAATTACCGCGCCCGGATGGAGCAGTTAAAAGAGCAGATGACATTTCTGAAGTCTGCCGATATCGCTGACGCTATTCTCTACGCCTTACAGGCGCCGGACCATGTGGACGTGGCTGAGCTATTTATTATGCCTACCGAACAACCGTGGTAAAACGAAAAAAGCTGCCCGCCGGGCAGCTTTTTTTGCAGTAACCATGTGCACTTATTTATTTGGTCAATTCAGCCGTTACGTAAGCCTTATTATTAAAGCGCGCACTGATGATTTTATATGACGCACCGGCCTTTTGCGCCTGGGCGGCGATTTTTGCTTCCGCGCCATCAAGAGTGGAGTCAACTGCGCTTACTGTCTGTGCCACGCTACAGAATGACATCACAGATAAAATAATACCTGTCATTAAGCTCGTCATAATTTTCATGTCAGATCTCCTTTAATCGGATCGGTATACGGCGGGATATATTACCGGCGGAACGGAAATACTATCCCCACCTGATTTCAGCGAACGTTTTTTAACAGAATTAAATCTGCCGTAAACAAATGGGACGAATTTACTCAAGACCAGCGTTATTTTTTCATCACGCTTATTTATCAGGCCCTGTTAATAGCGAAACGCGTACAATATTCAGCTTTAATTTGCTGACGCAGTAGGCCTGATAGTTATTTCGGTGGTATCAACATTTTCGGGTGCCTCAATAACCTGCCGCACGGCGCGGGCAATATCAGCGGGTTTGAGCGAAATGGCACGATAGGCGTCCATCGCCGCCATGGTTTCTTTGTGGGTGATGGTCGAAGCCAGTTCGCTTTCTACCACGCCGGGATTAACGCAGGTTACGCGGATATTCGAGCTTTCCTGGCGTAAACCATCCGAAATTGCCCGTACTGCAAATTTTGTGGCGCAATAGACGGCGGCCGTTGGCACAACGGAAAGGGCACCGATAGAGCCAATATTGATAATCTGACCGCTGCCCTGCGCCTCCATAATGGGAAGTACCGCCCCAATTCCCCAGAGAACGCCTTTGATATTAACGTCAACCATGCGTTCCCATTCATCCTGTTTCCCTGCCGCAAGGGGTGAAAGCGGCATAATGCCTGCGTTGTTGATTAAAACGTCAACGCGCCCCCACTTTTCAACCGCCGCCTGGACGAAGTCAGCCATCGACTGACGGCTGGTGACATCCAGCTCATGGGCTTCAGCATGGCCGCCCGTATTGCGGATTTCTGTCGCAATGGCTTCTATGCGATCCAGCCTGCGCGCCCCCAGCAATACTTTCGCGCCGGCATGTCCAAGCTCTCTGGCAATACCTTCACCAATACCGCTGGATGCGCCCGTGATTAAGATAACTTTATTCATGATGTGCTCCTTCAGTTGAGTTCAGGAAGATAATAGAACCTTGAGATTGTTTCTTGTATCCTGCACTTACTTGACTCACTGGTTAGCAACGGTAAACAATGAAGGTCGATCTTAATCTCCTGCCTCTTTTTCTCGCGGTCGCCGAGGAACACAGCTTCAGCGCGGCCGCCGCACGCCTTGGCGTCACCCGGTCGGCAGTCAGCCAGGGTATAAGGCGTCTTGAGGACACTTTCGAAACCCTGCTTGTCATGCGCACAACGCGTTCGGTAAACCTGACTGAAGCAGGCGAGCGGCTGCGTAACGCCTTATCTTTACCTTTAGCAAATATCGAAGCGGCCTTTGAAGAGATCGCCTCGGACAGCGCGCCGCGCGGGCTTCTGCGGATTGCGGTAACATCAATAGCCGAAGAGTTTCTTTCTGGCCCCTTGCTCGCCTCCTTTGCGGCTGCGAACCCTGGCGTGACGATTGATGTTCTGGTGTCGGATGAGGAGTTCGATATCGTGGCGGCGGGCTATGATGCCGGCGTGAGGCTGGGAGAAGTTATCGAAAAAGATATGATCGCCGTGCCTCTGACGGGGCCGCAGCGGGAAATGGTGGTTGCATCACCCTCCTGGCTGGCAGCCAACAGCGCCCCCCGGCATCCCCGGGAGCTTGTTCGCCATCGCTGTATCGGCTGGCGCCCTTCCCCGGATGTAGCACCCTATCGCTGGGAATTTGAGGAGGCAGGCGTACCTTTCGATGTGGCCATCGATCCGCAGATCACCACTAACGATCTGCGTCTTATGCTGAACATCGCCCTTGCCGGCGGCGGCATCACTTTTGCTCCTCAGGAGACATTCAGGCCCTATATTGAAAGTGGGCAGCTTGTATCCATACTGGATGAATATCTCCCTCATTTTCCGGGTTTTTATCTTTATTTCCCGCAACGCCGCAACATGGCGCCAAAATTGCGTGCCTTGATCGAGCATATAAGGCAGTGGCGACAGCCGTAACTCACCCTTTCCTGACCCTCAGGTATAAAAAAACCCTGCAAGGCAGGGTTTTTATTTCGTTCTGCAAGAGATCAGAACGGGATGTCGTCATCGAAGTCCATTGGCGGTTCGTTGGACTGCGCTGGCGCAGATGGCTGCTGCGGACGGGACTGTGCGCCGCCGCTGAACTGGTTGCCGCCCTGCGGCTGCTGAGGCTGACCCCAACCGCCCTGCTGCTGCTGGCCGCCGCCTGCTGGCGCGCCACCGCCCTGACGGCCACCCAGCATCTGCATGGTACCGCCAACGTTCACCACCACTTCAGTGGTGTATTTTTCCTGGCCAGACTGATCGGTCCATTTGCGGGTACGCAGCTGGCCTTCGATATAGACCTGAGAACCTTTACGCAGATACTCACCGGCCACCTCGGCCAGTTTGCCAAACAGCACGACGCGGTGCCATTCGGTCTGCTCTTTCATCTCACCGGTCGCTTTATCACGCCAGGATTCGGAGGTAGCCAGCGTAATGTTGGCCACTGCACCACCACTCGGCATATAGCGTACTTCCGGGTCCTGGCCCAGATTACCGACGAGAATCACCTTGTTTACGCCTCTGCTGGCCATGATCGTGTCTCCTGAAAACAATTTCTAAATAGTGTAAACGCGCGAGTGTACCATTTCCATGCCGCATGTTCATAGCTGCGAGGCGGATTCCACCCAACTCTTTTCGTGGTCTATTTTTGCACAACGAATCTGAATTTGCATCTCAATACTGTATATCCAGCCAGGTCAATTTGTGTCATAATTAATCGTTTATGCCGGTTGTCCTTCAAACAAACCAGGCATTCCGTGTATCTACCTACCGGGAAAGGTGAATGGATAAGATCGAAGTTCGGGGCGCCCGCACCCACAATCTCAAGAATATCAACCTCGTCATCCCTCGCGACAAGCTGATTGTCGTCACCGGGCTTTCAGGCTCAGGCAAATCCTCTCTGGCTTTCGACACCCTGTATGCCGAAGGTCAGCGTCGTTACGTTGAGTCGCTCTCTGCCTATGCGCGCCAGTTCCTGTCGCTGATGGAAAAACCGGACGTCGACCATATTGAAGGGTTGTCGCCTGCCATCTCCATTGAGCAGAAGTCGACCTCCCACAACCCGCGTTCCACCGTCGGGACCATCACCGAAATCCATGACTACCTGCGTCTGCTCTATGCCCGCGTAGGCGAGCCGCGCTGTCCGGATCACGATGTCCCGCTGGCGGCGCAGACCGTCAGCCAGATGGTGGACAACGTGCTGGCGCAGCCGGAAGGCAGACGCCTGATGCTGCTTGCGCCAATCATTAAAGAGCGTAAGGGCGAACACACCAAAACGCTGGAAAACCTGGCAAGCCAGGGCTATATCCGCGCCCGTATCGACGGGGAAGTGTGCGATCTCTCCGATCCACCGAAGCTGGAACTGCAAAAGAAACACACCATAGAGGTGGTGATTGACCGCTTTAAGGTGCGTGACGACATGACCCAGCGCCTGGCGGAGTCGTTCGAGACCGCACTGGATCTCTCCGGCGGTACGGCGGTAGTTGCCGATATGGACGACCCGAAAGCGGAGGAGCTGCTCTTCTCCGCCAATTTCGCCTGCCCGGTGTGCGGCTATAGCATGCGCGAGCTGGAACCGCGTCTGTTCTCGTTCAACAACCCGGCGGGCGCCTGCCCGACCTGTGATGGCCTGGGCGTACAGCAGTACTTCGATCCCGATCGGGTGATCCAGAATCCTGAACTGTCGCTGGCTGGCGGCGCCATCCGCGGCTGGGATAAGCGTAACTTCTACTATTTCCAGATGCTGAAGTCGCTGGCAGAGCACTATAAATTTGACGTTGAAGCGCCGTGGGGCAGCCTGAGCCCGAACGTGCACAAAGTGATCCTGTTCGGTTCCGGCAAAGAGAACATCGAGTTCAAATACATGAACGATCGCGGCGATACCTCGGTACGTCGCCATCCGTTTGAAGGCGTGCTGCACAATATGGAGCGCCGCTACAAAGAGACCGAATCCAGCGCCGTGCGTGAAGAGCTGGCGAAGTTCATCAGCAACCGCTCCTGCGCCACCTGTGACGGTACTCGTCTGCGTCGTGAAGCGCGCCATGTGTATGTGGAAAACACGCCGCTGCCGGCCATCTCAGACATGAGCATCGGTCATGCGATGGATTTCTTCACTAACCTGAAGCTCTCCGGCCAGCGGGCGAAAATCGCCGAGAAAGTGCTGAAAGAGATTGGCGATCGTCTGAAATTCCTGGTGAACGTTGGCCTCAACTACCTGACGCTTTCCCGCTCCGCAGAGACGCTCTCCGGCGGCGAGGCCCAGCGTATCCGTCTGGCGAGCCAGATTGGTGCGGGCTTAGTGGGCGTCATGTACGTGCTGGATGAGCCCTCTATCGGCCTGCATCAGCGTGACAACGAACGTCTGCTTGGCACCCTGATTCACCTGCGTAACCTCGGCAACACGGTGATTGTGGTCGAGCACGATGAAGATGCCATCCGCGCCGCCGACCACGTGATCGACATCGGGCCGGGCGCGGGTGTCCACGGCGGCCAGGTAGTGGCGGAAGGGCCGCTGGACGCCATCATGGCGGTGCCGGAGTCCCTGACCGGCCAGTACATGAGCGGTCAACGCAAGATTGAGGTGCCAAAACAGCGCGTGCCTGCCAACCCGGAAAAAGTGCTGAAACTCACCGGCGCCCGCGGCAACAACCTGAAAGATGTGACGCTCACCCTGCCGGTCGGCCTGTTCACCTGCATTACCGGGGTGTCGGGTTCCGGTAAATCGACGCTGATTAACGACACCCTGTTCCCGATTGCGCAGACTCAGCTGAACGGTGCAACGCTGGCAGAGCCTGCGCCGTACCGTGACATCACCGGGCTTGAGCACTTCGACAAGGTGATCGATATCGACCAGAGCCCGATTGGTCGTACCCCGCGCTCTAACCCGGCGACCTATACCGGTGTCTTCACGCCGGTACGTGAACTCTTTGCCGGCGTGCCGGAATCGCGCTCACGCGGCTACACGCCGGGCCGCTTCAGCTTTAACGTGCGCGGCGGGCGCTGCGAAGCCTGTCAGGGCGATGGGGTGATCAAAGTTGAGATGCACTTCCTGCCGGATATCTACGTGCCGTGCGACCAGTGCAAAGGCAAACGCTATAACCGCGAAACGCTGGAGATCAAATATAAAGGCAAGACCATCCACGAAGTGCTGGATATGACCATCGAAGAGGCGCGCGAGTTCTTTGATGCCGTTCCGGCGCTGGCGCGTAAGCTCCAGACCCTGATGGATGTTGGTCTGACCTACATTCGTCTGGGCCAGTCAGCAACTACCCTCTCGGGCGGGGAGGCGCAGCGCGTGAAGCTGGCGCGTGAACTCTCCAAACGCGGCACCGGACAGACGCTCTACATTCTGGATGAGCCGACCACCGGTCTGCACTTTGCCGATATCCAGCAGCTTCTCGACGTGCTGCACCAGCTCAGAGATCAGGGCAACACCATCGTGGTGATTGAGCACAACCTGGACGTGATTAAAACCGCGGACTGGATTGTCGATCTCGGTCCGGAAGGCGGCAGCGGCGGCGGTGAAATTTTCGTTTCCGGCACCCCGGAAACCGTCGCGGAGTGCGAAGCCTCGCACACCGCCCGCTTCCTTAAACCGCTTCTGAAGTAGTTACACTGACAGCTGCTGCCGGGTCATCTCCGGCAGCAGTTCCACCGCCTGCGTGTAAGAGGCATCC
This sequence comes from Leclercia sp. LSNIH1, assembly GCF_002902985.1. NCBI lineage: Bacteria > Pseudomonadati > Pseudomonadota > Gammaproteobacteria > Enterobacterales > Enterobacteriaceae > Leclercia > Leclercia sp. LSNIH1. The sequence goes on along the minus strand of NZ_CP026167.1, from coordinate 1,235,083 downwards.
ACCAGGTAATAAATCTGCGAATCGGGAATCGACCCGTCCAGATAGACCGTGCTCCAGTGCGCTTTATTCAGGTGCTTGCTGGGACGCACGTCGCTGTGCTGCTGGCGCAACAGTTCTGCCAGTTCAGGGCTGGTTTTTAACGAGGCCGCCGGACGCCCCTCCACATCTTTCACCATCGCAAACAGCACGTCGGCGACTTTGATCTGGGTTGCCTTCCAGTCGCTGTGCACGCTTTGCTCCGCACCCGGCTTATTCATGCAGTACTGAAGTATCTCCGAAATTGTCATCTTTATTCCCCTTGTAGCGTGGCGATGATTTTGCGCGAACCGCCGTGGATACGATGTTCTCCCAGCCAGATCCCCTGCCAGGTGCCCAGCTGCAGACGGCCATGATTGACCGGCAGCAGCAAAGAGACGCCTAGCGTGGAGGATTTAATATGGGAAGGCATGTCGTCTGGCCCCTCGTCATCGTGTTCCCAGCGGGCATTATCGGGAATGGATTTGAGAAAATGCTGCTCCATATCGGAACGGACGGTGGGATCGCAGTTCTCGTTAAGAGTGAGAGAGGCTGACGTGTGTTGCAGCAACAGATGAAGTAAACCCACGTTGATGCGGGGAAGATCGCGAATCTGACCGATGACCTCATCCGTCACCAGGTGAAAACCGCGAGACCTGGCGCGCAGGGTCAGGGTTTGCTGATACCACATGTGCTGCTCCGTTTTACAGGTTGATCCCTCTAAGTGTGCAGCAATACGACGAAAGGTAAAACCCGCAGCAGGTAAATCTGCTTAAAAAGTGTTCTTTCCTGCGCCAAAAGAGACTCAATATTCTGAGTTAACGATCACCTCTTCCCCAAAGTCTCCCGCCTGAGGCAGCGGTTTTTGGGTGGAGTTCGACGCCCGCAAAACCCGAATCCCCCTGGCACCCGCTTCACGCGCCGCGTTGATGTCGCTATCCGCGTCGCCGTAGTAAATCTTAATCTGTTTCTGGGCAATCCACGGCGTTTTGGTCCTCTCCCCCTTTCCGCCAATAAAAATCACCGGATTCATAGATACGGCGGGTATCAGAAAGGCGTCCTGCAAGGTTTTCGTGACCGTTTCGGTTTTAGTGAAATGACGCCCGGTAATAAACCAGATGTTGTCGCCGCGCTTCAGGTGCATGGCGATCAGCGCCCGCGCCACCTCTTTGGGAATGCTGAACGCATCCCAGCCGTTATTCATCTGCTCCCAGAATGCCGGATTTTTCAGGTACTCATCGCTCTCCGGAGACCAGGTTTTTTTACCCCGCCAGAAGCCAGGGCTGGAAAACAGGACGGTGTCATCAATATCAAACCCCACCGACATGGGTGGACGCCCGAGCAGACTTTTTTCAATTTGTGCGACGGAAACCCAGTGAACGGGCGCCTGCTCAGCCAATCTGGCGGCGGTTGTGCCCGGATATAACGGTGGAGGTGAAGAGGGGCGAGCCACGGCTGGGTTGCTGAGCGAGAGCAATAAGCAGGAAGCGCTGAGCGCCAGTATGATCTTGCGCATTTTTTACCCAGAATATTCAGATTGTTGTTTTATTTTTGAGCGGATGGTCAAAAGCCCCATCGAAAATAACCGCAGCGGGAGGGGAAGGAAAGGAGAATTTCTCTCTCTGTCGCAATAGAAAGAGGGATATCACAAAGCGCGGCTGTACTTCTTAACGACCCCCTTCGCTAAAGAAGGAAGTCGTGAGTAAGTGCTTACATTACAGCGGCAAAGGCCTTCGCCACACGCTGAACGTTGCCGCTATTCAGGCCTGCAACGCACATGCGTCCACTGGCAATCAGATAGACGCCGAACTCGTCGCGCAGGCGGTCCACCTGCTGTGCGCTAAAGCCGGTATAGCTGAACATGCCGCGCTGCTGTAGCAGGTAGTCGAAGTTGTGCCCCGGAACGGCATCCTTCAGCACATCCACCAGCGTCTGACGCATGGCGAGAATGCGGGTACGCATCGCTTCCACCTCTGCCAGCCACTCGGCTTTGAGTTCGTCATCGCCGAGCACGGTCGCCACCACCTGCGCCCCGAAGTTTGGTGGGCTGGAGTAGATACGACGCACGGTCGCCTTCAGCTGGCCCAGCACGCGCCCGGCGGCGTCCTGATCTTCGCAGACCACAGACAGACCGCCGACACGTTCGCCATACAGCGAGAAGATTTTGGAGAAGGAGTTGCTGACCAGCGCCGGCAGACCTGCGCTGGCAATGGCGCGGATGGCGTAAGCATCCTCTTCCATCCCGGCGCCAAAGCCCTGGTAGGCGATGTCGAGGAACGGGATCAGGTTGCGGGCTTTCAGCACCTCGATAACCGCATCCCACTGCGCATTCGTCAGATCGGCACCGGTCGGGTTATGGCAGCACGGATGCAGCAGCACGATGCTGCGTTCCGGCAGGGTGCTCAGTTTTTCCAGCAAGGCGCCAACGCGTACGCCGTTAGTCTGGTCGTCGAACCACGGATAGGTATTCACCGTGAAGCCCGCGCCTTCAAAGATGGCGACATGATTTTCCCAGGTCGGATCGCTCACCCAGACACCCGACTCCGGAAAATATTTGTGCAGGAAGTCGGCGCCGACCTTCAGCGCGCCTGACCCGCCCAGCGTCTGGATGGTTGCAACACGCTTCTGTGCCAGCACCGGATGGTCTGCGCCAAACAGCAGTGGGGCGATGGTGTGACGGTAGCTGTTGAGTCCTTCCATCGGCAGATAGAGCGACGCACCGTGTGGCGTGGCGTTCAGACGCGCTTCGGCTTTGGCAACGGCCTGCAGCTGCGGGATGATGCCCGCTTCGTTGTAGTAAAGACCGATACTGAGGTTAACTTTATCGCCACGCGGATCGTCTTTGAAACGCTCCATTAAGGAGAGGATAGGGTCGCCAGCATAGGCGTCGACTTTCTGGAACACGCGATGGTTCTCCGGATAATAATGAGGCAGGGAATTCAACAATAAACCGGAAGTGGAAGAAGATCGAGAGGATGTTAATGAAGATGGGGTATGGTCGACACGTTGCGTGGCACTTCATAAAAAACAGGCACAGTCGGCTTCTTCAACCTGAGGATGAGGGGGAACCTGCGACTCAGGTGGTGGTTCCGTTCACCTTACGTTCCTTGCTTCTCTGATACATCTGAACCGGTGAACGTGCCAGGGTGGCTCAATCGCCACCACCCTGGCGACCTGGGCTACCGGCAAGAAAATTACTGGCGCTCTCTCATCCCTACAAGCAAAGTCACGCTCAATCCAGGTACCGCATCGCCAGGCGCGACGTCAGTCGCGTGATAAGTTCGTAAGCACTTACTTTCGTGATTTCCGCGATCCGTTCCACGGGCAAACCTTCACCCCACAGCGTCACCGGATCGCCCGCTTTCTCCAGGGCCTCTGGCCCGAGGTCGACGCAGATCATATCCATCGCCACGCGGCCAGCGATGGTCACTTCCCGGCCATTCACCAGCACTGGCGTCCCGGATGGCGCCGCGCGCGGATAGCCGTCGCCGTAGCCCATCGCCACCACGCCTAAACGGGTGTCGCGCTCGCTGATCCAGGTCCCGCCGTAGCCCACCGGCTCCCCGGCTTTGTGCTCGCGCACCGCAATCAGGCTGGAGGTGAGCGACATTACTGGCTGAAAACCGAGGTCCGGCCCCCAGGGCTTACCCTCCAGCGGCGAGACGCCGTACAGGATTATGCCTGGACGTGCCCAGTCGAAATGAGACTGCGGCCAGAGCAAAATACCGCCGGATGCCGCAATCGAGCGCATGCCCGGCTTGCCTTCGCAGAAGGTGTTGAAGATATCGAGCTGCTGCTCGGTGGCACCACAGTCAGGCTCATCGGCGCGGGCAAAATGGCTGACGATATTGACCGGCTGACGTACATTCCTGCACTGGCTTAAGCGCTGGTAAAACGCCTCCGCCTGCTCCGGGCGCACGCCCAGACGGTGCATGCCGGTGTCGAGCTTCATCCAAACGGTGACGGGCTCGCTGAGCACCGTGTTTTCCAGCGCTTCGAGCTGCTCAAGATTGTGTACGGCGGTATGCAGCCGTTGCGTGGCGATAGTCGGGAGATCGGCGGCGTTAAAGAAGCCTTCGAGCAGCAGAATCGGCTGGGTGATCCCCCCTTCGCGCAGACGCAGGGCTTCTTCGAGACGGGCGACGCCAAAGGCGTCGGCATCAGGGAGCGTTCGCGCGGTCTCAATAAGACCGTGTCCGTAAGCGTTCGCTTTCACGACTGCAACGAGCTTGCTGGCGGGCGCCAGTTCACGCAGGCGTTGCAGGTTGTGTCGCAGAGCGCGGCGGTTAATGACAACTGTTGCCGCTTGCATTGCAAATCCTTGTTAAAAGAAGGTCGGAGAGTTATTCGTCATCGTATTGCGGGCCAGCATAGTTGTCGAAACGCGACCACTGGCCGTTAAAGGTAAGCCGCACCGTACCGATGGGGCCGTTACGCTGCTTACCGATAATAATTTCCGCGATCCCTTTCAGGTCGCTGTTCTCGTGATAAACCTCGTCACGATAGATGAACATGATTAAGTCAGCATCCTGCTCGATAGAGCCGGATTCACGCAGGTCGGAGTTAACAGGACGTTTGTCGGCACGCTGCTCCAGGGAGCGGTTAAGCTGCGACAGCGCAACCACTGGCACCTGCAACTCTTTCGCCAGCGCTTTCAGCGAGCGGGAGATTTCGGCGATCTCAAGCGTTCGGTTATCAGAGAGCGACGGGACGCGCATCAGCTGGAGGTAGTCGATCATGATCAGGCCAATGCCGCCGTGCTCGCGGGCGATACGGCGCGCACGGGAGCGCACTTCCGTTGGCGTCAGGCCGGAGGAGTCATCAATATAGATATTACGTTTTTCCAGCAGAATACCCATGGTGCCGGAGATCCGCGCCCAGTCCTCATCGTCCAGTTGCCCGGTACGAATCCGGGTCTGGTCCACGCGGGACAGCGAGGCCAGAGAACGCATCATGATCTGCTCGGAGGGCATCTCCAGACTGAAGATTAACACCGGTTTATCCTGCAACATCGCCGCGTTTTCGACGAGGTTCATCGCAAAGGTCGTCTTACCCATCGACGGACGGGCGGCGACGATAATCAGATCCGACGGCTGCAAACCGGCGGTCTTTTTATTCAGATCGTCATAGCCCGTGTTAACGCCCGTCACCCCATCGTGCGGCTGCTGGAACAGCTGCTCAATACGCGACACGGTGGCATCAAGCACGTCGGCGATGTTCTTCGGCCCTTCGTCTTTATTGGCCCGGCTTTCGGCAATTTTAAAGACCCGGGATTCGGCCAGGTCGAGCAGTTCATCACTGTTACGCCCCTGCGGATCGAAACCAGCTTCGGCGATTTCGTTGGCAACGGAAATCATGTCGCGTACCACCGCACGTTCACGCACGATGTCCGCATAGGCGCTGATGTTCGCCGCGCTTGGGGTGTTTTTTGACAGTTCAGCCAGATAAGCGAAGCCGCCTACCGACTCCAACTGCCCCTGACGCTCCAGCGATTCCGCGAGCGTGATCAGGTCGATAGGGCTGCCTGACTCCTGCAACCGCGCCATTTCGGTAAAGATATGGCGGTGCGGGCGGGTGTAGAAATCGTCAGTGACCACGCGCTCGGCGACATCGTCCCAGCGTTCGTTATCCAGCATTAAACCGCCCAACACCGACTGTTCCGCTTCGATCGAGTGAGGCGGGACCTTTAATCCGGCTAACTGGGGATCGCGTTCCCGGGGTTCAGTCTGTTTGTTGAAGGGTTTGTTTCCTGCCATAGTGAATGGAGTTACCGAGATAGAGAGTGGGTCGAAAGATTACCATATTTTCTAATTCTAATGGAGGGAGCATGGCAACGCGTATTGAATTTCATAAACACGGCGGCCCGGACGTTCTCAGGGCGGTAGAGTTCACTCCCACCGCGCCTGGGGAGAACGAAGTCCAGGTCGAAAACAAAGCCATTGGTATTAACTACATCGACACCTACATCCGCAGCGGGCTCTATCCGCCCCCTGCTCTGCCGAGCGGTCTGGGTACCGAGGCGGCGGGCGTGGTGGTGAAAGTCGGTAGTGCGGTAAAACATATTAAAGAGGGCGATCGCGTGGTGTATGCGCAATCGGCTCTCGGCGCCTACAGCTCGGTCCATAACGTCCCGGCAGATAAAGCAGCGATTCTGCCCGGCGCCATCTCCTATGAGCAGGCAGCCGCCTCCTTCCTGAAGGGGCTGACGGTCTTCTACCTGTTGCGCAAAACCTACGAAATCAAACCTGACGAACAGTTTCTGTTCCACGCTGCCGCCGGCGGTGTGGGCCTGATCGCCTGCCAGTGGGCAAAAGCGCTGGGGGCTAAACTCATCGGCACGGTGGGTAATGCGCAAAAGGCGCAGCGCGCGCTACAGGCGGGTGCCTGGCAGGTGATTAACTACCGTGAAGAGAGCATTGTTGAGCGGGTGAAAGAGATCACCGGCGGCAAGAAGGTGCGTGTGGTGTATGACTCGGTGGGGAAAGACACCTGGGAAGCCTCGCTGGACTGCCTGCAACGTCGCGGCTTGATGGTCAGCTTCGGCAATGCTTCCGGCCCGGTGACCGGCGTTAACCTCGGCATTCTTAACCAGAAGGGGTCGCTGTTTGCCACCCGTCCTTCGCTGCAGGGCTATATCACCAACCATGACGAACTGGTCGAGGCCAGCAACGAGCTGTTCTCGTTGATTGCCAGCGGGGTCATTAAGGTGGATGTGGCCGAGGCGCAGAAGTATCCGCTGAGTGATGCGCAACGCGCGCATGAAGCGCTGGAGAGCCGGGCGACGCAGGGATCGAGTTTGCTTATCCCTTGATAAAAAATTGGGCTTCCCTTGGGAAGCCCTTTCTTGCTTTGCTTTTTTTTAGTTCGGCTGTATGTAGGGTACAGCGCGATGAATTCTTTAACGGCGGTCATAGTGACAGATTCGATAACTAAATCCTATTCTGTTCTAAGTGATGATGCCGTAAAAGTTGCAAGGATGTGACGAACCGCTCAATACCTTAGTAACGAAAACGGTTATTGCGCTGATAGCGTGGAAGTTTTGGCGATTTAATCGCCCGTATTGCCCACACCACCGCCACGGCTAACAGCAACCACGGCAACAGTTTCAACATCAGGGCAAACAGTCCCCCGATAAACATCACCACTGTCGCAACCACCAGTGCGGCGATGATCCCCAGCAACGAGACGCCGGTTGCCAGCAGCATGACAAAAAATCCAATCACAAAAAGTAGTTCCAGCATGGCTCTCTCCCAAATGCATCACAACGATACGCTGATGTGATAGTTACAAGATCCGTGCCACAAATAACCTCTTGATAATGAAACCAAACGCCCGGCAATGCGGTGCCGGGCGTGGTGAATTTGACGAAGTATTGGTGAAAATTATCGTTTGTCTGCCACCAGACGCAGCGCCTGCTCCAGCACCTCGATATCGGCACCCGCTTTATGGGCGTTTTCACTCAGGTAACGGCGCCACTGGCGCGCCCCCGGAATACCCTGGAACAGCCCCAGCATATGACGGGTGATGTGGCCCAGATAGGTGCCGTTGCTCAGCTCGCGCTCAATGTAAGGGTACATCGCCCGCACCACCGCCACCGGGTCACGATCGGCAACGTCCACACCAAAGATTTCGCGATCTACCGCCGCCAGCACGCCCGGGTTCTGGTACGCCTCACGGCCCACCATAACGCCGTCCATATGCTGCAGATGCCCTTTCGCCTCTTCAAGGGACTTGATGCCGCCGTTAATGGACATGGTCAGCTGAGGGAAATCGCGCTTTAGCTGATACACGCGCGGGTAATCCAGCGGCGGGATCTCACGGTTCTCTTTCGGGCTCAGGCCAGAGAGCCAGGCTTTGCGGGCATGGATGATAAACATCTCGCACTCCCCCTTGCCAGCCACCGTACCGATGAAATCACAGAGAAATTCGTAGCTATCCTGATCGTCGATGCCGATGCGGGTTTTTACCGTCACCGGAATGGAGACCACGTCGCGCATCGCTTTCACGCAGTCGGCCACCAGCTGCGCATTACCCATCAGGCAGGCGCCAAACATGCCGTTCTGCACGCGATCGGAAGGGCAGCCGACGTTGAGGTTAATCTCGTCGTAGCCACGCGCCTCAGCCAGCTTCGCGCAGTGCGCCAGCGCCGCCGGATCGCTGCCGCCCAGCTGCAACGCCACCGGATGCTCCTCTTCGCTGTAGGCGAGATAGTCACCCTTGCCGTGAATGATCGCCCCGGTGGTCACCATCTCGGTATAGAGCAGGGTGTGGCGCGACAGCAGACGCAGGAAGTAGCGGCAATGTCTGTCTGTCCAGTCGAGCATCGGCGCGATGGAAAAACGGTGGGCAGGATAGCGGGACGAGTTTTCTGACGACATGGCGAAGTTTTAAGCATCTGGTGAAAATGGGGCGCTACTATAGCACATATTCGCCGGAGGCCGAGCGCCTCCGGATGCCTTCAGAAGGTCAGGCTCAACTGGGCCCCGGCCCCCCAGGTTTCATCTTCCCCGTAAATACCGGTCAAATCGATATGCACGGTATTAAACGGCGCAAAGCCTAACCCGCCCGTGAAGACGTTGCTGTCGGTGCCCCTCACGTCACCGCGAAAGCCTGCGCGTACCGCCAGCCAGCTCAGCGGGGTCACTTCTGCCCCCACGCCGACATACTGCGCGTTTTCTTCACTCTTAAAGCCGCGGGTTTCGGTCAGATCGCCATCGGCGCTGAGGGTAAGCAGGCCGGTATGCCAGGCGACACCCGCCGTTACCAGGGGGCGGATCTGGTATGTGTCCTGATAGCTCACCACCTGCCCGGTACGCCCGTTGAGAATGCGGATGTCATTGGTATCAATATCACGTGATAAGAGGTTCTGCCCGCTCAGGCCCACCGTCCAGTTCTCACCAAAGTCCACCGCCACGCCGACATCGACGTTAAAACTGGTATCGTCGTTACGGTAGCGGCTGCTGTTAAAGTCGCCGCTGTCGTAGGTATAAATGGAGGTGGTGTAGTTATAGAGCCAGGTTTGCTGCAGTTTCGGCGTGACGCCCACCGAAACCGGCAGGTCGCTTACCGTAAACTGACGGGCAATCGCCACGCCATAATCGGAGACGATGGCCCCTCTGCCCATGGCAACAGAGTTAAGATTGCGGGTAATCACGTCGCTGCCGTTGCGCGCCGCGCTCAGCGCCATCTGGTTGGTCATTCCCGGGCTACCCTGCAATCGGCGTAAAAAATCGATGTCCTGAGGATCGATTTCTGAGCTGACGCGGGCATGGGCATTAGCTTTGGCGACAAACGCCAGCGACAGGCCGGAACCCGGGATGCTCACGGCTATCCCGCCGCCGGCGTTGGCATGCGCCGTTTTGCCATCAAGAAATTCCAGCTGATCGGCAAGGCTGCCGGCGGCTCTCTGCAGCTCACTAAGCGTGCCTTGCGGATCGGCGGCGATCTGCGCCACGGTCAGATCGTCGATCATCTGCCGATCGTCGGTGATCTCATCGCTGATTTCATCGATCTTATCCTGCAAATTGTCTTTATCGCTAATTTGCGCTCCCACGGAGGGGAAAATGACGGTGACATCATCTTCCTCTTTTGATTTTGCCAACAGCGCCGGGTTAATTAACACCCCGCTGCCATAATGGGCCGATGCAACGCCTGTTCCGCCCATTGCATCGCCGCGTGCTTCCGTCCAGGTATTTGTGGCTCCAGCCTGATGAGACAAAAGAATACCGATGGCAATTCCCGCCACAGAAAGTTTGAGTTTTATTTTCACAGGACACCTGACTTATTTTGGGTAAATTAACCCCGGCGGCTATACGCCGCGCAGGGAAATACGTCCTCTGTGAAAAAAGTATTAGAAGCTAAATATGTCTTAAACTTTAGTATTAGATAAGCTATTGATTTCCTTATTGCTTTAAATAGGTATAGAACAAGAATTTATTTTCGCCCGGGTTTTCCATCATGCGGACCAAAAAATTGTGGCGGGTGATCGATCCAGAGATCTTCACGGGTGGCGGCATATACTGCATTTAGCGGATAATAAATTCGGTTATATTTTTTATTGGCTTCGCCCACCACTAATAACCGCACTTCTTCAGTGGTGTTATTAATAAAGGTGTGGCAAACCCCCGTCCCGGCCGGAAATCCTACGCTGTCCCCCGGCTCCAGCTTCCATAAATACCCGTTGATCCAGGCTTCGGGATAACCCTCCAGCACAAAGATAAACTCCTCTTCATCGCTTTCGGCATGTGGATAGGAGGTACGACGCCCAGGCGGCAGACGTTCATGGTGAATACCGAGGCGGCCTAAGCCAAGCGCTCGAGCCAGGGGCGCGCCAATGGAGAAACGCTCTGTGCTATCGGGATAGGTTGAATTGTCGGCCCCTTCTACCTCACGCCAGTGTCGAATACAGTCCGGTCTTTTCATCTTTTGGTCCCCCGTGGTTTTTCGTCAGGGTAGCACACCTGCTGGATCTCGGCGTTTAGGCCAGAACATGGTAAACTGGCGGTTTGTTATTCCACGTTATTCGAGGTGCAAAATGGAAACGACCACAATGCAGGCACTGTTAGCGCAAGCCGAAAAGCTCTGTGCGCAACGCAATGTGCGCCTGACTCCGCAGCGCCTTGAAGTGTTGCGCCTGCTGAGCCTGCAAAACGGGGCCATCAGCGCTTACGACCTGCTCGATCTGCTGCGCGAAAGCGAGCCGCAGGCGAAGCCCCCTACCGTATACCGGGCGCTCGATTTTCTGCTTGAGCAGGGTTTTGTGCATAAAGTGGAATCGACCAACAGCTATGTGCTGTGCCACCTTTTCGATCAGCCTACCCACACCTCAGCGATGTTTATTTGCGATCGCTGCGGCAGCGTGAAGGAAGAAGGCGCGGAAGGGGTGGAAGACATCATGCATACTCTGGCGGCGAAGATGGGATTTGCCCTGCGTCACAACGTGATTGAAGCGCACGGTCTGTGCCGCAACTGCGTAGAAGTCGAGGCCTGCCGCCATCAGGAAAATTGCCAGCATGACCACTCTATCCAGCTGAAAAAGAAGCCGCGCTGAGCATAAAAAAAGGGGCGACCTGAAGGTCGCCCTGGGCGTACATCCGTGTACCTGCGGGTAGAGCTGAATTACCAGCGATAGTTGTTACGGGTTTCCCAGTCACCAACTTCTTTCTCCGCCTGGTCTTTCTCATAACCATAGCGTTCCTGAATTTTCCCCACCAGCTGGTCACGTTTACCTTCGATAACGGTCATGTCATCGTCAGTCAGGTCGCCCCACTGTTCTTTTACTTTACCTTTGATCTGCTTCCAGTTACCGCCGACTTGGTCTTTATTCATCATCGATTCCTCTTCGCTCGGTCGTTAAGGATAAGTTCGTCCTGAAATAGATTTCGTGCTGGACGTGATAATAATTATAGATAAGCGTGCGGCGTTGGGTTTGTTATTCGGAATCTTTTACCATTCAGTAAGGTGAAGCCGTTATTGAAACCAGGTGCCGTTGCGCCAGTGCCGGCGCCAGATCCAGCCCAGAGAGAGCCCCCGCAGCGCCAGGAAAACGCTCAGGGCCAGCCACAGGCCGTGATTACCCAGCCAGGGCAAGGTGAACAGCGTCAGACCAAACCCGGCGGCCGCGACGGCCATACTGTTGCGCATCTCTGCGCCACGGGTTGCGCCGATAAACATGCCGTCGAGCAAATAGCACCAGACCCCCACCACCGGCAAAATCACCTGCCAGACAAGATAATGGCTCGCCAGCGCGCGCAGCTCTGGCAGCGAAGTCAGCAGCGCCACGATCGGGTTACCCGCCAGGGCATAGACAAGCGCGAAGGCCAGCGCCACCATGCCAGACTGACGGCAGGCTGCCCGCCATACTTCGCGCAGCTGGCCGCTTTCCCGGGCGCCATAGGCCTGCCCGGAGTGCGCTTCAACCGCATAGGCAAAACCATCCAGCGCGTAGGCGGTAAAGGTGAGTAGCGTCATCAGCACGGCGTTAACGGCGATAATCTCCGGCCCCAAACGCGCGCCCAGCACCGTCAGCGCGCCGAAACAGAGTTGCAGCAGCAGCGAGCGCAGCATAATGTCCCGGTTCAGGGCCAGCAGCTTGCGGATATTGCCGCGCCAGCTCGCTTTCAGCAGCGCCAGGGAAATGCCGCGCAGAGCCAGCACCCGCCAGACCATCCACAAGCCAAGCAACAGGGTGGCATATTCGGCGACAGCGGTCGCCAGGGCGGCCCCCTGCACGTTCATTTTCAGCCCGATCACCAGCCATAGATCCAGCACGATATTGAGCAGATTACCCACCACCAGCAGGATCACCGGTGCCCGGGCATACTGCACCCCCAGCAGCCAGCCGAGCAGCACCAGATTAGCCAGCGATGCCGGGGCGCTGAGCCAGCGGATCTCAAGGAAGCGCCGCGCCTGATGCAGGACATCCTCGCTGCCACCCACGATATGTAGCGCCAGATCGATAAGCGGTGTGCGCAGCAGCACAATCAGCAGACCGGCGCCGAGCGCGAGGATCAGCGGCTGCACCAGCGCCCGGGCCAGACGCAGCGGATCTTTCGCGCCATAGGCCTGAGCGGTGAGACCGGTGGTGCTCATACGCAAAAAGAGCAGCAGCATAAACAGGAAACTGGTTGCCGTGGCGCCGATGGCGACACCGCCCAGATAGACCGGAGAGTCGAGATGGCCGATAACGGCGGTATCCACCAGCCCCAGCAGCGGGACGCTGATATTGGAGACGATCATCGGGAGGGCAAGACGCCACAACGCCTTGTCTGAAGCAGTCAGCAGAGACATGTGTATGACCGGGAGAAAAAAGAAAAGCAGACTGCGGGGTTGCCGCAGTCTGTCAGAAAGAGGTTATAACCATTCACCGTTGCGGATGACGCCTACCGCCAGCCCTTCGATGGAAAAGTTATGTTCACGCAGATCGACAACAATCGGGGAAAACTCGCTGTTTTCCGGCAGCAGCTGTACCGTGTTGCCCTGTTTTTTCAGACGCTTAACGGTCACTTCATCATCTATGCGCGCCACAACGACCTGGCCGTTGCGCACATCCTTCGTTTTATGTACCGCCAGCAGATCGCCGTCGAGAATGCCGATATCCTTCATGGACATCCCGCTGACGCGCAGCAAGAAGTCCGCGCTCGGTTTGAACATGCCCGGATCGACCTGATAGTGGCCTTCAATATGCTGTTGCGCCAGCAGCGGTTCCCCGGCGGCGACACGACCGACAAGCGGAAGGCCCTCTTCTGCTTCAACGAGCAGACGAATACCACGAGACGCGCCGGAGACAATCTCAAGCACACCCTTACGCGCCAGGGCTTTAAGGTGCTCTTCAGCGGCGTTTGGAGAACGGAAGCCCAGACGCTGCGCGATTTCTGCACGCGTCGGCGGCATACCCGTCTGGCCGATATGATCCCGAATGAGATCAAACACCTCTTGCTGCCTGGTCGTTAACGCTTTCATTCCGCCCCCTGGGTGTATATACAGTTATGCTGTGAGTATATACAGCTAAAGGCGATTTTGGAACCACAAACCGCATAAAAAACCAGAGACTTGTTCGGTTTCTGAAGGCTTATCGCAAATGCCCCCAAAGCAGCGTGACCCAGGTAAACAGAGCAACGATAATCGCCATCAGCACAGCGGCAGAGCCCATATCTTTCGCCCGGCCCGAAAGCTCATGGAAGTCGCTGCCAATGCGGTCGACCACCGCCTCGATCGCACTGTTCAGAATTTCGACTATCATCACCAACATTACCGATCCAATCAGGAGTACGCGGGTGATGGGATCAACATCCAGCCAGCAGGCAATAATAATCGCCGCGATGACTGCTACCCCCTCCTGGCGAAAAGCGGCTTCATTGATCCAGGCAGCACGAATGCCTTTCCAGGAATAGCCGGCAGCTTTAATGATTCGGGTTAACCCAGTGGTATTGTTGGCCATTAAAAGAAACCTTTCTTCGAAAATAGCGTCAGAAACGGTGGCTTAAGCGCGCTGCGCTGCCGCCGGAAGTATGACGGGTAACAACAGAAATTTTGCGCGCTTTCTGTTATCCTTGCGCCGCAATTGCATTTTTAACCAGAGGCTTTACATCGTTTATGTCTGGCTGGCCACGAATTTACTACAAATTACTTAATTTACCATTAAGCGTCCTGGTAAAAAGCAAGTCTATTCCGGCGGTTCCCACGCTGGAATTGGGACTCGATACCTCGCGTCCTATTATGTACGTTTTGCCTTACAACTCGAAGGCCGACTTGCTGACGCTCCGCGCCCAATGCCTGGCGCACGATCTCCCGGATCCGCTGGAGCCGCTGGAGATCGACGGCACCCAACTGCCACGCTACATCTTTATCCACGGCGGACCTCGCGTATTCACCTGGTACACGCCGAAAGAAGAGTCCATTAAGCTGTTCCATGATTACCTCGACCTGCACCGCAGCAACCCGCTGCTGGATGTGCAGATGGTGCCGGTATCGGTGATGTTTGGCCGTCGTCCGGGGCGCGATAAAGGCGAAGAGAATCCGCCGTTGCGCATGCTCAACGGGGTGCAGAAGTTTTTCGCCGTCAACTGGCTGGGCCGCGACAGCTTTGTCCGTTTTTCACCTTCCGTCTCCCTGCGCCGCATGGCCGATGAGCACGGCACGGATAAAACCATCGCCCAGAAGCTGGCCCGCGTGGCGCGTATGCACTTTGCCCGCCAGCGTCTTGCCGCGGTAGGCCCGCGCCTGCCTGCTCGCCAGGATCTGTTCAATAAGCTGCTGGCGTCGAAAGCCATTGCCCGTGCCGTCGAAGACGAAGCGCGCAGCAAAAAGATCTCCCATGAGAAGGCGCAGCAAAACGCCATCGCCCTGATGGAAGAGATTGCCGCCAACTTCTCCTACGAGATGATCCGCCTCAGCGACCGTATCCTGAGCTTTACCTGGAACCGTCTCTATCAGGGGATTAACGTGCACAACGCCGAGCGTGTGCGCCAGCTGGCCCATGACGGCCATGAAATTGTCTACGTCCCCTGCCACCGCAGCCACATGGACTACCTGCTGCTCTCGTACGTGCTCTATCACCAGGGGCTGGTGCCACCGCACATTGCGGCGGGCATTAACCTCAACTTCTGGCCGGCAGGGCCGATCTTCCGCCGTCTGGGTGCGTTCTTTATTCGCCGTACCTTTAAAGGTAACAAGCTCTACTCCACCGTCTTCCGCGAGTATCTCGGCGAGCTGTTCAGCCGCGGCTATTCCGTTGAGTACTTTGTGGAGGGTGGCCGTTCCCGTACCGGGCGTTTGCTCGATCCGAAGACCGGCACCCTGTCGATGACTATCCAGGCGATGCTGCGCGGCGGTACGCGTCCTATCACCCTGGTGCCAATCTACATCGGTTACGAGCACGTGATGGAAGTGGGCACCTACGCCAAAGAGCTGCGCGGCGCCACCAAAGAGAAAGAGAGCCTGCTGCAGATGCTGCGTGGTTTGAGCAAGCTGCGTAACCTCGGCCAGGGGTATGTTAACTTCGGCGAGCCGATGCCGCTGATGACCTACCTCAACCACCGTGTACCGGAGTGGCGTGAGTCCATCGATCCGATCGAAGCGGTGCGTCCGGCCTGGCTGACGCCGACGGTGAACGCCATTGCTGCCGATCTGATGGTACGCATTAACAACGCCGGGGCGGCGAACGCTATGAACCTGTGCTGTACCGCCCTGCTTGCCTCACGCCAGCGCTCGCTTACCCGCGAGCAGTTGACCGAGCAGATCGACTGCTACCTGAACCTGATGCGCAACGTGCCCTACGCCGCCGATGCCACGGTGCCGACGGCCAGCGCCAGCGAGCTCATCGATCACGCATTGCAGATGAACAAGTTCGAGGTCGAGAAAGACACGATCGGCGATATCATCATTCTGCCGCGCGAGCAGGCGGTGCTGATGACCTACTACCGCAATAACATCGCGCATATGCTGATGCTGCCTTCGCTGATGGCCGCCATCGTGACCCAGCATCGCCAGATCAGCCGTCAGGCGCTGCTGGAGCATGTCACCGCTCTCTACCCGATGCTGAAAGCCGAGTTGTTCCTGCGCTGGAACAGCGACGAGCTGGCAGAGGTGCTGGATAAGCATACTGAAGAGCTGGTCCGCCAGGGGCTGATGACGCAGAAAGAGGACGTTCTGGTGATCAACCCGTCCCGCTCACGCACGCTACAGCTGCTGGCGGCGGGTGCGCGCGAGACTGTGCAGCGCTACGCCATCACCTTCTGGCTGCTGAGCGCCAACCCGTCGATCAACCGCGGTACGCTGGAGAAAGAGAGCCGTACTCTGGCCCAGCGTCTGTCGATGCTGCACGGTATCAACGCGCCGGAGTTCTTCGACAAAGCGGTCTTCAGTTCGCTGGTATTGACGCTACGTGATGAGGGTTATATCAGTGACAGCGGTGATGCCGAGCCGGAAGAGACGATGAAGGTTTACCAGATGCTGGCAGAGCTGATCACCTCTGACGTGCGCTTAACGATTGAGAGCGCGACGCAGGGCGAATAAAAAACGCCCGGTGGCGCTAACGCTTACCGGGCCTACAGGGTTTGCCAGATTGTAGGCCGGATAAGGCGAAGCCGCCACCCGGCTTTTTTATGCCCAGTAACTCACCGCCAGGCCGAGGAACAATACCAGCCCGACATAGTTGTTATTGAGAAAGGCTTTAAAACAGGCCTCGCGTTCGCGGTTGGCAATGAGCTTTTGCTGGTAGATAAAGAGCACACCCGCCGCCGCAACCGCCCCGTAAAATGCCCCGTTCAGCTGGTTCAGGTAACCAATTGCCATCATCAGTGCCAACACCGCGACCTGCAAAATCCCAATGATCAGCTTGTCCTGACGACCAAACAGAATGGCCGTCGATTTAATGCCAATCTTCAGATCATCGTCGCGGTCAACCATCGCGTACTGGGTATCGTAGGCCACCGCCCAGAGGATATTGGCCAGGAACATCAGCCAGCAGCTCAGCGGCACACTTTCGCTGACGGCGGCAAAGGCCATGGGGATCGACCAGCCAAAGGCGGCGCCCAGCACCACCTGGGGCAGATGGGTATAGCGCTTCATAAACGGGTAGACCCAGGCCAGGGCCAGCGCTGCCACGGAGAGCAGGATGGTCATGGTGTTGAGGGTCAGCACCAGCAGGAAGGAGAGCAGGACCAGCACCACAAACAGCGTCCGCGCCTCTTTCTCCGTGACATCACCGCTCGGCAGCGGACGATTCGCGGTGCGTTTCACGTGGCCGTCAAATTTGCGATCGGCATAATCGTTAACCACACAGCCCGCGGCTCGCATCAACCAGACACCCGCCACAAATACCGCCAGGATCCACAGCGGCGGCAGCCCGGGGGTTGCTACCCACAGCGCCCACAGGGTCGGCCACAGCAGCAGTAGCGCACCGATCGGCTTATCCGTTCGCATCAGGCGGTGGTACGCCAGCAGCTTGTTCTGCGTCAGACTCCACTCCATTTTCTCTTCCTCTTAGTACAACGGTGACGCCGGTAAAAACAGCTCGGTCAGCATTAAGGGTTTACCACTTAAGCGCAAGCGGGAACGGCGTCCCCATAATCCGGCATCGCGTCCAATTTCAATAAAATCGCGGGTCAGCTCGGAGGAGGTGAACAGATAGCGTCCCAGCGGGGTTTTGCCCATCTGCTGCAGCGCCATCTCCGGCCCGGTAAGAGTGGATTCTGGCACCACCGTGCGCCCGGCCAGCCACGGCTCGCCGTCGGCACAGAGCAGGATCTCCCGCAGCCAGTAGCGCGCCTCTTTCGGCAATAATGGCAGCTCATCCACCACCGCGTCAGGCGTGACGAATCCCTCCTGAATGAGGGTAACGGTGACGTTCTTGCCCTGCTGCTCAAAACGTTTAGTCATGGAATCTTCCAGCAGCAGCCAGTCGAGCTGCTCCGGTTCCAGCGCAGGGATTTCGTCAAAATAACGCAGCGCACGCAGGAGCAAAAGCGCGGGGTGTGACATGCCAGTCTCTCCAATACATAACGTAAAGCTATTGTATCGCAGAAACGCCTAATGGGGGCGGGCAAACGTGAGTTAGCGAACATTATCGCAACAGAGATGCAACAGCGGTGTAAATCACAAAAAAAAGTGCGCCCATAGGGGCGCACCAAACTACTGACAAAATCAGCATTGTGGGGAGACGGTCACCCCTTGCCTTTTACACTGCTGATAAAGGTGGAACGGGCAGTGGTCGAGCCTAAACGCTCTGCTTCATCCAGCAGTTTCAGCGCTTTATCGACATCACCTTTTGCGACTGCCTGCTTAATGGACTGATTAAAGTAGGCTTCGGTATCGGTCAGTACCGGCTCGCTCTTCTTCGCCGGGGCCGGGGCAACGACTGGCGCGGCAGCCGGAGCCGCAGCAGGTGCAACCGCTGGCGCAGCATAGACCGGTGCCGCGGTATTGCCTACGGTGACCGGGCCAGGACCGGAGGAGCCAAACAGCGGACCGACCAGCACGCTGGAGGTGCTGTTAGTGGAGACTTTCAGCTTCAGCTGGCCATCCGTCACATGACGGGCAATCGGGTCCGGAATATCCGGTACGGCGTTGCCGGTGCCTTTGGCATAGGCTTTCGCCGGATCGATCAGTTTGGTGGTTTGCTGCAGATCTTTGTCGGTGGTAAAGACCAGGACGTACAGTTTCTGCTGACCCAGGGCTGGCGTCAGGCGCATGACCCCTTCCAGACGATCGGCGCTCATTACGCCCGGCTCCTGGTAGGTGAAGTATTCGCTTGGGAAGTAGGCAGACGGCGTCAGGTTCTGATCCAGAATCAGCACGTTCGGTGCAAATACGCTGGTCTGTTTCTCCACCACGCTTGTCAGCGTCAGGGTGATTTCGCCGATATTAGCCGGCACACTGTACGCCGCCACCGGGCCGGCGATCCCCGCCACGTTTAAGGTCTGGCCGCCGGTAGAAAGTTGGGTGGTCTGGGTTTTGGACTGATCGACAGGCGTCCAGACCAGCTGTTGCAGCGCGGCTGCCGGAACCGCAGGCGCAGCGCTGGTGTTTTGTGGGACGAAATTGACGTTCGCAAGCGTGATGGCAGGAGCTCCTGCCAGCAGACCTGCGGAGAGGCACAGCGCGACGAGACTTTTTTTCATTTTCATTATGTTTACCTCAGATTGCGTTAGCACTGCGGTGGCCAGGCAATAGCGCGCAGCACCCTATGAAGAGAGGGGCTTGCGCCCCTCTTTTAGGTCAATACATCAGGTGTTACGACTTACCACCAGATCTCCATCTGGGCACCGAAGGTCCACTCATCGTTGTCGCCACGGCTGAAGGTTTTCGCGGAGGTGTCGTTGTACGCTACGCCAGAGGTGTAGCCTGCATCGCCATTGTTCGCGTAACCCCATTTCTCATCCCACTTGGCGTAGGTTGCGAAGACGCGGATAGCCGGACGGGACCAGATGCTGTCGCCAGCCTGCCACTGTTGGGCCAGGGTGATTTTGTACTGGCTGTTGGTGTCGTCAGTTTTCTGAGATTTGACGTTGTCGTAGCCCACTTCCAGCAAGGTGGACATGATTGGCGTCCATTTGAACATCGGACGAACACCGACGGTCCACCACTCGGTACCGTTGTTGTTGTCCAGGTCGATGTTCTGGTACATACCGACGTACATCAGATCCCACTGGTCAGCCAGGGTGACAGCACCGTGGTCAAGAACGCGGATCATGGAGCCGTCGTTGTTCAGGCTCGCACCCTGCGGAATACCTTTACCGTTAGAAGTCATGGAGTCTGTTGCGTACTGAACAACAAACTTGTTAAAGCCTTTCAGCATGCTCTGGGTGTGTTCAGCGGTGAACATCCAGCCATCTTTAGAGGCGCCAGGCTGCAGGTAGTAGTCGTCAGGAATGTTGGTGTGACCGTAGTCAACGCCCAGCTCCAGCGTACCGCCTGGGTTGATTTCCATACCGGCTAAACGAACGTCAAAGACATCGTTTGGTACGATATTGTCGTAAATACGGTCGCCATTTGCATCGAAGTCGGCAAATGCAGAAGAGCCGCCGGACTCAGAAGAACGGGTCGCTGCCAGAGAGAGTTTACCGAAGCCCAGATCGATGTTTTCGATACCTGCACCAGGACCGGAGATATCCCAGTAGTAGAAGTCGATCATGTGAACGTCATGACGCTGATAGAAGCGCTTACCGGCCCAGATAGTGGAACCTGGCAGCCATTCAATCAGGTTTTTACCCTGCACGTTAGCTTCGCGGAAGGCCGGGCTGGTTGATTCCCAGTCGTTCTGCTGAGAAACAGAGTAGGCTACGTTGGTGTCGAAGTAGAAGCTCTTGTCGCCCTCTTTCCACACTTCCTGACCCAGTTTCAGTTCGGCATAGGTTTCACATTCGTTACCAAGACGGTATTTGCTCTGTGCACCTGTTGCCTGGAAACACTGTTGTTCGCCACCACTCCCGGTCCAGCCAATGCCAGAACGAGCATAACCTTTGAAGTCTACAGCGCCGGCCTGGGCAGACAGGATGCCTGCCGCAATGGCGAGTGCCAGAGGGACTTTGCGCAGAGTAATCATTATTCTATCTCCTGAGATCATTGCTTTTCTTTGAACACTTCACCTGATGGTTTCGTGCTTATTATTGGGATTGCTTAAACGCCGGGCTCTTGATGCAGCCGACGACATGCGGTGCCATCCTCACGGAACAGATGGCAGCGCTCTGGCGGCAAGCCGATAGCGAATGTGGCACCCTCTTTTACCAACACCACGTCGTTCTGGCGGTAGACCAGGTTCTGACGAATGGCTGGGATCTGGATATGAATCTGTGTTTCGTGACCTAACTGCTCAACCACCTGAACCTCGCCCTCCAGGGTCACATCAGCGATGTGGCTTGGCAGCAGATGTTCAGGACGGATCCCGAGGGACATGTTGGCCCCCACGTTGACGTTTACGCTGTCTACCGGCAGCCACACCTGCTGGCGGTTCGGCAGCTCAACCTGAACCTGATCGATGGCAGTGGCGGTGACTTTTACCGGCAAGAAGTTCATCTTTGGCGAGCCAATAAAGCCCGCAACAAAGCGGTCTGCCGGGTAGTGATAGAGCTCCAGCGGTTTACCCACCTGCGCCACGCGACCGGCATCCAGCACCACAATCTTGTCGGCGAGAGTCATCGCTTCGACCTGATCGTGGGTGACGTAAATCATGGTGCGGCCAAGACGCTTGTGCAGACGGGAAATCTCAATACGCATCTGCACGCGCAGCGCGGCGTCGAGGTTCGACAGCGGCTCATCGAGCAGGAACACGCGCGGCTCTGCCACCAGCGTACGGCCAATCGCCACGCGCTGGCGCTGCCCACCGGACAGGGCCTTCGGCTTACGCTCCAGCAGATGCGCCAGCTGCAACACTTCAGCAACCTGGGTCACGCGCTGGTTGATGGTCTCTTTTTTGGCGCCCGCCAGCTTGAGGCCGAACGACATGTTCTCGGCAACGGAGAGGTGGGGATAAAGCGCATAGGACTGGAAGACCATCCCGACGCCACGCTCCGCAGGCGGAATATCGTTCATGCGGGTATCGCCAATCATCAGATCGCCGCTGGTGATGGTTTCCAGACCGGCAATCATACGCAGCAGCGTGGATTTACCGCAGCCTGACGGGCCAACAAAAACCACGAATTCACCTTCCTGGATATCGAGATTGATATCTTTCGATACCACCACGTCACCCCAGGCTTTCGTTACGTTACGCAGTTCTACGCTCGCCATGCCCTACTCCCTTCGTTACAGCCTGTCATCAACAGAAACATTCAATATGGGCTGACTATGCGGTATCGGGGCGTTTCGCGAATCCTCCACCCCCAGCCTTTTTTATGGGGGAGGAGGCGGGAGGATGAGAGAGTGGACTCCGCCAGCGCCCCCCGGGGGCGGAGGCAAAATTCGTGATGTCACCGGCAAAATTCATCGCTCTTTTGTGTGCGCCAGGACACATAACTGAAATTTATGCAACGCAGATCACATAAAGAGGGGGTGGGGCGTAGGGGCCAGGAGGATGGAAAGAGGATGTCAAATAAGGAGACTGAGCGACGTTGAACCACCTCAATGTATCCACAGCACATCACCAAAAAGGATGGCAGATATGAATATCAAGACTGGCGCACGCGTTTTCGCATTGTCCGCCCTTGCAGCAATGATGATTTCCGCACCTGCGCTCGCCAAAATTGAAGAAGGTAAGCTGGTAATCTGGATTAACGGCGACAAAGGCTATAACGGCCTGGCTGAAGTGGGTAAAAAATTCGAGAAAGATACCGGCATTAAAGTCACCGTTGAACACCCGGACAAGCTGGAAGAGAAATTCCCACAGGTTGCTGCAACCGGCGACGGCCCTGACATTATCTTCTGGGCCCATGACCGTTTCGGCGGCTATGCTCAGTCTGGCCTGCTGGCCGAGATCTCCCCGGATAAAGCCTTCCAGGACAAGCTGTTCCCGTTCACCTGGGACGCCGTGCGCTACAACGGCAAGCTGATCGCTTACCCGGTTGCGGTTGAATCGCTCTCCCTGATCTACAACAAAGACCTCGTACCGAACCCGCCAAAAACCTGGGAAGAGATCCCGGCGCTGGATAAAGAGCTGAAGGCGAAAGGTAAGAGCGCGCTGATGTTCAACCTGCAAGAGCCGTACTTCACCTGGCCGCTGATTGCAGCCGACGGCGGTTATGCGTTCAAGTTTGAAAACGGCAAATACGACGTGAAAGACGTCGGCGTGGACAACGCGGGCGCGAAAGCGGGTCTGACCTTCCTGGTTGACCTGATCAAGAACAAACAGATGAATGCGGATACCGACTACTCCATCGCAGAAGCGGCCTTCAACAAGGGCGAAACCGCGATGACCATCAACGGTCCGTGGGCGTGGTCCAACATCGACAAGAGCAAAATCAACTACGGCGTCGCGGTGCTGCCAACCTTCAAAGGCAAGCCGTCTAAACCGTTCGTTGGCGTGCTGAGTGCCGGTATCAACGCCGCCAGCCCGAACAAAGAGCTGGCGAAAGAGTTCCTCGAAAACTACCTGCTGACCGATCAGGGTCTGGACGAAGTGAACAAGGACAAACCGCTGGGCGCCGTCGCGCTGAAATCCTTCCAGGAGCAGTTGGCGAAAGATCCACGTATCGCCGCCACCATGAGCAACGCCGAGAAGGGCGAAATCATGCCTAACATCCCGCAGATGGCTGCCTTCTGGTACGCCACCCGTACCGCGGTGATCAACGCCGCCAGCGGTCGTCAGACTGTGGATGCTGCGCTGAAAGATGCTCAGGGTCGTATCACTAAGTAAGTAAAAGCGGCGGGTGGCGCTTCGCTTACCCGCCCTACAACTACGGTTCGAGCCGTAGGTCAGGTAAGCGGAGCGCCACCTGACAATAAGTTTTCACAGTTGTAGAGGAAGAACCCCATGGATGTCGTTAAAAAGAAACACTGGTGGCAAAGCGACACGCTGAAATGGTCAGTGATTGGTCTGCTGGGTTTGCTGGTGGGTTACCTTATTGTTTTGATGTACGCCCAGGGGGAGTACCTGTTTGCCGCCATGACGCTGATTTTAAGCTCGGTCGGCCTCTATATTTTTGCTAACCGCAAAGCCTACGCCTGGCGCTATGTCTATCCAGGCGTTGCCGGGATGGGGCTGTTTGTCCTGTTCCCGCTTATTTGCACCATCGCCATCGCTTTCACCAACTACAGCAGCACCAACCAGCTCGCCCAGGAGCGCGCCCAGCAGGTACTGATGGATCGTTCCTATCAGGCCGGTAAGACCTTTAACTTTGGTCTCTATCCCGCAGGTGACGAATGGAAGCTGGCGCTGACCGACGATGCCGCAGGCAAATATTACGTCTCCGACGCCTTTAAATTTGGCGGCGAGCAGAAACTGGCCCTGAAAGAAGCTGATGCCCTGCCGGAAGGGGAACGCGCCAACCTGCGCGTCATCACCCAGAACCGTCAGGCGCTGACCCAGATTACCGCTGAACTGCCGGACGAAAGCAAAGTCATTATGAGCTCGCTGCGCCAGTTCTCCGGCACCCGCCCGCTGTACACGCTGGGCGATGACAGCACGCTCACCAACAACCAGACCGGCGTGAAGTACCGCCCGAATAACGACGTCGGCTTCTACCAGTCCGTGAATGCTGACGGCACCTGGGGCGACGATAAGCTCAGCCCGGGCTATACCGTCACCATCGGCTGGGATAACTTTACCCGCGTCTTTACCGACGAAGGCATTCAGAAACCGTTCTTCGCCATCTTTGTCTGGACCGTGGTCTTCTCGATACTGACCGTGATCCTGACCGTGGCCGTTGGCATGGTGCTGGCCTGCCTGGTTCAGTGGGAAGCCCTGAAAGGCAAAGCGATTTACCGCGTCCTGCTGATCCTGCCCTACGCCGTACCGTCGTTCATTTCGATTCTGATTTTCAAAGGGCTGTTCAACCAGAGCTTTGGTGAAATCAACATGATGCTGAGCAGCCTGTTTGGTATCAAACCGGCGTGGTTCAGCGACCCGACTACCGCCCGCAGCATGATCATCATCGTCAACACCTGGCTCGGCTATCCGTACATGATGATCCTGTGCATGGGGCTGCTGAAGGCGATCCCGGATGACCTGTATGAAGCGTCGGCCATGGACGGAGCCACCCCGTTCCAGAACTTCTTTAAGATTACGCTCCCGCTGCTGATCAAGCCGCTGACGCCGCTGATGATTGCCAGCTTCGCCTTTAACTTTAACAACTTCGTGTTGATTCAGCTGTTGACCAACGGTGGCCCGGACCGTCTCGGCACCACTACGCCAGCCGGTTATACCGACCTGCTCGTGAGCTACACCTACCGCATCGCCTTCGAAGGCGGCGGTGGTCAGGACTTCGGTCTGGCGGCAGCGATTGCCACCCTGATCTTCCTGCTGGTGGGCGCGCTGGCAATCGTGAACCTGAAAGCAACCCGCATGAAGTTTGACTAAGGAGGGTACTGAAAATGGCTATGGTCCAACCCAAATCGCAGAAATTACGTTTACTGATCACCCACCTGGGTCTGCTGATTTTTATCGCGGCAATCATGTTCCCGCTGCTGATGGTTATCGCCATCTCCCTGCGTTCGGGTAACTTCGCCACCGGTAGCCTGATCCCGGAGCAAATCTCCTGGGAGCACTGGAAGTTAGCGTTGGGCTTCAGCGTGGAACATGCTGATGGCCGCGTCACCCCGCCGCCGTTCCCGGTGCTGCTGTGGCTGTGGAACTCGGTGAAAGTCGCCACCATCACCGCGATCGGTATCGTGACGCTCTCCACCACCTGCGCCTACGCCTTTGCCCGTATGCGCTTCAAAGGGAAAGCGACGCTGCTGAAAGGGATGCTGATTTTCCAGATGTTCCCGGCGGTCCTGTCCCTGGTGGCGCTGTACGCCTTGTTTGACCGCCTCGGCCAGTATGTGCCGTTTATCGGTCTGAACACCCACGGTGGGGTGATTTTCGCCTACCTCGGCGGGATCGCGCTGCACGTCTGGACCATCAAAGGCTATTTCGAAACCATCGACAACTCGCTGGAAGAGGCCGCGTCGCTGGATGGCGCCACCCCGTGGCAGGCGTTCCGTCTGGTGCTGCTGCCACTCTCCGTGCCGATTCTGGCGGTGGTCTTTATTCTGTCGTTTATCGCCGCCATCACCGAAGTGCCGGTCGCCTCACTGCTGCTGCGTGATGTGAACAGCTACACCCTGGCGGTAGGGATGCAGCAATACCTCAACCCGCAAAACTATCTGTGGGGCGACTTTGCCGCAGCCGCTGTCCTCTCCGCTATCCCGATCACCGTCGTCTTCCTGCTGGCCCAGCGCTGGCTGGTGAACGGCCTGACCGCGGGAGGCGTGAAAGGTTAAGTTTCATTGTTATTCCACTGCAACCCTCAACTTTGCCTTGATGTCTTGATCCAAACTTGTGACTGTTTTCGGCGGCCCTCGGGCCGCCCTTTTTTTATTCCCGTTTCAGTCGCTTCGAGTTGCACAGCCAGAGGGTAACCACCAGCAGCAGGATAGCCGCCGAGTAGAGCAGCACGTCGAGGGGCGATTTATGATCGACGATGATCAGTCGCACAATCGCGGTGATACCAATGTAGACAAAGTAGCGCAGCGGGAAGTGAAAGCTAGACTGAAAGTACTTGACGATCAGGGCGATAAATTCGAAGTAGAGAAAGTAAACCACCAGCCCTTCAACCAGCTCGTATTTGCTGGTTTGCTCAGGGGCGAAAAGCACATCAGCCAGATGCACCGTCTCTTTACCGAGGAAGACGACCAGGATCAGGCCAAGGCTCAGCAGACCCAGGTTCAGCACGGTCTGCAGAATGGTTGAGATAAACTCAACACGCGGGCGAGTCAGGGATGTCATACAGCACCTCATTCTCCGGGACGAGATTCCTGTATAACGCAAAAATGTGACGGGGATCTATATTTTTTGTTTATATTTTGTGCAGATCTGCCGGGCGGCACTCCGTTTGCCCGGCCTACGGGGGTTTTGTAGGCCCGGTAAGCGTAGCGCCACCGGGCAGACAGACCGCAGCAGAATTATGCGCGCCAGGCTTTATAACGGTTAATCAGGCCGTTGGTGGAGCTGTCGTGGCTGCTAATATCCTGGTTATCACCCAGCTCAGGCAGGATGCGGTTAGCCAGCTGTTTGCCCAGCTCAACGCCCCACTGGTCAAAGGTGAAGATGTTCAGGATCGCGCCCTGGGTGAAGATTTTGTGCTCATACAAGGCAATCAGCGCGCCCAGGCTGAACGGGGTGATCTCACGCAGCAGGATGGAGTTAGTTGGACGATTGCCTTCGAACACTTTGAACGGCACCACGTGATCCAGGGTCGCCGGATCTTTACCCTGATCGCGATACTCCTGCTCAACCACGTCACGCGCTTTACCGAACGCCAGCGCTTCGGTCTGCGCGAAGAAGTTCGACAGCAGCTTCGGA